>NZ_JBQHDC010000010.1:0-225041 GCF_052068075.1 Micromonospora sp. L31 | reverse complement strand
GATCTGGCGGCGAACATCCCAAGCCCGAGCCCGCCGATCCCACTACCAGCGCAGACAGGCCAAGTGACGTTGGAGTACTAGGGCGCAGTGTCGGCGCTGGTCCTCTGAGGTTCCCCATGTACGTTCGCGCCGGCCGCCGATGCACTCGCTGCTTTCTGCTGAACGCTGCTCAGTTGAGCGGCGGTTCGTCTCATCTGCCGCTGCACGTTTGCCTGGATCGGCAGTCTAGCCTCGTTGGCATTCGCCGAGCTGGAGGTGGCCAGTGACGACGTGGAGCCCGCGCCGGCGTTGGGCGGTGGTCATCGTGGTGTCGGTGGTCGCGGTGGCCGCAGGTGTGGTCACGACCGCCTGGGTCCGGCGCACCGCGTCGCCCTGGCCGGCCGTGGCAGGCACTCCGTATGAGATCCCGCTCGGATCGGACGGCTGCCCGGTCATCGAGGAGCGGCACCAGTTCGTCGACGCCCATGGTTCGCTGGTGCCGCCCGGCGCAACGGAGGTTCTGCTATGCACGACGCCCACGGCGCTGCATATCCCGGGCCGCAGGGTTGCCGATCCGCCGCGTCAGCGGGTGCTGCACGCCGGGGCCGCCGACTTCGTCGCCCTGCTCAACCGACTACCCGACCGCAACCAGTCCTGGCGGCACTGGCAGCAGCGACACAGCGGCTGGTGGCCCGATGCCGCCCCAGAGCCAATGGGCGAGGCCTGCCCCATGATCGGATACACCCACCAGCACTCGTTCGTGCTGCGCTACCCGGACCAGCCACCGGTACCTCTGATCTACACATGTGGCGGCCAGGCCGGTGGCCTCACCTCGGGCACTCGGACCCGAATGGATGACACCAAGCCCCACCTGGTGGATGAGTTCCTGAGCCGCCTCCAGGGGGATTGATCTGTGCTGATGGTAGGTGTCGCAGGTGAGGTGGTGGTGGTGGAGTGGCTGCGTTGGCCGGAGACGACTTTGATGTCGACGCCGGCGTCGAGGGCGAGGGTGGCGTGGCGCAGGTCCTGCAGTCGAGTGGGTGACAGCCCGGCTTGTCTGACGAGGCGGCGGCAGGGGTGGGGGTGACCGAGTCGGGGTGCCACGGTTGGCCGTCGGGGCGGAAGAAGAACAGCCCGGCGTCGGGCCAGTCAGCGCCGGGGGCGAGGCGCTAGGCGGCGCGGCGGGCCCTGTAGGCGGTGAGGACGGCCCCCAGGGTGGCAGGTTCGGGATGCTGCTGACCACATCAACGGTGGGTATGCAGCGCCTCAACCAAGGGCAAGGGCTGCGGCCGTGTCGTTGGCGGCAGCCCTTGCCGCGGGAAGCCGACGATCTCGATCTCTGTCACGCAGACCGTCTGCCAGCAACGGTCTGCGCCACCAGCGCCTGCTTCCAAACTGCCTCCAAGATAGGGGGCACAAGCGAAGAAGCCCGTTACCGGCAACGCCAGCTCTGCGTCGAAGCGCCAACCTCCTGTTGGGAACTGGGCTATCAGGGCGGCAGCTCGGGGCCTGGTAGATCGCTGCGTCCCAACCTTCAGCGGGGATGTCGAGCAGCATCAACGGCGGCGGCTGTTGGCGAAAGTCGTAGGTGAGCCTCCCGCGGCTACCGTCACCCCCGATGATCACCCCACCCGCTGACCTCGGCGTGGCTACGACGTGTGCTTGGCGTTGCCTACCGAACGGCGAAGAGCTTGGCCTGGACTCGGTCGTGACGGGACTCGACAGGCTCCGCAGACGCCAACAATTCAAGAGTAATCTTTTCGTCCCAGTGGGCGTAGTCGTCGTAGTGGGCCGAGTACCTTTTCCCGGGAGTGCTCTCGGCGGTCGGGTCGGCGTAGACAAGGACAATGTACTTGGACAATCCGTGCATCGATTTTCGACCGTAAAGTTGATCAACGCATCGGCAGAACTCAGACAGGTTCTTGCGGCCCGGTCCGCCTTTGAAGCCCGACCGACCGCCTGTGTATGGATCAAACTTTGGCGCGTGCAGGTAGAGCTTGAACTCGATGAACGCCTTCTCCTTGGCGTGGTGCAACACCAGGTCGATCCGGTCGCACTCCACGAACTGCGTGACGTCGGGGTGGGCCTCTGCGAGACTGCGACAGAAGAAATACCGGAAGACGGATTCGTTCCAGAGGCTGAGGGGCATTCGCGAGAGCTCGTCGGACACCCCCGACATTGCGCTGGAAAATGTCGATCGAACTATGTCATCCATGGTGCGCCCCATCGGTGCAACGTATGAACGGCGGCTAGGTGCAGCTGGTTGAGGTACGGCAGCAGGCCCATGAGGGTACCGCCCGACGGCGTCGGGTGGCTGCGCCGTACCACGACGGATGGTGGAGCGGGCGTTGAGTGGAGGGCTAAAGTTGGGGCTGCAGGCGTCTCGGGCTTCGAGTCGCTGCGTTCACTCAACCAGCTGATAGGCCGTCCCCCACTCGGTCACTCTCGTGGCATTCTTCCCCTATGAACGATCGACGTGTTGCGCAGATTGCAGAGATCCTGTCTCGGCGCAACGCTCTCGATGAACAGATCGCCGCGATCATCCAACGCCCGATGACCGCCGGACATCTCGGCGAGTGGATCGCGGCGAAGATCTTCGGGATCGAGCTCGAAGCCTCGGCGGTAGCTCCCGGGATCGACGGCCGATTCACGTCGGGCCCGCTTCAAGGACGAACCGTCAACGTGAAGTGGTACCTCAAGCGTGAAGGCCTACTCGACCTGACCGACTCGGAGACGCTCGACCACTACCTGGTACTGGCGGGGCCGGCATCAGCGCTCTTGTCCTCGCGCGGCAGCACCCGCCCGTGGTGTATCGCCTCCGTCTACTTTTTCGATGCCCGGCAGGTGCGCGGCGAGCTGCTTGCCCGAGGCGTGTGTATAGGCACGGGGTCGAGCGTGAAGGCTGCCCAGTGGGCCACTGCGGAAATCTACCCCCGGCCGAACAATCCACTGCTGACAGTGAAGCAGGAACAGGCCGACCTGTTGCGGCTGTTTGCACCAGCTGCCGGATAGCACCCAGCGTAATCGGCGATCGGTTTGTCGGCCGTAACCGCAGGTTAGCCCGGTTTGCCCGATCTCCCGGGCGGTTTGCCGGCACGTGCCGGACCGCCTGGTCCGGGCACGTGCCGCCAGACCAGGCCGCGGGGCAGGCCGGTCGCGGGCCCTGCCTTCGAATCAGGCTGGTCCGGATCAAGCCGCGGTGTAGGTGAGCACGAGCAGCACGTCCTCCAGCAGGTCATGATCGATGACGGCGACGTCACCCGGCACCGGGTCCACCACGCCGAGCGCCCCGGGATTGACCACGGCGAGCGTGTGGGTGCCCACCAGCGAGGCGCCGAACGCCGCCGTCACGTCGGCCGTGGGCAGCCCGCCGAGCGCGGTCGCCGGCGGGAACTGGCTCGTCGCCACCTCGTCCACGGCCAGGGTCACCGATCCGGGCGCGTGTCCGGTTCGGGGCACCAGCGCCAGCGAGACCCCGGCCGGGGTGATCGCCTTGCGGTCGAGGTACATCGGGAAGTGCTCGGGCCCCATCCGCAGCGGCACCACCGTGCCGGCGGGGCTCGCCAGCAGCCGCCGATACGCCGAGGAGAAGTCGTGCCGCAGGCTGAGCACCCTGGTCATGGGCGTGTTCTTGAGCCGGTGCAGCAGGCTGCCCGCCTCGGTCACGGGCGCCTCCATCCGCTGCCGCAGCAGCTCCTCGGACTCCGCCGTGTAGGTGACGTGCAGGATGACATCGGTGATGGTGCGGTAGTCGAACGCCCGCAGCGTGCTCGGCAGGGTCAGCCGCCACCTGCTGGCCGCGCCCGCGCCCTCGAAGGGCATGTAGCGCTCGTCGCGGAAGCTGAACTCGAACACCCCGGCGTCCTGCTGCGCGGTGCTCGTCGCGATCGACACGCTGCGGCGCAGCGGCACCTCCACCACCGCCGTCGGCGCCGTCTTCGGCTCCCGGCGCAGCGAGCTGCCGAGCAGCGTCAGAGTCGCGCTGACATTGGTGTACGGCCCGGTGACGCATGGGATCGTCAGCCGCACCGACTTGACCTTCCGCCGGTAGTGGCCCGGATAGAGCAGGTCCAGATGGAACTCGTCCACGCTGAAGTCGCAGGTGCCCTTCTCCCGCAGCTTCACCAGCGCCTGGGGGGCGAGCATGGTGAGCGAGAACGCCTGGTCGACCTCGAGGGTGCGGTAGTTCGTCTCAATGAAGCGGCGTTCCATCGTCTGCAGGTCGACGAGCAGCCGCTCGCCGGCCAGCAGACCGACCCGGCCGGCGTCCCAGTAGGACACGTCGAGCAGGGTGCTGGTGTCGTCGCCGCGCTCGAAGCGGAACGCCTGCTCGGCCAGGCGGGCCATGGCGTAGGCCCCGTTGTAGGCCTCCCGGTAGGCGCGCTGCAGCGTGCTCGCGAGCCAGGTGTAGAGGCCCAGCCCGGTGAACTTCTCACCGTAGAAGGCGAACACCTCGTCGGCCTGCGCGATGCTCGCCTCGTGCAGCTCCAGTGACCGCTGTGCGATGTCGCGGCGGATGCGGGCGGCTTCCAGCTGCTTGTCGAGCTGGCCCAGCTCGTGGTGGATGAGCTTGGTCTGGTGCAGCCAGCCCTCGCGGCGGCGTTCGAAGTTGGCGCGCAGGCCCGCTGCGGCGGCGTCGGCCTCGTACATGCTCGCCATGGTGCGCAGCACGTCGGAGAAGCGGGCGCTGCTGTGGCCGACCTCCATGCCACCGAACTTCATCGCCGTCGGCGCGCCTGCCTGCGGGACCAGGTGCGTGATAGCGGCGATCAGGTCCATCGCGCCGGCGGCCTTCTGCAGACCAGAGGCGGCGATGCGGGAGTCGGACTGCTGCTGCTCGGAGGGGATGAGGTTCTGGTCGGCCAGGCCCTGGTAGTAGTCCCGGCGGTACTCGGCGGCGGTGCGCTGGCGGGCCAGCACCTCGATGGCGTCGTCGGCCGCCGAGATCTCCCACTGGCGGGCCTGGCTGGCCAGCTTCAGCAGGTTCTGCTGCTGCATGGCGCGCAGCTGGGTCAGCTCCTCGACGTCCTTCTTCTCCAGCGCGCCCAGCAGCGCCGATCCGAACGACTGCACCAGCGCCGCGTGCGCCTTGGCCCGGTCGACGAGGTAGAGGAACCGGTAGGGCGGCAGGTTGCCGGCGGTCGCGCCGAGCACGTCGTCGAGGGAGAGCCCGGCGGCGCGGGCGCGCACCAGCAGGCGCGGATCGATCTCGGGCGCGAACAGGGCGACCTGTCGCCGGGCGCCGGTGATGTCAAGGCAGTTGCGGATCTTGAAAAGCTGCTCCTCGACCCGGTCCCAGCGCCGGCCCAGCTCCGGGTTGGCGGGCACGCAGAACACCGGGCTCACCTGCGTGACGATGCTCCAGCCGAAGCGCCCGGCCACCGCCGAGCTGCCGTTCTTGACCAGGATGTGGTCCAGCTGCGGCTGCTCGGCCGTGCCGGCCGGCTCCCAGCGGGCGATCGTCGCGCGGCGCCAGCCGTACACGTCGCTGGTGCCCTTGACCTTCCTCCCGTCCTGCGTGGCAGCCGCCGTCTGCTCGGCCGAGGCCGCCGAGGCGGCGGCGACGTTCCGCACCCGGCGGTGTTCCGGCTCGTCGTCCAGGCTCATCACCAGCTCGTCGGTGTCGCGGCGCTGCTGGTGTTTGAGCCTGCCCTGCCGGCCGACGACCGTGGTCTCCAGCTCGGCGAGGAACTGCGAACCCTTCTCCAGCAGGGGCAGGATGGCCTCGTAGGTCTTCGGGACGACGGCTCCGTCGCCGCAGTCGCCGAGCCGCGCCGGGCGCTCGCCCAGAATGGCCTGCGCGGTCGCGTAGAGCAGCGTCGCCTCGTTGATCGACTCCGTGGTGAACTGCGCGAACAGGCTGTCAGCCCAGTCAAGCAGGTTGTCCACGTACTTCATCACGATGTTCTTCTGGTAGGAGCTCAGCCGCAGCCGGGCAATGGCGTGCGGGTTGAACGGATCCCGCTGGTAGGCCTCGATGGCCTGTGGGTCGGTCAGGATCGCACGCAGCGCCGGCACGTCCAGCCCGCGGAACTCCCGGTAGCGCCAGTTGCGGTCGAGCTCGCGGTGGGCGCGCTCGGCCGGGCTCACGCCGCCCGGCACCGTGATGGTCTCGTTCGCGGTCGGGTCGAACAGGTAGTGGTACCAGCGCTGCGCCGCGCCGAAGCGCTGCTGGCTGCTCAAATGGTTGGCGAGCAGGTACGGGATGTGGAAGAAGATCTCCCGGTAGTAGGTCCCGTACGGCCCGGTGAAGTCGACCTTCCCGGCCGCGACGTCCCCGGCGACGTCGTGCAGGTCGGACACCGGCAGTGCCGCCTCAGCCAGGCTGAGCTGGTGGGCGGTGTCGAGCAGCCCGTCCACACCGCCCAGGAACAGTGTCTCGGCCAGCGCGGGAGCCAGCGTGGTGCCGACCCGGCGCAGCAGGTAGCCGGGCGCGGGCCGCACCGACCCCTGCAGCAGCAGGACGTCCCCGGCGACGTCGATCAGGGCGTCGCTCAGCGAACCGTTGACGAGCTGGAGGTTCGCGCCCGGCGGCAGGGTCAGGATCGGCAGCGGGCCGAAGTCGCGCTCGACGAACTCGCCGGGCGTGTAGGCCACGCCGCGTAGGCCGTCCAGCTTGTTTCCGTCGAGGTACATCGACCGGATGTCGAATCCGGAGGGAAAGTGCGCCTTGGTGAGCCGGCTCAGCGTGCGCGGCCCGCCGCCCCGGTAGGCGTAGACGTGCGCCAGACCGGCCTCGGCCGGGTCGAAGGAATCCCAGGCGTCGGCGCAGGCACGGGTGCGCAGGTCGACGTAGGCCTCCATCTGGAAGCCGACCGAGCCGACCTTCAGCCTGCCAAAGTCGGTGAAGCCGGGGTAGACCACGTCGTAGGCGAAGCCGCGCGGCCGGTAGTCCTCGATCGGCTCCTGGTGCGTCCGCCCGAGCGGGTCCAGATCGGTGGTGAAATTGCTGTAGACGGTCTCCTCGAAGATCCCGTCGCTGATGAAGGGGTACACGTTCTGCAGGCTCATCCGCTGCGGTGCCGACCAGCTGCCATCCAGCCGCAGGGTGGTGCACTTGAACGCCATCGTGTGCAGGTAGGCGGAGAAGACCGAGTCGCCTTCGACGATCCGGCTCTTCGGCTTGGTGGTCCACTCGTTCCAGAACAGGTGCAGCCGGCCGCGCACCACGATGGGCGCGACGTGGCGAGATCCGATCTGGACGTCGATCTTGCGCCACGGCTCCCAGACGGTGCCGCGGTCAGTCTCGCTGACGCCGTAGTGCGCGTTGCGGACCGCCCGGTGGTAGAAGACCGCCGGGTCGGCGGAGCTGACGCCGATCAGGTGCAGCACGTCGGTGCGCCCGGCCGGGTCCTTGTCGTGGTAGCTGCCGGTGATCTGCAACCCGGCCAGCTCCTCGAAACCGGCGAGATAGGAGGCGTAGGCGTCGAGCACACTCTGCTCGTCGACCGGGCTCTGCAGCAGCGCCGTCTCCAGCTCGGCGAACAGCGGTGACTTGTCGTCGCGCAGGTGCGGCTCGAGGTAGTTCTCCGGCCACAGGAAGACCTTGCGGTTGGCCTCCCAGACCCGGTAGTTGCGCCGCCACGCCCACTCGTCGGCCGGGATGGCGCCCGGTGACACCGCTACGTGCGCGGGGTCCGACGGCGCCCGCCGGTCGGACTCCAGGTTCATCAGGACGCGGTGCACGTAGAGCTGCACGCTCGAGACCGCCGAGACCACCCGCGAGGTGCGGACGCAGCCCTCCAGCTCGACGTCGATCAGGAAGTGCTGGTACAGATCGTTGCGCGTGGTGAACTGCGGGAACGACGAGTGGATCAGGAAGTCGACCAGGGCATCCCGGCACCGTGAGCGCAGCACGTCCTGCAACGGCTCGATGCGCTCGGCCGCCTGCGCCTGCGTGAAGCGGGCGTGGATGCCGGCCCGCAGCGCGTCCGCGGCGGCGTCCAGGTCGCCGTAGCTCGCCGAGCCGATCAGGGCCAGCGTCTCGCCGCCGACGCCGAGCCGCTGCGCCAGCGCCGCGCATTCAGCCAGCCGGTGCAGGGCCGCCGCGCTCTCGATCGCGGGCTGGCTGCCGCCGGTGGGCGGGGTCAGCGCGCGCAGCAGGCCCGGCAGCAGCCCCACCGGGGCGGCCACCACCCTGGCCAGCTTCGCCGGGTCGGCTGCGGCGAAGCCACCCGCCTGCGTGTACGACGCCAGCACCTCCAGGGCGTCGAGGGCGGTGGCGTCGGGTCCCGCGGCGGTGACCACGGTCAGCGCCCGTACCGTCGCCATGCCGATGTGCCGGGGGTCGGTCAGCCCGACCGTGGCCGGGTGCGCGGCGATGAAGCCGACCGCCGCGGTGTCCAGCCTCGGCGGCGCGAACAGCACCATCAGCGGCACCAGCTCGGTGACCAGCGTGACCAGCGCGGCCGGTGACGCGGTGCCGTGCAGGGCGGCCGGCAGCGCCCCGGCGGACAGGTCGGCCTGGAGCAGCTCCAACAGGGTGCGGACCGTCTCCACCGGCAGCCGCAGGCGACCGGCGAGCCTGGTCGACAGCACCGCGCTCGGGTGGAAGGCGGTGAGCAGGTCACGCACGTCCGAGGGGACCAGCGTCACCCCGGCCGGCATGGTCAGCGGCGTGTCGAGGTCGAAGTCGTCGGCGAGCCGGAAGCGGCCGGTCCCGGCCGGGCTGAACCGGGTCGGGTTGGCCGCTATCACCGCCCGCGAGCTGTCCTCGGTGACCCCGTCGAGGAAGCCTAGGACCGTGTCGGCGAAGGACAGGGCCTGCTCGGTGGCGGTCTCGGTGAGCAGTCCGGTGACCAGCGCGGCCGGGTCGGGGTAGCGGCTCGGATCGACCGGTGCCCGGTCGGCGAGCACGTCCAGGTCGTCGAGCGTCCGGCCGCTGCCGGACCACCACCGGTGCTGGTCGAGCAGGGCCGTGAGGCCGGTCAGCCCGGCGGCGGGGCGGTGCGCGTCGGCGGCCGGCGGGGTGGTCGCGGGGGTGTGCGACAGCAGGCGCAGCAGCTCCACGACGGACAGGCCGAGCAGCCGGGCCAAGCGGGCGTGCCGGTAGAGGGCGGACAGGTGCGCGGCGGTGAGGGTGAAGGCGCGGGCGGCCGGGTCGGTCGCGGCGGGATCGACGTCCAGCTCGGCTTTCAACCCGTAGATCATCACGAGCAGTTCGGACTCGGTGACGCCCAGCGCGGTCTGCAACCGGTGCTGGGTGAGGCCGGCGATCGGCGCGGTGGCCGCCCCGCGCAGTGCCGGGTGCAGGAACGTGGTGGTGTCCTTGGGGTAGGCGCCGTCCTGCGCCACGAACGCGGCCAGGTTGAACAGGCGGTCGAACAGCGACGGCGCGCCCGGCTCGGCGGGCACCCGCGGCAGCGCACCGGCCAGCGCGCACACCTCGGCGGCGGGGATCTCCAGCCGCAGCTGCACGTCCTGGAGGGTGGCGACCAAGGCCAACTCGTCGGGGGTCAGCGTGGTGACGGCGAGCTGGGTCAGCACCAGGTCGAGCTCGCCGACGCCCCAGTCGAGGCTGCGCCACAGGCGGATGAGGCGGTGCAGCCGGTCGAGCGCGGCGGCGGTGAGCCCGTGCACCCGCTCGACGTCGTGCTGGACGCTCGCCGCGCTCGTCTTCTCGGCTCGGATCGTGACGGCCGCCCCGGCGGCGCCGACGAACCTAGTGGCCAGCAGCGCGCCCAGCTCCTCGCGGGTCACCTCGGCCGCCCGCACCAGCTCCTGCGCGTCGAAGCCGGGCACCACACCGGCCTGGTCGGGCACCAGCGGCAGGCCGTACCGGGCCCGTAGCGACACCAGATCCACGTCCGGCGTGACGATCAGATGATAGTCCTGATCGGACAGCTCAAGCCGCGCGGCGACCTGGGCGCGGGCCGGCGCGCCGGTGGCCAGCACCACGTCGGAGCGGGTGACGTCGCCGTCGCCGAGATAGACCCGCACCCGCTGGGTCGGCAGGCTGAACGGCAGCCGCAGCGACTCCTGGGACACGGCCAGCGCCTGGGCGTAGACGGCGTGGCGCACCGCGGTCCGATCCGCCAGGCTGCCGATGTGCCCGCGGCTGGTGGCGGTGTAGTTCTCCAGGATCTCGTTGATGATGTCCAGGGACGGGATCATCGTCGAGGTGTTCTGGCAGGTCAGCGGCGTCGTCCACAGGTCCGGGCGCCGGGTGCGCAGGTGCAGCGGATGGCCTGCGCGCGCGCCGGCGAAGACGCTGTCGGAGACGTGCCGCTGCACGAACAGCATCAGGTCGGCGAAGTAGGCCGGTGGTCCCAGGATCGACTCGCAGTGACCGCAGTCGCAGGCGGCCTGGCTGCCGAACAGCTCCCGGTAGCCGTCGAGGGTGCGCAGGTAGTCGAGCACCCCGGGCGGCGGGCTGGTCGCCGTGCCGGTCCCCGCGATTGCCGCCGTCGCGGGTGCCGACACCTCGAGGTCGAGGATGCCGCCGAAGAGCCCTGTGACGGTGGACAGCATCCGGGCGGCCTTGTGGTGGTGCAGCTCCGCCACGTCCGGTGGCAGGCCGGTGCGGTCGATGAGGTCCTGCAGGGTCAGACGCGCCACCGCGACTCCGCTGTCCAGGCCCGACGCAAGCAGGGTCCTAGCATCCTCCACATCGGAGGAAAGCTGGTAGACGCGCTGATGCGCCTTGAGGGTGGCGAGCACGCCGTCCCGGTCGCGCTCGTCGAGCACCTTCAGGTTCAGCCCGGCGAGGTCGCCGCTGCCCGGTGCCAGGTCCAGCGCCAGCAGCTCCACGTCCGGGTTCGCCTCGCGCACCCGGCGCAACCCGTCGATGCCCGCGCCGATGTGCTCGACCTTCTGCCGGGGGGACAGCTTTTCGTCGGCCAGCACCTGGTCAAGGCCCAGTCCCGGGTACGACGCGCACAGTCGCCGCAGCCGTGCCCTCGCCGTCTCGTCCTTGCCGGCGTTCAGGTCCTCCGCGACATGCTTGAGGTCGGGGGCGAGCCGGGCGGCCAGCGCCTCGCCGGGGAAGATCCGCTCGAACCGGGTCCGCAGCGTGTCGGCGTAGCCGCGCACGGAGAGCTCACGCGGCGGGGTGATCCCCGACCGGGTAATCAGGCCGGCCCAGTCGCCGCTGTCCAGGGTGGCCAGCTCGCGCAGGGTGCGGGGCGGCTCCCCGCGACCGGGTAGCTCGGCCTTGAGGATCACCGCGCCGAGCGCGGTCTGCCCGTCGGTGAGCCCGACGATGCCGTTGAGCAGGTGCAGGTTGGCGGCCTGCGCGGCGCTGAGCTGCCCCGACTCGACGAGCGGGCGCAGCGCCCGGCCGGTCAGGTCGACCGGGTCCGGGTTGCTCGTCATGAGCCTCGCGGCCACCTCGTCGTCGAGTCCTGCCGTACGGACCAGCTCGACCGCGAGGCCGCGCCGGTCCTCGCGCTGCCGCAACTGCCGTTCGGCCAGCCGGTCACGATTGATCCGCCCGCTCTGCCCTGGACCACCGCTGTCAGGACCCGGCGCTGGACCGCCGCGCTCCGGACCGCTGAGGTCTGGACCGCCCTGGTCTGGATTGATGATCCGGCCAGGACCGCCCTGCTCCGTTCCGCCGTGGCCTGCACCGCTGCCGGCCGGTCGGGGGCGCGGCAGATCGTCGGAGTTCCTGGGCTGCATCGTCATGTCACGGTCCCGGCTCAGAGGTGGAGATCTCAGAGGTGATGTCAGAAATTGAGGAATAGATTGGGGTGGTTCTTCTTGAGGTAGTTCAGCTCTTTCTTCGGCAGGACGCGCTGCTTGGGCGGGAGCATCCGATCCTTGATCGCCTTCGTGGGCCCGCTGCGGTAGTACTCGAGCAGCTCCAGCATGCCCTTGTTGAAGTAACGCGTGGACCCTTTCTGCTCCCTGCTGATCTTGCGCAGGTCGTAGAAGTCCCGGGTGAGGGTCTGGCGGAACGGCAGGTTGCGTTCCTTGATCTTGGTGATCAGGCCCTTCCACCCGTAGGTGCGGGTGAGTTTGTGGAATTTGCGCCACGCCAGCATCGCGCCGCCCTTGGCCCGGGGCGCGAAGTTCCGCGCGGCCTGGGGCATGTGGTGCGAGTCGAGGCCGGTGTTGCGGGCAGTCGGCTTGACCTTGCCGTGCGCGCCCGCGTCGCCGGGCTGGCCCTTGCCGACGACCTTCCCCTTCCCCTTGCCCACGGCGGACACGCCGCCCGCCAGCATGCCGAGATAGATCGACTGGATCACGACGTTGGCGTAGGCCTGGCCGCTCGCCTTAGCGTGCGCCGCCGCGGCCTCCTTGTCACCTAGCGAGTTCAGGTAGAGGGCCTGCTCGGCCTCCTGGTCGGAGGTGTAGCCAGCGCGCAGAGCAAGGGACAGCGGGTTGAACATGTTGACCACACCCAGCACGCCGTAGCCGCCGCCACCCTCCTCGTGGTAGGTCTCGCTGATTTGCACGCCGAGCTGCGCGAACCCGCGTGCCGGGGCGGTCGGGTCGACCCTCCTGACGAACACGCCGACGATCGCGTCCGTCACCTGCTCCAGCGCCTCGTCCAGGAAGCCGTCGAAGAAGTCGTCCCGCAGTCCGCGGGGCCGCCCCTCCTGCTCGCCGTCGAGCTGGTCGTCGGCCGGCTCGGACGGATCGACCTCCAGCCGCCACCCCGACTCGACCGAGCCCACCAGCGGCACGCCGTCGCCGGCGGACTCCAGGCCATCCTCGACGGGCACGCTCTCGTCGCCAGGCTCGCCGGCTCCGGACGCGCCCTCCATCTCGGCCAGCAGGTCCTCCAGCAGCGCAAGGTCGGCCGGGTCCAACGACTCGAGCTCCGCCAGATCCTCCGGGGTCAGCCCCAGATCCTGCGGCACCGAGGCGCCGTCGAGGTCGTCGAGGTCCTCGGCGCTCTCCTCCGGAGCCTGCGCGGCCTGAGGCGACGGGGTCGCGCCACCGAGGTTGGGGTCCTGCGCGGGCACCGCGTTCGGGGCGTCGGACGCCGTTGCCGCCGGAGCGGACGACGGCGGCTGCCCGGGTGGCGCGGGCGGCGGCGCGGCTGCCGCAGGGGCTGGCGGGCGCTTGGCCGGTGGCGGCACGATCACCGCGCCCAGCTCGCCGACCTCGGCGCACGGCTGCGGCGTGCCGTACGCGACATCCAGCGTGACAGTCTCGGTCGTCTCCCCGTTGACCACGGTGGTGGTGACGGTCAACCGCGCAGCGGTGGCCGTGGACAGGTCACCGGACATGTCCTTGAGCACACGCTCGGCGAGCGCACGATACGGTGGCTTCATGTCTGCGATTTGGTTGCGCAGCACGCTCTCCAGATTCGTACGCGCCGGAGGTGCGCCGGCCTTCTTGGCCGCCTTCGCCGGAGCGCGCTTTATCGAGGCGAGGCCGTCGGGGTCGCGGTAGACGATCGGATTGGAACGGCAGTACTCGTAGTGGTTGAGCGAGTCCGCCGGGCCGAGCGGATCCGGGCTCAGCCAGCGCCCGATCCACGCCGCGTAGTAGCGGTGGCCCCCGTAGTAGAGGCCGGTCAGGTCATCGCGCTCGGCACCCCGGAAGCGGTGGTCCTTGGCGCCCACGTCGCGCAGGTCGTCACCGGCGAGAAAGGAACTTCCGCCGTACGGGAAGAACTCCTCGTAGCTGACGACGCCCCCGCCGCCGTCGAGCTCCAGAACCGCCGAACCCATCTGATCGCCGAGCTGGTAGCGGGTGCGCAGCACGGCCGCGCCGGACGGAGCGGGCTGCACTTCGCGGGTGGCGGTGTCCACGGTCCAGCGGTGCACGACGGCCACCCGCTGATCCCCGTCGTCGACGTGGGACGAGATCCGTTCGAGCACCAGCCGCCCGCCACGGCGGATCCGGACGATCTCGCAGCCGTCGAGGTAGACCTTGTCGACGGTCTCGACCTCGCCGGTCTGCACGTCGACGACGCGCTGGCTCACCTTACGCACCCGCAGGCCGTCCGCGCCGTAGGTGTAGTACTCCGCGTCGTCGGGCCGGTTGGCCGCAGACCGGTCCACGATTACCGCGTGCCGTACCTGGTTCTCGTGCCCCCACTCGACGGCGGCCAGGTGGGAGAGCCTGCTCAGGTTGCCCACCGGGTCGAAGTGCCGCTCCGGGTCGGCGATCGGCACGCCGGCCGGGTCGAGGCTGGGCAGTGATCGGTTGGAGCTGCCCGAGGTCCAGAAGTCGGTGGTCCAGCCGCGGCTGACACCCTGATGGCGCAGCCGGGTCAGGTTGTTGGCGAGGTCGTAGGTGTAGTTCTGGGTGTAGCGCTCGACGGCCTGGCCGTTGTTGAGGCTCAGATGCCGGGTGCCCCGGTAGCCGCCCGGGGTGAACGAGCCCGCGCTGTAATCGGGTTCGAGCAGCGCCTGGTGCACCCGGCCAGTGGCCGAGACGAGCCGGTAGAGCGCGTCGTAGCGGTAGTCGCTGTGCGTCGACGCGGTCGACCCGGTCAGCAGGGGCGTGACCGCCAAGGGCTGCTGCGCGTGGTCGACGCTGTGAATGAGGTTGCCGACCGGGTCGTAGGTGTAGGCCAGGTCCTGCAGCGGCGTGCCGTCGGGGCGGTCGGCGGTGATCCGGGTGGTGCGGAACGTCTCCGGGTCGAAGTCGTGGCTGAGCCGCACCCCGTTGCCGAGCACCGCGCTGGTGCGATCGCCGCGGGCGTTGTAGACCGCCTGCGACAGCAGCGTCTGCTCGGGCGCAGAGCCGTCGAGCAGGGCCAGCCGTACGCGCGTGACGCCCCCCTCCGGCGCGTGGTCGAAACCGCGTCGGGTCCCGTCGGGCAGCACCCGCCACAGCACCCGTCCCAGCCCGTCGAAGCCCTGCTCGGTGACGTGCACGGTCGGGTCCATCAGCACCGAGGCCGGGTCGGCCCAATCTGGCCCGGTGACGTAGTCGGCGCACAGCTGCCGGGTGCTGCGCATCAGCGCGCCGTCCGGCGTGTAGTGCGTCACGACCAGCACACCTGCCTGGTCGCGGTGCCTGATCAGGCGGCCCCGGGCGTTGCGGGCGGCGGCGTCGGCGATGCCCGGATCCTCGCCGTAGAGCATGTCCTCGATCAGGCGGCTCGCCTGCCCGGAGCCGTCGTCCAGGCGCACCGTGATGGGGCGGTCGAGGTTGTCGAAGGTGGTGCGCAGGTGCACGCCGCGACCGTCCCAGCGGTGCACCGGGCGGCCCGCCGCGTCGGGCAGCAGCCACACCTCGCCTGCGTCGGCGCTGTGCTGGTGCAGCAGCCTGCCGTCGAGGTCACGGGTGTAGGTAAGCGCCACGATGCCCCGCGGGTCGATGACCTGCCACGGCTCGCCGTGGGCGTCCAGCCTGGTCTGGGTAACCACGTCCTGGGCTGACGCGCCGAACTCGGCCCCGGTGTTCTCGACCTGGCGCACCTGGCGGCCGAGCGGATCGAGCATGACCACCAGCGGGGTGCCGGCGTGCTCCTGCGCCGTGCGCAGCGCCTCCTTTGCCGGCTCGCCATCGGGCAGGGCCTCCCGGGACACCCGGTAGAGCGACTGCTGCACGGTGTCGTTGCGATCGTAGTGGCTGCTCTGCCACGGCAAGAACACGTTGCGCGCGTGGCTGCCGTCGGGCTCGTCGACCCGGACCACGCGGCCCACCGCGTCGTAGCCATGTGACCGGGCGACCCCCACCAGGGTGGTCTCCAGGTCCGGGGTGGCGCTGAACCAGGGCTCGTATTCGCGGACGGGATGCTGGCGGGCGTCGTGCGTGATCGTGCCCGAGGTTAGCCAGCGACCGGCGGACATCAGCGACTTTGCCTGCGCGGCGCGGCCGAAGCCGTCGAGATGCAGCACGGAGACCTGCCTGCGGCCGGACTCGCCCGCGCCGGATGCGGTGCCCGTGCCGGGTGCGGTGGGCGTGTCTCCCACGCCTGGTGCGGTGGGCGGGCCGGTTCCGTCGTGGACCAGGCGCTCCCTGGCCACCCGCACCATTCTCGGCGCGATGCCCAGGTTCCAGGAGCCGACGTCGTAGGCGGTGACCTCCCCGGCCTGGTCCAGCCCGGCCGCGCCGAGCACGGCGCCCGCGTCGGCGAGCAGGGCGTCGACCACGTCGGCCGGGTCGCCGGAGGGCCAGGACACCACCATCGGAAGTGGACCGTCACCGTAGGGCAGGACCGTCGCGCCACCTGACCCACCAACTGTGCCGTCTGACCCGGCACTCGCGCCTGACCCGGCACCCGTGCTGCCGAGGGCCAGGACGCTGCCCCGGCTGCCGCGCGCCACGATCACGCCGAGCGGGTCGTGGCGCACCTCCTCGACGGCGCCGTTCGGGTCGGTCAACCGCTTCGGGGTGCACAGGTGATAGTCGACGGCCGCCGAGCTGCGGTTTCCGGCCGAGTCGACCTGCTCGACGGGCTCGAGGTGGTAGGCGTCGTAGCGCAGCACCTCCGTCGCCCCGTCCCACCGGATCGTGCCCGCGGGCTGGGCGAACTCCGCCGCGGGCGTATGCGTGCGGACGGGCTCCGACCGCCACCAGAAGCCCTCTCGCAGCCGGTAACCGAGCCCGTTGAGCAGCGAGTCGTCGACCCTGGTCCGATCAGGAGTGTTCAGCGCCCCGGTCACCTGGGCCGGGGTGAAGCAGGCGATCTCCACGTGGTGCGGCAGCGCCGGAGCGCCGACCTGGCCCGACGGCAGTGCCGAGGCCCGGTCGGTGGACCAGTAGCTGTGCCGTGTGCGGCCGGCGACGCGCGCCGTCACCACCGGACCGGAGCCACGCGGTGCCGGTGCCGTCGCGGGCGGGGGCAGCGGCTGGTGCGGCAGGAGCGGGCTCGCCACCGCTGCGGTGACCGCGGCGATGAGGGCGTCGACCGGCCAGGTGTCACCGGGCGCCGCGCCAGACAGGGCCAGCTCGAAGCCGGTGCCCTGGGCGGGCAGGCCGCATTCGAACCGCTCGGCCATGTCGATGTTGATGACGTGCAGCTGCTGGGCGGTCGCCACCGCCGTGGCCTGCGGCGGGAGCCGGTCCGGACCCGGGCGGCGGGGGCAGCCCACCTCGACGGCGAGCAGCACCGTGCCGTACTGGTCGACCTCGGCGTTGACCTGGTGCGTCACGCGGGGGTCGAACGGCTGCTGCTCGTAGACGTGGTGCACGGTCTCGCGGACGTGGGTGCGCAGCACCGCGGGCTGTGCCGGGCCTCGCCCCGGCGGGGTGCCCGGTTGCAGGAGCCGGGCACGGTGGTGCGTCTGCGTCACGTGGCAGGGATGCGGAGCGCGCTCGCCCGACGGGGTGACCGCGTACGTCTCGACACGGACGACCCGGCCGGCGAGGCCGCGCAGGCCCGCCGCGACGTCGTCCGCGTCCAGCACGCCGGACTCCGCCACGGTCGCCGATGGCAGGGTGACCAGCCCGGGATCGGCGCGGTAGCCGTCCGCGAGGCTGCGGTGCCAGTCGGCGGCGCCGGTGTGCGACCAGGTGCGCACGCAGGAGACGGCCACCGGGTCACCCTCGGCCAGCGGGTCCGCGGCGGTGTCCGCGTCATAGCGGTCAACCAGGGCGAATCCGCGGAACTCCTGCTCGTCACCGTCGAAGTGACCGTCGTGGTAGTCGTACCGGCTGACGGCCCGCTGGCCGAGCACGTGGTCCAGCAGCTCGCGGCGGTCGACCACCACCGGGTGATGGGGCAGCCTGGTGTGCCAGTCCCGGCCCGCCGCGCGATCGCGCACCAGGTGCCGCACCGACGAGCCGTAGTGCAGCCGGATCTCGCCGCCCACCGAGTTCGTGACGCCGGTGAGCAGCCGGGGGGGCACCGGACCCGCCAGCGGGGCGCAGCGCACGGGGGCGGACTGGCCGGGCAGGGGGGAGGACCACACCAGGCAGGGGCGGCCGTCGCCCAGGAAGTCGAGCACGTCGACCGCGGCGAGCCGGTCCAGGTAGGGCATCCCCTGCATGGCGGGCAGCGGGAGGAAGCCGTTGCCGGCGGCGTTGATCCAGCGGCGCAGCTCGCCCCGGCCGAGGTAGATCAGGTCGGCGGTGCCACTGCCGTCGAGGTCGACGAAGCGCAGCCGGGCGGGGTCGAACCCGCCGTCGGGCTCGAAGACCGGGGCGCCGTCCATGGTCACCACGTCGCCGAACCGCCCGTGGCCCAGCTGCGGCCAGTAGCGCACGCTGCCGTTGCGCACCTGCACCAGGTCGACCAGCCCGTCGCCGTTCATGTCGACGAGGAACAGGCCCTTCTCCGGCGCTTCCAGCACGGCGGGCGGCGCGTCAACGCCCGCGCTGCGGCCCACCCCGGCCGGTGCGCCGAAACCGTGCCCGCCGCGCGCCTGCCCCGAATAGCATGTCAGCCCGGAAGCGCCCGCGACCAGCAGCTCGGCCAGGCCGTCACCGTCGACGTCGAGCCAGGTGCCCGGCCGCGCCAGGCCGTCGGTGCGGGGCATCGCCGCGAACGGGCGGTGTCCGGACCAGCGGCCTGTCGTGCGGTCCAGCGACGCCGCGCCCGCCCAGCGACCGGACACGCTGACCAGGTCGGTGTTGCCGTCGCGGTCGAAGTCGCCGAGGCTGGCGCTCGCCCCGGCCCGGGTGGGCCGGGCGGCCAGCAGCACCTGCGCCCCGAGCCGGCCGCCACCGTCGTTGGGTTTGTAGTACCAGGCGTCGGGGGTCTCGGTCAGCAACCCAGGCAGCCCGTCGCCGTGCAGGTCGATCCAGCGGCTGCCCGGCTCGGCCAGCCCGTGCGGCGCGTTTCGCAGCGAGTCGGCCGGCACGTCGGCGAAGTCCGCCGTCACCTGCGCGGCCGAGTAGGCGAACTCCAGCGGGGGCAGCGAGCGGCGCGAGACGGCGCCGCCGTCATGGCGTACCCCCGTGTGGACGACCCGGACCAGCGTCGTGCCCGCCGGCTGCTCGTCGTAGCCGAAGGAGGTCTCGCCGACCAGCGCGGCCTGCGGTCCTAGCTCGGCGAAGCGGTGGAACATCAGCACCCGGCGGCACAGCCGGTGGGTGCGAAGATCGAACCCCGGCCGGTACGAGGAAAACGGGTCGAGCCGCGCCGGCCACGTCCCTGACGGCAGCGGCCGGTCGTCGGCATGGTCGCCGTAGTCGAAGACCGCCTCGAACAGCCAGGAGTTGCCTTGAGGCACCGCCTCGTCGGGTCCGAACGGGACGGTGTTGCCATAGCGGACGCTCGCCGGATGCCGCTGCGGCCAGCCGTCGCGGCGCGAGTGCGATCGCGCGGCCGAGGTGCACTGCACCACCCCGGCCTGGTCCTCGGCCCGGTAGACGAAGTGCACGACGTTGCCGTGCGAGTCGTGGCGCGACTGGGGCAGCCAGGCGTAGACGCGCTCGGGCTGGTCCGGATCGGAGATCTGCGCGGTGGCCTGCCGGCCGAAGACCGTCACCACGTCGTGCCGGTCACGCATCCGCCAGTGCTGCTCGCCGTCGGCGCGCACCCATCGCTCCAGCCGGACGGGCCCGATGTCCGCGCGCGTGTGGAAGAACTGCACCCTGTACGGCCCAACCGTCGCCGTCCGCCGCCGCCACCCGGACGGCTGGGCCGGCTCGAGCGCGGGGACGAGATCGCAGTCGCCGTAGCGGTAGCCGTCGCTGTCGTCATAGCTCGGCAGGCGCCGCCTCAAACTCCTGGTGACAGGGGTCATGCCGGCGAGGGACCAGCCCAGCCCGAAGATCGAGTTGGCACCGCCGGAGCTGTAGGACAGGGCCAGCGACGGACCGTGATCCGCCCGGCCCTCCGTCAGCGGCAGTGGCACCCGGACCGAGGCGGCACCGGTGAAGGGATCGACGTCGACGTCGTGGGCGACGTGCAGATCGGCGAGCTCGGTGCTGATGACGGTGAACGGAGCGGCCTCGTCCACGACACCCTCCCCGGCTGTACGCGATGCGACAGCAGTCGCTCGTGCGCAAAGTATTGTCTCCGGGCGATACCCGGTCTCGACAGGGTCAGCTGTCTGACAGACCTCTGACCGAGTGGCTGACGCGCTCCGGCTCATGATGCGCCCGCGCTCCGGCAGTCCGTTACCTGGACAAGAGCCGGAAGTCCATGGAGTACGTTTCCAACTCGGTCCATGCTCGACCTTCGCACCGGCAGGCCCAACGCCCCAACCAGCTCCGTTCGCGTCATCGGGCCCTCCGCAGAGTCTGCCCCGGTTGCGCGGAGGCGGATTGTTGGGATCTTGTGTCACTCGATGTTGAGGAAAGTGGCATGGGGCGACGGGGCTACCCGCCGGAGTTCAAGCGCAAGGTCTTGGATCTGCTCGAGGCCGGGCGGTCGGTGACCGACGTAGCTCGGGACCTGGGAATCAGCGGTCAGTCGATCTACACCTGGCGGCGAAAGGACCGCATCGACCGTGGTCTGGTGCCGGGGCTGAACAGCGTGGAGAAAGAGGAACTGGCCGCGGCGAAGCGCAGGATCGCCCAGCTTGAAATGAAGTTGCAGGCCACCCTTCGTGCAATGGAGTTGGTACGGAAGGTGGTGCCCCCAAAAGACGCTACGAGGCGGTCAAGGTGATGGCCGCCGCTGAAGGCATCTCGGGGGAGGTGGCGTGTCGGGTGGTCAACGTGTCGAGCTCGGGCTACTACGAGTGGCTGACCCGACCCGTGTCGGCGCGTTCGGTGCGGGACGCCTGGCTTACCGGGCTGATCACCGAGATCCACCAGCAGTCACTAGGGGTCTGTTGCGTTGCCCGTGTCCATGTCCAGGGACCGAGGCAGGCTTGACGGGTGAAGCGGTCGAGTCCTCGTCGTCCCTGGTCGCCGCCGAAGTCGGCGTTCACCGGGTTCCGGTTCCCCGCGGAGGTGATCGTCGTCGCGGTCCGCTGGTACCTGCGCTACAGCCTCTCCTACCGGGACGTGGAGGAACTCCTGGCTGAGCGCGGTGTCGAGGTCGACCACGTCACCGTGTTCCGGTGGGTACAACGGTTCACCCCGCTGCTGGCCGACGCCGCCCGGTTCGCCCGCCACTCCCCCGGTGATCGGTGGTTCGTCGACGAGACCTACGTCAGGGTCAACGGCGTGTGGCGCTACGTCTACCGCGCGATCGACCAGCACGGGCAGGTCATTGACGTGCTCGTCTCGGCCCGCCGTGATGCCGCCGCGGCCCGGCGGTTCTTCCAGCGGGCGCTGAAGGCGCTGAAGGTGACGCCCAGCGAAGTCGTCACCGACGCCACCCCGGTCTACCCCGCCGTGCTCGACGACCTGATCCCCTCGGCCTTGCACCACGTCGAGCAGCACGCCAACAATCCGATCGAGGCCGACCACAGTCAGCTCAAGCACCGGTTACGACCGATGCGCGGGCTCCGGACCGACCAGACCGCACAAGTGATCATCGCCGGACACGCATTCATCCAGAACCTCCGCCGCGGACACTACGAACTCGGGCTCGACAGTCAGCCCAAGCTCCGAGTCGCTTCGGCGTTCAGCGACCTCGCCCGGGTCATCTGACGCGGACCCGACCCGGGCGTACCGCGTCTCCCGATCAGATAACGCAACGGCACCATCTAGCGTTTGTCTATGAGTGATATCGATGGAATCCGGGCAGGCAGACACTGTGCGTTCGCCCTGCATGCCCACTTGGTCTTCGTGACCAAGTTCCCCCACAAGGTTTTCAGCGACCGGCACCTGACGCGGATTGGCGGTCGGGGCACCAGCCGTCAGGACGGCAACCCGATCAAGCGGCAGCTCGGATGACGCGGTGCGGCACGGCGACGGGCGCGCCGGTGTCCCCACCCTGGCACCGGCTGGTGCGGCGCGCGGCGGCCAATTCCGCCGTGGTGGCCTGCGCCGCCGAGCGCGGTGGTGGCGAGCACTGCCCCTCGAGACGCCCGGGTGACGGTGACCGGTAAGGGGCGGACGTGAGGGCCGTCATAACGGCTGGACGATCGGCCCGGCCCTGCTGCTAGCCTTCTCGGCAGGTCATGAGCGCCAGCGTCAAGCCCCGGCTCGCTGGCCGGCAACCCTCCTCCACGGTGGGGTGCTCCGGGTGAGGACCAGGCACCGGTGTGGCACCGGTGCAAGCGTGGCCTGGTTCCCAGGTCAGCACCGACCCAGGAGAACCATGTCTGCTGATCTTTTCGCCCCGCCCGTCGGCGGCGCCGTGCCCGCGGCCCCGTCCGACGCGCCGGCTGCCGGCCTGATGCTGGTCAAGCGGCGACACGTCGACCTGATGCGGGTCTGCAGCGACGGCTGTCGCCGCCCGACCGCGTAGTCGACGACCCCTTCCTCGTACCACCCGCAGCGGTGTGCCGGTCCGGCACGCCGTCTCCCGGCGCGCCTGTGTGCCCGCCGACCGATCGATCCGGAGACACCTGTGCGATTCCTTCCCGCTCTGTCCAAGGTGGCCGCGCTCGGCGCCGCCGCCGTCCTCGCCGCCACCGCGCTGACCGCCTGCGGCGACGACTCGTCCGAGGCCGCCGACAACCCCTACGGCCTGCTCCAGCCGGGCGTGCTGCGCGCCGGCACGCTGACCGACGCACCGCCGAACGTGTACCTGAAGGACGGCACGTTCACCGGCTTCGACAACGACCTGCTCACCGCGGCCGCGGCGAAGGTCGGCCTGAAGGTGGAGTTCGTCGGGACCGACTTCTCCGCGCTGCTGTCCCAGGTCAACAACCGCAAGTTCGACATCGGCAGCTCCTCGATCACCATCACCGAGGCGCGCAAGAAGACCGTCGACTTCGGCAACGGCTACGACTTCGGCTACTTCGGCCTCGACGTGCCCGCCGGTTCCCCGATCACCAGCTTCGACCAGCTCGCCGGCAAGCGCGTCGTCGTCGTGCAGGGCACGGTGCAGGACGACTACGCCACCGGCCGGAACCTCGACCCGGTCCGGGTGCCCGACTACAACGGCGCGATCAACCAGCTCAAGGCCGGCACCGCCGACGCCTGGATCGCCCCCGCCGAGATCGGCGAGAAATCGGCGGCGGACAGCAACGGCAAGATCACCGTGGCGGCCAAGCAGCTCAGCCCCGCCCCCACCGCGTACGCGTTCGCCAAGGGCAACGACAAACTGCGCGAGGCGCTGAACAAGGGCCTCGACGAGGTCATCGCCGACGGCACCTGGACCCGGCTCCAGGCGCAGTACTACCCGGGCCGGCCGATCCCGGCCGACTTCAAGCCCGGCAGCGGCACCGTCGCGTTGCCGGCGGCGTCGGCATCGACCACCTCCTGACGGTACGGATGACGAGCGAGCAGGGCGGACGGGGACGAGACCGATGGACACCTTGAGCAACCTCTGGGAGACCTTCTTCGACGGGGACTCGATGCGCGAGGCGCTGCCCGAGATGCTGACCGTCGGGCTGCCCAACACGCTGATCCTGGCGATCTCCGCCGCCCTGCTCGGCTCGATCCTCGGCATGCTGCTGGCCATCGCCGGCATCTCACGTACCCGATGGTTGCGGTGGCCGGCGCGGGTCTACACGGACGTCTTCCGCGGCCTGCCGGCCGCGGCGACCATCCTGCTCATCGGTGTCGGCCTGGCGCCGCTGGGCATGGAGGTGTGGGGACCCAACCCGTACCCGCTGGGCATCCTGGCGCTGTCGCTGATCGCGGGCGCGTACATCGGGGAGATCTTCCGCTCCGGAATCCAGAGCGTCGAGGCCGCGCAGCTCGAGGGGGCCCGGGCGCTCGGCTTCTCCTGGGGTGAGGCGATGCGGCTGGTGATCATCCCGCAGGGCGTACGCCGGGTCCTGCCGGCCTGGGTCAACCAGCTGATCGCGTTGATCAAGGACTCCAGCCTGGTCTACTTCCTCGGCCTGGTGGCCAGCCAGCGGGAACTGTTCCGGATCGGCCAGGACTACGCCGCCACCACCGGCAACGAGTCGGCGCTGCTGCTGGCCGGCCTGTTCTACCTGGCGTTGACCGTGCCGCTGACCCACGCGGTCAACTGGATCGACCGGCGGCTGCGCCAGGGCCGGTCGGTGACCGTCGACCCCGACGACGACGGCGGGCTGGCCCTGGCCGGCGAGACCGCCCTGCCCCCGCAGACCGGAAAGGACCACCGATGACCGGCACCGCCACCACCACCTCGGTCAGCCTCGCCGTCCGGGACGTCCACCTCGCCTTCGGCGCCAACCGGGTGCTGCGCGGCGCCGACCTGGACGTCGGGCGCGGCGGCACCGCCTGCGTGATTGGCCCCTCCGGCTCGGGCAAGTCCACCTTGCTGCGCACCATCAACCGGCTGATCGAGCCGGACCGGGGTGACGTGCTGCTCGACGGGCGCAGCGTGCTGCGCGACGACCCGGACGCGCTGCGCCAGCGGGTCGGCATGGTCTTCCAGCAGTTCAACCTCTTCCCGCACATGAGCGTGCTGCGCAACATCACATTGGCGCTGCGCCGGATCAGGAAGCTCTCCGAGGACGAGGCCGCCGCGGTCGCCCGCGCCCAGCTGGAGCTGGTCGGGCTGGCCGGCAAGGCGGACTCCCGACCGGCGCACCTGTCCGGCGGGCAGCAGCAGCGGGTGGCCATCGCCCGGGCGCTGGCGCTGCAACCGCAGGTGATGCTCTTCGACGAGGCCACCTCGGCGCTCGACCCGGAACTGGTCAAGGGCGTCCTCGCGGTGATGGCCGACCTGTCCGCAGGCGGCATGACCATGGTGGTGGTCACCCACGAGATGGGCTTCGCCCGCGAGGTCGCCGACACCGTCGCCTTCATGGACCACGGCGTGGTCCTGGCAGCCGGGGAGCCGGCCGCGATCTTCGAGGCGCCGGAGCACCCCCGGCTGCGCCGCTTCCTGTCCCAGGTGCTCTGAGCAGCGGCGGACACCCCGGCGGGGCCGGTCAGAGCCGGCGGGCGGTGAGCCACCTGTCCGGCCAGTAGCCGACCCCGTCCAGCAGGGGTGCACCGGAGACGTCGCCCATGGTGGGACCGTCGGTCTGGGACCGGCTGGAGATGAAGCGGTGGTGCCCGCCGTCGTCGATGCCGAGGTAGATGCCGGAGTGGTCGATCTGGCGGTTCGGTACCGGCTGGGCGTTGAAGAAGACCAGGTCACCGGGGAGCAGCTTGTCGATTCCGCGGGCCCGCTGGCCCGAGTTGGGCATCAGCTGAACACCCGGGCCCAGCTCCGCCATGGCGTACGCTCGGCGCGGAAGACCCTCACCCGGGGTGTTGGTACCGCGCAGCGGATATCCGAGCCGGTGACCGTAGACCATCCGCAGGTAGCCGGAGCAGTCCAGGGCCAGCTTGCGCTGCGGCTCGGGCACCGCCGCCTTGCCGTCCAGGAACGACCAGGGCAGACCCAGGTAGTCGTAGAAGTCGGAGCGCTCCTGACGGCCGTCGGGGTCCGCCGGGTCCGGCGGCCCGAACGAGGCGTCTCCGGAATACTGCTGTCCCTGGTTGTCCCGCTTCACCGGGGCCCCGTCGACGTACTCGAAGGAGATCGCCAGCACGTCCGGCGAGCGGTCCCGGCGGGCCGCGGCGAACCAGTCGATGAACCACTGCTCCTGTTCGGCGCCGGCCCGCCACGGCTGCGGCGCGAGCCGGACCCACATGTCGGTCTCGACCTTCGCGTCCGTGAAGCTCGGCTCCTCGAACGTCCGGGACGGACCGTAGATGTGCGCGGTCCGCGCGCCGTCGGTCATGACCGCGACCGGCTCCCCCGACGAGTCGATGATCTCCGTACGGTCCGGTTCGGACGACCGCTGGTAGTGGTAGCCCGACGCGCCGGCCGCCTGGCCCTCGGTCGCCTTTGCCAGGCCCAGGGTCAGCTCGCGTTCGTCGGCCGGCGACGGCCGGGCCACCAGGTAGGTGAGCATGCTCGCGGTGATCAGCAGGACGAGCCCGATGACGCTCGACACGGCCGGCCTGCGGAGGTACCTGCGGTAGCTCATTCCTGCTTCTCCTTTCAGTGACGTTTGCGAGGAAGGGTCAGGTCACCGGCACGAAACCCGCGACCACGCCGCTGTACGTGATGCCGAAGGTGATCGCCGTCACGATGACGGTGGCCAGGATGGTCGCCCTGGGCGGCTGGCGCACCAACTGGTAGGCGATGAGGCCGGGGATCACGAAGCCCAGCGTCTGGTGGGCGAACAGCAGTGGCAGGTCGCGCTGGACGAGCACGAACATGGTCAGTTGCAGCAGGACGCTGACCAGCACGATGGCGGCGAACAGCCGCTTCCCGTACAGGATGATGACCCGGTGCATCAGCCGGGCGATGAGGTAGGTGACGATGGTGACCCCGACCACGATCACCGACTGGAGCTGGTCCTCGATGAGGGTCAACGCGATCCAGCCCGGGGTGATCATGCCCCCGGGCGAGAGGTTGGTGGTCAGGTAACACAGCAGGGCGAACACCAGCCCGATGCCGAGGCTCGCCGTGGCCAGCTGGGCGCTGAGTTCTCCGCCGAACGTCATCACTGGCTCCCTTCTCCGGTGGACGTACGAAGGGTGGAGGCGGAGGGAGAGCCGTCCTCGCAGGTCCAGCCCGGCAGTGTCGCCAGCTGGTGGACCAGCACCTCACCCTGCCCGTGGATGTTCCCGACGGCGACGATCGAGGAGTCGTCCGGGGTCGCCGCGCTCACGCCCTGCAGCAGGCTGTCCGGGTCCGGTTTGCCGCCGAGGTCGACCACCCGGTCCTGCAGGTCCGCGGGCACGGTCGTCCGGGCACTCTTGGTGACCTCTCCGATCAGGACGATGGTCTCCGGTCTCACCCGGCCGCTCAGCTCGCCCATCTGCCCGTTTCGCTCGATCCGGTCCGGCCGGCAATTGATCACCATCGTGAGCGGCCGGGTGATGAGCTGCTGGTCCTCCAGTTGCTGGATGTTCATGAAGGTCGACTCGGGGTCGTTGGCGGCGAAGATGTTCGCGAACCGGAAGCGCTTGTCGCCGTGCATCACCCGGGCCACGGAGAGCACGCCCGGGTCGGGCGGCGCCTCCCACATGCCCTTGAGCGCGCTCTGCCGGTCGACGCCCAGTTCGCCGGCGACGGCCAGCGCGATCGCGACGTTCTCCTTGAAGGTGATCCAACCGAAGCCGTTCATCTCGTGGTCGCTGACCGATTCCGGGTCGACCGCGATCAGGCGGCAGTCCCGCCGGTCGGCCTCCTCCTGCAGGATCGCGAGCCGTTCCCGCTCGGCGGTGATGCAGGTGCCGCCCACCGGCATGGACCGGCTCAGCGACCGGGCGACATCGTCCAGGGTCGGCCCCATCTCGGCGAGATGGTCCTCGCGCACGTTGCACAGCACCCCGATGTTCGACCGGATCAGCTTGCTCTGGTTGACCTCCTGCAGCGCCGGCATCACCGCCATGCACTCCATGACCAGAGCGTCCGGGTGGTAGACGGCGGCCCGCCGCACGATGCCGATCTGCTCGACCACGTTGGCGATGCCGAACTTGCGGTGCACCGGCTCCTCACTGGCGTCCGGAAAGATGAACCGGGCCGCGGTGCCGGTGGTCTTGGCCACCACCACCCGCCCACCGCCGCGCAACGCGCCGGCACAGAGCCGGGTGATCGAACTCTTGCCCCGGATGCCGTTGACCAGCACCCGATCGGGAATCATGTTCAGGTTGCGATAGTGGTTACGCTGCTCGACCATCCCCGCGCCGAACAGGGCCACACAGCAGAGGACGAAAACGACGTAGAGGTAGACCACGTCAGCTCCTTTCGTCTCGGTCGTCGGCGCGGGTGTCGGCACTCTCGCTGTACCAGAGGGTGGCCCGACCGGCTTCGGGCTGCGGCGGGACCTCGGGCAGCACGACGGTGCGGTCCTCCTCCGTGCCGCGCAGCCGGCTCGCACCGCCCAGCCGACTGGAGCCGGTGTGCCGGACCTGGCGGCAGACCTCCAGGCACATCGCCAACGCCCCGATGTCGTCGTGACGTTGCGGCGAGATCGGCTCCTCCACATCCCCGTCGCTGATCCGGTCGGCCTGCCCGGCGAGGCGGCGCAGTGGCCGCGCGAAGACGAAGTACTGCCACGTCTGGGTCAGCAGCACCACGCCCGTCGTGGCACCGGCCACGAGCAGCGTCCACCGCCGGCCGTCGCTCTCCGGCAGCCGCAGCCCGGCCAGGTCCTGCTCCACCACCAGCGACCACTTCAGCGGAGCGACGGTGTTCGGCTTGTTCAGCCCGGCGGCGGCGATCAGTGCCGGCCTGCCGTCCGGCGTCTTCGCCATACCCACGGTGCCGCCCTTCAGCGCCTCGGAGGCGGCCACCCGGGCGGTGCCCTCCAACTGCTGGAAGGCGCGGAAGCCGTTGGAGTCGAAGACGGTGCGCAGGTCCTCGTCGACGACCCGTACCTGCCCGTCCACCGCCCGGATCATCTCCAGCAGGTAGTCGATGTCGAACTCGCCGACGGTCGCGACGCCGTTGGGAGCGACCCGGAAGGCGTACACCAGCGGCACGCGCGCGGTTGCGCCGTCCAGCTCGATGCCGGTCTCACCGCGCAGCGGCTCCTTGCGCAGCGGGTCCCGTCCCGCGGCGCTGACGACCGATCCGTTCGGGTCCATCAGGTAGAGGCTGCGGAAGCGGTGTTTGTCGGCCAGCTCCTGCTTCAGCTGCGGGGCCAGTTGAGCCGGGTCGGGCGTCACCTCCGATGCCTGGGAGATCCGGGTAACCGTCTGCAGGCCGTTGTTCAGCGCCTTGCCCATCACGTTGCTCGCCGCCTCGGCCCTGCTCTCCTCGTCCCGGACGAGTTGGTTGGGGATCTGCGGCTCAGGTGACCTCAGCGTGTAGGCCACCGCCGCCGCCGGCCAGAGCAGCGCCACGACGGTGGCCAGGGCCAGGCCCTGGTTCGCGGTCGGTCGCCACCGCCACCGCCAGCGCTTCCGGCCGCCGGTGCCGGACGATGGATCGTCGGACGTGAGGGACAGTGCCCGGGCGATGCGGTGGGCCTCCGCGATGCGCAACGGGTACCGCTTGCCGGGGACCTCACCGCAGGCGTCAGCCTTGGCCCGCTCCAGCAGCGACCGGACCGGGCTGACCAGCGCCAGCCGCATCAGCAGGAAGCTGGGCACCGCCATCGCCAGCAGGGTCAGGCCGAGCAGGAAGCCGTGCAGGGTGGAAGTGCCGCCCGTTTCCTCGGCGACGATGAGGGTCGCCACCGTCGCCCCGGTCTCCCCCACCGGAGCGGAGGAGACGACCAGTTGCTTGTTCAGCCACTCCGTCACCCGGATCGGGTGGCCCTCGGTGGACTGGGACCCGGCCAGCCCCTGGAAGACCACCGGCAGGTGGACGTCGGGTACGGCACTGACCCCCTGCATCAGGGTGCTCTTGCCGTCCGGCGTGATGACGAAGATGCCCTGTCGGGCGTTGGGGTTGAGGCGGAGTTCGTCCACGTCGAGCGGTTGGGTCGCCAGCAGCGTCCGCGAGCCGTCCAGCGCGACGCTGCGGACCAGAGCCGGCCCGTCGGGAGTGGTGATCGGGAAGGTGTCCTTGGCGGGAAGTGCCGGTGGCAGCAGCTCCATCGGTACGCCGGTGCCGGCGGTGGCCAACGGGCGCCGCGAGCCGGTCTCCACGATCGCGGCCCCGGTCCACTCCGTACCGTTGCCCACCACCTGCTTGACGAACTCGGGGTCGGGCGTCGTCGGGGGCCGAGCCGCGATGCGCTGGTCGAGGTCCTCCACGTAGTGGTTGATGGTCAGCCGCATGCTGGAGGCGACCTTCGACACGTTGTCCCGCTGCGAGTCGACGACGGCCGGGGGGACGCCCCGTTGGTTGTTGATGGCGAACCCGAGCACGATGGCGGCCGCCAGACCCATGATCGCCCAGAGATACAGCAGTGACGGCTTACCGGAGCCGGCGGGAAAGCCGGCTGCCGGGAGCTGCTGGTCCAGCGCCCGCCGCCGCCACGGGACGGCCTGCTCCTGTGGTGGGTCCGAGGGCACTGACGGCACGGACGCGCGTCCGCGGAAGGGCTGCTGATCGCGACCCCGGTCGGGGGCGGGCTGCTCGCCTCCGTTCCTGCTGTTCATGGCGACCCTTCGCTCTCGGCGACATCGGAACTTGCGCGTCGTGTCGATCATCGAACTCGGCAGGGTGAGGAGACTTCACCCGACCGGGATGAACTCGGCGGGGGTCGAATCCGCGTCGCGGCCACGTCGAGCGGTGGCACCAGCGTGGCGGCCGGCGGGGTGAGGGCGGCTCATACCGCGGAGGTGAACCGGTACGTCAGCGCCCGATCGCGCTGCCGTCGCGGCGCTTGTCCGCCGCGCCGAGCAGTTGGTCGCCGCGTACCTCGATGGCGGTGAGACCGCTGTCCAGTGCGATGAGCCGGGGACACGGATGCTCCCGGACCACGAGTTCGGCCATGATCGCGCTGATCCGCCGGCCCGCTTCGAGCTCGGAAGGCGCCCCGACAGACCCCCCGCACTTGCGCGTGATGTCCTGCCCGCTGAAATGCCCCTGGTCGATGGCCTCGGCCGGCCCCATGCCGTCGACGATCACACCGACCAGCGCCTGGGTCACGTAGTCCGGGATGTGCGAGCCGCCGGCCGCGCCCACCACCAGCTTCAGCTGCCGTCCCTGTTCATCGAGGACGATGGTCGGCGCCATCGACGCCGTGGGGCGCTTCTTCGACTGCATGACGTTCACCGGCTTGCCGGGGGAGACCGACGACGTGTCGGTGAAGTTGTTCATCGCGTTGTTGAGGATCATCCCCCGCGCCTCGATGTGCGCTCCGAAGTGCGTGTTGATGGTGGTCGTCATCGAGATGGCGTCGCCGTCGCTGTCCACGATGCTCACGTTGCTGGTCGGGTCGCCGACGTCGATGGTGCTCGGGACGTCCCCGGTGGGCCCGGGAGGGATGCGCTCCGGCGGCTCTCCCGGCCTGATCGGGTCGATCGCCCGGTCCGCAGAATAGAGGGAGAAGCGCTGGTCGAGATACTTGCTGTCCAGCAGGCCGGCCGCCGGCACCTTGTGGTAGGCCGGGTCCCCGATGTACGCCCGGCGATCGAGGTTCGCCAGGCGGCTCGCCTCGACGAAGAGGTGCATCCGGTCGGCCGAGTCCGGCTCGCTCTCGCCCACCTTGCCCCGGTCGAGCAGGCCCAGCATCTCCAGTACGGACACTCCCCCGAACGCGGGCGGCGCCGACGTGCACACCAGCACGCCCAACACCTTGCGGCACAGCGGCTTGCGTTCGATGGCGGCGTATTCGGCGAAGTCCTCGGCGGTCATGAGACTGGGGATCACGACCGGTCCGGCGGTGTTTCCCTTCAACTTGAACGGCCCCTTCGCCGCGTGCTGCACGATCGCCGGAGCGATCTTGCCCTTCGGGTCGTAGAACGCATCCGCCCCGCCGTCCCGAACCTCCCGCAACACCTGCGCGATCTCCGGGTTGCGGATCGTCGTACCCGGCTTCTTGGCCTTGTCGCCGTTGCAGTAACGGGGGCGCAGATCGGGGTAGTTGCAGCGCTTGCGCCCGTTGTTACGCTCGTCGAGTCCACTGCTCAGGGCTTCCGGCATGGGGAAGCCGTTCGCGGCCAGGTTGATGGCGTCGTCGAAGAGCTCGTCCCAGGGAAGATCCCCGTACACGTCGTGGACGTCCGAGAGCACCCGCAGCGTGCCCGGTACGGCGAACGCCCGGGCCGTCGCCGACGCCGCGTACGGGAACCGGTCGACGCCGAGCGCCTTGCGCTCCTGGTCGGTGGGAGTCATCAGGTTCTGCGGCACGTTCTTCGGCGCTCGGGACATGCCGTCGAAATACCGCACCGTGTGCTTGTCGGGATCCCAGTAGTTGATGAGCGTGCCACCGGTCAGACCGGAGGCGTGTGGCTCCACGACGGCCAGGACCGCCTGCACGGCCACCGCCGCATCCGCGGCCGTGCCGCCCTTGGCGATGATTTTGCAGCCGGCCTGCACCGCGAAGGGATTGGCCGCCGCCACCATGAACTTCCGACCCACGGCGTCGGCCTCCCGGCCGGTGGTGGGATTCGCGCACGAATCGGCACGCGCCGCAGCCGTGTTCGCTCCGGTGACCGCTGACGACAGGGCCGGAAAGACGAGCGTCAGCACCAGCGCGGACAGGTAGAGGCGCCGCTTCCGTGCGTACATACAACAACCTCCCGGGATTGATGCCGCGGCCTCGGAACACGAATCTGCTCGGATCGCGTGAGGCCTTCGCCCTGCTGTCCGTTCCGAAGGGACGGCTCCCGCCGTTGGCTGGCACATTCGGTTGCACGCGGGCACAGTCGTCGACGCACCGACGTGGAGAGGCAGTCGACACCGGCATCATGGTTCTCGTTCGGGTGACCCCGCAGGGCATCGCGAGAAGTCGTGGCCGCTGGGACGAGGGTGTCGAAGGTGGCACCGGGCAGTGCGGCGAGCGGACCTCGCGCCCCGAGCCCATCCATGGCGCCTGACGCTAGGTGACGAATCCGCACCCGGATGTCTACAGCGTGTTAGCGTCGGGGTGGCGGTGCCTGCTGGCGCATGCGCAGGGGGATGGCCCATCTCGGCCTCCGTCATCGCCCAGCTGGCCCACGAGCCCTCGTTGGCGCTCGTCCGACCACCGGCACGACATCCACCCTGAGGAGGAACCGTGCAGGAGAGGTCCGACATCCCAGGACGTACCCGCTGGCGGCGCTTCGCCGCCCTGGCGATCCCGGCGACCGCGGTCGCCGGCGCGATCGTGCTCGGCATGGCCAACGGCGCCATGGCCGCCTCGTTCGCCGTGTCCGGGCAGACGTTCAAGGTCTCCGCCTCGGAGCTGCGCGGCGAGGGCTTCGTCCAGTACGGCGGCGTCGCCACGGAGGTCGACGGGACCAGGCATCCGGTGGCGACCACCGGTATCCGCAGGGCGCAGCTCTTCGACCTCTGCCAGTCGGTGAAGGCGCCCGGCGCGCCCGTCGTGATCACCATCAACGCCGGCGGCGGTGGCCGGCCGGCCACCGCCACCGACCTGCTGATCGACGCCGAACAGCTCGAGGGTGACGCCCGGTTCACGAACATCCAGATCAATCGGGACGCGTCGACCCTCGAGGGCGGCCCCCCCAACGCGAGGGGTCCCCGGGGGACGTTCGGCCAGCAGGCCGACACCGTCACGATCACGAACCTCCGCCAGGTGGCCCGCTCCACCGAGGCCCGGACGTTCAACCTCACCGGATTGAAGCTGAAGGTCAGAACGGGCGCGGCCGCCAAGGAGTGCTTCTGAGCTGACCACCGCCCCGCTCTCCGTGTGGCGGGGGCTGCGCTCGACCCCTCACTCGGCAGGAGGCATGGGTGGACAACGGCGAACCGCGGAACGCCCGGCCGGAGCGGCTCCGCGACCTGCGCGGCTTCCGCCGCTGGCGGCGGACCCGACCATTCTGGGGCGGCCTGTTCACCGCACTGGCCGGTCTGCAGATCTTCGGCACCACCCAGATGTCGCTCGCCGGTCTCACTCTCCAGACGGGGACGACCGGCTTCCTGTCCTGGCTGATCCCCACCATCCTGGTGACCTGTGGGCTGCTGATGTGGTTCAAGCCCCCACACCGGGTCCTCTACGCCGTGGTCGCCGCCGTGACCGCGCTCTTCTCGCTGATCGGGGTGAACCTCGGCGGCTTCTTCGTCGGTCTGCTGCTCGGCCTGGTCGGCAGCGCCCTCGGCTTCGCCTGGACGCCGGACACCCCGCCGAGCGCCGCACCGGCCAGCGAGCCGGCCGGCGCGGCAGGGACGCGGGACGAGCCAGCGGACGACGCGGCCGTGCCCGACGAGGCCGCGGGCGACGAGACGGCGCGGCCCGGGACGCCGGCGGACGGGACGGGGCCGGACCAGCCCAGGCCAGGTGCGGGAGCTGACCTGTCGGCCCCCGACGCTGCCCCCAGCACGGGCAGCCGGCCCTCGTCGACGAACTGATGTTCGGCCGGGACAGCCTGGGGCTGCACCTCACCCGGCCGTCGCCCGGCGCGTACCAGGAGTCCGCTGCGGCCCTGAGGCTCTGGCCGGCCGAGCGGACGAAGCCCGAGCAGCCGGGGCCCCCACAGCGCGGCCTACGGTTCTTCGCGGCACTGATGGGGCTGCTCGGGATCTCCGCCACCGTGACGCTCGCCGCGCCCGGCCCGGCGAGGGCGTCGGCCGTACCCGCCCCGGCTCGGGACGGACCCACCTGCCCGACCGAACCGGCGCCGGACGGGCCGGCCGGCTCGTCCTCGATCAGCCCGAGCGGGTACGCCAGGGCGAACCGGAATGTCCTCGGCCTCGGCGGCCTCGGCGGCCTCGGCGGCCTCGGCGCGTTCCACGGGGGCCAGGACGACGAGGAAAGTGCCCGGGCGCAGTCGGAGCGTGCGGCTGCGCCCGGCCCGCCACCGCTGTCGACCCTGCTGGCCGCCAGCTCCGGGCCGATCGTCCTGGCTCTCGACTGCGCCCGCCCCGAGCCGACCCCGGCCGCCCCCGGGGCCGGGAGAACCTTGCCGCGGATCCCCGCCGAGCCCGGCCAGCCGCTGGTGGCGAAGAGCCCGGTCCACCTGACCGGCTCCACCATGACCATGACGGGGCTGCGGATCGAGGGAATCGTCGAGCTGCCCACCGCCGGCGGCACCCTGCGGGCCTTGAAGTTCAGCATGGATCGGGTGATGACCGACGACGCCCGACTGCGCTCGCCCGGCCCGGCGGGCCGCACCATGCGGGTCGCCACCGATCAGCTGACGCTCAGCGGCGAGGTCGCCGTCTACGCCACCCGATTCGTCGGACGAATCCTCGGCGTGACGATCACGCTGAGCCCGGACCTGCCGCTCCCCCCGGGGATCGCCACCACCTCGCCGGGCCCGGTCACGTTCAGTGGCGTGGCAGTCGACCTGGCCTTCCTGGACGGCCACTCGCTCACCGCCCGGCCAGCGCTAAAGCTCAGGGTGAACTGACGACCACGAGGTTGCTCCGGGCAGCGCTGGACCCCTCGTCAGCCCCCCGGGATGCGGTCCTCACCGCCGGGCGCAGTCGGGCCGAGGGACGCCCTGCGGGCACCGTGGCTCACGTACGCAGCCTGACTGTGCCGGCAGGCCGTCCGGAGCCACGACGAGGCGGTGGGCGGCCGGAAGACCCTATCCCCGCCCACACACCGAGGACACCGGCGAGGCCGCTAAGTCGTCAACGAGGCCGATCCGGCTCGTGCGACGCCCCGCTCGATGACCACCTCCACCGGCCAACAAAATGCCGCCCGTCAGGCCTCACGGAAGGCCCACTGGACCAGGACAATCCGCGCATCGGTGCATAGCCGCCCGCCCGCCGCGTGGGATGACCCGGCTCCGACATCCCTCACGTCGCACCCGGTCCCACCGCCATCTTTCGCACCAACCCCCGCGCGGCCCGGCCCCTTCTACTCCTCCTGCGGGATTTCCGCGCGTGATCGGGCAAAGCCGGCCGGAACCCCCGCTACTCGGGTAGTGTCGCGCGTTTTCGCAGACCAGGCCCGGGTAAGCGGCGGGCGAAGGCCGGTAAGACCAGTCGAGGGGAGCATCACGATGAATTCCCTGTTCCGTAAGAGCGTGCTGTCCGTTGCCGTGCTGGCCAGCGGCGCCTTCACTGGTTCGGCGATCGCCGCCCAGGCGTCCGCCGATCCGATGACCCCGTCGCATCCAGCCCCGGTGCAGAGCGTGCCCGCCTCCGCCGACCAGCCCCCGCCGCCGCCCGCGCCCCCGCCGGCTCCTGCGCAGGCGCCTCCGCCGGCTCCTCCGCCCGAGGACGGTCAGCGAGTGCTGCACTACGACTATCAGCGGCAGCCGAACGAGTACTACTGCGCACCCGCCGCGACCCGGATCGCCCTGTCCACGCAGGGCAAGGTGGTGAGCCAACGTGAGGTCGCCGACAAGCTGGGCACCACGCAGGCCGGCACCGACTCGGTGGACGCCACCACCCGGGTGCTCAACGAGATGACCGCCGGCGGCTACGAGACCACCGAGATCCAGGGCGCCGAGGCCGACCCGCAGCAGGAAGCCGAGCTGCGTACCGACGTGGTGGAGGCGGTCGACGCCAACCGTGGCGTGGTAGCCAACATCATGGGCACCTCGGTCGACACCGAGGGCAACCGCTACTCGTACGAGGGCGGACACTATCTGACCATCGTCGGATACCGCGACGGCGGTGACACCATGAAGGTCGCCGACCCGTACGACCCGACGAAGACCTACTGGATGACCGACGACAAGCTCGCCGACTGGATCGCCGCGCGCGGCTACTCGAGCTAGCCCCGATCAGGACGTTCCCGCCGGCCGGGTCCCGAACGGGGCCCGGCCCATGCCTGTCTCGACCCGTCGCCGCTCCTGACGTCCCGCCGGCTCTCGCCGATCGGCGGGGATGACACGGCGACGCCGCCCCCGGCAGGCGGAGGCGGCGTCGTGGACAGCCCGGGGCGCGGAACCCGTCAGGTCATGTCGTCGAAGCGTCGGTCGATCGGGGCCGGCGCGGCGACCGGCGCCGGCGCCCCGACCGGCCCGGAGAAGTCCACGCCGGCGGACGCCTCGACCGGCTCGTTGTCCAGCTCCAGCGGCGACACCTCGTCGTCGCTGAGGTCGGAGTAGCTCTCCTTGCCCCGACCCCGACGCCTGTCGTTGAGGAAGGCCACCCCGACCGCGGCGAAGTAGAGCGCGCAGAGGCAGATCGCCAGCGCGGTCATGCCGAACGGGTCGGGGGTCGGCGTGACGACCGCCGAGAAGGCGAAGAACACGAAGACCGCGACCCGCCACCAGCTCAGCAGCTTCCGTGCGCTGGCCAGGCCGACGAAGTTGAGCATCAGCACGATCAACGGGAACTCGAACGCCACCCCGAACAGCAGGATCAGGTTGGTGACGAACGAGATGTACCGGGTGACCTCCAGCGTCGTGGAGATGTCGTCACCCGAGACGTCGAGCAGGAACTCCAGGCCCTTGGTGGTGACGAAGAACGCCAGCACCGCACCGGCCGCGAAGAGCGGCGCGGCGAGCGCCGTGAAGACGTACGCGTACCGCCGCTCGTTCCGGTGCAGGCCCGGCGCGATGAACGCCCAGAGCTGGTAGAGCCAGACCGGTGCCGCGATGATCAGCCCGACCCAGAGGCCGATCTTCAGGTTCAGCAGGAAGACGTCGGCCACACCGAGCTGGACGAACTTGCACAGCCCGGTCTCGGGGTCTGCCGCCTGAGGCAGGTCGCAGTAGGGCTTGGACAGCAGCTCCCGGACCGGCGTCGCCAGCCAGATGCCGAAGCCGAAGCCGACCAGGATCGCCAGCGAGGCGCGGAAGAGACGGTTGCGCAGCTCACGGATGTGCTCCATGAGCGTCATGGAGCCGTCGGCGGCCCGTTCGAAATCGCTCGGGCCGCGCTTGCGAAGCGCGAAGGCCACGGTGCTCGGGCCCTTCGGTCAGTTGTCGCGGACGCGCTGCACCGGGTCGACCGGCGGGGCGACCGGCTGCTGCGGGGCCTGCTGCGGGGCGTACTGCTGCTGCACGTGCGGCGGCAGCGGCTGGTAGCCGGCCTGCGCGTCGGCCTTCTCGGCCAGGTCGCGGTCGTCGTCCTGCAGGCTCTTGGTCTCCGCCTTGATGATCCGCAGCGAGCGGCCCAGCGAACGGGCCGCGTCGGGGAGCCGCTTCGCGCCGAAGAGCAGGATCAGCACGACCACGAGTACGGCGATGTGCCACGGCTTGAGGGCACCCATGGGAAGCTCCAGTCGCTCTGTGTCGAAGGGTGTGTCGCAGCCCATCGTACGTGCGTCGAGAGCCGTTGCCACCCGCCGGGCCGCTGGTGACGCGTCCGGCCGGTGAAGTCTTGACCACCCTCGCGTGTCCCGTCAACCACCTGGGGACGTCCATCCGTGCGCGAAAGGCACCCGGATCGCGCAGCCGACGCGCGATTCACCGACCGGGGTCGATCACTTACCGCGCTTGGCCTTGATGAGCTCCACCCGCTGCTGGGTCGTCTCGACCTGCCGTTGGAGTGTCTCGGCCCGCTCGGAGAGCGCCTCGGCGGCCTCGCGCAGCGCGTCCGCGTCGGCCTGGCGTCGCTGCAGCGCGACCGCCGCCCGACGCAGCCGGGGCAGCCGCGCCAGCACCGGCCGGACCGCCAGGGCCAGCACGACGAGTGCGAACAGCACCACCGCGAGAACGATCCACTTCACCACGGCGGTCAGCCTACTGGGTGACGGCCCCCACCGCCGGGTCGGCCGACGGCGCGTTGTCGCCCACCGGGGTGCCGTACGCCTCCAGCGCGGCGAGCGCCTGCGCCCGCACCTGATCGGCCAGCTCGGCCGGGGCGACCACGGTGACGTCCGGCCCCAGCCCGAGCACGAACCGGCGGGCCCAGCCCAGGTCGGTCACCCGCAGCGAGACCAGCCACTGGTCGCCGTCGCCGGCCTCCACCCGCTCGCACGGGTAGTACTCGGTGATCCACCGCTCGCCCCGACCGATCCGCAGGGTGATCAGCGGCAGGTCCGGCGAGGGGCGGAACACCCCGTCGGTGAGGTCGTGCGGGCGCGCCTGCGGCGGCACCACTGCCGGCTCGTCCAGCTCGGCGACCGCGTCGATCCGGTCGGCCCGGAACAGCCGGACCGCCTCGGCCCGGCGGCACCACGCCTCCACGTACGCCCGGCCGCCGACCATCAGCATCCGCAGCGGGTCGATGGTGCGCTCGCTGGTCTCGTCCCGCGCCGCCGTGTAGTAGGTGATCCGCAGCGCCCGACCGCCCTCGACCGCCGAGCGCAGCGCCTCGACCTGCCGGGTGTCCCCGGGCAGCCGCACCGCCACCGGCGCGCCGACCAGGTCGCCGGCCGCGTTCTCGATCTTCGCCAGGGCCCGCTCCACGGCCTCCCGGTTGGCCACCCCGGGCGTCTCCGCGAGCATCCGCAGCGCCACCACCAGGGCCAGCGCCTCGTCCGGGGTCAACCGCAGCGGCCGGTCGATGCCGGCGTCGTAGGTGATGGTGACCCGGTCGCCGTCGAAGGCCATGTCGATCAGGTCACCCGGGCCGTAGCCCGGCAGCCCACAGACCCAGAGCAGTTCCAGGTCCTCGCGCAGCTGCCGCTCGGTGACGCCCAGGTCGCCGGCCGCCTCGGCGATCTCGATGCCGGGGCGGGCGAGCAGGTAGGGCACCAAATTGAGCAGCCGGGCCAGTCGGTCCGCGGAGGTGCGGGAGCCGCTCCGAGCGGCCGGTCGAGTCACCGGGGGCCTCCGGCCACGGCCAGGTCGTCCTGCCGGACGGCGATCTCCTTGAGTCGTTGGATCACCGCGTCGCGCACCTCCGGCGGTTCCAGCACCCGCACGTCCGGGCCGTACCCGACGAGGTGGCCGGCGAGGGAGTCCGGGTCGGCGTACGGCAGGACCAGCCGGTCGCCGTCGGGGCCCGGCAGGGTCTGCACGGCCCAGCGCCGCAGGCCGGCGGCGCGGCCCGGGGCGGCCAGCACGGTGGCCCGGCCGGTGCGCTCGACCGGCCCGGACCAGCGGGCCACGTGGCTGATCAGGTCGACGCCGGCGGGCCGCTCGTACCCGCCCGGCTCGCCGGTCACCCGGACCGCGCCCACCACTCGGGAGAGCCGGAAGCAGCGGGTGGCGTCCCGGTCCAGGTCGTGGCCGACCACGTACCAGCGGCCGCGCCAGCAGACCACGCCCCACGGCTGCAACCGGCGGCGGGTCGGCGCGTCCCGGTCGGGCACCCGGTAGTCGAAGCCGACCTCGCGCCGGTCCCGCGCGGCGGCGGTCAGCGGCGCGAACGCCGGGTCGACCGTGACCATCGGCTCCAGGCCCAGGGTGGCCTGCGGGTCCACGTCGACGCCGGCCGCGCGCAGCTTCGCCAGCCCGGAGGAGGCGGCGGCGGCCAGCCCGGCGTGCTGCCAGAGCCGCGCGGCGATGCCCACCGCCGCGGCCTCGTCGGGCTCCAGGGGGATCTCCGGCAGCGCGTACTCCCGGTGGGCGATCCGGTAGCCGGGCTCGGCGTCGAAGACGCTGGCCGTGCCGGTCTCCAGCGGCACGCCCAGTTCACGCAGCTCGGCCTTGTCCCGCTCGAACTTGCGCTGGAACGCCTCGTGCTCCTTGGCGTCGTCCGGATCGTGCTCGTAACCGGGCACGGTCGCGGCGATCTGCGCGGCGGTCAGGAACCGTCGCGTGGACAGCAGACAGATCACCAGGTTGACCAGGCGTTCGGTACGGCTCCGCGACACGAGGTGAACGCTAGCAGCCCGCGCGCCACGGCCGTGCACCCGCGCGGGCGCGGCGCGCGGCGCAGTGCCGCCGGTCACCGGACGGTGTCGGCCCGACCGCCCTAGGGTGAGGCGCATGTCGGAGGGGGAGGTCAAGGCCGAGAGCGTCGGCACGGTCGTGGTGGCGGGCGCGGCGAACCTCGCCATCGCGGTGGCCAAGCTGGTCGCCGGCCTGATCTCCGGCTCCGCGGCGATGCTCTCCGAGGCCGCCCACTCGGTCGCCGACACCACCACCGAGGTGCTGCTCTACCTGGCGCTGCGCCGGGGCGCGCGGCCCGCCGACACCCGGCACCCCTTCGGGTACGGCAAGGAGAGCTACGTCTGGGCGTTCCTCGCCGCGCTGTTCACCTTCGTCGCCGGGGCGGGCTTCGCCATCACCCACGGCGTGACCACCATCCTGGTGCACCGGCACAGCGGGGACTACCTCGTCTCCTACGTCGTGCTGGGGGTGTCCTTCGTCATCGAGTCGATCTCGCTGACCCGGGCGGTGCGCCAGGTGCGCAACGAGTCGCGCCGCTGGCGGACCAGCCCGCGCCGGTTCCTGCGGCTGACCGCCGACACCACCGTCAAGGCGGTGTTCCTGGAGGACAGCGCGGCCCTCGTCGGCCTGCTCCTCGCCGCCGTCGGGCTGGGCCTGTCCCACCTCACCGGCGACGAGCTGTGGGACGGACTCGCCTCGATCGGGATCGGTCTCCTGCTGCTGGTGGTGGCGACCATCCTGGCCTGGAGCAACCTGTCGCTGCTGGTCGGCCGGTCCGTGCCGGAGCGGCTGCACCGCGAGATCGAGCGGGAACTGGCCGAACTGCCGGCGGTCGACCGGGTCGACACGCTGATGACCATGCTGCTCGGCCCGGAGGAGATCCTGGTCGCCGCCAAGGTGGACTTCCACGACCAGGCCACCGGCGCCGACATCGAGGCCGCCGCCGACGAGGCCGAGCGCCGGCTCACCGACCGCTACCCGGAGATCCGGTTCGTCTTCCTCGATCCCACCCGCTCGATGCCCGGCACCGACGGGCGGCGGGCCCGGCGTACCCAGGACCAGGAGCAGGACCGCCGGCGGCCCGGCCCGCCCTGACCCGGGCGCGGCGCCGCCGCCGGGCGCGGATAGCGTGCCCGGCATGGTGCGATGGCGGTCCGGAACGGTGACGGCGGTACGACGGCGGTGGGCCGGCGCGGTGGAACTCGACGTCGACCTGCCCGACGGCGGCGCCCTGCGCGCCCTGGCGTACCCCGCCCTGGTTGGCGACCCGGTGCCCGGCGACCGGGTGCTGCTCAACGCCGGCGCCCTGCTGATGGGGCTGGGCACCGGCGGCTACGCCCTGGTCGTGGCGCTGCCCGACCGGCTGCCGCCGGACCCGCCGCAGGCCGGCGACACCCGCGACGCCGGCCACCTGGTCAAGGCCCGCTACACCCCGTTGCAGGCGATCATGCTCGGGGTGGACGAGGAGGCGTCGGAGCACCACGAGCTGCTGGCCCGGGCGGAGAGCCTGGACGGGCTGCCCGTGGTCACCGCCGACCTGCACTCGGCGCTGCCGGCGATCCTGGCCGGCGTACGCGCCGACGCCCCCGATGCCCGGGTGGCGTACCTGCTCACCGACGGGGGCGCGCTGCCGGCCTGGTTCTCCCGCACCCTGGACGGGCTACGCGGGGAGCTGGTGGGCGCGGTCAGCGTCGGACAGGCGTTCGGCGGCGACCTGGAGGCCACCACCCTGCACAGCGGCCTGCTGGCCGCCCGGCACGTGCTCCGCGCCGACGTGGCGATCGTCGCCCAAGGCCCGGGCAACCTGGGCACCGGGACCACCTGGGGCTTCTCCGGGGTCGCCGTCGGCGAGGCGGTCAACGCCGTCGCCACCCTCGGCGGCCGGCCGGTCGGCTCGCTGCGGATCTCCGACGCCGATCCGCGCCCCCGGCACCGTGGCGTGTCGCACCACAGCCTCACCGCGTACGGCCGGGTGGCGCTGGCCCCGGCGGAGCTCGTCGTGCCCGACGGCCTGGACGCCGCGCTGGCGGCGGAGGTGGACGCGGCGCTGGCCCCCCTCGCGGGGCGGCACACCCTCGTCCGGGTGCCGACCGACGGGCTGGACGCGGCGCTGCGCGCCCTGCCGGTCGGGCTGTCCACCATGGGCCGGGGCCTGGACGCCGATCACGCCTACTTCCTGGCGGCGGCCGCGGCCGGCCGGCACGCGGCCCGCCTGATCGGCTGACCGCCCGGCGCGTCGGCCCCGTTTCATAGTTTGCGGCGAGTCGGGGTGTCCTGGGCGGCGGTCACCGCGACACGCCGCAAACGGCGGCGCGGCGGGCTCAGCCGACCAGGAAGATCAGCGCCAGCCAGCCACCGACGATGGCGACCAGCGCGACCGCGAGCACCCAGGTCGGCACCCTGTACTCGCCGCGGCGGTTGCGCTCGATCTCGGCGCGGATCTTCTCCCGGCGCCGTTCGACCCAGTTCAGCTTCTCGGTGCCGCGATCGCGGTCGGAGGGTGAGGAAGTGTTCATCGCGACGCCAGCGTACCGGTGCGTCGGCGGCCGGTGCCCGGCACCGGCCGCCGACGTCCTCACATGCTGGCGATCAGGCGTTCCACCCGCTCGTCGTACGCCCGGAACGGGTCCTTGCAGAGCACGGTGCGCTGCGCCTGGTCGTTGAGCTTCAGGTGCACCCAGTCGACGGTGAAGTCGCGCCGCTTCTCCTGGGCGTGCCGGATGAACTCGCCGCGCAGCCGGGCCCGGGTGGTCTGCGGCGGGGTCTCCTTCGCCTCGAAGATCTCCGGGTCGGTGGCCACCCGGTCGACCTGCCCGCGCCGCTCCAGCAGCCCGTAGAGGCCCCGGCCGCGCCGCAGGTCGTGGTAGGCCAGGTCCATCTGGGCCACCCGGGGGTGCGACAGCGGCAGGTCGTGCTTGCGCTGGTAGCGCTCGATCAGCCGCAGCTTGGTCACCCAGTCGATCTCGCGGGCCACCGGGTCCAGGTCGCCGCTCTCCACCGCGCTGAGCACCCGGCCCCACAGCTCCACCACCCGCTTGGCGGTCTGGTCGCCGCCCCGGCGCTCGACGAACTCGGTCGCCTTGGTCAGGTACTCCTGCTGGATCTCCAGCGCGCTGACCTCCTTGCCGGAGGCCAGCCGCACCTTGCGCCGGCCGGTGATGTCGTGGGAGACCTCCCGGATGGCCCGGATCGGGTTCTCCAGCGTCAGGTCGCGCATCACCACCCCGGCCTCGATCATCCGCAGCACGATGTCGGCGCTGCCCACCTTGAGCAGCGTGGTGACCTCGTTCATGTTCGAGTCACCGACGATCACGTGCAGCCGGCGGTAGCGCTCGGCGTCCGCGTGCGGCTCGTCTCGGGTGTTGATGATCGGACGGCTGCGGGTGGTCGCCGAGGAGACGCCCTCCCAGATGTGCTCCGCCCGCTGCGACAGGCAGTACACCGCCCCGCGCGGGGTCTGCAGCACCTTGCCGGCGCCGCAGATCAGCTGGCGGGTGACCAGGAACGGGATGAGCACGTCGGCCAGCCGGCCGAACTCCCCGTGCCGGGAGACCAGGTAGTTCTCGTGGCAGCCGTACGAGTTGCCGGCCGAGTCGGTGTTGTTCTTGAACAGGTAGATCTCGCCGGCGATGCCCTCGTCGTGCAGCCGTTTCTCGGCGTCGACGAGCAGCCCCTCCAGGATCCGCTCGCCGGCCCGGTCGTGGGCCACCAGGTCCACCACCGAGTCGCACTCCGGAGTGGCGTACTCCGGGTGCGAACCGACGTCCAGGTAGAGCCGGGCACCGTTGCGCAGGAACACGTTGCTGGACCGGCCCCACGACACGACGCGGCGGAAGAGGTACCGGGCGACCTCGTCAGGGGACAGCCGACGCTGCCCGCGGTAGGTACAGGTGACGCCGTACTCGGTCTCGAGGCCGAAGATTCGCCGCTCCATGCTGTGACATTAGCCGCCCGGGGGCCCCGTTCGTCACTGTCACCGCACAGGTCGTGCTCTCCGGTCGATCACATACCGTCCGAGTGCGACATTCCGTCCGGCCGCAGGCTCGCCGTGAACGCCCGGCAGGCCTCGTACTCCGGCAGCAGGCCGGACTCGCGGGCCTGCGCCAGCGTCGGCGCGGCGGCGTCCCGGGCGGAGAGCTGCGGGACCTCGGCCGGCCACTCGATGGCCAGGTCGGCGTCGAGCGGGTGCACCGCGTGCTCGCCGGTCGGGTTGTAGGTCGTCGAGCAGAGGTAGCTCAGCGTCGCGTCGTCGGTCAGCGCGCAGAAGCCGTGCCCCAGCCCCTCGCTGAGGTAGACCGCGCGCCGGTCGACGTCGTCGAGCCGGACGCCCTCCCACCGGCCGAACGTCGGCGAGCCGACCCGCAGGTCCACGATCACGTCCAGCACCGCGCCGCGTACGCAGGTGACGTACTTGGCCTGGCCCGGCGGCACGTCGGCGAAGTGGATGCCGCGCACCACGCCGCGCGCGGAGACCGACAGGTTGGCCTGGGCCAGCCGCAGCGGATGCCCGACCGCCTCGGCGAGGCGGTCGAAGCGGTACCACTCCATGAACAGCCCGCGCGGGTCGCCGTGCTGCTGCGGGCTGATCTCCCAGGCCCCCTCGATACCCAGCTGCCGGATCTTCATCAGCGGGCCACCGCCTCGCCGTGCTTCTCGGCCAGCAGGCCGAGCAGGTAGTCGCCGTAACCGCTCTTGGTCAGCGGCTCGGCCAGCACGCGCAGCTGGTCGTCGTCGATCAGGCCGGCCCGCCAGGCCACCTCCTCGACGCAGCCGATCTTCATGCCCTGGCGCTCCTCGATCACCCGGACGAACTCGCCGGCCTGCATCATCGAGGCGAAGGTGCCGGTGTCCAGCCAGGCGGTGCCCCGGTCCAGCACGGTCACCGACAGCTCCCCGGCCTCCCGGTACGCCTCGTTGACCGCGGTGATCTCCAGCTCGCCCCGGGCGCTGGGCTTGAGGTCGCGGGCGATGCCCACCACCCGGTTGTCGTAGAAGTACAGGCCCGGCACCGCGTACCGGGACTTCGGCTTCTCCGGCTTCTCCTCGATCGACAGCACCTTGCCCTCGTCGTCGAAGTCGACCACGCCGTACGCCTCCGGGTTGGCCACCGGGTACGCGAACACCCGCCCGCCGACCGGGTCGCCGTGCGCGGCGAGCTGCCGGCCCAGACCAACGCCGTGGAAGATGTTGTCGCCCAGGATCAGCGCCACCGACTCGTCGCCGATGAAGTCCGCGCCGAGCACGAACGCCTGCGCGATGCCCTCCGGGCGGGCCTGGGTGACGTACTCCAGCCGCAGGCCCCACTGGCTGCCGTCACCGAGCAGCCGCTCGAACTGGGACTGGTCCTCCGGCGTCGTGATCACCAGGATCTCCCGCACCCCGGACATCACCAGGGTCGACAGCGGGTAGTAGACCATCGGCTTGTCGAAGATCGGCATCAGCTGCTTGGAGACCGCCCGGGTGATCGGCCAGAGCCGGGACCCGGTGCCACCAGCGAGAAGGATTCCACGCACCCGGGGAGACTACCTGCACCGGCGTCAAACGGACACCGGGGTCGCCGTCCCCCGGGGTCCGCGAGGATTCGCGTACACTTCCGGACCCGTGAGGATTCTCGTCACCGGCGGAGCCGGATTCATCGGGTCGGAGTACGTACGGATGCTGCTGGGCGTGCCCGGCGGCGACGCTGCCGGGGTGCCCGTCGTCGAGCCCACCGCGGTGACGGTGTTGGACAAGTTGACCTACTCGGGCAACCTGAACAACCTCGCCCCGGTGCGCGAGGACGCCCGGCTGCGCTTCGTGCAGGGCGACATCTGCGACCCGGTCCTGGTCGACCAGGTCGTCGCCGATCACGACGTGATCGTGCACTTCGCCGCCGAATCGCACGTCGACCGCTCGATCGCCGGCGCCGCGCCGTTCGTCACCACCAACGTGCTGGGCACCCAGACGCTGCTGGACGCCGCGCTGCGGCACGGCACCGGCCGCTTCGTGCACGTCTCCACCGACGAGGTGTACGGCTCGATCGACGAGGGCTCCTGGACGGAGACCTGGCCCCTGGCCCCGAACTCCCCGTACTCGGCCTCCAAGGCCGGCTCGGACCTGCTCGCGCTGGCCTACCACCGGACCCACGGCATGGACGTGGTGGTCACCCGCTGCTCCAACAACTACGGGCCGTACCAGTTCCCGGAGAAGGTCATCCCGCTGTTCGTGACCAACCTGCTCGACGGCGGCACCGTCCCGCTCTACGGCGACGGCGGCAACGTCCGCGACTGGCTGCACGTGCACGACCACTGCCGGGGCATCGCCCTGGTGCAGCAGAAGGGCCGCGCCGGCGAGGTCTACAACATCGGCGGCGGCACCGAGCTGAGCAACAAGGAGCTCACCGGCCGGCTGCTCGAGGCGTGCGGCGCCGACTGGGACCGGGTGGTCCCGGTCGCCGACCGCAAGGGCCACGACCGCCGCTACTCGCTGGACATCAGCAAGATCAGCGCCGAGCTGGGGTACGCCCCGAGCATCGACCTGGACCGCGGCCTGGCCGAGACGGTGCAGTGGTACCGGGACAACCGGGCCTGGTGGGAGCCGCTGAAGGCGGCCAAGGGCGCATGAGCCGAGTGCTCGTCACCGGCGCGGGCGGGATGCTCGGCCGGGACCTGCTGGCCGTGCTGGCGACCCGGCCGGACCTGAAGGTGACCGCCGCCACCCGCACCGAGCTGGACATCACCGACGCCGAGGCCGTCCACGCCGCCGTCGCCGGCCACGACGTGGTCTTCAACACCGCCGCGTGGACCGACGTCGACGGCGCGGAGCGGGACGAGGCGGCCGCCACCGCGGTCAACGGCGACGCGGTCGCGCACCTCGCGCGGGCCTGCGCCGCCACCGGCGCGCGGCTGCTGCACGTCTCCACCGACTACGTCTTCCCCGGCGACGCCGAGCAGCCGTACGCCGAGGACGCGCCCACCGACCCGGTCAACGCGTACGGCCGCAGCAAGCTGGCCGGGGAGCGGGCTGTGGCCCGATTCCTCCCGGAAACCGGCTACGTCGTCCGTACCGCGTGGCTCTACGGCGCGCACGGGCCGAACTTCGTGGCCACCATGCTCCGCCTCGCCGAGCAGCGCGAGCAGCTCGACGTGGTCGACGACCAGCAGGGCCAGCCCACCTGGTCGTACGCGCTGGCCACCCAGCTGGTGGCGCTGGCCGACGCGGCGCTGGCCGGCCGCGCCCCGGCCGGGGTCTACCACGGCACCTGCTCCGGCCGGACCACCTGGTGCGGCCTGGCCCGCGCCACCTTCACCCTGGCCGGGCTCGACCCGGAGCGGGTGAGACCCACCACCAGCGACCGGTTTCCGCGTCCGGCCGCCCGACCGGCGTACAGTGTGCTAGGGCACGACCGCTGGGCGGCCGCAGGTCTTCCGCCGCTGCCGGACTGGCGTGACACGCTGTCCGACGCCTTCGACTCCCCCACTCCACCCGCCCCGTGGAAGGTCGCATGAAGCTCACCCTGGTCACCGGTCTGACCGGCCTGCTCCTGCTGGTCACCATCGTCGAGCTGCTGCGCCGCCGGCAGCTCCGCGAGAAGTACGGCATGCTCTGGCTGGCCGTACTCCTGATCGTCATTCCGCTGTCGCTGTTCCCCCGCCTGCTCGACAACGTGGCCGGCTTCTTCGGGGTGGTCTCCGGCGTCAGCCTCGTGCTCTTCCTCGGCATCGTCTTCCTGCTGCTGGTGTGCGTGCACCTCAGCTGGGAGGTCAGCGCCCTGGAGGAGGAGACCCGCACCCTGGCCGAAGACTTCGCCCTGCTCCGCGCCCAGGTCGACGCCGACCGCGCGGCCCGCACCGAATCAGCCCGAGACGAACTGGTGTCCCACGATGGTTAACGGCAAGCGCGTTCTGATCATCATCCCCGCGCTCAACGAGTCCGGCTCGATCGCCGACGTCGTCGGCGAGGTCCGCGGCGAACTGCCCGGCGTCGACGTGCTGGTGGTCGACGACGGCTCCACCGACCGCACCGCGGCGGTGGCCGCCGCCGCCGGCGCGCGGGTCGCCAAGCTGCCGTACAACCTCGGCGTCGGCGGGGCCATGCGGCTCGGCTACCGGTACGCCCGGGACAACGACTACGACGTCGCCATCCAGATCGACGCCGACGGCCAGCACGACCCGCGCTACGTGCCGAAGCTCGTCGACCTGCTCGACGACACCGACCTGGTGATCGGCGCCCGGTTCGCCGGCGAGGGCGACTACAGCGTCCGCGGCCCCCGCCGCTGGGCCATGGTCATGCTCTCCGCCGTGCTCTCCAAGGTCGCCAAGACCAAGCTCACCGACACCACGTCCGGCTTCCGCGCCGCCAACCGGCGGGTGATCGAGATGTTCGCCGGCTGGTACCCGGCCGAGTACCTCGGCGACACCGTCGAGACGCTGGTGCACACCGCCCGGCGCGGCTACAAGATCCGGCAGGTGCCGGTGGCCATGCGAAAGCGGATGGCGGGCACGCCCAGCCACTCCCCCGCCAAGGCGATGATCTACCTCGGTCGCGCGTTCGCGGTACTCACGCTGGCGCTCATCCGCCGGTGATCCGGCGGCTGCTCCACCTCGTCCCGCCCGGCACCCTCGCCGTGGGTGCCGGGCTGGCCCTGCTCGGACTGGCCTCCTACGTCCACCTCGCGGTGGCCGGGCACAGCCTCACCGAGGCCGACTACTCCTCCCTGTCGGTGCTCTGGTCGATCGTCTTCACCCTCGGCATCGGCGTGTTCATGCCCGTCGAGCAGGAGGTCGCCCGGGTCGTGGCCGCCCGCCGCAGCCAGGGACTGCCGCCCGGTCCGGTGCTGGCCCGGGGCGCCGTCCTCGCCGCCGGGGTGCTCGCCGTGATGGTCGTGGTGATCCTCGCCGCGCACGGGCCGCTCACCGACCGGCTCTTCGCCGGCGACGCCGCCATGGTCACCGTGCTGATCGGCGCGCTCGTCGCCATGGCCGTCGCCTACACCACCCGCGGCGTCCTCTCCGGCCTGCAACTCTTCCCCTGGTACGGCACCCAGCTCGGCGTCGACGGCGGACTGCGGATCGCCATGGTCGCCGTGCTCGGGTTCGCCGGCGTCACCTCACCCCTGTGGTACGGGCTGGTGCTGGTGATCGCCCCGCTGGCCGGCGTGCTGCTCACCCTGCCGCCGGTGCTGCGTGCCGCCGGCGGCGGCGTACCGGTCGCCTGGGGCGCGCTGCTGCGCGGCCTCGGCCTGCTCACCGTCTCCAGCCTGCTCTCCCAGGTCGTGGTGAACGTCGGCGTGATCAACGTACGGCTGCTCGACCCGTCGGACGTCGCCACCGCCGGAGCGCTGCTCTCCGCGCTGGTGCTGGTCCGCATCCCGCTGTTCGTCTTCGCCTCCCTGCAGGCGTCGCTGCTGCCCGGCCTGGCCACCTCCGCCACCACCGGCGACCTGCGCGGCTTCCACAGCCTGCTGCGCCGGGCGCTGGGCATCGTCACCGCGCTCGGCGTCCTCGGCGCAATCGGCGCGATCGCCCTCGGCCCCTGGCTGGTGGGCACCCTGTTCGACGCCGCCGACGTGCTCGGCCACGGCGACTTCGCCTGGCTGGCCGTGGCCACCCTGGCCTACCTGTGGGCGATGGTCCTCGGCCAGGCGCTGCTCGCCCTCGACCGGCACCGCGCCCAGGCCCTCGCCTGGACCGTCGGCGTGGCCGCCCTGGTCGCCGTGACCCTCACCCCGGCGTCGGTGGCGCTCCGCGTCGAGCTGGCCTACACGGTCGGCTCCGTCGTGGTGGCCGCCGCCATGGCGCTGCTGCTGCGCCGCCAGTCCCGTCCCACCCCCACCCCGACCCGGTCCCTCGACGACGCCCTGGCGACCGGAGTATCCGGAGGCATCCGATGACCCGCCCGCAGGTGACCGCGGTGATGCTGGCCTACGGCGCCGAGCCGTACCTGGTCGACGCCGCCCGGGCCGTGCTGGACAGCACCGACGTCGACATCGACCTGATCGTGGTCGACAACGGCTGCACCGGCGACGGCATCGACGTCGTCAAGGGCTTCCCCGGTGTCCGGGTGATCCGCCCCGAGGAGAACACCGGCTACTCCGGCGGCTGCCGGGTCGGCGCCGCCGAGGCCACCGGCGAGTGGCTGGCCTTCGTCAACAGCGACGCCATCGTCGCCCCCGACGCCCTGGCCAAGGTCGTCGCCGTGGCCGGCGAGCCGGGCGTGGGCGCCGCCATGGCCTCCATCCGCCTCGCCGACAACCCGGAGCTGATCAACACCTCCGGCAACCCGCTGCACTTCACTGGGCTGTCCTGGGCCGGCGGCAACGGCGAGCCGGCCAGCGCCCACGCCGTCCGCACCACCGTGCCGTCGCTCAGCGGCTGCTGCTTCGTCATCAACCGGGCGCTGTGGCGGGAGCTGGACGGCTTCGCCGCCGAGTACTTCGCCTACCACGAGGACACCGAGCTCAGCCTGCGCCTCTGGCAGCGCGGGCTGCGGCTGGAGTACGTCCCGGACGCCGTCGTGCGGCACCACTACGAGTTCTCCCGCAACGCCCTCAAGCTGTACCTGGTCGAGCGCAACCGGCTGGTCACGCTGCTCACCGCGTACGAGACCCGGACGCTGGTGGTGCTCGCCCCGGTCCTGCTGCTCACCGAGGCGGCCATGCTCGCCGCCGCGCTCGCCGGCGGCTGGGTCACGCAGAAGTTCCGCGGCTGGGGCTGGCTCTGGACCAACCGGGCCTGGCTGAAGTCCCGCCGCCGGCAGCTCCAGGACGAGCGGATCGTGCCCGACGGGGTCATCGCCGAGCTGATGACCGCCCGGGTCGCCCCGTCGAACGTCGACTCGCCCCCCGGCATGGGCGTCTTCAACGCCATCGCCGCCGGCTACTGGGCCCTGGCCAAGCCGCTGCTGCGCCAGCGCTGACCGTTCCAACGGTGCACGGCCGTCCGGCAGCCGCCGGGCGGCCGTCGCCATATCCGCGCCACGCCCCCCCCGCAGGCGCCCCGAGGCACCTCGTGACGCCGCTCGCCGGCCAAACCCGACCCGGACGAACCCCCGCCGACCGACGACGCGGCGACGGCGTCCCGGCCGCGTCGGGGCGTCCCCGTGACGCTGCACTTTCACGGAAAGAGTGGCTATTCCGCGCTTGGAATAGCCACCCCGTGAAAGTGCCTGGATCCTGAGACGGGCGTGGGCGCGCGGGGGCCGGGTGCGGTCGGACGCGACGGCGGGTTCCGCGGCCGGTCCGCGCGGACCCGGACATGCGGCGGGGGCCGGGGAACTCCCCGGCCCCCGCGAACCAGGTATCGCTACGCCTCCGGCGTCTCCTCCGGCTGACCCTCCAGGTCCGCCGAGGCGGCCGAGGTGGTCGGCTTGTGCGCCTCCTCCGTCGGCACCGTCGGCGTCTTCGCCCGGCCGCCGGCCGGCGCGGCGTCACCCGCCGCGTCCCCGTCGAGCAGCGCGGTCAGCGCCGCCCCGGTGACCCGCCGGAAGGTACGCCCCACCCGGCGCCGGTCCAGGACCGCCACCTCCAGCTGGTTGGCGGCGATCGTCCGGGCGGCCCCACCCTCACCGCCGACGCTGCTGAGCGCCTGCACGGCCACCCGCACCGCCTCGCTCAGCGTCATCTCCGGCCGGTGCTGCGCCTTGAGCACCCCGGTGATTGCCTCGGCCTGACCGCCCATGGCCATCCGGCCCGGCTCGTCGTTGACCGAACCGTCGTAGGTGATCCGGTACAGCTCGTCGTCCTCGGCGGTGGCACCCACCTGCGCCACGCAGATCTCCACCTCGAACGGCTTGGACTGCTCGGTGAAGATCGAGCCCAGCGTCTGCGCGAACGCGTTCGCCAGCGCCCGGCCGGTGACGTCACGCCGGTCGTAGCTCAGACCGTTCAGGTCGGCCATCCGCACCCCGGCCCGGCGCAGGTTCTCGAACTCGTTGTAACGGCCGACCGCGGCGAAGCCGATCCGGTCGTAGATCTCGCTGACCTTGTGCAGGGCGCTGGAGAGGTTCTCCGCGACGAAGAGCACCCCACCCGCATAGCTCAGGACCACCGCGCTGCGACCCCGGGCGACGCCCTTACGGGCCAGCTCGGAGCGGTCGCGCATGATCTGCTCGGGCGAGGCGTAGAACTGCATGGCCACGGCGGCGGTTCTCCTTCGGGCGCTGTGCTGACGACTGCTGACTGTGAGGTGGGAGCGGGCCTCAGCCGCCCGGGTTCTCCATCCGCGCGGCCACGACCGCCTCGGCGATCGCCGCCGTCTCCGCGTCGGTGAGCCGGTGGGTGCCATCGGCCGTCGCCGTCATCACCACCGGGTAGATCCGCCGGGTCAGGTCCGGGCCGCCGGTGGCGGTGTCGTCGTCCGCGGCGTCGTAGAGCGCCTCGACGGCGAGCCGGACCGCGTCGTCCAGGGAGATCCCGGGGCGGAAGCGCTTCTTCAGGGCGGACTTGGCGAAGAGCGAGCCCGAGCCGATCGCGTCGTAGCCGGTCTCCCCGTAGGGGCCGCCGGTGACGTCGAAGCTGAAGATCCGACCGGCCGTCGCCGGGTCCTTCGCGGCCAGGTCGAAGCCGGCGAAGAGCGGCACGACCGCGAGCCCCTGCATGGCCGCGCCCAGGTTGCCGCGGATCATCGAGGCGAGCCGGTTGGCCTTGCCGTCGAGCGAGAGCATCGCGCCCTCGATCTTCTCGTAGTGCTCCAGCTCCACCTGGAACAGTCGCATCAGCTCGATGCCGATGCCGGCCGTGCCCGCGATGCCGACCAGCGAGTACGCGTCGGCCGGGTGCACCTTCTCGATGTCGCGCTGGGCGATCAGGTTGCCCATGGTGGCCCGCCGGTCGCCGGCCATCACCACGCCACCGGTGGCCGAGATGGCCACGATGGTCGTCGCGTGCGGCGCCAGGTCGGCGGCCATGCCCGGCGGCAGCGGCCGTCGGCCGGGCAGCATCTCGGGGGCCACCCTGCTCAGGAACGAGGTGAAGGAGGACGTCCCCGCGTTGGTGAACACATCTGGTAGACGCCCGGATGGATCAAAGCCCGCTGCCACGTGGTTCCTCTCAGGTACGTGATCGCCCTGGCCAGCCTCGTGGGACTGTCACGGAACTGGCCAAGACCACCGTTGCAGTTGAAGCAGAGTATCCCGCGCACCCATCCGGTGCGATGATCGTGGTCCAGGTGTTGCGGATCTTCGCCGCCGCAGATCGCGCAGACGCCGCCCTGCTCGGCCAGGAGCTCGTCAAACTCCTCTTGCCCCGCGCCGTAGCGGCGGCGCAGGTGGTACTCGCGACTGCCGCCGTAGAGCCGTTGCCGGGTCTCCTTGCCCCGCGCATTATGGCAGGGTTTGCAGTAGCTGTGCCGGCCGCTGGCCTTGGTGGTGCTGGGAAAGTCCTCCACCGGCTTGATCTGCTCGCAGTCCGGGCACCATTTGAGACCCTCGGCGACCGGCACGGGAGACCTCTTCTGCGGGGCGATGCCGCGCCTGCGACGGCTCGCCTCCGACCGGGCGGCCGCGCAGGCCTTGCAGTAGAAGGCCAACCCGTCCACCCGTCGGCGGTCGCGGTGGAACTCAGTGAGGGGAAGTGCCCGCTTGCACTGCGGACACACCTTGTCCGAGGGCAAATCGGACATATCCCTCACTGGCCCCCTTTCTGTACATAGCCCCTCACGAACTCTTCTGCGTTCTCCTCGAGGACGGAGTCGATCTCGTCGAGCAGGTCGTCGACGTCCTCGGTGATCTCGGCGTGCCGCTCGGCGACCTCCGGGTTCGCCTCGGTGGTGACGTCCTCGATCTCCTCGCCCTGACGGGCCTTGCCCGACTGCGACTGCCCGCCGCTGTCACGAGTGGCCATGGCTGCCTCCTCCACGATCGTCTGCGATGAACTTACCTCGCCTGAGCGACGAAAAGCCCGCCGCGCGCCGGCTCGCGGCACCCGACGGGCGTACGTCGGCGGCCGGTCAGCCGCCGGTGAGCGTCTCCAGCAGGTCCTTGGCGCTCGCGCACCGGTCGAACAGCGCGCCGACGTGCGCGCGGGTGCCCCGTTCCGGCTCCATCATCGGTACCCGGACCAGCGATTCCCGGCCGACGTCGAAGATCACCGAGTCCCAGCTGGCGGCCACCACCTCGGAGGCGTACTGGGCCAGGCAGCGGCCCCGGAAGTAGGCGCGGGTGTCCTCCGGCGGCTGGACCATCGCGGTGCGGGTCTGCTCGTCGTCGAGCAGCGTCTTCATCGACCCGCGGGACACCAGCCGGTGGTAGAGGCCCTTCTCCGGGCGCACGTCGGAGTACTGCAGGTCGACCAGCTGGAGCTTGTGCGAGCCCCAGCCGAGCTTCTCCCGCTCCCGGTAGCCCTCCAGCAGCCGCAGCTTGGCCACCCAGTCCAGCTCGTCGGCGCAGAGGAACGCGTCGCGGCCGAGCCGGTCCAGCACGCTCTCCCACCGGTCCAGCACGTCCGTGGTCTGCTCGTCGACGTCGTCGCCGTACCGGTCGTCGACAAAGGACCGGACCCGCTCCAGGTAGGCCCACTGGACGTCGAGGGCGGTCAGCCGGCGGCCGTCGCGCATCCGCATGAGGTGCTTCAGCGACGGGTCGTGGCTGACCGCGCGCAGTTCGCTCACCGGGTCGGCGATGCCCAGGTCGGACCCGAGCGCCTTCTCCTCGATCATGGTGAGGATCAGCGCGGTGGTGCCGAGCTTGAGGTAGGTGGAGATCTCCGAGAGGTTGGCGTCGCCGATGATGACGTGCAGCCGTCGGTACTTGTCCGCGTCGGCGTGCGGCTCGTCCCGGGTGTTGATGATGGGCCGCTTGAGGGTGGTCTCCAGGCCGACCTCGACCTCGAAGAAGTCGGCCCGCTGGGAGATCTGGAAACCGCTCTGGCCGCCGTCCTGACCGATGCCGACGCGGCCGGCGCCGCAGACGATCTGCCGGGTGACGAAGAACGGCGTCAGGTACGCCACGATGTCGGCGAACGGGGTCTGCCGGCGCATGAGGTAGTTCTCGTGCGCGCCGTAGCTGGCGCCCTTGTTGTCGGTGTTGTTCTTGTAGAGGTGGATCGGGTGGGTGCCCGGGATGGTGGCGGCGCGGCGGGCGGCCTCGGCCATCACCCGCTCCCCCGCCTTGTCCCAGCGCACCAGGTCCAGCGGGTTGGTCACCTCGGGGGTGGAGTACTCGGGGTGGGCGTGGTCGACGTAGAGCCGCGCGCCGTTGGTGAGTATCACGTTGGCCAGGCCGAGGTCCTCGTCGGCGAGCGCCTCGGCGGGGTCGTACGCGGCTCCGGAGTAGGTGAAGCCGCGGGCGTCGCGCAGTGGCGACTCCTCCTCGTAGTCCCACCGGGCCCGGCCGCCCCGGTTGAGTTCGGGGCGCGCTCCGTAGGCGTTGACCACCTGGGAGGAGGTGACCATCGGGTTGGCTCCGGCCTGGCCGGGCACGGAGATCCCGTACTCGACCTCGGTGCCCATGATCCGTCTTACGCTCATCGACCTACCCGCTTCGCTCGCCCGACCCGGTCCCCCGTCACGTCGAGCGTAGTCCGCCTCAGGGCGTAGAGGGGCACGCCGGCACAGGCGGCGCGGGTGTCGCGGGCGGGGCGCCGGGCACGGGGGGCGGCTCGGAGGGGAGCACGTCGCACTCGGGAACGGTGAGGGAGACGAAGCTGACCCGGTGCCGCAGTGACGGGTCCGTCCTGATCAGCCGCTGGATCCGGCGTTCGGCGCGGGGGTCGGCGGTGATGAAGCGGATCGGCCCGGAGACCCGCCGGACGATCTGGTCGGTGCGTTCGGGTTCGAGGAAGTCCAGGTTGTATACGCCGGGTTCGGTGCGCGCGGTGGTGCCGTGCAGGGCGTCGACGCAGAGGGTCTCGACGTAGCCCCGGTAGGGGCCGCGGTCGAGGACGATGGTGGTGGTGTCGGGCAGGTCGGGGTAGCGCTGCACGGCGGCGGCGCAGACCCACGCCTCTTTGGACGGCAGGTGCAGGTCCTGGTGCACCCACCGTTGCGTCCAGGTCCGCTCGTTGGCGATGAGCAGGCTGGGGTGCCAGCCGGTGACGCCGCAGAGCGTCACGGCGATGGCCATGACGACGACGCCGGCGACGGTGGTCGCGACGCCGCGCGGCGACCGGCCGGGCCGGGGTACGGGCAGCAGCCGGACCACGGCGGCGGCGCCGACGACGAGCAGCGCGGTGGCCAGGTGGGTGGACTTGATGAAGTAGTAGCCGGGCTCGACGCCGGAGGTGGTGTTGTACTGGGCGATGCCCAACGGCAGGGCGACGCCGATGGCGGCGACGAGCAGCCAGCGCCGCCAGGTGGGATCGGCGCGGCGGACCTGGACGAGCAGGGCCACCCCGACGATGCCGCCGAGCCAGATGAGGGCGCGCCAGGCTTCGGTGCGGGCCTCGATGCCGCCGTTGACGGCCAGCGCCTCGGTCTGCTTGGCGCGCAGCACGCCGAGCAGCGGGGCGACCAGGGCGAGGGGGGCGGTGAGGAGGCCGACGGCGAGCACGGTGGGCCAGCGGCGCAGCGCCTCCCGCCGGTGGCCGAGCACCCAGCAGAGCACCAGCACGGCGGCGGGCGGGAGGAACAGGTAGTAGGTGAAGCCGATGGCGACGAGCAGCGCGGCGAGCAGGACGACCTGTTCGCGGGTGTTGGCGAGCGGCCGGCCGACCAGCGCGGCGAGCAGCACGGTGAGGGCGAGCCCGAGGATCTCGGTCGGGTAGCCGGAGACGATCAGGCGGGGCAGTTGGGTGCCGAGGATCAGGGCGCCGACGACGACGGTGAGCACGATGCGGTGCATCGGGTGGACGGGTCCGGCGATGCGGTGCGCGGCCCAGAGCAGCACCAGCACGAGGAGTCCGAAGCTGGCCATCAGCCAGCCGGCGTAGTGGTCGACGGCGGCGGGGCCGCGGGGCGCGGCGCCGACGGGGGTGAGGAAGCCGTCGAGCAGGGCGGTGACCAGGTGCCAGCCCTGCGGGTAGTAGAGCAGTTGGGAGAGGATCTGGTCCTTGGCGGCGGCGGGGTCGACGAAGGCGTAGCCGCCGAGGCGGCCGACGACGTCGAAGAGGGCCAGGTGCCGCCAGTTGTCCTCGCCGCGGGCGAGGATGGTCAGCTGGTCGGCGAGGTCGGTGGCGCGCTGCCAGGGCGCGGAGAGGTACGTGAGCATCGCGGCGGTGCCGGCGACGGGGAACAGGTCGACCCGGCCGGGGCGCGGCAGGCGGGGGCGTCGGCGCAGCCCGGCGGCGCCGAGGACGACCACGGTGAGGGCGAGGCCGGTCAGCGGCACGGGCCGCATGCCCCAGGGCCAGACGGCGAAGAGCAGTCCGCCGGCGGTGGCCGCACCGAGCAGCAGGGCGAGCGCGAGCACCAGCCGGTCGAGCAGGGTACGGCCGCCGCGCAGCACGCTGGCGGTGGCGAGCAGTACGAGCGGCGGCAGCAGCCAGTCGCCGTGCAGGGCGTGCGTGGCGGCGGGTACGGCCCAGGCCGCCACGAGCGCCGCGAGCACGACCGGGACCCGTCGCCAGGGGCGCCGGGTCGGGGCGGGCGGGTGCGCGTCCTCGACCGCCGTGGTGGGCGGCTCGACGACGGTGACCTCGGACGACACGAAGCTCCTCGGACGGTCGACGGCGGTGTGCGAAGTCTACCGACGAGTCCGGCATTCCCCTCCGTGGGGACGCATCGCCCAGGTGAACGTGTCGTGACATGCGAGGAAGCCCCGCGGCGCGGGCGCCGCGGGGCTTCCTCGTCGTCCGGTCAGAGGTACTGGCCGGTGTTGCTGGCGGTCTCGATGGACCGGCCGGCCTCGGCGCCCTTGCCGCCGGAGACGAGCGTGCGGATGTAGACGATCCGCTCGCCCTTCTTGCCGGAGATCCGGGCCCAGTCGTCCGGGTTGGTGGTGTTGGGCAGGTCCTCGTTCTCGCGGAACTCGTCGACGCAGGCGTCGAGCAGGTGCTGCAGGCGCAGGCCCTTGCGCCCGGAGGTGAGGAACTCCTTGATCGCCATCTTCTTGCCGCGGTCGACGATGTTCTGGATCATGGCGCCGGAGTTGAAGTCCTTGAAGTAGAGGACCTCCTTGTCGCCGTTGGCGTAGGTCACCTCGAGGAAGCGGTTCTCCTCGGTCTCGGAGTACATCCGGAGCACGACCGCGTCGATCATCGCTGCCACGGTGGCCTGCGGGTCACCGCCGTGCTCGGCGAGGTCGTCCGGGTGCAGGGGCAGCCCGGAGAGGATGTACTTGGAGAAGATGTCCTTGGCCGCCTCGGCGTCCGGACGCTCGATCTTGATCTTCACGTCGAGCCGGCCGGGGCGCAGGATGGCCGGGTCGATCATGTCCTCCCGGTTGGAGGCGCCGATCACGATGACGTTCTCCAGCCCCTCCACACCGTCGATCTCGCTGAGCAGCTGCGGGACGATGGTGTTCTCGACGTCGGAGGAGACGCCGGAGCCACGGGTGCGGAAGACGGAGTCCATCTCGTCGAAGAAGACGATGACGGGGGTGCCCTCGCCGGCCTTCTCCCGGGCCCGCTGGAAGATCAGCCGGATGTGCCGCTCGGTCTCGCCGACGTACTTGTTGAGCAGCTCGGGGCCCTTGATGTTGAGGAAGAAGCTGGTGTGCTTCTCCTCACCCCGGCGCTCGGCGATCTTCTTGGCCAGCGAGTTGGCCACCGCCTTGGCGATCAGCGTCTTGCCGCAGCCGGGCGGCCCGTAGAGCAGGATGCCCTTCGGCGGCCGGAGCTGGTGCTCGCGGAACAGGTCGGCGTGCAGGAAGGGCAGCTCCACCGCGTCGCGGATCTGCTCGATCTGCGACTGGAGGCCACCGATGTCGCCGTAGTCGACGTCGGGCACCTCCTCCAGGACGAGCTCCTCGACCTCGCTCTTCGGGATCCGCTCGTACGCGTACGCCGAGCGGGGTTCGATCATGAGCGAGTCGCCGGCCCGGATCGGCGAGCCGATCAGGGTCTCCGCGAGGTGCACGATGCGCTCCTCGTCGGAGTGCGAGACCACCAGCGCGCGGTCGCCGGTGCTGCCGTCGGGACCCGTGAGGATCTCCTTGAGCATCACCACCTCGCCGACCCGCTCGTAGCCGAAGGCGTCGACGATGTTGAGCGCGTCGTTGAGCAGGACCTCCTGGCCACGCCGCAGCTCGGCGGCGTCCAGCGAGGGCGAGACGGCGACCCGGAGCTTGCGTCCGCCGGTGAAGATGTCCACCGTGCCGTCTTCGTGCCGCGCGAGGAAGACACCGTAGCCACTCGGTGGCTGCGCGAGCCGGTCGATCTCCTCCTTGAGCGTCACGATCTGCGCGCGAGCCTCCTTGAGGGTGCTCACGAGCCGGTCGTTGTTCTCGGTCAGCCGCGCCAACTGTGCCTGGGTGGCCGCCAGCCGCTCTTCGAGCTGCCGGACGTGTCGGGGGCTTTCGGTCAACTTGCGCCGCACCAGAGCGAGTTCCTCTTGCAGGAACGCGACCTGCGTGGAGAGATCGTGGGCTTCCTTCTCCCACCGTGCGGCGCGCGAGTCCGCGTCGTCGCTGCGTGCCACGTCCCACCTCCCCGGGGGGCTTGAACGTTCTGCCCTAACACTAGCCGCTATGAGCGCGATTCGGTCCTACGCAACACCCTCGTCACCGAACCTTGATCGCCAAGGGTCGCCTCCGGGGCGGGTACGGGCGTTCGGGTACCGTCGGGGCGTGGGACGGGAGAACATGGGGGGTGCATCGTGGCGGAGGTCGTGACGGACCAGCTTCAGGTCTGGGTGGACCAGGATCTCTGCACGGGCGACGGGCTCTGCGTGCAGTACGCGCCGGAGGTCTTCGAGTTCGACGTCGACGGCCTGGCGTACGTCAAGGGCCCCGACGGCGAGCTGCGACTGGCCCCGGGCAGCCGGGTGGACGTGCCGGAGCACCTGCGCCTGGAGGTGATCGACTCGGCGAAGGAGTGCCCGGGCGACTGCATCCACGTCGTGCGCGGCAGCGACGGCGTCGAGGTGGCCGGCCCGGAGGCCGAGGAGGACTGACCCGGCCCGAGCGGGCACAGACGTTGCGGGGCCGCGGACGACATCGTCGTCCGCGGCCCCGCGTGCGTCGGTCGGGCCCTCAGAGCACCGGACGGCCCACCACGGAGGCGACCAGCCGGGCGAACTCCTCCAGCCGGGCGATCTGGCCGGCGCCGCCGTCGTCGAGCGTCTTGCCGAAGCGCAGCGCGTCGTGCCGGGGCGCGCCGGCGATCTCGTCGCCGGGCGGCGCCTCGTCCAGCGAGGTCAGCAGCAGGTACACGTCGATGCTGTCGACCCGGACCTCGCCGCTGTCGGCGCGGGTCAGCCGCCGCCGGCAGCCGACCTCGGTGACGGTGGAGACCGGCACCACCCGCAGCGACGAGGTCATCGACCCGGGCGGCCCCTCCCCCGGCGGCACGTCCTCGCCGTGCCAGAGCACCAGGCGGCTGCCGTCGCAGACGACGACCTCCTGCCACACCCCGTTGACCTCGTTGACGAAGCGTTCCAGGGTGAAGCCGAGCACGGACGCACCGCGCAGCACCCCACCGAGCGCCTCCAGGGCGATGTCCGGGTCCCGAAGGTAGGCCCGCGCCGCCGATTCGAGGTCCTGGTAGGGCGACCAGTCCGGGAACACCGCCGGCAGATCCCCACCGCCGAAGCCCGGCCGACTCATGCCACCTCCCCCAGGTCGCGCCGCCGACCCGCACCGGCCGGCGGAATCCGCCCGCTCACTCCCAGCCGCCCCGCTCCGCCGTCACGACGCGTCCGCCTCGCCCGTCGCGGCCGGTTCCACCCCGGCGGCCTGGGCGGCCGCCGCCTGTCGGGCCGCGGCCGCCTCGCGCAGCGCCTGCTTGCGCTCGGCGTACGCCTCGGCGCCCTTGCTGGGCTTGCGACGCCGCGGCGGGGCGGTGACGCCCGGGGCGAGCTTACGCGCGGAGACCAGGAACGCGGTGTGCGCGATCATCCGGTGGTCCGGGCGGACGGCCAGCCCCTCGGCGTGCCAGTCGCGCACCAGCGACTCCCAGGCCCGCGGCTCGGTCCAGCCGCCGCGCTCGCGCAGCGCCTCCACCAGCTCGGACAGCTGCGGGGTGGTGGCGACGTAGCCGATGAACACGCCGCCGGGCAGCAGCGCCCGCTCGACCATGTCGAGGGTCTCCCACGGGGTGAGCATGTCCAGGATGATCCGGTCGAAACCGGTCTCCGGGCAGTCGGCGACGTCGCCGACGTGCAGCTTCCAGGCCGGGTGCGGGGCGCCGAAGAAGGACTCGACGTTGCGCCGGGCGATCTGGGCGAAGTCGTCGCGCAGCTCGTACGAGTGCAGTTCGCCGCCGGTGCCGACGGCGCGCAGCAGCGAACAGGTCAGCGCCCCGGAGCCGGCGCCCGCCTCCAGCACCTTCGCGCCGGGGAAGATGTCGCCCATCGCGACGATCTGCGCCGAGTCCTTCGGGTAGATCACCTGCGCGCCGCGCGGCATCGACAGCACGTAGTCCGACAGCAGCGGGCGCAGCGCGAGGAACGCGGTGCCGCCGCCGGAGGTGGTCACCACGCTGCCGTCGGGCTGCCCGATCAGCGCGTCGTGCTCCAGGATGCCGCGGTGGGTGTGGAACGCCTTGCCGGGCTCCAGGACGACCGTGTGCATCCGCCCCTTCGGGTCGGTCAGCTGGACCCGGTCGCCGGGGCGGAACGGCCCCCGGTGCACCGGGGGCAGGTCTCCGACGGCGACGGGCGCCGGTGTGCCGTTCTCGGCCGGGAGGGCGGGGGGATGTGCTGCGGTCACCTGTTCATCTTCCGTGTGGGTTCGAGGACCTGGGCGAGATCCCCGATGTGCAGAACGCCGACCACATCTTCGCCTGCCGTCACCACGTACTGTGCGGCCGGGTGGCGCTGCACCGTCTCCATCACCCGGTCGCCGGCCACCCCGGCCGGCAGCGCGGGCAGCCGGTCCAGCGGCCGGGCCACCGCGTCCACCGCCACCCAGGGCCGGCGTTCCGGGGGTACGGCGTCCGCCGCGGCCGGGTCCACCAGGGCGACCGGCCGGCCGGTGCCGTCGACCACGGTGACCGCCGCCCCGGCCGGCGCCTGCGCGGCGTGCCGGCGCTGCGCCTCGGCCAGCGGGGTGCCGGTGGGCACGCCGAAGACCGGCCGGGCCAGCCGGGCCAGGTCGATCAGCGGGACCCGGCGGCTGATCCGGGCGTACCGGATCGACTGGCCGGCGCCGCGCCAGAGGGTGACGGCGACCAGCAGCATCAGCGGCAGGGCCAGCGGTATCAGCAGCCGCTGGACGGTCAGCAGCACCACCAGCACCGCCGTGCCGACCGCGACGGCGCGCCCCACCCAGCCGGCGATCTCGGTGGCCCGGTGCCGGTCCCGGGTGAGCGCCCAGACCGCGGCACGCAGCGCCCGGCCGCCGTCCAGCGGCAGCCCCGGCAGGATGTTGAACAGCGCGACGATCACGTTGCTCAGCGCCACCTGCAGCGCGAGCTGGTGGGCCAGGGTGTGCGGGGGCAGGGCCATGGTGACGCCGACGGCGATCGCGCCGAGCACGGCGGAGACCGCCGGACCGGCCAGGGAGACCAGCAGGTCGACCCGGGGGGTGGGGGCGTCGGACTCCATCTCGGTGTAGCCGCCGAGCAGTTCCAGGGTGATCCCGCGCACACCGATGCCGTACCGGCGGGCGGTCAGCGCGTGGCCGAGCTCGTGCAGCAGCACCGAGCCGAGCAGCGAGACGACGAAGCCGAGGCCGATCAGGTAGCCGCCGAGCGGGTCGAGGTCGAGCCGGTCGCGGGCGAACTCGGCGTACGTCACGGTGATCAGCAGGGTCAGCAGCAGCATCGACACGTTGACGTGCAGCGGCACCCCGAAGACCCGGCCCACGGTCAGGCCGGTGCGTCGGCCGGACCGGCGTGGCGCTCGGCTGCGGGGTTTCACCGCCCCGATGCTACGCCGCGCGGATCATGCTCCGGTGCGCCGATCACGGCCCTGTCACACCGGTGCCCTAACCTTCGGGGCATGACGGCGGAACCGGTGATCGACGAGCAGGCCACTCCGGCGGCGGCGCTGCCGGCCACCATCCGGGCGTCGTTGTCGCCGTCGCGGGCGGCGGATTTCAAGACCTGCCCGCTGCTCTACCGGTTCCGCAGCATCGACCGGCTGCCCGAGCGCCCGACGGTGGAGCAGGCCCGGGGCACCCTGGTGCACGCGGTGCTGGAGCGGCTGTTCGACCTGCCGGCCGGCGGGCGTACGCCGGACGCCGCCGGTGGTCTGGTGGCCCCGCAGTGGGACCGGCTGGTCACCGAGCAGCCCGAGCTGGCCGGCCTGTTCGACCCGGGCGACGAGGCGGGCACCGCCGAGTTCCTGCGCTCGGCGGCGGGGCTGCTGGAGGGCTACTTCGCGGTGGAGGACCCGCGCCGGCTGGAGCCGGCCGAGCGGGAGAGCCTGATCTCGGCGGTGGTCGACGAGCAGCTGCTCATCCGGGGCTACCTGGACCGCCTCGACGTCGCGCCGGACGGCGCGCTGCGGGTGGTCGACTACAAGACCGGCGGCGCGCCCCGGGAGGCGTTCGAGGCGCGCGCGCTGTTCCAGCTGAAGTTCTACGCGCTGGTGCTGTGGCGCACCCGGGGGGTGGTGCCGCGGGTGCTTCGCCTGCTCTACCTCAAGGACGCGGAGGTCTGCGACTACTCCCCCGACGCCGAGGAGCTGCTGCGCTTCGAGCGCACGGTGGTGGCGCTCTGGCAGGCCATCGAGCAGGCCACCGAGCGGCAGGATTTCCGGCCCCGGCCGAGCCGGCTCTGCGACTGGTGCAGCCACCAGGCGCACTGCCCGACCTTCGGGGGCACCCCGCCGCCGTTCCCGGACCGGTCGGCGGCCGCCGACCCGCTGCGCGACGCCCGCTCCGGCCCGGCCGCCCCCGGCGCCGACGAGTGACCTTCCTTCCCTGCGCCGCCCGACACCCGGCCCGACCGCCCGTCGGCGCCGACCGGTGATCGGCGGCTCGGCACCCCGTTCGGCCGGCCCCGATACCGGCAGTGACCGGCCGCCGACCAGCTCCGCACCACCCCCGGGCGGAGGCCGTCTCCTCCCTGAGGAGGACGGCGGGTTCACCGTCGGCGACGACCTGGCGCGCCGGGCGGCGGTTAGCGTCGCGGTATGACCGACGGACCCGCGCGATGGTGGCAGCGCCGACCGCTCGCCGGTGACGCGCTCTTCGCCGCCGCCCTGGTGCTGCTGGAGGTCGCTTTCCTGCTGCTCACCCCGCCGGAGTTCTGGCCCGGGCGGATGCCGGGCGCGCTGGCGTGGAGCCTGCTCGCGGCCGCCCCGGTGGCGTTGCGCCGGGTCGCTCCGTGGACGGCGGTGGGTCTGGCCGTGGCCACCCTGATGCTGCCGGTGCTGCTCAAGCTCGCGCCCGGCACGCAGGGCCTGGCGTTCATGGTCCTGACGTACACGATGGCCGCGCGCCGGCCGGCGCGGCAGGCGGTGCTGGCCGCGGTGCTGCTCTGGGTGCCGGTGGGGGTGGCCAACCTGGTCGCCCCGCCGGAGGGGGTGCTGGCGGTGAGCCCCGGCTACCTGCTGCTCAACAACCTGCTCATCGCCCTGCTGTCGTACGCGGTGGGGCGGGCGGTGCAGGCGCGGCGCACGTCGGTGCGGGCGCTGCGGGAGCGGGCCCGGGTGGCCGAGGAGAACCAGCGTTCCCTGGCCGAGCAGGCGGTCGCGGACGAGCGGCGCCGGATCGCCCGGGAGCTGCACGACGTGGTCGCCCACCACGTGAGCGTGATGGGGGTGCTGGCCACCGGGGCCCGCCGGGTGCTGCGCCGCGACCCGGACGCCGCCGACGAGGCCATCGCCACCATCGAGGACACCAGCCGGGTCACCCTGCGCGAGATGCGCCGCCTGCTGGACGTGCTGCGCACGGACGCGGAGCCGGCGGCGGACCTGACCCCACAGCCCGGCCTGGCGGGGATCGAGGCGCTGGTCGAGCAGGTACGGGAGGCGGGCCTGCCGGTGACCCTGCACGTCGAGGGCACGCCCGGGCCGGTGGAGGAGGGCGTGTCACTGACGGTCTACCGGATCGTGCAGGAGGCGTTGACCAACGCGCTCAAGCACGCCGGAGAGGCCACCGCGCAGGTGCGGCTCACCGTCGCCGACGGCTGCCTGACGGTGGAGGTCACCGACACCGGGCGCGGGCCGGGACCGGGACCCGACCGGATCGGGCACGGCCTGGTCGGCATGCGGGAGCGGGTCGGCCTCTACGGTGGGACCCTGCGGACCGGTCCACGGCCGGGCGGCGGCTTCCGGGTGTCGGCGCGGATTCCGGTGGACTCGGTCGGGGCCGCGGCGTGACCCGGGAGCGCCGGGCGGGCACCGCCGGCCGGGCCGCGCCGGAGCGGGCGACCGGGCCACCACCGCACGGGCGACCGACCGCACCACCAGCAGGACAGGGAGAGCTCATGAGCGACGGTACGGCGGCGGCACGGCCGGTGCGGATCCTGCTCGCCGACGACCAGCCGCTGCTGCGTACCGGCTTCCGGATGGTGCTGGGCACCGAGGAGGACCTGGACATCGTGGCCGAGGCCGGCGACGGCCAGGAGGCGGTGGAGCTGTCCCGGCGGCTGCTGCCGGACGTGGTGCTGATGGACATCCGGATGCCCCGGATGGACGGGGTGGCGGCCACCCGGGCCATCGTCGACGCCCGGCTGCCGGTGCGGGTGCTCATCCTCACCACGTTCGACCTGGACGAGTACGTGGTGGGGGCGCTGCGCGCCGGGGCGAGCGGCTTCCTGGCCAAGGACGTGCCGGCGGAGGACCTGGTGACCGCGATCCGCACGGTCGCCGCCGGGGAGGCGGTGGTCGCGCCTCGCATCCTCCGGCGGCTGCTGGACCGCTTCGCCGACGTGCTGCCCGACCCGGCGGCCACCCCGCCGAAGGCGCTCAACTCGCTCACCGAACGGGAGCGGGAGGTGCTGGTGCAGGTGGCCCGCGGGCTGTCCAACGCCGAGATCGCCGCGGCGCTGTCGGTCAGCGAGACCACGATCAAGACCCACGTCGGGCACGTGCTGACCAAGTTGGGGCTGCGCGACCGGGTCCAGGCGGTGGTGCTGGCCTACGAGACGGGCCTGGTCCGCCCGCAACGGTGATCGCTCGTCAGGCTTCGCGCGGCGAGGTGGCCAGGCTGGTCTGCCGGTCCGTCTCCTCGCCGCGCCGATCCACGCTGCCGATGGCGTCGACCCGGCCCCACCGCCCCGGGATGTCGAGCAGTTCGATGCGCCCGAACCGCTCGGGCAGCGCCGGCTCGACCACCAGATCGTCCCCGTACGGCTCGAGGCCGAGCAGCGTGCGCACCAGCAGCAGGGGTGCTCCGGTCGCTTCGGACTGCGGACTGTTGGCCGTCGGGTACGGGACGGGGCCCCGGGTCAACCCGCGGTGGAAGCCGCCGGAGGCCTTCGGCGGATACGACCGGACGCTGACCCGGTATCCCGTGCTGTACCCCACGGCGTGCAGTCCGCAGGCGTGGTCCACGGGCGCCCCCCTGTTGTTGCTGCGGACCATGCTCGGCATGGAACCCCGTGGGGACCACCTGGTGACCAGGCCGGCCGTGCCCCCGGGCATGGGCCGGATCGAGCTGCTCGGCATTCCCGGCCGGTGGGGCCGGGCCGGCGCCCTGGGACGCGCCCGCCGCGAGCGGCGCTGACCGCTGCGCGGTGGCAACCGGACGTGCGGCCGTCCGGACCGCACGAGGAGCCGACATGCCGGCTCCGCGGCAGCCCCGCCCCACCACGAACACCGCTGCCGACGTCGGCTTCGCTCGCGATGGCCGGCCCCACCCGGGCGGGTGGCCGGCGGCTACGTCGCGGAGCGTACGCGAGGAGTCGCCGGCGGGGTGACGGCGCTGTTGCCGTCGTCACCTACCGTGACGAGAGACGGCGCGGCGCGGTTGACCATGACGTGGCGTCAGGTCCTAGCGTCGGTTCCGCCGCCGTCCCGGCGGGTGGAAACACGTTCGATCGGCGCCGGCTCAGGGGCAACCCTGAGCCGGGCTCCGGGCCGACCCGCAGCGGGAAATCCGCGCCGCGTCCGCCCCTGGGCGGACGGATCCGGCGGGTACGGCACGGAGGATGGGACCAGCCCCACCGACCAGCGGGGGCGGCGGGGACACCGCAAGCAGACGGAAGAGGTAGATGACGTGACCGCGACGGTAGGCCGGCAGGCGCAGGCCGCGGCCAGGGCCAGCGACGTGTGGAAGGTGTACGGCAGCGGCGAGGCGCAGGTCGCCGCGCTGCGGGGGGTGAGCGCCGAGTTCGAGCGTGGCCGGTTCACGGCGATCATGGGCCCGTCCGGTTCGGGCAAGTCCACGCTGATGCACTGCCTGGCGGGGCTGGACTCGGTCACCAAGGGCACGGTGCACATCGGCGACACGACGGTGACCGGGCTCGGCGACGCCGGCCTGACGAAGCTGCGGCGGGACAAGGTCGGTTTCATCTTCCAGCAGTTCAACCTGCTGCCGACGCTGACCGCCCAGGAGAACATCCTGCTGCCGCTCTCCATCGCCGGCCGCAAGCCCGAGCAGGCCTGGTACGACACGGTGATCGACACGGTGGGCCTGCGGGACCGGCTGGGGCACCGCCCGGCGCAGCTCTCCGGCGGTCAGCAGCAGCGGGTGGCGTGCGCCCGGGCGCTGGTCGCCCGACCCGAGGTGATCTTCGCCGACGAGCCGACCGGCAACCTCGACTCCCGCTCCGGCGCGGAGGTGCTGAACTTCCTGCGCAACTCGGTACGCCAGCACGGCCAGACCATCGTGATGGTGACCCACGACCCGACCGCCGCCGCGTACGCCGACCGGGTGATCTTCCTGGCCGACGGGCAGGTCGTCTCGGAGCTGATCGAGCCGACCGCCGACACCGTGCTGGACACCATGAAGAAGCTCGACACGCCGGCCGAGGTGGCGCGCTGATGTTCCGCGCGACGTGGAAGAGCCTGCTGGCGCGCAAGGTGCGCCTCATCCTCTCCGGCCTGGCCGTGGTGCTGGGCGTCATGTTCGTCTCCGGCGCGTTCGTGCTGACCGACACGCTCGGCCGCTCGTTCGACGCCGTCTTCGCCGACGCGTACGAGGGTGTCGACGTCAACGTCTCCGCCAAGCCGAAGATCGCCCTCAGCGAGACCGAGGGTGAGCAGGTGCCCGCGGCGATGCCGGCCGCGACGCTGGAGAAGGTCCGCACGGTCGGCGGGGTGGCCGAGGCCACCGGGATCGTCGCCGCGGACGGCGCCCGCCTGATCGGCAGCAACGGCAAGGTGGTCACCTCGTTCGGTCCGCCGCAGCTCGGCGAGAACTGGGTGGGTGAGAGCGACCTGGTCAAGCTGCGCGAGGGCCGCGAGCCGCGCGCCGACGACGAGATCGTGGTCAACGGGGCGCTGGCGCAGGCCGCGAAGGTGAAGGTCGGCGACCGGGTCGGCGTGCTGACCCTGGAGCCGAAGAAGGAGTTCACCGTGGTGGGCGTCTTCGGTTACAGCGGTGACCGGGACTCCCTCGGCGGGGCCAACGAGATCGCCTTCACCACCCCGGTGGCGCAGCGGCTGATGCTCGGCGAGCCGGACGTGTTCACCAACATCAGCGTGAAGGCCGCCGACGGGGTCGGCGAGGCCGCGCTGCGCGACGACATCGCCGCCGCGGTCGGCGGCGACTACGAGGTCAAGACCGGCGAGCAGCTCTCCGCCGACGCCTCGGCGGGGCTGAAGGAGGGGCTCTCCTTCTTCAACAAGATCCTGCTCGGCTTCGCCGCGGTGGCGCTGCTGGTCGGCACCTTCCTCATCCTCAACACCTTCTCGATCATCGTGGCGCAGCGCACCCGGGAGTTGGCCCTGATGCGGGCCATCGGGGCCAGCGGTCGGCAGATCATCGGCTCGGTGGTGCTGGAGGCCATTGCGGTGGGCCTGATCGCCTCCGTACTCGGCCTGGGCGCCGGCATCGGTGTCGGCGCGCTGCTGGCGTACCTGTTCGGCAAGCTGGCGGGCGGGCTGGCGCTGGCCGGCATCGGCGTGCCGGCGGCCGCGGTGATCGGCGCGTTCTCGGTGGGTCTGGTGATCACCGTGGTGGCGGCGCTGCTGCCGGCGCTGCGGGCGTCGCGGATCCCGCCGATCGCGGCGATGCAGGACGTGGCCACCCCGGACCGCCCGCTGACCAAGGTGACGGTGGCCGGCGCGATCGTCACCGGGATCGGGGGCACGCTGCTCTTCCTGGGGCTCAGCGGCAACGCCGGGGACAACACCCTGGCCACCATCCTCGGCGGCGTGCTGTTCGCCTTCATCGGGGTGGCGCTGCTGACCCCGCTGATCAGCCGGCCGGTGGTGTCCCTGCTCGGGGCGCTGTTCGCCTGGTCGGTGCCGGGCAAGCTCGGCCGGCTCAACTCGGGTCGTAACCCGCGCCGCACCGCGATCACCGCGGCGGCGCTGATGGTCGGCATCGCGCTGGTCACCGGTGTGACGGTGATCCTCGACTCGGCCAAGGGCAGCATCAGCGCGCTGGCCGAGGACCAGATCAAGGCCGAGCTGGTGATCGCCGGGGTGCAGGGCGGTCCCCGCCCGCCGAGCTTCGACCCGGCGGTGCTGGAGAAGGCCGCCGCCATCCCGGGCGTCCAGATGGTCGACGGCGAGTACGGCGACATGGCCGTGGTCAACGGCGAGCGCACCTGGGTGGCGGCGTCGAGCAACGTCGCGGCGCTGGAGCGGATCTTCGGGGCGAAGGCCACCGCCGGTGACATCAGCAGGCTGGCACCGGATCAGATGCTGTTCAGCTCGGACACCGCGAAGTCCCGCAACGTGTCGGTCGGCTCGACGGTCAGCGTCCAGCTGTCCCGGGGCGAGGCCCGCACGTACACGGTCAGCGGCATCTACGAGAGCTCGCAGCTGACCAACCCGGTGGTGCTGCCGCCGCAGGCGGCGCGGGACTTCGCCATCCCGCAGCCGATCCAGGGCTTCCTGCAGCTCGCCCCCGGCACCCGGGTCGCCGACGTCCAGCCGCAGGTCGAGACGCTGCTCGCCGACAGCCCCGAGGTGTCGGTGGCCGACCGGGCCGCCTTCATCAAGCAGCAGACCAGCCAGCTGGACACCCCGCTGCGGATGATCCAGATCCTGCTGGCGCTGGCCATCGTGATCGCGGTGCTGGGCATCATCAACACCCTGGCCCTGTCGGTGCTGGAGCGGACCCGCGAGCTGGGCCTGCTGCGGGCGATCGGGCTGCGCCGGGCGCAGACCATGCGGATGATCACCGTCGAGGCGGTGGTGATCTCGGTCTTCGGCGCGCTGCTCGGCGTGGTGGTCGGCACCGGCCTCGGCGCGGCGGTGGTCGAGGCGCTCAAGGACGAGGGCATCACCGACCTGGTCCTGCCCTGGGGCCAGATGGGGCTCTTCCTCGGGCTGGCCGCGATCATCGGGGTGGTCGCCGCGGTGCTGCCCGCGGTGCGCGCCGCGCGGATCAACGTGCTGGGCGCCATCGCGCACGACTGATCCTCAGCAGGGACGACGAAGGGGGCCCCGCCGGTCGGCGGGGCCCCCTTCGCGTGGTCAGGCCGGCGGCTCGCCGAGCAGCGCGGCCAGCAGCTCCAGGTCCGCCGCGGTCAGGCTCTCCACCTGGTGTACGCCGTCGATCGGCGCGATCGGCACCTCCGCGGGCACCGCCAGCACCGCCGCACCGGCGGCGAGCGCGCTGGCCACCCCGGTCGGCGAGTCCTCGATCGCCACGCACCGGCCGATCGGCACGCCCAGCAGCCGCGCCGCCGTCAGGTACGGCTCCGGGTGCGGCTTGGCCAGGTCCACCTCGTCACCGCAGACCACCGCGTCGAAGCTGTCCCGCCCGAGGGTGTCCAGGGCCACCTCGACCAGCGGCCGCCCGCTGGAGGTGACCAGCGCGGTGCGGATGCCGGCGGCGCGTACGGCCCGCAGCAGGGTCAGCGCGCCGGGCCGCCAGCGCAGCCCGGTGCGGAACAGCTCCAGGATCCGGGCGTTGATCCAGTCGATGCTGACCTGCGGATCGCGCTCCGGCTGGCCGAGGTCGTCGTGCACGATCCGCATCGACTCGGCCATGCTCGTGCCGATCACCGCGCGCCGCGCGGCGTCGGAGAGCGTGCCGCCGTACTCGGCCGCCAGCTCGCGCAGCGCGACGTCCCACAGCTTCTCGCTGTCGACCAGGGTGCCGTCCATGTCGAAGAGCACGGCGGCGGGATGTGGGCTGCTCAGCGGGGGCCTCCTCCGGCCGGGGTGGTGTCGGGGCGATCCTCTCAGCCCGACCCGGGCGGCCCGCCGCCCTCCCCGCCGAAGGTGATGTGGGCGATCCCGCTCAGCCGAGGTCGCAGGCGTCCAGGGAGCTCTCGTAGCCGCGGAAGAACGAGTCGGTGCGCTGCTCGGCGGTGCCGTGCGAGCCCTCCGCGAACCACGGCTGGTCGGGGTCGTCGCCGACGGCGAGCAGCCCCTCGCGGAACTCGTCGAGGTCGCCCGTGTCCAGCTTCAGCACGCCCGAGCGGACCGAGTCACCCAGGTACGCCCCGGCCATGCAGTCGGCCTGCAACTCCTGCTGGATCGTGAAGTTGGAGCGGATGCCGAGGCGTGCCTGGATGCCGTGGGCGTACTCGTGGCCGAGCAGGTAGAACACGAACGCGTCGCCGACCTGGCGGAACGCGGCCACCGACCAGTTGACGTCGTAGGCGATGAAGTCGCCCTGGGAGCAGTAGACGGCGTTGTTGCGCGGCAGCGCCTGGCCGCCGCAGGCGACCTCCCCCTCGCGCTGGTACGGAACGATCCGGCGGATCGGGCGGAACTGCTGGCCGGAGGCCTTGAACTGAGCGCCCCAGTAGTCCTCGGCGATGTTCACCGCGTCGCCGATGTCGGTCTTGAACTCCTCGACGCTGGTGGTGCCGTCGGCCCGGGTGGTCTGCGGGCCCGGCGAGGCGGCCTGCCGGGACTGGCCCGGCGCCGGTTCGCGCGGCTCCTGCGGGCCGCTCTCCCCACCCCGCCGACGGCGCAACCGGCCGCCACCACCAGCGCCACCACGGCCGCGGCGAGCGAGCCGCGCGACTGCGATCCCGAGCGTGCCGTCACAGTTGCCCTCCCAGGCGTCGCGGCCGATGCGGTCGGTGTACCCCGACCGTGGATTGATCATGCCGGGCGGCGACCGTCGGGACCATGGGCGGACGGCCGGGGCTCAGCTGTCCCAGAGGCGGAACAGCGCCACCGCCCGGTCCGGGTCCAGGTGGAGTTCGAGGTGCCGGCTGCCGGCGGCACTCTCGTCGTAGGCCGCGCTGTGCCGCCACCGCACGCCCGCCGGCAGGTACGGGGACAACCCGGGCCACACCGCCGGCTCCGCGGTCGCCGGCTCCCAGGGGTACGCGGCGGCCAGCGCCCGCGCGTCGGCCGGACGCAGCCGCACCACCCCCTGGTACACCCAGTCCGTGGGCCCCGGTCCCCGCGAGCACGGGTTCGCCTCGGTGTCGACCTGCCAGTGCACGTCGAGGAAGTCGCCCAGGCCGGGCACGTTCTCTGCGGGGAAGCCGCGATCGGTGCGGATTTCGGCCGTGTCCGCGGCCAACTGGTCGGGACAGGTCCGGTCGGCGGCGACCTCCCCGCCGACCAGCCAGGCGACGCCACCGCAGGCAGCCAGCAGCGCCAGGGCCGGGACGGCGGCCAGCAGCCACGGCACCCGACGCGTCCATCTCGTCACCCGCGGAGGATAACGATCATCAGGAGCGTCCGTCGCCTCGACGGATGACGTCGCTCTGCGAGGCGTGCCGGTTCTGCTCGTAGCGCTGCTGCTGCACCACCGCCGCCCGCCGGGCGCCCGGGTCCTCCGCCGAGGCCGTGCGCTGCCGGTCGCGCCAGGCGACCCACCCGACTGCCGCCGCCATGACCGCACCGAACACCCCGAGTATCACCCAGGTCGTCGTCATGCATCCACGGTAGACCTGGATCGCGAGGCTGCGCACCGATGACGGGGACCACTTTGGCGATCACGAGCGGGAACGCTGGGCGGGACGCGCCGCCGCGATCATCATCAGCCCAGGCCGCCGCCATGGATCCAGTCGTTCTGCGTGACGTGCCGGCCTTGCTCGTAGCACTGCTGCTCCACCACCGCCGCTTGCCGGGCGCCCGGGTCCTCCGCCGAGGCCGTCCGCTGCCGGTCGCGCCAGGCGACCCAGGCGACCGCTGACGCCACGACCGCGCCGAACGCCCCGAGCAGCACCCATGCCGTCGTCATGCATCCACGGTAGACCTGAGTCGCGAGGCTGCGCACCGATGACGGGGACCAGTTTCGACGATCACGAACGGGAGCGCTGGGCGGGACGCGCGACGGCGTACGAGCGCACTTTCGCCCGGCTCTGCGCGTACCCGGCGGACGCGCTGCTGGACGCGGCGGGCGCCGGGGCCGGCATGCGGGTGCTCGACGTGGGCACCGGGACCGGCACGGTCGCGGCGCTGGCGGCCGGGCGCGGCGCGACGGTGGTCGCGGTGGACGCCGAGGCGTCGATGCTGGCCAGCGCCCGGCGGGCCGTGCCCGACGCCCGGCTGGTCCGCGCCGCGCTGCCGCACCTGCCGCTGATCACCGGCGCAGTGGACGCCGCCGTGGCCAACTTCGTGCTGAACCACGTCGGCGACCCAGCCGCCGCGGTGGCCGGGCTGGGCCGCACGGTACGCCCCGGCGGCCCGATCGCCGTCACCGTCTGGCCCTGGCCGCAGCCGCCCCTGCAACGGCTCTGGGGTGAGGTGTTCGCCGAGGTGGACGGTGGGAGCTGCCGAAACTCGCGGCGGAGCGGGACTTCCCGCGCACCGAGGAGGGGCTGACCGGGCTGCTCGCCGGGGCGGGGCTGGACGACGTGCGGTGCCGCACGCTGACCTGGACGCACCGGGCCGACCCGGACGAGTGGTGGACCGGCCCGGCCAGCGGCCTCGGCATTCCGGGGCTGCTGCCGGAGCGGCAGCCGCCGGCGACCCGCGAGGCGCTGCGCCGCCGCTACCTGCAACTTTCCGCCCGCTACCGGGATGCCGACGGCCTGCTCGCCCTGCCCACCGCCGCGCTGCTCGCCGCCGGTGTGGTGAGCTGACCCGTGCCGACTAACGGGCTCGGGCCCACGTCAGGAAGCGCTGGGTGAGGTTCTCCGGCACCGCGTGCCCGTTGAGCTGGGAGAGCTGCGCGCCGGCCTCCGCCATCAGGGTGCTCAGGTAGACCAGCAGCGCGACCCGGTCCTCGCGGTACTCCACCAGCAGCGCCAGCCGCGCCGGCTGGCAGGGCCACTCCGCGCCGCAGGCCCGACACCGCCACAGGGGGCGCATCGGCAGGTGGGGTCGCGATGGCCCGCTCACCTTCCCACCACCACTGTCCGATCGGCGCGGACGAGCGCAAAGCGCTGCCGTAAGTCGGTCGAGCCGTCAGGGCGTACGTCCTGGCCGCTCAGCTCCACCCACAGCGCACCCTCGACCATCCGCCGGTTGAGCACGGCCGTGATCCGCATGAGCAGCGGGCCGGTGCCGAAGCGGTAGAAGCCTTCGTGGACGGTGATCAGGTCGCCGACGGTCACCAGCGGCCTCCGTTCGCCCGCCAGCGGCTTGCCGGGGTCTGGTTGCCGGCCCGGGTCTGGTCCGCAGTCGGGAACAGGGCGCTCGACGGCTTCGCCCGCCTGGGTCGCGCGTTGTCCGGCATCAAGCAGGTAATCGGGATCGGGGTCTCGGCCTTGCGGCGTCGGAAACGGAACAGCACAGCGGGCCTCCTCGGGATATCGGGAGGGACGGCCCCGCTTCATCGCGGGGGCGGCCCCGAGCAAGTTCCGCTGGCGGCTCGGACTGCGCCAGCGGTAACGCTGGTGACACTCTGCTGTGGAGGGCACTACGCTCGGAAGGCGTCTCGCCGGTCCGGGCTGAGCTGGCGGACCGAGCGTCAGACCTGTGGCGGCATGATTAGTTGATCACCAGTTTGGGGCACCTTGAATGGCAGATGTTCCCAGTCCGCTCGCCGCGTTCATCGTGAGCGAGATCCGCCGGGCCCGCGGGGCCGGCGGCTTGACACAGGAGGCATTCGGCCGGGCTGCGGGTTTCAGCGCGTCACACGTCAGCGCCGTCGAAGGCGGCACTCGCGCCCTGACGATGGACTTCATCAAGGGCGCCGACCGCGCGCTGACCAGCGGTGGCCTGTTCGAGCGCCTGGTGTCCAAGCTGGGTGCACCGTCGTGGTTCCTGCCGTGGCTCGACGCCGAGCGCGGGGCGACGCAGCTTCGGTACTTCGAGCCGAACCTGATCCCGGGTCTTCTGCAGACCGAGGCGTACGCCCGCGCCGTGTTACGGCTGGATCCACGCCTCACCGACGACGAGGTCGAACGCCGGGTGACCGCGCGCATCGAGCGGCAGACGATTCTGGGCCGGGAGGCGCCGCCTCAACTCGTCGTGGTCGTCGACGAGGCGGCTGTCCGACGCGTCGGGGACGGCTGCGAGAAATTAATGGGTGAGCAGATGTTGAAGCTTGTAGCCTGCGCCGAGCGTCCCAGCGTCAGCATTCACGTCATTCACCGGAGGTCGGCCTTCACGCGGGCCTGTCCGGCCCGCTGTCGTTGGCACACCTGGCCGACGGAAGCTGGGTCGGCCACCTGGAAAGCCAGCTCGGCGGCGATGTCGTAGACCGGCCGTCGGACCTGGATACGCTCTTCCAGCGGTGGGAGAGCGTCCGCAACGAGGCACTGTCGCGGCGGCAGTCACTGGACCTGATCAAGGAAGCAGCGAATCAATGGACCTAACCAGTGCACAGTGGAGGAAGTCCACTCGTAGCGGTACCAGCGGCGGCAACTGTGTCGAGGTTGCTGACAACCTCCCCGGCGTGGTGGCCGTCCGCGACTCCAAGGACTCGACCGGACCGGCCCTCGCCTTCACTCCCACCGCCTGGCACGCGTTTGTCGCCCACATCGCCGCGCGGCCCTGACCGCCTCGCTGTCCGCGTCGACCCGGCGGCTCCGACGTTCCCGGTGACGGCCCACCCGGGCCGGCCGAGAGGAGTGACAACGTGAAGTACATGATCATGCTGTACGGCTCGCAGCGGGACTACGACGCGATGGCGGGCCGTCCCGCCGACGACCGGCCGCCGATGTCGCCCGAGCAGGTCGCGGCGATGCACGCCCACATGGAGGCGGTGCACAAGGAGATCGCGGAGTCGGGCGAGCTGGTCGACGGCCGGGGACTCACCGCCCCGGTGCACGCCCGGCGGGTCCGACTGCGCGGGGGTGCGCCCGTGGTGACCGACGGCCCCTACCCGGAGACGCAGGAGGTGCTGGCCGGCTTCACGATCGTGGAGTGCGACAGCTTCGACCGGGCCACGCAGATCGCCGCGCGGTTCGTGAACCCGGACGCCGAGGGCGAGTACGTGGACGTGCGGCCGGTCGCCGAGGGCATCGAGGACCTGAACGGCTGATGACCGCCGAGCCCGTCGAGGACCTGCTGCGCCGCCTGACGCCGCAGGTCCTCGGCGCGGTGGTGCGCCGCTACGGGCACTTCGACACCGCCGAGGAGGCCACCCAGGAGGCGCTGCTCGCGGCCGCGACCCGGTGGCCGGTCGACGGCGTACCCGATGACCCGCGCGCCTGGCTGATCACCGTCGCGGCGCGTCGCCTGACCGACCTGCTCCGCAGCGAGCAGGCCCGACGGCGACGCGAGGACGACGTCGCCCGGCGGTTGCCGCCCGAGCAGTGGCTCGCTCCCCCGGCGGACCGCCGGTCGCCGGAGGACGACAGCCTGGTGCTGCTCTTCCTCTGCTGCCACCCGGAGCTGCCCCCGGCCGCGCAGATCGCACTGACGCTGCGGGCCGTCGGCGGCCTGAGCACCGCCGAGGTGGCCCGGGCGTTCCTGGTCCCGGAGGGCACGATGACCCGCCGGATCACTCGCGCCAAGCAGCGCATCCGGGACAGCGGCGTGCCGTTCGGCCTGCCTGCCGGCCCGGACCGGGAGGCCCGCCTGGCCGCCGTCCGGCACGTGCTCTATCTGATCTTCAACGAGGGGTACGCCAGCACGGCCGGCCCGCTGCTGCGCCGGGTGGACCTGTCCACTGAGGCGATCCGGCTCACCCGGATGCTGCACCGGCTGCTCCCCGACGACGCCGAGGTGACCGGGCTGCTGGCGTTGATGCTGCTCACCGACGCGCGGGGGCCGGCCCGGGTCGGGCCGAACGGCGAGCTGGTCCCAATGGCCGAGCAGGACCGCAGCCGTTGGCGCGCCGACCAGATCGCCGAGGGCGTCGCGCTGGTCAGCGCGGTGCTGCCACGCGGTGAGGTCGGGCCGTACCAGGTGCAGGCGGCGATCGCGGCGCTGCACGACGAGGCCCCGAGCGCCGAGGAGACCGACTGGCCGCAGATCGAGGCGCTCTACGCGGTGCTGACCGGCCTGTCCGACAACCCGGTGGTGGCGCTGAACCACGCGGTCGCGGTGGCCATGGCCCGGGGCGCCCCCGCCGGGCTCGACCTGCTCGCCGGGCTGGCGGCCGACCCCCGGCTCGCCGCCGACCCCCGGCTGCCCGCCGCCCGCGCGCACCTGCTGGAACGCACGGGCGACCTCGGCGCGGCGCGGGCGGCGTACGAGGAGGCGGCGCGGCGGTCGATGAACCTGCCGCAGCAGCGCTACCTGTACGTCCGCGCCGCCCGCCTGGCCGACGCCGAGTGAGCCGGTCTCACCACTGCCGGCCGGGCACCAGCACCCTGGTGGCGTCGGGCAGCGTGGTCAGCACCCGGCGACTCCCGGCGCCCGGCTCGACGGCGACCAGCTCGGTCCGCTCCCGGGTCCGTCGGGTCAGCACGACATCGGCGCCGACGATGCCCTCGTACACCTCGGCGGAGTCCGTCCCGGCCGGGGACAGGTCGATCCGCCCGGCCGGCTGACCGGAACGAACGTCGACCCCGATCAGTGAGTTCGCCGGGATCGCCGGCAGGCCCTCGGGCAGGTCGGTCGGTTGCAGGTCCGGCCGGCCAAGCTGCACCCAGACCCGGGCCGGCGTTCCGCCGCCGTCCAGCAGCGGCACGATCGCGGTGAAGGACTCGCCGGAACCCAGCTGCCCGGGCCGCAGCACCGGCACGGTCCGGGTGGCAGCGGTGTCGATGTCCCGCACCGTGACGGCCAGCTCCGGCCGGGCCCTGCCGCCCGGGGCAGCTGGGGTCAGCTCGACCAGGACGAGGTGCCGGCCGTCGACGAGGGTGACCGCGTCGGTCAGCGGGGTGGCCGCCACGTCGAGCCGGCGCAACGACCCGTCGCGCATCGACAGCACCGCGAAGGCGCGGCTGGACTGCGACAGCTCGGCGAGCACGACCGCACCCGAATCCGTGGACCAACGCCACAGCTCGTACCCGGTCGGCACCGCCCGCTCCGTCGTGTCGGTCAGGTCCCGGATCCACCACTGCCCGCTCCGGCGTTCGGCCAGCCACCGGCCGTCCGGGGACAGCGACTGGTTCACCGGGCCAATGGTGGCCGGGGTGTGCCCGACCCGGAACTGCTGGCCCCTGCGGGTGACCAGGTGGATGTCGTGCTGGCGGGAGGTGCCGGTGGCCTCGTCGAAGCCGCCCGGCAGCTCGACGTGGTACAGGAAGGCGGCCGGACCGACCGCGCGGTCGGTCGGGAGGTCCGCCAGGACGGGCGGCGGAACCACCCGCGCCGGCAGGCCGGCCAGCAGGTCCCGGGGCGCCACGGCGGGAGCGGTGGCCTCCGCCGACGGGCCGTCGGTGCTCGGTCGCAGGCTCAGCACCCCGGCCGCGCCGCCGGCGAGCACCCCGGCCATGAGCACCGCGAGCCACCCGCGCCCGCGTCCCCGGTGCGGTGTCGGTTCCTCCACCGTGGATTCCATCCCCGTCTCCCTCGTTCCGGGCGGTCGCCGACCGCCTCGGGCACAGCGAAGCCGAGGCCGGCGGCGCCGTCAACGCAAGGTTGCGATCCGACGCACGATGTCGACCTGATCGAGACCGGTCAGGGTCGCGGAGCGGGTTCCACCCGGAACACCGGGTACCGGTCGGCGACCGCCTCGAACTCCGCCAGCGGGGCGCGCCGGTCGACCGGCAGGTGCGGCCGGGCGCCGGGGGCCAGGTGGAGTTGACGATCTCTCCGCACTGAAGGACGGAGATTCCCTCCACGCTGCGCGTGGAACACGCGGCGTCCGGGAGGATTCCTGCTTCCTCGCGCGGCGCCGGCACGAGTGCCGGTCTTACCTGCGCTCCACAGGCGTTTAGGCTCTCGGCGCGTCCCGCCGCGAGCACGTTCATGGCCGCGTTGACGTCCCGGTCGTGGGTGCTGCCGCAGGGGCAGTCCCACGCTCGGACGTCGAGCGCCATCTTGTCGTTGATCCGGCCGCAGTCCGAACACATCCGGGTGGACGGGAAGAACCGATCCACCCGGGCGAAGGTACGCCCGTACCGGGCGGCCTTGTACTCCAACATGCCCGTGAACGACGCCCAACCGGCGTCGTGCACGGACTTCGCCAGCCGGGTCCGGCCGAGACCGACGACGCACAGGTCCTCGACGTACACCGCTTGATTGTCGCGGATGATCGCCGTGGACAGCTTGTGCTGCCAGTCCCGCCGAGTGTCGGCCACCTGGGCATGCGCCCGAGCGACCTTCACGACGGCCTTCTTGCGGTTGTTCGACCCCTTGGTCTTGCGGGAGAGGTCTTGCTGCAACCGCTTGAGCTTGCGGGCCGCGCGGCGCAGGAACTTCGGGGCCGCCACCTTCGTACCGTCCGAGAGGACCGCGAAGTGGGTCAGGCCCAGGTCGATACCGCCCTCCGACTCCACCGGCGACAACGGCTCGTCTGCGGTCTGCACGACGAACGAGGCGAAGTACCGGCCCGCCGCATCCCGGATCACCGTGACCGAGCTGGGCTCGGACGGCAGACCCCGCGACCAGCGCACCTCCACGTCGCCGATCTTCGGCAGGCGCAGCCGGCCGTTGTCCAGCACCTTGAATCGGGCGTTGGCGGTGAACCGGATCGCCTGCCGGTTGTCCTTGCGGGAGCGGAACCGCGGCGGTGCCACCTTGCGGCCCTTGCGCTTGCCGGTAATCGAGGCGAAGAAGTTGCGGTACGCCACGTTCAGATCGGCCAGCGCCTGTTGCAGCACGACCGACGAGACCTCGCCCAGCCATGCCCGTTCCGGGGTCCCCTTGGCCGCGGTGACCCGCTTGGACAGCTCGGCGTCCGACAGGTACGGCAGACCCTGCTCGCGGGCTTCCTGCCGTGCGCGCAGCCCGTCGTTGAACACCACCCGCGCGCACCCGGTCCGCTGAGCCGACCGCTGCTGGCCGTCGGCCCGCCGGCCCTGCCGGCCGCCCGTGCGTGGGTACGCGCCGACGCCCACCCGCTGACCTGGCCGGCCCTGCAACTGCTCGCCGCCCACGGGGACGCCGGCGACGTCCCGGCGCTGCTGTCCGGGCTGGACTGGTTGGACACGCACGACGACCGGTGCGGCTACGACCAACTCGTCGAGGGGCTGGCCCGGATCGGCGGGGCGCGGGCGCGGGAGGTCCTGCCCCGGCTGCGCCGGCTCTGGTTCAGCCCGCACTCCTATGAACGTGCAGCCTACCTGCGGGCGCACGCGGCGCTGGACCCGGCCGGGGTGCACCGGCGCTTCGCCGAAGGCCTGTGGGACTGCGAGGCGGACGTGCGGCTGCTGTCGGCCCGGCGGGCGGTGCTCGACGGCACGGCCCGGGAACGGTTGCGCTACCTGCGCGACGACCCGATCGAGACGGCCGAGGTGCGGGCCGCGGCCGCCGAGCGCCTGGACGGGTGAGGCGGCCGGGTGGCCGGTCGGTGAGCCGGCCGAGGACCGACCGGCCGACCGTAGCCGCCGTCAGCCCTCGGCGAGGACCTCCCGCAGGCGAGCGGCGAACCGCTTCGGGTCCTCCACGAAGCCGATGTGACCACCGGGGAACATCGTCGGCGCGGTGCCGAGCGCCTCGGCCAACGCCCGGGAGGTGAGGTCGCAGACCTGGCCGGCCGACTCCTCGCCCAGCCCGACGACGACGCGGGTCGGGCCCGCCCGCAGCGCGGTGACGTCCGGCTGGAACCGGGTTGTCCCGCGGATCATGTGGACGTACTGGAAGTGCTCGTCGGCGGCGGCCTGCGGGTCGGGTTCGCCGCCGAACATGCCCTGGACCACCGGCTCGGGCAGCTCGATGTTCGCGTTGGCGAGGAACTGGCGCCCCGCGCCCAGCCGATCCCCGGCCAGGTACGTCGCGATCATGGCGTCCTCCCGGGCGAAGCGGTCCTCGCGGTCGTCGAGCAGGCCGAGCAGCGGCGGCTCGTGCACGATGACGGTGTGCGCCCGCTCCGGGTGGGCCTGGGCGAGGGCGAGGACGGTCACCGCGCCGCCGCTGGAGCCGAGCACGGCGGCCGGGCCGGCGTCGAGGTGGGCGATCAGCCGGGCGACGTCGTCGGCGCGCAGTTGCGGGGTCGAGTCCTGGTGCGGGTCGTGCAACAGACTGCGATTGATGCCACGCGGGTCGGTGGTGAGCACCGTGTGATCGGTGGCCAGCAGGTCGGCCAGCGGCGCGAACGCCCCGGCGTCCATCGGGGCGGCGACCAGCGCCACCAGCGGCCCCCGTCCGCGTACCTCGTAGTGCAGTCGCCCGTCGGGGACCTCCAGGGTCGCGGTGCTGACAGGTGCGGTGGATGTGCTGCTCATCGAGTCCTCCCGGATCGTGGCGTGCGCGCGTTCAGAGTGCAGACTTCCGTCGTACGGCAGAATCGTCGCTCGTGAGGGCTGTTTCTCCGCGCGCCGCCGACGACGCCCGCGACGCCGGGCTGGACCGGGCGCGCGAGGGCGACCGGGCCGCGTTCGACGACCTGGTGGCGCCGCTGCGCCGGGAGCTGCACGCGCACTGCTACCGGATGCTCGGCTCCGCCCACGACGCCGACGACGCCCTGCAGGAGGCACTCCTGCGGGCGTGGCGCGGACTGCCGCGCTTCGAGGGACGCAGCTCGCTGCGCTCGTGGCTGTACACGGTGGCCACCCGCACTTGCCTGGACGCGGCGGCCGGTCGCGCCCGCCGGGCGCTCCCGGTGGACCTCGGCCCGGCCAGCGAACGGGCGGTGCTGGACAGCGCCCCGGCAGGCCACGTCGCGTGGCTGGGCCCCTACCCCGACGCCGGGCTCGCCGACGGTCCGGCCACCCCCGACGTACGCTACGAGCAGCGCGAGGCCGTCGAGCTGGCCTTCGTCGCGGCCCTGCAGCACCTGCCGGGCAACCAACGGGCGGCGCTGCTGCTCTTCGAGGTGCTGGGCTTCTCCGCCGCCGAGATCGCCACCATGATGCGCACCTCGGTCACCTCGGTGAACTCCGCGCTGGCGCGCGCCCGGCGGCTGGTGGCCGACCGGGTGCCGCCGGTCAGCCAGCAGCGGACCCTGCGCCGAGTCGACGACACCCGGCTGCGGGAGATCGTCACCGGCTACGCGACCGCCCTGGAGAACGGCGACACCGACGCGCTGGTCGCGCTGCTGACCGAGGACGTCACCTGGTCGATGCCGCCGCTGCCGCAGTGGTACCGGGGGCTGGCGGCGGTCAGCGACTTCGCCCGCGAGCTGCCGATGACCCGGTGCGGGAGCTGGCGTCACCGGACGACCAGCGCGAACGGGCAGCCGGCGGTGGCGTCGTACCTGCGCGCCGAGGACGCCGGGGCGTACCTTCCCTGGTCGGTCAACGTGCTGACGCTGCGCGACGGGCGGATCGCCGGGATCACGTCCTTCCTGGGAGCCCAACACTTCCCCGGGTTCGGGCTGCCCGACGCGCTGCCACCGGTCAGCGGCGATCATCTTGCCCCCAGGTCAGCGCGCTGCTGACGAGCGGGGTATCTGTCACCACCGCGTCCTCGCGCACTTGCAAGTCCGCGCCTACTCGATGGGGTTGAGGAAGCCGAGCAGCCGCTCGGTGAGCAGCGTCCGAGGATCCACTCATCGACGAGCATGTTGACGCTTTTAGTTAATAGTCCTTAGGATTTGCCTGCCTCGAGGAGCCCGTCCCTGTCCTGCCGTACGCCCGTCCCGGCGGCTGTCCCACGCAGCGCCGGCCGGGGCGGCAGGATGTCCAACCCGCCCACCGGGAGGCCCTCGATGTCCTCACCACGTCCCCGCCGTCGCTTCGCCATGGCCGCCGGACTGCTCGCGCTGATCACTGGCGGCGCGGCCCTCACCGTGGCCCCGGTCGCGGCCGAAGCCGCGGTCCTGCCCAACAATTTCAAGAGCGTCGGCTACATGCCGTCCTGGGCCGGCAACGTCAACACGGTCCAGTACAGCAAGCTCACCCACATCAACTACGCATTCGTGCTGCCCAACAACGACGGCAGCCTGCGCCCGGTGGAGAACCCCAGCAAGCTCTCCTCGCTCGTGTCGCTCGGCCACGCCAACAACGTCAAGGTGTCGATCGCCATCGGTGGTTGGAACGACGGCAACGACTCCGCGTTCGAGGCGCTCGCCGCCAACTCCGGCACCCGCAACGCATTCGTCAGCAACGTCATCAGCTTCGTCAACCAGTACAACCTCGACGGCGTCGACGTGGACTGGGAGTACCCCGACCCGGGCGCCTCGGCCACCAACTACTCCCTGCTGATGCAGCAGCTCAGCAGCGCACTGCACAGCCGCGGGAAGCTCCTCACCGCCGCCGTGGTCGCGGAAGGCTACTACGTCGACGGCGTACCGACCGCGGTGTTCGGCTACGTCGACTGGCTGAACATCATGGCGTACGACGGCGGCAGCCCTCACGCCAACTACAACTGGTCGATCAGCAGCATGAACCTGTGGAAGTCGCGCGGCCTGCCCGCCAGCAAGGCGGTGCTCGGGGTGCCGTTCTACAGCCGGCCCGGCTACTACACCTATTCCGCGCTGGTCAGCATGGACCCGGCCAACGCCAATCGGGACTGCACGACCGTCGCAGGTGTGCAGGAGTGCTACAACGGCATCCCGACAATCAAGCGCAAGACCCAGTGGGCACTGGCCAACGCCGGCGGAATGATGAACTGGGAACTTTCCCAGGACACCACCGGCTCGACCTCGCTGGTCAGCGCAATCTACGACACCGTCATGGGCGGCACCACCCCGAGCGGACCGACCGGCCCGATCACCGGCATCGGCGGCAAGTGCGTCGACGTCGCCGCGGCCAACACGGCCAACGGCACCCCCATCCAGCTCTACACCTGCAACGGCACCGCCGCGCAGACCTGGACGGTGGCCACCAACGGCACGCTTCAAGCCCTGGGCAAGTGCGCCGACGTGACCAGCGGCTCCACCGCCAACGGAGCCAAGGTCCAGCTGTGGGACTGCAACGGCACCGGCGCCCAGATCTGGCAGGCACAGGCCAACGGCACGCTGCGCAATCCGCAATCGAACAAGTGCCTGGATGCCAGCGACAACAGCTCCGCCAACGGCACCCGGCTGCAGATCTGGGACTGCTTCGGCGGCGCCAACCAGGTCTGGCGCCTGCCGGCCTGACCCACCGGCGGCCGCCGTTCGTGCCTGCCTGGCGCGGACGACGGCCGCGCACTCGCCGGCAGGACCAGACCCGACGGCATGCATTACGAAGCACTCAGAAACCAACTAGCCGGTGACCGGGGCGGCGCGGACGCGGCGTCCCGCAGGCAGCGCGGGCCTACCCCACGCGGCCGAGGAAGGCCAGCACCCGTTCGGTGAGCAGCGCGGCGGCCGGCTCGTCGTAGGAGGAGAGGCTGCGGTCGGCGAACAGGTGCTGCGGGCCCGGGTAGAGGAACAGCTCGGCGTCCGGGGCCGCCGCGACGAGGGCCTGGGCGGCGTCGAGGTCGCCCTCGTCGACGAAGAACTCGTCGGCGTCCATCCCGTGCACCTGCACCGGCACCCCGGCCGGCCACTCCCCGCCGAACTCGGAGGTCGGGATGCAGCTGTGGAACAGCAGTGCGCCCTTCACGCCCGGTCGGGTCTGGGCCAGCAGTTGCGCCGGCATGACCCCGAGCGAGAACCCCGCGTACACCAGCCCGGCGGGCAGCCCCTCGGCGGCGAGCCGGCCGCGCTCCAGGATGACGTCGAAGCCGACCTGCCGGCCGTAATCCAGACCCTGCTCCAGGGTCTCGAAGGTCTTCCCGTCGTAGAGGTCCGGGGTGTGCACGGTGTGCCCGTCCCCCCTCAGCCGGTCGGCGAAATCGTGGACGCCCGGTGTCAGCCCCTGCGCGTGATGGAACAACAGCACCTCAGCCATGCCACGTCCCTCTCTGTGGAATCTCCTCGTACGCGACGTGCAGGATGATGCCCGGCACGCCCGACATTCTCGCGAGCGGGCTGATGGCGCACCTGGACCGCGTGACCGGTAAATGGCAGGCCTCCGCGCGGACCTCGGCGGTACGGTCCGGCAATGGACGACGCGGACGGGTACTTCGGCGAAGCGGTGGCGGCGACCTACGACGACCCGACGACGGAGGAGTTCGACCCGCCGGTCGTGGCTAGCACGGTCGACGTGCTGGCCGACCTCGCCGGTGCCGGCCGGGCCCTGGAGCTGGGCATCGGGACCGGACGCGTCGCGCTGCCGCTGGCCGCCCGCGGCGTGCCGGTACACGGCATCGACCTGTCCCGGGCGATGGTCGACCGGCTGCGCGCCAAGCCCGGCGGCGACGCGATCGGCCTGACGATCGGCGACTTCGCCACCACCCGGGTGGACGGGACCTTCTCCGTGGCGTACCTGGTCTTCAACACGATCATGAACCTGACCAGCCAGGAGGCCCAGGTGGCCTGCTTCCGCAACGCTGCCGTGCACCTGGCCCCCGGTGGCTGCTTCGTGATCGAGGTACTGGTCCCCGAGTTGCGCCGGCTCCCGGCCGGCCAGAACGTGGTGCCCTTCCACGTCTCCCCGACCGAATGGTCGTACGACGTCTACGACGTCGCCACCCAGGCGACCAGCTCCAACTACGTTCGCATCGTGGACGGTCGCGGGGAGTACCGGTCGATCCCCTTCCGGTACGTGTGGCCGGCGGAACTCGACCTGATGGCCCAGCTCGCCGGGCTGCGGCTGCGGGACCGCTGGGACGGATGGAACCGGGCGCCGTTCACCAGCGAGAGCCGCCAGCACGTCTCGGTCTGGGAGAAGCCCGCCGACTGAGCGCTGTGCGATCCTGACGGACACCTGTCCGGGTGAGAGCGGAGATCTGATGGCGACCCTGATCCTCGGCCGACCGCCGTACGACTCGGCCCTGCTGCGGCGGATCCGGGTGACGGTGGACGGACGCCGGGTTGCCGGGCTCCGGCCGGGCCGCTCGGCGAGCGTGACCGTGCAGCCCGGTCAGCACGTCGTCCAGGCGAGCCTGGACTGGACGCGCAGCGAGGCGCTGACCGTCGGGGTGGGTGACGACGAGACGGTGGCGCTGGAGGTGTCGTGCCCGGTCCGCGCCTACTGGCAGACCTGGGCGGCACCGTCGCGAGCGTTGGACATCCGGCGCGTCTGAGCTGGACGACGTCGGACCGCCTGCCGCATGCCGTCGGCGGTGACATGATGGGGCATGCCCGCGATCGAAGTGGTGCTCGGTGACATCACCGCCGAGGACGTCGACGCCATCGTCACCGCGGCCAACGAATCGCTGCTGGGCGGCGGCGGTGTGGACGGGGCGATCCACCGCGCGGCCGGACCGCGACTGGCCCGGGCGGGTGCCGCGCTGGCGCCCTGCGACGCCGGCGACGCGGTCGCCACACCGGCGTTCGACCTCGACCCACCGGTGCGCCACGTCATCCACACCGTCGGCCCGGTGTGGGAGGGCGGCGGCCACGGCGAGGCCGACACCCTGGCCTCGTGCTACCGGCGCAGCCTCGCCGTCGCCGACGAGGTCGGCGCCGGCAGCGTCGCCTTCCCCGCCATCGCCACCGGCGTGTACGGGTTCCCGCCCGAGCAGGCGGCGACGATCGCGATCTCGACCATCCGGGCCACGCCGACCCAGGTCGAGTGCGTCCGCCTGGTCGCCTTCGACGAAGCGACGTACCAGCTGTTGAACACGGCGGCGCGGGCGTGAACCGCGACCGGCGATGAGGCCGGCGGTCACGTCGGTCCGCTGAGAAACGGCGCGTCGTCGTGACGAGGCCGTCCGGGCTCGCTGAGTGCTGCGGGCCTCGCGTACGCAGTTCGACAATCGCCGGTCGCCCGACCTCGCGCCGACTAGCGTTGAGCGGGACGGTGTGAAGCCACGCGAAAGCACCCGCCCCTGCCCTGTCGCGTACCCGGGAGGGCCAGGTCGGCCAACGGACCTGGACGTTCCCTCCGGCGCCCGAGCTGCGCGACGCGGCTGTCAGTTGTCCCGGCGCCGAGGGTCGGCGACACCCGGGGATCAGTCCGAGATCCGAGAGGGCGGCCCGGCGTCGCGAGATCGAGAAGGCCGAAGTGATGGATGGCGGACGCCGGCTGATAACCCGGGTGCCGGGCGGGGCCCAGCGGACCGATCTGCTGGAGCTCTTCTTCGACCTCGCGGCCATCGCCACCCTGATCCTGACCTCGGAGAAGATGGCGACCGAGCAGAGCTGGACGGCCATCGCCCAGGCACTGCTCGCCCTGTCGACGCTCTGGGCGGTCTGGGTGACCACCACGTCGTTCACCGACCTCTACAGCCCGCAGGCGCGAGCCGTCCAGCTCGTGATCCTGGGCATCATGTTCGGCGGCATGCTGATGTCCGCCGCCCTGCCGACCGCGTTCGACAACCACGGCCTGGTGTTCGGCGCCACCTGGGCCGGGATCAACTGGGGTCGGGCGTTGGTGGTCATCCCGTCGCTGCGGGGCCGGCCGGAGCAGCAACGCTCGAAGCGGGTCCTGCTCTGGACCACGGTGTCCGGGACCCTGTGGATCATCGGCGGCCTGGTCGCCTCCCCCGGTATCCGTCTCGCCGTGTGGCTGGCCGCGTTGACCGTGGACTACCTCGGTTTCGGCCTGCGGTTCCCGATCCCCGGCCGACCGCCACTGCCCAGGTACGACGTGGTGCCGGAGCACCTGGCCGAGCGGTACCAGCAGATCTACGTCCTCACCCTGGGCGAGCTCATCCTGGTCACCGTCCTCACCCTGAGCGACAGGCCGTTCAGCGTCGACCGGATCACCGCGTTCGCCACCGCGTTCGTCGCGGCGGTACTGCTGTGGTGGAGCTACGCCCGGGGAGCCGGCGCCAGGCTGAGTACCGCCATCGAGCGGTCCCCGCACCGGGAAAGGCTCGTCCAGACCAACCCGTACGTCCACTGGCTCATGGTGGTGGGCGTGGTCGGCATCGCCGCCGGATTCATGCGGATCATCGACCATCCCACGGAGCGGCCGCACGACACCATGACCGCGCTCATCCTGGGCGGCACGGCGCTGTTCCTGGTCGGGCGGGCCACCCTCGACCACAAGGTCCTCGGACGCATCCCGCTCTCGCACGTGGTCGGTGTCGTCGTCGCCGTCGCCCTCGCGCCGGCCGCTCCGCACCTGTCGAACCTGGTCCTGGGCTTCGGCGCCATCATCGTCCTGCTGGGAGTCGCGGCGGTGGAGTTCGTTCGACGGCAGCGCTCGGACGGGTCTGCGGCCACGGATGAGGGCGAACGCCGGCCATACCGCCCGGAGGACCGACCCTGACGTCGGTGGACGTTATCCCCTGGCTCGCTGACCGCGCTCTGCTCTGGGGCGGCCGAGCGAGCCGGCCATCCGCTTTCTGCCGGGGCCAGTGCGTCGATGTATCTCGGTTGCCCGGACGAATCTTGACCGACAGGATGCGGAATATGCTCGCCGACCTGTGGCCACTCTACGGTCTCACCATCGTCACACCGCACCTGCAGCTGCGCCTGCCACGCGAGGAGGAACTGGCTGAGCTCGCCGATCTCGCCGGCCAGGGCGTGCATCGTCCCGGCGAGCGGCCGTTCCTGACCCCATGGACCGACGGCAGCTATGCGGACCGGGCGCGGTTCGTCCTGCAGGGACACTGGGACCAGCTTGCCTCCTGGGACGTGGCAGCGTGGCAGCTCGGGATGGGCGTCTTCCGGGCGGGCCAGCCGATCGGAAAGGTCACGCTTCGCGCACGGGACTTCCCGGTCGTCAGACAGGTGACGACCTCGGCCTGGCTCGGCATGGATCATCAGGGCAGAGGCTATGGAACGGAAGCGAGAGCCGGACTGCTCACCCTTGCTTTCGATCATCTCGGCGCCACCGCCGCACTGACCGAGGTGTTCCAGGACAACCACTCCTCGCAGGGTGTATCGCGCAAACTCGGCTACGAGCACGACGGGATCTCGGTCGATGCGCGCGACGGTGAGGCTGTCGTCTCCGACCGCCTGCGGCTGACCCTGCAGCGGTGGCGCCAGCACAAGCTGCCGGCCGTGACGGTGGACGGCATGGACGCCTGCCGAGCCTCGTTCGGCCTCTGATCCGGCAGCCGGATCTGCCGCCGACGGCACGCCTCAGCGGCGCAGGGCGGTCTCCCGCAGCATGTGCGACAACTTCTCGGGATTGCGCACGGCGTAGAGCCCGGTGATGAGGCCGTCGTCGATACGGACCGCCACGACGGTGTCGAGCTCGCCGGCCTGCCAGAAAATCAGCGCCGGGTAGCCGTTGACCTGTGCCGGCCGCAGCGACGCGGTGTCGGCAAGCCTGCCCAGCCCGGCAACCAGCAGGCGGGCCACCTTGTCGGCCCCCACCACGGGCCGCGGGACGGCCTGCTTGACTCCGCCACCGTCACCCACGAGTACGACATCCGGTGCGAGGATGTCGAGCAGGCTCTGCAGATCGCCCGTCTCGGCCGCCCGCCGGAACGCCTCGAGCGCGTCTCGGGTCTCGGCCGCGGAAACGGCCCCGCGCGGCCGGCGCGCCGCGACGTGTGCCCGTGCCCGGTGCGCGATCTGGCGGACCGCGGCCTGGCTCCTGTCGACGGCTTCGGCGATCTCGTCGTACCCGACGTCGAACACCTCGCGCAGCACGAACACCGCCCGCTCGGTCGGCGTGAGCGTCTCCAGCACCAGCAGCATCGCCATCGAGACGCTGTCGGCCAACTCGACGTCCTCGGCCACGTCGGGCGTGGTGAGCAGCGGCTCGGGGAGCCAGGAACCGACGTAGGACTCCCTGCGGCGGCCGAGCGCACGCAGCCGGGCGAGCGCCTGGCGGGTGGTGATCCGGACCAGGTAGGCACGCTGATCCCGCACCGCGCCCAGATCGACGCCCGCCCACCGCAACCAGGTCTCCTGCAGCACGTCCTCCGCGTCGGCGGCCGAGCCGAGCATCTCGTAGGCGACGGTGAAGAGCAGGTTGCGGTGGGCGAGGAACGCCTCGGTGGCGAGGTCCGGGCGCTCGTCGCGACCGCTGTCACGATCGTCGGGTGCGTTCTGCGACGTGCCGACCATGGGTGACTCCTGTTCACTCGCGACTGTGTCACCCACCAGATGCCGGGCCCCGCCGTCGTGTGACACCGAGACCTCGTTGTGGTGGGCGTCACGTAACCACACCTGTCACAGGGATCTGATCGCCGGCATCTCGTGTTCGTCCAGTGCCACACCACGAGGAAGGGCGGAATCATGGACGCTCGATTCAACATGCTCGACAACGAGATCGCCGTCAAATTCTTCAAGCGGTTCGCCAACGCCAGCCTGGTGATCCATCAGTCGCCGCTGCCGAAGTCCACGCAGAAGCTGGTGTCGCTGCGCGCCAGCCAGATCAACGGCTGCGGCTGGTGCATCGACATGCACACCAAGGAGGCCTCGGCCGCCGGTGAGACCCCGGTCCGACTCCACCTGGTCGCCGCCTGGCGCGAGTCCACCGTATTCACCGAGGCCGAGCGGGCCGCGCTGGCGCTCGCCGAGGAGGGCACCCGGCTCGCCGACGCCCACCACGGCGTGTCCGACGAGACCTGGGCACAGGTGCGCAAGCACTACGACGACGACCAGATCGCCGCGCTGGTCTCCCTGGTCGCCGTGATCAACGCGGCCAACCGGCTCGCGGTGATCGTGCACCAGCAGGGGGGTTCCTACGAGCCCGGCATGTTCGCGGCCGTCTTCAACTGATCGGCGGACGAATCCGGCCCGGCCCGGGATCATTCGATCCTGGGCCGGGCCCGTGCATCGCCCTGGGTGACCTCACCGCCGGCTGAGCGCCGATCCGGTCACCCCTCCCGGTAGCCGACGATCGCCCGGCCGGCACCGAGCAGCGCGGCGGCGACGCGCTGCCGGTCGTCGAGGTACGCCGCGGTCATTGCACCGTCGCGCAGCATCATCAGCTGCTGGGCGGCCAGCTCCGGATCCGGATGGTGCAGCTCGGTCAGCAGCTCGGCCATCTGGCCGGTGAACCACGCCCGCTGCTCGGCGACGACGTGCCGGACCGGGTGGTCGGGGTCGGCGTACTCGGCGGCGGCGTTGACGTAGGGGCAGCCCCGGAAGCCGGGCGATCGGCCCTCCGCGATGAGGGCGTCGACGATGGCGCTCAGCACCGCCCGGGGATCGCCGGGCAGTGCCCTGCGCGCCTCGGCCAGCGCCTCCCGCTCGCGCTGTGAGCGGACGGACAGGTACGTGGCGATCAGGTCGTCCTTGGCGGGGAAGTGCCGGTAGAAGGTGACCCGGGTGACCTGCGCCTCGGCGATCACCCGCTCCACCCCCACCGCGCGGATGCCCTCCTGGTAGAAGAGCCGGTCAGCGGCGGCCAGGATGCGCTCGCGGGCGGCCGACGGCCTGCCGCCGGACGCCCGGCTGGTGGCCCGAGAGTCGGCTGCGTCACCCATCCGCTGCTCCTCCTTGCCGGTCGTTCGAAGCTCGGTGTACGTTCCCAGCCTAGCAGATAGAACGTTCCTTCTACTTGATGCGTCACGAGGAGTGAGCAGGCATGAGCGGCACCGCTGTTCCCGTCGTCTTCGTCCACGGCCTCTGGTTGCACTCGACCAGTTGGCAACCGTGGGTCGATCTGTTCCGCGAGGCCGGCTACGCCCCCGTCGCGCCCGAGTGGCCGGGCATCCCGGACACCGTGGCCGAGGCGCGCGCCGTACCCGAGCGCTACGGCGACCACGGCGTCACCGACGTCACCGACCACTTCGCGGAGATCATCCGAGGTCTGCCCAGCAAGCCCGTGGTGATCGGTCACTCGTTCGGCGGCCTGATCGCCCAGCAGTTGCTGGGGCGGGGCCTGGCCCGCGCCGCCATCGCCCTCGACCCCGCCCCGGCCAAGGGCGTCCTCGCGCTGCCGCTCTCGGCGCTGCGGGTGGCGTCGGTGGCGGTGCGCAACCCGGCCAACCGGCGGCGGGCGGTGGCCCTGACTCCCGCCCAGTTCCGGTACGGCTTCGGCAACGCGCTCACCGAGCGCGAGTCGGCCGAACTCTACGAGAGGTGGACCATCCCCACCCCGGGCCGCCCGCTCTTCGAGGCCGCCCTGGCCAACCTCGTGGGCACCGCGACCAGGATCGACACGGCCGACCAGGGGCGAGGTCCGCTGCTGCTGACCGCCGGCGGCCGGGACCGCACCGTACCGCCGGCCATCGTCGAGGGGACGGCCCGGTTGTACCGGAAGTCCCCGGCGGTGACCGACGTGGTCCGGTTCCCCGACCGTGGACACACGCTGACCATCGACCACGGTTGGCGCGAGGTCGCGCAGACCAGCCTCGACTGGCTGCACCGGCAGGGGCTCTGACCGGTTGGAACGGGGTGGGCGGCGCGGCCGGCGCCCACCCCGGCCCGGTCACGACAACGGCCTGCCCGCCCGCACCGACTACTTGGCGTTGAAGTAGTTCGCCTCCGGGTGGTGCACCACGATCGCGTCCGTCGCCTGCTCCGGCACCAGCTGGAACTCCTCGGACAGCTGCACCCCGATCCGCTCCGCGCCCAGCAGGTCCACGATCTTCGCCCGGTCCTCCAGGTCCGGGCAGGCCGGGTAGCCGAACGCGTACCGGCAGCCGCGGTAGTCGGTGCGCAGCAGGCCGGCCAGGTCGGCCGGGTCGTCGTCGGCGACGGTACGGCCGCCGGGCAGGGTCAGCTCCGCGCGCACCCGCCGGTGCCAGTACTCGGCGAGCGCCTCGGTGAGCTGCACGGACAGCCCGTGCACCTCCAGGTAGTCGCGGTACTCGTTGCCGGCGAACATCTTCGCGGTGTACTCGCTGATCGGCTGCCCGACGGTGACCAGCTGCAACGCCACCACGTCCAGCTGGTCGCCCTTCGGGCGGAAGAAGTCGGCCAGGCAGAGCCGGCGCTCCTGCCGCTGCCGGGGGAAGGAGAACCGGGCCCGCTCGACGCTGCCGTTCTCGTCGAGCACCACCAGGTCGTTGCCCTCGGCGTACGCGGGGAAGTAGCCGTACACCACCGCCGCCTCGAGGACCTTGTCGGCGATCAGCCGGTCCAGCCAGTAGCGCAGCCGGGGCCGACCCTCGGTCTCCACCAGCTCCTCGTACGACGGGCCCTGGCCGCCCCGGGCGCCGCGCAGCCCCCACTGCCCGAGGAAGGTGGCCCGCTCGTCGAGCAGCGCCGCGTAGTCGGCCAGCGGCACCCCCTTGACCACCCGGGTGCCGAAGAACGGCGGGGTGGGCACCTCCACGTCGGTGGCCACGTCGGAGCGGACCGAGGCGTCGTGCAGCTCGGGCAGCGCCTCGGTGACCATGGTGCGCTGCCGCTCCCGGCGGGCCCGCCGGGCGGCCAGGGCGGCCTCCCGCTCCGGGTCGACGACCGGCGCGCCACCGCGCTTGGCGGTCATCACCCGGTCCATCAGGGACAGCCCCTCGAAGGCGTCGCGGGCGTAGTGCACCTGGCCGGGGAACATCGACCGCAGGTCGTCCTCGACGTACGCGCGGGTGAGCGCGGCCCCGCCGAGCAGCACCGGCCAGCGTTCGGCCACCCCTCGGGAGGCCATCTCGGCCAGGTTCTCCTTCATGATGACGGTGCTCTTGACCAGCAGGCCGGACATCCCGATCGCGTCGGCCCGGTGCTCCTCGGCGGCGTCCAGGATCGCGCTGATCGGCTGCTTGATGCCGATGTTGACGACCTCGTAGCCGTTGTTGGACAGGATGATGTCGACCAGGTTCTTGCCGATGTCGTGGACGTCGCCCCGGACGGTGGCGAGGACGATGCGGCCCTTGCCGCCGTCCTCGGCCGTCTCCATGTGCGGCTCCAGGTAGGCCACCGCGGTCTTCATCACCTCGGCGGACTGCAACACGAACGGCAGCTGCATCTGCCCCGAGCCGAACAGCTCGCCGACGACCTTCATGCCGTCGAGCAGCAGGTCGTTGATGATCGACAGCGGCGAGCGGCCGCCGGCCATCGCCGCGTCCAGGTCGGCCTCCAGGCCGTTGCGCTCGCCGTCGATGATCCGCCGCTTGAGTCGCTCGTCCAGCGGCAGCGCGGCCAGCTCCTCGGCCCGCCCGGCCCGCGCCGACGCCGCGTCGACACCCTCGAACGCCTCGATGAACCGCTGCACCGGGTCGTACCCCTCGCGGCGCCGGTCGTAGATCAGGTCCAGCGCCACCTCCCGCTGCTCGTCGGGGATCCGGCTGATCGGCAGGATCTTGCTGGCGTGCACGATGGCGCTGGTCAGGCCGGCCTGCTGGCACTCGTGCAGGAACACCGAGTTGAGCACCTGCCGGGCCGCCGGGTTGAGCCCGAACGAGACGTTGGAGATGCCGAGGGTGAAGTTGACGCCGGGGTAGCGGCGGGAGATCTCCCGGATCGCCTCGATCGTCTCGATGCCGTCGCGCCGGGTCTCCTCCTGCCCGGTGGCGATCGGGAAGGTCAGCGCGTCGATCAGGATGTCGGAGCGGTCCATCCCCCACCGTCCGGTGAGGTCCTCGATCAGGCGGCCCGCGACCCGGACCTTCCACTCGGCGGTCCGCGCCTGCCCCTCCTCGTCGATCAGCAGCGCCACCACGGCGGCGCCGTGCTCCTTGACGACCGGCATCACCCGGGCGTAGCGGGACTCCGGCCCGTCACCGTCCTCGAAGTTCACCGAGTTGACCACGCACCGGCCGCCGAGCATCTCCAGCCCCGCCTCGATCACCGCCGGCTCGGTGGAGTCCAGCATGATCGGCAGCGTGGAGGCGGTGGCGAAACGTGCGGCCAGCTCGCGCATGTCCTGGGTGCCGTCCCGGCCGACGTAGTCGACGCAGAGGTCCAGCAGGTGCGAGCCGTCCCGGGCCTGGCTGCGGGCGATCTCCACACAGGCCTGCCAGTCGGCGGCGAGCATCGCATCGCGGAACGCCTTGGAACCGTTGGCGTTGGTCCGCTCCCCCACCATCAGCACCGAGGCGTCCTGCGCGAACGGCACCGGGTGGTAGATCGAGGAGACGCCGGCCTCGTGCCGCGGCTGGCGCGGCACCGGGGTCGTGCCGTGCAGCCGCTCGGCCAGCACCCGGATGTGCTCCGGCGTGGTGCCGCAGCAGCCGCCGACCAGCGCCACGCCGTACTCGGCGACGAACCGCTCCAGCGCGTCGGCCAGCTCCACCGGGGTCAGCGGGAAGTACGCCCCGTCCGCCGTCAGCACCGGCAGGCCGGCGTTCGGCATCACCGACAGCGGGGTGCGCGAGTGCTGGGACAGGTAGCGCAGGTGCTCGCCCATCTCGGCCGGGCCGGTCGAGCAGTTCAGCCCGATCAGGTCCACGCCCAGCGGCTCGATGGCCGCCAGCGCCGCCCCGATCTCGCTGCCCACCAGCATGGTGCCGGTGGTCTCCACCGCCACGTGGCAGATGATCGGCACCTTCCGGCCCAGCTCGGCCATCGCCCGGTGGCAGCCGACCACCGCCGCCTTGACCTGGAGCAGGTCCTGGCAGGTCTCCACGATCAGCGCGTCCGAGCCGCCCTCGATCAGGCCGGCGGCGTTCTCCTGGTACGCGTCGCGCAGCGTCGCGTACGCGGTGTGCCCGAGGGTGGGCAGCTTGGTGCCCGGCCCGATCGACCCGAGCACGAACCGGGGTCGCTCCGGGGTGGCGTACGCGTCGGCGGCCTCCCGGGCGAGACGCGCGCCGGCCGCGGAGAGCTCCCGGATCCGCTCCGGGATGTCGTACTCGGCGAGGTTGGCGAGGTTGGCGCCGAAGGTGTTGGTCTCCACGCAGTCGGCCCCGGCGGCCAGGTACGCCTCGTGCACGCCACGCACCACGTCGGGGCGGGTGATGTTGAGGATCTCGTTGCACCCTTCCAGGCCCTCGAAGTCGTCGAGGGTCAGGTCAGCGGCATGCAACATCGTCCCCATCGCCCCGTCGGCGACGAGGATCCGGTCGGCCAGCACATCCAGCAACGAAGTCCGCACGGGTTCAGGTTAATGCGACGATGCGCCCGTCGGTCCACAGCCGTAGCCGGTCCCACATTCTGCCAGCGGGAACGCCCATCCCTTTCGTACCCTTTGGGCGGCTCGCCGGCGCGGCGGACCGGCGCGGCCGACGGGCCGCACCTGGCGCCGCCACGTAGGCTGGCGGACGTGAAGGACATCAGGGACGCCACCGTGCACGGCGGGCGGACGACCGGGTCGGCGCCCGGCGCCGTCGGCGACGAGCAGGGTGAGGTGACGGCGTGACCGAGTTCGACGGGCTGCCGGTGCTGCGGTCCCCGGTGGCGATCGCCGCCTTCGAGGGCTGGAACGACGCCGCGGACGCCTCCACCGCCGCCGTGGAGCACCTGGAGCAGGTCTGGCAGGCCCGCCCGGTCACCGAGCTGGACCCGGAGGACTTCTACGACTTCCAGGTCAGCCGCCCGACCATCACGATGGCTGACGGTGAGACCCGGCGGGTCGAGTGGCCCACCACGAAGTTCATGGTGGCCAGCCCGGAGGGCACCGAGCGGGACGTGGTCCTGATCCGGGGCATCGAGCCCAGCATGCGCTGGCGCACCTTCTGTGAGCAGGTGCTGGAGATCTGCCACAGCCTGGAGGTCGAGCGGGTGGTGCTGCTCGGCGCGCTGCTGGCCGACGTGCCGTACACCCGTCCCCTGCCGATCAGCGGCAGCGCCTCCGACGCCGAGGCCGCCCAGCGCTACCAGCTCACCCCCACCCGCTACGACGGGCCGACCGGCATCGTCGGGGTGTTGCAGGACGCCTGCACCCGGGCCGAGGTCGACGCGGTGTCGTTCTGGGTGCACGTGCCGCACTACGCCAACAACCCGCCCTGCCCGAAGGCCACCCTGGCCCTGCTGCACCGGGTCGAGGACGTGCTCGACCTGCCGGTGCCGATGGCCGACCTGGCCGAGGAGGCCGCCGAGTGGGAGCAGCGGGTGCGCGGTGCCGCCGAGCAGGACGCCGAACTCGGTGAGTACGTCCGCGAGCTGGAGGAGCGGGTCGGCGACGCCGGCATCACCCCGTTGACCGGGGACGAGATCGCCCAGGAGTTCGAGAAGTACCTGCGCCGCCGGGGCGGTTCCGCCGGCCCCACGGCCGGTTCCTGGTAACAACCTCCCCCACCGAGTCACCGGCCCCGGACGTTTGCGTCCGGGGCCGTTCTGCGCGTGTCCGGGGTGGCGCGGGTCACGCCGCGTAGGGCATCCTAGGAACCTAGTGGTATGAGGAGGCGGGTGTGCAGATCAACCCGGGGGCCGCCGAGTTCCCGCACCGGCAGATCGCCGCGCAGCTCAAGACCCAGGTGCGCCGCGGCGACTGGGCACCGGGCGAGCGGCTGCCGTCCATCCCGGCCATCGCCGAGATGTTCGGCGTGGCGAAGCAGACCGTGCAGCGCGCCGTCGACCAGCTGCGGGTCGAGGGCATCCTGATCACCAAGCCCGGCTCGGGTACGTACGTGCGGGGCACCCGGCGCCGGCTCAACCGGCTCTCCCGGGGCCGCTACGGCGGCTTCCGCGGCTACCACACCGACCTGGCCGCCCGGTACCGGCAGCAGTTGGTCTCCGTCGGCCGCTCCCCCGCCCCGCCGGAGGTCGCCGACGCCTTCGGGGTGCCCGACGGCACCGAGCTGCTCTGCCGCCGGCACCTGGTCCGCACCGAGGACTCGCCGGTGGAGGTGGGCGCTTCCTGGTTCCTCCCGGCCGACACCGCGGGCACCTCGCTGGAGCGGGCCGAGGCGTTCGGCCGCCCGCTTTACCAGGAGGCCGAGGAGGCCACCGGCCGCCGATACGTCTCGGCCACCGACACGATCAGCGCCCGCCAGCCCAGCCGGGAGGAGTCGGAGACCCTGCAGATCCGGCCGGACACCCCGGTGCTGCACCTGCTGCACGTCGCCTACGACGAGAAGCGCAAGCCGATCGAGGTCGCCCAGGCCACCTGGCCCGGCCCGATGACCACCCTCACCGAGGAGTACCGGATCCCCGCCCCCACCCCGGACCAGGACCCGGACCCCGGCCTGGTGCTCGGCTGACCCCTTCCGCACCCGGTGACGGCCCGGTGACCCTCATGATCCAGTCGCATTCACCGACACCGCCGACGGCGTGTCGTGTCGGTGGATGCGACTGGATCATGGGGCTGCGACCCGGGGCGGCAACCGCCGGGGCGGCCGCCGCCGGCCGAGGCTCAGAGGCGGATGCCGAGGAGGGCGTCGACGGTGTCGGCAAAGAGTGCCGGTCCCTGCGGGTCGTCGCCGGTACCGGCCAGGGCGCGGTCGGCCCAGTCGTCGGCCAGCGCCAGGGCGCCGGGGGTGTCGAGGTCGTCGGCGAGCCGGGCGCGTACCCCGGCCAGGAAGTCCGCCCCGGACGGCCCGGCGGGCGCGGCGGCGGCCCGCCGCCAGCGGTCCAGGCGCGCCTGCGCGGTGGTGAGCAGGTCGTCGGACCAGGCGCGGTCGGCGCGGTAGTGCCCGGACATCAGGCCCAGCCGCACCGCCATCGGGTCGACCTTGTCGGCGCGCAGCCGGGAGACGAAGACCAGGTTGCCCTTCGACTTCGACATCTTCTCGCCGTCCAGGCCGATCATGCCGGCGTGCACGTAGTGGGCGGCGAAGGGCGCCTCGCCGGTGAGCCGCTCGGCGTGCGCGGCGGAGCACTCGTGGTGCGGGAAGAGCAGGTCGTTGCCGCCGCCCTGCACGTCGATCCGGTCGCCGAGCAGGTTCAGCGCGATCACCGCGCACTCGATGTGCCAGCCGGGGCGGCCGGCGCCCAGCTCACCGCCGGGCCAGGACGGCTCGCCCTCCCGGGCGCCGCGCCACAGCAGCGGGTCGAGCGGGTCGCGCTTACCGGCCCGGTCGGGGTCGCCGCCGCGCTCCGGGAAGATCTCCAGCATCTGCTCGCGGGTCAGGTTCGACTCGTAGCCGAACTCCGGGGCGGCGCTGACGTCGAAGTAGATGTCGCCGGTGCCGTCGTCGAGCCGGTACGCCGCGCCGTCCTTGAGCAGGACGAGAACCTTCTCGGCGATGTCGGGGATCGACTCCACCGCGCCGACGTAGTGCGCCGGCGGGATGATCCGCAGCGCCTCCATGTCCTCCCGGAACAGCGCGGTCTCCCGCATGGCCAGGACCTTCCAGTCCTCGCCGTCGCGCGCCGCGCGCTCCAGCAGCGGGTCGTCGATGTCGGTGACGTTCTGCACGTACCGCACGGTCAGGCCCGCGTCGCGCCACATCCGCTGCACCAGGTCGAACGTGATCATGGTGGCGGCGTGGCCGAGGTGGGTGGCGTCGTACGGGGTGATGCCGCAGACGTACATGGTGGCCGCGCCGTCGGGGCGGCTGGGGTGGAGGCCGCGCCGCGCCGAGTCGTACAAGCCCAGTGGCCCGCCGCCGCCCGGCAGCCGTGGCACCTCGTGTCCCGCCCAAGACTCCATGACCGTCAGCCTAACGAGCCGTCAGGCGGCGGGCAGGCACCCCACGGGTGATCAACGTGACAGCGACTCACATGGGGGGCCAGGGCATCGCCGGCCAGTCCTGCGGGGGCTGCGGGTAGCACCCCGTCTCGCGCAGCCGGTCGATCCGCGCCGCCAGCTCGGCGATCTCCCCGAGCGTCAGGTGGTCGGACAGCTCCTCGCCCAGCTCACCGGCGACCTGACCGGCCAGGACGTCGAGCATCTCCACCGCGTCCGGCGGGAGTTGCCGGCCGGCCCAGCCCCAGAGCACCGTGCGCAGCTTCTCCTCCACGTGGAAGCAGACGCCGTGGTCGACGCCGTAGAGGCTGTCGTCCGGGCCCACCAGCACGTGGCCGCCCTTGCGGTCGGCGTTGTTCAGCACCGCGTCGAGCACCGCCAGCCGGGCCAGCCGCGGGTCGTCGGCGTGCGCCAGGGCGTACGCGGCGCCGTCGTCGTCGCGGGCCGCGGCGACCGGGAACCAGCGCGGCGGCACCGCCTCGGCGGGTACGAAGCCGACCAGCGGCTCCGCGTCGTCCGGCTCGTCGATCCAGAGCTGGCAGGAACCGGGGCCGAACGGGCCGTCGCGGAGCACGGTCGGCGGCACCAGATCCCAGCCGGTGGCCCGGGAGACCAGGTAGGCGGCGACCTCCCGGCCGGCCAGGGTGCCGTCGGGGAAGTCCCAGAGCGGCCGCTCGCCGCGCACCGGCTTGTAGACGCAGCGGGCCGTCCGCCCGCCCAGGGTCAGGATTCCGCGCAGGGTGGTGTTGGAGGCGTCGACCAGCCGCCCCTCCAGGGCGAGCTCACCGTCGCGCAGCAGCCGGAGCGCCGCGCTGCCGTCCTGGCGGGGCTGCAACTCCGACGACGTCACCGGTGGTAACCGTTGTGCCGCGGGCAGAGGTGCCCGGCGGGGTCCAGCGGCTGGCCACAGAGCGGGCAGGGCGGGCGGCCGGCGTTGACCACCCGGCGGGCCCGCTCGATGAACTCGCGGGTCGCCTCGGGGGTCAGCCGCACCCGGAGCCGGTCGAGATCCTCGTCCGGTTCCTCGACGTCGTCCTCGTCGTCGTCCTCCTCGTCGCCCAGCTCGACCTCGACCTCCGCCTCGCCGGCGGCGATCGCCTCGATCACCACGGTCGCGCTGTCGACGTCGAAGGCCAGCCCGAGGGTGCCGACCCGGAACTCCTCGTCGACCGGGGTGTCCAGCGGGTCGTTGTCGCCGACGAGGGTGGGCGCGGCCTCGGGCAGGTCGACGCCGAACCGGCGCTGGGCCTCGGCGAGCAGCTCCTCCAGCTTCTCGGCGAGCAGGGACACCTGCACCTTCTCCAGCGCGACGCTGACCAGCCGGCCACCGCCGCGCGCCTGGAGGAAGAACGTCCGCTCTCCCGGCGGCCCGACGGTCCCGGCGACGAACCGCTCCGGCGGCTCGAAGGCGTGCACCTGGTGGGTCATACCCACGACCCTATCCGGCACACGGAGGCGTCGCGCACCGCACCGAGGGTGGTTCAGCCGAGGGCGAAACGCCCGCAGCCGCTCGCGCCGCGCCGGGCGTGGCGGGCCGCCTCACCCGGTCGCCCCCGCACCGCCGCCGACCGCGGCGTCCGAGTCGGTGGGCCGGGTGGCCCGCCGGCGCCGCTTGCGCGGCGGCGGCACCAGCCCGCCGAGGTCACCGCCGGTGTCGTTGAGCCGGACCAGGAAGGGCCGCAGCGGCGTGTAGCGGATCGCGGTGACCGACGCCGGGTCCGCGACGATGCGCTGGAAGAGATCCAGGTGTACGCCGAGCGCGTCCGCCACGATGGCCTTGATCACATCGCCGTGGCTGCACGCCAGCCAGACCGCCTCGGGCCCGTGCTCGGCGGTGACCGCGGCGTCCCAGGTGCGCACCGCGGCGACCGCCCGCGCCGCCATCGCCGCCATCGACTCGCCCTCGGGGAAGACCACCGCGCTCGGGTGCTGCTGCACCACCGGCCAGAGCGGCTCCCTGGCCAGCTTCTTCAGCGGCTGCCCCTCCCAGGCGCCGTAGCCGCACTCGATCAGGCCCTCCTCGACCACCGGCTGCACCTGCGGCAACGCCAGCTCCAGGGTCTGCCGGCAGCGGATCAGCGGGCTGGTCACCACGGTGGCCAGGGGCAGGGCGCGCAGCCGCTCGCCGACCGCGGTGGCCTGGGCCCGGCCGGTGTCGTCCAGCTCGACCGGCTGGCGGCCGGCCAGCCCGCCGTCGGCGTTCGCCGTCGTCCGGCCGTGTCGCAGAAGCAGAAGGGTCGCCACGACACCACCCTAGGCGCAGGCCGCGCACGCGACGGCCCCCGGCACCGAGGTGTCGGGGGCCGTCGCCGGCGGTCGTCGCCGGTACGCCTCAGGTGGCGCTGATCGTGCCGGTGAGCAGCAGCGCGAGCACCAACGTGCCGAGCGCCACCCGGTAGAGCACGAAGACGTACAGGGTGTGGTGGGCCACGTAGCGCAGCAGCCAGGCGATCGCGGCGTAGCCGATGGCGAAGGCGATCGCGGTGGCCACCACCATCTGCGCCACGCTCGGCACCGAGGTGCCCGGCGCGGCCGGCTCGAACACGTCACCGACGCTGAAGATCCCGGACATCACCACCGCCGGGATGGCCAGCAGGAACGAGTACCGCGCCGCCGCCTCCCGGGTGAGGTTGAGCAGCAGGCCGGCGGTGAGCGTGCCGCCGGAGCGGGACACCCCGGGGATCAGCGCCATCGCCTGGGCGAAACCCATCACCACGCCGTCGCGCATCCGGAAGTTCTCCAGGGTGCGGGTCTGCCGCCCCCAGTACTCGGCGAAGGCGAGCACGAAGGCGAACACGATCAGGGTGGTGGCGACCACCCACAGGTTGCGGCCGGCGGTGCGGATCTGGTCCTTGAACACAAAGCCGAACAGCCCGATCGGGATCGAGCCGACGATCACGTACCAGCCCATCCGGTAGTCGAGGCTGGCGCGTACCGAGCGGTCCCGCAGGCCGAGCAGCCAGGTGCGGGTGATCCGCCAGATGTCCTTGGCGAAGTAGATCAGCACCGCCGCCTCGGTGCCCAGCTGGGTCACCGCGGTGAAGGAGGCGCCGGCGTCCCGGTCGAAGAAGATCGCGGAGGTGATCCGCAGGTGTCCGGACGAGCTGACCGGCAGGAACTCGGTGAGTCCCTGGACGATGCCCAGGACGATGGCTTCGACCCAGGTCACTCGCCGACCCCGGACAGCTCCAGCGCCTCGGCGACGGTACGCAGGGTCTGCACGCCGCTGTCCCGGTCGGCGACGAAGAGGGTCACCGAGAGAGTGGTCACGCCCGCCGCCGCGTACTCGCGCAGCCGCTCGGCGATGCGCTCCTTGGGGCCGAGCAGCGACGTGCGGTCGATGAACTCCATCGGCACCGCGGCGGCCGCGTCGCGCTGGCGCTTGGCCAGGTAGAGGTCCTGCACCTCGCGGGCGGCGTCGCCGTAGCCCATCCGGGTGGCGAGCTGGTTGTAGAAGTTCTGCTGGCGGCTGCCCATCCCGCCGACGTAGAGCGCGGCGTACCAGCGGACCAGCTCGGCGCAGGTGGCGATGTCGTCGCCGACCACCACCGGCACGGAGGGGACCACGTCGAAGCCGGCCAGTTCCTTGCCGGCCCTCGCCCGGCCGGCGCGCACCGACGCGAGCTGCTCCTCGGCGAACTCCGGGGCGTAGAAGACGGCCAGCCAGCCGTCGGCGATCTCGCCGGCCAGCTCCAGGTTCTTCGGGCCGACGGCGGCCAGGTAGATCGGGATGTGCTCGCGGGGCGGGTGGAAGCCCAGCCGCAGCGCCTTGCCGGGACCGTCGGGCAGCGGCAGCGTGTAGTGCTCGCCGTCGTAGGCCACCTCCTTGCGGGCCACCGCGAGCTTCACGATGTCGACATACTCGCGGGTGCGGGCCAGCGGCTTGGCGAACCGCACGCCGTGCCAGCCCTCCGAGACCTGCGGCCCCGAGACGCCCAGGCCGAGCCGGAACCGGCCGCCGGAGAGCGCGTCGATGGTGGCCGCGGTCATCGCGGTCATGGCCGGGGTCCGGGCGGGAATCTGCATCACCGCGCTGCCCACGTCGATCCGCTGGGTCTGGCCGGCCATCCAGGCCAGCATGCTGGGCGAGTCGGAGCCGTAGGCCTCCGCCGCCCACACCACCGAGTAACCGAGCCGGTCCGCCTCCTGGGCAAGTGCCAGGTGGTCGGCGGGCGTGCTCCACGCCGTCTGGTATCCGAGGCTGAGCCCGAGTCGCACTGGATCCTCCCCCATCCGCACCACAGGTCGCACCAGGGTACGCAATGGCGGCGGTGGACCCGATCACCGGCTCACCCGGGCCCGCCGGGGTGCCCGGCGACCAGCGCGGGGCCCGGCCACGGTCGGATCGGCGACGTGGCGGGCAGAGATGACGGGAGCGAGGATATCCGTGACGCCAGGTTCGAAATAAGGTTCACCCATGCAACAGCGACCGCTCGGCCGAAGCGGGCTGGCGGTTTCCCGGCTCGCGCTCGGCACCATGACGTGGGGCCGGGACACCGACGCCGACGACGCGGCCGCCCAGCTGAAGAGTTACCTCGACGCGGGCGGCAACCTCGTCGACACCGCGGATGTCTTCGGCGACGGTGACGCGGAGTCGGTGCTCGGCTCGCTGCTGGGCGCCCTGGTCCCCCGGGACGAGCTGCTCATCGCCACCAAGGCGGGGCTGCGGCCGGGCAGCGGCCGGCGCCGGGACGGCTCGCGCGGGCACCTGCTGCGCACCCTGGACGCCTCGCTGCGCCGCCTGGGCACCGACCACGTCGACCTGTGGCAGGTCCACGGGTACGACCCGGACACGCCGCTGGAGGAGACCCTGGCGGCGCTGGACCACGCGGTCGCCAGCGGCCGGGTCCGCTACGTCGGCGTGTCGAACTTCTCCGGCTGGCAGACCGCCCGCGCCGCCGCGTGGCAGGCGGCCTGGCCGGGGCGCGCCCCGGTGATCGCCGCGCAGGTGGAGTACTCGCTGCTGGAGCGGGGCGTCGAACGGGAGGTGCTGCCGGCCTGCGGCGCGCTCGGGCTGGGCGTGCTGCCCTGGTCCCCGCTGGGCCGTGGGGTGCTCACCGGCAAGTACCGGCACGGCCGGCCGGCCGACTCGCGGGCCGCCTCGCCGCACTTCGAACGGTTCGTCGCCACCTACCTGGAGCCGCGCTGCTCCAGCATCGTGGAGGCGGTGGCCACCGCCGCCGGCGGGCTGGGCGTGTCGCCGACGGAGGTGGCGCTGGCCTGGATCCGGGACCGGCCGGGCGTCACCGCGCCGATCCTGGGCGCCCGGACGGTGGGGCAGCTCCTCGGCGCGCTCCAGGTGGAGCGGATGACCCTGCCGGCGGAGATCACCACGGCGCTGGACGACGTCTCGGCGGTGCCGGTGGGCTACCCGGAACGCGACGGCTGAGGCACCGGTCCGGGGCCGGCGGGCAGGCCGGCCGGTGCGCGCCGGTGGGCCGATCAGTCGAGGGTGGGCCGGTCGCCGGGGATCTCCCGGACGGCCGCCAGGAAGCGGGCCTGGTCGTCGCGGGTGGCCGGGTTGACGATCCGGATCCACGAGCCGTCGTCGAAGTGCAGAGTCGCCGGGAACTGCATCAGCCGCGCCGACCCGTGTTCGCAGTCGATCCGGGTGATCCGCCGCCGCTCCACGCTCCACAGCAGCCGCGGCTCGCGCCGGTCCGGCCGGCCCTCGTCCGGGCGGCGCCCCATCCGCAGCAGGTGCAGGTGGGTGTCGGTGACCGCGAGCGGGGTGCCGGTGTAGCGCTCCAGGAACAGCAGCAGGCTGCCGGCGAGGGTGGCCAGGTCGCCGCTGAAGACGTACCGGCGGCGGTAGGCGATCTCGGCGAGCTGGTCGGCGAGCGGGCGGTGCTGGCTGAGCCGGAACAGCGCCCGGAACGCCTCCTGCTCAGCGGTGAGCGGCAGCACCGGCCGGGGTTGCGGAACCGCCGGGGTGGGCTCGACGGCCACCTCCCGACCGGCCGCCTCGGGCAGCCCCGCCGCGAGCGCGGCCGCCTTGCCGGGCAGCAGCAGCACCCCGGCCACGATCCGGACCGGGGTCAGCACCGCCTCCACCCAGGCCACCGGGTTGACGATGTTCAGCAGCCCGAACAGCGCCCGAGGATCGAGCGCCTCGGCGACCTCGGTGCCGACGTGGTCGACGAACTGGCTGCCGGCGCGGTGCGTCTCGTGCGCCCGCACCGGGGCCAGGCCGACGTAGCGCAGCTCCTGCCCGGTCACCAGGGGGGCGACCAGGGCCCGCTCCGGCTCGTCGGAGGTGCGGAACTCGTCCCGCAGCGCGCGGGCCCGGTCGCGGGCCACCCGCGCGCCGTCGCGCACCGCGTCGCCGAGCCGCCCGAGCCGTCCCCACGCACCCGTCACGCCGTACCTCCTCCGTCGCCGGTCAGCGGCCCGCCGGCTGCTGCTCGGCGGGTGGCTGCCCGAAGACATTCTGGTCGATCCAGTCGGCGCCGCCCTGCACCACGTCGCCGATCTCGTCCTTGACCAGGTCGGAGCCGGGTACCGACAGGCCACTGACCAGGGCGGTGCCGCCCCACACCGCCCCGTGCACGACCGAGTTCGGCACGTTCCAGGGCAGGTTGGTGGCCCAGTTCTGGGCGATCATCCGGCCGCCGTCGGCCAGGCCGTGCGCGCGCAGGGCGCCGGCCCGCTCCAGCATCCCCATGTCGAACGGCGACCCGGACTTGCCGAGCTTGAAGGTGCCCTGCGCCGGGTCGGTGATCTTGTGGAACCACTTGTCGGCCTTGCCGGCGGCGCGCCGCTTGTCGATCGCCTTCTGCCCCATCCGCAGCGCCTTCTGCTTGTCCACCAGCTTGTCCAGGTGGTTGCGCAGCTTGCGCAGGTAGAGCATGACCCGCTGGAGCAGCCGGATGACCTTCTGCAGGTGGGTGGCGAGCGGACGGATGATCTTCAGCGACCGGGTGAGCACGATCATGCCGCGGGTCACGGTGACCGCCAGGCCGGCCGCCCACGACGCCCCGGCGGTGAACGGCGCCATGAGCAGGGCGGTCACCAGGGTGACCAGCATCCAGTTGACGAACTCGACGCAGAGGTCGACCAGCACCTCGTGCACGATCTGCAGGGCCTCGGCGACCCCGCGCAGGTACTCGGCGGTGGCGGTGAACTGCCCCGCCACGTCCAGCAGCTGCTGCTCGACCTCGGCGAGGCGCTTGCCGTACGCCTCCCCCGCCGGCGACCGCCAGCCGGGCTGCTCGGCCTCGCGCACGCCGCGGTGGCTCAGCGCCAGCTCGCGCACCTGGGCGGCGAGGGCGTCCCAGTCACCGGCCCGGGCGCGCAGCGCCTCCGGCTCGCCGTCGACCATGTCGACCAGCTGGATGAGCGGCCAGGCGAGGGTGCGGCAGACGCTGTCGACCACGTCCTCCACACCGGACAGCGCGTTGTCGATGCCGTTCCAGAGCTGGACGGCGCTACCGGCGGGTCCGCTCACCGGCCCATCCCCTCGCGCATCGCCCGGAAGCCGGAGTCGATGTCCTGCTCGTTGCGCTCGTACGACTCGACGGTGGATCCCAGCGCCGCCCCGACGCGGGTGAACGCGTCCTGACCGGCCCGGAACAGCGTCGTGCCGTCGGCGACCTGCTCGGCGTACTTGGCGCGCAGCATGTCGCTGGCGAACGGCAGGTGACCGAAGGCGCCGTCGGGCAGGTCACCCGCGGCCACCACCCGGCTCTCCAGCGCGCCCAGCGCGTTGGCCACTCCGGTGGCGGCCGCCTCCAGCCGTTTCACGGCCGTCACGTCCACTTCGATGTCAGCTGCCATCGCCGTTCCTCCCCCGCATCCGACGCGGGTCGAAGATACGATTCCCCGGCCTCCGGCCGCCACCCCGGCCCGAGGAGGAACCAAGGGGGAGGAAGCCCGCATGACTGATCCGCTGTCCGGTCTGGACGCGCTCGCCGGCCGGCTCGCCGACATCGAACGCCGTTTCGCCGGGCTGCACGCCGGCCTCGACGACGTCGACGGCACCGCCACCGACGACACGGGCCTGGTGTCGGCCACCGTGGACGCCACCGGAGGGCTCACCGACCTGACCTTCGAGCCGGCGGCGCTGCGCTCCGGCAGCGCCGACCTGGCGAGGATGGTGCTGGAGGCGTACCGGCGGGCCCGGGCGGCGGCGACCGCCCAGCTCGACGAGCGCACCGAGGGTCTCGACGCGACGCTCGGGGCGGGCCTGACCGAGCTGTTCGGCAAGCCGGGCGACTTCGCGGCGTTGGGCCGTCTGGAGGAGGCCGTCGCCCGACTCGGCGCCCTGGACGCCCGGCTGCCGAGGCCGCCGGCGTGACCGCGACCGGCTGGCCGGAGATCGTGGCCCGGCTGCACCGCACGCTCGTCGCCTGCGACCGGGACACCGACCTGGAACTCAGCGCCGGATCGCGCCGGATCCGGCTGTCCGTGCGCCGCGACACCGTCGAGGGCCACTGCCCCGGGTACGAGGGGCAGCGGCTGGCCGAGCTGGGCTGGCGGCCCGGCGACGACGGCGACTGGTGGTACGCCACCCCGCGTACCGCCGAGGGCCTGCACTGGTGGAGCGGCTTCGCCGCCCGGACCGCCGCCGTCGCGCTGACCGCCGACCCGGCCGCGCTCTCCTGTCGGGTGCTCCCGCTCGACGGCGGGGCGGAACCGCCGACGGCAACCCGCGTCGAGGTGACCGACAGAGCCGGGTCCGGTGTCGGCGCGCCCGCACCGGCCGGCGTCGGCGTCGCCGTGCCAGCGGCCGTCGGCGTCGCCGTGCCGATCGAGGCCGGCGCCGGCGTTCCCTCGCCGCTCGAGGGCGGCGCCGGGGCCGACGCGTCGGCCGCCGACGCCGTCTCCCCCGGGGATACGGTCGCGGACGACGGCGGGTCGCGCCCGGCCGAGCCGGAGCCGGCCGAACTGCTCGCCCGGGCGGCGGCCGCGCACGACCTGCCCCGCTACCTGGGGGTGCTCGCCGCCGGCCCGGTCTGCGTACCGCTGGCCGGCGAACCGTCGCCCGACCGGGACTTTCCGTGGACGGTCGTCGTCGGGGCGGACCGCGGGCCGCTGCTGCCGGTCTTCACCTCGGCGGACGCGCTGACCGCCTTCGCCGGGGTCGGGGTGCCGTTCGTCGCGCTGTCCGCCGCCGACCTGCTGGCGGACTGGCCGGACCCGGGCTGGGGCCTCGCCGTCGACCCGGGCGCCGCCCACGGCCTGACGCTGACCGCCCCGGCGCTGGCCGCGCTGCTCGCCGCGAACGACCCGACCGATCCGCCGGGACCCCTCGCTCCGGCCACCGTGGAGGAACCGGGCACCACCTCCCGCTGACCGGCGTCCCCGCCGCACCTGGGTCACGCCGGATCGGCGCGGTCGCCTTACCGGCCGCTCGCGTTGGTCGCGTCGTCGGCGCCCGACCGGGGTGACCCCACCGTCGGCACCCCGACCGGCGGCGCTCCCGCCGTGGCCGGCCGAGCCCGGTCATGGCCCGTGCTGAAACACGGGCGCACCTTCGCAAAGATCGACCGGTTCGCGCCCACGTCGCAGACGTGCTCGGTGTGCAGCCGGCTCGACGGACCCAAACCGCTGAACATCCGGTCGTGGACCTGCCCCCGCGGAGCGGTCCACGACCGGGACGTCAACGCGGCCATCAACGTGCTCGCGGCGGGACGCGCCGAGAGCCTGAACGCCTGTGGAGCGCAGGTAAGCCCGGCACCCGTGCCGGCACCGCGCGAGGAAGCAGGAATCCACCCGCCCGCTGCGCGCTGTTCCACGCGCAGCACGAAGGGACCCCCCGTCCTTCAGGGCGGGGAGAACGTCAACGGGACAGGTACGCCTTGATGCTGGTCGGGACACGGCCCGCCGCATCCGCCACGGCGGCCCGCGCCTCCCCGGTCACCGGCACCAGGGTGGTGTGCTTGGGCGGTAGGACGATCAGGTCGCCGACCGGCACCACCCGCTCGGCCTGCTGCCGCTGGTCGGCCGGCGGGTCGGTCCAGATGATGTACACGAGCCGGACACTCATCTGCTCGCTGTCGTCGTTGCGCACCGACACGGCCGTGAACCGGCTGTTGCGGTCCAGCACGCGGCCGCCGTCGTCCACCGGGGTCACCACCGGTTCGACGTCGACGGCCGGGGCGTCCACCGGCTCCGCGGTGCGCACCGAGACGGTCACGTCCTCGGCCGCCCGGGCTCCGGCACCGGTGAAGGTCAGCACGTCGACGCCGGCGCCTGGCGGGACGACCAGCCGGCCCCGGTCGCTGCCGAAGACCGTGGCGACCCGCACGCTGGGCAGCTCGCGCCCGGCGGCGTCCAGCGCGGTGAACTCCAGCGTCGGCGCGAGCACCTGGGTGCCCTCGTTGACGATCGTGAGCACCTGGTTCATGTACCCGTCCCCGGTGGTGGGGGCGAACTCGAACCGCAGCGCGGCGGCGGGGCGGGGCCGGACGACGAGGCCGCAGCCGGCGAGGAGCAACGTAGCCACCAGCCCGGCGACGACTTGCGCGAGCAGCGGAGCGGCGCGGCCAGTGCGGGGTGGGGTCACGATCATGGTGAGCGGCACCGGCGCATGGTACGCGGGGCGCGGCGGGGCGAAGACCCCCCGTCGGTACCGGCCGGCGGCGGCCGGCCGCGCCGTTCGCCGGCACGGCACCGCTGCGACGCTGGACCACGACGCCGCCACCGGGCGGCCTCGACCCACCACGGCGGGCTCGTCGGGCCCGCCGTCAGGGCCGTCGCGTTTTCCTGCGACCAGGTGCCCGGCTCGAGCCGGATGGTCGCCACGAAACGCACCACAGGGGTGCGGCGGCGCGGGCGGGTACCCCGAGGGACGCCGCACGCATAGCTGGGGAAACCGGGCGAGCGGTGCCGTCCGGGGCCGTGGCGGTGCCGGGGCGGCCGGCCAGCGGCGCGGGTCACGCGGGAGGGGGTGGCGAACGGCCTGCGGGCTGGGCAGCATAGGTCCATGGACTACGAATACGCGCCGCTGCGGCTGCCGCCGAACGTCGACCGGTTGACCGCCGCGGCGCAGCTGGCGATCCAGGCGGAGTTCTCCGGTTGGGAGTTGGCCCGGGTGCGGCTGTTCCGGGACGGCACGCGGCAGGTCGTGCTGCGCCGTCGGCGGGTCAACCAGCCGCAGCCGGGTCTGTCCTACTGACGGCGGGCACGCCGCCCGGCGTACCCGGGTCGGCTGCCCACGCGCCCGGGGCCGGACCGCACGGTCGGGCCCCGGGGGCGTCGCGGCCCAGGGCCTAGTGGCCGTGCCCGGCGTGGTCGTGCTCGTCCTCGTCGAGGAACGGGTGCTCGTCGAGCCGCCCGACGAGACGGTCGTCGGCGGCCGGCTGGAACGGGCCCACCGGGTCGTCGTCGTCGAAGGACTCCAGGTCGACCGGGGTGCCCACCTCGCTGACCATCACCACGCCGTCGAGCGGTTCCAGCTCCGGCACGTCCAGCGCGCTCAGCGAGCCGTCCCCGCTCTGCAGCAGCTCCAGCACCGCCTCGCCGACCCCCTCGACGGGCGCCGGCTCGTCCTCCTCCGGCGTGCCCTCACGGCGGGCCGCCTCGGCGACCCGGATCAGCGCGGACACGCTCGGCACCCGGTAGTCGCGGCGCTGCCGCACCGAGATCACCGCCGGGTGCGGGTCGCTGGCCTCGACACCCTCGGCGCCGCCGAACCGCTCGTCGGCCTCGTCGGGGTCGATCGACTCGACGTCCCACGGGGTGACCTCGCCGAACGCGTCGAGCAGCTGCTCGTCGTAGGCGTACGAGGCGTTGTTCAACGCCACGTACGCCTGCCAGACGCCGTCGTCGTCGATCCGGCCCTGGGCGGCGCGCACGGCCGTCAGGTGGGCTCGGGCGGCGTCGATCACGCGCTCCAGAGCAGCGTCCAGCTCACCGTGCTGGTCGGTCATGAGGGAGTCCCTTCGCGATGGGGAGGATGCGGTCCGGCGACGGACCCGGTCAGCAGGTGCGCAGGAACCGGTCGAGGACCCGCACGCCGAACTGTAGTCCGTCGACCGGTACCCGCTCGTCGATGCCGTGGAACAGGGCGGAGAAGTTGAGGTCGGCCGGCAGTCGCAGCGGCGCGAACCCGAAGCAGCGGATGCCGAGCTGGGAGAACGCCTTGGCGTCGGTGCCGCCGGAGAGCATGTACGGCACCGGGCGGGCGCCCGGGTCCTCCGCGCGCAGCGCCGCCGACATCGCCTCGACCAGGTCACCGTCGAAGGTGGTCTCCAGGGCCGGCTGGCGCTGGATGTACTCGATGTCGATGTCCGGTCCGACCAGCTCGCGCAGCTGACGCTCCAGCATCTCCGACTGCCCGGGCAGGCTGCGGCAGTCGATGGTGGCGGTGGCCCGACCGGGGATGACGTTGTCCTTGTAGCCGGCGGCCAGCCGGGTCGGGTTGGCGGTACTGCGGATGGTCGCCCCGATGATGTTGGCGATCGGGCCGAGCTTGGCGATCGCCGCCTCCGGGTCGTCCGGGTCCAGCTCGACGCCGAGCACGTCGGAGACCTCTTCGAGGAAGGCCCGCACGGTCGGGGTGACGGTGACCGGGAAGCGGTGCCGCCCGACCCGGGCGACCGCCTCGGCGAGCGCGGTGACCGCGTTGTCGTCGTGGATGAACGAGCCGTGCCCGGGCCGGCCCTTGGCGTGCAGCCGCAGCCAGTCCAGCCCCTTCTCCGCCGTCTCGATCAGATAGAGCCGGGACGCGTCGTCGATGGCGTAGGAGAAGCCACCGACCTCGCCGATCGCCTCGGTGCAGCCGTCGAAGAGCTCCCGGTGCCGCTGCACCAGGAAGTGCGCGCCGTAGTCGCTGCCCGCCTCCTCGTCGGCGGTGTAGGCCAGCACGATGTCGCGCGGCGGGCGCACGCCGGTGCGCTGCCAGTGCCGCACCACGGCCAGCACCATGGCGTCGAAGTCCTTCATGTCGATCGCGCCCCGGCCCCACAGGTAGCCGTCGCGGATCTCCCCGGAGAACGGGTGCACCGACCACTCGTCGGCGTCCGCGGGCACCACGTCCAGGTGGCCGTGCACCAGCAGGGCGTCCCGGCCCGGGTCGGTGCCGGGGATCCGGGCGACGAGGTTGGCCCGGCCGGGCGCCGACTCGTGGATCTGCGACTCGACGCCGACCTCGGCCAGCTTCTCCGCGACGTACTCCGCGGCCAGCCGCTCCCCCGCGCTGGTGGCGTTGTCACCGGTGTTGGTGGTGTCGATGCGCAGCAGGTCGCGGCAGAGTTCCACGACCTCGTCGGTGGGGTCGGGTCGGGCGGAGGCGGGGTCGCTCGTCATCGCCTCTTTCTACCAGTCGGGCCAGCTGTCGCGGCGGCCCGGCCGGCGCTCGCGCGCGTCGGGGTCCGCGCGGCACTCCCGGGCCGTCCCCGTTTCACGATCTTGCGGTACGGGTACCGCAGTCGGCGACCCCGCACCGCCCGTCGCGCCGGCCGTCCCCAGGCTCCGGCCGCCCGTCGAGGAGGGCCTCATGACCGTCCCGCTGCCGCCCCTGCCGCCCACCGCCGACGACGCCTACCGGCCCGGCGGGCGCAGCATGGCCGACATCGCCGACACCGAGCACCGGCAACTGCTCGGCCTGGCCGACCAGGTGACCGACCAGCGGCTGAGCCCCGAGCGGCGCCGCGAGGTGGCCGAGGTGCTGACCGCGGCGATCTCGCGGCACCTCTCCGCCGAGGAGCAGTACCTGCTGCCCGCCGCGCGGGCGGCGCTGCCCGAGAGCGCCGAGCGGGTCGACCGGGAACTGGCGGCCCACGCGGCGCTGCTGGCCGCGCTCAAGTCGCTCGGCGGGCCGGACGACCCGGCGCTGGCGGACGTCGCCGCGCGGGTCCGCCGGCACGTCGAGGCGGTGTCGGCGCTGATCACCCCGCTGCGCGAGGTGGCCACCGACGCGGAGCTGATCCGGCTGGGCAACCGGTGGGAGATCGCCGAGGAGGCGGCCCCCACCCGCCCGCACCCCGGTACGCCGGCCACCCCGCCGTGGAACCGGGTGGTCGAGCCGGCGCTGGGCGTGGTGGACAAGGTGCGCGACGCGGTCACCGGGCGGCGGACGTACCTGGCCGACCTGAAGCGGGACGGGCGCGACTGATCCATCGTCCGACGCCGATCCGCCCAGCCCCTTCCGCCCGCCCTGCCGTGGTCCTACCGTCACGTTATGAATCTGGAGCTGCGACACCTGCGGGTCGTCTGCGCGATCGCCGAGACGGGGAGCGTGACCAAGGCCGCGTCCACCCTGGGCCTGGCCCAGCCGGCCCTGACGGCGCAGCTCCAGCGCATCGAGCGCACCCTCGGCGGCCCGCTGTTCGAACGCGACCGGCGCGGCGCCCGGCCCACCGCGCTGGGCGAGCTGGTGCTGGCCCGGGCCCGGGTGCTGCTGCCGGCGATGAAGGGGCTCCAGGACGAGGCGGCCCGGCTGGCCGGGGCGGACGACAGCCTGGGCCGGTACCGCTTCGGCGGGGTGAACAGCCCGATCCTCGGCCGGCTGGTGCACCGGCTGGTGGCCGAGCAGCCGCAGGCGCAGATCACCACGTACGCCTCCTGGTCGGCCGCGGAGCTGGCCGGGCTGGTGGCCGGCGGGCGGCTCGACTTCGCGCTCACCGGGGTCTGCGGCGACGCCACGCCGTCCCCGGAGTTCGGGCTCTGCTGGCGGGAGGTGGCGGTCGACCCGGTGCTGGTGCTGCTGCCGGCCAGCCACCCGATGGCCGGCCGGGAGGAGATCGACCTGGCCGAGCTGCGCCGCGAACAGTGGGTCGCCGCGCCGGGCGAGGGCTGCTTCGGCGACTGCTTCGCCGCCGCCTGCGCCCGGGCCGGCTTCACCCCCCGCAAGGTGTACGAGACCGACGTGCGCGGCTGCGTGGACCTGGTCGACGCCGGCGAGGCGGTGGCGCTGTGCCAGGCGACCTTCCGCCCGGTCGACGGTCTGGTCACCCGCCGGCTGGCCGGCGTGCCGCTGCGCTGGCGGCTGCTGCTCGGCTGGCACCCCGAGTCCCCCGCCGCCCGGGTCGCCGAGGCGGTGCTGGAGACGGCGGTGGCGGCGTACACCGACTCGCTGGCGCCGCACCCCGACTACCTGGCCTGGCTGCTACGCCACCCGGAGTTCGGGGCCCGACCGGTCGGCGGGGTGCGAATCGCCTGACGGCGGGTACCTGGACCCCATGACCGATCGCTACCCCGACGTCGACGAGCGGGAACTGCTGCGTCAGGCCGCCGCCGCGCACTCCGCCGCCGTCCGGGACCTTGAGGCGTTCCTGCGTCGGCTGCCGGCGGTGCCCGATCCGGCCGACATCACCGAGTACGCCAACCTGGTCACCCAGGAGGAGCAGACCCGGGCCGAGCGGCAGGCCGCCGCCACCGCAGCCGGCCTGGAGCTGCCCAGCCTCGGCACCGAGCCGTAGCGCGAGGCGACACCGACGGGCGGCGGCACCCGGGAGAGCGTCCCGGGTGCCGCCGCCTGTGCGCGTCAGCGTTCGACCAGGACGTCGTGGCCCAGGTCGAGCAGGGCGTGCCGCCACTCGTCGTCGGCGTTGCCGCCGCGCGGCTTCTCCGCGGTCAGCGCCCGGATCCGGTCGATCGCCTCCCGCATCACCTCGATGTCCTCCGGGGTCAGGTCCACCTTGCGCTTGCTGAGCACCCGCAGGATCTGCCGGCCCGGCTCGGGCAGGTCCATGCTCGGGTTCGGGCCGAACGACTCCTCCCCCGAGCCCCGGGTCAACAGCCACTGCCGCAACTGTTCGGAGGGGACGTTCACCTCGGCGTGGAAGTCGTCCCAGATCACCTCGACCTCGGGGTCGAGTCGCTGCTCGCGTACCATCACGCCTCCTCTTCCGGTGGCCCGGACGGCGCCGGGCTCCCGTCGTCGGTCTGCTGCTTCAGGCCCTCCGGCGGCACCTGCACCCGGGCCGGGTTCGCCGTCGGCGGCGCGAGGATCGGTTCGGTGCGGTCGGTCTCCTCGTCGCTCTCCTCGGGTTCGGTCATCTCCGTCCTCCGGGTCATCGCGGGTGGGACGTCGAGGCCGGGCTGTAGTCCCGCTCTCCCGCGGCCACGTCGAAGGTGAGCTGACCGTCGCGCGCGTCGACGGTGATCTTCTGCCCCGGCGACATCTGGTGCTCCAGCAGCATCCGGGACAGCCGGTTGTCGACCTCCCGCTGGATCACCCGGCGCAGCGGCCGGGCGCCGAACTCCGGCTGGTAGCCGTGCTCGGCGAGCCAGTCGACGCCGGCGGTGGTGAACTCGATCTGGACGTCCTGGGCGTGCAGCCGGCGGCGGGTCTCCTCCAGCAGCAGCTCGGTGATCTGCCGCAGCTGCTGGGCCTCGAGCCGGCGGAAGATGATCGTCTCGTCGATCCGGTTGAGGAACTCCGGGCGGAAGTTCTCCTGGAGGCGGCGCATCAGCCGCTCGCGCAGCTCGTCGCTCTCCTGGGTGCCGCCGGGCGCGCCGGCCTCGAAGCCCACCGCGCGGGTGGTGCCGGTGATCAGCTCCGAGCCCAGGTTGCTCGTCATGATCAGGACGGTGTTCTTGAAGTTCACCGTCCGGCCCTGGCTGTCGGTGAGCCGGCCGTCGTCGAGCACCTGGAGCAGGATGTTGAAGACGTCCGGGTGCGCCTTCTCGATCTCGTCGAGCAGCACCACCGCGTACGGGCGGCGGCGCACCGCCTCGGTGAGCTGGCCGGCCTCCTCGTACCCGACGTAGCCGGGGGGCGCCCCGACCAGCCGGGCGACGGTGTGCCGCTCCTGGAACTCGCTCATGTCGACCCGGACCATCCGGTCGGCCTCGCCGAAGAGCGCCTCCGCCAGGGCCCGGGCCAGCTCGGTCTTGCCGACGCCGGTGGGGCCGAGGAAGAGGAAGCTGCCCATCGGCCGGTTCGGGTCGGCCAACCCGGTACGCGAGCGGCGAACCGCCTCGGCCACCGCGGTGACCGCCTCGTCCTGGCCGACGACCTTCTCGTGCAGCTGCCCCTCCAGCCGCAGCAGCCGGTCCCGCTCCTCCTCGGTGAGCTGGCTGACCGGGATGCCGGTGGCGCGGGAGACCACCTCGGCGATCTCCTGCGGGCCGACCGAGGGGACGCGGCCGGTGCCCTCGTCGCCCCGGGCGCGGCGGATCTGCTCCTCGACCTCGGCGAGCCGGTCGCGCAGCGCGGAGGCCCGCTCGTACTGCTCGTCGGCGACCGCCTGTTCCTTGTCCCGGCGCACCTCGTCGAGCTGCTGCTCCAGCTCGCGCACGTCGGCGTCGGGGGTGCGGGTGCGCAGCCGTACCCGCGCGCCGGCCTGGTCGATCAGGTCGATCGCCTTGTCCGGCAGGAAGCGGTCGGTGACGTAGCGGTCGGCGAGTTCGGCGGCCGCGACCAGCGCCTCGTCGGTGAAGCGGACCTGGTGGTGCGCCTCGTACCGGTCGCGCAGGCCGCGCAGGATGGTGACGGTGTCCTCGACGCTGGGCTCGGGCACCAGGACCGGCTGGAAGCGGCGGGCCAGCGCGGCGTCCTTCTCGATGCTCTTGCGGTACTCGTCCAGCGTGGTCGCGCCGATCACCCGCAGCTCGCCGCGGGCCAGCGCCGGCTTGAGCATGTTGGACGCGTCCATGCCGCCCTCGCTGCCGGCGCCGCCCGCGCCGACCAGGGTGTGGATCTCGTCCAGGAAGATGATCAGCTCGTCCCGGTGCGCCCGGATCTCTTCGATGACCTTCTTCAGCCGTTCCTCGAAGTCGCCGCGGTAGCGGGTGCCGGCGACCAGGCCGGCGAGGTCGAGCTGCACCACCCGCTTGCCGAGCAGGGTCTGCGGCACGTCGCCGTCGCAGATCCGCTCGGCCAGCCCCTCCACGATCGCGGTCTTGCCGACGCCGGCCTCACCGATCAGCACCGGGTTGTTCTTGGTCCGCCGGGACAGAATCTCCACGGCCTGCTCGATCTCGTCGGCCCGCCCGATCACCGGGTCGATCTGGTCCATCCGGGCCAGCTCGGTGAGGTCCTGCCCGTACTGGTCGAGGGTCGGGGTGCCCCGGTCGGGCTTCGGCCCGCCCATCGGTCCGCGTTCCGCGCTGGCCGCCTGCAACGACTCGGGCTGGATCCGGCCGGCGGCGAGCATCCGGCCGGCGGGCGACTCCGGGTTGAGCGGCAGCGCCATCAGGATGTGCTCGGGGCCGATGTAGTTCGCCCCCATCGCCCGGGACAGCTGGTGGGCGTCGAGCAGCGCCCGCTTGGCGGCGGGGGTGAGCGACAGGTTCGTCGGCACCTCGCCCCCGGGCGCGCCGTCGCCCCGCCCGCCGAGGGCGTTGACCAGGGCGTCCGGGTCGGCGCCGGCCCGGCGTACCAGGTCGCGCAGCGGCTCGCGTTGCAGCGCCGCCCAGAGCAGGTGGTCGGTGTCCAGGTCGTTGCTGTGTTTCTGGGCGGCCCGCCGGGCCGCGTCGGCCAGCATCTCCCGGGCGTCGGCGGTCATCAGCCGGGTGATGTCGACCCGGTGGGCCGGTCGGCGTCCGCCCTCACCCCGGCCGAAGTACCGGGCCAGGAACTCGTCCCAGGGGTCGGAGCCGTAGTCACCGGGTCCCATCATCTCTGTCCTCCGCAGTCGGGGCGCGGCACGGTCGCCGAGGGCGACACCGCGGGCGCGGCACGGTCGCCGGTGGCTACCCGGCGGCCGGCGCGACAAACGCCAGGGGATGGCAGGGTGGGGGGCATGGACTCCCGCCCGCTGCTGATCGTCGACGGCGCCAACGTGGTCGGTTCCCGCCCGGACGGCTGGTGGCGGGACCGGGCCGGGGCGGCGGCCCGGTTGCGCGACGCCCTGGCGCCGCTGGCCGACCGGGGGCTGCCGCCGGAGCTGCCGCCGCCGGTGGAGGTGGTGCTGGTGGTGGAGGGCGCGGCGCGGGAGGTGCCCGGGGTGGTCGGGGTGCACACGGTGCCGGCGCCCGGTTCCGGTGACGACGCCATCGTGGCGCTGGTGCGCGACGCGCCGGACCGGCGCCGGTTGGTGGTCACCTCCGACCGGGAGCTGCGCGACCGGGTGGCGGCCCTCGGCGCGGAGCTGCACGGCCCGCGCTGGCTGCGCGAGCACACCCACCCGACCACCTGATCCGCCGGCCCGCCCCCGTGAGCAGGGAGTTCGCGCGGCGGTCGGACGGTCCCGTCAGCGGGACCGGGGGATCCCCTGGTGGGACCGGACGGTCCGGCGGCGGGCGCTTTCCCGCAGGTCACGGGGGTAACCGGACACCAGGGCGGGAACGGCGACAAGGGCGGATGTTCGCTACCCACGGGTATGCGTTGTAATGGACGTCTCCCCGCCCCCAGGAGGTCACCGTGGCGAGCGTCGCCGAGCTGAAGGCAGCCATCGAGGTCGCCCTCCAACAGATCGGTGACGGGCAGACAGCCGTGCAGGCGGCCGGTGAGAAGCTCTCCGAGGCGCAGCAGACCCTGGCCGGGGCGCTGGAGGGCAGCGGGCACGAGACGGTGGAGAGCGCGCAGGCCTCGCTGACCCAGGCCGGCCAGGAGCTGGAGGAGTGCCTCGCCGCGACCCTCGCCGCGGTCGAGCAGGCGCAGCTCTACGTCTCGACGCTCTGAGCGGGCGGCCGTGTCCATCATCGAGGACGTCGGGGCGCAGGTGCGCGCCGCCGCCGAGGAGCTGCCGCTGGCGCCGCTGGCCCAGGCCCTGGAGAAGTTCGGGCAGGCCACCGAGCGGCTGCGCTGGGTCCGGCAGGAGTCGGCCAACCCGATGGGGGTGCCGGAGCTCTCCGCGGCCACCGAGCACGCCGAAGCCGCCGGGCACGCGCTGCGGGTGGCCCAGGAGCAGCTGTCGGCGTACCTGGCCGCGATCGGGCTGGCCCCCGACGGCGCGCCGCCCGCGGCGCCGGCCCGCCGCGAGCCGAGGCACGACGCGCCCCGCGCGGACGCCGCGCCGCCGAGCGGTCCCGCACCGCAGCCATCGGCCGACCCGACGGTCAAGCGCTGGTGGTCGGTGCGGGTGGCGGAGCTGACCGGAGGCCGGGAGGGCCCGCCGGACGAGCCGGACGAGCGAATCGCCGACTCCCGGGAGCTGCTGCGCCGGGTGGTCACCGGGGTCCGCTCCGGCGACCGGGACCGGCTGCACCGGGAGCTGCGCACGGCGCACGCCGACGTCGGCCTCGGGCTGGCCGCGGTGGCCCCGCCGCTGCTGCGCGACCTGGCCGGGGAACTGCTCGGGCACCCGCCGCGCGCCGACGACCTGGGCCGGCTGCGGCGCGAGCTGGACGGCCGGGTCCGCGACCTGCTCCCCGGGCTGCCGCCGCCGGTGCTGGACACCCTGCTCACCCGGGTCTGCCGGATGCCCCCGCCCCGCGCCGGCGAGCAGCCGCACGCCGCCGACCCGGCGGTCACCGCCGGGGTGGTGACCGGCGTGCTGCTGGCCCGGCTCGGTCGGGACCTGCCCCGCGACGAGCCCGACGCCCGCCGGGCGCCGGCCGCCGCCGCGCCGGTCGCCGGGCGCCGGCCCGACGGTGGGCACCGTGGCTGACCTGCGCAGCCAACTGGCCACGCGGGTACGGGGGATGCTCTCCGAGGCCCTCGGCGCGACGCGTACCCGGTTGGCCGGCGCCGAGACGGAGCTGACCGCCGCCCGCGAACGGCTGGTCCGGGTGCGGCGGGCGGCCGCGGCGGTGCCGCAGCGGGTCGGCGCGGAACGCGACCGCCGGCTGGCCGAGATCGACGACCGGCACGCGGCGCGGATCGCCGAGCTGGCCCGCCGGGCCGCCGCCGCCGCGCTGCGGGAGGCGCCGGGCGCGGCGTCCGCGTCGTGGACGGCCTGGCGGGCGGCCCCGGCCGGGCGCGGCGAGCCGGTCGGTCCGGTACGCGTCGGCACGCTGCGCATCGCCGGGGCGGAACCGGTCCCGGCGCTGGTCCCGCTGCTGGACGCCGGCCACGTGCACCTGTCCGGTGGCGACCGGGACGGCGCCGACGCGGTGGTCGGCGCGCTGCTGCTGCGCGGGGTCGGTCGGGCCGACCCGGGCGCGGTGCGGCTGTACGGCTACGACCCGGAGCACCTGGGCGGCGGGTTGGCCGGCTTCGCCCCGCTGGGCACCGCCGGGCTGCTCACCTTCGTCGGTCCGGGCGGGCTCGGCCGGCTGCTCGACGACCTGGTGGAGCAGATCCGCCGGATCAACGAGACGGTGCTGGCCGGCGAGTACGCCTCGCTGCGCGAGCTGGCCGCGGCGACCGGTCGCCGGCCGGAGCCGTGGCGGGTGGCGGTGCTGCTCGGCGGGGACGAGCTGTCCCGGCACGAACGCGGCCAGCTGGACCGGGTGGTCCGCACCGGGGCGGCCTGCGGGGTGCACCTGGTGGTCCGGGGCATCCCGCTGCCGGAGGACCCGACGGTCACCCGGGTCGTCGCCGAGCCGGGCGACGCCCGCGTCGGCGCCCCGCCCGGCCTGCCGGTACGCCTCGACCCGCCGCCGCCCGCCACGCTGGTCACCGAGACCTGCCGGGAGATCGCCTCCCGGGTCAACGCCGGCCCGCCCCCGACGCCCTTCACCGACCTGCTGCCCCCGCCGGAGCAGATGTGGAAGGAGGACTCGGCGCACGGGCTGACCGCGCCGATCGGCGAGGGCCCGCACGGGCGACCGGTGCTGCTGACCCTGGGCGACTACCCGCCGCACGCGCTGATCGGCGGCCCCTCCGGCACCGGCAAGACCAACCTGATCTTCGCCTGGATCGGCGCGCTCGCCGCCCGCTACTCCCCCGCCGAGCTGGAGTTCTATCTGCTCGACTTCAAGGAGGGGGTGTCCTTCGCCCGGTTCGCCCAGGGCCGGCGCGACCCGAGCTGGTTGCCGCACATGCGGCTGGTCGGGATCAACGTCAACACCGACCGGGAGTTCGGCCTGGCCCTGCTGCGGTTCCTCGCCGAGGAGCTGCGCCGGCGGGCCGACGCCGCCAAGAAGCACGAGGTCACCAAGCTGGCCGAGCTGCGGTCGGTGGACCCGACCGGCCACTGGCCGCGGATCGTGGCGGTGGTCGACGAGTTCCAGGCGCTGCTGGCCGGGCGGGACGTGGTGGCCCGGGAGGCCGCCGACCTGCTGGAGGACCTGGCCCGGCGGGGCCGGTCGCAGGGCATCCACCTGGTGCTCGCCTCGCAGGACGTGCGGGGCATCGAGGCGCTCTGGGGGCGGCCCGCGCTGGTCGCGCAGTTCACCCTGCGGATCGCGCTGCCCAAGGCGCTGCGCATCCTGGCCGAGCGCAACGATGCGGCGCAGGCGCTGCCCCGGCACCACGCGGTGGTCAACGCCGAGTCCGGGATGACCGAGGGCAACCAGGTGGCCCGGATCCCGTCGGCCAGCGACTGGGAGACCTGGAGCGAACTGCAGCACCGGCTGTGGCGGATGCGGCCGCAGGACGCCGCGCCGGCGCGGCTCTTCGACGGCGACGCCGTCCCCCGGCTGGTCGACGCGCCCGACTACCGTGCGCTGACCCCGCAGGGCGACACCCCGCCGCCCCGGGGTCCGGTCGCCCTGCTCGGCGAGATCATCGACGTGCAGGCCCGCTCGGCGGCGCTGCGGCTGCCCCGCGCCCCCGGGCGCAACCTGGCGGTGCTGGGCACCCGGGTGGACGAGGCGTGCGCGGTGCTCGACGCCGCCGCCCGGTCGCTGGCCCGCCAGCACCGCCCGGGTACCGCCCGGTTCTCCATCGCCTGCCTCGACCCGGACGCCGACCCGGCCGCCCGCGCCCTCTACGAGGACCTGGCCGACGACGCGGCCTGGTACGACGAGGAGACGGTGCCGGAGCTGATGGCCGAGACGGCCGAGGCGCTGGGCCGGCCGGGCACCCCGAGCACCCCGCACTACCTGCTGCTGTTCGCCGTGGACGCGGCGGCCGGACGGCTGGCTGCGCCCGCCGGCGGGCGCAGCGGGCTGGAGCAGCTGCGCCGGATCCTGCACGACGGGCCGGAGCGGCGTACCCACGTGCTGGCCTGGTGGCGCGGGATCGCCCGGATGCGGGTGGACCTCGGCGGCCCGGCCGCCCGCACCGACCAGATCGGGGCCTGGGTCGCCCTCGACGTGCAGGGCGCGGAGCTGGGTTCCTCGCTCTACCCCGGCACCGGCGGCCCGGACTGGTACCCCCGTCCGTGGCGCGGGCTCTTCTTCGACCGGGCGGTGCACCGCACCGGACAGGTGATCATCCCTTATGGTCCGTCGCGATGAACGAACCGGTCGCCAGTGACACGTACGCCGCCCACGTCCGCCGACTGGCCGAGCTGACCGGCCGGGTCCGGGCCCAGCGGGCCGAGGCGCAGGCCTGGCACGACCAGCAGTGCGCCGCCGCCGAACGGGCGGTGGCCGAGGCGACCGCGCAACTCCGCCGGGCCGAGGCGGAGGTGACCGAGGCCCGGTCCATGGTGGAGCGGGTCGACGCCGAGGTCGGGCACCTCTGGGCGGAGCTGCGGGGCCGGCTGGGACTGGGCGGGCGGCGGCTCGGCCCGGCGCCGGGGCCGGCCCGGGACGCGGCCGGTGACCCGGTGTCGTCGCTGCGCGGGGTGCGGGAGCTGCTGGACCGCGCCGGGCAGCCGGGTGAGCTGCCCGCGTCGGTGAACCCGCTGCTGGCGCTCTGCGGGGTGGCGGGAGCGCTGGTGGCGTACGGCCTCGGGGTGGGCGCCCGCGCGCTCGGCCACCGCTACGGCGGTGACCTGGCGGTGGGGATGCCGGTGCTGGCCCTGGTCGTGACGCTGCTCGGACCGCTGGCCGGCCTGGCGCCGGCGAAGCGGCTGGCCGACCGGCGGCACGCCCTGCTGGGGCCGCGGCCGATGGCGATCGTGCTGGTCGCCGGGGTGGCGACCACGGTGGCCCTGCTGGTGTCGACCCGCTGAACCCGGCGGTCCGGCGGGACCGGGCGGCGGGCCGCCCGGTCGGCTCGGTGGACCCGCCGAGGCGCAGCGGCTGTCAGGCGGGGACCGCGACGGCCTCGCGCAGCAGCCGGCGGGCCAGCACCAGCCGGTCGGCGTCGTCGTCCAGGCCGGGCAGGTCGCCCACCCGGGTGACGGTGTCGGTGAGCAGGGTGCGCACCGCCGGCTCGCAGGTGCCGGGCAGGGTGATGGTCCGGTCGGGCAGCCGCAGCGCCACCCGGTGGTCGTCGGTGGCGGTGAGCTGCCAGCGCAACCCGGCCCGCGGGGCGATTCGACTGTCGGCGTCGAGCGCGGCGAGCGCGGCGGCCTGGGCGAGGGGCCGGATCGGGGCCGGCCGGGCGGCGGGCCAGGCGCGCTGCCGCAGCCGGGCGGCGACCGCCGCCGGGTCGACGCGCAGCAGCCAGTCCCGCAGCGCCTCCACGGTCTCGGTCAGCTCGGGCTCGACGGCGTCGGGGTCGGCGACGTCGGTGCCGAAGGGCAGCCCGGCACGCAGCCGGGGGTCCTCGGCGGCCAGGGTGAGCAGTTCCTCCACCATGGCGTACCGGGTCAGCGCACGGATGCCGACGGTCAGGTGCAGCGAGCTGGACTCCTGCGCCTGCGCGCTGTGCAGCCAGCCACGCGGCAGGTAGAGCGCGTCGCCGGGGGCGAGCACCACGTCCAGCGCGGCGGGACCGTCGGCGGTGGCGGCGACCTCGTCGGCCCGCCCGCCCCAGGGCTGCTGCTCCAGCGGGTCAGGCAGCACCGGCGGGTGGATGCGCCAGTGCTTGCGACCGTCGACCTGGAGCACGAAGACGTCGTGGGTGTCGTAGTGGGTGGCGAAGCCCTGGCTGCCGGCCGGAGTCAGGTAGGCATTGACCTGCAACGGCTGGGAGAGCGCCGCGCCGAGGTCGCGGGCGAAGTCGACCAGGGCGGGCCAGGTGCGGTGCAGTCCCTGGAGCACCAGCGTGGCGCCGGATGCGTACAGCTCCAGCACCTTCTCGTCGAGGACCTGGTCGGTGATCTCGGCGCCGGCGCCGCCGCCGCCGGTGTAGCGCGCCGCCGGCACGAGCTGGCCGTCCTTGGCCACCCGCAGGAACGGGGTACGCAGACCCCGGCGGCTGAGCAGCTCGTCGGCGTCGGCGGGGCTGAGCAGGTCGGTGAAGCCGTCGGGGTTGGGCAGCTCGTCGGCGCGGGAGAGCAGCGGGGCCCGTCCCCAGTGGGCGGCGGCGAACTTCGCCGGCTCCACGCTGACGCAGCGCGCCAGGGCCTCGGCGGCGGACGGAACCGCCGGGCGGCGGTGACCGCCCGGCGGGTCGATGATCGTCATGAGCTGGTCAGCGCGCGCCGCCGTCGGCGCCGCCGTCCTGCTGGCCCGGGGTCGCGCCGCCGTCGGCCGGACCCTCGGCACCACCGTCGGCGCCACCGTCCTGCTGGCCGGGGGTGGCGCCACCGTCGGCCGGACCCTCGGCACCCCGGTCGGCGCCCTGGTCGGCGCCGCGCTCCGCACCACGGTCCGCGCCGCCGTCGGCGCCGCCGTCCTGCTGACCCGGAGTCGCGCCACCGTCGGCCGGGCCCTCGAGGCCGCCGCCGCTGGTGGTCTGCATGTCGTCGTCGTTGAGTGCCATGGGTGCTCCCTCGGGTGTGCCGCCCCGCCACAGGCGGGGTCCGTCGTGCAGCGGGTGGTACCCCACGCGCGATCTTCTCTAACCACACCGTAGACGGCGGGACCCGGCGAGCGGGACACTTCGCCCGGCCCGCCGGGGCTCATCGGCGCGCCGCGAACCGGGCGCGGCGGCGACGGCGGTGCCAGGATGGGGGGACGGCCCGTCCGGCAGGGAGGTCACCATGGGGCAGCCGCAGCCCGCACCGCTGACGCCGCTGGCCGAGGACTGGCAGCGCGCCCTGGCCGTGGTGGCCCACCCCGACGACCTGGAGTTCGGCGCGGCCGCCGCCGTCGCCCGGTGGACCGGGCAGGGCAAGGAGGTCGTCTACTGCCTGGTCACCAGCGGCGAGGCCGGCATCGACGGGACCACCCCGGAGCGGGCCCGGGTGGTCCGCGAGGAGGAACAGCGGGCCTCGGCCGCCGTGGTCGGGGTGACCACGGTGGAGTTCCTCGGCCAGCCGGACGGGCTGCTGGAGTACGGCGTGCCGCTGCGCCGGGCGATCGCCGAGGTGATCCGGCGGTACCGCCCCGACGTGGTGATCACCAACAACTTCCGCGACACCTGGGACGGGGCGTACGCGCTCAACCAGGCCGACCACATCGCGACCGGGCGGGCCGTGCTCGACGCGGCCCGCGACGCCGGCAACCGGTGGATCTTCCCGGAGCAGCTGGCCGGCGGCGTGGCGCCGTGGAACCGGGTCCGGGAGGTGTGGGCCGCCGCCTCGCCGCTGTCCCGGCACGGGGTGGACGTCACCGCCACCTTCGACGCGGGGCTGGCCTCGCTGCGCGCGCACGACGCCTACCTGCGGGGCCTCGGCGACGGCGGGTTCGACCCGGCGGAGTTCCTGGAGAGCATCAGCCGCCCGGTCGGCACCCGGCTCGGGGTCCGCTACGGCGCCGCGTTCGAGGTTTTCCCGCTGGGCCTGCACTAGGCGGAAGCGATGATCCTGGTCGGCACCTCCGGATGGCAGTACCGCGACTGGCGGGAGCGCTTCTACCCGCCGAAGCTGCCCCAGCGGCTCTGGCTGGAGCACTTCACCACCCGGTTCGCCACCGTCGAGGTGAACAACGCCTTCTACCGGCTGCCCGAGCGGGACACCTTCGCCGCTTGGCGGGCGCGTACCCCGGACGACTTCTGCGTGGCGGTGAAGATGAGCCGTTACCTGACCCACATCAAACGGCTGCGCGACCCGGCCGAGCCGGTCGCCCGGTTCCTGGGCCGGGCCACCGCGCTTGGCGACCGGCTCGGGCCGGTGCTGGTGCAGCTCCCGCCGAACCTGCCCGCCGATGCGGAGGCGCTGGACGCCACCCTGCGCCTCTTCCCGACCGAGGTGCGGGTGGCCGTGGAACCCCGGCACCCGTCCTGGTGGACGGCGCCGGTGCGGCAGGTGCTGGAACGCCGGCGGGCCGCGCTGGTCTGGGCGGACCGGCGGGGCCGGCCGGTGACCCCGCTGTGGCGCACCACGGACTTCGGCTACCTGCGGCTGCACGAGGGCCGCGCCCAACCCTGGCCGCGCTACGGACGGGCCGCGCTCGCCTCCTGGGTACGCCGCCTCGCCGAGGTCTTCGACGACGCCGAGCCGGCGTACGTCTACTTCAACAACGACCCGGGCGGGGCCGCCGTGGTCGACGCGATGGCCTTCGCGAGGCTGGCCCGGCGGGCGGGCCGGCCGGTCAGCCGGACGCAGTGAAGCGGCCCGCCCCACCGGACGGGCGGGACGGGCCATGGGTCATCCGGTCACGGCATCATCCGTTGCAGGTCACTGGGCATGTTGTCCTTCACGTCGTCCCACTGGCCCTGGGTCACGTGCCGGCTCAGGGCGTCCAGCACCACCTGCACCACGCGCTCGGTGCCGCCCTCGACGTCGTACGGAAAGTGCCGCCGGACCTCGAGGAGGAAGTCGTCCCGATTGAGCTTGATCGGCACGTCCATCGGCTTCCAGCCGTCGAAGTAGATCCCGCGGACCAGCACCGGCAACTGCGCGGCGAACTCCACGCTCTCCTGCACCGGCATCCGGTCGCGCAGCAGGTGCAGAACAGTGCGCAGCGCGCAGTAGGACTGGTTGCGTTGCTCCTTGGGCCAACCGTACGCCTGTTCGATGTCCTTGAGCATCAGGTTCGTCTTCTCCAAAGAGGACTCGAACGCCGCTTGCAGCTGCTCAGCCATCTGTCCACCCCCGTGCGTCGTCTTCCCATCGTCGGTCGTCGGTGCGGCGCGGCGGCCCGCTCGGCCCCCGCCACAGCCGGGTCGGCCTGATCCGACCGGGTCGCTCGCGGGCGTTGCCGTCGGCCCTTCCGACCACGTGCAGCACCCCGCCACGTCGTCTGTCCGTCACGACGCGAACCGCCATGGGCCACCTCCGTCGCTGTCGGCCTCACGGTTCCGTCGGTCGACGGACCGCAGACACCGCCCATGCTTGGCGTCGATCGGGTGAGCCGGCGTCACCCCGCCCGGGTGAACTCCGGCGACCGCGTCAGCCGGCGGCGTCGAGCAGGCCGGCCAGGGTGGCGGCGTTGGTCTGGGCAAAATCGCGGTAACAATTGTTCATCAGTACGTGGGTCTGCCCGGCCGAGTCGGCCAGCTCGCGCAGCTTCGGCGCCCAGTCCCGCAACTCCCGGTCGGAGTAGTGGTAGCCGAACTTCTCGTGGATGTCCTTGCTGGTCCACTTGTCGCTGTGCCCGTGGAAGCGCACCACCGCGAGGTCCGCGGTGGCGGCCAGCACCGGCGGTACCGAGGAGCGGTGGCCCTGCGGCATGTCCACGCAGACGTACGGCAACCGGTGCTTGCGCAGGAAGGCGACCGTCTCGTCGGCGTTGGCGCCGTCGAACCAGGAGGCGTGCCGGAACTCGAAGACCCCCCGCAGCGGGCGGCAGCGCCGCTCCACCTCCAGCAGGTACTCCTTGTTCTCCCGCTTGATGGTGAACCAGGGCGGGAACTGGAACAGCACCGCGCCGAGCTTGCCGGCCGCCACCAGCGGGTCCAGCGCGGACAGGAACCGGGTCCACACCTCCTCGTACGCCTGCGCGGGCAGGTCGTCCGGGTAGAGGTTCTTCTTCTCCGTCTCCGGGCGCAGGTCCTTGTAGAGCGCGGACACCTTCGTCGGGTGCCCGGTCAGCAGGCTGAACGCCTTGACGTTGAAGGTGAACCCCGCCGGGGTGCGCTCGGCCCACAGCCGGGCGGTCCGCTCGGCCGGCGGCGAGTAGTAGGTGGCGTCCACCTCGACCAGCGGAAAGCGCCGGGCGTAGTACGCCAGGCGCTTCTCCGGGGTGTCCGCGGTCTGCGGATACCACCCCGACTCCAGCAGGGTCCGGTCGGTCCAGGACGCGGTGCCCACCTTGATGTCACCCATGGAAGGAGTCCACCGCGCCCGGACCTGACCGGCAACCGCGACGCCCGCCGCTCAGGCGGCCCGCCGCTCCCGCGTCTGCTTGCAGGCCACACAGGAGGTGGCCGACGGGAAGATCTCCAGGCGCTCGACCGGGATCGGCGCCGAGCAGCCCTCGCAGAAGCCGTAGGTGCCCTGGTCCAGGCGGGTCAGCGCGTGCTCGAACTGGGCGCGACGATCGAGGATCGTGCGCAGCAGCGACTGCGCGGTGTCCCGTTCGGCGGTCTTGGTGCCGCTGTCGGCCTGGTCGTCGCCGGCGGTGTCGCCGACCTCCACGAGCCGCAGCACCTGGCTCTGCGCGACGGCCTGCTCGTACTCCGCGGACAGCTCGTCGTAGCGGGCCTGCAGGGAGAGTCGGATCTGGTCGATCTCCGCCTGGGATCGGCCCGTACCGACGGTGTCGTGGACGAGCATCGCTGCCTGCCTTTCGTGGGGCTCCGGCCGGCTCGGCCGGTCGCCCGGATACGGTCCGCACGGGCGAGATCACCCGTGCTCTGTGAGCCGGGCGAATACCCACCTCCGCAGTGGATCAAACCGACGAGTTTTTCCGGCCTCAGTCGACCGGTTCGTCCGGCTCGACGAGAGCCGGGTGCCGCGGGTCGTCGGCCCGGACCACCACGTCGGCGAAGGAGGCCGGGTCGACCTCGTCGGCGTACCGGGCGAAGGCGGGCAGGGTCCAGCGCAGCTCCGGGTCGGTGCGCCGGGCCAGGGCGGCCGGCGAGAGCGCCAGGTGCACGGCGACGTCGAAGGGCAGCCCGCCGCCGAGCAGCAGCGCCCCGCTGACCAGCAGCACCGCGCCGGGCGGCAGCGGGACGTACGCGGCCCGGCTGGCCCGGTCGGTCGCCGGGTCCCAGAGGGAGGGCAGCACCCGCCCGGAGCCGCCCGGGCCGGCGGGGTCGAGCACCTCGCGGCGCAGCCCGGGCTCGTCGGTCCAGCTCTCGTAGTACGCGTCCGGGTTGGTCCGACCCAGCTCGAAGCGGATCGAGGCGGGCCGCAGGAAGTTCTCGGCGCGCACGTGCAGCACCGGACGGCCGAGCGCGCGCAGCGGGTCGACCAGCGCCTCAGCGAGGCGCTGCGGCGCGGCGGCCGGCGGGCCGTCGACGGCGACCCGCAGTCGGCCGGGCCGGTCGGCCGGAGCGTCGGGGCCGCCACCGGTCGCGGCCGGGAGGCCCGGCTCGGTGGCGGCGGCGAGGAGCCGCTCGGTCAGCTCGGCGACGAGCCGCTCGGGCGAGATGGGTCGGACGCGCATCCGACCATGGTGCCCCGGCCGGTCGGCCGGCGCGGTCGATGGTCACCCGGCCGGGTCGGCCGGTGCGGTCGATGGCGCCCGTCGGCCAGCCGATGCGGTCGATGGCGCGCCGGTCGGTCAGCCGGTGCGGTCGATGGTGACCCGGGCGTCGTCGGCGAGCCGGTAGCCGACCCCGTAGACGGTGGTCACCAGGGGGACGTCCACGCCGACCTTGCCGCGCAGCCGGCGCACGTGCACGTCGACGGTGCGGACCCCGGCGTGCTCGTAGCCCCAGACCGCGTTGAGCAGCTGCAACCGGGTGAAGACCCGGCGCGGGTGGGCCACCAGGTGCAGCAGCAGGTCGAACTCCAGCCGGGTCAGCGGCAGTGGCTCGCCGTCGCGCAGCACGGACCGGGAGGAGGCCAGGATGTGCAAGGCCGGGATGGTCGGCGCGAGCGACCGGGCCGGGGACCGGCCGCCGGGCAGCGGCTCGGGCCGCCGCTCGGCGGGGACACCGTTGGTGATGATGGTGCCCTCGCCGCGTTCCAACATCTCGCGGGCGGCCTCGAGCAGCCGGCGGGCCGGCGGGGTCAACGACTCCTCACACGCCAACGGGATGGACAGTGTCACGGTGAGCACGGGTGCGGCCGTGTTCGCCGGGCGGCGCTGGCCGCCGGGGGGACGACCGGGAACCGCAGGTTGGGACGTATGCCATCCGGCGCGCGACGAGGCGGGGCTGACCGACATGGTCCTCCTTGGCTGGTCCGGGTAAACCCACGGCCCGGGACGCCGCTTCATCGATGCTTCCCGGCCCCTGAGCGAGGGTCAAGGGGCGGCCACGTTGCATGAATGTGACAATTGACGAACACATCGCAGCCGAACCCTCGCTCTGCGTACGAGCCAGATGATTACAGCAGAGTCGCCGGGGCGGTCGGATACGGGGGGTACCCGCTCGTTTCACATTGGCCGGTCCGGCCCGACGCACCACGGCGGACGGTCCCCCGGGCCCGCCGCGCCGGCGCCCGGTCAGCGGAACCGGTCGACCCGGACCCGGGCCTCGTCGGCCAGCCGGTAGCCGACGCCGTACACGGTGGTCACCAGCGGGGTGTCCGCGCCGAGCTTGGCGCGCAACCGGCGCACGTGCACGTCCACGGTCCGGGCCACCGCGTGCTCGTAGCCCCAGACGCTGCCCAGCAGCTGGAGCCGGGTGAAGACCCGGTGCGGGTGCTCGGCGAGGAAGAGCAGCAGGTCGAACTCGATCCGGGTGAGCGGGATCTCCCGGTCGCCCTGCCGGACCACCCGGGAGCCGGCCAGGATCCGCAGCGTGTCCGGGTGCTCGTCGGCGGGGGCCGGCGCGGGCACGGCCGTGACCGCCCGCACCGGCACCGGTTCGGCCAGCCGGACCACGCCCTCCCCCGCCTCGGCCAGCTCGCCGAGCAGGTCCACCAGGCGGGCCAGCCGGGGCGTCAGCGGCGCGGCGGCCAGGTCGAGGGTGATGGTCAGCGTCGGGGCGGACCGGGGCCGGGGCGGCCCGGGCCGGTCGGAGCGGCCCGGCGGGTGCGGGCGCGAGGTGATGGCGACGACGGACATCGGTGCCTCCTGAGATGACGGGTCGTCCGCCACGCCCGGTGGAGCGTGGCGGTCAGCGCGGCGCCCGGCCGGCGGTCACCGGGGGCGCGGTGGCCGGGGAGCCGGCCGGCGGGGTCGGGCCGAGCGCGGGCAGGCCGGCGATGCGCCAGGCGACGAAACCGCCGACCACGTCGGTGGCCCGGTGCAGGCCGAGATCCTGCAACGCGGCGGCGGCCAGCGAGGACGTGTAGCCCTCCTGACAGATCACGACGACCGGCAGGTGGTAGCCGACCGCCTGGGGCAGCCGGGCCGGGCAGCGCGGGTCGAGCCGCCACTCCAGCACGTTGCGCTCGATGGCCAACGCGCCCGGCACGGTGCCGTGCGCGGCCCGCTGGGCGGCCGGCCGGATGTCGACCAGCAGGGCCCCGGCACGGTACGCCAGGTGCGCCGCCTCGGGGTCGAGCCGGCGCAGCCGGGCGCGGGCGGCGGCGAGGATCTCGTCGATGCCCCGGGATCCCGGTGGTGGCACCGGCGGGCTGTCGGTACTCGGGTGGTGGTGCTGGTGCGACATCCTCGCGGTCCTTCCAGGAACGAGCCGGCGGGTGGGTGTGGGGGCGGCGGGGGTCACCAGGCGACGCCGGCCTCGGCCACGTCGGCGACCCGCAGCCGGCCGGCGTCGAGCCGGTAGCGGGTCATCCGGCGCAGCGCGGGCCGGTAGACGTGGACGCTGACCGCGGGCTGGTGGGCGCGGTTGGTCACCACGTGCACGTGCCGCGGGCCGAACCGTCGCCCGGCCCCGGCGGCCAGGCGGTGCGGGCGCAGCCGTGCACCGGACACCGTCTCCTCGGTGAGTTCACCGGCGACGACCAGGAACGCTCCCGAGGAGCCGCCGTGGTCGTGCAGGTCGGTGCCCTGGCCGGGGAGCCAGCTCAGCGCCCAGACCTCGTGCGTGTCGGTGCCGGCGAGCCGGGCGTACCAGCGCTCGACCGGGTCGAAGCGCAGCGGCACCGGCCAGCGGGCCGGGTCGGCGTACGAGGCGGCGACGGCGAGCAGGTCGGTGTGCGGGTCGGTCATGGCGGTCTCCCGTGGTGATGCGTCCGGCCACCACTATAGGAGTCAAAGCCTATAGGTTTAGTAGGTAATACCGGATGCTGGGACGGCAACCGGAATGCCGGGGATCAGCGCGAGACCGGCGGGTCCACCCGGTAGCCCGGCACCGAGGGCCAGCGCACGGTCAGCACCACCGACGCCTGCTCGGCGTACCAGCAGTGGTCCACGCCGCGGCCCCACACCACGTAGTCGCCCGGCGTGCCCAGCACCACCGTCCGGTCCGGGAACTCCACCCGGAAGCGGCCGCTCACCAGGACCAGCAACGCGATCCGCCGCTCCTGGCTGGCCCACCGCGAGCGGGCCTCCCCCGGCGGGTGCACGCCCCACTTCACCTCGACCTCGGCACTGTGCCGAGGGTCGCCGACGGGCATGAAGTGCCCGAGCAGCCAACCGGCGTTCGTGGCACCGTCCACACCCGCGTTGCCGACGTACACGTCGTCCATGACCCTCCCGTCGTGGGCTGGCAAGCTACCAGTCCGCCGAACGCGGCGGCCGACTAGCCTGGACGGGTGACGACGACCTCGACGTCGAGACGCTGGCCTTCGCCCATCGGATGTTCGACCTGGCCCGCGCCGGTGAGACCGAGGAGCTCATCGGCCACGTCGACGTCGGCCCGCCGGTGAACATGACCAACGACCAGGGCGACACCCTGCTCAACTCCCGCTGAGGCGGCACCATGGACGATCCCGTACCGGAGCGGATGCGCACGGCGGCCGGCGCGCTGCTGGCCACGCTCGACGAGCCGGCCCGCGCCGCCGCCGGGCACGCCTTCGACGACGAGGGCCGGCGGTGGCTGGAGTACCGGCCCCGGCCCCGCCCCGGGGTGTGCCTGGCCGACCTGGACCGCGCCGGGCGCAAGGCGGCGCACCGGCTGCTGGCCACCGCGCTGAGCCCACCGGCGTACGCCCAGGCGATGACCGTGGTGGCGCTGGAGGAGGTGCTGGACCGGGCCGAGGAGTGGCGACGCGGCCGGCACAGCGGCGACTACTGGGTGGCGCTCTACGGCGACCCGGCCCGCGACGACCGCTGGGCGTGGCGGTTCGAGGGGCACCACCTGTCGGTGAGCATGACGGTGGTCGACGACGAGGTCTCCCCCGCCCCGCTCTTCCTCGGCGCCAACCCGGCCACCGTCCGGCACGCCGGGCGGCCCGTCTCCCGCCCGCTCGGCATCGAGGAGGACCTCGGCCGGGAGCTGCTGGAGGCGATCGGGTCGGCCGGGCGGGCCGCCGCGATCATCGCCGACGAGGCTCCGGCGGACATCGTGAGCGCCACCCGGCCGTCGGTCGACGGGCCGCTCACCCCGCTGGGCGTGCCCGGCGACCGGCTCGGTGTCACCGGCCGCGCCCTGCTCGACCAGCTGGTGGCGCTCTACCTGGACCGGCTCCCCGCCGAGCTGGCGGTCCGCGAGGCGGACCGGCTCGCCGGCGGCGTGCTGCACTTCGCCTGGGCCGGGTCGACCCGACCGGGTGGGCGGCACTACTACCGGGTGCAGGGCGACAACTTGTTGATCGAGTACGACAACACCACCGAGGACGGCAACCACGCGCACACGGTGCTGCGCCGCCCGGCCGGCGACTTCGGCGCCGACGTGCTCGCCGCCCACCACGCCCGCGCCCACTGACGCCGCTCAGGCCGGCCGGACCGCCTCGATCAGGAACCGGCGGGCGTGGGCGACGAAGGCCCCCTCCGCGCGGATCCGCCGGTCCAGCGCGGCGAGCTGCGGCCGGTGCCGGTCCACGTCGAAGCCCGGCGCCGTCCAGACGACCTTGCGCAGGAACCAGACCACCGCGCCGACGTCGTGGAAGACCGCCCGCAGGGTGGCCTGTTCGAGGCGGACCACGGACAGGCCCGCGGCCCGGGCGGCGGCCACGGCCCGCTCCGGCTGCCGGCTGGTCGGGGGCGGCAGCGGGCCGAGGATCGCCTCGCTCAACTCCCGCATCGTGCCCGGGCCGATCTGCTGGGACAGGTACGCCCCACCGGGGCGCAGCACCCGGGCGATCTCGGTCCATTCGGTGGCGACCGGGTGCCGGCTGGTGACGAGGTCGAAGGAGGCGTCCCGGAACGGCAGCCCGGACGCCGGGCCGACCTGGACGACGGTGGCGCCGACCCGGCGCAGCGTACGCCGGGCGACCGCGATGTTGGGCGGCCAGGCCTCGGTGGCGACCAGCAGCGGCGGCGGGGCCGGCGCCTCGGCCAGCACCTCTCCCCCGCCGGTGTCCACGTCCAGGGCGGCGGAGGCCGCCGCCAGCCGGGCCGCCACCAGCCGGGCGTAGCCCCACGGCGGGCGTTCCTCGGTGGCCCGGCCGTCGAGCCAGGAGAAGTCCCAGCCGTGCACGGGCGCGGCCGCCGCCTCGGCGACCAGTTCGGCGAAGGCGGGCTGTGCCATCCGGCCACCCTGCCGGGCCAGAGGGGTGACCGACAACCGGATTCCGCCGGCCGCGTCGACCCCGGATCGGGGAGAAGGCCGCCCTGGGGGGGGACACCGCCACGTCGCCGACGTGGGCCGGCGGGCGGTCCGGCGCGAGCGGCGGGGTCAGGCGCGGGGGCGGATGATCTCCACGGTGGCGCCGGCGGCCGGCACGCCCTCCAAGGCCTCGAAGCCGCTCGGCTCCCGGCGGTCGGCGTCGAACTGGCGCATCAGGCGGGCACCCAGCCGGACCCCGACCGCGCCCACGGCCAGGGCGACCAACTCGGTGATCACCAGGACCGCGGTGGCGCCGCGCTGCGGCGCGTCGGCCCGGATCAGGCAGGCGAGCAGGAACAGCGCGGCCATGCCGGCGTTGGCCAGGTTGAAGGTGACCATGGTGCGGCGGGTCCGGCCGGCCCGGACGTCCCACAGGTCGACCATGCCGGCGACCCCGGCGAGCCCGGCGGCGACCAGGGCGGCGACCGCCGTCCAGTAGCCCACCTCGCCGAGGAAGGCCGGCCCGCCGGCCACGTCGGCGAGGTCGAAGAGGACCGCGCTGACGAAGAGCCCGAACGGGAACGTCACCAGCATCGGTTGGATCGGATGCCCCTGCACCCGCAGCCGGCTCTCCATCGGTTCCTCCCCAGATTTCGTGTCAGCTCACGAAACCAGGGTGCTACCCGGGCACCAGTCCGGCGAAACGGCGCGCTCAACCTTCCCGGGGACGCGACACCGTGGCGACCAGCCGCTCGGCGACCTCGCGCAGCGGGATGTCCAGCGAGGACGCGGCGTTGCGCAGCACGTCGAGGGCCTCCGGCGCGGGGCACCCGCGCTGGGTCATGATCACCCCGACCGCCTGGCCGACGACGCCCTCCCCCAGCAGCGATTCGTCCAGCTCACCGGCCCGCTCGGCCTGCTTGACCCGGTCACGCACGGCAGCCAGCAGCAGGCCCGCGTGCTCGGCGAGCAGCATCGCGGTGAGCTGGTGCCGGGTGGTGAACGTGCCGGCGGAGTCGGTGTAGAGGTTGATCACCCCGATCGCCTGCTCGTCGACGTCGACCGGCGCGGAGATCACCCCGCGCACCCCGAGGCCCCGCGCCCGGGCCGTCCAGCCCGGCCAACGCTCCTCGACGGCGAGATCCTGCGCGACGGTCATCTCCCGGCGCCCGATGGCGCTCATCGCCGGCGACTCCGGGCCGTGCCGCAGGTCGTCCAGCTCCGCCAGGCCGGGGTCGGAGGCGGCCACCCCGGCGGGCTCCCCGGCGCGCAGCGCGGTGAAGCCGCACCAGGTCACGTCCGGTACGGCGTCCCGGGCGATCCGCACCAGCCGGGCCAGCGCCTCGTCGAAGTCGTCGGCCGCGATCAGGCCGGCGGTCAGCTCGCGCAGCAGGCCGGCGGTCTCCAGCACGCCGAGGGTGTCGATCGTCGGCTCTCGCATGTCCAGGTTCACCGGCGCACGGCCCCCGCGCGTCGACCGACCCCGTCGACCGGCCCCATTGCCTGTCCCATCGTGTGATCTCCCCTGACTCATGAGCCCCGGGCTTCTACCCTCGCAAACCAGGATCGAAACCGCGTAAAGGGGTCCCTTCCGGCGCGGGTCCGCGCCGGAAGGGACCCCGGTGACCGCTCAGCGCGCGGCGGAGAGCCGCCGGCCGACCGAGGCGATCAGCCGGTCCAGCTCGGAGCCGAACGGGTTGTCGTGGACGAGGTACGTCCAGGTGGCGCTCGGCCGCACCAGCTTGGCGGCGTCCGGCTCCCAGTCGGCGTCGAACTCGGTCTCGGTGAAGGTGGCGATGGTGCGGGTCTCGATCTCGGGGACGAGGTTGTTGAACGCGGGCACCGCCGCCCGGTGGAACTCGTCCAGCGGGTCGAGGCGGCCCAGCGCCCGCAGGTGCACGCCCTCGCGGACCTCGGAGAGCTCGGCCAGGTGCTCGGCCCAGAGCCGGTCGAGGTGGTAGAGGGCGATCGACCGGGCCACCCGGGCGAGCAGGTCCTCGTCCATCTCGCCGGCCTTGTCCGGCACCCGGTCGAGCAGCATCAGCGCGGCCACGTCGCTGGTGAGCAGCCGCTCGCGGCGCTCCGCGAGCGCCTTGCGCTGCTGCTCGATCACCACGCTGTACCGCCAGGTGTTGCGGTGGATCTCGTGGTTGACGCCCTCGGCCACCCGCTGGGCGTGCTCCACGGCGTAGTCCACCTGCTCGTCGGTGACCAGGCCGTCGGCGTTCATCCGCGGCGAGGCCGGCACGGTGTCGCCGGCGTGCCGGACCACCAGGTCGTCCTCCAGGCTGACGAAGAAGACCGAGCCACCCGGGTCGCCCTGCCGGCCGGCCCGGCCGCGCAGCTGGTCGTCGACCCGGCGGCTGTCGTGCCGGCCGCTGCCGATCACGTACAGGCCGCCCAGCTCGGCCACCCGGTCCCGGTCGCTCTGGTCGCTGCCGCCGAGGCGGATGTCCACGCCCCGGCCGGCCATCTGGGTGGAGACGGTGACCGCGCCGTACGCGCCCGCCTCGGCGATGATCGCCGCCTCCTCGTCGTCGTTCTTCGCGTTCAGCACGACGCAGGGCACCCCGGCGGCGTGCAGGCCGGCGGCCAGCCCCTCGGACTCCTTGACGTCCAGGGTGCCGACCAGCACCGGCCGGCCGGCCTGGTGGCAGCGCGTGATCTCGTCGATCAGCGCCTCCTCCTTCTCGGCCCGGGTGGCGTAGATGCGGTCCGGCTCGTCCTCCCGGACACAGGGGGTGTTCGGCGGGATCACCGCCACCTCGAGGCCGAAGAACTCGCGCAGCTGCTCGCCGACGAGCACGGCGGTCGCGGTCATCCCGCAGACCGTCGGGTAGAGCCCGATGTACGCCTGCACGGCGATGGTGCCCAGCACCTCGCCCTCGGCCGTGGCGTCCAGGCCCTCCTTGGCCTCGACCGCCGCCTGCAGGCCGTCCGGCCAGCGGCGGCGCTGGGCCACCCGGCCGCGCATCTCGTCGATCAGCTCGACCGAGCCGTCCCGGACGATGTAGTCGACGTCGCGGTGCAGCAGGGCGTGCGCGTGCAGCGCCACGTTGACCGCCGAGAGCTGCCCCACGTGCTCGGTGTCGTACAGGTCGATGTCGCCGAGCTTCGCCTCGACGGTGGCGAGGCCGGCGGCGGTGAACGCCACGCTGCGGCCGTCCTCGGCGACGGTGTAGTGCGTGCCCTTGCGCAGGCCACGCACCAGCGCCGCGGCGGCGTGCGCCGGGTCCTGCTCGCCGGCGACCGCGCCGGCGAGCACCATCGGCACCCGGGCCTCGTCGATCAGGATCGAGTCGGCCTCGTCCACGATCGCGGTCTTCAGCGGCGGCTGGACCCGGTCGGCGAGGTCGGTGACGAGCTGGTCGCGGAGGAAGTCGAAGCCGGCCTCGCTGACCGCGACGTAGGTCACGTCGCAGGCGTACGCGTCGCGCCGCTCCTCGGGGGTGGAGGCCTCGTTGACCCAGCCCACGGTCAGCCCGAGCAGCCGGTAGACCGGCGCCATCCACTCGGCGTCGCGGCGGGCCAGGTAGTCGTTGACGGTGAGCACGTGCACCGGCCCGTTGCCCAACCGGACGTGCCCGTAGGCGGCGATGGTGGCGGTGAGCGTCTTGCCCTCACCGGTGGCCATCTCGGCGACCTTGCCCGACAGCAGCGCCATCGCCCCGAGCAGCTGCACGTCGTACGGCCGCTGGTCCAGCCCGCGGCGGGCGGCCTCCCGGCCGATCGCGCAGATCTCCGCGTACTCCGTGGCGGCGCCGGCGGCCTCGGTCAGCTCGGCGTCGTCGAGGGCGGACAGCTCGTCCTCGCGCGCGGCGATCTTCGGCAGCAACTTCTCCAGCGGGGCCAGGTCGACCGTCGTCCCCGGGCGCTGGAGGAACCGCCGGAACCTGCTCTTCAACCGTTGCGACACACCCATGAGCGGCAACGGTACGCGAACCGGCCGGGCTGTCGCTGCCCGGCTCGTCCGGGGCGTCCCGGGTGTCCCCGTTCCGGCGCGTCCGCGCAGGTCAGGGGCGCCGGGTCGGGTCAGCTCACCAGCAGCTGGTGGGCGGCCAGCTCCCGGTAAAGCGGACTGGTGACGGTCAATTCGTCGTGGCTGCCGACCGCGACCACCCGGCCGCCGTCGAGCACCACGATCTGGTCGGCGTCGACGACGGTGGCGAGCCGGTGCGCGACGATCAGCAGGGTGCGCCGCACGGCCACCGCGTCGATGGCCCGGCGCAGCGCCGCCTCGTTGCGCGCGTCGAGGTTGCTGGTCGGCTCGTCCAGCAGCAGCACCGGTGGGCCGGCGAGCAGCGCCCGGGCGATCGCCAGGCGCTGCCGCTCGCCGCCGGAGAGCAGCACCCCGCCCTCCCCCACCTGCACGTCCAACCCGGCGTCGGTGCGCTCGGCGAGGTGGCCGAGGTTGACCTCGTCGAGGACGGCCAGCAGCGCGGCGTCGGTCGCGTCCGGGGCGCCGATCAGCAGGTTCTGCCGCAGCGTGCCGGCCAGCACCGGGGCCTCCTGCTCGACGTAGCCGAGCCGGGCCCGCAGGGCGTCGCGGGGCAGCCGGCGCACGTCGACGCCGTCGAGCCGCAGCGACCCGGAGTCGACCTCGTAGAAGCGCTCCACGAGCGCGAGCAGGGTCGACTTGCCGGCTCCGGAGGGGCCGACCAGGGCGGTGCGGCTGCCGGCCGGCACGGTGAAGCTCACCTCGTGCAGCACCGGGGCGCCGTCCGGGTAGCCGAACCCCACCCGGTCGAACTCGATCGCCGCCGGGCGGCCGGCGGGCGGGGCCGCCGCCGGGTCCGCGCCGTCCCCGGCGTCCTCCGCGGGTACGGCCAGCACCTCCTCGATCCGCTGCAACGCGCCCAGCCCGGTCTGCAGCTGGGTGTACGCGTGCACCGCCTGGCCGAGCGGCAGGACCAGGAAGAACAGGAACATCACGAAGGCCACCAGGTCGCCCACGGTGATCGCCCCGGCCGCCACCCGGGCCCCGCCCACGCCGAGGACCAGCAGGAACGCGCCCTGGATGGTGACCGTGCTGACCGGGCCGACCACCGCCTGCACCCGGGCCACCCGCAGCCCCGCCGCGTACGCCTGGGCGGCGCTGGAGCCGACGGCCTCGGCCTCGCGGTGCTCGGCCCGGGCGGCGCGGATGGTCCGGGCGGCGGAGATGGCCCGCTCGACGGCGGAGGTCATCTCCCCGACGCGCTCCTGGGCGGCGCGGGACAGCCCGCGCACCCGGCGGGCCACGGTGAGCGCGAAACCGACGCCGGCGGCCACCCCCAGCAGGGTCACCCCGAACAGCACCGGATCGAGCAGGGCCATCGCGCCGGCCGCGCCGAGGACCATCACCGCGCCGGTGACCGTCTCGAACAGCCCGGAGGTGACCACGGCCCGCAGCAGGGTGGTGTCCGAGCCCACCCGGGAGAGCAGGTCGCCGGTGCGGCGCCGGTCGTACTCGACGATGGGCAGCCGCAGCAGGTGCCCGGCGAGCCGGCGCCGGGTGCCCAGCACGACGCCCTCGGCGGTGCGTTGCAGCAGGAAGTCGCGCAGGCCGCCGAGGGCGGCGCCGGCCACCACCAGGGCCACCAGCGCCGCGACGAGGCCGGTGACCGGCCGGGCCGCCGCCATCTGGTCGAGCACCTGGCGGGTGAGCAGCGGCTGTGCCAGCGCGGCGCCCGCGCCGGCCAACGACAACGCGCCCACCACGGCGAGGGTGCCGCGGTGGGCGCGCAGGTACGGCAGCAGGGCGGCCAGGCCGGCGGGCCGGCGGGCGGCGGCGGTGGTCATGGGCCGACCGTAGCCGCCCGCGCCCAGCCGGGTGCCGGGTGCCGGCTGCCCGGCTCAGCCGGTCAGCACCACCTGGAGTTCCTGCCGGCGACGTTCGGCCAGGTCGGTCAGCAGGGCGGGCGCCTCGTCCATCGGCACCACCGCCGAGACGAGGTGCTTGCGGATCACGTCGCCGTACTGCCGCAGCAGCTCGATGGTCTCGGCGGAGAGCCGTTCCCGGTCCCAGGTCGGCGTCAGGCCGCGCGGCACCCGACCGATCTGGGCGCAGCGCAGCGAGAGCCCGTTGTGGTGGAACTCCTCGCCGAGCCGGACGGCGTCCGCGCCGTCCTGGTAGAAGGCCAGGTCGATCACGGTGCCCTGCGGGCGCAGCAGGCGCAGCGCCAGGTGCAGCGCCCAGGCCTGGCCGCGGCACTGGAACACCACGTCGGCGCCCCGGTCCCCGGCGGCGTGGTTCCACCGGGTCTTGAGCACCACGGCCGGGTCGTCGGCCTCCGGGTCGAGCGTCTCCAGGCCCAGCGCCTCGGCGACCTGGCGGCGCTGCGGCGTCGGGTCCAGCACCACCACGGAGGCGGCGCCGTGCCGCTTGGCGAACAGGGCGGTGAGCAGGGCGACGACGCCGCTGCCGACCACCGCGACCCGCCGGCCGCGCACCCCGTCGCCGAGCGAGCGCACGTCGGTGCCACACAGGTCGGCGGCGGCGTGCAGCAGGCCGTTGGCGCAGATCGGGCCCATGTGCGCGACGTAGATGCCGAGCAGCGGATCGAGGTCGTCGGGGAGCGGGACGAACCGCTCGGCCACCGGGTCGGCCACGTACCCGGTGCGGTGGCCGTAGGTCATGGCGCCCACCGTGCCGACGGCGACGGCCGGGGTGCGGCTCTCCACCACCCGGCCGACCTGCATGTAGCCGAGCCGGGTGACCGGGTACGGGGTGCTCGCCGCACCGGGCTGGAACAGGCCGAGGTCGGTGTTCCAGGTGACGTTGAGGTACGGGTTGGTGCCCTTGACGAAGCTCAGTTCGGTGCCGGCGGAGACGCCGCTGTAGAGGGTCTCCACCCGGAAGGTGCCCTCGCGCAGCTCGGCGGCGTCCTGTTCGGCCAGCTCGACGGCGCCGGGACCGCTGACCACCACGACCTTGTCACGCATCGACGCTCACCCCCGCGGTGGCCAGCGGCACGGACGCCGGGCCGGTCGGCAGGGTCACGGCACGCCCGGTACGGGCGGACTCGGCGACCGCGAGGGCCAGCCGCTGGGTCCGCATCGCCTCGGCGTACGGCACCCGGACGTCGTCGCCGACGCCGGTCACCGCGTCGATGAAGGCCCGGTCGACGGCGATCCGGGCACCGTCCGGATCGGATTCGATCCGGCGCTCCCCGTCGGCGTCGCAGATCACCAGGCCGTCCTCGGCCAGCGACAGCGCCAGGCCGTCGGCGAGGATCTCCAGCCCCGCCCGGTGCTTCCAGCCCAGCACGCAGGCTGCGGCGAGGGTGCCCACCGCCCCGTTGGCGAAGCGCAGCGTGGCCGCGGTCACCGAGTCGATGTCGGCGCCCTCGACCGGCGGCGGGTTCCCGTCGCCGTACGCGGTCACCTCGACCGCCTCGCCGACCAGCGACCGCACCAGGTCCAGCACGTGCGCGGCCTGCTCGACGACCGGGCCGCCGGAGCGGTCCCGCACCGCCCACCAGGCCACCGGGGGGACCTTGTCCAGCCAGGAACCGTTGACCATCCGCACCGGCCGGTCGGCCAGCAGCTCGCGGGCCCGCTCCACCACGTGCAGGTAGCGCCAGTGGTGGCCGACGGCGGTGAGCAGCCGCTTCTCCTGCACCAGCGCGGCGATCCGTTCGGCGGTCTCCAGGTCGACCGCGACGGGCTTCTCCACGAACATCGGGACGCCGGCGGCGATGACCGCCTCCTCCACCGGCCCGTGCGCGAACGGCGGCACGCAGACGTACACCGCGTCCGGTCCGGCGGCGAGCAGCTCGTCCACGTCGACGAAGCTCCGGCCGCCGTACGCCCCGGCCAGCTCCGCCGCCGCGTCCCGGGACACGTCGTGCACCCCGAGCAGCTCCACGTCCTCGAAACCGCCCAACACGCGGGCGTGGCGTTGTGCCACCCCACCGGCCCCTACCAGTCCCACCCGGCACGTGCGCATTCCACCGACCCTCTCGACGCTGTTCTCCGACTCGCGGGAACAGCACTCCCCCCACCGCCCGAACGCGAAACCCCGTGCGTTCGGCAACGAACCGTTCATCTGCCGGGAACCGGCTGGTGCACGGCCCGTGATCAAGCTGTTAGGCATGATCCGGTTAGCGCGCGGGCGGAGATGGGAAAACCAACTCCGCGTTTTCCGCCACGATCTGGGGGTGTGCCAGTGCGGGATACAGATTCGATCGTCTCACCAGTGGTGGAGGCATGGGCGACTTACCGGACGACTTCGGCCAACGACTGGCCGACGCGGCGGCTGATGCGGGCCAAGGGTGACACCCGGGTCAGTGTGGTGCTGCCGGCCCGCAACGAGGAGGTCACCGTCGGCGCGATCGTGTCGACGATCCGCGAACACCTGATGGACCGGGTCGCCCTGGTCGACGAGCTGATCGTGGTGGACTCCCGGTCCACCGACCGGACCGCGCAGGTGGCCCGGGCCGCCGGCGCGGAGGTGGTCAGCCAGGACGCGATGACCCGGGGGCTCCCCCGACTGACCGGCAAGGGCGACGCGCTCTGGGCCGGTCTGGCCGCCGCCGAGGGCGACGTGGTCGCGTTCATCGACGCCGACCTGCGCGAGTTCCGTCCGCACTTCGTGACCGGCCTGATCGGCCCGCTGCTGACCGATCCGTCGGTGGACTTCGTGAAGGGCTTCTACCATCGGCCGCTGGTCGGCGCGAGCAGCGTGGAGGCCGACGGTGGCGGGCGGGTGACGGAGCTGATGGCCCGCCCCCTGCTCAACCTCTTCTGGCCGGAGCTGGCCGGTTTCGTGCAGCCCCTCGCCGGCGAGTACGCCGGACGCCGGGAGGTACTGGAGCAGGTGCCGTTCGTCTCCGGCTACGGGGTCGAGACGGCGATGCTGATCGACCTGCTGGAGCTGGTCGGCCTCGACGCCCTCGCCCAGGTCGACCTCGGCGAGCGCAAGCACCGCCACCAGGACACCGCGGCCCTGGGCCGGATGTCCGCGCAGATCATGCACACCGCCTGGTCGCGGTTGCAGCGCCGGGGCTGGGCCAGCCCCGGCACCATGCCGGCCACCATGCTCACCCAGTTCCGCCGGGGCGGCTCGGACGCGCTGCCCAACCTGGACCGGGAGATCGTGGTCAGCGACGTCTCCGTGGACGAGCGCCCGCCGCTGGCCCAGCTGCGGCACCGGGTGCCGCGCCGGCGGGTGGCGGCGTGAGCGGCGGGTCGCCGCGACGGGTACCCGACGGCCGGCACGAGCCGGCCGGGGGGCGGAGAGCGGACGACCCATCGGGTCTCCGCCGAGGGAAGGACCACAACGCGATGAGCCTCACCGTCCTGATGAACGCCGGCCCCTGGTTGTCGGTGCCGCCCCCCGGCTACGGCGGGATCGAGAACGTCATCGCCACCCTGGTGCCGGAGCTGCGACGCCTGGGCGTACGGGTGGTGCTGGCCTCGGTGGAGAGCAGCACCCTGCCGGTCGACGAGAAGTTCTCGGTCTTTCCCGACGGGCAGTTCCACGCCCTGCAACGCCCCTACAACCAGGTGTGCGGCGTCTCCCAGGCCCACCTCAACGGGGTGATCCGGCAGCTGCACCACCGCGACGACATCGACCTGGTGCACGACCACGTGGAGGCGGTCGGGCTGGCCACCCTGGCCGCGATGGGGCCGGACGGCCCGCCCGTGCTGCACACCCTGCACTGGGACCTGGCCAAGCACCCCGAGCTCTACGGCAACCTGGACGCCGGTGACCGGGTCCGGGTCAACGGTGTCTCCGCCTCCCAGCTGGCCCGCGCTCCCCGGGCGCTGCGGGAGCACTCGGTGGGGCACGTGCACCTGTCCACCCCGTTGGCCGTCGGCGCGGACCGCACGCCGCGCCCGGAGAAGGGCGACTACGCGATCATCCTGGGGCGGATCAACCCGGGCAAGGGGCAGGACGTGGGCGCCCGGCTGGCCCAGCGGGTCGGAGTGCCGCTGGTGCTCGCCGGCCCGGTCGGGCCGTACCACCGGCCGGAGGACCTGGCCGCCGCCGGCGACGAGGCCCGGCAGAACCCCGACGTGCGCTTCTTCTACGACGAGGTGGCCCCGCACGTCGACGGCGAGCTGGTCCGCTGGGTCGGCACGGTGGCCGGTCAGGACCGCGACGACCTGCTGGCCGGGGCGAAGGCCTCGCTGTTCCCGCTGCGCTGGGAGGAACCGGGCGGCACCGCCGTGGTGGAGTCCCTCGCGCTGGGCACCCCCGTGGTGGCGACCGCCCGCGGCTGCCTGCCCGAGCTGATCGAGCACGGCCGCACCGGCCTGCTCACCACCGACGAGGACGAGCTCGGCGACCTGCTGCTGGCGGCCAGTCTGCTCGACGCGGACGAGTGCCGGCGGGAGGCCGCGACCCGGTTCACCCCGGCGATGATGGCGCAGCGCTACGTCGAGCTGTACGAGCGGGTCCGCGAGGGCGCCCGGGCCCGGCAGTTGCAGGTCGCCTGAGGCGTACCCCCTGCTCTCACGGGCCCGGACCGGCATGGTCCGGGCCCGTTTGTCGGGCCGGGAGGCGGGAACGCCACGGCGCGACGGAGGGAGCGCGCGATGGCCGGTCCGATGGCCCACTCCCGGGCCCGGCGCAACCCGGCGGACGGCCGCGCGCCGGTACGCCGGGCCGCCGCCACGGTCGGGACGGTGTTCCTCCTGCTCGGGGCCCTGGGGTTCGTGCCCGGAATCACCAGCGACTACGCCGACCTGCGGCTGGCTGGGCACCAGTCCGGCGCCCAGCTGTTCGGGTTGTTCCAGGTGTCGGTGCTGCACAACCTGCTGCACCTGGCCTTCGGCGTGGCCGGGCTGGCGCTGTCGCGCACCGTCGGGCTGGCGCGCGCCTACCTGGTCGGCGGCGGGGCGGTCTACCTGGTGCTGTGGCTCTACGGGCTGGCCGTCGACCAGCGCAGCGCGGCGAATTTCATCCCGGTCAACCCCGCCGCCGACGTCCTGCACCTCGCGCTCGGCGCGGGAATGCTCGCGCTCGGCGTGCTCACCCGACGTGACGGGGATCGCCACTGACCCGGCCACCGTATCCGGTCGGTCCGGTTTCACCCGGAGAAGCCCCGGGTACCTGGCTGGATCTGGGCATGCGAGCGGAATCGAGGGGCCGATGGCGAGCCGGATCAGCTGCGAGGTGCGCGACGAGTCCCCCGTGACCGTCGTCCACCTGCACGGCGCGCTCGACCTCGGCACGATGCGGTCGGTGCACACCGTGCTGGACCGCTGCCTCTCCGCCCAACCCGACGCGCTGGTGATCGACCTGGCGGACGTCACCGTCGCCGACCGGCTCGCGCTGTCCGTCTTCGCCGCCACGGCCCGCGAGGCCGCCGGGTGGCCGGCCGTGCCGGTGCTGCTCTGCGCTCCTCCGTCGGACGCCGCCGCCTGGCTCGCCGAGTCCACCGCCTGCCGGGTAGTGCCGGTGCACCGGAACTGTGCCGAGGCGACCCGGCTGGCCGGCGAGGTCGCCGCGCCCCGGCTACGGGCCCGGCTGGAGCCGGTGGCGACCGCCTGCCGGCGCGCCCGGGAGCTGGTCGGCGAGGCCTGCGGCCGGTGGAACGCGCCGGAGCTGGTCGGCCCGGCCTCGCTGGTGCTCAGCGAGCTGGTCGGCAACGTGGTGCGGCACGCGCACACGCCGATGCAGGTGACGCTGACGCTGCGCCGGCCGTACCTGCACGTGGCGGTGACCGACGGCAGCCGCAGCGCGGCACGGCCGAACAACCAGGGGCTGCGTGCCGAGGGTGGGCGCGGGCTGATGCTGGTCCGGGAATTGGCGCAGCGGTGGGGCAGCGCCCCGCTCGCCGACGGAAAGGTCGTCTGGGCGGTCGTGCCGGCGAATTGACCGAAATTCCCTCTCTCGCCTGGTTACATGGGCAGAGGGGCGGGTAGTCGCGCCCGTCCTTTCTGTCGTGACGACGGGGTGAGAAGCCAATGCCCAGACGGGTGACCACGGAGCCGGCACGAGACCGGGGACCCGCCATCCTGGCGCCGGCTCGGTTCGGCGGCTTTCCCGGCCCGCTCCGGCCGGCGCTGCCCGGAGACAAACTGATCAAGCTGCTCGGCACCACCGATGCCAAGCAGATCGGCCTGCTGTACCTGGCGACCTCATTCATCTTCTTCATCATCGGCGGAGTGCTGGCGCTGCTGGTCCGGATCGAGCTGGCCCGGCCGGGCCTGCAGATCCTCTCCGCCGAGCAGTACAACCAGTCCTTCACCATGCACGGCACGATCATGCTGCTGCTCTTCGCGACGCCACTGGTGTTCGGCTTCGGCAACTACATCGTGCCGTTGCAGATCGGCGCGCCGGACGTCGCCTTTCCCCGCCTGAACGCCCTCGCGTACTGGCTCTACCTGTTCGGCGGCGCCATCGTGGTCGCCGCGTTCGCCACCCCGAGCGGGGCGGCCGACTTCGGCTGGACGGCATACAACCCGCTCAGCGACGTGGAGAACTCCCCGGGCGTCGGCGCCAACATGTGGGTGGTCGGGCTGGCCCTCTCCGGCCTGGGCACCATCCTGGGCGCGGTCAACCTGATCACCACCACGCTCACCCTACGGGCGCCCGGGATGACGATGTTCCGGATGCCGATCTTCACCTGGAACCTGCTGCTGACCAGCGTCCTGGTGATCCTGGTCTTCCCGCTGCTGGCCGCCGTCCTCTTCGCGCTCGCCGCGGACCGGTTGCTCAACGCGCACGTCTTCGACGCGGCCACCGGCGGGCCGATGCTCTGGCAGCACCTGTTCTGGTTCTTCGGCCATCCCGAGGTCTACATCGTCGCGCTGCCGTTCTTCGGCATCATCACCGAGGTCATTCCGGTCTTCGCCCGCAAGCCGATCTTCGGCTACACCGGTCTGGTGCTCGCCACCATCGCCATCACCGTGCTGTCGATGACCGTCTGGGCGCACCACATGTTCGGCACCGGCCAGGTGCTGCTGCCCTTCTTCAGCTTCCTCAGCTATCTGATCGCGGTGCCCACCGGGGTGAAGTTCTTCAACTGGATCGGCACCATGTGGAAGGGACAGATCACCTTCGAGACGCCGATGCTCTTCGCCATCGGCTTCCTGGTCACCTTCCTGCTCGGCGGCCTCACCGGGGTGCTGCTGGCCAGCCCGCCGGCGGACTTCCACACCACCGACACCTACTTCGTGGTGGCGCACTTCCACTACGTGCTCTTCGGCACGATCGTCTTCGCCGCCTTCGGCGGGATCTACTTCTGGTTCCCGAAGATGACCGGCCGGCTGCTCGACGAGCGGCTCGGCAAGATTCACTTCTGGACGATGTTCCTCGGCTTCCACGCCACCTTCCTGGTGCAGCACTGGCTGGGCACCGAGGGCATGCCCCGCCGGTACGCCGACTACCTGGCGCAGGACGGCTTCACCACGCTGAACATGGTCTCCAGCATCGGTTCGTTCGTGCTCGGCGCGTCCACGTTGTTCTTCATCTACAACGTCTGGAAAACCTGGCGGTACGGGGCGATGGTCAACGTCGACGACCCGTGGGGCTTCGGCAACTCCCTGGAATGGGCGACGACCTGCCCGCCCCCGCTGCGCAACTTCGACCGGATGCTCCGGATCCGCTCCGAGCGCCCGGCGTTCGACGCCAAGTACGGCCCGCACGTCGCTGACCTGGGCCGGGACCTGCCGCAGCGCACCACCCTCCCGCCCCAGGAGTTCCGCGAGGAGCTGCGACACGAGCGGCACGTCCCGGAGTCGCCGGCGGCCGAGGGCGCGCACGGTGCCCGGGAGGCGGTGGAGTACCAGCCCGCCCCGCAGTCCGGGGCCCGGCCGGTCGAGGTACCGGAGCCGGAGGTGGTGCGCCGGCCCAGCTTCGAGCAGACCGACGAGCCGGAGGGGAACCCGCTCGGCGCCCAGGCGCGCCCGGAGTCGGACGAGCGCTGGCGGCATCCGCACACCAAGGGCGACCCCGAGGAGCAGTGACCGGGCGCTCGCCGCGCCGACGGGCACGTGGCCGTCACCACCGCGACTCGGTGGTGGCGGCCGCACCGTGTCGCCTCCCGCTGCTCTCTCGCGCCGCGGCGGGCGACAACGGTGGATCTTGGACAGTTGCCGTTCGCCGCTGACGGCAACTGTCGAAGATCTACGGGTGGGTGGCGTGCGCGCCCACCGCCGTCGGCGGTGGGCGGCCCAGCGAGGCGGCCGAAAGGCCGCCGGTTAGGTCGTTCCGCGCGCCGACCTGCCGTCCGTAACGGGCGGCTCAGCGACGCGGCCAAGTGGCCGCTGGCCGCCGTCCGTCGTCACCGAGCCGGGGAGCGGGGCGGGCGAGCACTGGTCGCGGGAAGCGGGCAGCCGCCCGGCCCCGGCACGGGCGGGCCGTGCCGGGGCCGGGCGGCAGTGATCAGGCGTCGGCGGTGGCGGGCAGGCCGGCGGCGGTGAGCGACCGGCGTACCGCGGGCTGGACCCGGGTCAGCCGCAGCGGGACGCCGGTGCGCGCCGCCGCGTCGCGGCCGGCCATCAGGGCGGCGATCCCGCCGGCGTCGACCCCGCCGGCGCCGTCCAGGTCGACCACCACCTCGCGGGGCTGGCCGGTGACCGCCTCCAGCATCACCCGGCGCAGCTGGTCGGCGCCGTCCCGGTCGATCTCGCCGCCGACCTCGACCACCACCCGGTCGCCGGTGCGCTTGAGCGCGATCCGGTTCCGGCCGGTCTCGCACTCGGCGGCGCCGTTCTGCCAGGGCGGCGGCGCGTCGGCGAGCATCGCCTGGCGCAGCCAGGTCAGCGCCCGGGACAGCAGCCGGGAGACGTGCATCTGGGAGATGCCGAACCGGGCTGCGATCTCCGCCTGGGTCTGGTTGCCGTAGAACCGCATGGCCAGGATGCGCCGTTCCCGCCAGGGCAGCCGGTGCAGCAGCCCGCTGACCGTCACCCGGTCGTCGACGGACTCCAGCGCGTTGTCGGACTCGCCGACCAGGTCGCCGAACTCGGCCGAGCTCTCCCCGCCCACCGGCGCGTTCAGCGAGGCCGGGCTGTAGCCGGCGGCCGACTCCAGCGCGGCGAGGATCTCCTCCTCCGGGGTCTCCAGCCGCGCGGCCAGCTCCGCCACGCTCGGCGCCCGGGACAGCTCGCTGGTCAGCGCCGCGGTGGCCTGCCCGACCTCCAGGATCAGGTCGCGCAGCCGGCGGGGCACGTGCACCCCCCAGGTGCGGTCCCGGAAGTGTCGTTTGATCTCGCCGACGATGGTGATCGCCGCGTACGCGGTGAACGAGCCCCGCTCGGGGTCGTACCGGTCGACGGCGTTGACCAGGCCGAGGCGGGCCACCTGCTCCAGGTCCTCCAGCGGCTCGCCGCGCCCCCGGTAGCGGCGGGCCAGCCGGCCGGCGAAGGGCAGGGCGAACCGGACGAGGTCGTCCCGGGCCTCCTGCCGACGCTCCGGTGGCAGGCCCGCGATTCGCGCCGCGTACGCCAGCGCGGCCGCGTCCAGGTCCTCCAGGCCGCGTTCCGTCGGCGGTGGTGTGGTTGTGGTGGTCTGTCCGAACATCCGCGCCTCCCTCAGGAAGGTCCCCCGCCCGGATGGGAGCCGGTCGTGCGCGTGGTCGGGCCACGCACCGGGCCGGAAGTTGGGTCACGTGCCGCGCCGGTGTCACCGGACGCGCGAGAGCGACGACAGCACGCTACGCGGCGTGCTCGATCCGTCGCAGCGAGCGGTGTTCCCGCTCCGTAGGTACTCAATCACGCGACCCCGGGTTCGCGAGGATGTTTCGCCAGCTCGGTCCGGCGGGTCGGCGGGAAACCGCCGGACGTCCGGTTTCCCGCCGGATTCAGGAGACGGCGAGGCCCATCGGAGCACCGTCCTCCCGCAGCGCGGCGACCGCCTCGGCCACCCCGATCGGCGGCGGCACCGGCAGGTCGTACGGCTGGTTGCGGAGCACCTCGGTGGCCCGGCGGGTGGGCACCGAGGCGATCGGGTAGCCCCGGGCGGCGGTGCGGTCGAGCGCCCGGCGGCGGCGGCCGAACGCGGCCACGGCGAGCCACTGGGGCAGCCCGGCGAGGGCGGGCGAGCGCATCCCCGGCGACTCCGGCAGCACGTCCACCGAGCTGAACGGCTCGCTGCCGGCCAGCCACAACTCCACCCCGTCGACGCTGCGCCGGGTGGCGTTCTCGCACCAGTACGGCACCAGCCCCGCCCGCACCACCTGCCACGGGTCGAGCAGCCGGCCGCACTCGACCACCAGCCGGTCGCCGGTCTTGCCGGCCCGCCGCAGCCAGCGCCGGTACAGGTCGGCGACGGCCGCGCTCAGCGCCGTGGGCTGCGGGACGTGCACCTCGTGCAGCCCGTGGCCGTGCCGCCGGCCCCAGTGCCGCGCCCCGTCGACGAAGCCGGGCTCCACCCCGTGCTCGGCGTGCTCCCCGGCGGCGGAGACCTCCGGCGGTTCCCAGTGCCCGCCGTCGCCGCCGGCCGAGCGGAGCACCTGGCGCAGCGCGTGCGAGTCGGGGTGGAAGTCCACCGGCTCCAGGCCGCTGCCCGGGCAGCCGAGCTGGAAGCTGTGCCCCTGCCCCTCGTCGCTGACCGGCCAGGTGCGCGCGTCCCGGACCACCACCAGCGACGCGGCGGGCTCCAGGCGGTCGGCCAGGAAGCGGGCGTACGCCCGGGGCAGGGCCTGCCAGCGGGCCACCAGCGACACCGTGGACCCGGCCAGCGCGCCCCGGCTGGCCGGGCAGTGCACCTGCCGCAGGTGCAGCTCGGGGTTGCCGGCCAGCACCCGGGCGGCGAGCGCCGCGCCGTGGTCCAGGGCCGCGCGCGGCCGGTCCACCGCGCCGCGGGTCCAGTGCGCGGTCATCTCGAAGGCGGCAGGCAGCCACGGTACGCCCAGGGCGACCGCCAGGTGCACCGCCGAGGCGTGCGGGGAGCCCAGCACCACCCCGGGGTACCGGCGGCGGGGGTACTGGTCGACGATCCACCGGGCGACCCGCTCGGCGTCGACCTCGGCGGTCTGGTCCGGGGTGAGCGCGACCCGGCCGGCGGCCCGCGCGGCGGCGGCGCGGCGGACCGATTCGGGCGCCGCGGTGAACCGGGACAGCGGCGTCGCCTGGCCGAGGTCGCCGCAGTCGACGCCGCGCAGGGCCCGGGCGGTGGCCGCCACCAGCACCCGCGCCGTGCTGCCCGCGGCGACGACCCGGTCGCCGGCCATGCCGGCGCCGTCTGCCGTCAGCCCCTTCTGCACCTTGGGCACCGGCCCCACCTTGCCTCGTTCGCTCACCACGCGACCCGGCTTCCCGTCCGGATGGGGTCTAAACGGGCATTGGGGGCAATGCTCGGGTGGGCGGCGGTACGCCGGTCCGGGGCGCTCGGGTGAGTCGACGCCCACCGGCGTCCGGCCGCCCCGGCGGGTTTCGGCCGGGCCGGCAGGGGCACATCCGGTCCCATGAGCGCCGAGCACCCCACCGCCGACGCGGCGGCGACCATCACCCCCTACGAGGACGGACCGCTGCTGGTCCGGGGCGACTTCGCGCTGGTCACCCCGGACGGGCGCAGCATCGACGCCCGGCGGGGCACGGTGGCGCTGTGCCGGTGCGGCAAGTCGGCGCTGAAGCCGTTCTGCGACGGCACCCACAAGGCGATCAACTTCCGTGCGGGCACCGACCGCGAAGGCTGACCCACCGCCCGGAGGGCAGACCCGCTGAGCGATGCGGCGGGCGCGCGGCGTGGTTGCCGGTCGGCTCAGGCGGCCACGGCCACCCGGGAGGGCTCGGCGACGGCCCGCAGCGACGAGCCGCCGGTCGCCCACCTGTCCAGCAGGTGGCCGGCGAAGAGCCGGTCCACCGCCAGGGCGGCCGCCGCGCCGAACAGCACGTCGGCGGCGAGGCCGGGCTCGGTGCGGACCAGTCCACCGCAGAGGTCGTGCGCGGCGATCTGCTCGTGCACCGCGTCGGCCTCGACGTGCTCGTCGTAGAAGCGGGTGGCCGGCTCGTCCAGCCCGAGGCGGCGCAGGCCGTTGCCGTACCGGCGGTTGGGCAGCGAGGACGTCATCTCGAAGGCGGCGAGGTGGCCGAGCAGCGCGCCGCGCAGCCGCCGGTGCAGGCCGAACAGCGAGATCACATTGTTGGTGGCCAGGGTGACGGCGGGCACCAGGTCCAGGTACGCCGCGTACCCGGTGTCCAGGTCGAGCCGGTCCAGGGTGCGACGGAACAGCTCGGCGTGCATCCGGTCCAGCCGGCCGTTGCCGTACTCGTCCATCTGGATCTCCACGAGCGCGGCCTTGGCCGGACCGGCCAACCTGGGCAGGCCCCAGCTGTGCGGGTCGGCCTCCCGCAGGTGGTAGATCGACCGGTGGGTGACGAACTCGCGGAACTGGGCCAGCGTCGCCCGGCGCTGCAGCGCGGCGGCCAGCGACGGGCCGTCGGCGGCGGCCACCAGGTCGGCCAGCGCGCGCGGCACCCCGCCGGGCAGCACCGCCGGCAGCGGGCCGACCAGCCGGCGCAGCGCCGCCTCGAAGGGCCGCTCGGCGACGGACCGCAACGCCAGCAGCGACGGCTGCCACTCCCAGTCCTCGTCCACCCCCTGCCAGCCCCGGTAGTGCAGCTCGTAGCAGAGGAAGAGGGTGAGCTGGAGGTCCTCGTCGACCACCGGGTCCGCCGGGTCGAGCTCCGCGCCCAGCCCGGCCGGCAGCTCGTGCGGCGGCCGGACCAGCGCCTCGATCACGGCGGTGGAGACCGGGCCCCGGGGCTGCGGCAGCGGCGCGGGGCCGTAGCGGCGGTCGACGGAGTCGGACATGGAACCTCCCGGTGACGACTGGGGGTCTCCTGATGCCCTGCCCCGATTGCCCTAAACGAGGTCCTCCGCCTCCACGGTCATCCGGGTGGCGAGCATCCGCTCGCGGACCCGGCGGGCGGCGTCGCCGTCGGCGAAGACCCCCCGCAGGTCGGCCAGCGCCGGTTCCGGCGGGCGCAACGGCACCTCCGGGTCCACGACCGCCTCCAGCACGCACGGCCGGTCCGCGGCGAGCGCCTCGTCCCAGGCCGCGCCGACCAGGTCCGGCCGGTCGACCCGGACCCCGTGCAACCCGAGCAGCCGGGCCCAGCCCGCGTACGGCACGTCCGGGCGGCGGCGGGTGGCGTCGGTGACCTGTCGGCCGCCGCCCATGCCGGACTGGTCGCGGTTGTTGAGCACCAGCACCACCAGCCGCGGATCCGCCCACTCGTGCCAGCGGTGCGCCACGGTGATCAGCTCGGCGAGGCCGTTGAGCTGCATGGCGCCGTCGCCGAGCAACGCGAGCACCGGCTGGTCGGGGTGGGCGAGCTTGGCGGCGAGGGCGTAGGGCAGCGCGCAGCCCATCGAGCCGAGCGTGCCGCAGAGCTGCGCGTTCACCCCGGGCGGCAGCTCCAGGTGGCGGGCGTACCAGTAGATGACCGAGCCGACGTCGACGGCGACCGCGCCGCGCCGGGGCAGCCGGTTGGAGAGTTCGTGCAGCACCAGCTGCGGGTTGACCGGCTGGGCGGGCGCCTCGGCGCGGGCGATCGATTCCTGCCGCCAGCGGTCCACCGAGCCCTCGACGGTGGCGCGCCACTGCCGGTTCGGCTGGTCGTGCACCCGGGTGAGCAGCGCGCGCAGCGTCTCGGCGGCGTCGCCGACCAGCGGCACGTCCACCGGGTAGCGGGTGCCGATCCGCCGCCCGTCGATGTCGATCTGAACGGTCCGGGTCTGCCCGGCCATCGGGAAGTAGTCGGTCCACGGGTCGTTCGTGCCGACCAGCAGCAGCGTGTCGGCGCCGCCCATCAGCTGCGCGGCCGCCGTGGTGCCGGCCTCGCCGAGCACCCCGGTGTGGAACGGCAGCCGCTCGTCGAGCACCGGCTTGCCGAGCAGCGAGGTGGCCACTCCGGCGCCGAGCCGGTCGGCCAGTGCCACGACCTCGTCCTCGGCGCCCCGGGCGCCCTGACCGACCAGGATCGCCACCCGCTGCCCGATGGTGAGCAGCGAGGCCGCGGCGTCCAGGTCCGCGTCGTGCGGCAGCACCCGGGCCAGCGGCTCCCCCGGCGTCGCGGTCAGCACCCCGGCCGCCTGCGGCTGGAGATCGGGTACGGCGCTCTCCTGCAACTCCCGGGGCAGCACCACACAGGTGGGGCTGCGGGTGGCCGCGGCGGTCCGGAACGCCTGATCCAGCAGGACCACCACCTGCCCCGGAGTGCGGCCGTACCGGACGAACTGGTTGCACACGTCGCCGAAGAGCCGGCTCAGGCCGATCTCCTCGTGCGCGCCGCCCAGCGGGCCGGTGACGTCCTCGCCGACGATCGCCACCACCGGCTTGCTGTCCAGCTTGGCGTCGTACAGGCCGTTGAGCAGGTGCACCGCGCTGGGGCCCTGGGTGGCCAGGCAGACGCCGATCCCACCGGTGTACTTGGCGTGCCCGGTGGCCATGAACGAGGCGGTCTCCTCGTGGCGGGCCGGCACGAACTCCGGGTCACCCCCGGCGGCGTCCAGCGCCTCGACCAGCGGGGCGATGGCCTCGCCCGGGTAGCCGAAGGCGCGGGGCACCCGCCAGGCCCGCAGCCGGTCCACCACCAGGTCCGCGACCGTCCGGTCAGCCATTGCCGCGCCCGGGGGTGCCGGCGTCGACGTAGCGCAGCACCGCGCCGATGCCGTCGGTCAGGTCCGGTGCCTCGTCCCGGCCCAGGACGGCCAGCTCGGCGTCGGTGCCGACCAGGGCCCGGACCAGGGCCGCGTCGGCGCGGACCTGCTGCGGGTCGCGCACCGCGGGGAGCTGCCCCGGCTCGATGGCGATGTCGGTCGGCTCCGGACCGATCCAGAGCTGACCGGTCGCCGACGGGTCGTCGACGATGAGCATGGTGTCGACCTGGTTGCGCTGCAGGGCGGCCACCACGGCCTCCAGCCCGGCGCCCACGTCCTCCTGCATGCCGAAGCGGTCGAGGGCGGCATTGATGTGCTGCTCGGCGACCTCGGCGATGGCCTGCACGGTGATGTCGTCCATCAGCTGCGGGTCGGCACCGCCGGCGCGCGCCCCCGCGTCGGTACGCACCAGCACGTCCTGCCAGCGGGTCGGCAGCTGCGCGGCGATCATGCCGGTGGCCCGGACGTCCCCGGCCACCACCACCACCTCGGCGCCGACCTGCTCGGCCAGTTGGACGGTGGCCGCGACGGCGTCGCCGGCGTTGTGGTGCCACGCCTCCACCGCGGAGCGCTGGTAGCGCGACTGGGACCAGCCGCCCGGCTGGACCCGGCGCAGCTGGCCGCTCTCCCGACCGGCGACCTGGGCCCGGCGGGGCACCCCACCGGCGCTGATCGCGATCGCCTCGGCGCCGGTCCGGTCGGCCAGCACCCGGACCCAGGCGATCTGCTCGCCTCGCTGGGCGACCAGCGGCATGGTGTGCGGCAGGGCGGACCAGACGGCCAGGTTCTTGAACGGTGGCGCGCTGAGGTACTCGGTGAGCACCACCCGGCCACCGGTGGCGAAGATCGCCAGGCCGTAGTCCCCGGGCATCGGGTCGTGTCCGCGCACCACCTGCCCGATCGCCTCGACAGTCACCGCGTCGGCGCCCTGCTCCAGCAGGCGCCCCTTGAGGTCCCGCCAGCGGAGGTCCACCTGGGGGTGGGCGTCGTGGGTGTCCCTGGAGGCGTCCAGGTAGACCGAGCACCACGGCCCGGGACGGTCGTAGAGCGGGCGCAGGAAGGACAGCTGCATGCTCAAGACCCCTTTCCAGCTCGGCCGCACGCTTACCCGCGCCACCGGGGATGTCACCTCGCCGGCACGTCCGCGTGACCGGGGTTCATTCACGTCGTTCGACCGGGGCGACCGCTACCATCAGTGCACGTATCCGGACTCTCGGTGGTGGCCATGGACAGCGATCTCCGGCTCCGCGTCGTGCATCCGACGCAGCGGATCCTCACCGGGCGGGTCGTCCGGTTGCTGGAGGGATATCCCCGCGAGGTGCGGGTCGGCCAGCCGGTGCTGGTGGCGGTGGTGACCGCGGCGAGCGTGGTGGGGCTGCTGATGCTGCTGGTGCGCAGCCTGCTCTCCACCGGTGGCGGGGGCGGCGCCCGGCGCGGCTGGAAGGACCTGAAGAAGGGCCCGGAGTTCCTGGTCACCCCGCTGCGGGTGCGCGACGCCGCCGGCCTGCTCTACGAGGTGGAGCTGCACGGCCACCTGCCGCAGAGCGCGCTGCACCCGGCCGACCACGTGCAGCTGACCCTGCGCCGGCAGCCCGACCGGGACCTGCCGCCCCGGGTGGAGCGGATCGTCAACGTCACCACCGGGCAGCTGCTCACCCCGCGCACCGCGACCGTCTGGTCGCACCTGGGGCCGCCGCTGCTGCTCCAGGCGCTAATCGGCGCGCTGCTGCTCGCCGGCGTGGCGGCCTGCTCGGTGGTCACCGGCTGAGGGGTTTCCCGGCCCGCCGCCCCGGGCACCGGGGACGCCATGTTTCCCGGATTCGCCCTGGAACACATCGACGTCGGCCCCGTCCGGCTGCGGGTACGGCACGGCGGGTCCGGCCCGCCGGTGGTGCTGCTGCACGGGCACCCGCGTACCCACGCGACCTGGCACCGGGTGGCGCCGCTGCTCGCCGACCGGTTCACCGTGATCTGCCCGGACCTGCGCGGCTACGGTGGCTCGTCGAAGCCGCCGCCCGGCCCCGACCACGCCGGGTACGCGAAGCGGGCAATGGCGGCCGACGTCGTCGGCCTGCTCGACGCCCTCGGCCACGACCGGGCGGCGGTCGTCGGCCACGACCGGGGCTGCTACGTGGCGATGCGCACGGCGCTGGACCACCCGGACCGGGTGAGCCGGCTCGGCGTCCTCGACGGGGTGCCGATCGGCGAGGCGCTGGCCCGGTGCGACGCCCGCTTCGCCGCCCGCTGGTGGCACTGGTTCTTCCTGGCGCAGTCGGCCAAGCCGGCCGAGCGGGTGATCAACGCCGATCCGGACGCCTGGTACGGCGGCTCCCCGGCCGAGATGGGTGCGGAGGCGTACGCCGACTACCACCGGGCCATCCACGACCCGGCGACCGTGCACGCGATGTGCGAGGACTACCGGGCCGGCCTCGGCCCGGACCGGGCGGCCGACGAGGCCGACCGGGCCGCCGGGCGGCGCATCGGCTGCCCGGTGCTGTTCTGTTTCTCCAGCCGTGACGACATGGCGGAGCTGTACGGCGACCCGGCCGCGATCTGGCGTGAGTGGGCCCCGGACCTGCGGGTGGCGTCCGTCGACTCCGGGCACCACATGGCGGAGGAGGCGCCGGAGCAGCTCGCCGCCGTGCTGGGCGCGTTCCTGGCGACCGAGGCGGTTAGCCGACCGGGGTGAGCGGGCGGGCCGGCTCGGGGACGGTGCGGAGCATGCCCCGCCGCCGGGCCCAGCGCTCGAAGAACAGCGTGGCGAACGGCGGCACGGCGCTGACCAGGGCGACGGCGGTGACCGGCAGGCTCCATCGGTGGGTGCGGGCCATCACCAGCACCAGCAGTCCGTAGGCGACGAAGAGTCCGCCGTGGATCGGTCCGAAGATCTTGACGCCGATCTCGTTGGCCGGTGGGCCGTACTTGACGGCCATGCCGACCAGCAGGGCCAGCCAGGAGCACGCCTCGGCGATCGCCGCCGCCACGAACAGCCGGGTCGTCTTCTCACGCATCGGGCCATGCTAACCAGCCGGGTCGCTCGACCCGGGGCGGAACCGCAGCGGAGGGACGGGGATCACGGAGGCCGCGAATGGGTAGGTAAGAGCCCTTCGGGTCTTCCCCGCCCACGCCGGAACGTGCGAGGTTTGGGGGAACCAACGGTGACAGGGTGGTGACCAATGGGCGAAGACGTCGGCGTGCGGACCTTCAGCCGAGAGGACCGGGCCCGCTACCGCGAGAAGGTACGCCGCTGTCTGGACGTCTTCGCCGAGATGCTGCGCGAGTCGCGGTTCGACGTGGAGCGGCCGATGACCGGGCTGGAGATCGAGCTGAACCTGGTCGACGAGGAGTCGATGCCGGCGATGCGCAACGCCGACGTGCTGGCCGCCATCGCCGACCCCAGCTTCCAGACCGAACTGGGGCAGTTCAACGTCGAGATCAACGTGGCGCCCCGCCGGCTCGCCGGCACCGGCACCGCCGAGTTCGAGGAGCACGTCCGGGCCAGCCTGAACGCGGCGGAGCAGAAGGCCCGCACGGTCGGCGCGCACATGGTGATGATCGGCATCCTGCCCACCCTGCGCCCGGAGCACCTCACCGCCGCGACGCTGTCGCACAACCCGCGCTACGAGCTGCTCAACGAGCAGATCTTCGCCGCCCGGGGCGAGGACCTGCGGATCTCGATCAACGGGGTGGAGCGGTTGGCCACCACCGCGGACACCATCACCCCGGAGGCGGCCTGCACCAGCACCCAGTTCCACCTCCAGGTCAGCCCGGCGCAGTTCGCCGACCACTGGAACGCCGCCCAGGCGGTCGCCGGCATCCAGGTGGCGCTCGGCGCGAACTCGCCGCTGTTCTTCGGCCGGGAGCTGTGGCGGGAGACCCGCATCCCGCTGTTCCAGCAGGCCACCGACACCCGGGCGGAGGAGATCAAGGCCCAGGGGGTACGCCCCCGCGTCTGGTTCGGCGAACGCTGGATCACCAGCGTGTTCGACCTGTTCGAGGAGAACGTCCGCTACTTCCCCGCGCTGCTGCCGGTCTGCGACCGGGAGGACCCGGCCGAGGCGTTGGCCGCCGGCGGGGTGCCGAAGCTGGCCGAGCTGCGGCTGCACAACGGCACCGTCTACCGGTGGAACCGGCCGGTCTACGACGTGCTCAAGGGCCGCCCGCACCTGCGGGTGGAGAACCGGGTGCTGCCGGCCGGGCCGACGGTGCTGGACACCGTCGCCAACGGCGCGTTCTACTTCGGGCTGGTCCGGGCCCTGGCGGAGTCCGACCGTCCGCTGTGGTCGCAGATGTCGTTCAGCGCCGCGGAGGAGAACTTCACCAACTGCGCCCGGCACGGGATCGACGCGCAGGTCTACTGGCCGGGCCTGGGCTACCTGCCGGTGACCGAGCTGGTGCTGCGGCGGCTGCTGCCGCTGGCGTACCACGGGCTGGACCGGTGGGGGGTGGACCCGGCCGAGCGCGACCGGCTGCTCAGCATCATCGAGCAGCGCTGCCTGACCGGGCGCAACGGGGCGACCTGGCAGGTCGAGACCCTGCACCGGCTGGAGTCCGCCGACCACCTGGACCGGCCGGCGGCGCTGCGCGAGGTGGTCCGCCACTACGTGGACCTGATGCACAGCAACCGCCCGGTGCACGAGTGGCCACTGCCCTGAGCGGCGGACCAGGCCCCGGGGCCGTCAGACCTTGAGCACCACCTTGGTGCAGTCGTCCTGCTTCTTCTGGAAGATCTTGTAGCCCTTGGCCGCGTCCTTGAGCGGCATCCGGTGGCTGATGACGAAGCTCGGGTCGATCTCGCCCTTCACGATCCGCGCCAGCAGCGGCCGGGTGTAGCGCTGCACGTGGCACTGCCCGGTCCGCATGATCAGCGAGCGGTTCATGAACGCGCCCATCGGGAACTTGTCCACGAACCCGCCGTACGCCCCGATGACCGAGACCACTCCCCCGCTGCGGCAGGCCAGGATCGCCTCGCGCAGCGCGAAGGGCCGCTCGGTCTCCAGCCGGCCGGCCTGCTTCACCCGGTCGTAGGCGTACATCGCAGCGTTGCCGTGGTGCCCCTCCAGCCCGACCGCGTCGATGCAGGCGTCCGGGCCCCGGCCGGCGGTGAGCCGGTTCAGCTCGTCCAGCACGTCGAGCTGCTCGTAGTTGATCGTCTCCGCGCCGGCCCGATCGGCGGCGAGCCGCAGCCGGTACGGGTACCGGTCGATGACGATGACCCGCTCCGCGCCGAGCAGCCGGGCGCTGGCGGCGGCGAGGAGGCCGACCGGCCCGGCGCCCCAGACCGCCACCACGTCGCCGGGCGTGATGTCGCACATCTCCGCCCCCATGTAGGCGGTGGGGAAGGCGTCGGCGAGCATCAGCGCCTGGTCGTCGGGCACCTCGTCGGGGATCTTGATCGGGCCGACGTCGGCGAACGGCACCCGGGCGTACTCGGCCTGGCCGCCGGCGTACCCGCCGAGCAGGTGGCTGTAGCCGAAGATGCCGGCCGGCGAGTGGCCCATGATCTTCTCGGCGATGCCGGCGTTGGGGTTGGAGTTTTCGCAGACCGAGTAGCGGCCCTGCTGGCAGGAGGCACAGTTGCCGCAGGCGATCGGGAACGGCACCACCACCCGGTCGCCGACGGCGAGGTTGTCCACCTCCGGACCGACCTCGACCACCTCGCCCATGAACTCGTGGCCGAGGATGTCGCCCTTGCGCATGGCCGGGATGTAACCGTGGTAGAGGTGCAGGTCGGAGCCGCAGATCGCCGTCGAGCTGATCTTCACAATGGCGTCCCGCGCGTTCATGATGCGCGGGTCGGGCACGTCGACGACCTTGACGCTGTCCGTGCCCGTCCAGGTGGTGGCTCTCATCGTCTTTCCTTCGCGGTGGCGGTCAGCGGGCGGGCAGCGGCTGGGCGGGACGTTGTTTGAGCTGCTGGTGCAGGGTGATCCCCTGCGGGCTGGCGTCGGAGCGGACCACCTCACCGGTCTCCAGCACCTGCTTGAACCGGCGAAGGTCGTCGCGGATCTGCTGCTCCGGCTCCTCGCCGAAGAGCTTCGCCACCGCGCGGCCGAGCCGCCCGGCCGGCGGGGCGTACCCCAGCTCCACCCGGACCTCGGTGCCCCGGTCGCCGGGGGCCGGCACGAAGCGGACCCGGCCGGCGTTGGGCACCTGGGCGCCGGGCAGCGACCGCCAGGCGATCAGCTCGTTCGGACGGTCCTCGACGATCTCGGCGTCCCAGCCGACCAGCCGGCCGGCGGGGCCGCGTGCGGTCCAGTGCGAGCGGCGCAGGTCGTCGGCGCGGACGGACTCCAGGTGGGCCATGAAGCGGGGCAGGTTCTCCAGGTCCCGCCAGAACCGGTACGCCTCCGACGCCGGGCGGTTGACGGTGACGCCGACCTCCATGAGGATCAGCCGTTCCCGGGCCCGGCGGGCCCGCCCGGCGCGGACGGCGGCGAGCAGGTCGACAACGGCGATGCCGGCGACGACGGCGGTGGTCACTGCGACCCGCCGACGCCGCTCACCGCACCGGTCGGCCAGCGCCCGGCCGAGCAGGGTGAGGTCGGCCGCGTCCCCGGCCACCCGGGTCCAGGCCCAGCCGCCGGGGCGACGTCCGGTGAGCAGCCCGGCGGCGTGCCCCAGTTCCCGGGCGGCCACCGCCGGGATGACACCCACCGCCTGCGGGGAGTCGTCCACCCCGGTCAGCCGGGCCACCGCGCGCGGGGCGAGCAGGCCGCCCGCGCCGAGGGCGAGACTGACCACGCCCAGCAGCCGGGGCAGTCCGGTGCCCCGGCCCTTGCCTTCCAACTCGTCCAGCACCGTCGGTTCGGTCCTGTCCACGTCCGCACCACCGTCGCTCGGCCGTGACCGCCCACGGGGACGGCCCGGCGGCCGGAAGCCGCCACGCCTGACGCTATGCCCACGAATCGCCCCAGGAACCCCGAATCAGCCCGAAACCCGGGCGGACCTCCGGGTCGCCCGGCGGTCGGCCGTGCTCCAGACACCGCCGGATGTGGCACGATCTGGTAGGTGACCAGCAGATCCCCCGAGGCGCAGCGTCTGAGTGACCTCGCGCGGCTGCGCCGGGTCCGCGACCGGATCGACCGGGAGTACGCGCGGCCGCTGGACGTCGAGGCGCTCGCCCGCGGCGCGAACATGTCGGCCGGTCACCTCAGCCGCCAGTTCCGGCAGGCCTACGGCGAGTCGCCGTACTCCTATCTGATGACGCGGCGCATCGAGCGCGCCATGGCGCTGCTGCGCCGTGGCGACCTGAGCGTCACCGAGGTCTGCTTCGCGGTCGGCTGCTCGTCGCTGGGCACCTTCAGCACCCGCTTCACGGAGCTGGTCGGGGTGCCGCCGAGCACCTATCGGGCCGAGCAGGCTCGCGCGACGGCGGAGATGCCGCCGTGCATCTCGAAACAGGTGACCAGACCGGTCAGGAATCGAGAAGCACGGGCCACGTAGCCGCAACTAGCGTGACCGCCATGAACATCAGCATTCACCACGCCTTCCTCCCGCACACCGACACGGACGCCGCCCTGGCCTTCCGCGTCTGACGGGCAACCTCACCCGGATCAACGAGCTGTGCTGAGCCGTCCGGCTTCCAGCGCGGTGACGGTGCCCGACCACGAGCTGATGCGCGAGGGCTGATTGCTCCGACGCCTCGGCCGGACGCGCCGGGTGGCCGAGGCCACCGGGGCGCCCGGGCCGGAGCAGCCTGGATACCGTGGTTCCCGCGCCGAGCGCGACGCCGACGGAGCCCGCGAAGCGGCCCCGCCACACAGATGGAGACACGATGAGCATGGCCACGAGGACGGACCCGCGGTCGCCCGCGCCGCACGTTGCCGACAGCCACGACCTGATCCGCGTGCAGGGCGCGCGCGAGAACAACCTCAAGGACGTCAGCATCGAGATCCCGAAGCGCCGGCTGACGGTGTTCACCGGCGTCTCCGGCTCGGGCAAGAGCTCGCTGGTGTTCGGCACGATCGCCGCGGAGTCGCAGCGGATGATCAACGAGACCTACAGCGCCTTCCTGCAGGGCTTCATGCCGACGCTGGCGCGGCCCGAGGTCGACGTCCTCGACGGGCTGACGACCGCGATCATCGTCGACCAGGAGCGGATGGGCGCCAACGTCCGGTCCACGGTCGGCACCGCCACCGACGCCAACGCGATGCTGCGGATCGTCTTCAGCCGGCTCGGCCAGCCGCACATCGGATCGCCCCAGGCGTTCTCCTTCAACGTCGCCTCGATCAGCGGGGCGGGGGCGGTCACCGTCGAGCGCGGCGGCAAGACCGTGAAGGAGCGGCGCAGCTTCGCCATCACCGGCGGCATGTGCCCGCGCTGCGAGGGCATGGGCTCGGTCACCGACTTCGACCTGTCGGCGCTGTACGACGACAGCCTGTCGCTCAACGAGGGCGCGCTCACCATCCCCGGCTACAGCATGGACGGCTGGTTCGGCCGCATCTTCCGCGGCTGCGGCTTCTTCGACCCCGACAAGCCGATCCGCAAGTACACCAAGCGGGAACTGCACGACCTGCTCTACAAGGAGCCGACCAAGATCAAGATCGAAGGGATCAACCTGACGTACGAGGGGCTGATCCCGAAGATCCAGAAGTCGTTCCTGTCCAAGGACGTCGACGCGCTGCAGCCGCACATCCGCGCCTTCGTGGAGCGGGCGGTGACGTTCACGACCTGCCCCGAGTGCGACGGCACCCGGCTCAGCAAAGAGGCCCGGTCGTCGAAGATCCAGGGGAAGAACATCGCCGACGTCTGCGCGATGCAGATCAGCGACCTGGCCGACTGGGTCCGCGGACTCGACGAGCCGTCGGTGGCCCCACTGCTCAGCGGGCTGCAACACCTCCTCGACTCGTTCGTGGAGATCGGGCTGGGCTACCTCTCGCTCGACCGGCCCTCGGGCACCCTGTCGGGCGGCGAGGCGCAGCGCACCAAGATGATCCGCCACCTCGGCTCCTCACTCACCGACGTCACCTACGTCTTCGACGAACCCACCGTCGGGCTGCACCCGCACGACATCCAGAAGATGAACGACCTGCTGCTGCGGCTGCGGGACAAGGGCAACACGGTGCTGGTCGTGGAGCACAAGCCGGAGACGATCGCGATCGCCGACCACGTCGTCGACCTCGGCCCCGGCGCCGGTACGGCGGGCGGCACCGTCTGCTTCGAGGGCACCGTCGAGGGGCTGCGGGCCAGCGACACCATCACCGGCCGCCATTTCGACGACCGGGCCGCCCTCAAGGAGACGGTGCGCACGCCCACCGGCAGCCTGGAGATCCGCGGCGCGGCGACCCACAACCTCCAGAACGTCGACGTCGACATCCCGCTCGGGGTGCTCACCGTGGTGACCGGCGTCGCCGGCTCCGGCAAGAGCTCCCTGATCCACGGCTCGGTGTCCGGGCGGGACGGTGTGGTGTCGGTCGACCAGACCGCGATCCGCGGGTCCCGGCGGAGCAACCCGGCGACGTACACCGGCCTGCTCGAGCCGATCCGCAAGGCGTTCGCGAAGGCCAACGGCGTGAAGCCGGCGCTGTTCAGCCCCAACTCCGAGGGCGCCTGCCCCACCTGCAACGGCGCCGGCGTCATCTACACCGACCTGGCGATGATGGCCGGGGTCGCCACCGTGTGCGAGCAGTGCGAGGGGAAGCGGTTCCAGGCGTCGGTGCTGGAATACCACCTCGGCGGCCGCGACATCAGCGAGGTGCTCGCGATGTCGGTGACCGAGGCCGAGGAGTTCTTCGGCGCCGGGGAGGCGCGGATCCCCGCGGCCCACGCGATCCTGCAGCGGCTCGCCGACGTCGGGCTGGGCTACCTCAGCCTCGGCCAGCCGCTCACCACGCTCTCCGGCGGCGAGCGGCAGCGGCTCAAGCTGGCCACCCGCATGGCCGAGAAGGGCGGCGTCTACGTCCTGGACGAGCCGACGAGCGGCCTACACCTCGCCGACGTCGAGCATTTGCTCGGCCTGCTCGACCGGCTCGTCGACTCCGGCAAGTCGGTCATCGTCATCGAGCACCACCAGGCCGTCATGGCGCACGCCGACTGGATCATCGACCTCGGCCCGGGCGCCGGCCACGACGGCGGCCGGGTCGTCTTCGAGGGCACCCCCGCCGACCTCGTCGCCGCCCGCTCCACCCTCACCGGCGAGCACCTCGCCGCCTACGTCGGCGCCTGACCGCGCCCCTACCCTGTCGGACGCATTCGGTTGACGGCGGCGGGGCCGAGGTGATCTCGGCCCGCCGCCGGCGGTCAGGACGTGACGCAGCGGCTCGGTCCCGGCAGGCTGCCCGCTCCGGGACTCCCGCGCCGCGCCGACGGCACCATCCCCAGGTCACCGGGTCAGGCCGACCAGCGTCGCCAGGCGCGCTACGCCGGCCGGCGCCGGGTCGCCCCGGGCCATCTCGGCGATCACCGTACGCGTCGCCCGCCGATACCGGACCTCAGCCGGTGCGATGCCGTCCGCGTCCATCAGCCGGCGCGCGACCCCCGGCACCGCACCGATCTGGAGGTACGCCCGCGCGGCGTCCAGCTCCTGCTCTGCTGCTGTCAGGGGTCGTGTCAGGGGCGTGTCAGGCCGGTGACAGGTCGGCCGCCGATGGTAGGCGCATGACAAGTTCAGCGATTGAGGTTTCCGGGCTACGAAAGGCCTTCGGGGACAAAATTGTGCTCGACGGCATCGATCTGGATGTTCGTGCGGGCACAGTCTTCTCCCTGCTCGGTCCGAACGGAGCGGGCAAGACGACGACGGTGAACGTGCTGACCACGTTGATGAAGGCCGACGGCGGGACGGCACGGGTTGCCGGGCATGACATCGCGACCGAGACCAAGGCGGTGCGCGCCTTGGTGGGGGTCACCGGTCAGTTCGCGGCGGTGGATGAGCTGCTGACGGGCCAGGAGAACCTGCGGTTGATGGCGGATCTGAAGCGGATGGGCTCCGGCGAGGGCAGGCGGGTCGTCACGGAGTTGCTGGAGCGGTTCGATCTGGCGGAGTCGGCGCAGAAGCCGGTGTCGACCTATTCCGGGGGCATGCGCCGGAAGCTGGATCTGGCGATGACGCTGGTCGGCAAGCCACGAATCATCTTCCTGGACGAGCCGACGACCGGACTGGACCCGCGCAGCCGCCGCACGATGTGGGAGATCGTCCGCGAGTTGGTGGCCGATGGCGTCACCATTTTCCTCACCACCCAGTACCTCGAGGAAGCCGATCAGCTTGCCGACCGGATCGCGGTACTCAACCAGGGCCGCCTGGTTGCCCAGGGCACTCCCGACGACCTCAAACGCCAGGTCCCCGGCAGTCATGTCCGGCTTCGGTTCACCGACGTCGTCGAACTCGACGCGGCCGCGCGGGTCCTCACCGATGCCACCCGGGACGACGAGGCGCTGGCCCTGCGGGTTCCCGGCGACGGTGGCACGAGATCGCTGCGGGCCCTGCTGGACCGGCTCGACGAGCACTCGATCAGGGCCGAAGAGCTCTCCGTCCACACCCCGGACCTCGATGACGTCTTCCTCGCCCTGACGGGCCGTACCCACACCACGGAGGTGGTCGCGAAATGAGCACCAAGTCCCATTCGATGGTCATGTTGCGTCGCAACTTCAAGCACATCGCCCGGAATCCGACCTCGGTGTTCAACGCGGTCCTGATGCCGATCGTGATCATGTTGATGTTCGTGTACATGTTCGGAGACGCTTTCAACGTCGGTGTCGACTACATCGACTACGCGACGCCGGGACTGATCCTGTTGGCCGTCTGTTACGGGCTGGGGGCCACCGCCACGTCGGTGAACTCCGACATGACGAAGGGCATCATCAACCGGTTCAAGGTCATGGACGTCTCCCGTGGTGCGGTGTTGACCGGTCACGTCGTCGCCAGTCTGCTGACCAATCTGCTCGCCATCGGGGCGCTCATCGGGGTGGCCTTCCTGCTGGGATTCAGCCCGTCGGCGAGTTCCCTCGACTGGCTCGGCGTGGTCGGCATCGTCGTGCTGCTCGGTTTCGCGGCCGGCTGGCTCACGGTCGCCCTGGGACTGGCGGCGAAGTCTCCGGAGACGGCGGGTCTGGCCTCCGTGCCACTGGTCATGCTGCCGTTCTTCAGCAGCGCGATCGTCCCGGCGGAGAAGATGGGCCCGGGCCTCCGGCAGTTCGCCGAGTACCAGCCCTTCACGCCGATCATCGAAACCATGCGCGGGTTGCTCAACGGCGCACCGTCCTCCAGCGACGCGATCACCGCCGTCGCCTGGTGCGTCGGCATCGCTCTGGTCGGCTACCTGTGGGCGCGTTCCACCTTCACGAAGCGCGCGTGACCTTCCGGGCGGTGGCCTTCCGGGGACCGTGATCGGGCTGACCCCGAGCCGCCAGCGACGAACTGACCCGGCGCGCGCTCGCCGCCGACGAGCGCGCGCCGTGGGCGTGCGGGCCGATGCTTCACCGGCTGGGGCGGCAGAGCCGCCCACCAGCAGATCAAGTTCGAGACAAGAGGAGAGGCGTCATGCCTACATTCGCCACGCCAGGACCCATCGTCGCCACCGTCGTTGTCGCCGGTGCTCAGGTGCGGGTCACCGCGAGCGACCGGACCGACACCGTGGTGCTGGTCGAACCCATCGACGAGGCGAGCCAGTCGGACGTCAGGGTGGCCGACAAGACCAAGGTCGACTTCGCCGGCGGTCAGTTGTCGGTCAAGACGACCGCCTCCGGGGACAAGAACGGTTCGGTCGCAATCACGATCGACCTGCCCGCCGGCTCCAGCCTGGTGTCGTACCTGGCGCACTCGGAGGTGCACGCCGACGGCTCATTGGGAGAGTGCGAGCTGCACATGGCATCGGGTCGGGTCCGGCTCGATCGCATCAACGCGCTGCAGGCGAACATCGCGGCCGGTGAGGTCACGATCGGCCACATCGCCGAGCGCGCCACCATCGACGGCAGCACGTTCGCACTGCGGATCAGCGAGGTCCAGGACACCGTCAAGCTCTCGAGCTCCGGCGGGCAGATCTGGATCGGCCACGCATCGGCCGACCTCGACCTCAGCAGTGGCAGCGGCGCTTTCGACATCGACCGCGCCGACGGCAGCGTCACCGCCAAGACCGGCGACGGCGCCATTCGGATCGGCCGGTTGACCCGCGGTCGGGCGGAGCTGGCGAACCACTCAGGAAACATCGAGGTCGGCATCAGCGAGGGCACCGCTGCCCGGGTGGACGCCAACAGCAAGCGAGGGTCGGTGCACAACTCCCTACCGCCCCAGGAGGACCCTGACACGTCCGACAACCAGGTCACGGTCCACGCCCGTACGCGGCACGGCGACATCACCATCCAACGCGCAGCAAGCTGACGGGCGCGCGCCTCGTTCAGGAGGCGAGCGTGACCGTGACCAACTGAGACCAGCTCGTCTGCGTGCCTTCCCGAGCCGCCTCGGCGAACCGTGTGTCGCCGAGGCGGCTCCGCGCGGCCTGCTCGATCCGGGCCACATCCGGGTGGGAACGATCCGGCAGTCCGCGCACGCCGGTGCTCGCCGCGAGCAGCCGCGCGGCCTGCCCGTACTCTTCGCTGCGTAGTGCCAGGTCCGCGATCCCGACGAGTATCTGCGCGATCAGGGGTGCGTGCCCCGCCTCGGAGGCCGCCTGGCAGGCCGCCGCGTGGTGCGTACGGGCCTCGCTGAGATCGTCGGCAAGGTGGCCGAGGAGGTCGTGTTTCACCGCGCGGATGTTCGCCTGCTCCGCGTCGGTGCCCAGCATGGTTGTCGCGACGCCGAGTTGCTCGTACGCCTCCTCGGCGTTGCCGCGCCAGCGGGCGAGTTCCGCCTTCGACAGGGCCAGTTCGGCCAGCGCATCCGGCCAGGTGACCCGTTCCGCGCACCGGTGCGCCTCGGCCATGGCAGCCGCGCTGGAGTCCTTGTCCCCCAGCAGCCAGTACAACTGAGCCTGTCGCGACCGCATGCGGATGACATCCTCGATGGCACCGACTTCGGTGACGACCGCGATCGCCCGTTCGTAGTGCTCGCTGGCACGGGCGAACTCGCCGCGCACGGCGATACGGTCCGCCAGCTCGGCCAGGGCGATCGAGATCCCGAACCGTTCGCCGATCGCGCGGAACTCGGCGAGCGCCATCTCGAGATACGCATCCGCGTCCCGCCCGCCCTGGCCGAGCATGATCCGCATCTTGCCGAGATGGAACCGGGCCAGTGCGCGTACCCAGGGGTCCTCGTCGTCCAGCAATGGTTCCCACGCGGACAGGAACGCGTCCGGCGCCTGCAACATGCGTTCCAGTGGGACGACCAGTCCCAGCAGCGGATTACGGGACTGACTGCGCTGGCGGAACCGGTATGCCTTGTGGATCCACTCCTCCGCATGGTGTTCGTCGCCCCGCCCGGCGCTCACGAACAGCACCACGAGCGCATACACGGTGGCCCGGATCTCATCGGCCACCTCTCCAGGCGTGTTGGTGGCCGCGGTGATCAGCTCGATGCCTTCGGCCTTGTGCCCGCTGAGCCACCAGTACCAGCCGGCGCCAGCCGCGAGCCGCATCGCCGCGTGCGCCTCGCCGGCCGCGAGCGCACCACGCATCGCCGAACTGATGTTGTCGTGCTCGACACCGAGCGTGGCGAGCCATTCCAACTGCTCGGCGCGGCGGAGATGCGGCTCCGCGGTCTCGGTGAGTTCGGTGAAGTAGGCGAGATGCGCATGGCGCGCCAGGTCCGATTCCCCCGCCTCCGCGAGCCGGTGCCCGGCGTACTCCTTGATCGTGCCGAGCATCCGGTAGCGCGGTGCGCTGCCGCGATCGGCGACGAGCAGCGACTTCTCGGTCAGCGACGTGAGCAGCTCGAGCACCTGCTCCTGCTCGACCGCGTCGCCGGCGCAGACCCGCTCGGCCGCTTCCAGGCTCGCCCCGCCCGAGAACACCGAGAGCCTGCGCAGGACCGTCCGTTCGGCGTCGGTGAGCAACTCCCAGCTCCAGTCGACCACCGCGCGCAGCGTCCGGTGCCGCGGCAACGCGGTACGGCTGCCGCTGGTCAGCAGGCGGAACCGGTCGTCGAGCCGGTGGGCGAGCTGGTCGACGGACATGGTGCGCAACCTGGCCGCGGCCAGCTCGATCGCCAGCGGCATCCCGTCCAGCGCCCGGCAGACGCGCACCATCGTCGACACCGTGTGGGCGTCGACCGCGAGATCCCTGCGCACCGCGCCGGCCCGGTCCCGCAGCAACCGGACGGCCGGCGCGGACTCGATCTCGCCGGGGCTGGCGTCCCTCGCCGGCAGGGCCAGGGGCTCGACCAGCCACAGCGCCTCACCGGTGATGCCGAGCGGTTCCCTGCTCGTCGCCAGGATCCGCAGCCGCCGGCACTCCCCGAGCACTCGATGAGCGAACGTCGCCGCCGACTCGATCACGTGCTCACAGTTGTCCAGGATCAGCAGCGCCTCGCGCTCGCGGATCGCGGCGATGAGCCGGTCCGTCGGCTCCGCGTTCGGTGCCTCGCCAAGCAGCGCATCCCGCAGGCCGAGCCCGGCGAGCGCCGACTGCGCCACGTCACCGTCGGCGCCGATGGCGGCGAGCTCCACCAGCCAGGCCCCGTCCGGCAGGTCGCCGAGCAGCGTGCGCGCGGTCTCCGTGGCCAGCCTGGTCTTCCCCGAGCCGCCCGGCCCGATCAGGGTGGTGAGCCGATGGTCGGCGACGAGTTCGCGCACCGCGGCGACGTCACCGTCCTTGCCGACGAAGCTGGTCAGCTCGGCACGCAGGTTGGTCTTCCGGTTCTCCTCCCGCCGTCCCACCTCGCCCCGCAGCAGCGCGACGTGCAAGGCGGACAGCTCCGGTGCGGGGTCGACGCCCAGCGTGTCGGCCAGGGCTTCTCTGGTGCGCTGGTACACGAGCAGCGCCTCGCTGCCCCGACCGGCCGCCACGAGGGCACGCATCAGCGCGGCGACGAGCCGTTCGCGCACCGGATGCGCGGCCACCAGGTCGGTCAGCTCGGTGACCAGCTCCGCACCGTGGCCGAGGTCGACCTCCGCATCGAACCGATCCTCCAAGGCCCTCAGGCGCAGCCCCTCGAGCCGGGTGACCGCCGCGTCGAACGCCGCACTGCCCTGGAGGCCGACGTCCTGCAGGGCCGCACCGCGCCAGAGAGCGAGGGCCTCGCGCAGCAGTCGTACCCGCCGTGGATGGTCGTCATCGCGGACCTGGCCCGCGGTGACCAGGCGTTCGAACCGCACGGCGTCGACGGCGTCGGGTTCCACCGTCAACCGGTAGCCGTCCGGCTGCCCCTCGACCGATCCTTCCGGCAGCGCCTTACGCAGCCGGGAGACCAGGCGGTGCAGGGCATTCGTCGCGTCGGCGGGCGGGTGTTCACCCCAGATCCAGTCGACGAGCGTCGCCTTCGGGACCACCCGACCGGGTTCGAGCGCGAGAGCGATCAACAGCCCGCGCAGCCGCGCGCCCGGTACGTCGGCGAGGGCCCCGTCGTCCGTGCGAACCTCGAACGATCCGAGCATCCCGATCTGCACGCAGCAGATCTTGCCATGGGCCGCCGACCTCAGAGCGCCACGATCGCCGCCGTTGGCAGGCGGCGCAGGGCATGTTTCAATCGTCGCTCCTTCCGAAGGGACCAGCACCCAGACGTGCCTCCTGCCTTCATACTCGACACCAAGCAAGACATAGAGGCATATCGATGAAAGCGCCCGCCTCCGCCTGGCAGGGTGCCATTCAATCCGACGCAGCTATGACTCACACGAGCCGCTGCAGGCGAACCTTTGGTCGCTCTCCTGTCAGGTGCCGGTACTTGTGTTGGCGAACCTGCTCGTCCCAGACCTCCTGCTCGTAGTCCGGGTCCGGCGGGATCCACTTGTGCGACCCGTCGCTGTAGTGGAACTTCTCGTCACCCACCCGCAGGATGCTCACCGCACCCACCCAAGGAAGCGCCGGTGCAAGCTACCGGCTGGCATCCAGGTCAGATCCTCCGAGGCGCGAACCAGTTGGGCACCCATGTAGAGGGCCAGGGACACCGGCGCGCCGTCGAACTCCGCACGCAACTCGCGCTGGCGGGTCGGGCAGGGCCAAGGGCCGTCGCATCCTCCGCAACTCCAGATCGGCAGTACGGGTCCGTGGGTGGTCACCGCACCCAGCCGAGGAAGTGTGTGGTCATCGACCGGGCCTGCCGGCTGGTTGCCCACTGCACCTGGCAGCAGGGATACGGCGTCATCCGAGCCCACCAGATGCGGCAGCCGATGCACATCCCGGCCGCCCCTGGCAGGTGCGCGGCAAGGATCTGCTGCTCCTGATTGTCGTTCACCGCTCATCCTTCACCGGCCAGTGACCTCTGTTGATCGGGATGTGGTGCTGGGCGCGGCACGGAAGTTCGGCGCCGCAGTGGCAGACGTGTCGCCACTTCCGCCACGACCAGATCGGCCTGTGGCGGGCCAAAGTCATCGCCACGGCGAGCAGATACTCGTCGTACGAGACTCGGCGCGATGGCTCCCTGCGGGCCGCCCTCACGGTGCCTCCCCACGGGGCACAACACACGGTGCGGGGCGACTGCCCACTGGAGGCCGGCCGGTCAAGAGCATGCTTGGACTGTCCTGTCCGGCAGCGGTCGCCGACCATGTCGAGCAGTCATGTCACGGTGATATGACGTCCCTCGACCTGCGCGTCTTCGCCGTTAGGCTCCGCGGTGAGCACCTTGGGTAGTCAGTCCGCGACGCTGGGAGCCGGTGTGCTGCTCGATCCGCTTCGGATTCCGGACGACGTCTGGTCCGACGCCGTAGTCCGCAATGCTCTGACCCGACGTGACGTCGGCGCACTGTTTCGGCGCGTCAGCCAACTGACCGGGGCGAGCCAGACCCGGATCGGTGCGGCCGTCGGCCTGGAGCAGGGGTACGTCAGCCGCGTCATGGCGGGACGGAAGGTGACGTCCATCGACGTGCTGGAACGCATCGCCGAAGGCTGCCGGATGCCTGACCAGGCCCGAATGGCGTTGGGGCTCGCCCCGCAGGATCCGTCATGTCTCCTGGGCATGGCTTCGCCAGCGTGGGAGCGGCAGAGTGACCAGCCGGTCTACCGTTCCTGGCGCGAGGAGGTCCGCGCCGCCGTGCAGTTGTGGGAAGGCGATGTGAACCGTCGAGATGTGATCCGGCAGGTGGCGTTCACCTCCGCCGGGTACACACTGCCGGCCCTGCGCTGGTTCACCGCACCCGCCGCGCCAGCTGTCGAGCAGGGTGGCCGTCGGGTTGTCGGCCAGCCTGACATCGACACCATCCGGGAGCTGACCGGCACTTACCGCCGGCTGGACAACCAGTACGGCGGCGGCCACGCCCGGGCCGCCCTCACCCGGTACCTCCATCAGGAGGTCACACCGCTGCTCAGCGACGGACGCTACGACGCCGCGACGGGGCGGCGACTCCTCAGCGCGGTTGCGGAGCTGACGCAGCTTGCCGGCTGGCAGGCGTACGACATGGCCGACCACGGGGTGGCGCAGCTTTACCTGACCCGCGCTCTGGACCTGGCCCGGGCCGCCGGCGATCCCGGCCTGGGGGCCGAGATCCTGTCCGCCATGAGCCACCAGGCCACCTACCTCGGGCACGGCACGACGGGCGTCGACCTCGCGCGGGCAGCACGGGAGACGGCACAGCGCGCCGGGCTCACCGTCCTGACCGCGGAGGCGTCCGTCATGGAGGCCCACGGGCATGCTGTGACCAAGGACGGACGGGCGTGTGCGGCTGCCCTCCATCTGGCGGAACAGGCCCTCGACCGGGCCGACCGAAGCAGTGAGCCCCAGTGGCTCGGCTACTTCGACGAGGCTTACCTGTCGGCGAAGTTCGGTCACTGCCTGCACGCGCTCGGCAAGCCGGCCATGGCCGAGGGCTTCGCCGCCCGCTCCTTGCGGATGGACGAGCGCTATGTTCGCGGCAAAGCCTTCAACCTCGCTCTGCTCGCCACTGTCCAGGCGCAGCGGGGCGAGCCGGATCGGGCCTGCGCCATCGGAACCGACGCGTTGTCGCTCACCTCGCGACTTCAGTCGGCCCGAGCTGTCCGCTACGTACGCGATCTGCAAGCCCAGCTCGCGCCCCACCGCCAGCGGCCCACCGTCCGGCAGTTCATCCGCCGCGTCGACGCGGTCCTCGGCGCCCGGACCTGACGCCTACAACGCGCCCCGCGCCTGCCTCGCGACCAGCTCAAGCACCGCGATCACCGTGCCAGCCCCGACGATCTCGCCGCTGGTCACCAGCTCGCGCGCCTCGGCCAGCGGGATCCAGGCCACCTGCTCGGCCTCGTTCACGTCCACCGGAACGCCCGTGTACTCCGCCCTGCGCGCGAGGAACAGCAGGTTCTCAGCGTCCGCGGAACCCACCCACGGCTGAAACGACAGCAGCGGCTCCACCTCGTGCGGACGCCAGCCCGTCTCCTCCTCCACCTCACGAACCGCGCAGGCCACCGGCTGCTCCCGATCATCGACATAGCCGCCGGGAAGCTCCCACACCCACCGGTCGAACACGAACCGGTGCCGCCGCATCAGCAGCAGACGCTGCCGCTCGTCCAAGACGGCGACCATCGCCGACCGGGGCGCCCGGATCACGTACTGCTCGAACCGCACGCCGTCGGGCAACTCCACCTCAGCGATGCTCAGCCGCGCCCGCCGAGTGTCGTCGACGACCCGCTCACCGTGGATGGTCCATCGGGTCAGCTCCGTCGCCTGCTCCTCCGCCATGGGGACCAGTATCGACACACCGCCGCTACACCGGTCAGCCGCCCACGACGGCTGCCCGATGAGGCCACGGCCGGCGACGCCTCGGCAATTGGTGCTTAAGGTGCCGTACGGCAGCAGAAAGGCACCTCCCGTTCCCGAGGAGTGGCCTTTGACCTGCGTGGGCGGCACTGGGAACGAACCAGTGACCTCTTCGGTGTGAATGTCGATCTCGCCTGCCGTCGCGCTCCAACTGATGCCGTCAGGTGTCGTCGCGGGCGCCCTGGCCACCGTCGGAGCTCATCCGTTACCAGCTGGCACCGAGCCTCTGCTGACTAATGGCTGACGGCAGCAATCCGAGCCGTTCTGGGCTCCGGTCGTTCCTGGCCAGTGCCGCAGTCGCTGGGCGTGCTGCGGCCGCAGGGTGCCGTCCTCGCCCATCGGAAGCACAGACGCGCGCCCGCCTCTACGACGAGCGCGCGTCCGTCCCGCTCATAGCAGGGCTTCAGACGGCACTGAGCAGCGACGTCAGGATTACCTGAGCAAACGGCGGCCGTCGGGCAGGCGGCATGCTGGATTTCTAGATAACATCGTCCAGCTCGATCGTGCTCGGCAGCGAACTACCTGGGCCACCCGCGTACTCATAAACCTTGCCCTTGAGCTTGTATACGCCATCAGCGCCAGTGATGACTGTACGTTTGGTTCCGTCTGGATCATTCTCGATGTTCAGGTACAGCAGATAACTCTGGTCCAGCTGCAACAGCGGCGACGTATCTTCCGACACATACTGCTCAGTGCCGAGCTGACTTACCAGGGCATGCTTCTTTCCCCAAGACCCGACAATTACCTTTTCTACTTCCACAGTGGTCAAAGTGATCGGGAAGCCATGGGATGTCGCGGTTGTGCGCGAGACTGGACGCCCGGTAACGACCGCGACGCTGCCGCCCCGCAGATCAGCCAGTGTGCCTGGCCGGTTAATGCGATCGACCGAAATTTTTGGTGGCCGACTCGGAGATTCTTCCACCTCGGCAGATGCACACCCACCGAGGGGAAAAAGCGCTACAACCAAGAACGCATACCCAAGTAGCGACCGCATCAATAAATCGCGTTTGCGCCGTTGATGTCGTCCGTCCGAGGCGTCCAGTACCCGCACGAATCGTACAGAACTACTACATCGGTGGCCATGATGCGCCCGTCGGAGCAGTTTGCTCCGTTTGAGTGGGCGAGGCCTAGCGCGTGGCCAAGCTCGTGCACCATGACCGCTTGGCGCTTGAGGGCGCTGTAACTGTTCGTGTAGGACTTATTCCACCAGGCGACGATCGTCGTGTCCCACGTTCCCCCGCTGCAAGAGTGCAGCACCGGATTCTGCTGCGACGTGTCAAGGATGATCCCGGCAAATCTCAAGCCCTGCCACTCGGTGCCGAAGTTGCCGTCAGCCACTCTCACGTTGGCGCCGCTAGTCACCTGGGTGAAATTGAACTGCGTGCTTACGCTATTCCATGCATTGATTGCATTAGTGGCAGGTGCGGAGTAGCTAGAATCAGTGATGGCGGGCTGCCACTTGAGCGTATTCCCGCCCGCATTGAACTTACAATTGAAGAGATTGTATGCGGATGCCGGAGACGCCGGGACTGCGATGGCAGCCAAGACTACAACTAGAACAGCCGAAAACGCTGCGAGACGCCGCACATATTCCCCTTTGAATGTCGACACGAGCCCCGCCGAGCAGGATTACCGGCAGGTCTGCTGATTTTTATCGATGCCAAAGCGTCTGTCAAGGCCAAGATCCTCAGCCATCTTCAGCTGTCGGGTCGCCGCCGTTGACTGACCTGCGTCCGAGGGCGACCCACCCCACCATCCTCACTGTCTGCCGCCGACCCACACACCGTGGAGCGGGCCAGGGCCAGGGTGACACGGTGGAGGGCCCTACTGGACGAGTCTCAATAGCGGTTGTCAAGCGTCGGCGTGAGCGGTCCGGAGCGGCCTGGGGGTTAGAAGAAGATCGCGGATGCCTGGCCGGGTGGTCTGCTCCTGGTCAGCCCGTCCGTGGTTGTCGGGCAGCGTCGGCGTCAGCGGACGGGCTTGGCTGTACGAATGGCTGTACAGCGACAGGGCGAGCGGGAGTCCGTCCTAGCTCTTGTAGTCCTCGAACTCCCACAGCCCGAGTCGGCCGACCTTCTCTACAAACTCAGGCCGGCTGGCCGCCTCGACGTTCCCGATCAGCTTGCGTAGCGCCGCCTCAACGGCTGCGGTTGAGAACTCTTCTACGAACAACCAATGGTGCCCTACCAGGAAGGGCTGCCGCCGCAGTAGGTCAGCCAGAGCGGCAGGCGTGCAGACAGTCACCTGGTACTGCTCCTCGCCTGCCTCCCCAACGGCCCCGACGTACACCTCCACCAGCTGGGAGGTGTTCGAAGGATCGAAGGGCTCCCCTGATTCCACGTCTGGGAAACGCACCTGCCGGACCTCTGCGCGCATGGTGGCAAGGTACCGCCAACGTTCTAGCGACTCACGCGGTGGGACCACGCCGTTCGGAACAGCGGATCTCCTCGTCGGGCAGTCGTAGACCGTCCAGCCTCCCCGGACGGGGACAAGGTGGAGCGCCCTACCGGACGAACGACCTTGTCGCCCTGGCCCTGGTCTGCTCGGCTTGCCTGGATCGGTGGCTGGCGGGGTGGCATGCCACCCCCACCACCCAAGGACCCGGAACTGTTCGGCAACTCCATGCCAGACGACGGACGGGGGAGGGACGGAGGTTGAAGCGGGCACCTTCACCCTTCCTTCCCACACCTCGGACCCGTGATCGGCCCGGCGCATTCCGTTCGGCAACTCGCCCGACGGACCGCAGACCGCTCCTCGCGGTGAGACGTCACGAGGTGGGAAGAGACGGAAGGGAGAGGCTATCGTCCTGGCCCCGGTCAACTCCGGGGACTCGTTACCGGGTCCCCTGCTGACCCAGGGGGTGACGCGCGGGGCGGGGCGTGGGTTTCGGGCCGGCTGACTTTCCGCCCCGGCGCCATAGGCGGCCGGGGCGGCGGCTCCGCAGGAGCCGGTTACCGTCCCGCCCCGCGCCGCGCGGAGCGCCTTGATCTAAGTACAGGTCAATTCGGCAACAGACCATAGGGAACTCGTCGTCAATCACAGTTGGCGTTCTCCCCAACCGGGTCCGCGCACGTTCCGAGGCCGCCGACCTCAGAGCGCCACGATCGCCGCCGTCTCCGCCGGCAGCTCGATCCCGTCCCGCATCACCGTGACCCCGGTCCCGGTGGCCAGCAGCACGGTGCGCACCACCCCCGGCAGGTTGATCCGCTGCGCCTTCCCGGCGAGGTTCGCCACCACCAGGTGCTCGCCCCGGCGCATCAGCAGGAAGCGGTCGCCGTGACGTACCTCGACGCGGTCCAGCCGGGGATCGGACAGGTCGGGCCGGCTCTTGCGCAGCGCGATCAGCCGGCGGTGGAACTCGTACATCTCCCGGTGCTCGGGCTTGTCCAGCTCGGCCCAGTCCAGCCGGGAGCGCAGGAAGGTCTGCGGGTCCTGCGGGTCGGGCACGTCCCCCGGCGGCCAGCCGTGCGCGGCGAACTCGCGCCGGCGGCCGGTGGCCACGGCGGTGGCCAGCTCCGGCTCCGGGTGACTGGTGAAGAACTGCCAGGGGGTGCTGGCCGCCCACTCCTCGCCCATGAACAGCATCGGGGTGAACGGCGCGGTCATCAGCAGCACCGCGCCGACCCGCAGCAGCGCCGGGGAGAGGCTGGCGGAGATCCGGTCGCCGGTGGCCCGGTTGCCGATCTGGTCGTGGTTCTGCAGGTACGCCACGAAGCGGTGCCCGGGGGTCCGCTGCCGGTCCACCGGCCGCCCGTGGCTGCGGTTGCGGAAGCTGGACCAGGTGCCGGCGTGGAAGAACGCGCCGCTCAGCACGTCGGTCAGGCACTCCAGCGAGCCGAAGTCGCCGTAGTAGCCCTGCCGCTCCCCGGTGAGCAGGGTGTGCAGGGCGTGGTGGGCGTCGTCGTTCCACTGGGCGTGCAGGCCGAAGCCGCCGGCCTCGCGCGGCGTGATCAGCTTCGGGTCGTTGAGGTCGGACTCGGCGATCAGCGACAGCGGCCGGCCCAGGTGGGTCGAGAGCGCCTCCACCTCGGTGGCCACCTGCTCCAGGAAGTGGGTGGCCCGGGAGTCGGGCATGGCGTGCACGGCGTCCAGCCGCAGCCCGTCGACGTGGTAGTCACGCAGCCACATCAGCACGCTGTCGACGATGTAGCGGCGCACCCCGTCGGAGTGCGGGCCGTCCAGGTTGACGGTGCGGCCCCAGGTGTTGCTCTGCTCGGTGAGGTACGGCGCGAACATCGGCGCGTAGGCCCCGGAGGGCCCGAAATGGTTGTAGACGACGTCGAGGATCACCCCCAGCCCCTTGGCGTGGGCGGCGTCGACCAGCCGTTTCAGCCCGTCCGGGCCGCCGTAGGGCTGGTGCGGGGCGTACCAGCAGACCCCGTCGTAGCCCCAGTTGTACTCGCCGTTGAAGGCGTTGACCGGCAGCAGCTCGATCATGTCGACGCCGAGGTCGACCAGGTGGTCCAGGCGGCTGATCGCCGCGTCGAAGGTGCCCTCGGGGGTGAAGGTGCCGACGTGCAGCTCGTACAGGACGCTGCCCGGTAGCTGCCGGCCGGTCCAGTCCTGGTCGGTCCAGCGGAAGGCGCTGTGGTCGTAGAGCCGGCTGGGCCCGTGCACGCCGGCGGGCTGCCAGGCCGAGCGGGGGTCGGGCAGGGCCCGCTCGTCGTCGTCGAGCAGGAACGCGTAGTCGGTGCCCGGCCCGGCGTCGGGGACCTCGAGGCGCCACCAGCCGTCAGGGCCGGAGCGCATGTGGTGGTCGGCCACGCCGGGCAGGCGCAGCCGGACCCGTGCGGCCTCGGGAGCCCACACCGTGAACTCGGTCATGCGGCAGCCTCCACGGAGTCGGTGGGAGCCAGCAGGGCGACGGGATAGGTGCTCAGCAGATCATCCAGGAGCAGCTCAGACCCACTGTAGACCCGACCGGTGAACACGTCCGTAACACTGTTGCCGGAAATCGAGAGGGTGGTCTGCCGCCAGCCGCCCGAGCGGGCCAGCCCCAGCGGGAGGCGGGTGGCCACCGCGACCGCGCCGCCCCGGTCGAAGGCGACCGCGTGCGCGCCCGCCGGCCCGGGTGCGGCGACCGGCCGGTAGGTGGTGAACAGCTCCGGGTGGTCGCGGCGCAGCCGCAGGGTCCGGGAGACCACCAGCAGCTTCACCGCGCCGTCGGCGGCGACCGCGGGGCGCGGGCCGCCGTCTAGCCGGGCCAGCAGGTCCCGGCGTACGGCGAAGTCGACCGGGCGCCGGTTGTCCGGGTCGACCAGGCTGTTCTCCCAGAGCTCGGTGCCCTGGTAGGTGTCCGGCACGCCGGGCATGGCGAGCTGCACCAGCTTCTGCCCGAGGGAGTTGGACCAGCCGGCCGGGGTGATCTCGTCGGCGAAGGCGGTGATCTCGGCGTGCAGCGGCGGGTCGTCGTACATCCGGTCGACCAGGGCGTGCAGGTCGCGCTCGAAGGCCAGGTCGGGGTCGGCCCAGCTGGTGGAGACCGACGCCTCCCGCGCGGCCTTCTCCACGTACGCGTGCAGCCGCTCGCGCTCGACGGGCCAGGCGCCGACGGCGGTCTGCCAGAGCAGGTGGGCGAAGGCCGGGTCGGCCAGCGGCGCGCGGGACATCCAGTCCTGCACCCGCTCGGACCACCGTCCGGGCAGTTCCGACAGGACGGCGAGCCGGGCCCGGACGTCCTCGCCGCGCTTGGTGTCGTGGGTGGAGAGCGTGGTCATGCCGGCCGGCCAGCGGACCTGCCGGGCGGCGGCGGCGCGGTGGAACTCCGCCGGCGGCACGCCGAAGTGCGCCGGTGAGCCGCCGACCTCGTTGAGTGCGACGAACCGGCTCCACCGGTAGTAGGCGGTGTCCTCCACCCCCTTGGCCATCACCGCGCCGGACAGCTGCGGGAACCGCTTCGCCAGCTCGTGCTCCGGGTCGCGCAGGCGGGCGGTGACCGCGTCCAGGGTGGCGGTCAGGTCGGGGCGGCGGCGCCCCGCCTCCGCGCGGGCCACGGCCAGGTGCCGGGCGCCCACGGGCGGGTAGCCGCGGTAGACCGGGAAGCAGGCGGCCAGCTCGGCGAGGGCCTCCCGGGTGGCCTGCGGGTCCAGTTCCGGGGCGAGGGCGGCCAGCCGGGTCAGCTCGGCAGCGAGCAGCCGGGTGGCGGCGGCCAGCTTGGTGTCGTGGGTCAGGTCCTGCCAGGAGGTGTGCCGGCCGTTCAGCCGGGCGTCCAGGGCGGTGAAGTCGCCCTCGGCGCGCGGGTCGACGAAGAGCCCGCAGACCGCCGCGAGGGCGTCGTAGCCGGTGGTCCCGTCGACGGGCCAGTCGGGCAGCTCCTCGCCGTACTCCAGGATCTTCTCCACCACCAGCCACGCGTCTGCGGCGGCGGCGCGCAGCCGGGCCAGGTAGCCGGCGGGGTCGCGCAGGCCGTCGGGGTGGTCGACCCGGATGCCGTCCAGTTCCCCGGCCGCCGCCCACCGCAGCACCTCCGCGTGGGTGGCGTCGAAGACCGCCGGGTCCTCCACCCGCAGCCCGGCCAGGTCCGAGACGGCGAAGAACCGACGGTACGTCAGCTCGCTGTCCCCACGCCGCCAGGAGATGAGCTCGTAGTGCTGCCGGTCGTGCACCTCGCGCGGACCGCCCGCGCCGGTGCCGTCGGCGATCGGGAAGCGGTGCTCGTGGTAGCGCAGTTCCCCGTCGACGAGCTTGAGGTCGTCGAGGGCGTCGGGGGTGTCGGCGAGCACCGGCAGCAGCAGCCGGCCCCGGTCCCAGTCGATGTCGAACCAGTCCGCGTAGGCCGAGGACCGGCCCCGGCGCAGCACGTCCCACCAGGCCGGGTTGGCCGCCGGCTGGGCCACCCCGGCGTGGTTGGGCACGATGTCGACGACCAGGCCGAGCCCGGCCGCGCGCAGCGCCCGGACCAGCCGCCGCCGGCCGGCCTCGCCGCCGATCTCCGGGTTGACCGCCCGGTGGTCGACCACGTCGTAGCCGTGCGCCGAGCCGGGGGTGGCGGTCAGCAGGGGTGCGCTGTAGAGGTGGGTGACGCCGAGGTCGGCGAGGTAGCCGGCCAGGCCGGCGGTGGCGTCGAGGTCGAAGCCGGGCCGCACCTGGACGCGGTAGGTCGACCCCACCCGCGTCGTCGGTGCCGCCGTCGGGTCGGGTCGAGGGGTGTCGGGCATGGTCAGACCGTCCTCTCCAGGACCACCAGGGAGCGGTCCGGCACGCAGATGGCGCCGCCCGCCTCGACGATCGTGGTCTTCTCCGGTTCCGGTTCCGCGGTGCTGATCACCAGTTCCCACCGCTGCCCGAACTCCTCCCCTGGCAGCGTGAAGTCCAGCGGGGCGTCGTGGGCGTTGAAGCAGAGCAGGAAGGAGGTGTCCTGGTGGCGCTGGCCGTACTGGCCGCGCTCGCGGATGCCGTCGCCGTTGACGAAGAGCGCCACCGAGCGGCCGAAGTCGTTGCCCCAGTCCTCGCCGGTCATCTCCCGGCCGTCCGGGGTGTACCAGGCCAGGTCGGGCAGGCCCGAGCCGGCGGCGCGGCCGCCGACCGGCAGGCCGGTGAAGAACCGGCGGCGGCGGAACACCTGGTGCCGGGCCCGGAAGTCGGTGAGCCGCCGCACGAAGGACAGCAGCTCGTCGTCGGCGTGCTCCCAGTCGATCCAGGCGAGTTCGCTGTCCTGGCAGTAGGCGTTGTTGTTGCCGCGCTGGGTGCGGCCCAGCTCGTCGCCGTGGCCGATCATCGGCACGCCCTGGGAGAGGACCAGGGTGGCGAGGAAGTTGCGCCGCTGCCGGGCGCGCAGGGCCAGCACCGCCGGGTCGTCGGTCTCGCCCTCGACGCCGCAGTTCCAGGACCGGTTGTGGCTCTCGCCGTCGCGGTTCTCCTCGCCGTTGGCCTCGTTGTGCTTGTCGTTGTAGGAGACCAGGTCGTTGAGGGTGAACCCGTCGTGGCAGGTGACGAAGTTGATGCTGTGGAAGGGGCGCCGCCCGTCGTCCTGGTAGAGGTCGGCGGAGCCGGAGATGCGGGAGGCGAACTCGGCGAGGGTGGCCGGCTCGCCGCGCCAGAAGTCCCGCACGGTGTCCCGGTACTTGCCGTTCCACTCGGTCCACTGCGGCGGGAAGTTGCCGACCTGGTAGCCGCCGGGGCCGACGTCCCACGGCTCGGCGATCAGCTTGACCTGGCTGACCACCGGGTCCTGCTGGACCACCTCGAAGAAGGTGGAGAGGCGGTCGACCTCGTAGAACTCGCGGGCCAGGGTGGCGGCGAGGTCGAAGCGGAAGCCGTCGACGTGCATCTCGGTCACCCAGTAGCGCAGCGAGTCCATGATCAGCTGGAGCGAGTGCGGGCTGCGCACGTTGAGGCTGTTGCCGGTGCCGGTGTAGTCCACGAAGTACCGGCGGTCCTCTTCGGAGAGCCGGTAGTAGCTGGCGTTGTCGACGCCCTTGAAGCTCAGCGTCGGGCCGAGGTGGTTGCCCTCGGCGGTGTGGTTGTAGACCACGTCGAGGATGACCTCGATGCCGGCGGCGTGCAGCGCCTTGACCATGCCCCGGAACTCCTGCACCTGCTGGCCGAGCCGGCCGAGCGCGGAGTATCCGTGGTGCGGGGCGAAGAAGCCGATGGTGTTGTAGCCCCAGTAGTTGCGCAGCCGCAGGTCGACCAGGCGATGGTCGTGCACGAACTCGTGCACCGGCATCAGCTCGACGGCGGTGATGCCGAGCCGCTTGAAGTAGTCGATCATGACGGGCGAGGCGATCGCCGCGTACGTGCCGCGCAGCTCGTCCGGGATGCCGGGGTGGCGCATGGTCAGCCCGCGCACGTGCGCCTCGTAGATCACCGAGTGGTGGTACGGGGTGCGCGGCGGCCGGTCGTTGCCCCAGTCGAAGTACGGGTTCACCACCACCGACTTGGGCATGAACGGCGCCGAGTCGGTGGTCGACATCCGGTCCGGGTCACCCAGTTCGTAGTCGTAGACCGCCGGGTCCCAGGAGACATCCCCGTCGACCGCCTTGGCGTACGGGTCGAGCAGCAGCTTGTGCGGGTTGCAGCGCGCCCCGTTGGCCGGGTCGTACGGGCCGTGCACCCGGTAGCCGTACCGCTGGCCCGGCTCCACCCCGGGGAGGTACGCGTGCCAGACGTACGCGTCCACCTCGCGCAGCTCCACCCGCCGCTCCGCGCCGGTGTCCCACTCGTCGAAGAGGCAGAGCTCGATCTTCTCGGCGACCTCGGAGAAGATCGCGAAGTTGGTGCCCATCCCGTCGTAGGTCGCCCCGAGGGGGTAACGCTCGCCCGGCCAGACCTGCATGTCGCTCCTTCGGCCCATGATCATGAGCGCACCGGGCGGGCCACGGGGTGCGCACGCCGCTAATGCCCCACGCCGGCACCGGCCAATCCACCCGTTCGGCGGGCACCCGATATCCACCCACCTGATGCCGAGACAGACCTTTGGGTGTCCTCCGTCACGATAGGCCTTTTCGAGATGCGCGGGACCGCGTCATGCCCTTTGCTTGATGTGGACGCGCCCGCGCGGGCGCCTTCGCTCGGCCCTCGGCCACCCCACCACCTTCTTTCCGCCGCCACCGTTGCCGGCGCGACCTTTCGTGCATGGACGGAGATTGATGTGACCACCCCGCGGGTCGGCGAGCAGCCCGTGACCGCACCGGACCGGACCTGCCGGCCCTCCCCCACCTACCGCCCGCAGATCCCGCCGCAGGGCACCGGCGCCGGGGTGGCCCCGCGCACCCGCCGCATCCTGATGCTCTCCTGGGAGTACCCGCCGGTGCTGGTCGGTGGGCTGGGCCGGCACGTGCACGCGCTGTCGGTGGCCCTGGCCGCCGCCGGGCACGAGGTCACCGTCGTCACCCGGCACGCCGAGGGCGCGCCCCTGGAGGAGTACGCCGACGGCGTGCGGATCGTCCGCGCCGCCGAGGACCCGGTGACCTTCCCGCTGGCCACCGGCTCCCTGCTGGCCTGGACCATGGCCTTCAACCACACCCTGACCCGGGCCGCGCTGCGCGCCACCGAGTCCGGCTCGTACGACGTGATCCACGCCCACGACTGGCTCGTCGCGCACACCGCGATGACCCTGCGCGAGCACCTGGACGTCCCGCTGGTCAGCACCATCCACGCCACCGAGGCCGGCCGGCACCAGGGCTGGCTGCCGGAGGAGATGAACCGCACCATCCACGGCGTCGAGCACTGGCTGGCCAGCGAGTCCGGCCGCGTGATCGTCTGCTCCGGGTACATGCGCGACGAGGTGGGCGCGCTGTTCGGGGTGCCCACCGGCCGGGTGGACGTGGTGCCCAACGGCGTCGAGCCGCACCGCTGGCGGGTGTCGGTGGCCGCGGTCGCCTCGGCCCGCGCCCGGTTCGCCGGGGACGGCCCGCTGGTCACCTTCGCCGGCCGGCTGGTCTACGAGAAGGGCGTGCAGCACCTGCTCGCCGGGCTGCCCCGGCTGCGCGAGCGGCACCCCGGGCTGCGCGCGGTGATCGTCGGCGACGGCCCGTACCGGGCCGCGCTGGAGGCCGAGGTGCACCGGCTCGGGCTGGCCGGCATGGTGAGCATGCCGGGCTTCCTCGGCGGCACCGACCTGCCGGCCGTGATGGCCGCCTCGGACTGCTTCGCCGTGCCGAGCATCTACGAGCCGTTCGGCATGGTGGCCCTGGAGGGCGCCGCGGCCGGCGCGCCCCTCGCGGTCGCCCGTACCGGCGGGCTCGCCGAGATCGTCGAGCCGGGCGTCACCGGGATGACCTTCGCCCCGCAGGATCCGGACGGGCTCACCGAGGCCGTCGACGCCCTGCTCTCCGACCGCGAGCGGGCCCAGTTGCTCGCCCGCCGGGCCCGCGCCATGGTGCACGAGCAGTACGGCTGGTCGGCGATCGCGCACCGGACCGCGACCGCGTACGCCACCGCGATCGCCGGCGACGCGTCGTTCACCACCGAGCGCGCCCAGCTGCGGATGACGCTGGGTCGGGTGTCCGCGCCGACCCCGGAGGGGAACCTGCTGGTCGCCGCCGGCCTGCGCTGAGCCGTACCCGGACCGGGCCGTCGACCCCGCGCGGGGCCGGCGGCCCTCGTCGTGCCCCGGCCGCGGCGGTCCCCGAGCACGGCGAAGGCCGCCGACCCGCAGGGGGTCGGCGGCCTTCGTGGTACGGGTTGCTCAGCGCTCGGCGATCGCGGTGTAGTCCCGCTCCGGGGAGCCGGTGTAGATCTGCCGCGGCCGGCCGATCTTGGTCTCCGGGTCGTTGATCATCTCGCGCCACTGGGCGATCCAGCCGGGCAGCCGGCCCAGCGCGAAGAGCACCGTGAACATCTTGGTCGGGAAGCCCATGGCCTTGTAGATCAGGCCGGTGTAGAAGTCCACGTTCGGGTAGAGCTTGCGGGTGACGAAGAAATCGTCGGCGAGGGCGATCTCCTCCAGCTGCATCGCGATGTCCAGCATCGGGTCCGGCTTGGCCATCCGGCCGAGCACGTCCTGAGCGGCCTTCTTCACGATGGCGGCGCGCGGGTCGTAGTTCTTGTAGACCCGGTGGCCGAAGCCCATCAGCTTCACGCCGTCCTGCTTGTCCTTGACCTTGCGGACGAAGGAGCGGACGTCACCGCCCTCGGCGTTGATCTTCTCCAGCATCTCCAGCACGGCCTGGTTGGCGCCGCCGTGCAGCGGGCCGAACAGGGCGTTGACGCCGGCCGAGACCGAGGCGAAGAGGTTGGCGTTGCTGGAGCCGACCAGCCGCACCGTGGAGGTCGAGCAGTTCTGCTCGTGGTCGGCGTGCAGCACGAAGAGCATGTCCAGCACGCGGGCCACCACCGGGTCGACCTCGTACGGCTCCGCCGGCACGCCGAAGGTCATCCGCAGGAAGTTCTCCACGTAGCCCAGCGAGTTGTCCGGGTACAGCAGCGGCTGGCCGATGGACTTCTTGTAGGCGTACGAGGCGATGGTGGGGACCTTCGCCATCAGCCGGATCGTGGACATCTCCACGTGCTCGGAGTCGAACGGGTCCAGGCTGTCCTGGTAGAAGGTCGAGATCGCGCTGACGGCCGAGGAGAGCACGGCCATCGGGTGCGCGTCGCGCGGGAAGCCGTCGAAGAACCGGCGCATCTCCTCGTGCAGCAGCGAGTGCCGCCGGATCCGGTCGCTGAACTCGGTGAGCTGCTGCTGGGTGGGCAGCTCACCGTAGATCAGCAGGTAGGAGACCTCCAGGAAGGAGGACTTCTCGGCCAACTGCTCGATCGGGTACCCGCGGTAGCGCAGGATGCCGGCGTCGCCGTCGATGTAGGTGATCGCGGACGAACAGGACGCGGTGTTGACGAAACCGGGATCGTACGTGGTCATCCCGGTTTCCTTCAGCAGCTTGCTCACCCCGATGCCCGCGGGGCCTTCGACCGCGGCCTGCACCGGCATCGAAAGCTGCCCACCGGGGTGATCGAGCTTGACTTCCGTCATGTGGTTCCTCGCTTCGCCGGCGAATCTTCGTTGAATTGCCTTCGCTTTTACCGTAATCACGGTCCCCGGGGTACCGCCGCCCGTGGTTCGGTGGTGAGGTATGCGTCACCCGATTCCCGGCCTTACGGCTGGGAAACCCTGGTGAGCGCGGGCGAGCCCGACGATGACGGACGCCGGGGACGAAGCTACGACAGGGTGAGCCGGCGCAGATCGCCGTCGGCACCGACCCGGTAGAGGTCGAGCCGGTTGGCCCCGGCGCGGTAGAGGTGGTCGTCGGGGAGCAGGGCGGCGAAGCGGCGGCCCCCCTTGTCCCGCGGCACCACCGGCACGACCGCGCCGACGCGGCCGTTGACCGCCACCGCGAGCAGCGTGCCGTCGGGCACCTGCCGGGGCACGGTCCCCCAGACCAGCGCCGGCAGCTCGCCGGCGGCCGGGTCGACGCGCTCGAACGCCGCCCGGTTCGCCACGGTGGCCGTCCCGCCGGTCGGCCGGTCGCCGACCTGGGTGCCGAGCAGCGGGTGCGGCGCCGGGTCCGGCGGCCGGGTGGGCACCCCGCCGCGCAGGGTCAGCGGCTGGCCCGGCCGGTCGTAGAAGTGCTTCTCGGCGCTCTGGCGCGGGGCCTGGCGGGCGGAGCGCCCGTCGACCCGCCAGGGGATCCGGACGTGCGCCTCGTCGGCGATGGTGGGCAGCAGGTCGACGTGCTCCCAGTTGCGGTCGTCGACCCGGCCGGCCCGCTGCCCGGGGGTGCGGACGAACATCGGCACCCAGGCCACCTCGCCGGCCGCGTGGTCGATCGCGTCCAGCCCCCGACCCTGCCAGTCCCGGGTGAAGCTCACCCCGTGGTCGGCGGTGAGCAGGATCAGCGCCTTGTCCCAGAGGCCGGAGGCGCGCAGCGTGCGCAGGGTCTCGCCGACCAGCCGGTCGGTGTAGCGCAGCTGGGCCAGATGCCGGGCCCGGGCCAGCTCGACCCAGCCGGTGCCGTCGTTGGGCAGATCCTCGGGTGCGGCGTAGCGCGCCCCGGAGGGCAGGAACGTCCAGGGTGCGTGGGGCATCAGCAGGTGCAGGAAGTGCAGCGTGGGCCGGGACGACGGGCGCAGGCCGGCCAGGAAGCTGGTGAACCGGGCCGGCTGGTTGTCGTCCAGGCTGTCGAAGCGGAACCTCGGGTCGGCCGGGACCGGCTCGGCGGCGTTCACGCCGGCCTCGGCGCGGGTCCGCTCCCGGTACGACTCCTCCGGGTCGATCCGGCTGTCCACCGGCGCGGCGACCTGCCGCAGCAGCTTGCCGCTCTCCCGGACCAGCACGCCGAGCCCCTGCTCCGGGTCGGTCGGCTGGTCACAGCGACTGGGCGGGCAGAGCCGGGTGATGCTCTCCTGGGCGCGGACGTCGTACAGGCCGCCGAGGGCGGTGAACAGGTTGTCCGGGTACTGCGAGTAGTGCGGGGGGAGCGGCTGCGCCGGGTAGCGGCCGGTGAGCATCGCCGGCAGCGCGTACGGCGTCCAGCCGCTGACCCCGGTGGCGTTTCGGTACCAGGTCGACCCGGCGGCCAGCTCGGCGAAGTGCGGGTAGGCCGCGGCGTCGATCCGGCCGTCCGGGCCGAGCAGGGAGACCAGCGGCAGCTCGTCGAGGACGATCATGACGACCGGCGGGTGCTCCCCCGGCCCGGCCACCCCTGCCGCGCCGCCGTGCGCCCGGGGCAGCACGACCGCCGAGGCGGGCGAGGCGAAGAGGAAGAGCGCGACGAAGACCGGCGGCCCGATCGCGGCGACCCGCAGCACCCGCCCCAACCCGCCCCACCGGGCGTACGCCGCCGCTGCGGCGCCGCCGAGCAGCACGGCGGCCAGCAGCAGCGGTACGCCCCGCAGCGGCGTGCCGTGCCGGCCCACCTGCACCGCGAGCGCGGCCAGCAGCAGCCCGACGATCGCGAGGTGCGCGCCCCGCCGGACCCGCCCGCCGGCCAGCCCGGTGGCCAGCCCGAGCAGGGCGACGGCGAGCGTGGGCAGCACCGCGATCAGCGCCACCAGCAGCAGCACGTCGCGCGGGGCGGCGCGGTGGAACAGGAAGAAGTCGGGGCTGCGCCCGAGCACGTCGAGCAGGGGCTGGGTGACCACCAGGCCGAGCAGGGCCGCCACCTCCAGCAGCCGGCCCAGCTCGGCACGCCACCGGCCAACGGTGGCCGGGGTTGACGCGGGTGGCGGCCCGGGGTCACGCCGGTCGGCCGGCGGCGCGAGGACCGGGTCAGCCACCCACCACCGCCTGGTAGAGCGTGCGGGTGCCGCAGGGCAGTTCCCGCTGCCGCTCGACCCGACAGCGCGCCGCCAGCAGCCGCTCGAACTCGTCACGCCGGTAGTCGGGGAAGATCCCGTCCGGCTTGTTGGCCAGCAGCCGGCGGGCCATCGGGTCCTCGGGGTGGACGAACTCGACCACCAGCCGGCCGCCGGGCCGGGCGTACGCGACGAGCTGGTCGAGCACCTCGGGCAGCGGCACGTTGCCGCCGATGGCCAGGTGGTGCGCGACGGCCAGGGCGAGCACCACGTCGGCCCGGGCCCGGTCGCCGAAGCTGGCCCGCTCCACACCCCGCCAGCCGCCCCCGGGCGAAGGGTCGGCCAGGTCCATCACCAGCGGCAGGATCCGGTGTTCGCCCTCGGCGCGCAGGGCCCGGTAGAGGGTGTCCACCACGGCCGGGTCCTGCTCGACGGCGACCACCTGCGCGGCGTGCCGGGCGGCGATCCGGGCGTACCGGCCGTCGTTGGCGCCGAGGTCGAGCACCAGCCCGGCCGGGGCGGCGGCCACCGCCGCCTCGACGAAGCCCTCCTTCTCCTCCCGGTCCCGCACGGTGTAGCTACAGGTGCGCTGGTAGTCGACCCAGTGGCTGCCCTCGTCGCGCCGGTCCAAGCGGCGGATCAGCCGGTCGATGCCGCGTACGGTGGCCAGGGCCAGGTCGCGGGAGTAGCCGGCGGCCTTCAGTTGGGCCCGGACGTCGGTGGTGCTGGCCCGGGCGTTGCGGCCCTGCATGGCGCCGTGCAGGTGCACGTGGGTCGGCACGCCGGGCAGCAGCCGGCGGGCGCCCCGGAACAGGCGGCGCATCTGGTCCGGCTCGATGCCGTCGACGCGGGCCCGCAACCAGGGCTGGAAGTCCAGGCCGAGGTGGGCCTGGAGCAGCAGCGGGTAGAGCAGGGTCTGGCAGAACTGCCGGTAGCCGGCCCACGGCTCGGCCTCGGCGAGCGGCGCGAAGGAGCCCACGTCGATGAAGACCGGGCTGGCGCCGCGCCACTGCAGGTTGTAGGCCGACCCGTCCTTGGTGGTGAAGCCGGCGGACAGCGCCCGGCGCAGGATCTCCAGGTGCAGCAGCGCCGCGTCGCGCAGCATCGCGAACGACCACTCGTACGGGTGGGAGACGAACGGGATCCGCTCGTGCCGCAGCACCGCCGTCCAGCCCGGCAACCGGGTCGCGTCGACCGGCTCGGTGCCGCAGATCTTGCCCTCGGCGAGCAGCTCGGCGAAGAAGGCGCTGCCGGAGAGCGCCCGCCAGTCACGGGCGCCGTCGGGGCCGAGCCCGCGCAGCACCTCGTCGCCGGCGTGGAAGACCCGGTTGGCCGGGTCGCGGAAGGAGCCGGGCTCGACCCGGATCCCGGTGTCGGGGACCGCCATCGGGGGTGGACCCTGCTCAGCCGCGGTCGGTGGGCTGCCGGCGGAACCGGTCGACCAGCCGGCGCCAGTAGAGCTTGGCGGCGACGGCCGCCCCCGCGACCCCGCCGACCACCGCCTGCACGATCAGGCTGCCGGATCCCGCGTCCAGGTAGGCCAGGTGAATCACCGACCGCTCCCTTCCCTCGCCCTCGTGTGGGCCGGCGCTGCGGGCACGCCGAGATGCGGCTTTTCCACCCATAAGGCCGGACTTGTTCCTTGGTCACGGTACGCCGCCGGAGGCGGTCGTGCGGCCCACACCGACCACTGCGACCCGTCCGTTCCGTTCAAGACCCCGACCCCGCTGCGGGCCTAGCGTGTCGCCATGGCACTTCACCTGGATCTGGTCGGCATGGCCGTCGCCGACATGGCCCGCAGTCTCGACTTCTACCGGCGGCTGGGACTGGCCATCCCGCCCGAGGCGGACGCGGAGGACCACGTGGAGGTCACCCTCCCCGGGGGCCTGCGGCTGGCCTGGGACGCGGTGACGATGGTCCGCACCTTCCACCCGGGGTGGACGCCGCCGACCGGCAGCCCCCGGGTCAACCTCGCCTTCCGCTGCGCCGACCCGGCCGAGGTGGACCGCTACTGGGCGGAGCTGACCGGCGCCGGCTTCCACGGCGAGCTGCCGCCCTGGGACGCCTTCTGGGGCCAGCGGTACGCGGTGCTGCACGACCCGGACGGCAACGGCGTCGACCTGTACGCCCCGCTGCCCGGCTGACCGTCACCGCCGGAGGACCAGTCCCGCGGCCGGGTCAGCCCTGCACGACCGTACAGACGACCGCCGGCGGGTCAGCTCCGCAGCACGGTCGTCGGGGGGACGCCGGCCAGCTCGCGCACGTCGCGGGTGAGGTGCGCCTGGTCGGCGTACCCGCTGCGCGCGGCCACCTCGGCCAGCCCGACGCCGGTGCGGGCCAGCGCGAGGGCGCGACGCATCCGCAGGATGCGGGCGAGGGTCTTCGGGCCGTACCCGAAGAGGGCCTGGCTGCGCCGGTGCAGAACGCGCGGGCCGAGGCCGACCTCGGCGGCGGCCGCGGTGACGGTGGCGCCGGCGGCGAGCAGGGCGGCGACCCGCGCGCCGAGCGGGTCGGGACCGCCGGCGGCGGCCAGCCGGGCGGCGGCGACCGCCTCCAGCGCGGCCCCGGTCGGCCGGTCCCCCAGCCGCTCGGCGACCTCGGCCGCCGCGCGGCCCCAGAGCGCGTCGAGCGGCACCCGACGGTCCCGCAGCTCGTCGGCGGGGACGCCGAAGACCGCCGGGCCGGTGCCCGGCGGCAGCCGCAGCCCCAGCCACCGCTCCCCCGGCGCCGCGACGCTCAGGTACGCCGTGCGGTCCGGCCCGGCCACCAGCAGGCCGGACCGGCTGGACCAGAGCAGATCGAGACAGCCGTCCGGCAGCACCCGGGTGGCCGCGCCCTCGCTGACGGCGGCCCAGAGCACGGCGCCCCGCAGAGCCGCCCGACGTTCCCGGTACATCGCACCCAGCCTGCCACGTCGGGGCTAACCTGCGCCTGTGCGATGGACGGTGCTGGACGCGGCGCTGGACTCCTCCGGCCGGAGCCGGGGTGAGGAACGCGGCCCCGGCGCGCTGCGGGCCGCCGGCCTGCTGGCCGCGCTGGGCGCCGACGATGGCGGAGCGGTCGACGCCCGGATCGACGATGCCACCCGGGATCCGGCGACCGGGCTGATCGGGGCAGAGCAGGTCCGCCGGGCCAGTCGGGCGATCGCCGCGCAGGTGGCGGCGGTCCGCGCCGCCGGCCGGCACCCGCTGGTCCTGGGCGGGGACTGCACCCTCCTGCTCGGCGTCTTCCTCGCCCTGCCGCCCGGCAGCGGGCTGTGGTTCCTGGACGGTCACCCGGACTTCTACGACGGGTTCGGCTCGGCGACCGGGGAGGGCGCCGACATGGAGCTGTCCATCCTCACCGGCCACGGCCCGGACCTCTTCGACCGGGCGGCGCCGCTGGTGGCGCCGGAGCTGGTCCGGCTGGTCGGCCACCGCCCGCCGCGCGACGAGGAGGCCCGCCGGGAGGCCGACCGGGTGGACCCGCGGATCCCCCGGCTGCCGGCGGCGGAGCTGCGGCGACGGGGAGCCGGGGCGGTCGGCTGCGAACTGGCGGCGGAGGGCGCCGGGCCGGCCTGGCTGCACCTGGACGTCGACGTGCTCGACCCGCGGGTGCTGCCGGCCGTGACGTACCCGGAGCCCGACGGGCTGGACTGGGCCGACCTGCTCGCGCTGACCACGCCGCTGGTGCGCTCCGGCCGCCTGCTGGGGATGAGCGTCGCCGACCTCGACGCCGACGGGGACCCCGACGGGCGGTACGCGCGCCGCCTCGTCGAGGTCCTCGCCGCCGCCCTCAGTCCCTGACCCCGGGCGCGGGCCGGCGGTGGTGCATGGCCAGGCGCAACAGCAGGACTGTCCATGCCGGCAAGCCTGGCGAGGCCGGTTGGACCGGCCCCGTGACCGGGCTATGCGTCGGCTGTGGAAGCCGGCAGCAGCACCCGGAAGACGGTGTGACCCGGCCGGCTCTCGACCTCGACGGACCCGTGGTGCGCCTCCACCACCGCCGCGACGATCGCCAGGCCGAGGCCGGTGCTGCCGTGCTCCCGGGACCGGGAGCTGTCGCCACGGGCGAACCGTTCGAACACCTCGCCCTGCAGCTCGGGCGGGATGCCGGGCCCGTCGTCGGCGACGCTGATCTGCACGCCGCCGGGGGTACGGGCCAGCCGGGTGGTCACCGTGGTGCCCGGCGGGGTGTGCACCTGGGCGTTGGCCAGCAGGTTCGCCATCACCTGGTGCAGCCGGGCGGCGTCGCCCGGCACGTCGAGCACCTCGTCGGGCAGGTCGAGCTGCCAGCGGTGCTCCGGTCCGGCGACGTGCGCGTCGCTGACCGCGTCGACGATCAGCGCGGTCAGGTCGACCGGCTCCGCCGCCAGCGGCCGGCCGGAGTCCAGCCGGGCCAGCAGCAGCAGGTCGTCGACGAGGCTGGTCATTTGGGTGCTGGCCGACTCCACCCGGCGCAGCGCGTGCGCCACGTCCGGCGGCACCCGGTCCCGCCCGCGCCGGGCCACCTCGGCGTAGCCGCGGATCGCGGCCAGCGGCGTACGCAGCTCGTGGCTGGCGTCGGCGACGAACTGGCGTACCCGGGTCTCGCTGGCCTGCCGCGCGGCGAGCGCGGCGGCGACGTGCCCCAGCATCCGGTTCAGCGCCGCCCCCACCTGCCCGACCTCGGTACGCGGGTCGGTGTCGCTCTCGGGCACCCGCACCGACAGGGCCACCTCGCCGCGGTCCAGCGGCAGCTCGGTCACCCGGGCGGCGGTGGCGGCGACCCGGTTCAGCGGGCGCAGCGTGGCCCGCACGATCAGCGCGCCCAGGGCGCCCGCGACCAGCAGGCCGGCGGCGGCGACGCCCGCCTGGGCGGCGATCATCCACCAGACGGTCTCCTGCACCCCGGCCAGCGGGATGGCGAAGACCAGCACGTCACCGTCGGGCGCCTGCCGGGCCACCGCCCGGTAGTCGCCCAGCCCGCCCAGGTCGACGCTGCGCGGCCGCCCGTCGGTCGGGATCCGGGTCAGCGCCGACACGTCGGCGGCCGGGAGGGCCTCCGTCGGCCCGGAGCTGCTGCGGATCCGCGCGGACGCGACACCACCGTCGACGACCTTGACCGCGATCGAGTCGGGTGGGAAGCCGGGCGGCGGCTCGGGCGCCCGCTGGTCGTTCGCCCGCTGCCGCTCGGCGAACTGCCGGTACCAGGGCGGGAGCCCCTGCTGCCGGCGGTCGTCGGCGGTGATCTGGTTGTCGACCTGGGCGATCAGGAAGTGCCGCAGCGCCACCGTGGTCAGGCCACCGATGGCGATGCTGACCAGGGCGAGCAGCGCCACCACCGCGGCGACCAGGCGGCTCCGCAGGGACCGCCCGGCCAGCCAGGAGCGCAGCCGGCCGCCGGGGTCACTCCGCGGGCTTGAGGACATACCCCGCGCCGCGCAGCGTGTGGATCATCGGCGCCCGGCCGGCGTCGATCTTCTTCCGCAGGTACGAGATGTAGAGCTCCACGACGTTGGCCTGCCCGCCGAAGTCGTAGTTCCAGACCCGATCCAGGATCTGCGCCTTGCTCAGCACCCGCCGCGGGTTGCGCATCAGGTAGCGCAGCAGCTCGAACTCGGTGGCGGTGAGGGTGATCAGCTCGCCGCTCCGGCGCACCTCGTGGCTGTCCTCGTCGAGGCTGAGGTCGCCGACGGTGAGCACGGCGTCCTCGCGGGCGGCCACGGCGAAGCCGGAGCGGCGCAGCAGCGCGCGCAGCCGGGCGATGACCTCCTCGAGGCTGAACGGCTTGGTGACGTAGTCGTCGCCGCCGACGGTCAGCCCGGCGATCCGCTCCTCGACGGCGTCGCGGGCGGTCAGGAAGAGCACCGGCACGGTCGGGGTCTGCTCGCGCAGCCGGCGCAGCACCTGGAAGCCGTCCAGGTCGGGCAGCATCACGTCGAGGACCACGGCGTCCGGCTGGAACTGCCGGGCCGTGCTCAGCGCGGCCATCCCGTTGCCGGCGCTGCGCACCTGCCAGCCCTCGTAGCGCAGCGCCATCGACAGCAGGTCGGTCAGGGTCGGCTCGTCGTCGACCACCAGGACCCGGACCGGCTCGCCGTCAGGCCGACGGAGTTCGATCCGCTGCTGCGCTGCCTGCCCGTCCATCACCATGCCCCCATCGTGGGCGCCGTGCCTGGCGCTGCCCTGTGCGCATCCTGTGCGTGGGCTGTGCGCGCCGACACGGGTCGGCTCGACCGTACCGGGCCGGGCAACGTCGCGCCGGGCGAACCGGCCCGCCGGGCGAAGCGGCCGCCGGGTCGGGCCGCACAGCGCGGGCACAGGCCCGGCCCACGTCGGATCCAGGCTGCGACGGCAGGCTCGGGCCATGGAGGTCGAGGAGGTCCGCTGGGCGTACCGAGGGCGGGTGGCGCGGGTCGCGGTGACCGACCGGGCCGCGCTGCCCCAGGCGCGGCGGACGCTGGTCCGGTTGCTGGCCGGGCTGCGCCGCGCCGAGGACGAGCTGGCCCGGGCGCACCGGGCGCACCGGGCGCACCGGGCGGCGGGGCGGCCGGTGCCGGTCGGCCCGCTGCTGCGGGACCTGGTCGCGGGGCGGTGACCGGGGCCGCGCCGGACGCGACCCGGGCGGCGATGCTCGCGATCGCCGCGCTGCGTGCGGGGATCCGCCGGGCCGGACTGGTTGGCGGGTCAGTGCGTCGCGGTGTGGCTCGCGCCCCGCGCACCGGCCCCGTTGGTCGGCGACCGCCCGGCGCGCCGGTGACCGGTCACTCGCTCGCCCCCACCGGATAGGTGCGCACGAACCGCATCGTCCAGACCCCGCTGCCGTCGGGCCGGTCCCGCGCGTAGAGGTGGTCCGGACCGCCGCCACCCGGCGGCGGCTCGGCGTCGGGGTGCCGCATGATCCACCGCTCCGGCGGCTCGCCGCCCGGATCGGCGGGCACCTCCCGGACCAGGTCGTGGGCCGGCCCGCCGACGAAGCGCACGGTCACCTCGCCCATCCGCGTCCCCTCCGTCCGCCGGCGCACCGGGTCGGTGCCGAGCAGGCGTCGCGGCCGGTACGCCGGACGCCGGACCCCCTGGCTGGCAAGCTACCGCACCGGCGGTGGCCCCGAGCCCGCTCCGGGCCGACCCGCCCACGGGTTTGCCCTGCTGGGAGCGCGGGTACCGGCTCCGAAGGAGCGCAGCCACACCGGGCAGGCGGCACGAAACAGGCAGGAGCTGGTCGATGAGGACGCTGGCCGGGCGGTACCAGCTCGCACAGCGCATCGGCTTGGGCGGGATGTCCGAGGTATGGCGCGCGCACGACCTGGTGCTGGACCGGCCGGTCGCGGTGAAGCTGATGTCCCCCGAGCAGCAGGGCGAAGAGACCTCGGTCGAGCGGATCCGCGCCGAGGCGCGCAACGCCGCCCGGCTGGTGCACCCCAACGTGGCGAGCGTGCACGACTTCGGCACCTCGACCACGCTGCCCGGCCGCGAGGCGCCGTACATCGTGATGGAACTGGCCGAGGGCGAGACGCTCGCCGCGCACCTGCGTGCCGGGCCGCTGGACTGGCGGATCGCGGTCCGGGTCTGCGCGGAGGTGGCGGCCGCGCTGGCCGCCGCGCACGCGCACGGCATCGTGCACCGCGACGTGAAGCCGGCCAACGTCATGCTCACCCCGTCCGGGGTGAAGGTCCTCGACTTCGGCATCGCCACGCCGGCCGGCGCGCCCGACCACAGCCCGGACGGCATGGTGGTGGGCACCCCGGCGTACCTGGCCCCCGAGCAGTTCGACCGGAAGCCGGCAACCCCGGCGGCCGACATGTACGCCCTCGGCGTGCTCCTCTACTACTGCCTCACCGGCCGCCTGCCGTACGCGGCGGGGACGACCGCCACCCAGCTGGTCGGTGCCCGGCGACGGGTGGCGGCGGAACCGCTGCCCCCGATCGAGGGGTTGCCGCCGGAGGTGGCCGAGCTGTGCCGCCAGTGCCTCGCCGACGACCCGTCCCGCCGGCCGACCAGCCTGATGGCCGCGCTGCTGCTGGCCGAGGTGGTGGACGCCCGGGTGTACGTGCCGATGCTGGCGTCGGTGCCCCGGCCCCGTCCCGCCCCGGTCTCCGAGTGGACCGAGCGCGCCGCGACGGAGGCGACGGAGGCGGTCGCACTCGACGACTGGTCCCGCACCGGGTCGGCCTGACCGGCGTTTCACCCGATCGAGTCCGGGAACCCGGGCCGGTGACTGACGGGAGGAACGCGATGCCGGATCCCAGTTCCTGGCTGAACGAGGCCACCGCGACCGCCTCGGGCGGCCACGTACGCACCGACGACGGCGGCTGGTCCACGGCGCTGGCGTCCCCACTCGCGCCGCACTGCACGGGCCTGACGCCGGAGCAGCTGCTGGCCGCCGCGTTCGCGTCCTGCCTGCACCACGCGGCGGTGGAGGCGGCCGGCGAGATCACCGACGAGGCGCACACCGTGCAGGTGACCGCCGAGGCGAAGCTGGGCCGCGACGACGACGGGCGCTACCGGGCGGACGTGCACGCCTCCATCTCGTCGGTGGGCCTGACCCGCGAGCAGCTGGCCGACCTGGTCGAGTACGCCGACCGGATCTGGCCCTTCTCGAGCGGCGACGCCAGCCGGCACCGGTTGACCGTGACGCCCGCCGACGGGCGGCGCTGAGTCACCAGCGGAAGCCGGCGGTCACCGCCCGGTGGTCGGAGTCCGGCGTGCGCAGCACGTCGGCCGCGGTGGGCGTGAGGCCGCGGTAGAGCACGTGGTCGGGCCGGGTGACCGGCACCGACGAGGGCCAGGTGAAGCCGAAGCCCCGGCCGGCGTCGGCCTGGGCGTCGCCCAGCAGGCGGGTCAGCGGGTCGAAGACCCGGTCGGTGGTGGCGGTGTTCAGGTCCCCGAGCACCAGCAGCCGGTCGGCGCGGTCGGCGCGCACCGCCCCGGCCAGGGTGCGGACGGTCTCGTCCCGGGTGGCGGTGTCGCCGGCCCGGGCCGATCCGAGGTGCACCACGTAGACCGTGAGGTCGCCCCGCGGGGTGGCGACGACGGCCCGCAGCGCGCGGGTCCAGCCCAGCCCGGTGTCCACTCCGGCGGAGTCCCGGATGGGGTAGCGGCTCCACAGCGCGACGGTGGAGACCGACGCGCGGTGCGGGTAGCGCTGCCGCAGGTCGGCGGCGAGCCGGCCGGCGTCGTCGACCTCCTGGAGCGCGATGAGGTCGACCCCGGCCTCGGCGAGCGGGGCGACCGTGCCGGCGGGGTCGGGATTGCCCGCGCGCAGGTTCTGGCTGGCCACCCGGATGCCGGCCGGACCGCTGCCGGCGGCCGGCGGCAGCCAGACGCCGCCGTACATCAGCGCCCAGACGGCCGCCGGGAGCGCGACGGCCACCAGTGCCCGCCGGGAGCGGCGCAGCAGTGCGGCCAGGGCGAGCACCGGCACCCCGAGGCCGAGCAGCGGTGTCGCGCTGTCGAGCAGGCTGCCCAGGCCGCGCACGTTGGGCACCGCGCGGTGGCCGGCCAGCACCGCCGCCAGCAGCACGGCGAGCAGCATCAGGACGAGTCCGCGCCGGTCACCGGGGCGGTGGGCGGCACTGCGGACGGGCTCGTCGATCATGCTGTCGGTCACCGTCCGAATCGTACCGAGCCGCCGCCGGGGCGGCGGCGACAACACCTCGACCGCCGGTGACCTGGGCGTCCGCCGCGCGGTGGGCCGGTGGGTCGGCGGTACGGCCGGCAGCCGTCGCCCGAACGGCGGAGTGCCGTCGCTCGGGCCCGCGCGGTCGTGTCGCGCCGGATTCCTCCGGTTCTTTCCGACATCAAGGATAAGTAGGACTGGCGAGGTCGGCGCTGTTCCTGACCGACCGCCGGTAATGCCCGGTCGGATCATCGCAAATTGTGGCGCATGCCACCAATGACCCCGATGGCAAGCGGCGGTGGGCTCTCTAGCCTCGTCGGGTGCTTGCCGACGACTCCCCCCAGCAGCAGCCGCCCGGAACCCGACCGCATACCCGTACGGTCGATGGCGCATCGGGCGAACGGCGGATCGGCCGACACCGCGCCCCGGAGCCACCCCGACGCGGAGCGCGCGCCGTACTGGCCTCCACCCCGGCCCGGGTCGCCCTGGCCGGGGGCGTGACCTGCTGCCTCGGGCTGGTGGCGTTCGCCGGCGCGCACGACCCCGCCCCGCGCGGGACCCCGGTCAGCGAGGTGCTGGCGGACCGGGCCGAGGCCGCCGACCGCGCCTCCCGATCGCTGGACCGGGGCGCCTCACCGATCGCCGTCCCGGTCACGCCGATCCCCACGGCCAGCCCCAGCCCGTCGGCCACCCGGCAGGCCACGCCGAAGCCGAAGAAGCCGGCCAAGCCCCGGCGGCCCCGGCCGGTCGCCGGCCTCACCCAGGCGCAGATGGACAACGCCAAGGTGATCGTGGACGTCGGCGTGCAGCTGCAGGTGCCCCGGCGCGGCCTGGTCGTCGCCATCGCCACCGCGATGCAGGAGAGCAACCTCTACAACCTGGCCAGCGACGTGCTGCCCGAGTCGTACGACTATCCGCACCAGGGCAGCGGCTCCGACCACGACTCGGTCGGGCTGTTCCAGCAGCGCCCGAGCAGCGGGTGGGGCACGGTGGCCCAGCTGATGCGTCCCGCGTACGCGGCCCGGGCGTTCTACACGGCGCTGGCCGAGGTGCCCGGCTGGCGGGAGATGAGCGTGACCGCCGCCGCGCAGGCCGTGCAGGTCTCGGCGTTCCCCGACGCGTACGCCCGGCACGAGCAGCGGGCGACCACGGTGGTGGCGGCGCTGACCTGAGCTGAGTCGGCGCGCTCAGGCCACCCGGGTGCCCGGCTCGGGCCGCTGCGCCGACACCTCGGGCGCGCCGGCGGCCGACCGGGTCGCGGGCACACCACTCGTGGACGCGGCGGCGGTGGGCGTGTCGGCCGGCACCGCGTCGGCCGCCATCCCGGCGAGGAGCTGGTCCACCCGGGCCTCCCGACGCCGCCGCTCGTGCAGCGCCGCCTCGAACTCGCGGCGGGCCTGCACCGCCTCGGCGTACACCCGCTCGCGGAGCTGCCGGGCCTCCTCGCGCGCGGCGTCGAGCTCGCCGCGGGCCTGTGCCAGGATCTCGGCGGCCTCCCGCTCGACCGCCGAGGCGGCGCGGCGGGCCGCCGCCGCGGCGTCGTCCGTCGGCGAACCCTGGCGGTCGACCAGGCCGCGCAGCAGGGTCGCCTCCTGCCGGATCTGGTCCCACTCCCGACCCGCGCCGGCGGCGACCTCCGCCCGCGCCGCGAGCCGGGTCAACCGGACTCCCAGCTCGTCGAGGCAGGAATCGACCTGCCGCTGGTCGTAGCCGGTCTCAACGACGGAGAACCTCATACTGTCGCCCCCCAGGCAGCTGGTACGTCTTTCCCCAGGTTCGATCCTCGCGGCTGCCGTCCGGCGCCGAGGATGTTCGGGAAAAATGTTCAGCAACTGAGCGCCGGCCCGGGGCGGGGGCCACCGGGTGGGTCAGGAACGCTTGGGGAGCACGACCACCCGACCGAAGAACTCGTCGATGCGGCGGACCACGTCGTTGAAGTCGTCCAGGTCGATCGGCTTGGTCACGTACGCGTTGGCCTGCAGCGTGTAGCTGCCGACGATGTCGGTGTCCGCGTTCGAGGTGGTGAGCACCACGATCGGGATGGTCCGCAGGTCCTCGTCCTGCTTGACCTCGCCGAGCACCTGACGGCCGTCCATCCGGGGCATGTTCAGGTCGAGCAGGATCACGTCCGGGCGGCGGGCCTCGGTGTGCCGGCCCTCCCGGCGGAGGAACTCCATCGCCTCCTGGCCGTCGCTGACCACGTCGATGACCTTCTCGATCTCGGAGTCCTCCAGGGCCTCCTCGATCATCAGCACGTCACCCGGGTCGTCGTCCACGACGAGGATACGGACGGGGTTCGCGGCGCCTTGGCCCATGGTGTACCTGTCTCATCTCGGGCTATGGGGACCGCACGGTCACCCGCTGGCGGGGAAATCTAGCCGATCAGGGGGCGTCCTGCGACGCCGGGTCCGCCATGTCCGGTTGGTACGCCAACACGTCCGCGAGCCCGGTTACCTGGAGCACCCGGTCCACCCGGCCGGTGGCCCCGGTCAGCCGCAGCCACCCGCCGTCGGCGGCGGCCCGATTGTCCCCCCGGACGAACGCGGCGATGCCGGTGGAGTCGCAGAAGGTCAGGTCCGCGAGGTCGAGCAGCAGTTGACGGGCGCCGTCGGCGGCCAGCCGGTCGATTGTCTCGTTGAGCTGACCGACGGTGCTCATGTCCAGCTCGCCGACGAGCCGCAGGAACACACCACCACCAGCCCGCGGGCTGTGCGTGACGGTGAACGTCAACGTCGTCCCTCTCGCTCGCACCGCAGGCCAACCCTTGCAGTGGAGCAAGTATACGCAGGGTGCCCGGCACCGCCGCGATCAGCGCCGGGCGGCGTCGCCGGGCGCGGAGAGGACCCGCTCCCCCAGCGCCAGGAACCGCGCCGCGCGGGGAAAGTCGCGCAGCTGCCGGTGGTAGTGGCCGAGGGTCAGCCCGACCGCGCCGGCCGGCACCCCACGGCTGGTCAGGATCTCCACCAGCCAACCGACGAAGTCGGTGAAGAGCGAGCTGTCGTCGACGTACAGGGCCGCGGCCAGGAAATCCACGATGTACCCGAGGTCGCTGATCGTGGAGTCGAGCTGGGCGGGGGTGTAGCCGTGGACCGACGGCACCCGCTCGCGCAGGTCGGCCAGCGCGGAATCGATCAGCTCACCGCGCCGCTTCACCAGGCTGGCGTACTCGTCGTCGGCGAGGTGCGGCAGCTCGGCCGGGCGGACCCGGCGCAGCGCCCGCTCGTCGGCGACCAGGTCGGCCGCGCTCGGCGCGTCCGGCGCAAAGGCGACACCGAGGGTGCGGGCCCAGCGGCCGTCGTCGCCGAAGCCGCGCCCGCCCACCACCACCGGTACGTCCGACCGGCGGCAGGCCTCGATCATCCGGTGCGCGTACGGCAGCCGCATCGGCAGCGCGCAGGCCAGGGCGACCGCGTGCGCGTCGTGCCGGTGCAGGTACGACACCAGGTGCGCGGCGGGCACGCTCGCCCCGAGGAAGGTCACCTGCCAGCCGCGCAGCCGCAGCACCTCCGCCACCAGCCGGGGCGGCAGGGCGTGCCACTCGCCGTCCATGCAGGCCACCACCACCCGCCCCCGAGTCGGGCGCGGGTTGGCGTGCGCCGCCACGGCGGCCACCACCCGCTCGCTGATGTGGGTCGCCGCGTGCTCCTGGGCGACGCTCCACTCATTGCGCGCCCACCGCTCCCCCACCTCGGACTGCGCGGGCGCGACCAGGTCGAGCAGCACCCGCTCGGCCGGCACCCCGGCGTCGAGCAGCCGGACCGCCACGTCGACGGCGCCGTACTCGTCCGCCTCCGCCAGCGCGTCCAGGAACTCGGGGTACGCCCGGGCCGGATCGGCCTGGGTGGTGGGGGCGGTCACGAACGGGTCTCCCTCTCCTCGCCGGGCCGGCCCACCTCGGGTACGGCGTGCAGGTGCCGCGGCGGACGCCCGCCGGGGCCGGTGGCGCGCAGCGCCAGCACCGCAATGTCGTCGTGGTCGCCCTGGGCCAGCCAGTCGCAGGTGACCTGCTCGACCCGCTCGGCCAGCGCGGGCGCCGGCACCCGGTGGCAGCCGGTCACCGCGGTCACCAGCCGATCCTGGCCGAACTGCTCGTCGCCGCGCCGGCCGCCGCGCGCCTCGGTCACCCCGTCGCTGTAGAGCAGGCAGGTCTCGCCCGGGGCGAGCCGGACGGTCACCCCGCCGATGCGCGGGTCCGGCACCACGCCGATGAGCATGCCGCTCAGCGGCACCGTCTCGACCTCACCGCAGGCGCGCAGCACCAGCGGCGGCAGGTGGCCGCCACCGGCCATGGTCAGGGTGAGGCCGCCGTCGCGGTGCGGGCGGACGACGCCGAGCACCATGGTGGCGAACCGCCCCTGGCCGTGCGCCAGGGTGGTCTCCAGCAGCGCGTCGTTGAGCAGCTTCAGCAACCGGCCGGGGTGCGACTCGACCCGGTGCAGCGCCTGCAGGCACTGGCGCAGCTGGCCGGTGAAGACGGCCGCCTCCACCCCTTTGCCGGAGACGTCGCCGAGGAAGAACACGGAACCGCCGTCGGGGAGCCGGTGCGAGCCGTAGAAGTCACCGCCGATGCGCAGGCTCGCCTGCGCCGGCCGGTACGCCGTGCCCCACTGCACGCCGGCGACGGTCACCGGCTCGACCGGCAACAGGCTGGCCTGGAGCGTGTCGGCCACCTCGGCCTGGTCGCGGTAGAGCACCGCCGTGGTGAGCGCGGCACCGGCCCGGGCGGCGAAGGCGCGGACCAGCTCGAGGTCGTCCTCGTCGTACCAGCGGGTGGCGCGGCGGGCGACCAGCAGCACGCCGGCCGGGGCGTCCCGGCCCGGCAGCGGGACCACCCGGGCGGCGGCCTCGCGGGCCTCCAGCCCCGGCAGCCAGCCGGCCTCCACCGCCTGCTCGACCAGCCAGTCGACCGCGTGCGGCTCGGCGCCGCAGAGCCCCTCGGCGATCGCTGTCGGCAGGGCGGTGGCGGACAACATGCCGCTGTCCACGGCCGCCGACTCGTCCTCGCCCCGGGTCGCCCGCCACCAGCGGGCCCGACCGGCCCGGGGCGCGAGCACCAGGACGGCGACCTCGGCCAGGGTGGGCACGGTCAGCCGCACCACGGCGGCGGCGGCCCGGTCGGGATGCAACGGATTGCCGAGCTTCTCGCCGACGACCGCCAGGAATGCGGAGCGGGCCCGCTCGGCGAGCAGCGCGTCGGCACGGCTGACGCTGTCGGTGACGTCCTCGACGTAGTGACAGCTCCGGGCCCCGGAGAGCGGCACCTGGCGGACCCGCAGCCGGCGGCCGCGGTGGCCGAACTCGCCGGCGTCACCGGTGGTGAGCGCGGCCACGCCGGCGGCGGCCAGCGCCCGGCCGGGGACCACCTCGGGCAGCAGCCGCTCGGCGACGGGACTGAGATGCCGCACCACGCCGTCGGCGTCGCAGACGATCAGACCCTCGCGGAAGTGCTCGATCACCTCCGACCAGTCCGGCTCGGGGTGGCCACGGTCGGGCGAGAGCGGTGGCAGCGCCAACCCGGGTCGGCCGGCGACGTCGGACGACCGCGCCGGAGCCCGAGGGGCACTCGGCCTGGGGATCCGTCCGTCGCCCGGGTCCGAGCCCCTGACGTCGGCAGCAGTCACCAGCTGAGCCCCACTCCTCGTGTCGACACCCACGGTCCGGCGGAAACAGCGGGTATGTTCCAATCTCTGCGCCCCACCCTACGCCGGTGCGCCGGTACCGCCACCCCACGGCCGGGGCGGGACCTCGATCCGCAGCGGCGGCGGAGCCGGACGGGTGTTGTTACGATCCGGCAGAAGCACCTGCCCCACCGGCAGCCCTTGCGGAAAGGCGTGATCGCGTGCCCCACGGGAGGAAACCCGAGGCCACCTCGCTGAGCCTGGCCGTCGACCACTCCGACCCGGCGGCTCCCGTCATCTCCGTCGGCGGCGACCTCGCCTTCACCACGTCCGGGCCGTTGCGCGCCGAGGTCGACCGGGCCCTCGCCGAGCGTCCCCCGGTCCTCGTGCTGGACTTCGCCGACCTGCTCTTCATCGACAGCACCGGGCTGTCCGTGATCGTCCACGCGTGGCGCGAGGGGCAGCAGGTCGGCACGGCCATCCGGCTGCGCGCCACCCCACGTTTCCTGGACACCATCCTCGACATGACCGGCGTCACCGGTCTGCTGGCCCGGCCGCTGCCCACCGCCCGGACCGAGCCCGCCGCAGCCGAGCTGCCCCGCCGGACGGCCTCCGCCTGAGCCCCGGGCGTTTCCCGATCGCGCGAAGCTGGGACATGGGTGCAGGCCCAGTCAGCTGTTGTCCATCGAGGTGACCCGGCTCGACGCCGGCGGCGCCCGGCTACGGCTGACCGGTGACCTCGACTTCGACAGCGCGCCGGAGCTGATCGCCGTGGCCGCCCAGGCCCGCGCCGACGGTCACCGGGAGCTGCTGATCGACGTCGCCGGCGTCGCCCTCTGCGACTCCTCCGGGCTCAGCGCCTTCGTGGTGATCGGCCGTGGCGGGGCCGGTCCGGTCCGGCTGGCGGGCGTCAACCCGCAGCTTCAGCACTTGCTGGACCGCACCGGGCTCGCCGAGCTGCTGGCGGTGGAGCACCCGCCCGCCGTCGGCGACGAGGTGCGCGAGGCGGGCTGAGGGAGCCCTCCCGGTCGGGGTGGCCCCCGACCCTGGGACCAGGGGTCGGGGGCCGGGAGGATGGTCTAGGTGGCCACGGCCGGTTGCAGGCGCGGCCCGTCCTCGCGCAGGTCGGTCGGCGACGGTGGTTCGGCGTCCTCCGGGGGACCGGAATCGGGCGTCTGGAACAGGTACCGGACAAAGTCCCCACCGACCTCGTTGACGTCCGATCCGGGCCACTGGCCGGCGCAGTCCATGCCCACCACCTCGCGGCCGGAACCGTCGGTCTCCTCGACCAGTGCCCACAGGCTCACCGGGTAGCAGCGGGTGACCTCCGGGCCGACCTGCCACCGGGAGTACCAGCCGGGTCGGGCGGGGACGATCTCGACGATCCTCTTCATGACGACCTTCCCTTCCGCGTTCCTCGGAAGACCTCCGGTCCGCCCCGATCGTGCGGCCGGGGCGGGTGAGCGGCCCTCACCCCCGGCGAGTGAACCCGCTGACCGGGTTCGGCCCGTTACCTTCCGCCGGGCGGTGGGAACGCGACGGCGGACGAGGCGAACCCCGACAGGAGCGAGGTGCCACCATGCGCAAGCAGATGGAGGGCGACAACCAGCGCCGCCGGGCCCTGGCCCGCGACGCGCGCCGGCAGGGTCGACAGCCGAGCGAGACCGGCACCAGCCTGAGCGCGTCGAAGCAGATCACCAGCCTGGACCGGGGTCGACGGTCCGGTCCGCCGCCGGCCGGCCGGCACAAGCCGGACAGCACCCGGGGCGGTCCGGCGCCGCCGCCGACGGCGGTGGCCACCGCGACCCGACCCCTGCCCGACTCGGGGCAGGACAGCCGCGTGCAGCCGATGGGCTACCGCGAACTGGTCGATGAGGTCAGCCGGCGCGCGGGGGTGGACTTCCGTACTGCCAAGGTGGGTGCCGAGGCCACGGTGCTGACGCTGGCGTGGGCGCTGGACGAGGCCGAGCGGCAGCGGCTGCTCCAGGCCGTCCCAGTGAAGTTGCACGACGTGGTGCCGGTCGACGGCATCGAACGGCACCAGGACCTGCCGGGCTTCCTGGCGGAGGTGGGTCGGATCAGCGGGCGCACCCCGGAACAGGCCCGCTACCAGGCAGAGGCGACCCTGGCCGCGCTGGCCGACCACGACGGCGACCTGATCGAGTCGCTGGACGTGCCGGACGGGCTGCGTGACCTGCTCACGCCGACGGAACCCGGCGGCGGGCTGGTCGGCCCGCGCACCGCCGCCGCACCGCTGACCGAGGCGGAGCTGCGGGACGCCCTGGCGGACCTGCCCTACTGGTCCAGCGACCGCCAGTCGCTGGTGCGGACCATCGAGCTGCCGCCGGGCAACCTGGACCGGGTGCTCGACCGGCTCGACCAGCTCCGGGTGGACACCGGCCGCGGACCGCAGATCGGTCGCCCCGATTCCGACAGCGCGGTGCTGACCGTCCGCAGCCGCAACGCCGACGCGGTGACCGCCGCCGACGTGGACCTGGCCCACCAGGTCGACGACGCGATCGAGGAGGTCGGCGCGGGCATCTGGTGAGCCGACCGGAGGCCGGGCCGGTGGGCGGTGCGCCCGCCGGCCCAGCACGGGGACGCGCGATCGCCATGATCGGGTAGCGACAACCGACACGACACGCCGTCGCGAGTGACGGAGAACCTCACCCGATCATGGACCACCCTCGCACCACAGCTAGCGTGCCGGCATGGACAGCGAGGCGGACGACCGGCTGGAGCTGGTCGTCGACCCGGCCCGCCGGACCGGGCGCACGCTGCTCGCCGGGGGCGTCGCCCAGTCGTACGTGGACGTCGCCGACCCCCGCCACCTGCACTTCGAGTACGTCCGGCGGATGGCGACCCTGGTCGACCTGGCCGCGCCGCCGGGGCTGCCCCGTGCCGTCCTGCACCTGGGCGGCGGCGCGCTGACCCTGCCCCGGTACGTGGCGGCCACCCGCCCCGGCTCCGCGCAACGGGTCGTCGAACGCGACGCCGCGGTGGTACGGCTGGTCGCCGAGGAGCTGCCGCCGGTCCCGGAGGCGGTGGTCGAGGTCGCCGACGCACGGGACGCGGCCACCGCGTCGGCGGCGGACGCGTACGACCTGGTGCTGGCCGACATCTACCGGGCGGCGCGGATGCCCGGGCACGTGGCCGGCGTCGAGTTCGTCGCCGAGGTCGCCCGGGCGCTACGTCCCGACGGCGTCTACCTGGTCAACGTCACGGATCTGCCGCCGCTGGTCTTCACCCGGGTGCAGGTGGCCACCCTGCGCGCGGTCTTCGCCGACGTCTGCCTGGTCGCTGACCGGCGGATGCTGCGCGGCCGCCGGTACGGCAACGTGGTGCTGGCCGCCGCGCACCGCCCTGGCCGACTCCCGGTGCGCCGGCTCGCCACCCGGGTGGCCGCCGACCCGGTGCCCGGCGGGGTGCTGCACGGCCCGGACCTCGACGCGTTCGTCGGCGGAGCCCACCCGGCCACCGACGCCATCCTCGGGTTTCCCGCCCGCCGGCCCGGGTAGCCGCGCCGGATGAGCACCGCCGACGACCGGTCCACCGCCCGCAGCTCACTGATCGTCATCGGCCTGGTGCTGGCCACGGCGCTCGGCCTGGCGCTGCTGTGGGTCACCCGGCGGATCCTCGTCTGGATCCTGATCGCCGCGTTCTTCGCGGTGGCGCTGGCGCCGCTGGTCGATCTGCTGCAACGCCGGCTGGTGCGGCGCCGGGCGCTGGCCACGCTGCTGGTCTTCCTCGCCGCCTTCGTCCTGCTGGCCGGGGTGGCCGCGCTGATCCTGGTGCCGCTGCTGGACGAGTTGGGCCGTTTCGTCGACCGGGCCCCGGCGTTGCTGCGGGAGGCCCGCGCCGGACGCGGCCCCCTCGGCCAGTTCCTGGAACGCGTCGGGCTGCTCGGGTACGCCCGGCAGCACTCCGACCAGATCCAGCAGTACGGCGGGCAGCTGCGCCAGCCGGCGGTCGGGCTGGTCCGGGGCGTGGCGGAGACCGTCGCCGGCCTGCTGACGATCATCGTGTTGGCGTACCTGATGGTCCTGGAGGCACCGCGGATCAGCCGCAGTGTGCTCGGTCTGGTCGGGGACGGACCGGCGCGGCGGCTGCACCGGATCGGGCGGGAAAGCGCCCGCACGATCACCGGCTACCTCAGCGGGAACCTGCTGATCAGCCTGATCTGCGGCGTCCTGACGTACCTCGTGCTGCTCCTCACCGGGGTGCCGTTCGCCGCGGTGATCGCGCTGCTGGTCGCGGTCGCGGACCTGATCCCGCTGGTCGGCGCGACCCTGGGCGCGATCGTCGCGGCGGGAGCCGCGTTCCTGCACTCCCCCACCGCGGGCGTGGTGGTGCTGGTCTTCTTCGTCGTCTACCAGCAGGTGGAGAACCACCTGCTGCAACCGGTCATCCTGGCCCGGGCGGTCCACCTCAACCCGCTGACCGTGCTGGTCAGCGTGCTGCTCGCCGTCGAGCTGGCCGGGCTGGTGGGTGCGCTGCTGGCCATCCCGGCGGCCGGGATCGGGCAGATCCTGCTGCGGGAGTTCGTCCCCACCGGCGACCGCGAGCTGCCGGCTCCGACCGATCCGCGGGCCGGCCCGGCCGACCGCTGAGGTCGGCCGGGCGGGGCGGGGTCACCGCCGGACCGGCACCTCGGGCGACGAGCTCTCCAGCGGTACGGCGTGCGCCGGCACCAGCCCGAGCTGGGTGGCCGAGCGGGGCAGCGCGGCGTCGAGCACCCAGTCCGCCCCGACCCGGGTCCGGTTGCCGGGCATCGCCAGCAGGTGGTAGCCGCGGGTGACCGCCTTGGCCGGCAGCCCGGACAGGGACACCTTCAGCGGGTTCGCCGCGGCGTCCTTGCCACCCAGGTCGACCACCCAGCCGAGGTCGTAGTGCTTGTACGGCTTGCGCCTGCCGTGACCGTACGAGGCGGCGATGTTCAGCGCGGCGAGCTTGCCCTGCCGCTGCGCGTGCTGCGCGGTCATCGCACAGATCTGCCCCGCCCGCCTCAGGTCCGGCACGGCGGCGGCGTCGCCGCAGGCGTACACCTCGGGGAACCCGGGGACGCTGAGGTACTCGTCGACCACGAGCCGGCCCCGCTCGGTGCGCAGTCCCAGCTCGGCGACGAACGGGTCGGGGCGTACCCCGACGCACCAGACCAGCGTGCAGGTCGGCACGTACTCGCCGTCGGTGAGCTTCACCCCGTCGGCGGTGGCCTCGGCGACCGAGGTGCCCATCCGCACGTCGACGCCGCGCCGGCGCAGCACCCGATCGGCCGTGTCGGACATCCGCTTGTCCAGCTCGGGCAGCACCCGGGCTGCCACGTCGAGCAGCATCCAGCGGGGCCGGACGTTGAGCCGGGGCCGCTGGCGGCGCAGCGCGTCGGTGAAGAGCTGCCCGTGGGCGGCGACCTCCGTGCCGGTGTAGCCGGCGCCGACCACCACGAACGTCGACCGGGCCCGCTGCTCGCCCGGGTCCTCGGCCTGCTCGGCCAGCTCGAGCTGGCGGATCACGTGGTCGTGCAGGTAGACGGCCTCGGGCAGGCCGCGGAAGCCGTGCGCGTACTCGGTCACCCCGGGGATCGGCAGCAGCTTGTTGACGCTGCCCACGGCGAGCACCAGCCGGTCGTACGCGATCCTGCCCTGGTCGCCCTCGGGCTGGGTGAAGCCGACCCAGCGGTTCTGCAGGTCGACCCGGTCGGCCTCGCCGACGACGACCCGCACGCCGCGGAGGGTGCCGGTGAGCGGCACCGAGATCCGCCTCGGCTCCACGACCCCGGCCGCCACCTCGGGCAGCAGCGGCAGGTAGAGGAAGTAGTCGGTGGAGTTGAGCAGCACGATCTCGGCCCGGTCGCGCGCGATCCGGCTCAGCGTCTTCGCCGCGTGGTAACCGGCGAACCCGGCCCCCACGATCACCACACGAGGTTTCGTCATGCCCGCTCCCGTTCCCGTCGACCCGCCCGACAAACGTGCCGGCCGGGGCCGCGACCTGCGTGGCGGCACGGCGGCAGCGCGCCGGGGGCAGCGACCTGAGGGGCGGCAGCGCGGCCGGGGCAGCGACCGGCGCGGCGGCAGCGCGGGTCGGTCAGGCGGCGCTGAGCCGGACGTACCCGCTGCGCCCCACCGCCTCGATCTCCCAGCAGTGGCCGAAGGCGCGGATCCGCTCGCTGGCGATCCGTCCGATCTCCGGCGGGATGTCCGGGTTCACCGTCAGCCGCCCGTCCACGGGTTGGAGGTCCAGCATGGCCCGGATCAGCGCCAGCGGGGTGCCGGCCGCCCACGCCTGTGGGCTGCACGCGGTCGGGTACGGCACGGCGAAGAGCAGGCGCTCGCGGTCGAACCCGCTCATCGCCTCGGGCAGCCGGTAGTCGAACTGCTCGGCGGCCTCGATCAGGGCCACACAGATCCGGTTGGCCTCCTCGCGGTAGCCGTAGCGGACCAGGCCGAGCGCGGCCAGGGAGTTGTCGTGCGGCCAGACCGTGCCGAGGTGGTACCCGAGGGCGTTGTAGAGCCGCTCCTCCCGGGACAGGGTACGGATGCCCCAGCCGGAGAACATGTCGTCGGACATCAGCTGGCGGACCACCGCCTCCGCGCGATCGGGCGGGACGATGCCGCTCCACAGCAGATGCCCCATGTTCGAGGTCTTGGAGTCGATCCGGTTCTTGTCGCCGTCCAGGCCGACCGCGTAGTAGCCGCCCCGCTCCGGGATCCAGAAGTCGCGGTTGAACCGCTCGTACAGGTCCGCCGCGTCGGCGCGCAGCCGACGGGCCAGGCCCCGGTCGGCCAACGGCCAGTCGGCCAGCTCCGCGAGCCGCATCTTGGCGTCGTACGTGTAGCCCTGCAGGTCGCAGGTGGCCACCGGCAGCACGGGGATCCGCCCGTCGGCGAAACAGACCCCGTCCGGCGAGTCCCGCCAGCACTGGTTGCCCAGCCCCTCCGGCGAGCGGGTGGCGTACTCGACGTAGCCGTCGCCGTCCCGGTCGCCGTACTCGTCGATCCAGCGCAGCGCGGCCAGCGCGTTCTCGCGCAGCATCCGGACGGTCTCGTCGTCGCGCGTCCACCGCCAGTACTCGGAGAGCAGGATCAGCCAGAGCTGGGTGGCGTCGGCCGTGCCGTAGTAGGGCCCGTACGGCTTCGTGCCGGTGCGGGTCAGCTCGCCGCTGCGCACCTCGTGCAGGATCTTGCCGGGTTCCTCGTCGGTGAAGTCGTCGCACTCGTTCCCCTGCAGCCGAGCCAACCCGAGCAGTGCCCCCTTGGCCAGGGCCGGGCCGGCGACCAGGGTCTGGTAAGCGGTGATCAGGGTGTCCCGGCCGAAGACGGTGAGGAACCAGGGCAGCCCGGCGCCGGGCAGCATGATCCGCTGTCCCTTGACCTCCAGGTCGAGTCGGAGCGCCGACACATCGTCCCGGGAGCGCCGGGCGGTCCGTTCCAACGCCGGGTTGTCGCTGGTCAGCACCGCCCGCTCGACCGTCCACCGGCGCAGCGGGTCGTCCGCCCGCCGGTGGATGACGTCGGCGATGTCGCCCCGGACCGGCTCCACCACGCCGAGCCCCGGCGGCAGGGGCACGTGCAGGTCGACCTTCCAGCCCTCGCGCGACGGCAGCGTGAAGTCCCACACCAGCTCGTCGCCCTCGAGCCGGTCGGCGGGCACCGAGCACCGGACGCGGGTCTCCGCGCCGAACCCGTCTCCGGCGTAGGAGAAGCACAGCTCGCCGGGCTGGTGGTCGCGGGTGATGCGCGCGGAGCGGTCCCGCACGACTGACTTCACCTCGAACAGGTCGGCGAAGTCCGCGGCGACCGCCAGCCGCAGCTGCACCCGGACCGGTTCCGGCCGGAAGGAGAACATCTCCACCCGCTCGTGGAAGCCGTCGCCGACGTAGCGCAGCCGCCGGATGCCCATGCTGTCCGGGGGCAGGCCGGGCAGCTCGGGGTTGGTCAGCACGTACTGCGCCGAGTAGTGGTCGATGGTCTCGGCGCGCAGCACCAGCAGCCGGGCGCCGTTGACGGTGAGCACCCATCCGCTGAGCAGTCGGGTGTCCAGGTGCACCAGGCCACCGATGCTGCCCGGCGGCACGTCACCGCTCTGGTCGGAGTACATGAAGGTGGGCCCGCTGAGCACCGCGAGCGAGCCGGGGCCGAGTTCGGGCGGCATGGCCCGCTGGTTGCCGGCCTCCCGGGCCTCGGTGCGCACACCGGGGGTGGGGTCGGCCGGGGTGGGTCGCACGGCAGGCATGTCATCCACCGTAAGAACGCCGAGGTGGGCCGGCATCACCCGCACCGGGTGAATCCGAACGATCCACGACGATAGATATGGACAGATCACCCATCCGGTGACGAGGATGCCGTCATGGGAGCACACGAGAGCACCGGCGGCCGGCCCACGAGGTCCACCCGCCGCACCTTCCTGTCCGCCTCCGCCGTCGCGACCGCCGCCACCGTCGCCGTACCGCTGACCATCGGGCCGACCGCGGCGCAGGCCGCCGGGCCCGCCGGGCCCGGCCACCCGGCCCGACCCCAGACCCCGGACCGCGAGCTGCGCGCCCTGCTGCGGGAGGTGGACCGCGACCGGATCGAGGCCATCGTCCGCCGGCTCGCCGCCTTCGGCACCCGGCACACCCTCTCCCGCCAGGACGACCCGGTCCGGGGCATCGGGGCCGCCCGGGACTGGATCTTCGAGCAGCTCTCCGGGTACGCCGCCGCCTCCGGCGGCCGGATGACCGTGGAACTCCAGTCCTACGTGCAGGAGCCGGCCCCGCGCATCCCGGTCGCCACCCGGATCACCAACGTGGTCGCCACCCTGCGCGGCGATGTCAGCCCCAACCGGGTCTACGTCATCACCGGTCACTACGACTCGCGCGCCACCGACGTCATGGACGCGGTCAGCGACGCCCCGGGCGCGGACGACGACGCCTCCGGCGTGGCGGTGCTGATGGAGCTGGCCCGGGTGCTGGCCACCCGACGCAGCGAGGCGACCATCGTCCTGGCCGCCGTTGCCGGCGAGGAGCAGGGCCTGTACGGCTCGGCGTACCTGGCGAAGCAGCTCAAGGCCGCCGGCGTCGACGTGCAGGGGATGTTCAGCAACGACATCATCGGGTCCAGCACGGCCGACGACGGCACCCGCGACCCGCGCGCCGTCCGGCTCTTCGCCGAAGGGGTGCCGACCGCGGAGACCCCGGCGGAGGCGAGCACCCGGCAGTCGGTCGGCGGGGAGAACGACTCCCCGTCGCGGCAGCTCGCCCGGTTCGTCAGCGACGTCGCCGAGAACGGCGCCACCGGGATGCGGGTACGGGTGATCTACCGGCGGGACCGCTACCTGCGCGGCAGCGACCACATCTCGTTCCTGCGCGAGGGCTGGCCGGCCGGCCGGTTCACCGAGCCCAACGAGGACTTCGCCCACCAGCACCAGGACGTCCGGCTGGTCGACGGCGTGCAGTACGGGGACCTGCCGGAGTTCTGCGACTTCGACTACATCACCCGGGTCGCCCTGGTCAACGGCGCGGTGCTCTGGTCGCTCGCCCAGGCGCCGGGCACCCCGAAGGGCGCCACCATCGTGACGACCAACCTCACCAACGACACCACGCTGCGCTGGCAGCGCGGCGACGAGCCGGACCTGGCCGGGTACGAGGTGGTGTGGCGGGAGACCACCGCCGCCGAGTGGCAGCGGGTGATCCCGGTCGGCGACGTCACCGAGGTGACCGTGGACCTGTCCAAGGACAACGTCTTCTTCGGCGTGCGGGCCGTCGACCGGGACGGCCACCGCAGCCCGGTGGCGTTCCCCCGGCCGGGGAGCTGACGGGTTCTGTCACGCTTCGCGGGGCCGGCGTACCAGCACGCCGGCCCCGCAGGCGCCGCGTCGCCGCAGTGGCAACCTCCCGACCGGGCACCGGTCAGGCCCGGGCGGTGACCGCCCAGCGCTCGTGGTCGCGCCACGCCCCGTCGATGAAGAGGTAGTCCGGCGAGAAGCCCTCCAGCCGGAAGCCCAGCTTGCGGGCCACCCGCCGGGACGGCTCGTTGCCCGGCTGGATGTTCGCCTCCACCCGGTGCAGACCCAACGTGTCGAAGGCGTGCGCCAGCACCAGCCCGATGCCGGCCGAGGCGTGCCCGGTCCCGCTGTAGGGCAGGAACGCGGCGTAACCCAGGAAGCCGCCGCGCAGCGGACCCATGATGATGCCGCTGATGTTGACGTAGCCGGCGATCCCGCCGCCGGGCCGGTCGCAGATGAGGAAGCTCTGCTGGTCGCGGCGGCGTGCCTTGGCCAGGTACGCGGCGAACTTCTCGGCGGTGTCGGGGGCGGTCAGCCAGGGGTGGTGCAGGTCGCGGCTGCGGCGGGCCGCGGCGACGAACTCGGCCTCGTCGGCGGGACGCGGGCGTCGGATGCCGACCGGGCCGGCGCTGCGCAGGTATCTCACGCCCGACGACTCTGGTCCCGACGGCGGGTCTTGTCCAACCGGAATCCGGGGTCCCGAGCGGAACGCGCCGACCGCCCCCGGCCTCAGCCCGGGCGGTGGTAGGTGGGCTCGGCCGGCATCGGCACCTCGAGGAAGGTGGCGCCCCGCAGGTCCAGCCAGGCCCGGTCGGGCGCCCGGACCAGCCGCAGGATCACCCCGGAGCAGACCGGGCAGCGGCCGACCAGCCCGGGCGCGTGGGAGAAGACGTGCAGCCCGGCCAGCGGGCCGAGCGACCCGCACGACTGGCAACGTGAGGTCGCGGGGCTCAGGTCGACGGCGAACAACTCGCGCAGCGGACCGTCGAGCATGTTGCCGTCCACGTAGGACATATCGGTCATCGGGCCTCCTCGGGCGTTCACGCGGTGGGGCCGAACCGTTCGGTACGCACCCGCCGGCTCTGGTGACCCAGCCCCACCAGCAGGTCCGCCACGGTCTCCACGAAGCCGGTGGAGCCGCAGACGTAGCAGAGCGGTTCGAGGTCGGGCGGCCAGCCGTGGGTGTTCACGTCGGCCAGGCCGATCCGGTGCGGCGCGCCCCGCCACCCGTCGGGCGCCTCCCGGGTGTACACGTACGCCACGTCCAGGCCCTGGTCGTCGCGGGCCCGGGTGCGCAGTTCGTCGGCGTACAGCACGTCGGCCGGGGTGCGGACGGAGTAGATCAGCCGGAACGGCGTCCGGCTGCCGGCGGCGCGCCGGGCCCGGACCATGGCCATCAGCGGCACCACCCCGGAGCCCCCGCCGACCAGCAGCACCGGCGCGGTCTCGTCGGGGCGCCAGACGAAGTACCCGCCGAGCGGGCCGCGCACCTCGATCGGGTCGCCCTCGGCGTAGGTGTCGAGCAGGTACGGCGACACCTCGCCGTCGTCCACCCGCTGCACGGTCAGCGCGATCCGGTCGCCGTCGGCCGGCGCCGCCAGCGAGTACGACCGGGCCGCCTGGTAGCCGTCCTCGGCGGTCAGCCGGATGTCGACGTGCTGCCCGGCGACGTGCGCGGGCCAGCCCGGCGCCTCCAGGACCAGGGTGTGCGCGGACGGGGTCTCGACCCGGCGCTCCACCAGCCGGGCCACCCGCCAGGAAAGCGGGGCGCTCAATCGCCGGCGTAGCGCTGCTCGCGCCACGGGTCGCCGTAGTCGTGGTACCCCGCGGTCTCCCAGAAGCCGGGGTGGTCGTCGACCAGCAGGCGGATGCCGCGCACCCACTTCGCCGACTTCCAGAAATAGAGGTGCGGCACGAGCAGCCGGGCCGGACCGCCGTGCTCGGCCGGCAGCGGCCCGCCCTCGTACGTGTGCACCAGCCAGGCCCGCCCGCCGCGCAGGTCGTCCAGGGGCAGGTTGGTGGTGTAGCCGCCGTAGGAGTGGGCCAGCGCGTACCGGGCGGTGGTGTCGAGGCCGTCGAGCAGGGTGTCCAGCGACACGCCCTGCCAGCTGGTGCCGAGCTTGGTCCAGTGGGTGACGCAGTGGATGTCGACCGTCAGGTTCTCCTGCGGCAACCCGGCCATCTCGTCCCAGGTCCAGCGGAACTCGGTGCCGGTCTCGGTGCTGAGCACGAACTCCCAGGTGTCCACCGGCACCCGCGGCGTCGGACCCGCCGAGAGCACCGGGAAGTCCTCCGTCAGGTACTGCCCGGGCGGCAGGGCCGGCCCGCTCGAGCGGCGCCGGCCCTGGAAGCCCGGTGACACGATTCCCACCCCTCAGTCGTACCACTGGCGGCGCCCCCGCCGGGGGCGTTCGGCCGTACCCCCGCCCCGGCTGAAGGGGTCAGCGCCGCTCGGAGACGACTTCCGGCTCGCCGGGGACCTGGTCGCGGGTGGCGCGCAGGCTGGTGACGGTGACGACGATCAGCACGCCGATGATCACGCCCAGGGAGGCCAGCGTCGGGATCTCCGGTACGCCGGACCAGATGCCGTGTGCCCAGTGCAGGCCGAGCTTCACACCGATGAAGGCGAGGATGATCGCCAGGCCGTAGCTGAGGTGCACCAGCCGGCTCAGCGCGGCGTGCAGGACGAAGTAGAGCGCGCGCAGGCCGAGCAGGGCGAAGGCGTTGGTGGCGAAGACCAGGTACGGGTCCTCGGTGATGCCGTAGACGGCCGGCACCGAGTCGACGGCGAAGACGATGTCGGTGGCCAGCACCGCGACCACGACCAGGGCGAACGGGGTGAGCGCCCGGCGGCCCTGCTGCCGGATGGTCATCCGGGTGCCGTGGTAGTCGTCGACCACCGGCATCACCTTGCGCAGCAGCCGGACCGACCGCATCTTGTTGATGTCGACCTCCTGCTCGTGCCCGGAGAGGGCGTCGCGCAGCAGCTTGATCGCGGTGACGAGCAGGATGAGGCCGAAGAGCAGGAAGGCGAAGTCCAGGGTCTGCAGGGCGGCGGCGCCGAGGGCGATGAAGACCGCGCGCAGCACCAGCGCGCCGGCGATGCCGTAGAGCAGCACCCGCTGGGCCAGCGCCGCGGGCACCGCGAACGCGGCCAGCAGCAGCATGAAGACGAACAGGTTGTCGACCGAGAGGGACTTCTCGACCAGGTAACCGGTGAGGTACTCCACGCCCTGCTGGGAGCCGAACCGCGACCAGATCCAGGCGCCGAAGGCCAACGGCAGCGCGATGTAGAACGCCGACCAGCCCAGCGCCTCCCGCATGGACACCTCGTGCGGGCGCCGGGTGACCAGGAAGTCCAGCACCAGCAGGACCAGCACGCCGACAATGGTGACCGCCCAGAGGGTAGGCGAGCCCACCGACGACAACTCGGCGGCAGACAGATACGACGATCCGCTCATGGAGCCTCCTCGAACACGGTGCCATGTTCGAGGTCTCCTTCACCCGCGCTTTCGCGGGCAACCACCCGAGGCGAGCCCGGGCCCGCCGTACTGACCGGAATGGTTCGTGGGAAGTACTCCCCTCGTGCGCCAAGGTTAGGCCGGGCTCACTGCGTACGCCAAGTCCGGCCGGCCCTGGTTGCCCTGGTCAACCGCTGGATGTCGGGCGATCGGCGGGGTCGGGGGTGGGACGTGGGAAGCCGGTGGGCCTATGGTGACGCGATGACCGACGACGCCCCCACTGCCCGGGTCGGCCCCCTCACCGGCGTACGCGTGGTCGAGCTGGCCGGCATCGGCCCCGGCCCGTTCACCGCGATGATGCTCGCCGACCTCGGCGCCGACGTGGTCCGGGTCGACCGCACCACCCCGGCCGACCTGCTCAGCCCCCCGGAGGACCTGCTCAACCGCAACCGCCGCTCGGTCGCGGTGGACCTGAAGTCCGACGCCGGGCGCGAGGTGGTGCTGGCCCTGGTGCGCGGCGCGGACGCCCTGATCGAGGGGTACCGGCCCGGGGTGACCGAACGCCTGGGCCTGGGCCCGCGGGAGTGCCTCGCGGTCAACCCTCGCCTGGTGTACGGGCGGATGACCGGCTGGGGCCAGGACGGCCCGTACGCGCACACCGCCGGCCACGACATCGACTACCTGGCGCTGACCGGGGCGCTGCACGGCATCGGCCGGGCCGGGGAGGGCCCGGTGCCGCCGATGAACCTGCTCGGCGACTTCGGCGGCGGCGGGATGATGCTGGCCCTCGGCATCGTGGCCGCCCTCTACGCCGTCCGGGCCGGCGCCCCCGGCCAGGTGGTCGACGCCGCCATCGTGGACGGCGTGTCGGTGCTCAGCACCCAGATCCACGCGCTGCGCCAGCTCGGCATGTGGCAGGACCCGCGCGGGGTCAACCTGCTCGACGGCGGCGCGCCGTTCTACGACACGTACGAGTGCGCCGACGGGCGGCACCTCGCCGTCGGGGCCCTGGAGCCGCGCTTCTACGACGAACTGGTCCGGCTCACCGGCTTCCCGCTCGCCGGCGACGAGGCCCCCGACCGGAACGACCCGGCCAACTGGCCGGCGCTGCGCGAGGCGTGGGCGCGGCTGTTCCGCACCCGTACCCGGGACGAGTGGGCCGAGCTGCTGGCCGGCTCGGACGCCTGCGCGGCGCCGGTGCTGGACTGGCGCGAGGCGCCGGAGCACCCGCACCTGCGGGCGCGGGGCACGTTCGTGGAACACGCCGGGGTGACCCAGCCGGCACCGGCGCCCCGGTTCTCCGCGACCCCGACCTCCGTCCGCCGGCCCCCGCCCCGACCCGGTGAGCACACCGACGAACTGCTGGCCGAGGCCGGCTTCGACGCCGAGCGGGTCGCCGCCCTGCGGGCCGCCGGCGCGGTGGCCTGAGCCGTCCCGTCCCCCGGCTCAGGCGCGGCGCAGCACGCTCCCGCCGGGGGTGAGCGCCGGCTCCACCATCTGCCGGTAGTCGCGCGGCAGCTGGGTCACCACGTCGTCGAACTCGCCGCCGGTGAGCGCCTCCCGCAGGGTGGTGAAGACCGCCCGGACGGCCTCCCGGGCGGCGGTCTCGTCGATCTCGGCCCGTTGCGCGACCCGGGCGACGAACTCGGCGGCGCCGAACCGCTGGGCCGCCTCGATGCTCGGGCCGGGCTTGAGGACCAGCTGCAACGGCGCGGGCAACTGGCTGGCGAGGTCGAGCACCTCCCCGCCGGTGAGCCGCTCGGCGAGGGTCTCCAGCGTCGCGCGGGTCAGCCGCACGGCCTGCTCGGAGCCGGTCCGGGTCCGCCGGGCGACCTGGTCGACGAAGGTGTCGTAGTTCATCGGGGCGCGCTCCCTTCGGGTCGGACGGGTCGGGTACCCGGCCCGCGGCGTCGGAAACGGCGCCGATTTCCTGGCCGGTCGGCGCGTGACCCGGGGCCGGACGGGTAACCGCCGCCGGTCGTGACCGGATCGAGGCGGCGAGGGAGCTCACGCCATGGCGAGTTACACCGACGTCCTGCAGTACCTGTCCAGCCTGGACTACCCGGCGGAGAAGGACGACGTGGTGCGCGAGGCGGAACGGGAGGGCGCCCCGCCGGAGGTGCTCAAGGCGTTGCGCGCGCTGCCGCCGGTGGACTACGCCAACGGCAACGAGGTGGCCCGTTCCGCCGCCATCGACGCCGCCCCGGAGCTGAGCCCCTCGCAGCGGGCCGCGCAGGAGCGGGAGCGCCACACGCGGGTCTCGCAGCACCTGCGCCGCATCTGAACCGCCGGCGCGCGGTGCGGGCAGCCACCGGGCCGCCGAGGTACCACCCGTGACCGGTCGGACGCCGCACGGGCACACCCCGGCCGCCGTCCAGCTCACCGTGATGGGCGTGGTCGGGTTGTGCGCCGGCGGGCTGTTCGCCGCGCTGGTCTCCCCCGGCCTGGCTCCGCTGGTGGGCTGGGACGCCGCAGCGTTGTGCTGGCTGCTGCTGGTCTGGCGGACGCTCTGGCCGCTGGACGCCGGGCGCACCGCGGCGCTGGCCGTGTACGAGGACCCCAACCGGGCCGTCCGGGACGTCCTGCTGCTGATCGCCTGCCTGGCCAGTCTGCTGGCGGTCGCGCTGGTGCTGACCAACGCGCGTACCGCGCAGCCGGGCGTGTACCGGGACGCCTCGGGCGCGCTCGCCATGGCCAGCGTGCTGCTGTCCTGGTGCGTGGTGCACACCGTCTACACCGCCCGGTACGCGCGGATCTACTACACCGGCCCGGACGGTGGGGTGGACTTCCACCAGCCCGGCAAGCCCTGCTATCTCGACTTCGCGTACGTGGCGTTCACCATCGGGGCCACGTTCCAGGTCTCCGACACCAACCTGACCAGCCACGAGATGCGCCGGACGGTGCTGGGGCACGCGCTGCTGTCGTACCTGTTCGGGGCGATCATCATCGCCGCGACGGTGAACCTGCTGGCCACGTTGGCCCGGTGAAGTCCGAGGCTCGGCGAGGGGAAACAGGCGGGCGCCCCGGGTCACGAACCGCGACCTGGGGCGCCACGCGTACCTGTCCCTGGCGGGTCCACGCCCGAACCGGGTCGCGTACCGCCAAGCGGTGGATGTTCGCCCGAACCGGGCGGGCATCGCTGCCACGATCATCATACGATACGACATCACCCGTACGGCTGATTTTGCCAAGACTGTGGGCCACGGCACCCGTGGCTCAGCGGGTCACCTCGGCGTACCGCTGCTCCAGGTCGACCCGGGCCAGCGCGCCGACCAGCCACGCCAACCGCTCCGACTCGCCGCTGCCGGCCAGCTCGGCCAGGTCGTCGGCGGAACGCCCGAGCCCCAGCCGGCGGGCGGCGGTCAACGCCCGCTTGTCCGCCACCGGCGCGACCTCCCGCCACAGCGCCTGCGTCTCGCGCAGGAACAGGTCGGCGACCGTGTCGTCCACTCCGGGCAGTTCGGTGAGCAGCGCCCGCTCCCGACCCGGGTCGTGCCCGGCCGACGCGCGCAACCGGCGCAGGTCGCCCCGGTACCGCTCGACGACGGTACGGGCCAGGTCGCCCAGGAGATTCGCCAGCTCGTCGACGTCGCCGCGCTGACCGGCCTCGCGCAGCACGCGGGTCCGGTCGGCGTGCAGCGAGCGGGCCAGCCGGGCGGCGCTGTCCCAGCCGTTGTCAGGCAGGGCGTGGGCACTGTCCAGGGCACGCCGGAAGTCACCCCGGCGGGCCAGCAGCACGGCCAGGCAGAGCAGCTGGAACAGACTCGACGGGTTGTTGGTCACCCGGAAGCCGTACTGCTCGGCGAAACCACGGCCGGCGCCGGCGAGCCGACGTACCAGCCGCTTCCTGTCCTCGGTCTTCCTGTCCTCGGTCTTCCTGTCCTCGGTCATCACACTGCGGGTCATGCCCCGCGACTACCCGCCCCGACGCAGGACACGCCTGCCGGTCAGCCCCGGACGTCGCCGCGCCGGTCGCGCGCCTTGAGCCGGGTGGTCGGCATCTCCGGGGCGGGCAGCGGCGGGGCAGCGTCGTCGGCGACGACCCCGAACCGCCGGCCGGCCATCCAGTCCTCCCGGGCGGCGGCCACCTCCTCGTGCGACCGGCCGACGAAGTTCCACCACATGACCAGGGGCTCGTCGAACGGCTCACCGCCGAGCAGCATCAGCCGGCTGCCCGCGTCGGCCCGCAGGTCCAGCCGGTCCCGGCCGGCGCCCAGGTAGAGCAGCGCGCCGGGGGCGAGGTCCAGGCCGTCGACCTGCGCCGCGCCGGACATCGCCAACAGGCCGTACTCGAAATCGGGTCGCAGCGGCAGCGTCGCCGTCGCCGCGTCGCGGGCCTCGAGCTCGACGCCGAGCAGCGGGGTGTGCACCACGGCCGGCGAACGTTCGCCGCGCAGCTCGCCGACGAGCAGGGTGAGGTCGAGCTCGCCGTCGCGCCAGCGGGGCAGCTCGGCGTGGTGGGCGAAGTCGGCGGCGCCGGCCCGCGCCGGGTCCGGCAGCGCCACCCACAGCTGCACGCCGTGCATCACCGGCGGGTGCGTGGCGGGCGACCGCTCGGAGTGCGCGATGCCGTGCCCCGAGGTCATCACGTTGAGCTGGCCGGGGCGGATCGGCTGGACGCTGCCGAGGCTGTCCCGGTGCACGATCTCGCCCTCCAGCAGCCAGGTGACCGTCTGCAGGCCGGTGTGCGGGTGCGGCGGCACCTCCATCCCGGGCCGCTCGGCGACGTCGTCCGGGCCGAAGTGGTCGACGAAGCACCACGCGCCGACCAGCCGGCGCTGACGCTGCGGCAGCAGCCGCCGCACGGTCGTGTAACGCCCCAGCGGCACGTCGTGGCCGGGCAGCAGCACGCTGCCCGGATCGACCGGGGCCACGCCGGGCGGTCGGGTCTGTGCCGGCAACGATTCGGTACGGTCCACCGCCCGACTCTATGCCGACGGTGGGCTCGCGCACCGAGGGTGGCCCGGTTCCCGTGGTCCACTCCACCGTCGTCGCTGCCGCCCTGCCATCGTCCCGGCTCGCCCGGCCGTACGGTGATCCCGGTCCGCGCGCATCAACGTCGGCTTCGGCGCTCTCGACCGGGGAGCACAGCCGCTTCCAGGTGCGCCGCTTGATCGCGTTGGCGCTGTCGGTGGCCCGCGCCCCTACTCGGCGCCGATCGTGACCCGGTTGGCGCCACCCACCAGGTCGACGTAGATCCGGTCGACCGAGCGGTCCCAGTTCGGCGAGCTGACCGTCTCCCCGACGGCGAGGCCGTCGTGCCGATCGTCGTACACGGTGACGCCGCCGGCGCCGGAGGCGGCGCGGACCCGGACCGGCGGCGCGCCCGGCGCCCGGAGCGTGAACTGGCTGACGCCGCCGGTCATCCGCACCGTCAGGGTGCCGACGGTGGGCGGCAGACTCAGGTCGATGCGCGACGCCCCGCCGACCAGGTCCACCCCGGCCAGCCGGGCCTCCCCCAGGTCGAGCTGGTGTGCGCTGACCCCGCCCACCAGGCGGAGCCGCCACACCAGCCGCGAGTTGAGCACCACGTCGACCGATCCCGCCCCGGACCGACCGCTGGCGGTAAGGCGCAACCGGACCCGGTCCCCGAGTAGCTCGGGCCGCGGCACCACCCCGGAGTCACCGGGGCTGCTGATCCGGTAGAGCTCGTCGCCGAGTTCCGCGGTACGCAGCCGGAACGCGCTCACCCCGTCGACCAGCTCGAACGTCGCCCGACGGCGGCCGGCCACCGGCGCGGTCAGGCTCTCCTCGGCGGCCGCCTGCGCCTCCTCCGCCGCCTGTGCGGCCTCAACCGCGCCCGCGCCGCCCGGCTCGGCGGCGACGGTGACCGACGGCGCGGCACCCCGTCCACCGGAGAAGGCCACGCCGAGCCGGTCCGGGTTGGCCAGGGTGACTGTCACCGCGAGCGCGCCCAGCGCCAGCACCACGATCGCGGCGGCGGTCAGCAGGCGGGCGCCGCGCGGCCAGGACGGACCGTCCGGCGGCGGCCCACCGGTCACCACGACGACCGGCTCCCGGCCCTCCCCCGTGACCTCTGTCGTCGGATGGTCGTGCCGGTCCGGCTCCGCCATGGTGCTCCCCTTTCACGGTCCCCGCCGGGCAGTACGTAACCCGGGTCGGAACGGATCACCGCTCCGGGGGTGCGAGCCTGCTCTTTCTGCTGGCCGGGTGCTTGCGGCTCGTTCTTCGGGTGGGGCTCGTTGGGTTGGGGCTGGCCGTTTGAAGGCAACGGTTGCCGGTGTCGCTCGCTGCCCCGTGCGTTGCGGTGGTCGGTGGGTGGGGTGTGGCCCGCCGTGCCCGGCTCCGGGCGGTCAGGCTTGATCCCTGCGCCGGTCACGGCGGGCCACACCCCGCCGTCGACAGCCTCCGCGCGGGCCTCGCGCCCCCACACCCCTCCCTGGGCCCGCCGTCGCCGACCGCGCCGCGCTCCCCCGACCGAGATGCGTTGATCATGAAGTTGGCAGCGGAGTGGATCTCCTTCACCGCTGCCAACCTCATGATCAACAGGGGTGGTCGGGTCTGGTCCGGGGCGATCTTGGACAGTTGTCGTTCCGACGGAACGGTAAGTGTCCAAGATTCGCTCGGACAGGGGGCTGGTTCCCGGGCCGATATGCCGCTGGCCGGCACCCCGCTCGGGGTGCCGGCCAGCGTGTCGTTCAGATGCGATCAGCAGTCGTTGAAGCGCGCTCAGTTCCAGTGCTTGGCGACCAGGTCGGCGGCCTGCTTCTCCCACTGGGCGTAGTGGTCCGGGTAGGCCGAGACCTGCACGGTCTGCGCGGCCTTGGTCAGCGGCATGTCCTGCCAACCGTCGACCTGCTTCAGACCCTTCAGGAACGCCATCGTCGAGTACTCCGGGTCGGTGATCTGCTCAACCGTGCCCCAACCGCTGGAGGGGCGCTGCTGGAACAGGCCCTGCGAGTCGTGGTCGTTGCGCTCACCCAGGTGACCCAGGTTCTCCAGCTTCGACTC
>NZ_JBQHDC010000009.1:0-244437 GCF_052068075.1 Micromonospora sp. L31 | reverse complement strand
TCCTCGCCGCCATCGCCGCCGACCCCGCCGCCCAGGCCATGTTCGACGTACTCACCAAAACCAACCGGTTCGCTCTCGTCCACCGCGTCAATGCCGTCAAACGGGCGCAGACCCGCGAGCGGAAGATCGGCGAGTTCGTTGCCATGCTGGCCCGTCACGAGACGATTTACCCGCAGAAGGCCAAGCCTCCGAACTCGCCGCAATCGGCACCTTCATGATCATCTGCGCTCATCTGCCGCGAGCCGCGCCGGTATCCGCGCCGTAGCCTTGGCACGGCGCCGGCCTCAGTCAGGTGTCCAGGTCGGTGAGCGACGGGTCGTATCGCCGCAGCCGGATGCCGAGCACGTCGTAATGCGAGTACGTGTGGATGTCGTCGGTCGTCTCCAGCAGCAGCGCCCGGTCACCACGTCGCCACACCGCCCGGTAGCTGTCGTACGCTCCGGTCACCACGCTCTCCGGCGCACCGAGACGGGTGGTGATTAGCGCGGCGAGGCGATCCCGTTCGGCATGGAACTTGGCCCGCCTTGCGTCCGGCCACCGAGCCCACAGCGGGGGAAGGTCCTCGTCGTGCTCGTCCTCGTCGTCGCGGTCGTCCGGCTCCTCCGCCCCGAACGCCGGCCAGTACAGCGCGCACGGCAGGTGCACCCACACGTCCGGATCCGGCGGGGCCGCGCCGAGCTCGACGAGCCACCCCGACGGTTCACCCTCGTGGTCGACGGCGAACTGCGGTGCTCCCGGGCCCCCCTCCCAACCGACGTCCTCGCCGGGCCGGACGAGACCCCACTCCACGAACATCGCCTCGACCGTCGCCCGTTCCCAGGGCACGTCGGCCAGCATGATCATGCGGTCCACCCACACGTCGTCGACCGGGAGCAGCTTGAGCGACATGACCGCAGACCGTACACGGCAAGGTACGGCCCTTGGAGGAGCGTGCGCCTGGCTCGTCGGCGAAAGATCTGGGTTTTCGCTCGGCGGGCCGACGCCTACACCCTGGGTCGGTCGTGTCGACGGGCGTTAACGCCGGCGATGCCTGGTCTGTGGCCGAGCAGTCGTCCGGAGGCCGAGGTGATATTTTGCCGCGATGCCGATCAAGCCCGTGACGGGTATGGCACCGTTACCGCTGGCCCGGACGATCTTGCCGCGCTGATGGAACTCCTCCAACGGCCTGACTTGGACACCCGAGGGCTCGGTGACCATCTGGCTTTCCTCGCAGGCACGCGACCGGAGTTGTTCCGGCCGTACCAAGAGGCAGTCATCACCGACATGCTCGAACGGTTCGACGTCAGCTTCGCGGACCAGTGTCTGCTGTTGGGCGGTGCACCGGATCGGTGCGTGGAGCACCTGGCGCGAAGGTTGCGTCATCACTGGTCGTTCGGTGACGCTTGGGCGTTCGCCGCGATCGGCAGCGCTGCCGCCCTGAGCGCGATCGCAGAGGATGTGCGTAACGGCGGAGACCGCGAAGAGTATGAGCTCTGCGGGATCTGGGTGCCGCCCACAGGACCAGCACTAAACCGGTTCTCGCCCCATCGCCGCGCCGTTTTCCTGCGGCCCATCAACCAACCGGGAGAACTCGCGGCCGTAGATCACCCGGTGCGACTGCCGGTCGAACAGGTAGCGCAGTGCCCCTCGGCCACCCTGATCTCCTGGCACTACCTGTCGTTGCGTCACACAGACGTGCCGGGCCTGCCACCTTGGCCGGCCGATCGTGTCCACCTCGTCGGGATACGGGCCACCTGCTCGTGGACCCTCCACGCAGGCATCGACGACTACGGCCGCTACCACAGCGAGGCCATCATGTACGACGAGCCGCCCGCCGCCGAGGAAGAGGAGACCTACCGCTCGCTGGAGGTACCCGGCTTTGGGTTGGGCTCGGTGGAACTGCGGCCCTACGACACGGACCTCGTATATCGCAACGGCCACGTCCAACTCACCCCTGGTGTCGTCGGCACTGCCGGCGGCCCGCCGACCGGCCTCTACGCGAATCCGTCCTGCCCCTCCTGCGGACAGCTGATGTTCCACGTCGTCTCGGTCGAGAACCGGATCCGTGAGTACGGCGACGGCTGGCGCAGCCTCTTCATCTGCGAGGACTGCCAGACCGTGTCCTGCAACGCCACGGGATGGAACTAATCACCGCCGTCATCGCGCGCGATTCCTGCTCGTGACGGCTGTACGTTCTCAAGGTCACGTGCACGGTTCTGCCGCTGACCGCGCAGTTGCTCAGAAGGTCTGACTGAGCCCCGGCAGCCAGAGGTCCCTTGCCGTCTGCCATCTTCGCCGGATTTGCGTATCGGTGCTAGGACTTCCACCCGGGGTCGCGGCCGGTGAGCCCGAGGACCCGGTCGAGCAGGGGAGCGCCGGCGGGCAGGGTAATCGACGGTCCGAACAGGCCAGGGGTGCCGTCGCTGCTCGCCTGTTGGGACACCAGGCGAGAGACCGTCTCGACGGTCCGATTATCGGCGTCGTATGGCTGTCCGGTCGCGCTGGCGAGATCCCATCCGTGGACGACCAGCTCGTTCAGCGCGACGATGCCCATGATCTCGGCCGGCAGCACCACCCCGCCGGCCGCGGTCTCGCCCCTCCAGGCGGCCGGCTCGCGCCACGCAGCAACCAACTCATCGAGCTGCACCGGCAGTCGGCTGCGCCACTCCGGGTCGAGCTTCGCAACCGAGGGATTGCCAGGGCCAGCCGGCGCGGCGTCGGGTCCCTTCTCAGCAGCTATCCGGAACGCGACCGTCAGCCCCATGAGGTGGTCGAGTAAATCGCCGACCGTCCACCTCTCACACGGGGTGGGACAGGTGAGCAGGTCGTCGGTCACCCCACGCAGCAGCGTCTCCAGCGCGCGGGCCACAGGCTCGAAATCCGAGGTGCCGTTACTGTCGATCATCTGGCTTCTCCTCCGTCGCGAACACTTCTGGACGCTACGCGCCTGGACCGACAAGACAGTTCGCTTGCGCATGATCATGCTGATGACGACCGATCACACCACGGGCCGGCGACGTCGGCCCGATCGCCCAGCCGGTGACCGGCCTAACTGCACTCATTTGCCACGGACAGCGCGTTCGAGACGACCGGATCTGCCGAGGAGAGTGCACCCGCTCAGCCGGGAGACCCGGGCCGAGGAGGTACTGAGGCACGGCGTTACTGCAGTGCCCGCGTCAGATTGAGCAGGTCATCCGGAGGCAGCCCGCCCGGTCGGCGAACCGCATGTCTACCATCGCAAAGCAGTACTTCACCTTGCATAGTCCACCGCGTTTCGTCCTTGAGCAGTTGCTGAGCGGCCTCCACAGCGATCTCGTAGGAGCACGTGGCGTTGCCGACGGCTAACAGTGCTTCGGCAACTTGTCCCACCACGTCCGTCGGCATATCCGCGTCCCCCAGCGCGCGCACAAGCAGAAGCAGACGCTGAGCAGTCGAGCCGAGGTGCCCTCGCTCGATCAACCTCTCTGCCTCCGGCCAGGACAACCCAGGTCCGTAGAAGCCGCCTTCGACACTCGCCACGCTGATACACCGATCGCCACCAGGCAAAACGACGAAGTCGTAGCCCTCCGTGCCGTGACCATGCCAGGCGACCATCGCGAAGTCTGAAGCCTGGGTTCCGAGCCTGAGCACTGGCCACTTACCGGACTGTTCGATCTCTTCATGCAGATTGTCGATCTGGTCAGTTAGCCAGACCTCTTCACCACTGCCGAACAGAGCATCGAGGAGGTCCTCTTCAGCCAAGCCGTACATCAGGCTCGCCCAGAAGGTTCGCCGCTCAAGCAACCAAGTCCCATCGGCCAGGATCTCCGGCGGGACGCCGTCGTAGCGACGCAAGAAGTCGACAGGCTCATTGTGATGTAACACAGGCTCATAATCGCAGCGGAGAGCCAACATCGAACATCCGCTTCTGCCGCGATCTGCGCGCTACGCAGCGTCACGCCGAGCTGGCCCGGTTGCCGTCCGGACGTAGCCGCTGGGCGCGCGGTCGTGCCGAATTGAGGATGTTCGATCAGAGCGTCAGGTCGGACCGGTCAGGCGGCCAGGAGCTCGCTTGACTGCGGGCTCGGAACCTGAAATCGCCGGTCGCTACCTGACCGGTGGGCGGCGCATCGCGATGTGGGTTGGGCCGCCGGGCACGAGGGGCAACGCGTCGTCGACGACGGTGAAGCCGAACCGTTGATAGAACGCCACGTTGTCCGGGTCGGAGGTCTCCAAGTAGCAGGCGGTGCCGGCGCGGTCGGCATGTCGAAGTCCCGCAGTGACGAGCCGGGATCCGTGGCCGTGGCCCTGGTGGCTCGGACGTACTCCGAGCACGACGAGGTACCAGTGTGGCTCGGTGGGGTGTGCCCGTGCGGCGTTGGACCCTAGGCGCATGAAGGCGGGGAAGGACCGGGGCGCGGCGATCATGGTCTGGATGAGTGTCGGTACGGCCCGCGCCTGCCGGGTGCCGGTCCAGGGGAACGCGCCCGGAGGCAGCCAAACCGCGACGGCGGCCGTGGCGCCGGCATCGGTACTGGCGTACACGGAGCCGAATGGGATCGCGTCGCGCACGGTGGCTTCGAAGAACGGACGCAGTGCCTGCAAGCGGCGCCGAGGGTCAGGGAAGACGTGGCGGAATGCCGGGTAGGCGGCGTGGCTTGCGATTAGCACGTCCGCTCCTTGCCGGTGCTGTCCGCGGCGAAGTCTGATCGCGCCGGTGTTCACGGCGCAACCTTTTCGCCGATAACGGTAGGGATGGTCACGTTCGCGGTGCGGGCGCGGTGGGCGAGCCACTTGATCAGCGGCGCACCGACCGCTATTGGGATGAGCCAGCCCAGCCGCGCATACCAGGCCATGGCAGCTTCGGCGTTGTTGGTGCGAAGGATCGGCGTGATTTGCTCGTCCACGAGCCCATGGTGGCAGACGAGGGCGCTGACCCGAATGCGGGACATCCGCACATGCCGTCGATCGTGCGCGCCGACAACCTGCCGAGGCGTCTGGGACTGGTGCGGACAAGTGCGGACGCGGTGGCGAGACGTCGGCCGAGCCGGCGGGCTGTCGGCCGCCGAAGTTGCAGGTTCGGCGGCCGGGGTTTAGCTCGGGCCGCGGCCAACGCACGGTCAACCCAAGGGGTGAGAGCAGATCAAGGTCGCTCCCCGTGGCCGTTCGCGTTACGGGGCAGTTGTCGTGGCGCGAACGAGCGCAGTCCGGGATAGCCTTGGCGTATATGGCTACCTATCGCAGCGCCTCAGTGCTTCTCTCCTCGGACGGCACCAGGACCCCCGGCACCGCCGCGCTCTTCGCCGAGCCCGCCCGCAAGGGTGGGACCCCGCCGTGGGCAGGCGACTTCCGACCCGCCAACAGCGCCGGCAATGGCCCCAAGAACGCGGTCGGGAAGACCTTTACGTTGGAGTTGCCCGACGGCAGCACAGGCAAGGTCGTGGTCCAGAGCCTCAAGAGCGGGAAGGGAGGCGTCGTGCTGGCGTTGATGGGCGAGGACGCACCTCCCTTCTGATCAGGAAACTGATCGCCGCCGACGCCACCGGCTGGAGACGGCCGGTGTGCGATCCTGCCGATGTCAATGCGTTCGGATAGCTGCCGGGCGCATTGCCTTACCCGTGGCTGGGCGTCGACGAAGGTCAGGTGTACTGATCTGCCGCGATCCGCGCGCTACGCAGGGTTACGTGATCGTTCGCGGCTCGCGGTGCGGATCTGGCTCCCCTCTGTGTCAAGACACCGCCGAAAGAAGGGTTCTATCCTGGGTCTCGGCGGGTCCGGGAAGTGACTTCTCCGAAGAGCCGGCTTGGGGATGCGAGCTGGTCACGCTGGAGTCAGTAGTCGTTCCCCGGTGTCCTCCCGGGCCCGCCGCCGTGGCCACCGCGTCGCTGATCATGCACCGGTAGACGATGTCGGACAGGCGTCGTTTGAGCGCGCGCATCGCTTCCATCGATGTCTTGCCGGAGGCCTTCTTCCGGTCGAAGTAAGCGCGGCCTTCGGTGGGGTTGCGGAGCTGGACCGTGGCCATGATGTGCAGCACCCGGTTGATCTGCCGGTTCCCGGCACGGGAGAGCCGATGTCGCACCTGCTGGCCCGAGGACGCGTCGATGGGGGCGGTGCCGTTCCAGGAGGCGAAGTGGGCCCGGTTGGGAAACCGGGTGATGTCGCCGACCTCGACCAGCAGCCGGGCGGCGCCGGAGGGTCCGATGCCGTGCAGGTCCATCAACGTGGTGCCGGTGGAGGCCAGCAATTCCTTCAGCTCCTTGTCTGCCTCCTTGGAGCGCCGGTAGATCCGTTCGAGGTCACCGATCAGCTCCGCGGCGACCCGCCGTCGAGCCTTGCCGACCGCGTCACGGGGCCGGACGGTGGCCAGCAACGCTTTGGCCTGGGCGGCGGACAGACTCTTCTTCGCCCCACCCGGAATCAGTTCCAGCAGCAGTTGATGCAGCTGGGACACCATCCGGGTGTGGTCCTCGCCCAAAGAGCGGCGCCGGTCGACGAGGATCCGCAGCAGGGCCAGCTGCTCGTCGTTGACGACCGGGCGCAGTCCGGCCATGCGGGTGCCGACCAGCGCGATGGAGTGGGCGTCGGTGGCGTCGGTCTTGCGGCCCTGGCCGGTGGCGAACACCCGCGCCCTGGCCGACAGCTTCGGCGGGACGTCGACGACCTGCTCGCCGTCGGCGAGGAGCCGGTTGGCGATGTGCCGGCCGATGCCCTGGCAGCCCTCGATCGCCCAGACTCGGTTCGGCCACTGCTTGGCGTACTTCCTCATCGCCGTGTAGCCGTTGCGGTCGGTGTCGAACCGGCCGCCGCCGACGACGGTCTCGTCGCTGGCCATGACCTCGATCGTGGCAGAGCGCTTGTGCGGGTCCATCCCGATGACCACACGATCTGACGTGCCACTCAACGCGTCCTCCGATGCTCGATCCACCTGGGTTGTCGAGCCGGGAGGGCAACGCTACTTCGAGCCGAGCAAACCCCTCTTGAGCCTCTCCCCGCCCGGGGGCGACGCCCGGGCTGCGCAGGCCAGATGAGAGCCACACGACCAGCGTGGGCAGCCGAAATGAGAGCGACAGCCCGGGCGCCTCGACCGAAGCCTGGCCGGGCCACGGTCGCAGGTCAATGGAACAAGTAGGCACCCCTCTGTGTCATCCATGAAGAGGCGGCGAGGAGCGGTGTTCTAGGCTGGGGTCGGCGGGTCCGGGAAGTGACTGTTCCGAAGTGTCGATCATGGGGATCGTGTCGGCCGCGCTGGATTGAAGAGTCGCCCCCACGTGTCCTCCCGGGCCCGTCCCGGCCTTCTTGACGTCTTTGATCATTTGCTTGTAGACGATGTCGGACAGCCGTCGCTTGAGGGCGCGCATGGCCTCCATCGGTGTTTTGCCTGCGGCGAGTTTGCGCCGGTAGTGGGCGCGGCCTTCGGTGTCGTGGCGCAGCTGGACGACGGCCATGATGTGCAGGGCCCGGTTGATGCGCCGGTTCCCGGCCCTCGACAGGCGGTGGCGTTGCTGGTCACCGGACGACGCGTCCAGGGGTGCGGTGCCGTTCCTGGACGCGAAGTGCCCGCGGGTGGCGAAGCGGCTGATGTCCGCGACGTCACCGATCAGGCGGGCGGCGCCGGAGGGGCCGATGCCGTGGAGGTCCTGCAGACTGCTGCCGGTGGTCTCGACGAGCTCGGTCAGTTCCTTGTCCGCGGCCTTGATCTTCTTGTCGACCTGGACCAGTTCACTGATCAGCTCGGAGGCGAGCCGGCGGCGGGTGCGCCCGACCAGATCACGCGGCCGGACGGTATTGAGCAGGGCGCGGGCCTGCGGAGCGGACAGGAACTTCTTCGCCCCACCGGGCAGCAGTTCCAGCAGCAGCTTGTGGATGCGGTTGAGCAGATCGGTGCGGGCATGGCCGAGACCGTCGCGGCGGTCGGCCAGCAGCCTCAACGCAATCGTCACGTCGTCGACGGTGACCTGCCGTAGACCCTTGCTGCGCAGGGCGGCGACGGCGACGCTGTGGGCGTCGACCGGGTCGGTTTTACGGCCCTGACCGGTGTCGAACACCCGGGCCCGCGCGGACAGTTTCGCCGGCACGTCCACCACCGTTTCGCCGTCAGCGACGAGCCGCTGGGCGATGTGTCGGCCGATGCCGTTGCAGCCCTCCACCGCCCAGACACGGTCCTTGTGCTGCCGGCCGAGCTTCAACATCGTCTGGTAGCCGTCGCGGTCGGTGCCGAACCGGCCCTGCGCCAGGACCTTCTCGCGGCCGTTGATGACTTCGATAGTCGCGGACCGCTTATGCGGATCCATACCGATGATGACCTGTCCCACGCTCGTCCTCCTCGATCAGACCGGGGCTGAATCCGGCGAGGAGGGCAGCGCTACTTCGAGCTGGGCAGACCCCTCTTGAGCCTCTCCGCGCCACGGTGACCGGCAGGACGCATGCCACGAGTGAGCCACACCAAAACGCGGTGGGCAGCCGAGGTGAGAGCGACCCCACCGGTCACCTCGACCAAGCCTGGCCGGGCTGCGGTCACACCACCAGTAGATAAGTAGCCGATGAGCGGAAGTTGTCAGTTGGTTCTGAACCGCTTGCCGCGATCGATGCAGCTCGCACCACGGCAGCTAGGGCAAGGCCCTAGCAATGCCCCCCATGGTCGAGGACTTCGCGGATCGGCTCCTGTGCGAGATGGCCGACCTCGACCCCTGCACAGCGGTCGTCGAGGCTGGCGAGCAGGATGTCGAGGGGCTTACCGACTACGGCCCGGAGGGCCACCAGGCCCGCGCCGATCTCGCAGCCCGCGCCCTGCGCGAGCTCGAGATCTTGGGTGACGCACTGCCGGCCGCGAGCCCGCTGCACGCCCACCTCGCCGAACGGCTGCATACGCGTATCGCCTTTCACGACGCCGGGGAGGACCTGCGTGAACTGCACGCGGCGGCCACCGGTCCGCTCCAGCTCATCCGCCAGGCCGTCGAGGCCGCGGTTCCCGGCCGCGGCGCCGCGGGCGCGGCCTTCGAGGAGGGCTGGGCTCGTGTCGGCGCACGCCTGGCCGCGATCCCCGCGGCCTTGGACGAGTATGCCCGCAGCCTTTTACTCGCCGCGGAGCGCGGCAATTTGCCGGCGCGGCGCCAGGTGGAGCTCGTCACGCAGCGCTGCCGCAACTGGATCGACGGCGATGTCGCCCTGGTGGATCGCTACGGCGAGGGGCGTCAGCGGGCGTCGTTGCAGGCCGCGGCGGCGGGCGCGCGAGGGGCGTACCAGAAACTGGCCGAGATGCTGACCGCGGACCTGGCACCGCGGGCCGTTGATGAGGAAGCGTTCGGCCAGCAGCGGTACGCGCTCTGGGTGCGCACCTTCCTCGCGACCCAGCCTGACCTGCGCGAGCTGTACGACTGGGGCTGGGACGAGTTCCGAGCGATAGAGGCAGAGCTGATCGCGGAGGCGAAGGCCCTGGGCGGGAGCGTGCCAGAGGTGCTCGCCTGGCTCGCCAGCCCCGACGCACCCGGCACGCTGCACAGCAGGGAGGCGTTCGCCGCGTGGCTGCAGGAGCTGTTGGAGGCCGCCACCGAGCGACTGGACGGCGTGTACTTCGACATCCCCGCCCCGCTGCGGCGCATCGAGTCGCGGTTGACCACGTCGTCCGGCATTGCCTACACCGGGCCGTCGCGGGACCTGACGCGGCCGGGCCGGGTCTGGTGGTCGCTGCCCGAGGACGCAGCGAGTTTCCCCACCTGGTACGCCTACAGCACTGCCTATCACGAGGGCGTTCCCGGCCACCACCTCCACCTCGGCGCCGAGGTCTGCCGGGGAGGCCTCGGGCAGCGGCTGAACCTGCTCGGCGGCCTCTCCGGCAGTCAGGAGGGCTGGGCACTGTACGCCGAGCGGTTCATGGACGAGCTCGGGCTCTATGAACAGCCGGGTGCGCGACTGGGGCATCTATTCATGCAGCTCCTGCGGGCGGCACGGGTCGTGCTCGACATTGGCCTGCACCTGCGGCTGCCGATGCCGTCTGGCGACAGAGCATTGTGGACGCCGGACGCGGCGTTGAAGCTATTGCGGGACCGCTGTCATCAGGGGCCGTACGCGTCCGCCGAGCTCGCGCGTTACCTGGGCCGGCCAGGGCAGGCGCTGGCCTACAAGGTGGGTGAGCGCGTGTGGCTGGCAGGCCGCTCGTCCTTTCCCGGCGACGGGCGCGCATTCCATCGTCAGGCGCTTGAGCTGGGTTCGCTGGGCTTGGATCAGTTGACGGCCGCCCTCCAGGGTGACCGCGCACCACTCGTGCACCGTGGTGAAACGAGCCAGGGACCGCACTTGTAGCTGCACGTCCTTGACGTCGGACCAGTCTGAACCAGGGCCAGACTTAACAGCGCGTACGACCTTGGTATCAACACGGTCATGGTCTATTTCCACGTCCGGATCTGCCGCGATCCGCGCTATGCAGTTGCGGCATGTCGGCGTCGTCAGCGCGTGGACATGCCTCCCAACGAATCCCACGACTGGTCGCCACCCTACGATCGCGGTTCGACCGCCTCTACCAGGTCGAGCAGGACTGGCTGAGCGAGCACTGGCGCGGCATTACCCCGGACGGACCTCACCCAGACCAGCTCGCCCCCGCCCGACCCCGCACCATTCCAGGCCTTGGCATACGCCACCCACCTGTTCCGTCCGGTGCACTGACCGTTCCGAAACAGCGATCCTCGGCGGCGCGATCGACGAGGACAGCAGAGACGGCCCTGCCAGGCTCCACTCCCCGGGAACTCGGCCAAGTCGCCAGAGACAACGGCTACGTGATTGGGGCTCGCGCATGACCGCACGATCAGCGGCATGACAGGACACCGCCCGCGCAAACTCCGATATTCAGGAGATCTCGGACCCCCTACGATCTCCTTCGTGGCTGACTTGGCGCAGTGCTTGAGCAAGAGTTGCACAACCGGCTGGCTCGATTGGGTCCACGGCGAACTGTGGCTTTCGCCGGTCGGTTTGATCAGGCGCCGGCTGAGCTGGAGCGAGTCGAAGTCGCACGGCCTCGGGCCGACGGTTGGCACACCGTTGCCTGAATCCGCCTTGGGCTCGTTCGATCTCGCTACGCTGCTGGCCGAGCATCCCACCAACAAGGTCATTTACTTCGACGCGGTGGTCGCTGCGCGGCTGGTCAAGGGCAGAACAAGCGATGCGCTCCGACTCGCCATGAGCGACGGGGACCGACACAAGCTGCTTTGGCTTCGCCGGGACCGGGCATACGAGATCTTGTCGAACTCGCTGCCCGCTGCACTCGGTGACCGGCTACTGCGATGAGGCACTGACCTGCAGAAGCGCGATGGTGGCGGAGCCATTCGGCGCGCGTTGTCGGCGGCAGAAGCGTGCACGGGCTGACCATGGCAGTCTTTCGCCTTTCCGTCAGCTGATCTCGATGAACTATGCTTCAGGTAGCGTCGCGTGCCGGTGGCAGACGGTGTCAGGCATGGAGGCGCCCGACCGAGGGAGACCGACGATGTTGACGTCGCATCCTTCGTCTTCGCGTGACTGAGCGCGAGACGACCAGGCTCATCGCCTGGAGCCGTGAGCTTCGCCAGGTGCACACGCGCCTGCGCGAGGCGCTCGACCTCACCCGCAGTGCGGTTGCCGAAGGCGGGTCCGGCGAGGCAGCCACCCGTGACCTGCTGCTGTACTGCCACGGGTTCTGCGCTGCCCTTGACGGGCACCATCGGGGCGAGGACCACACCCTGTTCCCGGCCATCAAGGCGGTCCACCCGGAGCTGGAGCCCGTGCTCCGCTACCTCACCCAGGACCACTCGATGATCGCGCACCTGCTCGCAGGCCTGCAGGCCGCGGTCGATCGGGCCGCACCGGTCGCCGAGTTGGATCGTCACCTCGAGGGCGTCGCAGCCATTATGGAGAGCCATTTCCGGTACGAGGAGCGTCAGCTGCTCACTGTGCTCGAGACGCTCTCGCTGGATGCGCCACCCGAGGAGGTCCTGGGACCGCTGTGAGCAACCCGGGCCCGCGAACCGGCGGGCCCGGCCGCTCCATCCTCAGCTGCCGAACTCGGTCCACGTCCCCCGATTGCCGGGACGAGGACAGCACGATGGTGTCCGGACAGGGTTCACCGCATCGACAGCGCGCTCTTTGGGTCTTTCATCCCTTGTGGAGGGCAATCTACGATGCCGAGACGTGAGGCGTGGCGAGCAGCCGCCGTGGGGTGTGCCGGATGGGCTGTGGCAGCGCATCGAGCCGTTGCTGCCCAAACCTGAGCGCAATCCACGGCACCCGGGACGCAAGCGGGTCCCGGACCGGCAGGTGCTGTGCGGGATCCTGTTCGTGCTGCACACCGGCATCCAGTGGGAGTTCCTGCCCCAGCAGCTGGGGTTCGGTTCCGGGGTGACCTGCTGGCGGCGCCGGGAGGAGTGGAACCGGCCCGGGGTGTGGCAGCGGCTGCATGAGGTGCTGCTGGCCGAACTGCGCGGCGCGGGCAAGCTCGACTGGTCCCGCGCCGTGATCGACTCCTCACACGTGCGCGCCGCCGGACGTGGGACGTTGGCAAGCCCATCGATGGCCAACCTACCCCGCCAGGAGGTAGCCCGCTCGGCTGCCGGCTCCCGGTTGCGAGCTGGCCGCCGGCCGCCGCCCGATGTCGGGTCTCAGGACCTGCGTGACAGATCAGTCTCGGGACGTGGGGGACACGTCCGGCTAGACGATCTTCGTTTCAGGGTAGCTGTTTAGGGCTCAGGTGGCCGCTCGTGACGCCCTAGGATCGGCGGGTGCTGGCTGACGAGGAAGGTCTTCCGCAGTTCCCTTATCACCCGGATCCGGTGGGGACGGGTTCGATCGTGGCCGCTGAAGTGGTGTGCGTGTGTTGCAGGCGGCGGCGGCCGTTCACTTATGTCGGCCCGGTCTATGCGGTGGAAGAGCTGGCCAGGGCGCTGTGCCCGTGGTGCATCGCGGACGGCCGGGCGGCGGCGATATTCGACGCGCAGTTCACCGACGCGAGCTGGCGGGTTCCGGATGATGTGCCTGCCGACGTGACGGAGGTGGTTCTCCGCCGAACGCCCGGCTTTGTGGGGTGGCAGCAGGAGCAGTGGTTGCACCATTGCCGAGACGCGGCGGAGTTCCATGGCTCGGTCGGGGCGGACGAGTTGGCTGACTTTCCGGACGCGCTGGAACACCTGCGGCTGGAGTTGGCCGGGGTTGGCTGGTCGGCCGATGAGAAGGACTGGTATCTGCAAGCGCTGAGCAAGGACGGCCCGGTCACCGCATATCTCTTCCGCTGCCGGCACTGCGGCAGTCACCTCGCGTACTCCGACTCGACCTGACCGCCCGCTTTGTGCCGTGAGGGCTCCGGCTTGCGGACCTTGAAGCGGGCGATCGGTTTGACGGTGGTGCGTGGCACTTCGGTGAGGAGCTGGTCGCCGTCATGGACGCGGAAGGTGGTGTCGGCGGCTTCGACGGTGAGGGTTGCTCCGGCGTGGGCGATGCCGACATGGATGCGTTGACCGGCAATGACCAGGGCTCCTCGGCAGCTGACGCGGCGTTCGACCCGCACTGGTTGCGGGTTCGGGGTGGGTGGTGGTCCAGCGGGGCGGGCGTCGCGGATGCTGGCGGCCTCGGCCGGTGTCAGGGGGTTGGGCAGGCTGCGCAGCAGGACCCCGTCGGCGGTGATCTGCATGAGGCCGCGGTCGAGCCGGACGGTGACCCGCCTGCCAGCGAAGTGGTAGCCGACGGGGTGTTGCCGGCCGGCGAGGCTGATCAGGCCGGTGGCGTTGACGAGCCGTTCGACTTCGGTCGGGGCGCCGGCTTGGACGGGGCCGGTGGTGATTGGTGGTGGCCCGGCGGGTTGGCCATCGTCGGCGAGGAGTTGGCGCAGGTGGGTGGGGGTGAGCCGGGACGGGACGGTTTTGAGCCGGACGCCGTCGATGAGCAGGTGAACGACGGAGGTGTCAGCCCACAGGGTGACCGGCAGTCCGGCTCGGGTGGCGCTGCGCCAGAACTGTTGCCCGCAGACGGTCAGGTTGCCCGAGGCGGGAACGAGGCGGGTGACCTCCACGGCCAGGCCGCCGTCGTCGCCGATTGCCAATGGTGCTGCCGCTACCGGTCGGCCGAGCCAGGCGTAGCTCGCACCAGTGCGCATACCAGTCCAGCACCGCCCGGGAGGTCCTGGTGATGCTGCTCGGACGAGTCTCAGTCAAGACGCGGTCGGCGCCGGGACCAAGCCGCTAGATTGAGGGCAGCGGCCCGGTGTTCAGCCGGGCGGACGCACCCCACGTGGAGGAAGCATGCCCGCCTTCGTGCTTGTCCACCTGCGCAGCCCGCAGCTCAACGAGGAAGTCTTCACCTATATGGAGCGGGTCCAGTCAACCCTGGAGCCGTTCGGCGGGCGGTTCCGGGTGCATGTTCCCGAGGTCGAGGTGATCGAGGGCGACTGGCCGGGCACGGTGGTCATCCTCGAGTTCCCTGACAGGGACGCCGCCCGCGCCTGGTACGACTCGCCCGCTTACCAGGAGATCCTGCCGTTGCGTACCCGGAACATCGGTGGTGCGCTGATCATCGTCGACGGGGTCGGGCCGGACTATGACCCCGCCCGGACGGCCGCGGCGTTGCGGGCCCGGACGGCTGGCTGAACCGGACAGGCGGCTGGCAGGTCTGGGCAGCGGACCTGCCGCCATGGGGGGTGTGCACGTCCCGGGTCGGTGCGTGCGACCTCCCGAGCGACGTCCGTCCACAAGCGGCGACTCTTCAACGCTTCAGCGATCGAGTAAGGCACGAAGCCTGGCGGGATAAGCCAACCGTCGGCGGCCTGAAGGCTAAAATGCGCCCCGTCGGCGTACAACCACCAGGCCCGCAGGTCCGGCGGCAGTGGCTGGCCGACCGCCTCCTGCGCCGCCACGAGGTCGGGCTCAGACGCCGGCGGTCGTAGAGCCGCGCGGGCCCGAGGCGCGTGCTGTTGAAGCCACGTGTCAATGCGAACTATCGCGGCCGCCGCGACCGCCGCACGATTTGCACCCGCCATAATCACCGTTCCGATCGCCGAACCAGGCCACCTGCCCGGAGCGGCGACAGTTCAACGCCAAGTGTCAGTAGCAAACCACCCAACTCCCTCCGCGGTTCTCGGAGCCATTGGCCGTGGCCGGCGTGATCTCAGGGTGCCTTCATCCGATCGCACCGACACATGACAGTTGCGGCCCATCGGCGTCGTGACTGCTCAGACGGACAAGCACGTGCCATCGGGCAGCGTCCCAGCTACACCGGCCGCCTCGCGCGAGGAAGACACGTAGCCGAGCACGCAGGCACCTTCAACCCGCGCGGCGAACACGTGCCCCTTGCCCTCGGTGATGTCGTCGGACCGCGCCGGCCGTACGACATGGTCGACCAGACCCACACGGTTCAGCGCGTTCCGCAGCTCGCCGGCGTCGACGTTGTCGCGACTGCATGGCCCGGGCCCGCCGGCCGCAGTCGTCACGCAGACCGGCGGCTGTCGATCCACCACGGCCGACAACTCCGTTCGGAGTTCAACGGCGGCGAGTCGGGCGGCCTCCCGCGCCGCTTCGCTCGGCGTGCTCCGGCCAGCCGCGACGGCGAGGTCCCAGCATGGATCGGGCACCGCTCCGGTCGGTTGCGGGGGTTGGAAACAGGTGATGAAACGGGGGACGCTCGGTTCTGCCGCAGTGCTGCCACCACGACTGCTCTGGACCAAGATCGGCGCGGTGAGCGAGACGGCGGCAGAGAGGACGAAGGCAGCACCGAGCGCTGCCGCTACGACAGCCGGTCTCGGTGAGCGCCAGTTCACCTCGCAGACAGTACGCGGAACGGCTTGGCTCCATGGTCCGACGTTGTCCGAAGGGCCGCCCGCTGGCTCCCGCCCACCGCGGATTCGCCCGCCGTCGCGGCATCGTCTGCGGACGCCACGACTCTTGCCCAGAACGCCTTACAAGCGAACGGTCGATTGGGCCGTCTACGGGCCGTCTGGGCCGTTGCTGGGCCGTCAAGCGCCGACCAAACCGTGGAACTACCCGCGGAGTGACCGGCGACCGCTCTCCCGATGCGGCTCGTTGTCCGCCACCGGCTTGCCCAGCCGGGTCACCCAGTCGACGAACTCCGCGTCCTGCCTCGGCAGCGGCTCGCCGTCCGCCGGGGTGCCCGCGCCGTCCCCGTCGGCCCGGGACTTGTTGCGCCGGAACAGGCCCAGCCGGCCGCTGGCCCGCCCGCTGGCCCGTCCCGCCTCGACGACGGATGCCGGGGCGGCCGGCGCGGCGTCGGTCGTGGGCGGGGGCCCGGCGCGCTGGGCGGTCGCGAGGGCGTCCCAGTTCGCGGCCCGGTTCAGGTCCGTCAGGGGCGGCCGGTGCCGAGGCGGGAGCGCCGGTTTGGGCCTCTCTTGCGTGCCGGCCGAGTGGGTCGCCTCGGCGCCCGGAGCGGGCTCGGTCGAGGGCGGCACCCGCCGCGCCGGCACGACCGACCAGGTCGCCTGAACCCGCGTCCGGTCGGTCCTCGGCGGCTGGTACATCCGGCGGGTCCCCGGGGCGACGAGTGCCCCGTCGGGCGGCATCCAGTCGGGTTCGGTGTTGTCGGCCTCCGCCTCCGCCGTCCCGGAGCCGTCCCCACCGGGTCCCGCGGGAAGGTGGGCCGCCGTCGCGGGGGCCGGTTCCAATGTCTCCGGGGTGTCGTCGAGGTCGGCGGGTGCGGCGGTAACGGCCGGTGCGGCGGTCCGCGTCGCGGAGTCGGCCGGTACGGCGCTGGCGTCCCGGTCGCCAGCCGGCGCACCGAAGCCCAGCGGTTCGGCTGCGGTCGGAAGCTTCGCTGCGGTGGCGCCGGCGACCGGCCCCGTGCCGGCCAGGTCGACGGGCTCCGGCTCGTCGGTCGTACCACCAGCGGCTGGCGTCATGGCCTGCGGCACGGCGGGGCCGGCGGACAGCGGACGGAGGATGTCGGTCGGCTCGACGACCCGCGCTTCGACGGTGCGCGGCAGGAGCGGCCAGCGGAACGACGCGGCGGCGGCCGAACCGAGCACACCGGCGGCGACGGCGAGCAGCGCGACGTAGTACGGCGTGATCTGGTACCGGTCGACGGCGTCGCCGGGACCGGCGGTCAGGTAGGCGAACGCGACCAGCACCGTGCCGGCCGCGCCGGTCGCGCCGTTGACCAGCGGCGGGTGCCCGCGCCAGCGGGCCAGCCCGCCGGTCGCCGCGCCGATGAGCAGGGCCACCGCCGGCAGAATCAGGATCGCCTGCCGGTGTGCCGCGTCGGCGTCGAGCCAGGCCGGCTCCAGCACACCGAGCCGGACGGCGGGCAACGGCCCGGCGGTTGCGAGCGACGGGACGACCGAGACGAGCGCCAGCAGCCAGACCACGCCGCCCACCGCCGCCATGTTCCAGCCCAGCGGCGGCTTCACCAGTACGGCGATCGCGGCACCCGCGCCGACCAGCGCGCCGAGGGTCGCGCAGATGCCGACGGCCCAGATCGGGTCCACAGAGAAGCGCTCAGCGGCCTGGGCCGGCCGGACGCAGAGCGGCGCCACGACGGTGGCGCCCAGCGCGGCGGCGGCGGCGAGGGCCACCAATCTGCCCGTGCTCTCCAGCACCCCGTACCGGCGGGCCAGGCGTGCGGTGACGACGGTGCCGGCTGCGGCGGCGTGTGCCGCGAACCAGCCCACCCAGACGAGCTGGGCAGGCCACTGGTTGACGGTGGCGCCGGGGGAGGCGCCGGTGAGCTGGACGATGCCGAAGCTGAACGCGATGCCGAGCTGACCGGCGCCGGCGAGCACGCCCATCCCGAGCGCTGTGAGCAACAGGTTACGCCAGGTGCGATAGACCATGTCCGGCACGTTACGCACCTGATGCACCATTTTCGCCGGAATGCCGGATTCAGTGTCGGACCGCCGTGCCAACGGTTACTTCAGTTCGACCAGGCGCCCGACGTACGCGGTGCCGCCCACATTGGTGAGCATGTGGACGGTGCCCGGGCCACGGTAGACGACGTCGTCGGTCGGCTCGTCGGCGTCGATGCGGTGCCGTCCACGGTCTGCACCACGTTCTTCGCGCCCCGGATCGCCACCACCAGGTACGGGTGGTCGTGCCGGTGCAGCGGCTGCCGCTCACCCGGCTCGAGCCGGCCGGTACAGCGCCGACAAACTGGCTGGGCAACAAGGGGTTCGCCGAAAATGCGTAGCCCGCGTGGGGAATTTGTTCGTGTCATCATCGTGCACGAACGATTCCCAAGGGCGTAGCTCGACGCCGGTGGTTACGTGGGTGCCAACTGTAGTTCTTCCCGGACGACGATCATGGGTTCATGGTCGCGATCGCCCCTCGGATACGAACCGAATCCCAACGGCGCGTGGCAAGATCCATTCTTGCCCGCACCGTTTGTGTTTCGGGGTCGTACGTCAGGTGCAGCCCGAGGCTGCGGTAGACCTCCGGCTCGGCGTCCCGCAGGGCGCACGCATGGTCTCCGAGTTCCTCGACGACGGCAATGATCCGCTCCTCGCTGAAGCGAGGAGGGACGTCGGTCTTCTCTTCGACTGGCGTGTGGTGTTGTTCGGGCGCGTCGGCGTTCGGCCTGGGTTTCGGCGATCCAGCCGGCGACCACGCCGGATCGGCGGCCGAGGCGGGCGGCGTAGGTGGCCGAGCTGCCGGCGGTCCAGGTGACGCCTTCGGCCCAGGCCGGCGCGGAGCAGGCCACCAGGGCGGTCTGCGTGGCGGCGAGCTCGGTGGCGGCGAGCAGCGCGACGCCGCCGAGCGCGGCGGTCAACCCGCGTCTGAGTCGCCTGGCATAGCACTTCATCAATGCGCTCGCCCTAGCAGTTAACTTTGTTAAATGTAAACGCGCAGTAGTCTGTCAGCACTTGGTTCACCGCATGAAGCAGGCCGCCGGGGGCGGCCGGGAGAGGATGGCGGCGGACGTGGACGCCAAACGCACCACCGTGCGCGACATGCGTCGTGCCAACCGGTCGGTCCTGCTCACCCGGATCTGGCTGGACGGCCCGCTGAGCCGGCACGAGCTGGGGCAGTCCACCGCGCTGAGCCTGGCCAGCGTGAGCAACCTGGTCGGCGAGATGATCGCCGAGGGCCTGGTCGAGGAGGCCGGCTTGGTCGAGTCCGACGGCGGCCGCCCGCGGGTGCTGCTGCGGGTCGCCCCCGGCTACGGCTACCTGGTCGGCGCCGACGTCGGCGAGACCCGGGTGCAGGTCGAACTCTTCGACCTGGCGATGACCGCCCTCGCCAAGGCGGAGTACCCGATCGCCGCCGCCGAGCCCGACCCCCGGCAGGTCACCGACCACCTGCTGCACGGTCTCACCGCGGTGATCGAGCAGGCCGGCATCGACCCGGCGGCGGTGCTCGGCTTCGGCGTCGCCGTCTCCGGCACCGTCGAGCGCGCCGCCGACGCCGTGGTGCACGCGCAGACCCTCGGCTGGGACGGCGTGCCACTCGGCGCCATGCTGCGCGCCGGCACCGACATCCCGGTGCACATCGACAACGGCGCGAAGACCCTCGGCCAGGCCGAGATGTGGTTCGGCGCCGGCCGCGGCGTCCAGCACGCGGTCGTTGCCCTGGTCGGCTCCGGCGTCGGGGCCTGCGTGGTGGCCGACGGCGTGGGCTACCGCGGCGCGCACAGCAGCGCCGGCGAGTGGGGGCACACCACCATCGTGTACGGGGGCCGTCGCTGCCGCTGCGGCAACCTTGGCTGCCTCGAGGCGTACGTCGGGGCGGAAGGGGTGCTCGACCGGTTCCGCCAGGCCAACCGTGGTCGCCCGGCGACCGGCGGCGACGAGGAGACCGCCTTCGGCGAGCTGCTGCGGGCCACCAGCCGCACCGCCGCCAAGGTGCTCGACGAGACGGTCGGCTACCTCGGCGCCGGGGTGGCGAACCTGGTGAACCTGTTCAACCCCGACCGGGTGGTGCTGGGCGGCTGGGCCGGCCTGGCCCTGGGCGAGCGCTACCTGCCGCAGATCCGCGAGGTCACCGCGCGGCACGCGCTGCGCCAGCCGTACGCCCAGACCTCGATCGAGCTGTGCCGGCTCGGACCGGACGCGGTCGCGATGGGCGCGGCCACCCTGCCGATGGCCCGGCTGCTGCGCCACGGCGGCGTGCCGCGCGAACCCGTCGCCCGGGTGGTCCCGGCGCAGGCCGCGCGGCGGCCCCGGACGCGGACCCGCTGAGCCACCGGGCCGGCGGCGGGAGCGCCGCCGGCCCGGCCCCGGCTCAGGACGGGAGGTTCCACTTCTGGTTGGCCCCGCCGGTGCAGCTCCAGATCTGCGTCTTGGTGCCGTCGGCGGAGGTGTTGCCGGTGACGTCCAGGCACTTGTTCGCCTGCGGGTTCACCAGGTCCCGCCCGGCCGTCCAGGTCCACCGCTGGGCGGCGCTGCCGTTGCAGGTCCACAACTGCACCTTCGTGCCGTCGGCGGTGCCGCCCCCGGCCACGTCGAGGCACTTGCCCAGCGAGCGGAGGGTGCCGTCGGCGGCCCGGGTCCACTGCTGGTTCGCGCCGCCGGTGCAGCTCCAGATCTGCGCCGGCGTGCCGTCGGCGCTGGTGTTGTCGGTGACGTCGAGGCACTTGCCGCCGATGCCGGTGATCGGGCCGGTCGGCGTGCCGCCCCCGCCCGACTGGCTGCCGGACCAGGTGAACGTGGCGGTGGTGCGGGCTGGCAGGGTGTAGGTGAAGGACTGCCCGCCCCAGACCACCTTCACCGACTGGGCGGAGCTGCCGCCGTTGTGCGCCAGCAGCGCCTTGGTCCCGTCCGGGTTGCGGTACGCGACGTTCTGCACGGTGCCGTTGGCGGTGGAGTCGATCCGCACCGCCCCCGGCCGGACGAACTTGGTCAGGTGCCCGGTGGTGTAGTACTCGATCGTGTAGTCGACCTGGCCGGCGCGGGCGCCGCCCTCCTGCACCGTGATGAGGCCGGTGCAGGTGCCGCAGCCGCCGTTGTGCGGGCCCATGAACTGGTTGACCGCGAGGCTCCACTTCACCACGCTCCGGCTCCAGTTCCGGGCGTAGTTCACGATGTCGGCCATGTCCTCGTTGTGCTGGTTGGCGATCCAGGTGCCGCCGGAGTGCTCGGTGCTGAACTGCGGCACCGCCGGGTACTGGCCGTGCACCTGGCTGCCAACCGCCGGGTCACCCCAGTAGCCGTGCCAGGCGATGCCGCCGAAGAGCGGGTCGGTGCGGACCGCGCCGTCGGCGAGCAACCCGGAGCCGATGGTGCCGTAGTCGCCGTAGTTCCAGTCGTGCACGAGCACCTTGGTGGTGATGCCGGCGGCGCGGAACGCCGGGTAGACGAAGTTCTTGGTCAGCTCGACCAGGCCGGAGGAGTTCCAGCTCATCCCCGGGTAGTCCATCGCGGTGGGGTTGCCGGCCTGGCAGCAGTTCGGCTCGTTCTGCACCGAGAGGTAGTCGACCTTCACGCCCCGGGCCGCGTACGCCTGGATGGTCTTGACGAAGTACTGGGCGTAGGTGGCGTAGTACTCCCACTTGAGCCAGCCCATCTGGTCCATCCGGCCGTTGTCCTTCATCCAGCCGGGCGCGCTCCACGGCACCACCATCACCCGCAGCGCCGGGTTGAGCTGCCGGGCCTGGGCGGTGAGCAGCTCGACGTTCGTGTCGTAGCCGTTGGCCCCGAAGTCGTTCAGGTCGCAGCAGGTGTCGTCGAGCGAGACGTTGCCGGGCCGGGACAGGTCGGAGGCGCCGATCGGGTTGCGCACGTAGGACAGGCCGATGCCGTCGGTGGGGCTGAACAGCTTGCGCATCACCTCGTCCCGGGTGGCCGCGCTCACCGGCCCGCCGCGTAGCAGGTACGCGGTGGTGTCGGTGATGGACGCCCCGGCGCCCTCGAACGGCTGGTACCGGGTGTTCTCGTCGACGGTGACGGTGTGCGCGGCGGCGGGGCTGCTGGCGGCGAAACTCAGCGGGCTCTGCTGCTGCAGGCCCCGGGTGACGGTCCGCCCGCCGGAGTCGGAGGTGGTGGTCAGCCAGACGTTGACGGTCTCGCCGGCGGCCTGCGCGGCCGGCGGCGGGGTGAGGGCGAGGGTGCCGGCCGCGAGGCAGAGCGCCAGGACGGCGCGGCCGGCGAGCCGGGGAACGGTGGTGGGGGACACGGATGCTCCTTCCGGATAAATCGACATCCGTGAACGAGAAAACCCCTCGCACCTGCTTATGTCAAGACATGAAAAATGTGGCCGGCAAGGTGCCCGGGCGCGGCGGGGCAGCCGCCCGGGAGGATCCCGCGCGGCCGCCCGGAGCGGCCGGTCAGCGCTCCCCGCGCACCCGCCGGATGGTGTCGCGGTACCAGTGCGCGCTGCGCTTCGGCGTGCGCCGCTGGGTGTCGTAGTCCACCCGGACGATGCCGAACCGCTTGTCGTAGCCGTACGCCCACTCGAAGTTGTCCAGCAGCGACCAGGCGAAGTAGCCGCGCACGTCCGCGCCGGCCTGCCGGGCCCGGGCCACCGCCCGCAGGTGCTCGGTCAGGTACGCCACCCGGTCGTCGTCGGCCACGAACCCGTCGGCGTCCGGCTTGTCGTCGAAGGCCGCCCCGTTCTCGGTGATCACCATGGGCACGCCCGGGTAGTCCCGGTGCAGCCGGACCAGCAGCTCGGTGAAGGACTCCGGCACGATCTCCCAGTCCATCGCGGTACGCGGCAGGTCCCGGCGGACGACCCGGCGCACCGGCCGGCCGTCGTCCTCCCGCTCCCGGCCCTGCTCGTCCACTCCCGAGTGCGCCTGCCCGAAGTAGTAGTTCACCCCGAGCACGTCGATCGGGGACGAGATGACCGCCAGGTCGCCGTCCTCGACCGGGATGCGCACCCCCTCGGCGGCCAGGTCTGCCACCACGTCCTCCGGGTAGCGGCCGTGGAAGAGCGGGTCCAGGTAGATCCGGTTGCCCAGGCCGTCCGCCGCCCGAGCGGCGTCCCGGTCGGCGGGGCTGTCGGTGGCCGGGTCGGCGGTGGCCATGTTGAGGGTGATGCCCAGCTCGATCGGGCTGCCCGCCGCGCGCAGCCGCTGCGTCGCCAACCCGTGCCCGAGCAGCAGGTGGTGCGCGGCCGCGATCCCGGCGCCGAGGTCTCGCCGGCCCGGGGCGTGCAGGCCGTACGCGTACCCGAGCATCGCCGAGCACCACGGCTCGTTCAGCGTGGTCCAGGTCTTCACCCGGTCGCCGAGGGCGCCGAAGACCAGCTCCGCGTAGTCGGCGAAGCGGTGGGCGGTGTCCCGGTTCGGCCAGCCGCCCGCGTCCTCCAGCTCCTGCGGCAGGTCCCAGTGGTAGAGCGTCACCCACGGGTCGATCCCGCGGCCCAGCAGCTCGTCCACCAGGCGGTCGTAGAAGGCCAGCCCGGCCGGGTTGGCCGGCCCGCGCCCGCCCGGCTGCACCCGCGGCCAGGCCACCGAGAACCGGTAGGTGTCCAGGCCCAGGTCGGCGATGAGTGCCACGTCCTGCGGCATCCGGTGGTAGTGGTCGCAGGCCACGTCGCCGTGGTCCCCGTTGGCCACCGCGCCCGGGACGTGGCAGAAGGTGTCCCAGATCGACGGCGTCCGGCCGTCCTCGGCCACCGCGCCCTCGATCTGGTACGACGAGGTCGCCACCCCCCACCGGAAGGCCGGCGGGAGGGTGTCGATCGGGTCGGCCTGCCCTTGCGACGACTCCAGCTCAGCGCGTCTGACGCCACGCGGCGACCTGGAGCCGTCGGTGGTCGGGCTGGTGAGGTGGGTGTCCATGGTTCTCCTCGCGGTAGCGGGTCGTTCTGTCGGACGGAGAGCGGGGGTCAGCGGGGTACCGGCGCGGCGACCGGGTGCAGCCAGCAGGCGACGTGCCGGCCCGGGTGGTCGTCGACGGGCGGGCCCAGCGCCGGCACCTTCTTGTCGCACGGGTCGAAGGCTTTCGGACAGCGCGGGTGGAACGCGCAACCCTCCGGCATGGCCCGCAGGTCCGGCGGCGAGCCGGGGATGCCGGTCAGCTCGCGGCGCGGGCCGCGCAGCGCCGGGAAGGACTGCAGCAACCCCTCGGTGTACGGGTGCAGGGCCCGCCGGTAGAGCTGCGCGGCGGGCGCCTCCTCCACGATCCGGCCGCCGTACATGATGGCGATCCGGTCGGAGAACTCGACCAGCAGCGACAGGTCGTGGGTGATGAACAGCACCGCGAAGCCCAGCCGCTCCCGCAGCTCGGCGAGCTGGCCGAGGATCTGCCTCTGCATCACCACGTCCAGCGCGGTGGTCGGCTCGTCCATGATGACCACCTGCGGTTCCAGCGCCAGCGCCATGGCGATCATCACGCGTTGCCGCATGCCGCCGGAGAGCTGGTGCGGGTAGCTGTCCAGCCGGTCGGCGGCGATGCCGACCAGGCGGAGCAGGTCCCGGGCCCGGGCCAGCCGGCCCGCCGCCGTGCTCGTCGGCTCGTGCGCCTTGATCACGTCGAGCAGCTGGGTGGAGACCTTGTGCACCGGGTTGAGCGAGTTCATCGCGCCCTGGAACACGATCGAGGTCTCCGCCCAGCGGAACTTCCGCAGCTGCGCCGGGCTGAGGGTCAGCACGTCCACCGGCGGGCCGTCGACCGGGTGGTAGACCACCTGGCCGCCGCTGACGACCCCGGGCGGCGGTAGCAGCCGGGTCAGCCCGTACGCCAGGGTGGACTTGCCGCTGCCGCTCTCCCCGGCCAGCCCCAGCACCTCGCCCCGGTGCAGGGTCAGGTCGACGTCGCGGACGGCGTGCACCGCCGCGTCGCCGAGCCCGTAGTCGACGCGCAGCCCGCGGATCTCCAGCACCGGATCGCTCATCGCACAACGTCCTCTCGGGTGGTGGCAGCCCGTGGCGTCGGGACGGACGGGGTAGGGGCCAGGACGGGGGTGAAGCCGACCCGCATCCGCACGGTGCGGCCGTCGGCGGTGCGGATCCGGGTCTTGCCGGCGCTGCGCAGCCGGGGGCTGACGAACTCGTCGATGCCGAAGTTGATCAGGGCGAGGGCGGTGCCGAGCAGCGCGATGGCCAGCCCGGCCGGGACGAACCACCACCAGGCGCCCTGCGCGAGGGCCTGCTGGCCCTGGGCCCAGAACAGGATGGTGCCCCAGTTCCAGGATGAGATCGACGAGATGCCGATGAAGGCCAGGGTGATCTCCGACATGACGGCGAAGATGACGGTGCCGACGAAGCCGGACGCGATGATGGCGGTGAGGTTGGGCAGGATCTCGAACAGGATGATGCGCCAGGTCCGCTCGCCGGTGGCCCGGGCCGCCTCGACGTAGTCGCGGCGCCGCAGGGACAATGTCTGGGCGCGTAGCACCCGGGCGCCCCACGCCCACGAGGTGCAGCCGATGATGAGCGCGACCAGCGTGTCGCTGGCCTGCTCGACGATCGACGTCACGATGATGATCAGCGGCAGCGCGGGGATGACCAGGAACACGTTGGACAGGGCCGACAGGCCCTCGTCGGCCGCGCCGCCGATGTAGCCGGCGGTCACGCCGATGAGGATGGACAGGATCGTCGCCAGCACACCGGCGACCAGTCCCACCAGCATGACGCTGCGCGCGCCGACCAGGATCTGGCTGAAGATGTCCTGCCCGAGGTGGGTCGTGCCGAACCAGTGCGTGGCCGACGGCGCCTGGAGCACGTCGCTGCTGCGCGCGTCCGGGTCGTACGGCGCCACCCACGGCCCGATCACCGCGAAGAGGCAGTAGATGCCCAGGATTACCAGCCCGGTGGCGGCCTTGGCGTTGGCGACGAACCGGAACCGGCGCCGCTTCGCTCGGCCCGGCGCGGCCGACGGCTGGGCCATCGCCCCCTGACCGGGGATGACCTGCTCGATGCTCGACGGTGAGATGGTCATCGCTCAGCTCTTTCGGGTCCGCGGGTCGAGAAGCAGGTACGCGACGTCGGCGAGCAGGTTCGCCACCAGCACGGAGATCGTGATGATCAGGAAGATGCCCTGCATCAGCGGGTAGTCCTTGGCGCCGACGGCCTGGAAGAGCTGGTAGCCGAGCCCGGGGTAGGAGAAGACGATCTCCACCAGCAGCGTGCCGCCGACGATGAACCCGAGCGACAGGGCGAAGCCCGACACGTTCGGCAGCAGCGCGTTGCGGGCCGCGTAGCTGAGGGCGACCCGGCGCTCGGACAGCCCCTTCGCGTGGGCGACCGTGATGTAGTCCTCTGAGGAGACGGTGACCATCATGTTGCGCATGCTGAGGATCCACCCGCTCATCGAGGAGACCAGGATGGTGGCGGCGGGCAGGATGCTGTGCTGGATCGCGCTCGGGATGAAGTACTGGTCGAACGCCGGCACGAGGCCCGGCTCGTAGCCGCCGGAGGACGGGAAGAAGCTTCCCGGGCCGGCGAACAGGGCGATGGCGACGAGGCCCAGCCAGAAGTACGGAATCGAGGACAGGAACGTGGTGGCCGGCAGGAGGCCGTCGACCCAGGAGCCGCGCCGCCAGCCGGCGCCGACGCCGAGCGCGGTGCCGAGGAGGAAGCTGATGATCGTGGTGATGCCGACCAGGCCGATCGTCCACGGCAGGCTGTCGCCGATCACCGTCGACACCGGCGCCGGGAAGAAGGTGAACGACAGCCCCAGGTCGCCGTGGAGGAGCTGTCCCCAGTAGTGCAGGTACTGCTCCCAGACGTTCTCGTTCGCGTCCAGCCCGAACAGCACGCGCAGCGACTCGATGGCGTCGGCGCTGATCCGGCCCTGGTTGCGCGAGATGAGGGACTGCACCGGGTCGCCCGGGACCAACCGCGGGATGAAGAAGTTGAGCGTGATGGCCGCCCATGCGGTGAACAGGTAGAAGGCCGTGCGCTGCAGGAGGAATCTCATCGGGTCTCCTCCAAGGTGGCGTTGTCGTCCCGCTCGACCGCTGCCGGGGGCGGTGGCACGGCCGGGTCGGCGTCCGGCGCGGCGGAGCCGGGAGTGTCGGCGGCGACGGTGGCCGGGTCGTAGAGCCAGCAGGCCGCCCAGTGGCCGGGCCGGTCGCCGATGGTCAGCCGTGGCGGCAGGTCCGCCGTGCAGCGCCGCATGGCGTGCGGGCACCGGGGGTGGAACCGGCAGCCGGCGGGCGGGGTAATCAGGCTCGGCGGCTCGCCCTGACCGCGGTCCTCCCCGGCGGCCGCGTCGACGCCGGCGCCGTCGCCGGTGATGCGCTCGGGGTCTGGCGCCGAATCGGTGAGCAGCCGGGTGTACGGGTGGGCCGGGTTCTGGGTGACGGTCTCGCTGTCGCCGCCCTCGACCATCCGGCCGGCGTACATCACGATCGTCTCGTCGGCGAAGTAGCGGGCCGAGGCGATGTCGTGCGTGATGTAGAGGATGGCGATGTTGAGCCGCTGCTTGAGGTCTTGGAGCAGGTTGAGCACGCCGAGGCGGATCGAGACGTCGAGCATGGAGACCGGCTCGTCGGCGAGGAGCACCTCCGGGTCGGCGCCGAGCGCCCGGGCGATGGCGACCCGCTGCCGCTGGCCGCCGGAGAGCTCGTGCGGGAAGGCGTCCAGGTAGCGCTCGGGCGGGGTGAGGCTGACCCGGGTGAGCAGCTTGCCGAGGGCCGCCTCCAGGTCCTCGGCGCTGCGCCCGGCGTTGCCGTGGATCCGCAGCGATCGGGTGAGGTGGTAGCGGACGGTGTGCACCGGATTCAACGACGCGAACGGGTCCTGCAGGATCAGCTGGACCCGTCGCACGTACGACCGGAACGGACGACCGCCGCGCACCCTGGTCGACGTGCCGTGCAGGCGGAGGTCGCCGGCGGTGCGGGGGTAGATCTGGGCCAGCAGCCGGGCCACCGTGGACTTGCCGGAGCCGGACTCCCCGACCAGCGCGGTCACCCGGCCGCGACGCAGCGCGAACGATACGTCGTCGACGGCGTGCACGACTGCCGGCGTCCGGGAGAAGAGGTCACGCAGCCGTCTGCGGACGGGGAAGTGCTTGGTCAGGCCGACGGCCTCCAGCACCACCTCGTCGGCGGGTGCCGCCGCGCTCTCGCTCAACGTCATGCCGAGTTCCTGTCTGGGATCGCGATGTCACGAATATCTGGTGCCGCCTCCCCGGTCGGCCGGGGCCGACCGGGGAGGCGGTGTCGGGGGTCAGCTACCGGCGGGCTTCAGGTGCAGGACCACGTCCAGCGCGTTGGGCTGGGTGGGCTGCATGGCGCCGTACGGGTTCGAGTCGTCGGGCCAGCCGGTCCAGTTCTTCGTGCTGTACGCGCCGCCGATGTTGTCCGCGCCGACCGGGATCATCGGCATCTGGTCGACGAAGATCTTCTGCAGCGTGCTCATCGCGGCGGTACGGGCCGCCTCGTCGGTGGCGTTCGCGTAGGCGACCAGGGCGTCGGTCGCCTGCTTGTTGTTGAAGCGGCCGAAGTTGCCCGCCGGGGAGGCGGTGCCGATCGGCTTGAGCTGCCGGCCGTCCATGATCGTCCGGTAGATGTCGTACGGCGTGGCACCGCCCTCGGTCCACCGGAAGGTCGCCTCGAAGTTGCCCTGCTCGACGTTGCGGAACCAGGCGTCCTGGTTGGCCTTGTCGACCGTCGCGGCGATGCCGATCTTCGACAGGTTGTCCTTCACGATCTCGAGGCTGGTCTGGTAGTCGGACCACCCGGCCGGGTCGGTCAGCTTGATCGTGACGGCCTTGCCGGTCTTGTCCTTGAGGGTGTTGCCGTCGAGCTTGTAGCCGGCGCCGGTGAGCAGCGCCTTGGCGCCCTCGACGTCGACCTTGTGCTCCTGGCCCTTGAACTCCGACGCGATGAACGCGTCACCGGCCGGGCTGGGCAGGCCGGTCACGCTCTTCACCAGCGGGTGGAAGTACCCGGCCTCGGCCGTGGTGAAGATGTCCTGGCGGTCGATGACCATGTTCATGGCCCGGCGCAGCGTCGGGTCGTCGAACGGCTTCTTCGTGGTGTTGAGGTAGAGGCCGTGGATGCCCAGGATCGCGGGCGCCCACATCTTGTGGTGCTCCTGGTCCTTGGCCACAAAGACGGTCTGGTAGTTGGGGATGAAGACGAAGCTCCACTCCGACTCGCCGTTGGCCAGCGCGGTGGTCTGCGCGCTGTTGTCGGTGTAGGAGGTGTAGCGCAGCTCCTTGACCTTCGGCAGGTCCTGCCAGTAGCCACTGTCGCGTACCGCCAGGGTCATGCTGGCCGGGGTGAACGACTTCAGGGTGTACGGGCCGCTGCCGACCGGCTGCTTGACGGTGTCGGTCGTCGGGTCGCTGATCTTCTCCCAGATGTGCTTGGGCACGATCGGCACCCGCCACAGCACCTTCTGCTGGTTCACGAACTGCGGGCTGGCCATCTTGATGGTGACCTCGTTGCCGCTGGCGGTCGCGTCCGTGTAGGGCACGCCCTGGTCGTTGAGCGCCGGGTACTTCTTGACCAGGTTGTAGGTGAAGGCGACGTCCTCGGCGGTGACCTTCTGCCCGTCTGACCAGGTGGCGTTGTCTCGGATAGTGACCTTGACCGAGGCGTAGTCTGACGACCACTCGGCCTTGGTCGCCAGCCACGGCTTGAACGGGTCGGCCGGCTTCACCGGGTTCCACATCATCAGCGGCTCGAAGATCTGCCAGCGGTAGCCCAGCGAGGCTGCGGCGGACGTGGTGAGGAACGGGTTGTTGTTCTCGGCCTGCGGGCCGTTCGGCATGCCGACGTTCAGCACCGTGGCCGCCTGGCCGTTCTTCTTGTTCGCGTTCGGGCTGTCGCCGCACGCGGCGACGCCGGTGGCCATCGCGCCGGCCAGCGCGACGGCGAGGAACTGCCTTCTTCTCATGGAGGTCTCCCTCGGTGCTCCCGCAATCCTCGAGCGGGATGTGGTGGATGGAGGGTGTGCGGTGTTGCCACCGGTGGGCGCGGTGCTCCCGCCGGTGTGGGTGGTGGATACAGCGGTGGAGAGGTCAGGTGGTGCCGGTCGAGGCGCGGACGGTGAAGCTGGTGGGAATGACGGTCGGGGTGTCGGGCAGCGGCGTGCCGGCAAGGTGGGCGATGAGGGTGCGGGCGGCGGCCGCCCCCATCTCCCGCAACGGCTGGCGGACCGAGCTCAGCGGGGGGTGGGTGTGCCCGGCCAGGGGCAGGTCGTCGAAGCCGACCACCGCCACGTCGTCCGGGACCCGCCGGCCGGCGTCGCGCAGCGCCTGGAGCGCCCCGGCGGCGGAGAGGTCGTTGTGCGCGAAGACGGCGTCGAACGGCACGCCGTCGGCGAGCAGGCGTTCCACCGCGACCCGCCCGCACTCGAAGGTGAAGTCACCCTCCACGACGAGGGCGGGGTCGATGGGCAGGCCGGCGTCGGCGTAGCCATCCGCGAAGCCGGCCAGCCGCTCCCGGGTGCAGCCGAAGCGGCTCAGGCCGGTGACGACCAGCGGCCGCTTCCGCCCGTGCGCCAGCAGGTGCACCGCTGCGGCTCGCGCGCCGGACTCGTTGGTGGTGCGCACCGACGGGAAGCCGGGCTGGTGGCCGCGGTCGTCGATGAGGATGACCGGCAGTCCGCGTTCGTGCAGCTCGGTGATGTAGTCGAGGGTGCCCTCCGGCTCGACCACGAGCAGGCCGTCGAAGGACTTCGCGGAGACCTGGGAGGCGAACCGCCGCATCGACTCGTCGCCGTGGGTGCAGGTGAACAGCAGCATGCCATACCCCTCGGCCTCGACCACGTCGGCCGCGCCCTGGAGCACCTCGCCCATCCAGGGCCAGGTCAGGGCGGGCACCAGCATGCCGACCACCCGGGTACGCCCGCGGGCCAGGCCGACCGCGCGGGCGCTCGGCACGTACCCAAGGGCGTTGATGACCGCGCGGACCCGGTCGGCGGTGCGGACGTGCACCTCGCCCTTGCCGTTGAGCACCCGGGAGACCGTCGTCTTGCTCACCCCCGCGCGGGTGGCGACGTCGGCGATGGTGATCGGCACGTGACGCTCCCGGGTCGAAGGGGTGAGGCCTTGTTTCGGAACCGGTTGCGGAAGCGGTTCCGTCGCAGTCAACCGAAGTGGCGGAGGTCACGTCAATAACGGGCGGGTAACGAAACATGGCTAAGTTCGAAACCTGAAAAAACTGCCTCTGGGCAGCGCGGCCGATCCAGGGTGTCACCAGCGTCGATGCGAGGAAACGGGGTCGTCCGCGGGGCGTGCCGGCGCCTACCGTGATCCGATGACCGAACCGGCCGGCCTGGACCGGCTCACCGCCTTCGCCGCTGCCTGACGTCCACCAGGCGGGTCAGGCGGGCCGGGCGCGGGCGTAGACGTCGCCCGAGTTGGCCTCGTGGGGCAGCGCCCGCACGTACGCCGCCACCTCGCCCGCCGGCCGCCAGCCATCAAGGGCGAACGCCATCTCGTCGCCGAGCGCCACGGTGGACCTGGTGAAGCCCAGCCGGGTGAGCCGGTCCAGGCAGTGCGCGGGCAGCGCGGGTCGAGCCGATCTTCTCCAGTCTCAAGCGCTACGACTGGCGACCCGATTCACGAACGACGAAGCGGCACATCCCCCGCGATGTCCGAGATGTTCAAAGCACTCAGTAGCGGCGAGCCGAACGGGCACGATTGACGGATGAAGGCCCGGACCACCCTCGGCCGAGGTCATGCCAGAACGAGGAGCCCCATGACCAGCAATCCGATGGACGAGGTGCTCGGCCGGTGGAAGGCAGCATTTGACGACCATGATGTCGAGGCCATGGCCGACCTGTTCCACCCGGATGCCCTCTTCCTCGGCTTCGGCCCCGAGGTGCTCGTCGGCCGGCAGATGGTACGTGCCTACTACGGCGCCGTACCCGACGATCGCAGCGCGGACGTGACCGTGTTGCACACCTACTCGATCGGCCAGGGGGCGGCTGGTGGTTTCGCCCACGTCGTTTTCCGCGATCCCACCGGCTGGGAAGCCCCGGTGTACCTGTCCCTGGCCCTCCAGTTCAGCGCGGGTTCCTGGCGGATCCGTCAATACCACGTGTGCAGGATCGGCCCACAACGCTGAAAACCGGAGGCGGGGCTTCAACGCCGGCGGCGTGCGTTCAGGAAAGCGCCTCGATGATGCGCAGGTCGCGTTCGGCTCCGTCGTCGAGCACCCGGAGCGCCTGCTGGTAGGCGGGGCTGTTGTAGGCCGCGACGGCGGCGTCGACACTGTCGAACTCGATCAGCGTGGTGCGCTCCATGATTCCGGACTCGAACGCTCGAGCCGGAAGTCCGCGCGCCAGGAACCTGCCACCCGCGGCGCGCATCGCCGGCCCGGCCAGCTCAACGTAGGCGACCAGCTTCTTCTCGTCTTTGATCGACCGGAAGGTGTTGATCCAGTATGCCTTCGCCATCTTCTCTGTCTCCTGCTCGAGTACGGGGCGGCCTTACTTGGCATGTAACACCAGGTCGGATCTGCTGCCTTCCCGGTTGCAGGTAACCGAACCGTAGGTTCGGCTGTGGGGACTGCGATTCGCCCGGCCGATCATGTCGCGGGCACCGGTGCTTCGGGCATGGGGCGAGGCGGCGCGTCACCCCGACGTCGGAGCACCGCCGTCAACTGGGAAGTCGCGTGTTCCAGCCACAGCGTCGCAAGCGCCTGGTGACCGCGATGACTCGGGTGTACGCCGTCGGGCGCGAGGCCGGCTGCGTCGCCGAGGGCGTTGAGGGCCGTGTCCGCCGGCACGAGCGCGGCGTCGTACTCCCGCGCGAGGCTCCGTACGATCGCGATCTTCGGTTCGAGGTCGTCGCGCCAGGCGATCTGCTCCGCCCGAACCGGGAGCAGGAATGGCTCGATGAGCACGAGTTCGACCCGGTCGGCGGCGAGTGGCTCGAGCAGCGCCCGACAGTTCGTCTCGAAGTCCGCCGCCGGGGTGGGGTCGTCGCTGTCGTAGCGTCGCCAGGTGTCGTTGACGCCGACGAGAATGCTCACGAGCGTCGGCCGCGCCGCCAGCACATCTCGGTCCCACCTTTCGCGGAGATCGCGGCTCCGATCGCCGCTGATGCCGCGGTTGAGCCAGTGCGCCTCGCTGCCCAGCGTCTCGGCGATCCGGCGCACGTATCCGTCGCCGAGCCCGGTGGGGTCTTCACGCCGCCCGCAGTCGGTGACGCTGTCGCCGGCGAAGAGGATGGTCGGCTTGTTCATGGGATCCTTTCGATGTCGATGAGCATCGCCTGCTGCGGGTTGAGCGTCGGCATGGGAACGCCGGCGCCCGCGAGCACGGCGCCGGAGAGTTCGATCGGGTGTTCGGCGGCGCGGGCCACCCACTCGGGGTCTCGCCCCTGGTGCCGGCTCGCCGCGCCGAGTTCCTCCCGGATGGCGACCCGGTAGCGGACGGTGCGGTCGAGTCCGGGGAAGCGGACCCGGCCGGATTGACCGGCCGCGGAGGTCTGGAACCGCACCCAGGTGAACAAGGCTCTCGAGCCGTCGCGGGCGACGGTGCCGTAGAGCGCGGTCGCGTCGTCAGCGAGGTCGGCGTTGACCACCCGTCCCGTCTGGAGGAGCGGCCGGATCTCCCGATACAGCCGCGACCACGCGGCGATCGTCGCGAGTTCGCTGTCGCTCGCGACGGTGAGGTCCTGCTCGATACCCGGGTGCGCCGTGAGCGACGCGATGAGCCGGAACGACAGGTCGGTCGTGCGGGAGGTGGTGTGGGCCCGGGCCGATCCGAGGTGCGAGCCGATCAGTTCCGGCGGCACGAGTGCCCGCGTCCACCGCTCGATCTGCACGCGTTCCACCGGGTCGTTGCAGTCCGAGGCCCACACCCGGTCGGTGCGGTCGAGGATGCCGAGATCGACCCGCCCGCCGCCGCCGGAACACGTCTCGATCTCCAGGCCCGGATGCCGTTCGCGCAGTTCGTCGAGGAGCCGGTAGAGCGCGAGCGTCTGCCGGCGGACGCTGGGCCGGTCGCCGCTCGCCTCGCGGCTGACCGCCTCGATCAGGTCGCGGTTGTGGTCCCACTTGAGGTAGTCGATCGAGTGCTCACGGACGAGAGCGTCGATGCGGGTGAGAAGGTGTTCGTACGCCTCGGGGCGGGCGATGTCGAGCACGTACTGCTGCCTGGAGCTCGGCCCGAGACCGGCGCTCGGCCCGAGGATCCAGTCCGGATGCCGTTCGGCGAGCTCCGAGTCCAGGTTGACCATCTCGGGCTCGAACCAGAGCCCGAACTGCATGCCGTGGGAACGCACGACCTCGACGAACGGGCCGAGGCCGTCCGGCCACACGTCGCGGTCGACGAACCAGTCGCCGAGGCCGGCGTCGGCCTGGCGGCGGCGGTGGAACCAGCCGTCGTCGAGCACGATCCGCTCGACGCCCACCTCGGCGGCTCGTTTCACGAGCTGGGTGAGCCGGTCGAGATCGTGGTCGAAGTAGACGGCCTCCCAGGTGTTCAGCACCAGCGGCCGGGGCGTCGAGGGGTGGTTCGGCCGGCTGCGCAGTCGGCGGTGCAAGCGGTCCGCGAGGCCGTCGGTGCCGGCATCGGACCAGATGAACAGCACCGTCGGCGCCTCGTAGCGGTCGCCGTCGGCGAGCAGGACCTCACCCGAGCGCAGGGACTCGCCCGCGCCGATGACGGCGGAGAACGCACCGGCTCCCTCGGGGAGGCGTTCGGCGAGGTAGCGCTGCTCGCCGCTCCACGCCAGGTGCATCGCCCAGACCTCGCCGTGGCCGAAGCCGAACGACGGCGTGCCGGCGACGAGGAGATAGGGCGAGTCGTGTCCGGGCTTGCCGCGACGGGTGGCGCGGGCGTGCGTACCGAACCCGAAAGGCGTGCGCTGCGGGGCGCGCTCACGGCACCACTTCCCGGTGAAGTCGAGCAGCTCGGTGGCCCGTTCGGGCACGGGCATGAGGGCGAGGAGGCCGTCGAGTGTGTACGGGGCGCCGCCGGTCGACGGGTGGAGAGCGGCGTCGCGTTCGATGCTCATCCGCACGGCGAGCACGCCGAAGCGGTCCAGTTCGTAGACGAGCGAGGACCGCAAGGCCGTCACCCGGTCGACGAATCCGAACTCGATCCTGCCGCCGACTCCGTCGTCGGGGACGTCGATGCGATGCGATTCGAGCCGGGGCCGCGGGGTCGTCGCGTACCCCGCCGCGTTCCCCGACTGCGCGGTCGTGCCCGACCAGCCGTCGTACTCGCTCGGCCACACGGACAGGACCCGGGGTTCGTCGGGTGAGTTGTTGAGGACCGCGGGTTCCGCGGTGAGCCGAAGATCGTCGCCGTGGACATCCGTCGGGTCTCCGAGATCCGCCCCCCAGTGCAGGACCCGGGGGGTGGGATGGCGCACCTCGACGACGAGAGCGGTGCCTCCGGCACGGAGGGCGAGTACCGCTTCAGCGCCGGAAAGCATGGGTCACGGCCTCCGTGGACGGTTACAAGAGAGTTACTTGACGCCGTAAATTAATCATGTTTAGTCTGGCCCGGCAAGCGCAGGACGAGATCGGGCACCTCGCCGCCGAGCCGGCACGACAGGTCGAACATGCGGGAGCAGGAAGACCAATGGCGCTCTTGGAATCAGCGGCTCGCGACACGCGGCCACCGCAACAGGCGGCGCGGCGCCGTAGGGCGCTCCGCCGCCCGATCAACGCGAACTCCCCGGCCCACCGGGGCGACGCACGGCTCGCGTGGGTGCTCATCGCGCCCTCGTTCATCGGATTCGCCGTCTTCGCGGTCTACCCGACGCTCCGCGGCCTCTACCTGAGCTTCACCGACTTCCAGGTCCTCACCCCGCCCACCTGGGTCGGCTTGGACAACTACGTGAAGCTCGCGGACGACGAGGTCTTCTGGTCCTCGCTCGGCGTCACCGTCTACTTCGTCCTGCTCTCGGTGACTCTCAGCATTGCCGTGTCGGTCGTCACCGCGGCGGTGCTGCACCGCCTCACGTCCTCGACCGTGGTCCGCGGCCTCATCATCCTGCCCTTCCTCATCTCCGGGGTCGTCGCCGCGACCGTGTGGTCGTGGCTGCTCGACACCCAGCTCGGGATCGTCAACATCCTCATCGAGGCGCTCGGCGGCGACGGCGTACAGTTCCTGACCTCCCGCGGATGGGCGATCCCGTCGATCGCGCTCATCAACGTGTGGAAGCAGATGGGCTACACCTCGATCATCATCTTCGCCGGCCTGCAGACCATTCCGGCCACGGTCTACGAGGCCGGACGCATCGACGGGGCGAGCGAGCTGCAGATGTTCCGCCGACTCACGCTCCCCCTGCTGCGTCCGATCCTCGCCCTCGTGCTCGTGCTCAACGTCATCGGTGCGTTCCAGGTCTTCGACATCGTCCAGGTCACGACGAAGGGCGGCCCGGCCAACGCCTCGAACGTCCTGCAGATGTACATCTACAGCAAGGCGTTCGGCCAGTTCGACTTCGGCTACGCCTCCGCGATGTCCTTCGCCCTCTTCGCGATCCTCATCGTCATCACCTTCCTGCAGATGCGCCTGCTGCGCGCGAGCGAATCGGACACCAGCGAATGAGCACCTCCGCCACCCGTCGACGCCGCTTCACCACCGGTCGCGCCCTCGCCTGGGCGTACCTCATCGGCATCCTCTTCGTGACGATCTTCCCGTTCTACTGGATCCTGCGCACCGCGCTCTCCGACAACTACGCGCTGATGGCCAACCCGGCCTCGATCCTGCCCGTCGGCTTCACCCTCGGACCCTTCAAGCGGGTGCTCGGGCTCGCGACGACCGAGGAGTCCATTGCCGAGGGCGGCTCGGGCGCATCGGTCGAGATCGGCCACTTCCTCGTCAACTCCCTCATCTACGCCACGGTCTCGACGGCGCTCATCGTGTTCTTCTCCACGATCGCCGCGTACGCCTTCGCGCGCCTGCAATGGCGGGGCCGCGACGTCATGTTCAGCCTCTTCCTCACCGCGCTCATGGTTCCCGGCATCCTCACCCTGCTGCCGAACTTCGTGCTCGTGAAGGAGCTCGGCCTGCTCAACACCTTCGCCGGGATGATCCTGCCCGGGGCGCTCTTCTCGGCCTTCAACATCTTCTTCCTCCGGCAGTTCATGCTCGGCCTGCCGATCGAGACCGAGGAGGCGGCCCTGCTCGACGGCGCCGGCCGCATCAGGATCCTCTTCGGCATCACCCTCCCGATGACGAGCGGGCCCATGATCACGCTGTCGATCCTCGGGTTCATCGGGATGTGGAACGACTACTTCTGGCCGCTGCTCGTGACGAGTGACGAGTCCGTGCAACCGCTCACCCTCGCGCTGGCCGTGTTCAAGCAGTCGTCGCCGCAGGCCCAACCCGACTGGGCGGGACTGATGGCGGCGACGCTCGTCGCGGCCCTGCCGATGCTCGGGCTGTTCATGGTCTTCGGCAGGCGCATCGTCAACTCCATCGGCTTCTCGGGGATCAAGTGACGGCCGGGACCCTCCGCGTCGCCTGGCGGCAACCCGCACGCGACTGGGTCGAGGCCACGCCGCTGGGCAACGGCCGCCTCGGCGCGATGGTCTTCGGCGGCGCCCGAACCCGCATCCAGGTCAACGACGCGACCATCTGGTCGGGTCACCCCGACGGGCCGGCCGACGCGCTCGCCGACCTCGTCGCGCGTGGAGCCGGACCCGAACGCCTCGCCGAGATCCGGTCGGCGATCGACGCCGGGGACCTCCGACGCGCCGAAGCGCTCCTGATGACTTTCGAGGGCCCGTACTCCCAGGAGTTCCTGCCCTTCGTCGACCTGGAACTCGCCACGCGCGGCGCGGCCGTCGCGGAAGGCCGGCCCGCCCGCGTCCTCGACCTCGACGAGGCGTACGTGACCGAACCGCTCGTGGTCGACGGCGCCGCCGTCACGCGCCGCACCTTCGCCTCCGCGCCCGCCGGCTGCCTCTTCGTCGAGTACCTCGCCGACCGGCCGGTGCTCGACGTCGACCTCCGCCTGTCGACGCGCCTGCGCGAGGCGGGCCGCGACACCGCCGCGACCGGCATCACCCTCGACGTGGTCGCGCCGATCGACGGTGCGCCCCTGCACGAGCCCGCGGTGGAGCCGGCTCATCGCTACCTGTCCCCGGACGCCGACGGCTTCGACCACTTCGCGGCCGCGGCGCTCGCGCTGCGAAGCGACGGAACCGTGGGTTCCGCCGGCGACACCCTGCGGATCCGCGGGGCGAGCCGGCTGCTGATCGCACTGTCGACGTCGAGCAGGGCCGGACTGTGGTGGGCCGACCCTGACGGCGCCGGCTGGCGGAGCTCCTCCCCGGAGGAGATCCGGGAGCGCGCCCGCTCGAACGTCACGGCCGCCCTGCGGCAGACGGCGCACGAGCGGTTCGCCGAGCATCTCGCCGACGTGCGGGAGCATGCCTCGGGGGCGCGCTTCGCGATCGGCGGTCGGCGCGCCGGCACCTGGGACGTCGAGCGCGACATCCTGCACGGCGACGACGAAGGCCTCCGGGCGACCGTGCTCGCCGAGTACGGCCGCTACCTGCTCGGCGCGTCGTCGCGCTCGGGCAGCCCCGCCGCGAACCTGCAGGGGATCTGGAACGACGAGCTCCGACCGCCGTGGTCGGCCAACTACACGATCAACATCAACACCCAGATGAACTACTGGGCCGCACCGATCGTGGGACTCGACGATTCGACCGAGCCGCTGGCCGCACTCGTACGGCGAATCGCGAACACCGGCTCCGACGTCGCGGCCCGCCTCTACGGCGCCCGTGGCTGGGTCGCCCACCACAACAGCGACCTCTGGGGCTGGAGCCTGCCGGTCGGGATGGGTCACGGCGCCCCGAGCTGGGCGATCTGGATGATGGGCGGCGTCTGGCTCACCCACAACCTCTGGGACCGCTACGAGTTCGCCGGCGACCGCGAGCTGCTGGAGCACACCGTGTGGCCGCTCATGCGCGGGGCGGCGCTGTTCTGCCTCGACTGGCTCGTCGACGACCCCGCGAGCGGCCGGCTGCGCACCATCCCCTCGACCTCGCCGGAGAACCTGTTCGTCGGCTCCGATGGACGGCCCGAAGCGCTCAGCGTCTCGACGACGACGGACATCGCCCTCATCCGAGCGCTGTTCGAGCGCGCCCGCTCGGCGATCGCCGTACTCGGCCTCGACGACCCGCTCGACCGCGACCTCACCGCCGCCCTCGAACGTCTTCCGGAGCTCAGGGTCGGCCCCGACGGCCGGCTGTGCGAATGGTCGACCGATGTCGCGGACGCGGATCCGCACCACCGGCACCTGTCTCCGCTCGTCGCGCTCTACCCGCTCGATCTCATCGACCCCGTCCGCACGCCTGAACTGGCCGAGGCGGCGCGCCGCTTCCTCGACGCCCGCGGACCCGGGGCGATGGGCTGGTCGTGGGCGTGGAAGATCGCGCTCCGAGCCCGGCTCGGCGACGCCGCCGAAGCCCGAGCGCTACTGCTCGAGGCCAGCACCGCGTTCGACCGCGACCACCGCCGGCTCGCCCCCGTCGACGGATCCGAATGGGGCGGGCTCCTGCCGAACCTGTTCAGCACGCACCCGCCCTTCCAGATCGACGGCAACTACGGGTTCACGGCGGCCATCGCCGAGCTGCTCGTGCAGAGCCACCACGGCCGCATCCGGCTGCTGCCCGCGCTGCCCGCGCAATGGCCGAGCGGCCGGGTAGCCGGGTTGCGGGCCCGCGACGGGCTCGAGGTCGACCTCGCCTGGACCGACGGCGCCGTCGACAGCGCCGTGATCCGCGACCTTCGCGGCGCCCCCCACCGGGTCGTCGTCGAGCACGACGACCGGCTGCTCGAACTCGAGGTCCCGGCACACGGCGAGGTCTCGCTACGGCCCGTCGACCTCCCGCGCCGACCTGACACCGCATCGAGGCCGGCGGCAGCAGCGCAGCCGCCGGCCTTCGCCGCCAGGCGCACGAACGCGCCGGCGCCGCAGACCCACCACACCCACACCCACCCAACCGGGCGTCAGTGACGGCGCCCCGCCACCCATAGTGAGGAACTCGTGAAACCGAAGCGGATCGCGGCGGTGCTGGCGCTCGTCGCCATGACCGTCACACTCACCGCCTGCTCGACCGGCGAAGACTCCGGCAGCAGCAGCGGCGGCACGGTCAACTGGTGGACCTGGGACGAGCGGCAGGCGGCCTCGTACCAGAAGTGCCTGCCCGGCTTCCAGCAGGCCAACCCCGGCATCACCGTCAAGATCTCCCAGTACGGCGTGGAGGACTACTTCACGAAGCTCACCGCCGGCTTCGTCTCGGGCGCGGCGCCCGACGCGTTCCAGAACAGCGTCCCCCTGCTGGGCGCCTACGCCGGGCAGAAGCAGATCCTGGCCCTCGACGACCAGATCAAGAAGACCGGGTACGACCTGTCGGTCTTCGACATCGGCGTCGACTCGTGGAAGTACACCGACGGCAAGCAGTACGGCATCCCGCTGGACTGGGCGGCCGCCGCGATCTACTTCAACAAGGACAAGGTCGCTGCGGCGGGCCTCACCGACGCCGACATCATGGGCATGACGTGGAACCCCGACGACGGCGGCACCTTCGACGACGTCGTCGCGCGCCTCACCGTCGACAAGAACGGCGTCCGCGGCGACCAGCCCGGATTCGACAAGACCAAGGTGGCCACGTACGGCATCGGCAGCCTCGCCGCCGCTGACTTCAACGGGCAGACCTCGTGGAACCCGTTCGTGTCGACCCTCGGCTGGCGGCTCGGTGACAAGCCGGCCTGGCCGACCCGGTTCCCGTACGACAACCCCGACTTCGTCAAGACCCTGGAGTACGTGCGCGGTCTCGGCGAGCGCGGCCTGATGCCCAAGTTCGGGCAGCTGACGGTCGCGGGCAGCCAGCAGATCGGCTCGGGGTCGGTCGCGATGGTGCAGGGCGGCACGTGGGACGCCACCTCGATCACGAAGATCCCGGGCGCCAAGGTGGGCATCGCGCCGACGGTCAAGGGCCCCAAGGGCCGCTCGATGATCAGCAACTCGAACGCCAACAACATCTACGCCGGCACGAAGAACCTCGACGCGACCTGGAAGTGGGTCACGTACATGGGCTCGGAGGCCTGCCAGTCGGCCGCCGGCGCGGACGCGACGTTCCTGCCGTCGATCGCCAAGTCGCTCCAGGTCGCGGTCGACGCCCAGAAGGCGCAGGGGCTCGACCTGTCGGGCTTCGTCGCCGCACTGAACAACGGCGAGCTGTACCCGGCGCCGCCGACGGCCAACGGCCAGGAGCTCTCCGACACGATCCAGCCGATGTTCGAGGCGTACTTCAGCGGCGAACGTGACAAGGATGTGTTCCCGGAGATGGCCACGAAGACGGAGAAGATCCTCGCCGAGTGACACCGGTGCCGGGGCGGAGTCGGCGCATGCCGGCTCCGCCCCGCTCGCTGACTACGATGGTGCCCGGACGACGCGCTACCACGCCCTGACCGGCGTCCAACCAAGAGGAATCCCGGAATGAACGACGCAGACGCCGCAGTCTCGCTGCTCCAAGGGGCGTCGGCGGCGGCGGCCGAGGTCTTCAGGAGCATCCTCACCCGGGGCCCGATCAGCCGCATCGACATCGCCCGGCTCACCGGACTCTCGCAGGCGGCGGTCACGAAGGCGGTCGCACCACTCATCGGGGCCGGGCTCGTCTCCGACCAGCTCGAGTCGCAACGCGACGGGCAGCCGGGGCGGCCGGCGAACCCCCTCATGGTCGTTGCCGACGCGCTGGTCTTCGTCGGGATCAAGGTCAATGCCGACGAGATCGTCGGCGTCGCGACCGATCTGACGACGAGCATCCTCGCCAGCGACCGGCGCCCGCTGCACTCCACCAAGCTCGACCTCGTCGTCGACGCCATCGAGGCGACCACGACCACACTCGTGGACACGCTCGGCGGGCGAGCCGAACGCATCTGCGCCGTCGCGGTCACCGTCTCCGGCGACGTCGACGCGCACAGCGGCGTCGTCCGCGAGTCCGCGATCATGGGCTGGACCGATGTGCCCCTCGCGAAGATCCTGACCGGCCGCCTCGACCGCGACGTCCTGGTCGAGAACGACGTCCGGGCCCTCACGATCGGCGAGCACTGGTTCGGCGTGGGCGTCGGCACCGCCTCGTTCGCGATCGTCACGATCGGCCGCGGCATCGGCAGCGGACTGCACGTCAACGGCGAGGTCGTCGAAGGCGCCTACGGCGTCGCGGGCGAGATCGGACACCTTCCGCTGACCTCACCTGACCGGATCTGCCCCTGCGGCCGCCGCGGCTGCGTCGAGGCTGTCGCCGGCACCCCCGCCATCGTCGCCGAGGTCTCGCGCGGACACGGCAGGGAACTGTCGATCGACGAGGTCCTCGACCTGGCGCACCGCGGTGACTCCGTCGCCGTGCGGACGTTCGAGCAGGCAGCGACCGTGATCGGCACCGCGATCGCGACACTGGTCAACCTCGCCGGGCCCGAACTCGTCATCATCGGTGGCGAGGCGGTGAGCGACTTCGACCTCTTCGAGGCGCACCTGCGTGCCGCCTTCGCCGAGCACGCCTTCGGCGCGGCGGGCCGCTGCCGGATCGTCACGCGCCCGCACACCTTCGAGGACTGGGCACGCGGCGCCGCAGCCTCGGCTGTCCGTCGGCTGGTGGAGAACCGGATCTGAAGCGCGGCCGGGTCCCGGTCGGTCGGTCCGGCGCCGCCGCCGGCGTCAGCGGCCGGTTGCGGTGGCGGCGTCGTCGGGGACCAGGACGACATCCAGTCGGCGGGGCCCGTGCACCCCCTCCACCCGGTTCAGCTCGATGTCGCTGGTCGCCGACGGGCCGGAGATCCAGGTCTGCGGTGCGCGTGGGTCGAGCCGGGCGATGGCCTCGGGCACCAGGCCCACGATCTGGCCGGTTCGGACCACACAGATGTGCCGGTCGGGGACGAGCGTCAGCATCCGGCGCCCCTGGGTGGATCCGGCGTCCAGCACGATGGTGCCGGTGTCGGCCACCGCCACCGCGCAGCCGGTCAGCACGGCCTCCATACCGTCGAGCTCGGCCGGCGACAGCGGGGGTGTGTCCCGGCGGACCTGCCCGGCGAAGCCGGTCAGCCAGTGCCCGGGGATGTCGTCGGGCACCGCGAGCCGGTCGACGCCGGCCAGCAGACGCGGAAGGGCATCGAGACCGTGGTGGACCACCGCGCGATAGTCCACCAGCCGGTCGACGAACAGCTCGATCAGATCGACGGACTCGGCGACGCGGCGATAGTGACGCGGCACGTCGACCGGCGCCGGGGCGTCGACCAGCGCCGCCCGCAGGCGGGCGAGGATCTCGTCTCGGGCGTTCACTGTTTCTCCCACCATTCCCGGAAGGTCTGCGGCGCGGGCAGCGGTGCGTCCCGCGACCGCGTCCACGCCGACGCCGGCCACGGCAGCCTGCGCAGGGTGCGGGCCCCGGCTCGCCGCTGCCGCCAGGTGCCCAGGGGGCCGGCGGCGCGGCGGGCAACCCGCAACGCGAGGGCCCACCGTCGTGGGCTGCGCATGAGCCACGAGAGGGTACGCATGGCCGTCCGCTCCGCCGCCGCGTGTGGCGCCTGTTGGCGCAGGTGGACGAGGATCTCCGGTATGTCGATCTTGACTGGGCAGACGTCGGCGCAGGCGCCGCAGAGCGTGGACGCGTACGGCAGCGAGGCGTTGTCGGCGACCCCGGTCAACTGCGGCGAGAGGATCGCCCCGATCGGCCCCGGATACACCGACCCGTACGCGTGCCCACCGGCCCGCTCGTAGACCGGGCAGACGTTGAGGCAGGCGGAGCAGCGGATGCAGGACAGCGCCGACCGGCCGACCGGATCCGCCAGCACCGCCGAACGTCCGTTGTCGACGAGCACCACGTGCACCTCCCGCGGGCCGTCGCCCGGCGTGACCCCCGTCCACATCGACGTGTAGGGGTTCATCCGCTCCCCGGTCGAGGAGCGCGGCAGCAGTTGCAGGAAGACCTCCAGGTCGGCGAAGCTCGGCACCAGCTTCTCGACCCCGAGGACGCTGATCAGGGTCTGCGGCAGGGTGAGGCACATCCGCCCGTTGCCTTCGGACTCCACCACCACCAGCGTGCCCGTGTCGGCGACCGCGAAGTTCGCCCCGGACACCGCGACCTTCGCCTCCAGGAACCGGCGCCGCAGGTGCTGGCGGGCCGCTTCGGCCAGCTCCCGCGGCTCCGCGCCGAGGTCGGCAGGGGCGTCGGCCATCCGGCGGCGGAAGATGTCCCGGATCTGCTCCCGGTTGTAGTGGATCGCGGGCACCAGGATGTGCGAGGGGGTGTCGTCGCCGAGCTGCACGATCAGCTCGGCGAGGTCGGTCTCGTGGGCGGCGATGCCGGCCGCCGCCAGGGCCTCGTTGAGCTCGATCTCCTGGGTGGCCATGGACTTGACCTTCACCACCTCGTCGGTGCCCGCCGCGCGGGTCAACTCGACCACGATCCGGCATGCCTCGGCCGCGTCCCGGGCCCAGTGCACCCGGGCGCCGGCGGCCGTGGCCGCCGCCTCGAACCGTTCCAGCAGCTCGGGCAGGCGCCGCTGGACATCCGCCTTGATCGCCGCCCCGGCGTCGCGCAACGCCGCCCAGTCCGGGACCTCGTCGACGACGCGGGCCCGTTTGCCGCGGATCGTGCGGGTGGCCAGGTGCAGGTTGGCGCGCAGCTGGTCGTCGGCGACCGCGCTTCGGGCGGCCGTCGGGAACGGCAGCGGGGTGCGGATGCGGCCACCGCCGGTGGCCGGAACTCCGGCGGGGGCGGCGTGCTGGCTCACGCGTCGTCTCCCGTCATGGCGAGGATCTCGGCGTAGTGCATCGCCCGTACGCCGGAGCGGGCCCGGTCCAGGCCGCCGCCGATGTGGGCCAGGCACGAGTTGTCCGCCGCCGCGAGCACCGCCGCGCCCGTCTCGCGTACGCGGGCGCACTTGTCGGCCAGCATCGCGGTGGACACCGCAGCGTTCTTCAGCGCGAAGGTGCCGCCGAAGCCGCAGCATTCGGTGGCGTCGTCGAGCTCGACGAGGCGGATCTGCCGGACGTGGCGCAACAGGGTGAGCGGCTTGTCGCCCAGCCGCAGCATCCGCAGGCCGTGGCAGGTCGGATGGTAGGTGACCGGCTGTGCGAACGCGGCGCCGACGTCGGTGAGGCCGAGGACGTCCACCAGCAGCTCGGACAGTTCGTAGGTGCGGCCGGCGACGGAGGCCGCGGCCGGGTGCAGGCGCGGGTACTGCTCGCGGATCATGGCGGTGCACGAGGCGGACGGCGCGACGACGGCGTCGTAGCCGTCGAAGGTGTCGGCGAAGCCGCGGACCAGCGGCACCGCCTCGTCCCGGTACCCGGTGTTGGCGTGCAGCTGACCGCAGCAGGTCTGCGTGACGGGGAACTCGACGGTGTGACCGAGCCGCCGCAGGATGCGGGTGACCGCGATGCCGGTCTGCGGATAGGCGAGGTCGTTGACGCAGGTGATGAAGAGGGCGATGCGCACGGCGGGTCCTCGGATGTTCGGGGGGGTCAGGGCGCGCTGCCCGCGCCCGACGCCGGCAGCCGGTGGAACGCGGGCAGGTGGCGGCGGCGGGCTGCGGTCAGGTGGGCCCGCATCGCCTCGGTGGCGCCCTCGGGGTTGCCAGCGGCGATGGCGGCGGCGATGTGCTGGTGCTCGGCGGCCGTCTCCGACGCGGTCGCGGCGGGGAAGTAGAGGCGGTGCAGATGCAGGTGCGCGTGCAGGCGGGTGATCGCGTCGCGCAGCAGGGGACTGCCGGCAGCCTCCGCGACGAGGTCGTGGAACCGTGCGTCGAGGGCGGTGAAGGCGGCGTGGCGGCGGTAGTCCTCGCCCGCCTCCACGCCGACCGTCGCCCCGGCCTCCGTGCCGATCCGCTCGCGGTCCGCGGTGCCCGCGTGCACCGCCGCCCGGGCGGCGGCCGCACCCTCGAGCAGGATGCGCATGTCGAACAGATCGTCGAACTCGGCCCTGCTCAACAGCGGGGTCGTGGTGTATCCGGACAGCGGCCGCTTGCGGACCAGCCCGTCGGACTCGAGGCGGGCCAGGGCCTCCCGGACGGGGGTGGGGGAGACGTCGAGCTGCCGGGCGAGCACGTCGATGGTCACCCGCGCGCCCGGAGGCAGCGTGTGGTCCATGATCAGCCCCTTGACGGCCTCGTAGACGTCCTCGGAGAGGGTGAGCCGCCGGGCGGGGCGGATGCGGCCTGCGGTCTGGTGCGTCATCGCTTCCTCGTGCCCCCTTGACTGGCTCGGTTCGGACAGAGTAGACACTCTATCCGGGCAATATCCTATAGGAAATAGCATCGCGGGAGGTCGGCGCGTGAAGGCCACCGAGAAGGTGCCCCTGGGGCGTACCGGCCTGACGGTGACCCGGTTGGGGCTCGGGCTGGCGCCGATCGGCGGGCTGTTCACCGCCGTCGGCGACGAGGTCGCCCGGGCCACCGTGGAGGCGGCCTGGGATCTCGGACTGCGCTACTTCGACACCGCCCCGCTGTACGGGTGCGGGCTGTCGGAGCGCCGGGCCGGGGCGGTGCTCGCCGGCCGACCGCGCGACGAGTTCACCCTCTCCACCAAGGTCGGTCGCCTGCTCGTGCCCGACGGCCGCGAGCGGCAGGAGTTCTGGGCGGAGTCGACCGACCTCGCCCCGGTCTTCGACTTCTCCGCCGCCGGGGTCCGCCGCTGTCATGCCGGGAGCCTGGAACGGCTGGGACTCGACCGGATCGACATCGCGCACCTCCACGACCCGGACGACCACCTCGCCGAGGCGATGACCGGCGCCTACCCGGCCCTCGCCGAGCTGCGCGCCGCCGGCGAGATCGGTGCGGTCAGCGCCGGCATGAATCACGCTCCTGGCCTCGTCACGCTGGTCCGGGAGGGCGACTTCGACTGCGTCATGCTCGCCGGTCGGTACACGCTTCTCGACCAGTCCGGCCTGGCCGAGCTGCTGCCGCTGTGCGCGCGGCGGGGCGTCGCCGTCCTCGCCGCGGGCGTCTACAACTCCGGTCTCCTGGCCGACCCACGCCCGGGCGCTCACTACGACTACGCCCCGGCCGACCGCACCGTCCTGGGCCGGGCCGCCGCCATCCGGGCGGTGTGCGACCGGCACGGGGTGCCGCTGCGGGCCGCGGCCATCCAGTTCCCGCTCGGACACCCGGCCGTCGCCAGCGTGGTGATCGGCGCCCGCGACCCGGGGCAGATCGCCGACAACGTCGCGATGTTCCAGTGGGACGTCCCGGGTGCGCTGTGGGCCGACCTGAAGGCCGAGGGACTGCTGGCAGAGGAGGTGCCGACGCCGTGATCGTCGATGCCCACCACCACGTGTGGACCGCCGACTACCCCTGGCTCGCGGCACCCGGGCTGGAGCCGCTGCGCCGCGACTACACCCTCGGCGACCTGACGCCCAGCCTGGCCGAGGCGGGCGTGACGGCGACGGTCCTGGTCGAGGCGGGCCGTTGCGACAGCGCCGAGACCGCCGAGTTCCTGGCCCTCGCCGCCGGCACGCCGCGGATCGCCGGCGTCGTCGGTTGGGCGTCCCTGACCGACCCCGACCTCGCCACCACCCTGGCCGGCTACCGCGCCCTGCCGGGCGGCGCAAAGCTGGTCGGCATCCGCGACCAGGTGCAGGCGGTCACCGACCCGGACCATCTGGCCCGCCCCGACGTCCGGGCCGCCCTCGCCGCCGCCGGCGCCGCCGGACTGACCGTCGACCTCATCGTCCACACCGGACAACTGCCCGCCTGCGCCGAGGCGGCCAGGGCCACCCCGGGCACCACGTTCGTCCTGGACCACCTCGGCAAGCCACCGATCGCCGCGGGCGCCCACGCCCGCTGGCGGGCGGCCATCGCCCGGCTGGCCGCCTGCCACAACGTCACCGCCAAGGTGTCCGGCCTGCTCACCGAGACCGGGCCCGGGTCCGGCCCGGACACCATCCGGCCCTACGTCGACACCGCGCTGGAGCTCTTCGGCCCCGAGCGGCTGATGCTCGGCTCCGACTGGCCGGTGTGCGAGCTGGTCACCACGTACGCGGGTGCCCTGGCGGCGCTCGACGCCTGCCTGGCGGAGCTGTCGCCGCACGAGCGATCGGCGGTCAGGGCCGGCACCGCGATTCGCACCTACGCACTGGAGGTTGGTTCGTGAGACTCATGCGCGTCGGGCCGGTGGGTCAGGAACGGCCCGTACGGTACGACGACGGGCACTACCTCGACCTGTCGGGGCTGACGGCCGACATCGACGCGACCTTTCTCGCCGGCGACGGACTGCGGCGAGCCCGCGAGGCCACTGACCTTCCAGAGATCGACGTCACCGGCCAGCGGATCGGCCCCCCGATCGCCCGCCCCGGCGCGATCCTCTGCGTCGGACAGAACTACGCGGCCCACGCCGCGGAATCCGGCTCGGTGCCGCCCGAGCTGCCGATCGTGTTCTACAAGGCCCCCAACACGGTGGTCGGCCCGTACGACGACGTGCTGATTCCACGCGGGTCGACGAAGACCGACTGGGAGGTCGAACTGGCCGTGGTGATCGGCCGTCAGGCCCGCTATCTGTCCTCGCCCGACGAGGCGCTGGCCCACGTCGCCGGGTACGTGCTCTCCAACGACGTCTCCGAACGCGACTTCCAGCTCACCGTCTCCGGCGGGCAGTGGTCCAAGGGCAAGTCGTGCGAGACGTTCCAGCCGCTCGGACCCTGGCTGGTCACCACCGACGAGGTGGCCGACCCGCAGGCGTTGCGCCTGCGCTCCTGGGTCAACGGCGAGCCCCGCCAGGACTCCACCACCAAAGACATGATCTTCGACGTCGCGTACCTGGTCTGGCACCTGTCCCAGTACACCGTGCTCGACCCGGGGGACGTGATCAACACCGGAACGCCGCAGGGGGTGGCGCTGTCCGGACGGTTCCCGTATCTGTCACCCGGGGACGTCATGGAGGTCGAGATCGACGGTCTCGGCCGGCAGCGCAGCACGATGAGGAGCGCCTGATGGCCCGGATCACCCGCGTCGACACGTACGACGTCCGGTTCCCCACCTCACGGGAGCTCGACGGATCCGACGCGATGAACCCCGATCCCGACTACTCGGCGGCGTACCTGGTGCTGCGCACCGACGACGGCCCGGACGGCCACGGCTTCACCTTCACCATCGGCCGCGGCAACGACATCTGCCGGACGGCGATCGACGCCCTCGTCCCGTTCGTGGTGGGCCTGGACCCGGACACCGTCGACCTGGGCGCGTTCGCCCGATCCCTCACCCACGACTCGCAGCTGCGCTGGCTGGGCCCCGAGAAGGGAGTGGTGCACCTCGCCGCCGGCGCGGTCATCAACGCCATGTGGGACCTGGTCGCCAAACGGGCCGGCAAGCCCGTCTGGCGGTACCTGGCCGAGCTCAGCCCCGAGCAGATCGTCGACCTGGTCGACTGGCGGTACCTCACCGACGCCCTGACCCCGGCGGAGGCCCTGCGGATGCTGCGCGCCGCCGAACCGGGCCGAGCCGGCCGCGCGGCGATCCTGACCGAGCGCGGCTACCCCGCGTACACCACCTCGCCGGGCTGGCTCGGCTACGACGACGACAAGGTGGTACGGCTGGCCAAGCAGGCCGTCGCCGACGGGTTCACCCAGATCAAGCTCAAGGTGGGCGCCGACCGGGCCGACGACCTCCGACGGCTCCGGGCGGCCCGGGCGGCGGTCGGGCCGGACATCCGCATCGCCGTGGACGCCAACCAGCGATGGGACGTGCCCGACGCGATCGCGTGGATGCGCGACCTGGCGCCCTACGACCCCTGGTGGATCGAGGAGCCCACGAGCCCCGACGACGTGCTCGGGCACGCCGCGATCCGGGCCGCGCTCGCCACCGCCGCGCCGTCGGGCGGGGCCATCCGGGTGGCCACCGGCGAGCACGTGCAGAACCGGGTGGTGTTCAAGCAACTGCTCCAGGCCGGGGCGGTGGACGTGGTGCAGATCGACGCCGCCCGGGTGGGCGGGGTGAACGAGAACGTGGCGATCCTGCTGCTGGCCGCGAAGTACGGCGTACCGGTCTGCCCGCACGCCGGGGGAGTCGGCCTGTGTGAACTGGTGCAGCACCTCTCGATGTTCGACTTCGTGGCCGTCTCCGGCAGCACCGACGACCGGGTCATCGAGCACGTCGGTCACCTGCACGAGCACTTCCGCACCCCGGTGGTGGTGCGCGACGGCCACTACCACGCGCCGACCGCACCCGGCTTCTCCGCCGAGATGCACGCCGACAGCCTCGCCCGGTACGCCTACCCGGACGGACCCGCGTGGGCCTGATCGACCTCGACCTCGCCACCGGCCGGCCGGCGGTGCAGCGGCTCCGACGACTGCCGGGATGAGAAGGAGACGTTCATGACCTGTGACGGACTGGTCGCCGTGGTGACCGGGGGTGGTTCGGGGATCGGCCGCGCCTGCACCGATGCGCTGCTCGCCGCGGGGGCCCGGGTGGTCGTGCTGGACCTGGACCCGTCAGGTGCGCCGTCCGGACCGGCGGTCCGCGCCGTGCGGGCCGACGTAGCGGACCGCGCCTCCCTGGCGGCCGGCATCGCCGCCGCCGTGGACGCCTTCGGCCGCCTGGACATCCTCGTCAACAACGCCGGCATCTCGGCGGTCGGCGCCGTCGAGGACAACGACGACGCCCAGTGGGCCCGCGTGCTGGACGTGAACGTCGCCGGTGTGGCCCGCACCAGCGCGGTCGCGCTGCCCCACCTCCGCCGGTCACCGGCGGCGGCCATCGTCAACGTGTCCTCCATCGCGGCGACCGCCGGCCTGCCCCGCCGGGCGCTGTACTCCGCGTCCAAGGGCGCCGTGCACGCCCTCACCCTGGCCATGGCCGCGGATCTGGTCGGCGACGGCGTACGGGTGAACTGCGTGGCGCCCGGCACGGTGGACACCCCCTGGGTCACCCGGCTGCTCGCCGGCGCCGACGACCCGGCCGCGGAGCGGCGGCTGCTCGCCGCGCGTCAGCCGACCGGCCGCCTGGTCAGCGCCACGGAGGTCGCCGCGGCAGTGGTGTACCTCGCCTCACCCGCCGCGGGAGCTGTCACCGGGACTTCACTCGCCGTCGACGGCGGCATTGCCGGTCTGCGGCTCCCGGCACGGCGCAGCTGAGCGGCCGGCGCCGCCGATCGGGGGCTCAGGCCGCCAACAGGTCGCGCAGCCAGCGCAGTTGGATCGGTGGCTGGAACGTCGCCCCGCCCTCGTGCCCGTTGTACGGCCAGATCTGCAGCTCCTTCGGGCCGGCGTAGTGGTTGTACGCGGCGAACACCGTGGACGGTGGACATACGTCGTCCATCAGCGCGACCGAGTAGAGCGCCGGTGCGGTGGCCCGCGCCGCGAAGTGCACGCCGTCGAAGTAGCTCAGCGTATGGAAGACCTGCTCGATCCGGTCGCGGTTCGTCGCGCAGAAGTCGGCCAGTTCCTGGTACGGGTGCGTGTCGGTGATCTCGGTGGCCCGCCGGAAGTGGGTCAGGAACGGCAGGTCGATGAGCGCGCCTCGTACCTGGGAGTGCAGGCCGGCCACCGCCTGCGCGATCCCGCCGCCCTGGCTGGCACCGGCGACGAGGATCCGGCTGTCGTCCACCTCGGGATGGCTGGCCGCCGCGTCCACCGCCCGCACCGCGTCGGTGAACAACCGGCGGTAGTAGTACTGCTCGGGGTCCAGCACGCCGCGGGTCAGGACGCCGCCGTGCTGCGGCGAGTCGCTGCCCGGCAGATCCACGGTGTCGCCGTCGCCCTGGCCGCGGGAGTCCATGACGAACACCGCGTACCCGGCCGCCGGCCACAGCAGCCACTCGTGGGGCCGGCCCCGGCCGCCGCCGTAGCCGATGAACTGCACGACGCACGGCAGTGGCCCGGCCGTGTCCGCCGGGGTGAGGAACCAGCCGGCCACCCGCTGCCCGCCGGAGCCGCTGAACCGTACGTCGTGGACGTGCACCCGGGGTAGCAGGGCGTCGTACGGGGTGAACTCCGTCGCCAGGTCGTGCTCGGCCGCGGCGGACAGCGTGGCATGCCAGAACGCCTCGAAGTCGTCCGGCTCGGCGCGTTGCGGGCGGTAGGCGCGCAGCTCGGCGAGGGGCAGATCGAACAGGGCCACGGCGACTGCCTTTCTTGCTGCTCGCTGCCGGGTACGTACGCTCGGCAACCGGCACCGCCCTGGTCAGCGCCGGCGCGACTCCCCAATGGACGTGCCGCAGGTGTCTCCGTGGGCGTGCGTGACGGGCTGGCTGAGCGTAGGACTCCCGGTCAGCCGGAATCAATACTTGACGAAGTTAATTATTGAACCTAGGTTTCGGCTATGTTTCCCGAGACCGGCTTGGGCTCGCTCGCCGTCGCCCCGGCGGCAACGGCGGTGTTCACCGCCGTACTGACCGAAGGTCCATTGAGCCGGGTCAGTCTCGCGCGCCGGCTCGGGCTGTCCTCCGCCGCCGTCACCAAGGCCGCGCGCCCGCTCATCGACACGGGTTACCTGCATGAGCTGGCCGCGACCGAACGCACCGGTCCGGGCGCCGGACGCCCGGCCAGTCCACTGGCCGTACGCGCGGACCGCGAGTTCTTCGTCGGGGTGAAGATCACCGCCGATGAACTCATCGGCGTCGTCTGCGACCTCCGTGCGGCGGTACGGGCCACGGCCCGCCGGCCGCTGACCGCCCCCGACGTCGAGGCCGTCCTCACCGACCTCGGCCAGCTCGTCGACGGGCTGCTCGACGGCCCCGGCGACTACCGGGTCCGCACCCGCCGGCTGGGGCTCGCCATCTCCGGCGACGTGGATCGCACCACCGGGCTGGTCCGGTACTCGCCGTTCCTGCGGTGGCGCAACGTCCCGCTCGGCCAGCGCGCGGCCCGGATCACCGGGCTCGCCGCCACGGTGGAGAACGACGTGAAGGCGCTCACCGCCGCTGAGCACTGGTTCGGCGAGGGGGTGGGCGCCGAGTCCTTCGCCCTCGTCACCGTGGGCACCGGCATCGGCTGCGGCCTGGTCGTCCACGGCCGGCTGGTCTCCGGCTCGCACGGCGTCGCCGGCGAGATCGGTCACCTCGCCGTCGACGCCGATGGCCCCAGTTGCCACTGCGGTGGTCGCGGCTGCGTGGAGGCCATCGCCGGCACCCAGGCCATCGTCCGGCAGGCCCGGGAACGCACCGGTCGGCCCGAACTCACCATTGACGCCGCGGTGGCCCTGGCCCGCGCCGGTGACGAGCAGGTCGGTGCCGTCTTCGCCCGTGCCGGCAACGCGATCGGCTCCGGCATCGCGGCCGTGGCGAACCTGGTCGGCCCCGCCCGGATCGTCGTGTCCGGCGAGGGGCTGGCCGCCTACGACCTGTTCGAGGCGCACATCCGCACCGGCTTCGAGCGCCAGGCGTTCGGTGCCGCCGCCCAGTGCCCGCTCTCCATCCGCCCGCTGCCCTTCGAGGAGTGGGCGCGCGGAGCGGCTGCCGTGAGCATCCAGTCGCTCGTCGTTCCCTGAACCATCGGCGTCAATCCGGCCCCCGGCCGGCCATATCGCAACAGGCACCACCCTCGGCCCCCCAAACCAGGAGGTGTGACTGTGAGGTCACCGTTACGCACCACCGCGCAGCGAGTCGAACCACCCACCCGGCGCGAGAGCCGGGTCCGCACCGGCGTGGCCCTCGCCGCCACCCTCGCGGTGGCCATCGGCGCGGGCGCGATCCCGGCGCAGGCTGCCGCACCCGGCGCGAAGACGCAGGCTGCCGCACCCGGTCCGAAACCGAGCCCAGCGCCGAACAGCGCGGGGGCCGGCGCCACCACGAAGGACCCGTCGCCCGCCGACCGGGCGGCCGCGCAGAAGGCGGCCGCCGGGGCGGCGGCGCAGGGCGTCGCGGCCCGCCCCTACCTGGGGTGGAGCAGTTGGAGCCTGCAGGCCACCAAGTACCCGGGGGTCAACCCGAACGGTCCCGCGAGCTGGCTGAACGAGGCCAACGTCCTCCAGCAGGCCGACGTGCTCGCCACGAAGCTCAAGCCCTACGGCTACGAGTACGTCAACATCGACGCGGGCTGGTCCACCAACTACCAATGGGAGATCAACTCCGACGGGTACGGGCGCGAGATCGCCTCGCCCGAACGGTTCCCGCGCGGCATGAAGTACGTCGCCGACGCCGTCCACGCCAAGGGCCTCAAGGCCGGCATCTACCTCACCGTCGGGCTGAACAAGCCCCTGTACGGCGGCGGCACGGTGTCGATCTGGAACGCCCCCGGCTGCACCACCGCCGACATCGTCTATCCGGACCTGCGTACGACGAACGGCTGGGACGGGGCGTACAAGATCGACTTCTCGAAGCCCTGCGCGCAGAAGTATGTCGACTCGCAGGCACAGCTGATCGCCGACTGGGGCTATGACTTCCTCAAGTTCGACGGCGTCGGCCCGGGCTCGTTCCGCAGCGGCGACAACTACAACAACGTCGCGGACGTCGCCGCCTGGCACGCGGCCATCGCCAGGACCGGACGCCCGATCGAGTTTCTCCTGTCCTGGTCGCTCGACCGTAACCACGCCGCCGACTGGAAGCGGTACTCCAACGGCTGGCGGATCGACACCGACGTGGAGTGCTACTGCGACACGCTGGTGACCTGGAACAACTCCGTGAAGGTCCGGTGGGACAACGTACCCGGCTGGACGCCCTGGGCCGGCCCCGGCGGCTGGAACAACCTCGACTCCCTCAACGTCGGCAACGGTGAGATGGACGGCATCACCGAGGATGAGCGGCAGAGCTACATGACGCTGTGGGCGATCTCGGCGGCCCCGCTCTACATCGGTGACGACCTCACCAAGCTCGACGCGTACGGCCTCTCCCTGCTCACCAACCGCGAGGTGATCGCGATCGACCAGCAGGGCATCCCGGCCCGGCCGGTTACCCCGACCGGCCCCACGCAGGTCTGGGGAATGAAGAACGCTGACAACTCGTACACCGTCGCGCTGTTCAACATGGGCAGCCTCCCCGCCCAGGTCACCGCCAACTGGAGCAGCTTCGGCTTCGGTGGCACCGCCACCGTCCGTGACGTGTGGCGGAGCGAAGAACTGGGCGTGCACAACGGCGCGATCTCGGCGACCCTGCCGTCGCACGGTTCCCGGCTGTTCAAGGTCACCCCGACGGGTGTTGCCCCCAAGGTGGCCAGCTACGAGGCGGAGGCCAGCACGAACACCCTCGTGCGGGGCGCCTCGGTCGGCGGCTGTGCCAACTGCTCCGGCGGCGCGAAGGTTGGCAACCTCTACAACGGCGGCGCCCTGCGCATCAACGGCGTCACCGTGCCGAAGACGGGCACCTACCAGGTGAACATCCGCTACACCACGAACGACCCGCGCTCGGCGACCGTCTCGGCCAACGGCCAGAATGCCGTCACCCTGGCCTTCCCGCCCAGCGGTGGTTGGGACATCCCGGCCACCGTGACCGTAGCGATGCAGCTGCGTGCCGGCGCCAACACGATCGAGATCGACAGCACGACGCCGGTCTACTCACCGGACGTCGACAAGGTCGAGGTGCCGCTGACCGTACGGTAGGCACGGCTCGTCGGGGGGCCGGAGCGGCACTGCCGCCCCGGCCCCCACGCCATCCGGACGCTACGCTCTGTGACCGCGGCCATACGGGTAATGCTTGCTCGATCAGGCAACCGAGGACTAATTTTGCTTCGTCAAGCAAGCAAAACTTGCTCACCGTTCCGCACATCCAGATGCCTACCGCGCCCCGTGTCGTTCAGGAGTCGGACATGATTTTTGGGCCAGTTCGTCGCAGCTACCGCGACGAGCAACATTGTCGATCGGCCCGGCGGCGGATCCGGGAGACGCTCGCGGTCCGCCGGGCCGCCGCAGCGGTCGGGCAGCAGAGCGTCGAACTACCTGACGAGGCGAAGTCGGCCGCATGACACGGCGCGACCGCCGGCGGAGGCGATGAGCCACGTCGTGTCGGGGTGCCGTCGGTGAGCGCGCACGACCAGGCGTGGCGGTATCTCATCGGATATGCCAGTTACGCGGCCGGTACCCGACTCGCACCGTCCGTCCGCTCCGCGTGACCCCGCGAGTTCCCGGGCCGGTCCCGGGGGCGTCATGCTGCCGGCGCCGGACCGGTCGAGCGGGCCGGCGGGCCGAACAGCGGCAGCAGCCGGTCCGCGTCGAGGTAGGTGGTGATGCCCCGCACCCGGTCGCCGGCGAGGTCCAGGATGACCAGCCCGAAGGGCCGGTGGACGCCGTCGGGCCCCGGCCGGGTCTGCCAGTACGCCGGTGCGCCGTTCGCCGCGGTGGGCACCAGCCGCGAGCCCGCGCACGAGGCCGCCGGGTCGGACAGCGCCTGCGCGATCCGGTCCCGGCCGCGCAGCCACCAGCGCAACGGCGGCATCGACATGGTGGCGTCGGCGTGCAGCAGAGCCACCAGGGCCGGTACGTCGTGGCGTTCGAACGCGGTGCAGTACCGGGTCAGCAGCTCGCGCTGGGCCGCGTCGGCGGGCCGGACCGGCTCCCCGGGGTCGGGGGCGACCGTGCGCAGGGTGGACCGGGCCCGCTGGAGCGCGCTGTTCACCGACGCGACGCTGGCCTCCAGCAGGTGTGCGACCTCGTCGGCCCGCCAGCAGAGCACGTCGCGCAGGATCAGCACGGCCCGCTGTCGGGGCGGCAGGTGTTGCAGGGCGGCCACGAACGCCAGCCGGATGCTCTCCCGCCGCAGCGCCTGCTCCGCCGGGTCGCCGTACCCGGGCAGCACCCGGTCGTCCGGGACCGGCTGGACCCACACGTGCTCCGGCGCCGGCGCCCCGAGCGCCGCACCGGCCTCGGCGGCGGGGCCGAGGTCCATCGCCCGGGCCCGGCGTTGCGCGCCGCGCAGCATGTCCAGGCAGACGTTCGTCGCGATCCGGTAGGCCCAGGTCCGCAGCGACCCGCGGGCCGGGTCGTAGCGGTCGGACGCCCGCCAGATGCGGGTCAACGTCTCCTGCACGGCGTCCTCGGCCTCGAACCCGGAGCCGAGCATCCGGTAGCAGAAGCCGGTCAGTTCGGTGCGCAGCAGCTCGACCGGGACGTCCTCGGCGACCGCTCTCTCCCGCACCCGGCGACCATACGCCCACCGACCGATGAGTTTCGCGGGTCCGGCCCGTATCAGTTGCGAGGGCCCCGCGAAGGGTGCCCCGCACTGGACGAAAGGAATCCGGATGACCGACGACGATGTCCGCGCCGCGGTGGTGGCGGAACGGGCGGAACTGGTCGACCTGCTGGCGGCGCTGCCCGCCGATCGGTGGGACGCGCCGACGCTGTGCGACGGGTGGCGGGTGCGGGAGGTCGTCGCGCACACCACGATGCCGTTCCGGACCTCGGTCGGGCGGGCCCTGATGGAGTTGGCCAGGGCGCGCGGGAACGTCAACCGGATGGCCGACCGGACCGCCCGCCGCGACGCCGCCGCGCTGTCGCCCGCGCAGTTGCTCGCGGCGCTGCGGGACAACGTCGAGCACCGGTGGACGCCGCCGGGCGGGGGCGTGCGCGGGGCGCTCTCCCATGACGTCATCCACGGCCTGGACGTCACCGTCGGCCTCGGGCTGGACCGCCGCGTCCCACCGGAGCGGGTCGCCATGGTGCTGACCGGGATGTCGCCGCGCAACGTGGCGTTCTTCGGCACCGACCTGAGCGGCGTCCAGCTCCGGGCGACCGACCTCGACTGGTGCCACGGCGAGGGCACACCCGTGCGCGGGCTCGCCCAGGATCTGCTGCTGGTGGTCTGCGGGCGCCGGCTCCCGTCCGGCCGGCTCGACGGCCCGGCGGCGACCCGGTTCAGTCGGCGGGACCCGTAGCGGGCGCGCGCCTCGCCCCGGGCCCGGGCGCGTCCGGGGCGAGGCGGTATCCCGTCGCCACCGCGTCCGGCCATGGTCGACAATGGTGCGATGGACGATCGGGCGCTGGTGCGGCTGAGCAAGCGGATGTCACTGGCACTGCGCCACCAGCCCGGGAAGTTCGGCCTGGCGCCGGACCGGGGCGGCTGGGTCACCGTGGACGACCTGCTCGCCGCCCTGCGGATCGACCGCGCCGACGTCGACGCCGTCGTGGCCGGTAACGACAAGCAGCGCTTCGCCGTCGAGCGGGGCGCCGACGGGGTGGAGCGGATCCGGGCCAGCCAGGGGCACTCCATCCCCGTCGACCTCCAGCTGGAGCCCACCGCGCCGCCGGAGCACCTGTACCACGGCACCGGCGCGGCCGCGCTCGACTCGATCCGGGCCACCGGCCTGCACCGGGGCGGGCGGCACCACGTACACCTGTCGCCGGACGTGGCGACGGCCCGGCGGGTCGGCGCCCGCCGCAGCGGGACGGTGGTGGTGCTCACCGTCGACGCGGCGGCGATGGCCCGCGACGGGCACGTCTTCTACCGCAGCGCGAACGGGGTGTGGCTGACCGACGCGGTGCCGCCGGCCTACCTCGTCGCCTGACGGCGCGTTCCGCGCCCGATCGGCCGCGACGCCGACCACGCCGGATTACCCTCGGACCACGACCCGGAGGGAGCGGCATGAGCGGTCAGACCAGCCCCGGCACGATGCCCGCCGCCTTCTTCGGCCACGGCAACCCGATGAACGCCCTGGCGGTCAACCGGTACACCTCGGCCTGGCGGGCGTTCGGGCGGGCGGTGCCACGGCCCCGGGCGATCCTGGTGATCTCGGCGCACTGGTACATCGGCGCGACCGCCGTCACCGCGATGCCCCGGCCGCGCACGATCCACGACTTCTACGGCTTCCCCCCGCAGCTCTTCGACGTCGAGTACCCGGCGCCGGGCCTGCCCGAGCTGGCCGAGGAGGTCAGCGACCTGGTGCATCCCACCTGGGTGGGCGCCGACGTGGACTCGTGGGGCATCGACCACGGCACCTGGTCGGTGCTGACCCACGCCTTCCCGGCGGCGGACATCCCGGTGGTGCAGCTGAGCATCAACGCCTTCAAGGGGCTGGACTACCACCTGGGGCTGGGCGCCCAGCTCGCGCCGCTGCGCGAGCGCGGGGTGCTCATCGTGGCCAGCGGCAACGTGGTGCACAACCTGGGCGGGGTGGATCCGCAGCTCGTCGACCAGGGCTTCGACTGGGCGCGGCGCTTCGACGACGCGGCCCGCGAGGTGATGCGGACCGAGCCCTCCGAGGCGGCCCGGCTGGACGCCCACCGCGACTTCGGGTCGGCGGTGCCGACGCCGGACCACTTCATCCCGCTGCTCTATCTCGCCGGCATCGCCGGTGCGACCAGGACCCGGCCCGAGGTGCTGGTGAACGGGTACGCGTACGGGTCGTTGTCGATGACGGCGTACACCCTGGGGTTGGCCTGCCCGGGTGGCGACCAGCCGGCGGGCGCGCCGTCGCTGCCGGCCGACGTGCCGGCCGACTCGGCGAACATCTGACCCCGGCCGGCGTCAGCCCCGCGCCGGGTCCCCGCTCGGCGCGGACTCGGCCGGGGCGCGCACGCCGTCGACGAACAGCGCGACGAGCTGGTGGCCGACCTCGGTGAAGGTCAGCGGCCCGTCCGGGTGGAACCAGGTGTGGATGTTGCCCAGGGCGCTGAGGAACGTGTGGGTGACCACGGTGGCGGAGACGTCGGCGCGGACCACGCCGGCCAACTGGGCCTCGTGCACCAGGTCGCGGAACAGGTCGTGGTAGCGCCGGCGCTCCCGGCGGGTGGCCTCGGCGTGCTCGTCGTCGAGCAGGTGCGCCGAGCGGGCCCAGACGGTCAGCTCGGCCAGGTGTTCGGCGGTGTGTTCGACCACGTCGAGGGCCGCGGCGCGCAGCCGCTCCCCGACCGGCCCGTCGCCGGCCGCGATCTCGGCCAGCCGCCGGGTCTGCTCCGCGAGCAGTTCCCGGTAGATGCTGGTCAGCAGCTCGGACTTCGACCCGAACCAGTGGTACAGCGCCCCCTTGGTCACCTCCGCCGCCGCCACGATCTCCTGGACGCTCGTCGCCTCGTAGCCGCGCCGGGCGAACAGCTCGGTGGCGGCCGCGACGATGCTCTGCCGGGCCGATCCGCGGGGTGCCCGCCGTCGCTCGGTGGTGACGGCGGCCTCGGTCACCACGGTCACCGCGACTCCAGCTGGCGGCGGATCTCCCGGCGGGCGACGTCGCGCACGTGCACCTCGTCGGGGCCGTCGGCGATGCGCAGGGTACGGACGCCCGCGTACATCGCCGCGAGCGGGAAGTCGTCGGACACGCCGGCCCCGCCGTGCACCTGGATGGCCCGGTCGAGCACCTCCAGCGCGACGCGGGGCGCGATCACCTTGATCGCGGCGATCTCGGTGCGGGCGGCCTTGGCACCGTACCGGTCGATCATCCAGGCCGCCTTGAGGGTGAGCAGCCGCGCCTGCTCGATCGCCATCCGCGACTCGGCGATCTGCTGCTGCACCACGCCCTGGCGGGCCAGCTCCTGACCGAAGGCGACCCGGGTGGTGGCGCGGCGCACCATCAGGCTCAGCGCCCGCTCGGCCAGGCCGATGGCGCGCATGCAGTGGTGGATGCGGCCGGGGCCGAGCCGGGCCTGGGCGAGGGCGAAGCCGCCGCCCTCCTCGCCGAGCAGGTGCGAGGCCGGGACCCGGACGTCGGTGAAGACGACCTCGCCGTGGCCGTGCTGGTCGTGGTAGCCGAAGACGGGCAGCGAGCGCACCACCTCGACGCCGGGGGTGTCCACCGGGACCAGGATCATCGACTGCTGGCGGTGGGTGTCCGCCGACGGGTCGGTCTTGCCCATCACGATCATGACAGCGCAGCGCGGGTCGGCGATGCCGGTGGTCCACCACTTGCGGCCGTTGATGACGTACGAGTCGCCGTCGCGCTCGATGCGGGTGCGGACGTTGGTGGCGTCGCTGGAGGCCACGTCCGGCTCGGTCATCGCGAAGGCCGACCGGATCTTGCCGTCGAGCAGCGGGCGCAGCCAGCGCTCCTTCTGCTCGTCCGTGCCGAACATGTGCAGGATCTCCATGTTGCCGGTGTCCGGGGCGGCGCAGTTGACGGCCTCCGGGGCCAGCTCGATGGAGCGGCCGGTCAGCTCCGCGAGGGGGGCGTACTCCAGGTTGGTCAGCCCGGAGACGTCGGGCAGGAACAGGTTCCACAGCCCCCGGCGGCGCGCCTCGGCCTTGAGTTCCTCGACGACCGCGGGCAGGTGGTGGCGGCGGCCGGCCTCGGTGAGTTCGGCGCGCTGGGCCGCGTAGACCGGTTCGGCGGGGTAGACGTGGTCGTCCATGAACTCCTGGAGCCGCTTGAGGTACTCGGCGGACCGTGCGCTCGGTTCGAAATCCATGGCTGGCTCCCCATTGACGGGTGTGTCGGCGGCTCGCTACCGTCGCCGGACGCCGAACATACCGGCTGGTCGGTATGGCGTCCAGAGCACCGTGACCGTGAGGAGCCCCAGGGTGAGCGTGATGGACCGGTTCCGCCTCGACGGGAAGGTCGCCGTCGTCACCGGCGCCTCCTCCGGCCTGGGGGTGTCGTTCGCCCGCGCGCTCGCCGAGGCCGGTGCCGACGTGGTGCTCGGCGCCCGCCGCGTCGAGCGCCTGGCGGAGACGGGCAAGCTGGTCGAGGCGGCCGGCCGGCGGTACGCGGCCCGCGCCACCGACGTCAGCCGGCCCGAGGACTGCCAGGCGCTGGTCGCCACCGCCATCGAGCAGTTCGGTCGGGTGGACGTGCTGGTCAACAACGCCGGGGTCGGCACCGCCGTGCCCGCCTCCCGGGAGACCCCGGAGCAGTTCCGCTCGGTCGTTGACGTCAACCTGATGGGCAGCTACTGGATGGCCCAGGCGTTCGCCCGGGCGGCGACCGGCGGCGGCGCCATCGTCAACATCTCCAGCGTCATCGGCCTGCGCCCGGGCGGCATTCCGCAGGCCGCGTACGCCGCCAGCAAGGCCGGTGTCATCGGCCTGACCCGCGACCTGGCGGCACAGTGGACCGGCCGCAAGGGCATCCGGGTCAACTGCCTCGCCCCCGGCTTCTTCGCCTCGGAGATGAGCGACCAGCTCGAGCCGGGCACCTTCGAGATGGTCAAGGCGCTCGCCCCGGCCGGGCGGCTCGGCGAGCACGAGGAGCTCGCCGCCACGCTGATCTGGCTGGCCAGCGACGCCTCGTCGTACGTGACCGGGGTGACCGTGCCGGTCGACGGCGGCCTCGTCATGCCTTGACGCCCGAGGGCGGAGGGCGTAGACCGGCTGTCACGTTGCTCGATGTCCCGCGACTCGCCGTACAGGAGGAGCACCGATGAGCTTCAACCTCGCGACCATCCTCCGGGAGCCCCGCCGGGCGCATCCCGACAAGCCGCTCTGCCACCTCGACCACCTGACCTTCAGCTATCGCCAGGTGGACGAGATCTCCGGGCGGGTCGCCGCCGGCCTGCTCGGGCTGGGCCTGCGCCGGGGCGACAAGGTGGCGGTGCAGCTGCCGAACGTGCCGCAGTTCCTCTTCGCCTACTTCGCCGTCCTCAAGGCGGGCCTGGTCATGGTGCCGCTCAACCCGCTGCTGCGCGCCGGTGAGGTCGCGTACCACCTGGCGGACTCCGACACCAAGGTCCTCATCACCTTCGAGCTGTTCGCGCAGGAGGCGGCCAAGGGGGCCGCCGAGGTCGACGGCGTGACGACGTACGTGGTCAACCTGCCGGGCAGCGACCGGCGGCCCGACGGCACCCGGCACTTCGACGAGCTGTACGCGGCCGAGGACACCGGCGAGATCGCGCCGACGGCCGCCGACGACACGGCCGTGCTGCTCTACACCAGCGGCACCACCGGTCGGCCCAAGGGCGCCGAGCTGACCCACTTCCAGCTCTACATGAACTGCACCGTGGGCGGCGAGCTGTTCGGCTTCCGCGACGACGACATCGGCCTGGCCGTCCTGCCGCTGTTCCACGTCTTCGGCCTCTCCAGCGTGCTCAACGTGGCGGTGCGCTACGGCGGCACCATCGTGCTCGTGCCGCGCTTCGAGGTGGGGCCGGTGGTCGACGCCATCGAGCGGCACCGGTGCACGATCTTCTCCGGCGTACCCACCATGTACTTCGCCCTGTTGCAGGCCGACCTCACCGGTCGGGACCTCTCCTCGCTGCGGGTCGGCGTCTCCGGTGGGGCGGCGATCCCCGGCGAGGTGATCCGGTCCTTCGAGGAGCGGTTCCCGGGCGTGGTGATCCTGGAGGGGTACGGGCTGTCGGAGACGGCCAGCACGACGACGTTCAACATCAGCGCCGAGCAGCGCAAGGTGCTCTCCATCGGCAAGCCGATCTGGGGCGTGGAGACGCGCATCGTCGACGACGCGGACCGGCCGCTACCGCCCGGGCCCGAGCACGTCGGCGAGATCGTCGTCCGCGGCCACAACGTGATGAAGGGCTACTACAAGAATCCCGAGGCGACCGCCGAGGCGTTCCGTGGCGGCTGGTTCCACACCGGAGACCTGGCGTACGCCGACTCAGACGGCTACCTGTTCATCGTCGACCGCAAGAAGGACATGATCATCCGGGGTGGCTACAACGTCTACCCCCGGGAGGTCGAGGAGGTCCTGTACGCCCACCCGGCGGTCGTCGAGGCGGCGGTGCTCGGCCGCCCCGACGCCAAGCTGGGGGAGGAGGTGGTGGCGGTGCTCAGCGTCACGCCGGACGCGGAGGTGACGCCCGACGACCTGGTGGCGTACTGCCGGGAGCGGCTCGCCGCGTACAAGTACCCGCGGCAGGTCCGCATCGTGGCCGAACTGCCGAAGGGCCCGACCGGCAAGCTGCTCAAGCGCGAGTTGAAGAAAGACCTGCTGGAAACGCCTGCACAGGAAGTGCAATAGCTCTCACGAATCCGGTCGATGGCGGCCCGGGTCGCCCTCATTGTCCTGGTAAGACCCGTCCACATCACAGCGTCGTAACAAGTCATTGACGGTCTCCGCTCGAAAAGTACACTCCCGGTGTAATAACCACCCCCTGATGCTTCGCCCGAGTCGCACCGCGTTTTCCCCCGTCGCCGCGTCCCGTAGAAGGTGAAGATGAGCCCACCACCCACCGACACTCCCGCCGACGGCACCGACCTGGTCCTGCGCGAGGTCGGCGTCCGGTTCGGCGGACTGGTCGCGCTGGACGGCGTCTCCCTGCGGGTGCCGCCCGGCCGGATCGTCGGCGTCATCGGCCCGAACGGCGCCGGGAAGACCACCCTGTTCAACGTGGTCTGCGGCTTCGTCCCGCCGACCAGCGGCTCGCTGACCCTCGACGGCCGGCCGTTCCGGCCGCGTCCGCACCGCCTCACCCGCCTGGGCATCGCCCGCACGTTGCAGGGCGTCGGACTCTTCCCCGGCCTCACCGTCGTCGAGAACGTCATGGCCGGCGCCAGCCACGCCGCCCGGGCCGGCTTCACCACCGCCCTGTTCGGCCTGCCCCGCAGCGACCGTGACGAACGGCGGCTGCGCGAACAGGCCCTCGACCTGCTCACCGAGCTGGGCGTCGGGCGGCACGCCGCCGCCGCGCCCGGCACCCTGCCGTACGCGGTGCGCAAGCGGGTCGCCCTCGCCCGCGCCCTGATCGCCCGACCCCGCCTGCTGCTGCTCGACGAGCCGGCCGGCGGGCTCGGCGCCGAGGACATCGGCGAGCTGGCCGAGCTGATCACCGGGCTGCCCGGCCGGGCCGACGCCGCCTGCTCGATCATGCTCGTCGAGCACCACATGGACCTGGTCATGTCCGTCTGCCACGAGATCGTGGTGCTGGACTTCGGCAAGGTCATCGCCGCCGGCACCCCGGAGCAGGTCCGCGACGACCCGCTGGTGACCGAGGCGTACCTCGGCGCCGACGTCCCGGCCGGCGCCACCGGCACCGCCGCCGGTCCGGTGGTCGCGCCGTGAGCGCCATCCTGGCGGTCGACGGGCTCAGCTCCGGCTACGGCCCGGTGCCGGTGCTGCGCGATGTCACCTTCGAGGTGCCGACCGGGACCATCGCCGCCGTCCTGGGCGCCAACGGCGCCGGCAAGACCACCCTGCTGCGTACCCTGTCCGGCCTGCTGCGTCCCACCACCGGCCAGGTCCGGTTCGACGGCGCGGACCTGCGCGGCGTCCGCGTCGAGGCGCTGGTGCACCGCGGCCTGGCGCACGTGCCCGAGGGCCGCGGCATCGTCGCCGAGCTGACCGTCGAGGAGAACCTGCGCCTCGGCGGGCTGTGGCGCCGCGACCGCGCCGACGCCCGGCGCGCCCAGGACGAGGTGTACGAGCTGTTCGAGCCGCTGGCCCGGCGGCGACGGCACGCCGGGCACCAGCTCTCCGGCGGGGAGCGGCAGATGCTCGCCCTCGGTCGGGCGCTGATCGCCCGGCCCCGGCTGCTGCTGCTCGACGAGCCGTCGCTCGGCCTCGCACCCCGGGTCACCGCGCAGATCATGGCGCTGCTGCGCCGGCTCTGCGACGACACCGGGTTGACCGTCCTGCTCGTTGAGCAGAACGTGCGCAGTGCCCTCTCCGTCGCCGACCAGGGCGTCGTCATGTCCCTGGGCCGCGTCGTCATGGCCACCCCGGCGGCGCAGCTTCGCGACGACGAGACGCTACGTCACGCGTACCTCGGGTTCTGACCACCCCACCCGTAGGAAGGATCCGTTCTTGGACCGGTTCTTGTTCCTCACCTTCGACGGACTGTCCACCGGCGCCGTCTACGCGGCGTTCGCCCTCGCCCTGGTGCTCATCTGGCGGGCGGCCCGTCTGGTCAACTTCGCGCAGGGCGCGATGGCGGTGGCGACGGCCTACGTCGGCTACGCCGTCGCCTCCGCCACCGGTTCGTACTGGCTGGGCCTGGGCGCGGCCGTCCTCGCCGGGCTGGCGATGGGTGCGCTCGTCGAGCGGGTGCTGATGCGCTTCGTCGGTCACGCCAACCCGCTCAACGACGTCATCGTCGCCCTCGGCCTGGTGCTGCTGATCCAGGCGGTGCTCGGCATGGTCTTCGGCAACGAGTACCGGCCGGCGGCCGCGCCGTTCGACACCGACGCCCTGTCGATCGGCGGGATCGCCGCACTGTCCCCGTACGACCTGTGGGTCCTCGGCGCCGTCCTGGTGGTCGTGGTGCTGCTCGCGCTGCTGTTCACCCGTACGCCGATCGGCCTGCGGATGCGGGCCTCCGCCTTCGCTCCCGAGGTGTCCCGGCTGCTCGGGGTGAACGTCAACCGGATGCTCACGGTCGGCTGGGCGCTGGCCGCCGCGGTCGGCGCCCTCGCCGGCATGCTGGTCATCCCCACCGGGCTGGGGCTGCACCCGCACGCGATGGACCTGGTCTTCGTCGTCGCGTTCACCGCCGCCGTCGTCGGCGGCCTGGACAGCCCCGCCGGGGCGGTGGTCGGCGGCCTGCTGGTCGGCCTGATCCTGTCCTACGTCACCGGCTACCTCGGCCCGGACACCACGCCGCTGGCCGTCCTCGTCCTGCTGCTGGCGGTCCTGCTGGTCCGCCCCGGCGGGCTCTTCTCCAGCGCGAGAGCGAGGCACGTGTGACCACCACCCAGCCCGACGTGTCCACGGCCGAACCGCCACCCGGCCGGCCGTCACCGCTGCGCCGGCTGCTGCCCGGCGCGCCGGACGCCGCCCCGGCGGGCGGCTCCACGCTGCTGCGCCACCTGGTCCCGGCCGTGCTCGCCGGCACCCTGGTCGTGCTGCTGACCAACCAGTTGCCGCCGTACCAGAACCTCCAGGTCGCCCGGGTCTGCGCGTTCCTCTGCGTCACCGCCGGCTACACCGTCCTGGTCGGGCTCAACGGCCAGCTCTCGCTCGGGCACGGGGCGCTGATGGCGACCGGCGCGTACACCGTCGCGCTGGTCCAGCGGGCCTTCGAGGCGCGCGCGGTGCAGGGCCGGTGGATCCTGCCGCTGTCCCTGCTGGCCGCCGTCGCGGTGACCGCGGCGGCCGGGCTGGTCATCGGGCTGGCCGCCGCCCGGCTGCGCGGGCCGTACCTGGCCGGCGTGACCCTGACCGTCGCCACCCTGGTCCCGGCGATCGCCACGATCTTCACCGGCGTCTTCAACGGCGAGCAGGGGCTGCGCTTCCCGGCGGAGACGCCGCCGGCGTTCCTGGGGTCGTACTTCCAGCCGGAACGGTGGCTGGCCTGGGTCGCGCTGCTCGCCGCGCTGCTGACCATGCTGCTCATGGCGAACCTGGTGCGCAGCCGGTTCGGCCGGTCCCTGCGCGCCGTCCGCGACGACGAGGTGGCCGCCCGGCTCGCCGGCATCCACGTCGCCCGCAACCAGGTGCTCGCCTTCGTGGTGAGCGCCGCCTGCGCCGGCCTGGGCGGTGGCGTGTACGCGATGTTGACCGCCACCGTGGCCCCCGGCAAGTTCGCCCTCGACCTGTCGCTGTTCCTGCTGATGGCCATCGTGATCGGTGGGCTGGGCAGCCTCGCCGGGGCGGTCTGGGGAGCGGTCCTGCTGGTGGCCCTGCAGGACCTGCCGAGCCTCGTCACCGACACCTTCACCCTGCCCGCGGGCCTCGCCCAGCGACTGGAGGGCAACCTGGCCCTCGCCGTGTTCGGTCTGATCCTCATCGTCGTCATGCTCGCGGCCCCGGGCGGCCTCCAGGGCGCCGCCCGCAGGCTCACCGCACGCCTCCGGCCGGGCCGCCGGACCCCGCACCCCTGACTCTCCCGGTTCCACCCCACCCCGTTTCGCACCTGCACTGGAATGGAGAACCATGCATCCCACCACACGCCGCGTACTCGCGGCCACAGCCGGCCTCGCGCTGTTGGTCGGCGCGTCGGCCTGCGCCAACGACGAGCAGCAGGCGGCCGAGAACGTCCCGGGCGTCACCGACACCGAGGTCGTGATCGGCACCCACCAGCCACTCACCGGCCCCGCCGCGGCCGGCTACTCGAAGATCTCCGCCGCCACCAAGGCGTACTTCGAGCACGTCAACAGCAAGGGCGGCGTCAACGGCCGGAAGATCGTCTACAAGGTGATGGACGACGGCTACAACCCGGCGAACACCGACAACGTCGTCCGCAAGCTCGTCCTCGACGACAAGGTCTTCGCGCTCCTCGGCGGCCTCGGCACCCCCACCCACACCAACGTGCTGGAGTTCGTCAAGACGCAGAAGGTGCCCGACCTCTTCGTCTCCTCCGGCAGCCGCAACTGGAACCAGCCCGAGAAGTACCCGACCACCTTCGGCTGGCAGCCCGACTACACCGTCGAGGGCAAGATCCTCGCCACCTTCGTCAAGCAGCAGTTCCCCGGCCAGAAGGTGTGCCACTTCGGGCAGAACGACGACTTCGGCCGCGACTCCCTCGCCGGGGTGGAGAAGATCCTCGGGCCGGTGGTCGCCAAGCAGACCTACACCCCCACCAACCCGCAGGTCGGCCCGGCGATCGGCGCGCTGAAGGCCGCCGGCTGCCAGGTGGTGATCTCGGCGAGCATCCCGGGCTTCACCGCGCTGGCCATGGGCCAGGCCGCCGGGCAGGGGTTCCGGGCGCAGTGGGTGGTGTCCAATGTCGGCGCCGACTACACCACGCTCTCCGGCCAGCTCGGCGACAAGAAGGTGATCCTTGAGGGGATGATCGCCGACAACTACCTGCCGATGGCGAACGACCCGAGCGACCCGTGGATCAAGGAGTACACCAAGATCCACCAGCAGTACAACGCTGCCAACCCGATCGACGGCAACGCCGTCTACGGCTACTCGATGGCGTACACCTTCGTGCAGGCGCTGCTCGCGGCCGGCAAGGACCTGACCCGCGAGAAGCTGGTCGAGGCGGTGCGCAAGGGCGGCTTCACCGGGCCGGGCCTGACCCCGTTCCGCTACAGCAAGGACGTCCACGCCGGCTACAGCGGCGTGCGGATGAACAAGGTGCAGAACGGCGTCCAGGCGTACTTCGGCCCGACCTACACCACCGACGACGGTGACGGCGCCGTCACCGAGCTGACCGGTGCGCCGGCCGCGCCGCCGGCGGAGGCGATCCCGACGAGCTGATCCGCGACCGCCGCCGGCCACCGCGCTGCGGCGCTCGGTCCCGGGCCGCCACCCGACGGGTGGCGGCCCGGTCTCGTTGTTGGCCAACGCGGCCAGCCGGGCCTGGCCGACCACGCGCCGGTCACGGTGGCCAACAGGTCGCACGTAGGGTGCGCATTGTCGAGCCAACTGGTCGCGGATCGGCGGAGCGGAAGCCCTCCGAACCCCGCTTGCCCTATGTCGATACACTGCCGGTGCAGATTTCTCGGTAGCCGCCGACGACAGGGGACCATCACATGATCGACGTGGACGCCGACGGGCCGGCACGGGTGGACGGGCGCTCGGCGCGCGCCGAGCGTACCCGCACCGCCATCGTCGACGCGCACCTCGCGCTGATCGACGAGGGGGACCTGCGGCCCACCGGGGAGCGCATCGCCGAACGCGCGGGGGTGTCGCTGCGTACCTTGTGGACCAACTTCAAGGACATGGAGACCCTGTTCGCCGCGACCGGCCGGCGGGTCAGCGAGCGGCAGGAGTCGATGGTCCGACCGATTTCGCCGGACTTGCCGCTCACCCGGCGGGTCGGGGAGTTCAGCGTCCAGCGCGCCCGGATGCTGGAGGTGCTGGCGCCCTCGGCCCGCGCCTCCGCGCTGCGCGAGCCCTTCTCGCCGCAGCTGCGCCGCAACCGCGAGGGCAACATCGCCCGGGTACGCGGCGAGATCGAGACCGTCTTCGGCCCGGAGCTGGCGCACGCCGGGCCGGGACGTGAGCAGCTGCTCGACGCGCTGACCGTGGCGAGCACCTGGTCGACCTGGTCGATGCTGCGCGACGCGATGGGCCTGGACGTCGAGGCGGCGCGGGCCACCCTGACGCGGATCCTGGGCGCGCTGCTCGTCGACGCCATCGCCGCCGGGCTGCGCTGACGGCCCGGCCGCCCGCCGGGTGACCCGGCGGGCGGCCGGGGCCGGTCAGCCGCTGACCGGGACCGCCTCGGTCGATCCGGCCAGCCGCTGGTGGGCGCGGATCAGCTCGGCGTAGCGCAGCCCGCTGGCCTTGACCGTGCGCCGCTGGGTGGCGTAGTCGACGTGCACCAGGCCGAAGCGCTTGTCGTAGCCGTAGGCCCACTCGAAGTTGTCCAGCAGGGACCAGACGAAGTAGCCGTCCAGCGGCACGCCACGCTCGCGCACCGCCGCGCAGGCCGCCAGGTGTCCCTCCAGGTACGCGGTCCGCTCCAGGTCATCGACCGTCCCCTCGGGGTGACCCGGGCGGTGGGGCGGGGAGCGAACGGAGACCGTCGATCCCGACGGGTTACATCACGCCTAATTAATGTCGTCATTGAAGTGGTTGTCCGAAGGGCCGCCAAGCATGGGGACGTACAGTCGCCCGGGCGGCCGAGGAGGATGCGAGGTGGCAAGTGGAGCTGGTGCGAGCGACGAACCGGGGGCTCCGGCTGCGCAACCGGTCCACCCTGCTGACGAAGGTCTTCCTCGACGGCCCGCTGACCCGGCAGGACCTGGTGCGCAGCAGCGGGCTGAGCCAGCCCGCGGTGAGCAACGTCGTCGGTGACCTGATCGACGAGGGGCTGGTGGTGGAGGCGGGCGCGGCCTCGTCCGACGGGGGGCGGCCGAGCATGATGCTCCGGGTCGCGCCGGGGTTCGCCGCCGTGATCGGCGTCGACGTGGGGGAGACCCGGGTCCGGGTCGAGCTGTTCGACCTGGCGATGACGCTGCTGGCCAGCGGCGAGTACCCGCTGGACCCGGCCCGCACCGAGCCCGCCGAGGTGGCCGGCCACGTGCTGGCCGGCATCGACGCGGTGACCGCCCGCGCGGGCGTCGCGGCGGCCGACGTGCTCGGCGTCGGCATCGGCGTCTCCGGGGTGGTCGAGCAGGGCGCCCAGGCGGTGGTGCACGCCCAGGCCCTCGGTTGGGACCGCGTTCCGCTGCAACGGCTGATCGCCGACGGGACCGACCTGCCGCTGCACCTCGACAACGGGGCCAAGACCCTCGGCCAGGCGGAGATGTGGTTCGGCGCCGGCCGGGGCGCCCGGCACGCCGTGTTCGCGCTGGTCGGCTCCGGCGTCGGCGCGGCCGTGGTGACCAACGGGATCACCTACCGGGGGGCGTCCAGCAGCGCCGGCGAGTGGGGGCACACCACCCTCATGTACGGCGGCCGGGCCTGTCGCTGCGGCGCCCGGGGCTGCCTGGAGGCGTACGTCGGGGCTGAGGCGATCATCGACCGCTACCGGGAGGCCCGCCGGGGCCGGCCGGTGCCCGGCGACGACGAGGAGTCCCAGCTCGCCGCGCTGGTCGACGCGGCGGCCACCTCGGCCACCGCCCGGCGGGTGCTCGACGAGACCGCCGGCTACCTCGGCGCCGGGGTGGCCAACCTGATCAACCTGTTCAATCCGGAGCGGGTGGTGCTCGGCGGCTGGGCCGCCATGGCCCTCGGCGACCTGCTGCCGGCCATCCGGGCGGCCACCGGCCGGCAGGCGCTGCGCCAGCCGTACGAGCAGGCGTCGATCCAGCTCGGCCGGCTGGGGGTGGACGCGGTGGCGTTGGGCGCGGCGACCCTGCCCATCGCTCGGCTGCTCGCCTCGGGCGGCGTACGCGACTGACCGTCACCGGGCCCGCTGGAAGGCGCGGCCGAGCTCAGGTGTGGCACCAGCCCGCGCCGGACTCGTTGCGGGCCATGGTGGACGGGCGGTCGGGCAGCGCCGGGTGCCCGGTCCGCCCAACGCCGTGGTCGCCGGGGCGCCCAGGTCACGACAGTGGGGCCTATGTCGCGACGGCGCTCGCGGAGCGACATCGCCGGCTCAATGAACGCCCCTGGACGAGGGTCACCGCGGGTCCGCCGAACGACGACGGGGGGCCGGGGCGGCCTCGGGGCCGCCCCGGTTCATCGATGCGCCCGGGACGGTGCGGTGGCGCCCGGTCACCTCGGGACCCACTCCCGCGCCCGGTTCTGCTCGGGTCGGGGTGGTCGCCCGGTCGGCCAGTGGGCGACGTTGGCGGCCCGTCGCCCCGGCCGCGGCGCCGGACGCCACATCGGGTGCACCAGCATCCCGTTCAGCAGGGGGAAGCTGTCGCGCTCCAGGTACCCGTGCCGACCGTGCAGGGCGCGGTGGCCGTCGCTGAAGGTCTCCGCGTACGTCGGCAGGCCGAGCGTGTCCATCCACCGCTGGCTGCCGGCGAGGACGGCGTCGGCCCGCGCGGCACGGTCCGGGCCGGACGGCACCGCCAGGATCGCCAGGTGGTGGTGCGCCTCGGTGGGGCGGTGCGCGGCCAGGGCCTGTTCGAGGAGGAGGAAGCGTTCGTGGTCCTCGCCGCAGGCCAGCGCGAGCCGTTCCTCGTAACGGGCGGGCGACGGGATGGGGCGGTAGCGGTGGAACCAGACGGTGGCGGCCGTGCCGGCGGGCAGCAGGAACACGTCGCCGACCAGCAGCGCGTGTTCGGTCCAGATCCGGGCCACCTCGGCCAGCACGAGCGGCCTGCGCTGCTCGTCGGGAACCAGCCAGGCACCGACCACGGTGGGGGCGAGGCTCGCGGTGACAAGGTCGACGATCCGGCCGACGTCGCACCAGCGGGCGCGGGCGACGGGCATGGGGTAGCTCATGGTGTGACTCCTGATCAAGATCATGATCGGGTACGGCAGGCGTGGTCGACCGGCCGGTGGCCCGGTGACACCAGGCGCCGGTGTGGTCGACGAAGCGGGGCCCGCGCAGGGCCGTCAGTCCGGCGGACGCCGGAGCGGTGGGCGACAGGGACGCGCGGCCGAGGGCGAGGCGGGAACTCCGGTGGCGACGGCCGTCGGGGTCGGACCCGATCCGACGCGACGGCGGCGCCGCCACGACGAGGTGGACCCCCACGTCGCGTCGGCGGACCGCCGTCAGGCGGGTCTGCTCCCCGGCCGGGGACAGCGGGACGGCAGCGGACTGGGAGCGTCCGGCCGGCAGAGCCGCAGCCCGGTGGCGGGCGGCGTCCAGGTGACCGTCGAGGCGTCGCCGGCGGGCTGGTGGACACCGCCGGCCGACGCCACGCCGCCGGTGTCGGTGGCGGGCCCACCGCGGTGCGGGATGACGTCGGGTCGGAGCGGGTGGCGGACCGGATCGGCGCCGGCTCCCGCCGGCGACCACGCGACCGCGCTCGTCTGTGCCGGGCCGGCCAGGGCCGCGCCGGTCCAGGGTTGCCCGGTGGGCGGCATCGCGGCGGATGGTGTCGGCGGGGCGGCCGCGGCGGATGGTAGCCCGGCCGCGCCGGTCACCCCGGGTGCCTGCTCGGCCGTGCCACCCGTCCCGGGTGCCCGCTCGGCGGGCGGGGCGGCCTCGGCCGGACGCAGCGCCCCCAGCACCGGCTCCAGCGGCCGAAGCACGGGCTCCAGCGGTTGGAGCGCGGGCTCCAGCGACTGGAGCACCGGCTCCAGCGGCCTGAGGACCGGGTGGAGGCTGCGCAGCAGCGGGTCGACCACGGGGGTCAGAGCGCCGACGATGGGACCGGCGACCGGGTCGACCACCGGGGGCAGGGCGCCGAGGACGGGACCGGCGACCGGGTCGAGCACGGGGGGCAGGGCGCCGAGGACGGGGCCGGCCACCGGGTCGAGTACGGCGGGCAGAGCGCCCACGACGGGGGTGGCCACCCGGTCGACGGCGTTGGCCGGCGGTGTCGCCACCCGGTCCCGCGGCGGCCGGCTCGCGCGCGCGGCCACGGTCTCCGGCGTCTCCAGGCGGGGCGGGACGGTTCGGGTCGGTCGGCCGGCGGGCGGGGTCGTCCGGCGTTTCGGTGCCGGCGTCGCCTCGCGGGTGTCAGTTGTCGGGGACGACCCGGCCCGGGACGGCGTCGTGCCGCCCGTGCCGCCGCCCACGTCGACGGACCCGGGCGGGCGCGGGGGATCCGGGGTGTCGGCCCCGACCGAGGGCAGGATCGCCACCGGGGAGAGGGTGGACTGGAGCAGGTCGGTCACGCCTCCGACGACCGTATCCACCGTGACGACGGGTAGCGCATCGGCGGCGCGCGCCGACTGGGCCTCGCCCGCCTCGTAACCGATCCAGGCGCAGGCGGCGGCGCCGAGCACGAGCCCGAGGCGCAGCGCGAGAGGCCCCAACGGCCCGCTCCGCACGCCCATCGCCGCACCCCCGACCTCAGCCGCCCCCGAGGGCCGGCACCGGGGACTCTACCGAAAGCGCCGGTGCGGTGACAGAGAGCGCGCGGCGCGGCGCTCAGGTTTCTGTGCCGCTGGTCAGGCCGGCACCTCCCGGCCGCGGGGCAGGGGCGGTCGACCGGCGCCCATCCCAGGGTGGGGCGTCGACAGGGCGCCGATGGCTCGCCTCGGCGGGCCGTGGTCGCCGGTGGCGGCCGGCCCGGCCGACGGCGCGTCGCCCGGGACCGGACCTTCGTCCACTCCGAACAGGTGTGCCGTCGCGGTGAGGTGCAGCAGGCGGGAGACGCAGCGGGACGGTCGTCGCAGCGCCAGGCCGCCCGCCGCCTCGCGCAGCAGGCGGTCCGCCTCGACGAGGGCGCGTACCGCGTGCAGGTCGACGAAGCGGACCCCGGAGAGGTCCAGGACGACCCGGGGGGCGGGGCGGCGGGCGAGCTCCGCCACGAGGTCGACGAGCAGGTGCGCGTTGCTCATGTCCACCTCACCGTGGACCGAGACCACCCTCAGCGGTCCCTCGTGCTCCCAGTCGAGTGACATCACCGGCGCGTCCGGCGCGGGGACGTCGCCGCCCGCGCGCCGGCTCGGACCGTACGGCAGTTCCGTGGACATCGCGCCCCCTTGCGGGATTGATCGGACTTCACGGCACCGCGGTGCGGTGCCGGTCCTGGGCGCGTGTCTCGACCCGGGCCCGACGCTACCCCTGTCGGCCGATTTCCACACGTCACGGTGGCGACCGCCTCCCGGTGCCTCCGGCTCGGGCGACGCGACCTCGGCGCGGCGGGTAGGGTGCGAGGTGCCACGCCGCCCCGGTGCGAGGCCGCCACCGCGGCCCCGGGCACGCGGCCGCCGCGCGCGGTCCGGGGACGGTCCGACCGAAGACCGACGCGGCACACGCCCGCCGCACCCGTGGGGTACGCCCCGTCGTGAAGGGCCCGTTCCATGGCACAGACTCCGCTGTCCCCGCAGGACGCCCTGGCCGAGCTCGGTCGGATCCGGCTCGACGAGGCCGGCGTCGACGAGGTGCTGCGCTCCGTCGCCGGGCTGGCCCGGCGCAGCATCCCCGGCGCCGCCGAGGTCTCCGTGACGCTGTTGCGGGACGCCACCGCGCAGAGTGTGGCCACCACGGGCGAACTCGCCCTCGAACTCGACGAGTTCCAGTACGAGCAGGGCCGGGGCCCGTGCCTGGACGCCTCGGTCAGCGGCGACGCGATCTCCGTGCCGGACACCGCCGACGAGGACCGGTGGCCGGTCTGGGCCGGCCGGGCCCGGGATGCCGGCGTCGGCAGCTCCCTGTCGATCGGGCTGCCCATCCAGGAGGCGGTGGTGGGCACCCTCAACGTCTACGGGCTGGCGACGCGCGCCTTCGACCGGGACGCGCAGGAGCTGGCGAAGACCTTCGCCGCGTACGCCGCCGTGGCCGTGGCCAACGCCCACCTGTACGAGAACGCCGCGACGCTGGCCGAGCAGATGCGCGCGGCGATGGAGAGCCGGGCGGTCATCGAGCAGGCCAAGGGCATCATCATGGGCGAACGGCGGTGCTCGGCCGACGAGGCGTTCGCGATCCTGTCAAAGCTGTCCCAGGACACCAACCGCAAGGTACGCGACGTCGCCGCGGCGCTCGTGGCGCGGGCCGAGGGGACGCCCGGCTGAGCGGTGACTCAGCCCTCCGGGCGGGTCGACTGCCGGGGCGCCGCGCCACCCGCGGTGACCTGACGCACCAGCGCCTCGGCCACGTCCCGCACCTTGCGGTTGGAGTTCTGCGACACCTTGGCCAGGATCGCGAACGCCTCGTCCGCCGAGCACCGCCGCTGCCCCATGATGATGCCCTTGGCCTGCTCGATGACCGCGCGGCTGTGCATCGCCGACTGCATCTGCTGGGCGAGGTTCGCGGTGCTGTCGTAGAGGTGGGCGTTGGCCAGGGCGACGGCGGCGTGGTCGGCGAAGGTCTGCGCGGCCTCGGCCACCTCGTCGAACGCGCCCGGCCGGGTGCCGTAGACGTTCAACGCCCCGACCACCGCCTCCTGGATGGGCAGGCCGATCGACATCGAGCTGCCCGCGCCGGCCTCGCGCGCCCGCCGCGCCCACTCCGGCCACCGGCTCTCCGTCGCCATGTCTGCCACGATCATCACGGTGCCGGTCGTCGCCGCGTCGAGGCACGGGCCCCGACCCTGCTCGTACTGCCACTCGTCGAGGCGCAGCGCCAGGTCGCCGGTGTAGGCGGCGGTGGTGGCCTCGGTGCCGTGCACCAGCGTCACCGACACCTCGGCGGCCCCCGGGATGCCGTCCCGGGCGACCTGGGCGATCCGGGTCAGGATGGCGTCCAGGCCGGTCTCGTCGTGGCGGATCGTGCCCAGCTGGATGAAGGCCTCGGTCAGGTCGAGGGGGGACTGCGGCATGGCGTCTGACGTCCTTGCGAACCGGCGCAATCGTTCCGGCGGAGCCGGGGCAGCGCATGATGGGAACGGCCCATTCCCGTCGGCCGCGGGTGCGGCTCCACGGGGCAGACCGGGGACCAGCGCCGCTGCTTGACGCTCGCTCGCGACGCCTGGCGGGGCGTCGGCTGCGGTGGTCCACTCTACCGTCCCCTCCGGTCGCGGCGGTCCCCGGACCGTCCGTGCGTCGCCAGCCGGGCCGGCCGCCCGGACGGGCCCGCCGGGCCCTACCGTGCGGGCGGTGGGACGACGTGATCCCGTTCGCCACGCGGTGCTGGCCCGGCACCGGCCGCGGGCGGTCACCCCCGGCACCCGAGCGCGCGGCCCCGGTCAGGCCAGCCGGATGCTGTTCCCCTCGACCGAGACGGCCGCCTCCGGCAGCGGCTGACCGGCCGGTCCGCCGCGCACCGAGCCGTCGGCGATGTCGAAGACGCTGTTGTGGCACGCGCAGACGATGGTGCGGTCGCGGACGGCGGTGACGGTGCAGCCCTGGTGGGTGCACTTCGCCGAGAACGCCTTGATGGTGCCCTCGGCGGGCTGGGTGACCACCACCCCCTGGGCGGCGAAGATCCGCCCGCCGCCGACGGGGATGTCCGCCACCGTGGCCAGCGGCTTCGCCGCTCCGCCCGCCGCGCCGGTCGCCTGGGGGGCCGGGGCCCCGGCCTCGCCGTACGTCTGGCAGCCGGTCAGCAGGGCGGTGAGGCCCGCCGCGCCGGCACCGGCCAGCATCGCCCGCCGGGACGGGCAGCCGGGATCGCGGTCGTCGACCATGTCCTCGCCTTCCTCTCGTACCTCAGATGCCGACGCCGACCGTGGTGAAGTACCACAGCGACGAGGTCAGCCAGATGCCCATCAGGACGGTGAAGACCACCCCGCCGATCACCGGCAGCACCCAGCCGGCCAGGCCCGGCCGGGGCAGGGCGAGCATCTTGGTGGTGAAGGCGCCGAAGAACAGGCAGCCGAGCAGCGAGTGCAGCAGGGTGCGCGGGTCGTGGTCGGCGAAGCCGAGCGCGTAGAGACAGTGCACCGCCACCGGCACGGTCAGCAGGAACGCGATCCGGCCCGACCAGCGGTGCGCGGTGCCCGCCCAGGACGGGGAGAAGCCGCCCAGCCGGCCCCACATGGCCAGCGCGGAGAGCAACTGGAGGACGGCGAAGAACGCCGCGCCGCTGCCCAGCCACACCTTCACCGCCTGCGGGCCGGAGAAGCCGGCCAGGTTGACGGCGATGCCGGTCGGGGTGTGGAGCCGACCGTAGACGCCCGTGGCCACCGCGACGGCCGCGCCGACGAGCAACGGAACGAGCAGCGACGCCCGGGGCGCGCCGAACGTGGCGGGCCGGTCCGGCGCGGGAGCCGGGTCGAACCGGACGTGCACGACCGGCGTGGTGTCGTCGACGGAGTCCGCGTCGACGCCGTGCCGGGGACCGAGCCTCACTCCGCCGTACCCGGTTCGGCGGCCACCGGCTCGGCGGCGACGGTGCTGCCGTCGACGATCGTCGTGCCGAACGCCGGGTCGAGCGGCGGGGCCGGCGCCGGGGAGCCGTCGCGGGTGAGCACGCCGATCTGGGAGCCGTCCGGCAGCATGATCCAGCCGCCGTCGACGCCGGCCCGGCGCGTCTGCGCGGTGGCCCGGTAGAGCACGGGCGCGGGCGTGGCGGCGGCCTTGGCGGTGAACCTCCACCGCTGGTCGCCGACGACCAGTTCGCCGGTGACGTCGCCGTCGCCGATCGTGGCGGTGAGGGTGGCGCCCTTCTTGCCGGTCAGCTTCAGCCGGCCGTCCGCGGCGGTGCCCCGCAGCCAGATCTCCAGGCGGCGGCCGTCGCAGACGTAGGCCACGGCCGTGCCCTTGGTGGCGGTGACGGCGATGGTGGCGCCGCTGTCGAGCCGGCCGGTCCAGTTCCCGGTGACCGGCGCGGCCGGGGCGGCCGGGGCGGTGGTGGGAGCGCCGGGGCGGCCGCGCTGCTCGGACGGCTGCGCGGGCGGTTGCCCGGTCGGGTCGACCGGTGGTGACGAGGGCGCGTCGGGTGGCGCCGTGGCGCTGGCCGAGGGGGTGACGGCGGCCGTCGGCTGGACCGTACGCGGCGCCGCCTGGGCGCTCATCGCGAACAGCACGGCGGCCGTCCCGGCCCCGGTCAGCAGGGTCAGCAACGGGGTGATGCGCTTCATGAGCAGCTCCCTTCACCCGGTCGTACGGTGCCGGGGCGCCGGTCGTTCAATCCGCGCGCCGATCCGTCCCGGCAATTTCGCGGGCACGGCCGGGAGCAGCCGCGGCGGCGCCGGGCCCACGGACCCGGGAGGGTGGGGCTCCGCTCAGGCCGGCCGGCGGGTGCTCTGCCGGACGATCAGCGGGGTGGCCAGCTCGATGCGGTGGCTGTCCAGTTCCTCGCCGGCGACCAGCGCGAGCAGCATCCGGGTCGCCATCCCGGCCATCTCGGTCAGCGGCTGGCGGACGGTGGTCAGCGGCGGGGCCGACCAGCGGGCGGCGTCCAGGTCGTCGAAGCCGACGATGCTCACGTCGTCGGGGACCCGCGCGCCGCGCTCGTAGAGCGCCTCGTAGGCGCCGAGGGCCATCTGGTCGGCGCAGGCGAAGACGGCGGTGGGCGGGCGGGAGAGGTCGAGCAGGGCGTTCATCTCCCGGTATCCGGACGGCGCGTTGAAGTCGCCGTGCCGGACGTACCCGGCGGGGATCTTGCGGCCCGCCGCGTTCATCGCGGCCCGGTAGCCGTCGACGCGGGCCCGGCTGCACGGCACGGTGGGCTGGCCGCCGATCACGGCGATCCGGTCGTGGCCGAGGGCGAGCAGGTGCTCGGTTGCGGCGACGCCACCGGCCCAGTTCGTCGCGCCGACGGACGGGATGCCCGCGCCGGGCTGCCCGGCCGGGTCGATGATGACCACCGGGATGCCCAGTTCGTCGAGTTGGCTCTGCTGGCTGGGGGAGAGGTCGGAGAGTACCAGCAGCACCCCGTCGCAGCGGCGGGCGGAGAGCTGCTCGATCCAGCGCCGGTCGGGGCGGGTGCGGTGCCGGCCGTGCACGGCGGAGACCACGACGCCCATGCCGGCCCGGTAGGCCAGCTCCTCGACGCCGTCGAGGATCTGCATCGCCCAGGGGCTGCCGAGGTCGCGGAAGACCAGGTCGATGAGGCCGGCGCCGCCGGAGGAGGTGGCCCGCCGGGCCGTGTAGCCGCGCCGGTCGAGCAGGTCCTGCACCTTCTGCCGGGTGGTGGGCGCGACGTCCGGCCGGCCGTTGAGCACCTTCGAGACGGTGGGCACGGACACGCCGGCGGCGGCCGCGATCTCCGACAGGGTCGCCCGCGTCTCCGGCATGCCACTCTCCTCGGCGATCGATGTGCCCTGCCCTCGATCGTATCCCGAAAGTTTCGAAAACTGCGCACCGGCGTGTCCGATCCGTTAGATTTCGCTGCCAATCCATCGACAGCGACCCCTTGACCCGATCTCGCGACGCTGCCTAGTCTGCCTCGAAATCGAAACTTTCCCGAAACTTATCGAGGCATCCGGTCGGCGCGGCCGGGTCGTGGAGAGGACGGTGATCGGCCATGCGTCGGCGCGATTTCCTGGGTGGTACGGCCGCAGCCCTGCTCAGCACCGGCGTGCTGGGCTCGCTCGCCGCGTGCGGCAACTCCGGACCGGGCGGGGGTGAGCAGCTTCAGCTCTGGGCTCTGCAGGACGCCGAATACCAGAAGGTCCTCAAGCCCGCCATCGACGCCTACAACTCCGGCGCCGAGAACAAGATCCAGTTCACCACGTACGTCAACGACGCCTACAAGCAGAAGCTCCAGGTGGCGATGGGGTCGCCGCAGGCGCCGGACGTCTTCTTCAACTGGGGTGGCGGCAACCTCGCCCAGTTCGTCAAGGCCGGCCAGGTGGTCGACCTGACCGACCGGACGGCCGACCTGTCCGCCGCGTTCCTGCCGAGCGTGCTGTCGGTGGGGCAGGTCGACGGCCGGCAGTACGCCCTGCCGATGAACGGGATCCAGCCGGTGATCCTCTATTACCACAAGGGCGTCTTCGCCGCCGCCGGGCTCCAGCCGCCGAAGACGTACGACCAGCTGCTCGCGGTGGTCGACGCGCTGAAGGCCAAGGGGGTCACCCCGATCGCGCTGCCCGGCTCGCAGGGCTGGACCGAACTGATGTACCTGGAGTACCTGCTGGACCGGGTCGGTGGCCCCGACAAGTTCGCCGCGATCGCCGCCGGCGGGGCCGGCGCCTGGTCGGACCCGGCGGTGGTGCGGGCCGCCACGATGTGCCAGGAGCTGGCGAAGCGGGGTGCGTTCGGCGGGAACTTCTCCTCGATCAACTACGACAACTCCGGCGCCTCCAAGCTCTTCGCCACCGGCAAGGCGGCCATGTTCCTCATGGGCAGCTGGGAGTACTCCACCCAGCTGACCAACAACCCGGCCTTCGTCAAGGACGGCAAGCTGGGCTGGCTGCCCTTCCCGACGGTCGCCGACGGCGCCGGCGACCCGACGGCGGTGGTCGGCAACCCGAGCAACTACTACTCGGTGTCGGCCAGCTCCAAGCACGCCGACACGGCGGTCGACTTCCTGAAGCGGACCCTGACCTCCGAGTCGTACGTCCAGGGGCTGATCGCCGCCGGGCAGGTGCCGGCGGTCAAGGGCGTGGAGACCAAGCTGGCCGGCACCCCGGGCGCCGAGTTCACCACCTTCACCTACCAGCTGGTGTCCGGCGCGTCCTCGTTCACCCAGTCCTGGGACCAGGCGCTGCCGCCCTCGGTCGGCAGCGAGCTGCTGACCAACCTGCAGAAGCTCTTCCTCTCCCAGCTCACCCCGGCCGAGTTCGTCGCCGCGATGGGCAAGGCGCGGTGACCGCGGCCGTGCCGGCCCTCGGCCGGGCCTCGGCGGACCGGCGCCGGCACGGCCGGCCGGGCGCGCTCTGGGCGGTCCCCGCCGGGCTGTTCTTCACCGTCTTCGGGCTGGCGCCGATCCTGGTCGTGGCCTACCTCAGCCTGACCCGCTGGAACGGGCTCGGCGATCCGGTGTGGACCGGCCTGGACAACTGGCGGGCACTGCGCGACGACGCCGACCTGACCCACGGCATCTGGACCACGCTGCTGCTGACCGCGCTGTGCTGGGTGGTGCAGACGCCGCTGGCGCTGCTGCTGGGCGTCTGGGCGGCGGCGCCGCAGCGCAACCGGGCGATCCTCTCGGCGGCCTTCTTCCTGCCCCTGCTGCTCTCCACCGCCGCGATCGCGCTGGCCTGGCTGTCCCTGCTGGACCCCAACTTCGGCGCCGCGGCGACGCTGGGGCCCTGGCTGGGCGCACCCGACGGCAACCTGATCGGCGACCCGGACCGCGCGCTGTACGTGGTCGCCCTCGTCATCGCCTGGCAGTTCGTCCCGTTCCACACGCTGATCTACCAGGCCGCCGTCCGGCAGATCCCGGCGAGCCTCTACGAGGCCGCGGCCATCGACGGCGCCGACCGGGTACGCCAGTTCCGGTCGATCACCCTGCCGCTGCTGCGCCACACGATCGTCGCCTCCTCGGTGCTGATGATCGTCGGATCGCTCACCTACTTCGAGACGATCCTGCTGCTCACCGGTGGCGGGCCGGGCACCGAGACCCGGGTGCTGCCGCTGCACATGTACATCAAGGGCTTCGTCGGCTTCGACATGGGCTACGCCAGCACGCTGTCGGTGCTGCTGGTGGCCGTCGGCACCGTGCTGTCGGTGCTGATCGTCCGGGCCACCGGCTACCACCGGATGGCCAGCGACCGGGAGGGCCTGTGAGACAACCGCAGTCCGTGCGGCCGGCGCCGCCGCCGACGCCCGGCACGCCCACGCCGGCCACCACGGGGGTACCCGCCGACGAGCCGCCCGCCGCGGGCCGGGCGCGGGCCCGCGGGCCGGTGAACCTGCCGGCCGGGGTCGGGGCGACACTCTGGCTGCTCGTGGTGGTGCTGCCGCTCTACTACATCCTGGTCAGCAGCCTGCGCACCCCCGACGGCTACCTCAACGACGGCGCGCTGGCCCTGCCCGGGACACTGACTCTCGACAACTACGGTCGGGTGCTCGGGCAGGGCTTCGCCCGGCTGCTGCTCAACAGCGCGGTGGTGACCGCCGCGACGATGGTGCTGGTGCTCGCGCTCGCGCTGCCCGCGGCGTACGCGATCGTGCGCGGCACGAGTCGGGCCGTGCGGGTCGGGTTCTCGCTCTTCCTGCTCGGCCTGGCCATCCCCGCCCAGGCCGTGGCCGTCCCGATCTACCTGATCATCACCCGGCTCCAGCTCTACGACTCGCTGCTGGCGATCATCCTGCCCACCGTGGCGTTCTCCCTGCCCATGTCGGTCGTCGTGCTCACCAGCACGCTGCGCGACATCCCCGACGAGCTGTACGAGGCGATGACGGTCGACGGGGCGGGCCCGGCGCGGACCTTCACCCGGCTCGTCGTGCCGCTGGCCCGGCCCGGCCTGGTCAGCATCGGCATCTTCAGCGGGCTGGGCGCCTGGAACGGCTTCCTCTTCCCGCTCGTGCTCACCCAGAGCCCCGAGCAGCGGGTGCTGCCGCTCGGGCTGTGGAACTTCCAGAACCAGTTCGGCACCGACGTGCCCGGCCTGATGGCGCTGGTGGTGTTCTCCGCCCTGCCGGTGCTCACCCTCTACCTGTTCGGCCGGCGTCACCTGCTCGGCGGCCTCACCGCCGGCTTCGGCAAGTGACCCGCCCCCCCACGAGGAGACCTCCCCATGACCAGCGGGGTAACCACGCCCACCACCACCCGTGTGATCCACAACCCGGTGCTGCCGGGCTTCCACCCCGACCCGTCGATCCTGCGGGTGGGGGAGGACTACTACCTGGCCACCTCGACGTTCGAGTGGTACCCGGGGGTGCGGCTGCACCACTCCCGGGACCTGGTCCACTGGCGACCGCTCGGCGGCATCCTCACCGAGCGCCGCCTGCTCGACCTCACCGGCGTCGGCGACTCGTGCGGCGTCTGGGCGCCCTGCCTGTCGTACGCGCACGGGCGGTTCCACCTCGTCTACACCGACGTGGCCAGCTTCGCCAGCGGCTACTGGGACCCGCAGAACTACGTGGTCACCGCGCCCGACGTCACCGGCCCCTGGTCGGACCCGGTGCCCGTGCACGCGCACGGCTTCGACCCGTCGCTCTTCCACGACGACGACGGCAGCACCTGGCTGCTGGCGATGCGCGCGGACTGGCGCCCCGGACGGGACTCGTTCGGCGGCATCGAGATCCAGCGGTACGACTCGGTGGCGGGGCGGCTCGTCGGCCCGCCCCGGCTGATCTTCGAGGGCACCACCGCCGGGGTCACCGAGGGGCCGCACCTCTACCGCCGCGACGGCTGGTACTACCTGCTCACCGCCGAGGGCGGCACCAGCTGGGAGCACCAGGCGACGGTGGCCCGCTCCCGGTCGCTGTTCGGCCCGTACCGGCCGGACCCGGCGGGCCCGCTGATCAGCTCGTACGGCCGGCCCGAGCTGCGGTTGCAGAAGGCCGGCCACGGCAGCCTGGTCGAGACCGGTGACGGCCGGTGGTACCTGGCCCACCTCACCGGCCGCCCCTACACCCCGCTGGGCAACTGCGTGCTGGGCCGGGAGACCGCCCTGCAGCCGGTCGAGTGGACCGCCGACGGGTGGCCCCGGGTACGCGGGGGCGTACCGGCCGACGTGGTGGCCGCCCCCGACCTGCCGCCCGCGCCGTGGCCGGCGGAGCCGGCGACCGACCACTTCGACGCCCCCACCCTCGGGCCGGCCTGGTCGACCCTGCGCCGCCCGGCCACCCCGGACTGGGTCGACCTCGCCGCCCGCCCCTCCCACCTGCGGATCGTCGGCGGCCAGTCACCGGTCGGGCGGCACCGGCCCAGCCTGGTCGCCCGCCGGGTCACCGACCCGCGCTGCGCCCTGTCCACCGTGCTGGAGTTCCGGCCGGAGACCTTCCGCCAGCTGGCCGGGATCACCGGCTACTACAACAGCCGGAACTGGCACTACGCCTACGTCAGCCTCGACGACGCGGGGGAGCCGGTGCTCGAGGTGCTCAGCTGCGACTCCGGCCGGCGCACGGCGTACCCGGAGGCGACCGTGCGGCTGGGGCGGCGCGCGCGGATCGGGCTGCGGGTGGTCTTCGACGGGCCGGCCCTGCGGTTCTCCTACGACCTCGGCGACGGGTGGCGGCCCCTGTCACCGGTGCTCGACGCCACCATCCTCTCCGACGAGCACGCCGCCCGCGCGGTGGACGGCGAGCCGACGGGCTGGGGCTTCACCGGGGCGTTCGCCGGCCTCTGGGTGCAGGACATCGGCGCCGACGGCGGGTACGCCGACTTCGACTCGGCGACCTGGCACACCGGCGCGGCCGTCGACTGAACGGCGGGCTCGGCGGATCGGTGGCTCAGCCGACGGGCACGGTGGCGGTGACGGTGGCCTGGTCGACGTCGCTGGTCCGGGCGGTGAACCGCAGCGTCCACTCGCCCCGGACCGGGAAGGTGACCTCCGCGCTGGCGTGGTGCGGTTCCGGCGTGTCGACCGGCACCCGGACCGGCTCCACGCCGGCCGCCGGCAGCGCCAGACTGACCGTCCACTCGACGACCGGCAGCGCCTGGCCCTGCGGGGTGTAGACGTAGGCGTGCAGCGAGTTCGGCGTCCCGACCCGCACCGGGTAGACGTCGAACTGCAAGGTGTACAGGCCGCTGGTCAGCGTCTGGGCGACCCCCTCCCGGCTGGCCCGGGCGGCCTCGGTGCCGGCCGTGCGGCCCGGCGGCGTCTGCACCAGCACGGCGCTGAAGGTCAGCACCAGCGCGGTGGCGACCAGTTCGACCCCCGCCGCCCGGCTGACCCGGCCCGGCCGCCCCGCCGCCAACCCCCGGCGCACCAGGCGTCGCTGGCCGGCGGCGACCGCCAGCACCACGGCGAGCAGGGCGGCCTTGCCGCAGAGCAGCCGCCCGTACGTGGTGTCGAGCAGCGCGGCGGGCCGGCCGAGCTCGACCGCGGCCTGGGCGACGCCGCTGGCGACCAGCCAGCACACCGCGAGGGTGGCCAGCCGGGACCAGGCGGGCAGGACGCGGGCGCGCAGCCGCTCGTGCAGGCCGGGCAGCAGGAACGCCACCAGGGTGAGCAGCCCGCCCGCCCAGACCGACATCGCGGCCAGGTGCACCACGCCGACGGCGACACTGACCGGCGGCAGCGGCCCGGCCACCGGGTGCCCGGCCAACGGCCAGGTGGTCAGCGCGGCAACGCCGACCACCGCCAGCGCGGCCCGCCGCCCCCGACCCGACCGGCCGGCCACGACGGCGGGCAGCAGCGCCGCGGCCACGCCGACCAGGGCCAGCCGGGCGCCCAGCACCGGGCCGACGGCGCTGGCGCCCACCGCCCGCAGGTCGGCCGGGGACAGCTCACCGACCGGCGCTCCCACCATGTCCGCGGCCTGTGCCACCCACTGCCCGGCGGTGGCCACCACGACCAGGCCGAGCCCCGCCCAGGCGGCGACCACGACCGGGCGGCGGGAGCGCCGGCGCGGCCACATCCCGACGGCCAGCAGCACCGGACCGACGGCCAGGACCAGCCCCAGGTAGCCGACGTACCGGGCGGCCGGCGCCAGCGCGCCGCTGGTCCGGGTCCGACCGTCGGGCGGCGGGGGAGTCGCCGACGGGGCGCCGGCGGAGTAGGTGAAGCTGCCCGCCACCGGATGGCTGTCGGCCGAGATCACCCGGTAGCTGACCAGGTAGGTGCCGAGCGGCCGGTCGGGCACCCGGACCGGGATGCGCAGGGTGCCGCCACGCACCACCGGCTCACCCGTGTGGACCTTCCGCCCGTCCGGGCCGAGGACCTGCACCCGCCCCGCGACGGGGGACACCGGCTCGCTGAAGGTCACCACCACCTCCCGTGGCGGGGAACCGATTACCGCGTCGCGTACCGGGCTGGTGGCGATCAGCAGGGCGTGGGCGGCGGCGGGAACGGGTGGCGTCAGCGGAACGGACAGCAGGGCGAGCAGCAGCCCCAGCAGCGCGGCGGTTCGGGTACGCACGACCAGTGGTTCGGATCGGACGGCCGTACGGTTCAACGCGGATGGGTTCCGGATCACCCCTGGCCACCGGCCGGCCGGCTCAGCCGGTGCCGGAGGGCGAGTTGCAGGGCGAGCCGGGCGTCGGGATCGTCCAGCGCCGGGCCGAACAGCTCACGTAGTCGGCGCATCCGGTACCGCACGGTCTGCGTGTGGGTGTGCAGCTCCTCGGCCACGGCGACCACCTGCCCCTGCCGGCGCAGCCAGCTGTGCAGCGTCTCGGCCAGCGCCTGCCGGGCGGCGGGCCGGACGCCGTCCAGCGCGGCGAGCCTGACGGCGGACAGCCGGTCGGCGAGGCCCGGCTCCCACGCCATCAGCAGGGTCAGCAGGTGCTCGTCGCAGCCGAGCGGCCCCGGTGGGAGCACGCCGTCGTGTTGCAGCGCCAGCGCGCGTCGGGAGAGCCGGTACGACAGCCGGGCCCGGCCCAGCTCGACGGTCGGCCCGAGCGCCGCCCGCCGGCCGGACAGCGCCTGCCGGGCGCGGGCCAGGCGTCCGGGCGTGCCCGGGTCGGGCAGGACGAGCCGTACGGCGTCGTCGATGACGGTGGCGATCGCGCCCCCGCCGATGGACCGCGCCAGGTGCTCGGCGTCGGTGCCGTCGACGCTGACCACGGCGACGCTGCGGGGCAGCGGCCAGCGGGCCGCGTCGGCCGCGGCGTGCAGCGCGCTCTCGGCCGGGGCTTCGGGCTGCACCAGCAGGGTGATCAGCCGGCGTCGGGTGGTCGCCCAGTCCTGCGCGACGTCGCGCTGCTCGTCGAGGAACCCCTCCGCCGCCGCGCCGGCGAGGGCGTCGGCGAAGCCGAAGAGCGCGCCGGCGATGACGTACAGGTCGCCCGGCGCCGGGCCGGCCGGGCCGGCGTTCTCCACGAGGAAGGCCCAGATGTCCCGGGCGCCGAGGGTGAGGACGATGCGCAGCGCGTCCACCCGGTGGCCCTCCCGGTACTCGGTGCGGCCGAGAGCGTGGAACACCGCCCGGGTGGCGGCGAGGTCGCGGCCCGGATCGGCGACCGCCTCGACGAACGCGTCGACGGCGGTTTCGACGCCGAGGGTGAGGCCCTGCCCCTGCCCACCGGTCAGCGACCGGCCCTGCGCCCGCATGGCCGCGCGGACGGTCGCGAGGATCCGCCCGTGCAGGGGTGCCCGCAGCCCGCGGAGGTGCTCGCCGACCGTCGGTGGGAGGGCGGCGAGCCCCGGCTCGATGTCGATGAGCGCGTCGGACACCCTTCCGCCCCTCACTTTGTCATCCGGGTTACAAAACCTACCTTGGATCTTGCGCGTGGACCGCCACCACCTTGGCAACCCCGTACGTAACGTCGGTGGCATGGATACGGATGTCATCGTGATCGGCGCCGGGCTGGCCGGGCTGGTCGCCGCCGCCGAGGCCGCCGACGCGGGTCGGCGGGTGCTGCTGCTCGACCAGGAGCCCGCGCAGAACCTCGGCGGGCAGGCGTTCTGGTCGTTCGGCGGCCTCTTCCTGGTGGACTCGCCCGAGCAGCGGCGGATGGGCGTCCGCGACTCGGTCGAGCTGGCCTGGCAGGACTGGACGGGCAGCGCGGCCTTCGACCGGCCCGAGGACCACTGGCCGCGCCGCTGGGCCGAGGCGTACGTGCACTTCGCGGCCGGGGAGAAGCGGGCCTGGCTGCGGGGGATGGGCCACCGGCTCTTCCCGGTGGCCAGCTGGGCCGAGCGGGGCGGGGGAGCGGCCGACGGCCACGGCAACTCCGTACCCCGGTTCCACGTCACCTGGGGCACCGGCCCGGGGCTGGTCGAGCCGTTCGCCCGGCGGGTCCAGAAGGCCGTCGACGAAGGCCGGGTGCGACTGCTGTTCCGGCACCGGGTCGACGAACTGGTCACCACCGGCGGCGTGGTCACCGGGGTACGCGGGACGGTCCTCGAACCCGACGACGCCCCGCGCGGCCGCAGCACCTCCCGGGTGGCCGTCGGTGACTTCACGTACGGCGCGCAGGCCGTGATCATCACCTCGGGCGGCATCGGCGGCAACCACGACCTCGTCCGGCGGGCCTGGCCGGCGCGGCTCGGCACGCCGCCGACCCGGATGGTCGCCGGGGTGCCCGCCCACGTCGACGGCCGGATGCTGGCCATCACCGAGGCCGCCGGCGGGCAGGTGATCAACCCGGACCGGATGTGGCACTACACCGAGGGGCTGCGCAACTGGGACCCGGTCTGGCCGGACCACGGCATCCGGATCCTGCCCGGCCCGTCGTCGCTGTGGCTCGACGCGACCGGCCGGCGCCTGCCCGCGCCGCTGTTCCCCGGCTTCGACACCCTCGCCACCCTGCGGCACCTGCGCGGCACGGGCCACGACTACAGCTGGTTCCTGCTCACTCAGAAGATCATCGAGAAGGAGTTCGCGCTGTCGGGCTCCGAGCAGAACCCGGACCTGACCAACCGCAGCGTCCGGCAGGTCCTGCAACGGGTCCGTCCCGGCGCGCCCGGCCCGGTCGAGGCGTTCAAGCGCCACGGCGCGGACTTCGTGGTCGCCGACACCCTGGAGGAGCTGGTCGACGGGATGAACGCGTTGGCCGCCGAGACGGGCGGCCCGCAGCTGGACGTCACGCCGCTGCGCCGGCTGGTCGAGGCGCGCGACCGCGACATCGCGCACCCGTTCGGCAAGGACGCCCAGCTGCACGCCGTCCGGGGCGCCCGCCGGTACCGGGGCGACCGGCTGATCCGGGTCGCCACGCCGCACCGCCTGCTCGACCCGGCGGCGGGCCCGCTGATCGCCGTCCAGCTGCACGTGCTGACCCGCAAGACCCTCGGCGGGCTGCACACCGACCTCTCCGGCCGGGTGCTGCGCCCCGACGGCGAGCCGCTCGGCGGGGTGTACGCCGCCGGCGAGGTCGCCGGGTTCGGTGGCGGCGGCATGCACGGCTACAACGCTCTGGAGGGCACCTTCCTCGGTGGCTGCCTCTTCTCCGGGCGCACGGCCGGGCGGGCCGCCGCGGCGGCCGTCGCCTGAGGGCCACGCCGGTCGCGGGGCGGCCCGCCCCGCGACCGGCCGGCCGGCCCGCCGCCGGGCGGGAACGGGCGGCGCCCGCCCCGACCGGGACGGGCGCCGTGCGGTGTCGCTCGGGTCAGCTGGTGGGGAAGTTGTCCGGGGTACGGATCCGGTTGCGCATGAAGACGCCGGACTCGGTGAGCACGCCGGTGCCGGCGTACGTGCCGCCGTAGCAGGTGCCCGGCTTGAAGGCGGCGCTGCCCTCGTCGGCGTCGGAGTAGGTCCAGTTGGCGTAGCTGATCTTCAGCCGGTCCAGCAGGTCCAGCCAGGCGGTGCTGCTGCCCGCGTCGACGGCACCGCCGCCGGTGTAGGTGACCGTGCCGAACTCGGTGACGAACAGCGGCAGCCGGGTGGCGGCCCGCTCGACCTCGGCCCGGTAGTTGTCCTTGTGCGACGCGGCGTAGAAGTGGAACGCGTACATGACGTTGCTGGCGTTCACCGGGTTGTTGATCACCTCGGTGGAGTTGCCGCCCTCCGACACGCCCAGCGAGGACCAGCCCCGGGTGCCGACGACGACGATCGCGTCCGGGTCGTTGGCCCGGATCACCGGGATGACCTGTTCGGCATAGTTCTTGATGGTCTGCCAGCTGACCCCGTTGGGCTCGTTGGCGATCTCGTAGACGACGTTGTTGCGGTTGGCGTTGCGAGCCGAGACGGCGGCGAAGAAGGTCTTGGCCCGGTCCAGGTTGTACATCGGGTCGCCGGGGGTCAGCGTGTGGAAGTCGATCAGCGCGTACAGGCCCCGCTCACCCGCCTCGTCGACCAGCGTGTTGACCCGGTCGGTGAAGCCGCTGGGGCTGGTCTCGTAGCCGCCCTCCTGCACGTACATCGAGATCCGCAGCAGGTCGGCGCGCCAGTCGGTGGCGAGCGCGTCGAGGGACGCGTCGTTGTAGCACCGGGCGAACCACTGCAGGCCGTGGGTGCTCATGCCGCGTAGCTGGATCGGCCGGCCGTACTGGTTGCACAGGTTCACCCCGCAGACCCGGAGCTGACCGTTGATCGCCACCGGCGTCTGGCCGGCGGGCGGCGGCGTCGTGGGCGGGGGCGTGGTGGGCGGCGGCGTGGTCGGGGGCGGGGTGGTCGGCGGCGGGGTGGTGGGGGTCGTCGCGCCGGTGCAGACCGTGCCGTTGAGGGTGAACGACGTGGGCGCCGGGTTGCTGCCGGCCCAGCTGCCGTTGAAGCCGATGGTGGTGGACGCGCCGCTGGCCAGGGAGCCGTTCCAGCTCAGGCTCTGCGCGGTGACGGACTGGCCGCTCTGCTGGTACGTCGCCGACCAGCCCTGTCCCACCCGCTGCCCGGCGTCCGGGAAGCTGAAGCCGAGGGTCCAGCCGTTGACCGCGTCCCCGAGGTTCTTGATCGTGATGTTGGCGGTGAACCCGCCGGTCCAGGAGCTGGTGGTGTAGGTGACGGCGCAGCCGGGTGCCGCCATCGCGTTGGCGACCGGCAGGAACGCCGACGCGCCGATGGTCAGGGCGGCCGCGGCACCGGCGGCGAGCAGGTGCCGCCGCGTCGGGCGGGGGATCTTCTGCATGGGACCGTCTCAATCTGTGCGGGGGGTCGGGTGCGAGGTGGTGCTCGGGCCGGCCGTGGACCGGATGGATGTGGTGCCCACACATCACCCACGGGTCGCAGGCGGTGCCCGGTGTCGCCTCGATGCCCGGACGAGGCCCGGGAGCGCTCCCATGGCAGCCTAGAGGCGTCCGCGACATCCTCGCAACATGTCGATGCGTCGAAGTGTCCGGCGCGGGGGGTCCGGCTGCCCGACCGCCGGGTGCGGGCGCGCGCCGGCCCCGCGCCCCGGTGAGCGGGGAGCGGGGCCGGGGGAGCCGATCTCAGCGGCCCTGCAGGGAGCGGACGTTGTCGCCGAAGGTCCAGCCCTTCGCGCCGTCCCAGTTCAGCGACCAGGTCATCAGCCCCTTCAGGCCGCCGCGGTAGGTGTTCCACGCCTGCGCCACCGACGCCGGCGGCAGGTGTCCGCCGCCGGCGCCGGGCTGCGCCGGCAGGCCGGGGACCTGCTTGTCGTACGGGACGCGGATGGTGGTGCCCTGGACGACCAGTCCGGTGTGGAGGCAGTCGGTCTGCGCGGTGAAGCCCTGCACGGTGCCCGCCGGGTAGGAGTCGCCGGAGCAGCCGTACATGCTGCCGTTGTAGTACTGCATGTTCAGCCACCAGAGCCGGCCGTTGTCGGCGTACCGCTTCACGATCGGCAGGTACGCGCCCCAGATGGAGCCGTAGGTGACGCTGCCGCCGGTGACGTACGCCGTCTCCGGGGCCATGGTGAGGCCGAAGCCGGCCGGCATCTGGGCCAGCACCCCGTCGATGATCCGGATCAGGTTCGCCTGGGAGGGGGAGAGCCGGTTGATGTCGCCGCTGCCGGTGAGACCGGTCTCGATGTCGATGTCGATGCCGTCGAAGTTGTGCTTCTTGAGGATCGGCACCACCGTGGCGACGAACCGGTCGGCGACCGCCGCCGAGCTGAGGTCGATGCCGGCGGTGGCGCCGCCGATCGACAGCAGGATGGTTAGGCCGGCCGCCTTCGCCTGGCACATCTCGGCCGGGGTGGGCACCTTGACGGTGGTGTCCATGCCGTCCTCCCAGAGCACCGTGCCGTCGGCGCGGATGACCGGGAAGGCGGCATTGACCACGTTGTAGCCGTGTCCGATGATCCGCGGGTCGGTGATCGGGATCCAGCCCAGCGGCGGGTGGACGCCGTTGGCGGCGCCGTCCCAGTTCTCCCAGTAGCCCTGCAGCACCTTGCCCGCCGGCCGGGGCTTGACCGCGCAGGTCGTCGTGCCGGGCGGCGGGGTGGCGGTCGGCGTTGCGGTCGGCGTCGGCGTCGGTGTGGGTGACGAGGTGCGGGTGGGCGACGGCGTCGGCGTGCCGCCGCCGTCACAGGCCCCGAGGTCCCGCCACAGCGCCGGCGTGGCGGCCGGGTTCCAGCCGGCGCCCGGCGGTGGCGTGTGGGTCACCAGGGCCTCGTAGCGCCGGCCCGCGTAGCTGACCTGGCTGCCCGCCGGATACGTGGTGCCCTCGGCCCAGGCGGGCGCGGTGCAGGCGACGGCCGCGACGTCGGTGATCGCCGCGGCGAGCCCCTGCGTGGTCGGCAGGGCGGCGGCGGCCGTGGCCAACGCCACGCCGGCGGCCAGGGCGGTGAGTGCGGGTCGGAGTCGCATGACATACCTCCTCGTCGATGCGCCGGAGGTTATCAGTTAACTTTGTTAAATGTAAATGTCGCGATGTCTCGGCCCGTCAGGCGCGGCTGCGGACGAAGGTCTCCTCGCCCCACGACCCGTCGTCGGCCGCGAGCCGGATCACCAGCCGGTCACCGGCGCAGCGGTACGAGCCCTCCGAGTCCGCCATCACCGAGCTGATGTCCAGCTCCCGGCCGTCGACCCGCAGCAGGTTCACGTCGCCCGCGGTCACCCCGTTACGCTGCCGGTACCGCCCGGCCCCGGCGCTCCACCGGTACGTCTGCGTGCCCCGCCGGACGTTGCGCACGGTGTGCCCGTTGAGGGAGCCCTCGGCCACGGTCAGGTCGAACAGGTCCGTCGCGGTGCCATCCACCCGGTACGCGCTGGCGAAGCCGGTCTCCGGGCCGCTGGCGAGATCCACGCTCGCGTCCTGTCGCAGCCCGGCCAGCGTGCCCAGCGGCGAGTCGGCGGCGACCTTGACGTGGTAGCGGCCGGCGGTGAGCCGCCACACCCCGACCAGGCAGCCGTCCTGTCCGGTCACCGCCGCACGCCCCGACCCTCGCTGCACGCCGGCGACCGCCCCGGACGCGCCGAGCAGCACCACGACGGCGGCACCGGCCAGCAGCCAGCGCCGGTGCCGGGCGCGTGCCGCCACGGCGAGTGCCGCCGTCACCGCGGCGCCGAGCGCCGCGGCGAGCGTCGCGAAGACCGGTGCGACGAGGAGGGCGTGACTGACCGCCCGGACGACGAGAACCTGCTCGGGAGGTCGGACACAGCCGAGGTCGGCGCCGGTGCCGAGGCAGGGCAGCGCCGCCGTCACGGCCACCAGCACCGGCGCCAGCAGCAGCCCCGCCGTGCCGGCGGCGAGCAGGGCGTGCCAGACCGACAGCCGCCGGCCGGCCACGGCCGCGACCGCCACGGTCATCTCCACCAGCGTCACCGGCAGCAGCGTGTGACCGTCGACCAGCCCCCGCAGCGCCGCCGGCCCGAGGCCCGGGTCCCGGACCGCGACCGCGACGCCGGCCACCACCAGCGGCAGCGCCGCCGCGCCGACGACCCCCGCCACCAGGCCGAGCCGGATCGCCCGCCGGGTGGCGTGCCGGTTCGCCAGGACCGGGTACAGCGCGGCGGCGAGCGGCAGCGCGAGCAGGTACGGCGCCTGGTCGGCCAGCACGCGGACGTACCAGCCGAGGGTGTCCAGCAGGGTGAGCGCGGTGACCTGGTCGGTGTGGCCCTCCCGCGCCGCGAGCACCCGCGGCATGCTCATCTCGGAGTCCGCCGACCACGCGTCCAGGACCAGGAACGACGCCACGAAGGCGGCGGTCAGCACGGTCGTGGCCACGGCGGCGCCGGCCCACGCCAGGCGGGTGCGGGTCGCGTCGTCCGCGGCGACCCGGCGCAGGTGCGCGCGAGCGCCGAGGGCGACCCAGCGGCCGAGCAGGACGCCACCGGCGATCCCGAGCACGGCCCAGGCCAGCTCGACCCACCAGGCCGGCCGGTCGCTGGCGTACCCGGTCGACCAGGCCAGCCGGCGGCCGACGAGCAGCCCGACGGCGAGCGCCGCGCCGAACAGGCCACCCCGGGACGCCGTGCCGCCGCCGTGCCGCGCCCACCAGGCCGACCGCCACAGGGCGCCGGTGGTGACCAGGGCCAGCGGCGCGCCGAGCAGCAGGCCGACGAGGAACGCGCCGCCGGTGAGCGGATCGGGGCCGCCCAGGGTGCGCGGCAGTTGCGACATCAGGTCCAGCAGCGGCGGTGCGGCGATCCCGGCCGCCAGCCCGGCGCCCAGCGCCTCGACCGGGCGGGCGGCGACCCGGCGCGCCGGCCGGGCCAGCTCGTCGGCGCGGGCCCCGGCCAGCGGCTGGAACCGGAACACCGCGGCGAGGCGGGACCAGCGTCCGGCGCGGGTGCGGTCGGCCGCGAGCATCGCCCGGGCGGTCGCCGCGTCCACCTTGCTCAGTCGGGCGTCAGCGGCGAACTCCCGGGCCCGCAGCACCGACCAGGCCGACACCTGCACCACCAGCGCGAACACCGCCAACCGCCAGGCGTCGCCGAGCAGGTGCGCGGCCGGTACGGCGCCGGCGTAGTTGACCGCGACGGGAGCGAGCACGCCCAGCGGGAAGGCCCACGCCAACGCGATCGTCAGCCGGGTCAGGTCCACGTCCGCGTTGCGCAGGTGAGCGAGTTCGTGCAGCACGACCGCCCGGAACACGCCGGGCGCCGTCCGGTGGGCGTGCACGAGCCCCAGGTCGAGCCGGACGTACCGGACGCCGAACGTGCCGAAGGTGTTGCCGCTGACCCGTGCCGACCTCGACACCACGAACGTCGGCGGCCGACGCAACCCCGCCTCGCGGACCAGGGCGGCCAGGTCCGCCCGCAACGCCTCGGTGCCCGGCATCCGGTCCAGCCGGCGCAGGTCACGCAACCGGCGTTCGCACCACGGCGCGGCCAGGTAGATCGCCGCCGTCACGGCCGCCAGCACCGCCAGCCCGACGAGCATCTGACGCACCACGTCGGCGTGCAGGGTGCCGAGGCACCGTTGCACCGCCGCGGCCGACTCCTCGTTGACCGTGCCGGCCCGCACGTCGATCGGCGGCGGAAACCGGCGCAGCCCGCTGACGCACTCGGCCCGTTCCCGGGTGAGCGCCGCGTCGATGAGCACCGTCTGCCAGCCGAACATGCTCGTCCCGACGACCGCGGTCACCACGGCGACGAAGCGGCCCAGGGCCGGCGAGGGCAGCGGCGGGGTCACCGCGGCGTGGCCGGCGCGGTGCGCCGTCGCCTCACTCACCGTCGGCGTTCCCGCCGTCCACTCCGAACCGCGCCACGAACGCGTCCCGCACCGCGGCGCGCAGCAGTGCCACCTGGTCCTCGGTGAGCGCCCAGCGCGGGTCGCGGGCGGCGGCGGTGACCGCCTCCTCGATGCGCAGCACCTGCCCGGGCCGCAGCCGCACCGCCGGCAGCGTCGGCGCCTCGGCACCCGAGCGGCGGGCCCGCCACCGCCGGCCGAGCCGGCGCAGGCCGCCGCGCACCGCCTCGGTGGCGTGGCCCTGCGCCGCGTCGCGCAGCGCGGTGAGCGCGACGCCGGTCAGCACCATGACGTACGGCAGCAGCGGCTCGACGGTCTCGTGGAACCCGCCGCCCCCGGCCTCACCGCCGCCGACCCGCACCAAGTCGCGCGGGTCGTCGCGCCAGCGGTCGGGGCGACGCCGGTACGCCGGTTGCAGGAACACCAGCAGCGGCTCCTCCTCGGGGGCCACCGCCCGGATCGCCAGCCGGACGAGGTCCTCCTCCGTCCCGCCGCCCGAGACCTGCCTGGTCGGGTTCATGGTGATCGTGCCTCCCGGCCTGTCGGGTCGCCGCGCGCTCCGGCGGTCACGTTAGGAGCCGTCCTCGACGAGCGCGATCAGCAATCAGACAGCCACCACCCGTCACCCCCCTCGGCCCGCCCGCCGTCCCCGCCGGTGATCAAGAGGTTTGCGTCGAAATCAGCCCCGGACCTGACGCAAACCTCTTGATCACCGAGGCGGGCAGGCGCCTCGGACCGCGCCGGCGCTGCGGCGGGGCCGGGCGGGGCCGCGGCGGGGCCGGGGGTGAGGCCGGCCACCCCGGCCCCGCGCCGCGTGGGGCGCGCACCCGGTGCCGGTACGGTCGTCCGGGCCTGTCGCCCGCCCGCTCCGGCGGCGGCGGTGCCGCCGATCACTGTCGATCCCCCGAAGGACGGTCACATGCGCGCCACCGTGATCCACGGCCCGAACGACATCCGCGTCGAGGAGGTCCCCGACGCCGCCGTACGCCACCGGACCGACGCGGTCGTCCGGGTGGTCACCGCCTGCATCTGCGGCAGCGACCTGTGGGCGTACCGGGGGGTGGCCAGCCGCCAGCCGGGGCAGCGCATCGGCCACGAGTTCCTGGGCGTGGTGGAGGCAGCCGGTGCCGAGGTGACCTCGGTGCGCGTCGGTGACCTGGTGGTGGCCCCGTTCGTCTGGTCCGACGGGGTCTGCGACTTCTGCCGCGAGGGGCTGCCCACCTCCTGCCCGCACGGCGGGTTCTGGGGCGAGCCCGGCTCCGACGGCGGGCAGGGCGAGGCCGTCCGCGTCCCGTACGCCGACGGCACGCTGGTGCGGCTCCCCGCCGAGGCCGCCGGTGACGAGCGGCTGCTCACCGCGCTGCTGGCGCTGTCGGACGTGATGTCCACCGGCCACCACGCGGCGCTCGCCGCCCGGGTCCGCCCCGGCGCCACCGTCGCGGTCGTCGGCGACGGCGCGGTGGGGCTCTGCGGGGTGCTGGCCGCCCGGCGGCTCGGTGCCGAGCAGATCATCGCGCTGGGCCGGCACACCGCCCGCACCGACATCGCCCGGGCGTTCGGCGCCACCGACGTGGTCGCCGAGCGCGGCGACGCGGCGGTCGCCGCCGTCCGGGAGCTGACCAAGGGCCAGGGCGCGCACGCCGTGCTGGAGGCCGTCGGCACCGAGGAGTCCATGCGTACGGCGATCTCGATCGCCCGCGACGGTGGCGCGGTCGGCTACGTCGGGGTGCCGCACGGGGGCAGCGCCGGCGTGGACATCCGCCAGCTGTTCGGCCGCAACGTCGCCCTCGGCGGCGGGGTCGCCCCGGCCCGCACCTACCTCCCGGAGCTGCTCGCCGACGTGCTCGACGGCACCATCGACCCGTCGCCGGTCTTCGACCGGACCGTCACCCTCGACGGGGTGCCCGACGGCTACCGGGCGATGGACGAGCGCACCGCGCTGAAGGTCCGCATCACCTTCTGACCGCCACTACCGCCGGTGACGACGCCGCCCCTGGTGGGCGGCGTCCGCCGTACCGTACGGTGCTCGCCGTGACCGCAGACGATCACTCCTCGACCGGCCCCGTGGCCGTGCTCGCCAACCCCACCGCGGGCCGGGGCCGGCACCGCGGCCTGCTGCCCGCACTGCTGGAGCAACTGGCCACCGCCGGCCGCCCGGTCGAGCTCCTGACCGCGGGTACCCCGGCCGAGGCGGAGGCGGCGTGCCACGCCGCGGTCGCCGACGGCGCGGGCGCGCTGATCGCTGTCGGTGGCGACGGCACGGTCCACCGGGCGGTGCAGGCGGTCGCCGGTACGGCGGTGCCGTTCGGCCCGGTCCCGGCCGGCACCGGCAACGACTTCGCGGCCGACAGCGGCTTCCCGGCCGACCCGCTGGGTGCCGTCGAGGTGATCGCCGCCGCGCTGCGCGAGGGGCGCACCCGGCCGGTCGACCTGGCCCGGATGACCGGGGCGGACGGCGGCGACCGCTGGTACGGGGCGGTGCTCGCGGCGGGCTTCGACGCGATCGTCAACGAGCGGGCCAACCGGATGCGCTGGCCGCGCGGTCCCCGCCGCTACGACCTGGCGATCCTGATCGAGCTGGCCCGGCTGCGCCCGCGCCGCTACACGCTGCGCCTGGACGGCGAGGTGCACGAGCTGGACGCGGTGCTGGTGGCGGTCGGCAACGGCGCCAGCTACGGCGGCGGGATGCGGATCTGCCCGGACGCCGATCCCACCGATGGGCTGCTGGACGTGGTGGTCGGCGGGCGGTTCGACCGGCGCACCCTGATGCGGGTCAAGCCGCGCATCTACCAGGGCACCCATGTGACGCACCCGCTGGTGCGCAGCTACCGGGCCCGCACGGTGGAGCTGGCCGCCGAGGGCATCACCACGTACGCCGACGGGGAACGCTCCCTCGACCTGCCGGTGCGGATCACCGCCGTACCGGGGGCGCTGCGGTTGCTGCGCTGAGCTGTTCGTCCGTGCCGGTGTCCACCGGGCCGGCCGGCGCGGCGTCGGGGTGCTCCGGTCGGTCGGCGGTGCGCGGCGTGCCGGCCCGCACGGCTCCGATGCTGGCGGCGACCACCAGGGCGATGGCCAGCACCTCCGTCAGGTGCAGGTCCTGCCCGAGGACCAGCCAGCCGGCGAGCGCGGCGAGCGCCGGGCCGAGGCTCATCAGCACCGCGAAGGTCGAGGTGGCCAGCCGGCGCAGCGCCAGCAGTTCGAGGGTGTAGGGCAGTACCGAGGCGAGCAGCGCCAGCCCGGCGCCGAGCGCCAGCACGGCCGGGTGCCACAGCCGCGTCCCGGCGTCGGCCAGCCCGAACGGCAGGGTGAGCAGGGCCGCCACCGTCATGGCCAGGGCCAGCCCGTCGGCCCGGGGGAACCGGCCGCCGACCCGGGCCGAGCAGACGATGTACGCCGCCCAGAGCGCCCCCGCGCCCAGCGCCAGGCCGGCGCCGACCGGGTTCAGCCGGTCGAACCCGCCCTGGCCGAGCAGCGCCACCCCGGCCAGCGCCAGACCGGCCCAGCACCACGCGGTCCACCGGTGGGCGGTCAGCACCGACAGGGTGAGCGGCCCGAGCACCTCCAGGGTCACCGCCGGCCCCAGCGGGATCCGCTCGATGGCCTGGTAGAACACCGAGTTCATGCCGGCCAGGGCGAGCCCGAACAGGACCACCGACGCCCAGTCGCCCCGGCTGTAGCCCCGCAGCCGGGGACGGCACACCAGCAGCATGAGCAGCGCGCCGATGGCCAGCCGCAGCGTGACCGTGCCGGCCACCCCGGCCCGGGGGAAGAGCAGCGCGGCGACCGCCGAGCCGAAGTGCACCGACAGCGCGCCGCCGAGCACCAGCCCGACCGCCCCCACCTGGCCGGTTCCCCAGCGGCGCAGGATGCGGGCGGGCGTCGACGGGCGGGCGTGGGAGTCCATTCCCGCGACGCTAGTGCGCCCACCGGGCCGGCCCGCAGCCGGTGGCCCGCCACGTGCAGGCCCACACACCAGCGGAGTGGGTCACGCTTGCCGGTCGGCGCCGGCGAGTCGGTCCAGCCACTCCGCGAGCAGCGCCCGCTCGGCCGGGGTGAGGTCGCCGGCCAGCCGCGGCAGCGCCGCGCGCAGGGCGACGGCGTGGCGGACCGGCCGGTCGGGTGGGCGGACGGCGCGGGCGGCGGGGCTGTCGGCGCAGATCGCGGTGACGACCGCCTCGCGGGTGGCGACCGACAGGCCCGGGTCGCCGCCCTGGATCAGGGTGAGGGTGACGCCGCAGCTGGCCGCGTGGACCATCTCGGCCGCCCGGTCCACGTCGACGCGCAGCCGCCCCGCCTCGGCCACCCGCACGACGAGCTGGCGGAAGATGTCGGCGGCCACCCGGGCGGCGGTGGGGCGCGCGCCGGGGCGCGGGTCGCCGTACATCAGGGTGTGAAATGCCGGGTTGGCGACGCCGAACCCGACGTGCATGTCCCAGCCCCGGCGCAGGTCGTCCACCGGGTCGTCGGCGGGCTCGCGGGCGGCCTGCGCGTGCAGGTGCGCGGCGAAGCCGTAGCTGGCGGCGGCGTCGAGCAGGCCGCGCAGGTCGCCGAACTGGCGGTAGATGGTCGGGGCCTGCACGCCGGCGGCGCGGCTCACCGCGCGGGTGGAGACCGCCTCCCGGCCGCCCTCGGCGAGCAGCGCGGCGGCGGCCCGCACGATCCGGTCCCGGGCCGGCGTCTCGGTCACGATAGCGACGATAACCCCTCGGTGTTAGCGGCCGGTCCTAACGCGATTATCAAGATCCTGTTAGCGCTGATGTATCGCCGCAGGTCAGTCGCGCAGCGCCAGGTCGAGCACGGCACCGAGGCCGTTCTCCCGGCCCGGATCGGCGCAGGGCAGCACCAGGACGGCACAGCCGGCGTTGACCGCGCCGGCGTCGGCCGGGGTGTCGCCCACCATCAGCGTCCGCTCCGGGTCCACGCCCAGCATCCCGCAGGCGCGCAGGAAGATCCCCGGGTCCGGCTTGCAGCGCCCCACCTCGTACGACAGGGCGTACGCGTCGACCAGCCCGTCGAGGCCCCAGGCGGCGAAGAGCGGCCGGATGTCGAAGCCGATGTTGCTCACCACCGCCACCTTCACTCCCGCCTTGTGCAGAGCGCCCAGGGTGGCCTCGACGCCCGGATAGGGCACCCAGCCCTCCGGGACCAGCAGCCGCTCGTAGAGCGCCTCGGCGAAGCCCTCGATGCCGGCGTCCACCGTCTCGGCCAGCCCGGTGTAGGCCCCCCGGTGCGCGTACGGGTAGAGGTCCCGGTCGGCCCAGAGCTCGGCCAGCCGCGGCGGCACCCGCGCCGGCAGCGGTCCGCCCGCCCGACCCGCGGTGAGCAGCCGGTCGGCCAGCGCGGTGGCCCGCATCCGCTCCAGCGTCACCCCGCAGGCGGCAGCCGCCTGGAGTACCCACTCGTGGGGCTCCTCCACCTGGGCCAGGGTGCCGTGGAAGTCGAACAGGACCGCCTCCACGGCGCGGCGGGGCGGACCCGGGCGGACGGCGTCGTCGGCGCCGCTCGGGACATGGGGCGGTTGGGCATGATCCGGCACGTCGTGCACCCTACCGACCCCCACCGATCACCCCGGCGAACGGCCTTGGCGGGTAGCCGTGCGGAGTACGCACTAATCTTGAGGACATGTCGAGCCCCGCCGAGCGGTACGCCGCGGCGCGCCGCCGGGCCGCGCAGGCCTCTCAGTTCCCGGCGCTGGACGAGTTCGCCCTCGATCTGGGGTTCGATCTCGACGACTTCCAGCGCGAGGCGTGCCAGGCCCTGGAACGGGGAAGCGGCGTCCTCGTCTGCGCTCCCACCGGCGCCGGCAAGACCGTGGTCGGCGAGTTCGCCGTACACCTGGCCCTGCGGGGGACGCCCGCGCGGCCGGCGGCGGCCGACGGCGGCGAGCCGCCGCCCGCCCGGCGCAAGTGCTTCTACACCACGCCGATCAAGGCGCTGTCCAATCAGAAGTACCACGACCTCGTCGACCGGTACGGCGCCGAGCAGGTCGGCCTGCTCACCGGCGACAACGCGATCAACGGCGACGCCCCCGTGGTGGTGATGACCACCGAGGTGCTGCGCAACATGCTCTACGCCGGCTCGGCCACCCTGGAAGGCCTGGCCTACGTGGTGATGGACGAGGTGCACTACCTCGCCGACCGGTTCCGCGGCGGGGTCTGGGAAGAGGTGATCATCCACCTGCCCGCCTCGGTCACCCTGGTCTCGCTGTCGGCCACCGTCTCCAACGCCGAGGAATTCGCCGACTGGCTGGTCACCGTGCGCGGCGAGACCGCGGTGGTGGTCAGCGAGCACCGGCCGGTGCCGCTGTGGCAGCACATGCTGGTCGGCAAGCGGATGTTCGACCTGTTCCACGACGCGGACGCGGCCCGCAAGCACGACGTGCACCCGGAGCTGCTGCGCTACACCCGCGACACGGTGCGCCGCCTGGAGCTGGGCGAGGGGCGCAGCGCCGGCCCCGGCGCCGGGCGGCGCGGTCCCCGCTGGCGCGGTCCGATGCGTCCGGACATCGTCGACCGGCTCGACCGCGAGGGGCTGCTCCCGGCGATCCTGTTCATCTTCAGCCGGGCCGGCTGCGCCGCCGCCGTGCAGCAGTGCCTCGCCGCCGGGCTGCGCCTCACCTCGCCCGAGGAGCGCGCCGAGATCCGCCGGGTGGTCGAGTCCCGGGTCACCGCCATCCCCGGCGAGGACCTGACGGTGCTGGGCTACTGGGAGTGGCTCGACGGGCTGGAGCGCGGCCTGGCCGCGCACCACGCCGGCATGCTGCCGGTGTTCAAGGAGGTCGTCGAGGAGCTGTTCGTCCGCGGCCTGGTCAAGGCGGTCTTCGCCACCGAGACCCTCGCGCTGGGCATCAACATGCCGGCCCGCTGCGTGGTGCTGGAACGGCTGGTCAAGTTCAACGGCGAGGCGCACGTCGACCTGACGCCGGGGGAGTACACGCAGCTCACCGGCCGGGCCGGCCGGCGCGGCATCGACGTCGAGGGGCACGCCGTCGTGGTGTGGTCCCCGGAGACCGACCCGCGGCACGTCGCCGGGCTCGCCTCCACCCGGACCTATCCGCTGCGCTCCAGCTTCCGGCCGTCGTACAACATGGCGGTCAACCTGGTCGGCACGGTGGGCGCGGAGCCCGCCCGGGCGCTGCTGGAGTCGTCGTTCGCGCAGTTCCAGGCGGACCGGTCGGTGGTCGGCCTGGCCCGGCAGGTGCAGCGCAACACCGAGACCATCGAGGCGTACGGCGTGGAGGCCGCCTGCCACCACGGTGACTTCGACGAGTACTTCGCGCTGCGGGTGGCGATCGCCGACCGCGAGCGGGCCATCGCCCGGCAGGGGCAGACCCAGCGCAAGGCGGCGGCGGTCGCCTCCCTGGAGCGGCTGCGGGTCGGCGACGTGATCCGGGTGCCGGCGGGCCGGCGGGCCGGGCTCGCCGTCGTCCTCGACCCGGCCACCGGCGGCTTCGGCGAGCCGCGCCCGCTGGTGCTCACCCAGGACCGCTGGGCCGGCCGGGTCAGCCCCGGCGACTTCACCACCCCGGCGGAGGTGCTCGCCCGCATCCGGGTGCCCAAGCACTTCAACCACCGCTCCCCGGCCGCCCGGCGTGACCTCGCCGCCGAGGTCAGCGGCACCGGCCTGGACCGGCACGGCGGTCGCCGCGGCGGCCGGTCCCGGCAGGCCGCCGGCGAGGACCACCGGCTCAGCCAGCTCCGCACCGAGCTGCGTAACCATCCCTGCCACGGCTGCCCGGACCGGGAGGAGCACGCCCGCTGGGCGGAGCGGAGCCGCCGGCTGGAGAAGGACACCGAGGAGCTGCGCCAGCGGGTGGCCGGCCGGACCGGCTCGCTGGCCCGGACGTTCGACCGGATCGTCGCGCTGCTCACCGCCCGGGGCTACCTCTCCGCCGACGGCGGGGTCACCGACGCCGGCCGGATGCTCGGCCGGATCTGGACCGAGGCCGACCTGCTGGTCGCCGAGTGCCTGCGCCGGGGCGTCTGGGACGGGCTCTCCCCGGCCGAGCTGGCCGCCGCCGTCTCGGTGGTGGTCTTCGAGGCCCGCCGCGACGTCGACGAGCGGGCCGGACTGCCCCGCGGTCCGGTCGCCGACGCGGTCGACGAGACGCTCAAGCTGTGGGGGGAGATCGAGGCCGACGAGGCCGGCCGAGGTCTCACCGTCACCCGCGAGCCGGACCTCGGCTTCGCCTGGCCGATCTACCGCTGGGCCCGGGGTGAGGCCCTGGCCAAGGTGCTGGCCAGTGGGCACGAGATCGACGGGGAGATGCCAGCCGGCGACTTCGTGCGCTGGTCCCGGCAGGTCGTCGACCTGCTCGGTCAGCTCGCCGACTCCGGTGGCGCCTCGGCCGACCTGCGGTCCACCGCGCGGCAGGCGATCGCCGCGGTCAACCGGGGCGTGCTGGCGTACCACTTCTCCACCTGAGACCCGCGGCGGTCGTTGCCCGTCCCGGCCCGCCCCGCCGGCCGCCCGGGCCGGTGGTCAGGGCCGGTCGGCGAGGGCGTCGACCAGTCGCCGGCAGGAGCCGGCCAGGTTCCACCGCTGCGCCAGCTCCAGCAGCCGCTCCGGCTGCGCGGGCGCCGTCGGCAACGCGGTGGGCAGCGCCGGCAGCGGTACGTCCCGCGCCACCTCCACCACCTTCGGCGCGACGGCCAGGTAGCCCCGGGCCGCGTCCAGCTTGGTGCGCAGCCCCGGCGCGAAGCCGGAACCGGGCTCGTCCAGCGCGGCGAGGATGCCGGCGAGACTGCCGTACCGGTCGATCAGCCGGGCGGCCGTCTTCTCACCCACCCCGGGCACGCCGGGCAGCCCGTCGCTCGGGTCGCCGCGCAGCGCGGCGAAGTCGGCGTACCGGTCGGCGGGCACCCCGTAGCGGCCGCGGACCGCCGCGTCGTCGCAGTCCTCCAGCTTGGCCACGCCCCGCCCGATGTAGAGCAGCCGCACCCCGCGCCCGTCGTCGACGAGCTGGAACAGGTCGCGGTCGCCGGAGACCACCTCCACCGGCGCGTCCTGGGTCACCGACAGCGTGCCCAGCACGTCGTCGGCCTCGTAGCCGGTCGCGCCGACCGCGGTGATGCCGATCGCCTCCAGCACATCCAGGATCATCGGCACCTGCGGGGAGAGGGTGTCCGGCACCACCTCGCCGCCCTGGGGCGCCACCCGGTGCGCCTTGTACGACGGCAGCAGCTCCACCCGCCAGGCCGGCCGCCAGTCGTGGTCCAGCGCGCAGACCATCCGGTCGGGGCGGCGGGTGCGCACCAGTTGGGCGAGCATGTCGAGGAAGCCGCGGACGGCGTTGACCGGCTGGCCGTCCTCGGTCTTCGCGACCGACTCGGGAATGCCGAAGTAGGCCCGGAAGTAGAGACTCGGCGCGTCGATCAGCAGGATCGGGGGTCGCTGTGCCACGCCCGACAGCCTGTCACAGCCCTACGACGGGATGGGAACGTGGCGTGCCGCGCCGGCCTGGTCGGCTCCGGTCCGGGCCCGCGCCGTCCCGCCGCGGCTCACCGCTCGTCGTGGCGGTAGAGCGTCTTGCGACGGGCCACGTACTGCAGGGCGTAGCTGGCCAGCAGCAGCACGATCGCCAGCACCACCTCGACGCCGGCGAGGACGCCGTCGGCGACGGTGAGGCCGAGCGCCAGCAGCGCCAGCCCGAGCACGGCGAGGATGGCGGCCGCGAACATCCGGCGACGCCGTCCCGCTGCGCGCTCCTGCGTCACCGTCCCCACCTTCCCGTCGGTCACCTCCGGTCCAGGTTATCGGCGGTGACCGGCAGGCGGGCTGGTATTCCGGTGGCGGCCCGCGCCCGCACCGGCAGACTGCCGGCATGGCGTTCGTACCCGGCCTGACGCTCTGCCGCAGATTCCACGACGAAGTCCTCGCGCCGCTGCTGGCGCGGCGCTGTCCCGGGTTGGCCTATGCCGCCGGCCTGCTCGACGGCGGCTCGGAACTGCTCGGGCTGGACACGCCCCGCTCCACCGACCACGACTGGGGTCCGCGGGCCCAGCTCTTCGTCGCCGACGCCGCAGACGTCGCGCCGGTCCGCGCCGCTCTGGACGTCGGCCTGCCGGCGCAGTTCCTGGGCTGGCCAACCCGGTTCGCCGGTGGCCCCGGCACCCGCCTCGGGGTGGTGGACGCGGCCGGTGACCGACACGGGGTCGGCGTGGACGAACTCGGCGGCTGGCTACGCGGCCGGCTCGGTCTCGACCCGGCCGCCGGGGTCACCAAGGAGGACTGGCTGTCGCTGCCGACCCAGCGACTGGCCGAGCTGACCGGCGGGGCGGTCTTCCATGACGGGCTCGGCGGGGCGCTGCGCGCTGCCCGGGACCGGCTGGCCTGGTACCCGGACGACGTGTGGCGCTACATTCTGAGCGCCGCCTGGACCCGGATCGGCCAGTGCGAGCACCTGGCCGGGCGGTGCGCCGAGGTCGGCGACGAGCTGGGCAGCCGGGTGGTCACCGCCGGGTTGGCCCGCGACCTGATGCGCCTCGGGCTGCTGCTGCACCGCCGCTGGCCCCCGTACGACAAGTGGCTCGGCACCGTCTTCGCCCGGCTGCCGCAGGCGCCGCCGGTGGTGGCCGCGTTGACCGACGCCCTAGGGTCGGGCGGCTGGACGGCGCGGGAGGCCGGGCTCGGCCGGGCCCTGGAGACCCTCGCGGACTGGACGAACGGCACGGGCCTCGCCGCGCCGGTCGACCCCCGGGTGCGGCCCTTCCACGGCCGGCCGTTCCTGGTGCTGGACGCCGGCCGGTTCGCCGCCGCGTTGCGCGCCGCGATCGGTGACCCGGCGCTGCGCGGGCGTCCGCCGATCGGCGCCGTCGACCAGTACGTCGACAACGTGGACGTGCTCACCCACCCGGAGCGGGTCCGCCGGCTCGCGGCGGCCCTGCCGCCGCGCTGACCCCCCGTCACCGGGCGCCGAGGACCTCCCGGCGATCGACGCCGTCCACCCGCAGGTCGGTGAAGTCCCGCAGCCGACGCACGGGCGACAGGAGCAGGGCCAGCGGCGCGCACACCGCGGCGGCGGCGAAGACGAACAGGGTGCCCCGCGCGCCGACGACACCGGCGAGGGCGCCGGCGACCAGCCCGCCGATGGGGATCGCGCCCCAGGAGACGAAGCGGACGGTGGCCATCACCCGGGAGAGCAGCTCGGGCGGGCTGGCCGTCTGCCGGTAGGTGCGGGTGGTCACGCTGAGCACCACCACGCTGCCGGCGAAGACCACGTTGCCGACGGCGAACGCCAGGTACGCCGCCCAGCCCACCCCGACCGGGACGACGAACGCGCCGGCGACGGAGACCAGGCAGGCGACCAGGACCGACCGGGCGGTGCCCCACCGGCCGGTGATCCACGGGGTCAGCGCGGCACCCACCAGCGACCCGACGCCCTCCACGGCGAGCAGCACGCCGACCAGCACGGCCGGGGCGTGCAGTTCGCGGACGAGGTAGAGCGGGTAGACCGCGAGCTGCGCCCCGCAGACGAAGTTCACCGCGGTGGCGGTCCACATGGTCGGGCCCATGACCGGGTGGCGGGTCACGTACCGCCAGCCCTCGCCGATCATCTGGCGGATCGGGGGCCACCGGTCGGGGGCGTCGGTGCGGCGGGCCGGCAGCGAGCGCAGCAGCGCCGCGGAGACGAGGTAACTGGCCGCGTCGACCAGCACCGTCGGCACCGCGCCGAGGGCCTGCACCGCGAGCCCGCCCAGCGCGGGACCGCTGAGCTGGGTGGCGGCGTGGGTGGCCGAGGTCAGGCTGTTGCGGGAGTGCAGCTGCTCGCGGCCGACGATGGCCGGCAGGAAGGTGGAGTTGGCGACGTCGAAGAGCACGTTGGCGAAGCTGACCACCAGCGCCACCACGACCAGTTGGGCGACGGTCAGCCACCCCCACCACCAGGCCAGCGGGATGGACGCCACCGCTACGGCGCGGGCCAGGTCGGCGCCGACCTGCGCGCCACGCAGCGGCAACCGCTGCACGATGACCCCGGCGGGCAGCCCGATCACCAGCCAGGCCACGTAGCCGGCGGCGGCGACCAGGCCCATCTCGAAGGCGGTCGCGTCCAGCACGGTCAGCGCGGTCAGCGGCAGCGCCACCCCGCCGACCGCCGACCCGACCAGGCTGGTCGTGCCGGCGGCCCACCAGCGCCAGAACACCCCGGCTCCCTGCTCGACGGTCATGACCGTCAACCCCCGTCCCCGAGCCAGTGAGTTCCAATCTGGAACGGACTATAGTCGACGGCGGACCGAGCGAGGGGGTGGGTGGATGAGGCGGGTGGACCTCGCCGACGCCGACTGCGGCATCGCCCAGGCGCTCGGCGTGCTGGGCGACTGGTGGACCTTCCTGATCGTGCGCGACGTCGCCGGCGGCACCACCCGCTTCGACGCGCTCCAGCGCGAGCTGGGGGTCAGCCGCCGGGCGCTGACCGAACGACTCGCCGCGCTGGTCGAGCACGGGGTGCTGCGCCGGGAGGCGTACTCGCACCACCCGCTCCGCTACGACTACCTGCTCACACCGAAGGGGGAGGCACTGCTGCCGGTGCTGGTCGCCCTGCAGGACTGGGGCAGCCGGCACGTGCTGGGCGACGGGGCCCTCACCGCGACCGCGCGCGCCGACTCCGCCGAGGCCCGCCGGGTACGCCAGCTCGTCGGCCGCCGGCTGCCGGCGGTCACGCTGCCCCGGCACGACGGCGGCGACGAGTCGCCGGCCGTGCCGGGCCGCTGGACGGTGCTCTACCTCTTCCCCGGCGCGTTCGCCCCCGGCGACCAGGGACTTCCGCCGGGCTGGGGGGACATCCCCGGCGCCGTCGGGTGCACGCTGGAGGCCCGCACGTACGCCGACCGGCACGAGCTCATCCGGGCCGCCGGCGCCGAGGTGCGGGGCGTGAGCACACAGCGCCCCGACCAGTTGCGGGCCTTCGCCGAGCACGCCCGGCTGCCGTACCCGCTCCTGTCCGACCAGGACGGGCGGCTCGCGGCGGGGCTGCTGCTGCCGACGTTCCGGGCCGGCGGGGTGGACCGGTTCAAGCGCCTCACCCTGCTGGTCGACCCCGACGCCGTGGTCCGCGCGGTGCAGTTCCCGGTGACCGACCCGGCCGGCTCGGTGGCGGAGATGGTGGAGCTGGTCCGTCAGTCGTGCGGGCGCCCGGCGACGCGCTGATCCGGGTTACGCCCGAGCGTCACCCGCCCACCTCCGTCCCCGCCACCCCGGCGCAGCTCACCCCGGTTCGCTCTCCCATGCGGGCCGCTCGCCCCATCGGCATACTTGCGCGGTTGATGTTGTCGCCGGGACGGCTCCAGCCGTTCCCGGCGGCTCGGCGATGGGGGCGAGTGGTGGTCGAACAGACGGTGCCGCGGCGACGCGAGACGGCGGGCAGCGCCGGCGGGCCGATGGCCGATCCGGGCCTGCGGCAGCTGCTGGCGGGCCTGACGGCGGTGCGGGACGGCGACTTCGGCACCCGACTGCCCGAGGACGCCGACGGGCTGCTCGGCGAGATCGCCACCGTCTTCAACGGCATGGTGGACCAGTTGTCGCTGTTCACCTCCGAGGTGACCCGGGTGGCCCGGGAGGTCGGCACCGAGGGCCAGCTCGGCGGCCAGGCCGAGGTGCCCGGCGTCTCCGGCACCTGGAAGGACCTCACCGACTCCGTCAACGCGATGGCCGGCAACCTCACCGACCAGGTCCGCGACATCGCCGAGGTCGCCACCGCGGTTGCCCGGGGCGACCTGTCGCAGAAGATCACGGTCGACGTGCGCGGCGAGATCCTGGAGCTGAAGATCACCATCAACACGATGGTGGACCAGTTGTCGTCGTTCGCCGACGAGGTCACCCGGGTCGCCCGGGAGGTGGGCAGCGAGGGCCGCCTCGGCGGCCAGGCCGAGGTGCCCGGCGTCGCCGGCACCTGGCGCGACCTCACCGACTCGGTGAACTTCATGGCCGGCAATCTGACCAGCCAGGTCCGCAACATCGCCCAGGTCACCACCGCCGTGGCCCGCGGCGACCTGTCGCAGAAGATCACCGTCGACGCCCGCGGCGAGATCCTGGAGCTCAAGAGCACCATCAACACGATGGTGGATCAGTTGTCGTCGTTCGCCGACGAGGTCACCCGGGTCGCCCGGGAGGTCGGCACCGACGGGCGCCTCGGCGGCCAGGCCCAGGTCAGCGGCGTCGCCGGCACCTGGCGCGACCTCACCGACTCGGTCAACTCGATGGCCGGCAACCTCACCGACCAGGTGCGCAGCATCGCCCAGGTGGCCACGGCGGTGGCCCGGGGCGACCTGTCGCAGAAGATCACCGTCACCGCGCACGGCGAGATCCTGGAGCTCAAGAGCACCATCAACACGATGGTGGATCAGTTGTCGTCGTTCGCCGACGAGGTCACCCGGGTCGCCCGCGAGGTGGGCACCGAGGGCCGCCTCGGCGGCCAGGCCGACGTGAAGGGCGTCTCCGGCACCTGGAAGGACCTCACCGAGTCGGTCAACGTCATGGCCGACAACCTCACCGCGCAGGTACGCAGCATCGCGGAGGTCACCACCGCGGTCGCCAAGGGCGACCTGACGCAGAAGATCCGGGTCGACGCGCGGGGGGAGATCCTGGCGCTGAAGGAGACCATCAACACGATGGTCGACCAGCTCTCCGCGTTCGCCGACGAGGTGACCCGGGTGGCGCGGGAGGTCGGCACCGAGGGGCGCCTCGGCGGTCAGGCCCGGGTCTCCAACGTGGGCGGCACCTGGAAGGACCTGACCGACAACGTCAACGAGATGGCCAACAACCTCACCAACCAGGTGCGCTCGATCGCGCTGGTCGCCACCGCCGTCGCCCAAGGCGACCTGAGCCGGCAGATCACCGTCGAGGCCAAGGGTGAGGTCGCGGTCCTGGCCCAGACCATCAACACGATGGTCGGCACGCTGAGCGCCTTCGCCGACGAGGTGACCCGGGTGGCGCGCGAGGTGGGCACCGAGGGACGCCTCGGCGGTCAGGCCCGGGTGCCCAACGTCGCGGGCACCTGGAAGGACCTCACCGACAACGTCAACTCGATGGCGAACAACCTCACCGGCCAGGTCCGCAACATCGCCCAGGTCACCACGGCGGTGGCGCAGGGCGACCTGACCAAGAAGATCGACGTCGACGCCCGCGGCGAGATCCTGGAACTGAAGACCACCATCAACACGATGGTCGACCAGCTCTCCAGCTTCGCCGCCGAGGTCACCCGGGTGGCCCGGGAGGTGGGCAGCGAGGGCCGCCTCGGCGGTCAGGCCGAGGTCGAGGGCGTCTCCGGCACCTGGAAGCGGCTCACCGAGAACGTCAACGAGCTGGCCGGCAACCTGACCCGCCAGGTGCGGGCGATCGCCGAGGTGACCAGCGCCGTCGCCACCGGCGACCTGACCCGGTCCATCACGGTGGACGCCCCGGGCGAGGTCGGCGAGCTGAAGGACAACATCAACTCGATGGTGGAGTCGCTGCGCGAGACCACCCGCACCAACCAGGAACAGGACTGGCTCAAGACCAACCTGGCCCGCATCTCCGGGCTCATGCAGGGCCACCGCGACCTCGAGGTGGTCGCCGGTCTGGTGATGAACGAGCTGGCACCCCTGGTCTCCGCGCAGCTCGGCACGTTCCTGCTGGTCGACGATCTCGCCGAGGGCAAGGCGCTGCGGGTCGTCGGCGGCTACGGGCACGACGCCACCCGGCGCCGCTACGCCCTCGGCGACTCCCTCGTCGGCCAGGCGGCGGTGAGCAAGCGGGCCATCGTGGTCGACGCGGTGCCGGCCGACTACGTGACCGTCTCGTCCAGCCTGGGGGCCGCCGCCCCGCTGCACCTCGTGGTGTTGCCGGTGCTCTTCGAGGACCAGGTGCTCGGCGTCATCGAGCTGGCCAGCATGAGCCGGTTCACCGACATCCAGCGCGACTTCCTCGACCAGCTCACCGAGACCATCGGGGTGAACGTCAACACCATCGTCGCCAACGCCCGTACCGACATCCTGCTCACCGAGTCCCAGCGCCTCGCGGCCGAGCTGCGGACCCGGTCGGAGGAACTGCAGGCCCGCTCCGAGGAGCTGCAGCGCTCCAACGCCGAGCTGGAGGACAAGGCGGCGCTGCTGGCCCGGCAGAACCACGACATCGAGACGAAGAACTCCGAGATCGAGCAGGCCCGCCAGGAGCTGGAGGCGCGCGCCCAGCAGCTCGCGCTCGCCTCGAAGTACAAGTCCGAGTTTCTGGCCAACATGAGCCACGAGCTGCGCACCCCGCTGAACTCGCTGCTCATCCTGGCCCAACTGCTCGCGCAGAACCCCAACCGCAACCTGACCAGCAAGCAGGTCGAGTACGCGACGGTCATCCACTCCGCCGGCACCGACCTGTTGCAGCTCATCAACGACATCCTCGACCTGTCGAAGGTCGAGGCCGGCAAGATGGACATCAACCCGGAGACCTTCGACCTGTCGGTCCTGCGCGACTACGTCGACGCCACCTTCCGCCCGCTGACCACGCCGCGTGGGCTGGAGCTGGACATCGTCACCGGCCCGGACGTGCCCACCACCCTGCACACCGACGAGCAGCGGCTGCGTCAGGTGCTGCGCAACCTGGTCTCCAACGCGGTCAAGTTCACCGAGCAGGGCAGGGTGCAGCTGCGCATCGAGCGGGCCCGGCCGGACGAGCTGCCCGGCGGCGTCGAGCCGGCGGAGACCGTCATCGCGTTCCGCGTGATCGACACCGGCATCGGCATCGCCGAGCAGCACCTGACCGCCATCTTCGACGCCTTCCAACAGGCCGACGGCACCACCAGCCGCCGGTACGGGGGCACCGGCCTCGGGCTCTCCATCAGCCGCGAGATCGCCCACCTGCTGGGCGGTCGGATCACCGCGCAGAGCGTCCTGGGTCAGGGCAGCACCTTCACCCTCTACCTGCCCGCCACCGTCGTCGGACCGTACGGCGCCGACTCCGCCGGCCCGCTCAGCGGTCACCTGGTCGGGACGGCGGAGCCGGACACCTACCGGCGTACCGAGCAGCGGCGCCTGCTGGTGCTCGAGGGACACGACAAGGGCCTGCTCACCATGCTGGCCCAGGGCGTCGCGGCGGGGCCGGCAGAGCACGCGGTCGACGTGTCCACGGCGGTGGACACGGCCTCGGCGATCGAGGCGCTCACCGCGCACCGGCACCACCTGCTGGTGCTGCACCTCGACATGTCCGTCGAGGGCGGGACGGCCCTGCTCAAGGCGCTCGACGACCACCCGGACCTGCACCGCCTGCCGGTGCTGGCCTACCACGGGCAGCCGTTGACCGCCGGCCAGGAGACGCTGCTCCAGGCCATCGCCAAGGACCGGCCGCTGGAGGTGCTGCGCAGCCTGGACGACCTGCGCGAGCGCATCGCCCTGCACCTGTCGGCGGAGAGCCCCGAGCGGGTCGTGCCGCTCACGCCCGCCACCGCCGACGCCGCGCCGGCCGGGGACGCGTTCGCCGCGGCGCTGACCGGGCGCAAGGTCCTGGTCGTCGACGACGACGCCCGCAACGTCTTCGCGCTGACCAACATCCTGGAACTGCACGGCATCGACGTCGTCTACGCCGAGAACGGCCGCACGGGCGTCGAGACGCTGATGCGCCACGACGACATCGACCTGGTGCTGATGGACGTGATGATGCCGGAGATGGACGGATACGCCGCCACGGCGGCGATTCGGGCCATGCCCCGCTACGCCGAGCTGCCGATCATCGCCGTCACCGCCAAGGCGATGCACGGCGACCGGGAGAAGAGCATCTCCTCGGGCGCCAGCGACTACGTCACCAAGCCGGTCGACGCCGACGACCTGCTGCACTGCATCCACCGCTGGCTGAGCAACTGAGTCCGGGCCGCAGGTGCGCCAGCCCGGCTGCCGGTGGCGTACCTGCGGCGGGGCCGGCGCGGCCGCCTCCGCCCGCCGGCGAACGGGTCGGCACGGCGGGGAACGCCGCCGGTCGGCGGATCGTCGGCGGATCGTCGCGGGGGTGTCAGCGGACGGCCACCCTCTGGTGAGGACGACCTGCGGGAATCATCCGATGCGATGGACCCGCCTTCCGGCCCTTGCCCTCGTCTCCACGATCGTCGCCGCGCTGCCGGCCGCATCGGCCACCGCCGCGCCCGACCACGGCGCCGCCGCCAACCCGGTCACCTTCGCCCTGCTCGGCGACACGCCGTACTCCGACGCCCAACGGGCCCAGTTCCCCGCCCTGGTCGACGACGTCAACGCCGACCCGCGGGTGAGCTTCGTGCTGCACGCCGGTGACGTGAAGAGCGGCTCGTCGACCTGCGACGACGCCCGCTTCGCCGACCTGCGCCGGCTCTACGACACCTTCGCCGACCCGTTCGTGCTGACACCCGGCGACAACGAGTGGACCGACTGCCACCGCACGGCCGCCGGCGGCTACCTGCCGACCGAACGCCTCGACGCGGTCCGCCGGGTCTTCTACCCGCAGGCCGGCAGCACCATCGGCGGCCGGCCGACGCCGGTGCTGTCGCAGGCCGCCGACCCCCGCCACCGCGACTACCGGGAGAACGTGCTCTTCGTCCGCAGCCGGATCGTCTTCGCCACCGTCCACGTGGTGGGCAGCGAGAACGACCTCGCGCCGTGGTCGCAGCTGCCCGGCGGCGACCGCCCCGACCTGCGGCTGGCCGAGTTCGAGGCCCGCAAGGCCGCCGCACTGGACTGGATCGACGCCACGTTCGCCGCGGCCCGGCTGACCGCCGCGCCCGGCGTGCTGCTGATGATGCAGGCCGAGCCGCTGGCCACGCCGGGCTACGCCGACATCCGGGCCCGCATCGCCGAGCGGGCCGCGGCGTACGGCAGGCCGGTGCTGCTCGTGCACGGCGACGAGCACGTCTACGAGGTCGAGCCGGCCTACGCCGGCGTGGCCAACCTGACCCGGCTCGAGACGTACGGCGACACCGCCTCGAACTGGCTGCGGGTCACCGCCGACCCGCGGGCGGCGGCGGTGTTCTCCTGGCAGTCGGAGACCGTCACGGGCTGACCCGCGACCGGGCGGGGCGCGTCAGGGAGCGCCCCGCCCGGCGGGTCACGCCGGCAGGTCGCGGGCGCGCTGCCGGACGCCCGGCCCGCCGTACGGGTAGTCGGCCACCGCCGGGGCGCTCGCCTCGTCCAGCAACCGGGTCTGCTCCTCGTCCAGGCTCAGGTCGGCGGCGGTGAGGTTGTCGTCGAGCTGGTCGGTGGTCCGGGCACCGAGGATCACCGAGGTGACCGCGGGCCGGTCGGCCAGCCAGGCCAGCGCCACCGCCGACATGGAGACCCCGCGCTGCCCGGCGACCTTCCGCACCGCGTCGATCACCCGCCAGGTCCGCTCCTGGGCGTTGCGCCCCGCGTACGCCTCGACCCCCCGCTCCGGGTCCTCGCCCAGGCGGGTGGCGCCGGTCGGCGCGGTGTCCCGCCGGTACTTGCCGGTCAGCCAGCCCCCGCCCAGCGGGGACCACGGGAGGATGCCGATGCCCTCGTTTCGCAGACCGGCACCAGTTCGAACTCGATCTCCCGGACCAGCAGGTTGTACTGCGGCTGCAGGGTGACGATTGGGGCCAGCTGGAGGTGCTGGGTCAGCAGGGCGGCCTTCTGCAGTTGCCAGCCGGTGAAGTTGCTGACCCCGGCGTAGCGGATCTTCCCCGCGCGCACAGCGTCGTCGAAGAACCGCAGCGTCTCCGGCAGCGGCGTCAGCGGATCCCAGGCGTGCGCCTGGTAGAGGTCGACCGCCTCCACGCCGAGTCGCCGCAGGCTGGCGTCCAGGGCGCGGGTGAGGTGCACCCGGGACAGGCCGGCGTCGTTCGGCCCGGCTCCCGTCGGGAACCGCCCCTTGGTGGCGATCACCACCCGGTCCCGCATTCCCGGCCGATCGCGCAGCCAGCGCCCGACCATCTCCTCCGAGGCCCCCGGCGGAGTAGACGTCGGCGGTGTCGATGAAGGTGCCGCCGGCCTCGACGAACCGGTCCAGTTGGGCGAAGCTGCCCGCCTCGTCGGTCTCCGCGCCGAAGGTCATGGTGCCCAGGCAGAGGTTCGACACCACCGTTCCGGTGGAGCCGAGGGTGCGGTATCGCATGGTGTCCTTCCGGTCGTCGACTCCGGCGATCCTCGCACCGCGTCGCGCCGTCCGCCCGCGGCCCCCGAGCCCGCGCTGCAGGTCATGCCGGCATGAGGCAGAGTGGCATCCGCGTCGGGACGGTCCGGCGCCACCGACGGAAGGGGCAGCGGCCGTGGCGGGACCGACCGGGGTGGTGTTCCCCCGTACCGGCGAGGGGCGCAGCACGAGCGCGCTCGGGCGGGCTGTCGTCGCCGACGCGCTGCGCGCTGTCGATCCGGTCGGTGGGCGCTCGGCGGAGCACGAGACCAACTGGCGGCACGGCTACCTGGGGCACTTCCGCCGGCTGGTCGAGGCGGGGCTGCTCTCCCGCGAGGCGGCCCTGAGCATCGCCCGGGACGGGCTCGCCTCGCTGCACGCCCGGATGACCGTGATCGGTGCCGACGGCCGGGAGACCGGGCTCGACGAGGCCTTCACGACAGCCGCCGACGAGCCCCTGGAGACGGCGACGGTCACCGGCGGTGGGCCGGTCGAGCGGGACCTGTCGCTGCCCTACCGGGGCCAGCGGCTGCGCGGCGACGAGCTGCGCCGCCGACTCGACGCCTGGGTCACCGCCGGGGTCATCGAGCCGTCCTGCGCCGAGGCGGTCGGCGCGGTCCTCGCCAACCCGGACTGGCTCGACCTGCGCGACCAGCGGGTCGTCGTGCTCGGCGCGGGCGCCGAGATGGGCCCGCTGCCGTCCCTGCTCCGCTGGGGCGGCGACGTGGTGGCGGTCGACCTGCCGCGACCGGAGCTCTGGCGGCGGGTGCTGCAGACCGCCCGTCGGCACGGCGGTCGCCTCCGGCTGCCGGTACGCCCCGGCGACGCCGCCGACGACCAGGCGCTGGCCGCCCGGGCCGGCGCCGACCTGCTGCACCGCCTGCCGCAGGTCGCCGACTGGCTGCGCGGCATCGACGGCCGGCTGGTGCTCGGCAACTACGTGTACGCCGACGGGGCCACCAACGTGCGTGTCGCCATGGCGGTCGATGCGCTAACCGGCCACCTCCAGCAGCACCGCGACGACGTCGCACTCGCCTTCCTCGCCACCCCCACCGACGTCTTCGCCGTCCCGGCCGAGGCGGTGCGGCACGCCGAGCGGGGCTACGCGGCCCGCGGCTGGGCGCGCCGATCGCTGCGCGTCGTCTCCGGGGGGCGGCTGCTGCACCGCAACTATCCGCCGGGCGCCGATCCCGGCATCAACGACAGCCTGGTCCCGCAGCAGGGCCCGAACTACGCCCTCGCGAAGCGGCTCCAGCGGTGGCGGGCCACGGTGGCGCGGGACGCCGGCTCGACGGTGTCGTTCACCGTCGCCCCGCCCACCCGCACCCGTTCGGTGCTGCGCAACCGGGCGCTCGCCGCCGCGTACGCCGGCGCCCACCGGTTCGGCATCGAGGTGTTCGAGCCGGCGACCAGCAACACCCTGATGGCCGCGCTCCTGGTGCACGACCTGCGCACCGGCGGCGGTCCGGCGCTGGCCCACCCCTGGCAGGACGAGGCGTACGGCGCGGCACACGGCGGGCTCTGGCGGGTGCCGTACGCGCCGCGCAGCGCGCTGGGGCTGGCCGTCCTGCTCGGCCTCGGCGGCGCCCGGGCCTGACCGGGGGCGCGCGAGCCGGAGTAGGTTGCCGCCCAAACGAGCGTTAAGCTGGCCGGGTGGGAACCGAGGAGCTGTACCCCGCCGACCGGCTGGCCGCCGCGCGCCGCGCCACCGCCGCCGCCGGCCTGGACGCGCTGCTGCTCACGCCCGGTTCCGACCTGCGCTACCTGACCGGCTACGACGCGCACGCGGGGGAGCGGCTGACCTGCCTGGTGCTGCCGGCCGAGGGCGAGCCGACCCTGATCGTCCCCACCCTGGAACGTCCGGCCGCCGAGGCGTCCCCGGCGCCGGCCACCGGCGTGCGCATCGTCGACCACGCCGACGGCACCGACCCGTACCCGCTGGTCACCGCCGCCCTCGGCGGACCGGTCGCGGCGGTCGGGCTGGCCGACCGGATGTGGGCCGAGCAGGTCCTCGCGCTGCGCGCCGCGCTGCCCGGGGCGACCCAGCGGCTGGCCGGCGAGGTGCTGAGCGAGTTGCGGGTGCGCAAGTCGCCCGCCGAGGTCGCCGCCCTGGCGGAGGCGGGCGCCGCGATCGACGCGGTGCACGCCCGGATGGGTGAGTGGCTGCGGCCGGGGCGGACCGAGACCGAGGTCGCCACCGACATCGCCGCGGCGGTCCGCGCCGCCGGCCACGCGACCGTGGACTTCGTCATCGTCGCCGCCGGCCCGAACGGCGCCAGCCCGCACCACGGCACCTCGGACCGCCCGATCCAGGCCGGCGAACCGGTCGTCGTCGACATCGGCGGCACCATGCCCTCGGGTTACTGCTCCGACTCCACCCGCACCTACCTCGCCGGCGGGCGCGCCCCGGCCGAGTTCACCGACTACTACCAGGTGCTGCACGCGGCGCAGCGCGCCGCCGTGGCCGCGGTCCGGCCCGGCGTGACCGCCGAGGCGGTCGACGCGGCCGCCCGCGAGCCGATCACCGCCGCCGGGTACGGCGACGCCTTCCTGCACCGCACCGGCCACGGCATCGGCCTGGACGGGCACGAGGAGCCGTACGTCGTCGCCGGCAACTCCCGGCCGTTGGAGCCCGGCATGGCGTTCTCCATCGAACCCGGCATCTACCTCGCGGGCCGACACGGCGCCCGCATCGAGGACATCGTCGTCTGCACGACGGACGGCGTACACCGGCTCAACACCACCCCCACGGAGCTCATCGCGCTATGACTGTCGACCGGATCCTCCCCACCGACGAGGCCCACGACCTGCTCGACCTCGCCACCGAACTCGCCGACCGCGAGCTGGCCCCCCGGGCCGCCGGGTTCGAGGAGCGCGCCGAGTTCCCCCGGGAGGTGCTGCGCACCCTGGGCCGGGCCGGCCTGCTCGGCCTGCCCTACGCCGAGGAGTACGGCGGCGCCGCTCAGCCGTACGAGGTCTATCTCCAGGTGCTGGAGATCCTGGCCAGCCGCTGGCTCGCCGTGGCCGAGGCGGTCAGCGTGCACACCCTGTCCTGTTACCCGGTGGCCCAGTTCGGCAACGACGCCCAGCGCAAGCTGCTGCCCGACATGATCGGCGGGGAGCTGCTCGGGGCGTACTGCCTCTCCGAGCCGCAGGGTGGCTCGGACGCGGCGGCGATGACCACGAAGGCCGTCCGCGACCGTGACTCGTACGTCGTCTCCGGCACCAAGGCGTGGATCACGCACGCCCGGGTCGCGGACTTCTACAACATCTTCTGCCGCACCGGCGGCTCCGGCCCGAAGGGCATCTCCTGCCTGTTGGCCGACCGGAACACCGCGGGCCTGCACCCGCAGGCCGCCGAACGGACCATGGGCCTGCACGCCTCCCCGGTCGCGCAGATCGCCTTCGACGACGCCCGGGTGCCCGCCGACCGGCTGATCGGCGGCGAGGGCATGGGCTTCACCATCGCCATGTCGGCCCTGGACTCCGGCCGGCTCGGCATCGCCGCCTGTGCGGTCGGGCTGGCCCAGGCCGCCCTCGACTACGCGGTCGGGTACGCGAAGGAACGGCGGCAGTTCGGCCAGGCGATCATCGACTTCCAGGGGCTCGGCTTCAACCTCGCCGACCTGGCCACGCAGATCTCCGCCGCCCGGGCCCTGACGCTCGCCGCGGCCCGGCTGCGCGACGCCGGCCGGCCGTACTCGATCGAGGCGGCGAAGGCGAAGCTCTTCGCCACCGACGTGGCGATGCGGGTGACCACCGACGCGGTGCAGGTGCTCGGCGGCGCCGGATACGTCGCCGACCACCCGGTGGAGCGGTACATGCGGGAGGCGAAGGTGCTCCAGATCGTCGAGGGCACCAACCAGATCCAGCGGCTGGTGATCTCCCGGGCGCTGGCGAAGGGCTAACCTGTGCCGGTGACCTTCCCCCGGATCACCGTCGACCCCGAGGTGATGGGCGGCGCGCCCTGCGTGCGGCAGTCCCGGATCCCGGTGGCCACCCTGCTGGCGATGATGGCGGAGGGGATGTCCGTCACCGACATCCTCACCGACCTGCCCTTCCTCGACGAGGAGGACATGGCCGAGGTGCTGAACTACGCGGCCGATGCGGTGCGCGACCGGACGGCCCGCCCAGCGTGACCGCGGCCGGCCGGTCGTCGCACCCCGGGCTTCCACCCGGTAGGTTGCACGCCGTGGAGGAGATCGACCGCGCCATCGTCGCCGCGCTGACCGTTGACGGTCGGCTGTCGTACACGGATCTGGCGGAGAAGGTGGGGCTGTCGGTCTCCGCGGTGCACCAGCGGGTCCGCCGGCTGGAGCAGCGCGGGGTGATCAACGGCTACGTCGCCCGGGTCTCGTTCGAGGCGCTGGACCTGCCGCTGACCGCCTTCGTGGCGATCCGCCCGTTCGACCCGTCGCAGCCGGACGACGCGCCGGAGCGGCTGGCCCACCTGCCCGAGATCGACTCCTGCTACTCGGTGGCGGGGGAGGACTTCTACCTGCTGCTGGTGCGGGTGGCCGGCCCGGCCGACCTGGAGCGGGTGCTCCAGGAGATCCGCACCGCGGCCAACGTCACCACCCGCACCACGGTGGTGCTCTCGACCCCGTACGAGGGGCGGCCGCCGAAGATCGACCTCGATCCGCGGACCCGGGTGCGGCCCCGCGCCAACGGCGAGGCCGGCTGAGCGGGCTGGTCAGCCGCCGTTCCAGCGGAGGATGACGCGGCGCCCGTGCTCGTGTCCGAGCACGCTGACCGTGGCGGTGTCCAGCCGGAGCTTTCCGCCGCCGGACGGGGGCAGCCCGATCCAGCGCGCGCCCACGACGCGCAGGTTGTGCGCGTGCCCGACGAGGGCGACGCTGCCCTGGTCGAGCAGGGGAGTGACCCGGTCGAGCAACCGGTCGACCCGCTCGCCGATCTGTTCGGGCGTCTCGCCGCCGGGACAGCCGTCGGTCCAGATGTTCCACCGCGGATCGTCCTTGTGGATGTCCACCGTGGTCCGGCCCTCGTACTCGCCGTAGTTCCACTCGGTCAGGTCGTCGTCCACCTCGTCCACGGTGAGGCCGGCCAGCTGCGCGGTGGCCCGGGCGCGCTGGCGGGGACTGGACAGCACCCGGGCGAACCGCCGGCCGACCAGCACCGCGCCGAGGGCGCGGGCCTGCCGCTCGCCGTCGGGAGTCAGTGCCAGATCGGTGTACGAAGTGTGTTGGCGGCTGGCGCTCCAGGTGGTCTCGCCGTGCCGGACCAGGAGGATCTCGCTCATGCCTCCAGTCAACCAGTACCGGACGCCGTCGGCCGGACAGTGACGAACCACCTATTGTCCTAGGACGGCGCAGCGGGTGTGACGTGACTGCCCCGGGGCCGCCCTGACGCCGGCTCTGGCGCCCATGCCTTGTCGTCGGGCCGCTGCCGGCGGTCGAGTCGGTAGGGCAGGAGGCGGCCGAACCAGTACGGCACGGTGCCGCCTCCTGGCCGACGCTGCGCGGCTCGCCCCCGTTCTCCTGGGGGGACCGCCGTTCCCGGTGTTCCTTCCCTGGCCGGGCTGACCCGGCATGCCGTGCACGCCACGTTCATCGCGCCCTTCACGTCGCAGGCCAGGGATGGCGCTTCCCGGTATGACTCACAGACCAGCATCCTAGGACGGACTACGCGGCGCGAGCCAAGTCACGCCGGAGGAAGACCGCAACAGCGCGGGCACCGTTTCGGGCCATGGTGACCGGGGACGCACCGGGGGAGGCGGGGCGGAGCGCCTCGCACACCGCCGGAGCAGCAGGAGGCGACATGAGCTTCACGGAGAAGGCGAAGAACAAGGCCCAGCAGCTCACCGGCGTCGCAAAGGAGCGGATCGGCGACGTCACCGACAACGAGCGGATGCGGGGCGAGGGCGCCACCGAGCAGAGCACCGCCCGGGCCAGGCAGGGTGTCGAGGACGCAGGTCGCCGGGCGCGGGACGCGTTCCGCTGATCCAGACGAGTGCCGAGCGGTCCCCGGGGCGTCCCCGGGGACCGCTCGGTTAGCGTGGCGGGCGTGACGGTCGCCCGGTCCCTGCTGCTGTTCGGTCTGGCCGCGCTCGCCGAGATCGGCGGGGCGTGGCTGGTCTGGCAGGGCTGGCGGGAGCACCGCGGCCTGTGGTGGATCGCGGCCGGGGTGATCGCGCTGGGCTGCTACGGCTTCGTGGCCACCTTCCAGCCGGACCCGCACTTCGGTCGGATCCTGGCCGCGTACGGCGGTGTGTTCGTGGCGGGGTCGCTGGCCTGGGGGGTGCTCGTGGACGGCTTCCGGCCGGACCGGTGGGACCTGGCCGGCGCGGCCATCTGCCTGGTCGGCGTCGCGGTCATCATGTACGCGCCGCGCGGCTGACCGGTCGCCCCTGGCCGCCGGCGTGGTGGCCGTCGACGACCAGCATCGCGGTCACCGAGGCGATCACGATGACCAGGTGCAGGGTGGCGTTGACGTAGGCGCCGATCGGGACGGTGACCAGGACCAGGGCCGCGGTGACCAGGCGGCTGGCCGGGCGGCCGTGGTGGACGACGCGGCGGATGTCGGCGATGCCGACCAGGAAGAGGGCCACTCCACCGGAGAGGGCGAGCGCGGCCGGCCAACCGGTCGGGGCGTCGGGATGGGCGACGGTGGCGTGCAGGCCGGTGGCGGTGGCGATGATGCCGAGCAGCAGGACGAAGTGGCTGAGGATGTAGACGCGGGCGGACAGTCGGCTCCGGGCGCCGGGTTCGGCGCGGTCGAGGATTGCCTCGCCGGCGCCGGCCTCGGTGAAGTAGGTCCACCAGAGGGCGGCGGGGAGCGCGAGGGCCAGCACGATGGCGCCCGCGGTGCTGGGAGTGAGGTGGTTCAGGGGCGCGCCCATGCCGATGGTGACCACGGTTTCGCCGAGGGCGACGATGACGAGCAGGCCGTGCCGTTCGACGAAGTGGGTCGGGACGATGCGGAAACTGGCGGCGACGCCGAGCCACGAGTGGCCGGGAAGCAGGTAGGGCAGCGCGGTCTGGACGAAGACGGCGGCGGCCCAGAGGGCATACACGGCGGGTCCGGAGAGCAGGCCGGCGGCGAGGACAAGCAGGGCGGCGCCGAGGTTGTAGGGGGCAAGCCGGCGTACGCCGGCGCGGGCGGTGCTCTGGCTGAACAGCGTCAGGTGGACGGTGACCACGACGAGGTAGCCGATGCCGAAGAGCAGGCCGCTGCCGGTGAAGGCGTCGGGGATGGCGACGGCGGTGAGCAGGAAGCCGGCCATCCCGCCGAAGAGGAGGAGTTTGCGGGCGGGCCGGCGCGGTGGCACGTGGTTGGTGAGCCAGGCGTAGCCGCTGTAGAGGTACCAGAGCAGGCCGAGGATCAGGACGGTGCTGCCGAGGCCGGTCCAGTCGAGGTGGTCCTCGAGCAGGTGGGCGAGTTGGGTGATGGTGAGGACGAAGACGACGTCGAAGAAGACCTCGACGGGGGTGGCCCGGTCGGCGGTGTCGGCGTCGTCTCGCGCGGGTCCCATGGGTGCAGGGTAGTCAGCGCGTCGTGCCGGGGTTTCCCGGATCGGCTACGCCGCACCCTCGGTCGCCGGCGGGGCGGCGACCGAGGGTGGTGCGGGTGCCGTTCAGTCGTCGCGGTGCGCGACCCACCACTGCTGCCCGCCCTCGGGCAGCGTGTCGATCGGGTCGTAGTAGGCGTAGCGCTTGTTGAGCGCCTCCAGGTCGGCGGACTCGATGGAGGTGCGGTAGTTCTTGGTCCAGTACGAGATGCCGCGTTCGCGGTCGTACTCGGTGAGCATGTGCACCCAGCGCTTGCCGACGAACGGGACGTCGCAGACGATCCGCGGGGTGGCGTAGCCGGGCAGGTAGCCCATGATGTCGTGCTGGAGTTGCTGGGCGTGCCAGACGGGGACCCGCCAGTGCTCGGCGTTGGGGATCATGTCGCACATGTAGAAGTAGTACGGCAGGATGCCCGCCTCACCCTGCAGGGCGAAGCAGAGGTCGAGCAGGTCGGGGGTGGTGGCGTTGACGCCGCGCATGAGCACGCCCTGGTTGCGTACGTCGCGGACGCCGACGTCGAGGGCGGTCTGGGCGGCCTTGGCGACCAGTGGGGTCAGCGACTGGGCGTGGTTGACGTGGGTGTGGATGGCCAGGTTGACGCCGCGTCGGGCGGCGGTGCGGGCGACCCGCTCCAGGCCCTCGACGACGTCGTGCTGGAGCCAGTGCTGCGGCAGGCCCATGAGGGCCTTGGTGGCGAGCCGGATGTCGCGGACGGTCTCCAGTTCCAGCAGCCGCATCAGGTACGACTCGAGGTTGCGCCACGGCACGTTGGCCACGTCGCCGCCGGAGACGACGACGTCGCGGACGCCGGGGTGGGCCTTGAGGTAGGCGATGTGGGCGTCGTAGCGGTCGACGGGCTTGAGGGTGAGCTTGAGCTTGTCGACGGCGGGGGTGGAGTTGCCGACCAGGTCCATCCGGGTGCAGTGCCCGCAGTACTGCGGGCAGGTGGAGAGCAGTTCGGCGAGGACCTTGGTGGGGTAGCGGTGGGTGAGGCCCTCGGCGACCCACATGTCGTGCTCGTGCAGGGAGTCGCGGCTGGCGTAGGGGTGTGAGGGCCAGTCGGTGCGCCGGTCGGAGGCGACGGGGATCATGTAGCGCCGCACGGGGTCGGCGAGGAACGCCTCGGTGGTCATCGGGGCGAACGGGACCATGGTGTTGAGCATCTGCGGCGGCACCAGCATGGACATGGTGGCCAGGGCCTTCTGGTCGGCCTCCAGGTCGGCGTAGAAGGTCTCGTCGACGAGGTCGCCGAGCACGGTGCGCAGCTGCTTGATGTTCTTGACGCAGTTGACGCGCTGCCACTGGGCGTTCTCCCACTGCTCGCGGGTGACGTGGCGCCAGCCGGGGAAGCGGGTCCAGTCGGGCTCGACCAGGGGGCTGCGGCGGTATTCGTACGGCTGCCCGGCGGTCGGCGTCGCGACCGGGGCGTGACGGGGTTGAGGGATGGTCTCAACCGGTTGGGTCTGGGTCACGGCCCCTCCTCGGTGCGTAGTGGTGCAGATGATCGGCGGCCCGTAGGCTACTGGAAAATATCCGGTGAAGAAATTAGTCTGCCGGAAGTTTTCCCGCGATGCGAGCCCAAGCCGGGGCTTCACGCGGCTGACAGGGGAGGTCGGCGTGACGTCACCGGTGGGTCTGCACCGCGTTGTGGAACCGGCGGGGGTGCTGCCGCAGGCGGCGTGGCGGCTGGACGCCGACCCGCGGATCGCACCGAACGAGGTGCGGATCCGGGTCGAGCGGCTGAACCTGGACGCGGCGAGCTTCCGGCAGTTGTCGGAGAAGCACGGCGGCGACGGGGCGAAGGTCCGCGCCGAGGTGCTGGAGATCATCGCCAGCCGGGGCAAGATGCAGAACCCGGTGACCGGGTCGGGCGGCATGCTGATCGGCACCGTGGAGGAGGTCGGCCGGCGCTCGCCGCTGGAGCTGACGGCCGGTGACCGGGTGGCGACGCTGGTGTCGCTGACCCTGACCCCGCTGACCATCCTCGACGGGCTGGCCCGCTGGGACGGGCGCAGCGAGCAGGTGCCGTGCGACGGGTACGCGATCCTGTTCGCCCGGTCGATCGCGGCGGTCCTCCCGGCCGACCTGCACCCGGAGCTGTCCCTGGCGGTGCTGGACGTGTGCGGGGCGCCGGCGCTGACCGGCCGGGTCGTCGCGGAGCACGTGGCGCGCAGGCAGCGCGAGAACGACCCGACGCCGGTGACCGTGGCGGTGATCGGTGGGGCCGGCAAGAGCGGGTCGCTGTCCCTTGCTGCGGCGCGGCGGGCGGGCGCGGGTCGTACCGTCGGGGTGGTGCCGGTGGCGGCGGAGCGCGACGCGCTGACCGAGGCCGGGCTGGCCTCGATGGTCGCGTTGGCCGACGCCCGGGATCCGGTGGCGTTGTCGACGGCGGTGACGTCGGCGCTGGGGGTGCCGGCGGACGTGACGGTGGTCTGCGTGGACGTGCCGGGTTGCGAGCACGGGGCGGTGCTGGCCACGGCGGACGGCGGCACGGTGATCTTCTTCTCGATGGCGACGAGCTTCGCGGCGGCGGCGTTGGGCGCGGAGGGTCTGGCGGCGGACGTGACGATGCTGGTGGGCAACGGCTACGTGCCGGGTCACGCGGAGCTGGCGCTGGGTCTGCTGCGGTCGGAGCCGGGGGTCCGCGCTCTGTTCGAGTCCCGGCTGGCGGCAGACTGAGTGTCATGACGAACCCCTCGACTCTGTACCGCGGCGGCGTGCTGCACTGTCCGGCCGATCCGCGCGCGACGGCCCTGCTGGTGACCGACGGCCGGATCGCCTGGTTGGGTGCGGACCGGGACGCGCCGGTCGCCGACCGGGTGGTGGAGCTGGACGGTGCGCTGGTGACGCCGGCGTTCGTGGACGCGCACGTGCACGCCACGGACACGGGGTTGGCGTTGTCGGGGTTGGACCTGTCCGGGGTGCCGTCGGCGGCGGGGCTGCTGGAGGCGGTGGCGGCGTTCGCGGCGGGGTTGCCGTCGGACGCGGTGGTGCTGGGGCACGGTTGGGACGAGTCGAACTGGCCGGTGCCGCAGTTGCCGGACGCGGCGGCGCTGGACCGGGCGGCCGGGGGTCGGCGGGTGTACCTGTCGCAGGCGTCGATCCATTCGGCGCTGGTGTCGGCGGCGCTGCTGGCGGCGTGTCCGCAGGCGGCGCAGGCGGCCGGGTACGACGCGTCGGGCTGGTTGCGTCGGGACGCGCACCACGTGGTGCGGGCGGCGGCGTTCGCGTCGGTGACGCGCCCGCAGCGGGTGGCGGCGCAGCGGGCGGCCCTCGAACACGCGGCGTCGTTGGGCATCGCGGCGGTGCACGAGTGCGGTGGTCCGGAGATCTCCGACGAGGAGGACTTCACCGGTCTGCTGGCGGTGTCGGGCGACGGCGTGCCGGAGGTGTACGGCTACTGGGGTGAGCTGCTGGGTGCGGCGCGGGCCCGGGAGCTGGGCGCGGTGGGGGCCGGTGGTGACCTGTTCGCCGACGGCGCGTTGGGGTCGCGGACGGCGCACGTGTCGGCGGCGTACCTGGACGGTGACACGGGGTCGTGCGGGCACGGGTACGTCTCCGCGGACGAGGTGCGCGATCACCTGCTGGACTGTGCGGCGCACGGGATGCAGGGCGGTTTCCACGCGATCGGGGACGCGGCGATCTCGACGGTGCTGCAGGGGTTCGCGGCGGCGGCGGAGAAGCTGGGCACGGACCGGGTGCGGGCGGCGCGGCACCGGGTGGAGCACGCGGAGATCATGAACAAGCGGCTGATCGCCGGGTTCGTGGAGTACGGGATCGTGGCGAGCATGCAGCCGGCGTTCGACCGGTTGTGGGGTGGCGCGGGTCGGATGTACGAGTCGCGGTTGGGGTTGGACCGGTCGTTGGAGTCGAACCCGATGGGGGCGATGCACGCGGTCGGGGTGGCGTTGGCGTTCGGGTCGGATTCGCCGGTGACGCCGCTGGACCCGTGGGGTTCGGTGCGGGCGGCGGCGGCGCACCACAACCCGGTGCAGCGGATGAGTGCGCGGGCGGCGTTCGCGGCGCACACCCGGGGTGGCTGGCGGGCGGTGCACCTGGACAACGAGGGTGTGCTGGCGTTGGGGGCGCCGGCGACGTTCGCGGTGTGGTCGACGCCGGCGGGGGTGGAGCGGGGTCTGCCGGTGTTGCAGGCCGAGGATCCGGAGCTGCGGGGTCCGCAGGATCCGACGCCGTTGCCGGTGTGCCGGCGCACGGTGCTGCGCGGTGAGGTCATCTATGAGGAAGGGTCTGCGTGAGCGAGCGAAGGATCGAGGCAGCACGGGCGCGGGTCGCGCCGGCGGCGAGCGGGGCCGGGGTGCCGGCGTGACGGGCAAGCTCGACCTGGATCCGGTGCTGGTGGCGCGGGCGCGGGAGTTGGCGCGCCGCGCCGGGCAGCCGGTGGTGGATCTGGCGCGTAGCCACACGACGGTGTCGGTGGAGCGGGCGGTGTTGCGGCTGGCCGGGGTGACCGGCGCGGACCCGGACGGCATTCCGTGGGTGAACCGGCTGGTGGACGCGGTGGTGGCCGACGTCGGGTTGGGGCACGGGGTGGCGGTGCCGGTGTTCGACGCCCTCGCGCGGGAGCAGATCAGCGACGTGACGTTGCTGGCGCAGAAGGCGGCGGCCGGGTCGGTGCGCTTCACGCAGCCGGCCGGGAAGGCGGCCACCGCCGCCCGGAAGGCGGCCCGCAAGGCGGTCGGGGCGGGTGTCCGGTTGATCGACCGGCGGCGCGCGGAGCGGGACCGGCTGGTGAAGCGGTACGGGGATCCGGCGCAGCGGCCGTGGATCTACCTGATCGTGGCCACCGGTGACATCTACGAGGACATCCCGCAGGCGCAGGCCGCGGCGCGGGCCGGCGCGGACGTCATCGCGGTGATCCGGTCGACGGGGCAGTCGCTGCTGGACTACGTGCCGGAGGGGGCGACCCGGGAGGGTTTCGCCGGCACGTACGCCACGCAGGAGAACTTCCGGTTGATGCGGGCGGCGTTGGACGAGACGTCGAAGGAGTTGGGCCGGTACGTGCGGCTGACGAACTACGCGTCGGGGCTGTGCATGCCGGAGATGGCGACCCTGGCCGGCCTGGAGCGGCTGGACATGATGCTCAACGACTCGATGTACGGGATCCTGTTCCGCGACATCAACCCGATCCGCACGTTCGTGGACCAGCGGTTCTCCCGGCAGGTGCACGCCCGGGCGGGGATCATCATCAACACCGGTGAGGACAACTACCTGACCACCGCCGACGCGGTGGACGAGGCGCACACGGTGACGGTGTCGCAGTTGCTCAACGAGTTCTTCGCGCACGAGGCGGGGTTGGCCGACTGGCAGTTGGGGCTGGGGCACGCGTTCGAGATCAACCCGGATCTGCCGGAGTCGTTCCGGTTGGAGTTGGCGCACGCGCTGTTGGCGCGGGAGTTGTTCCCGGACGCGCCGTTGAAGTGGATGCCGCCGACGAAGCACATGACCGGGGACGTGTTCCGCGGCAATCTGCTCGACGGGTTCTTCAACCTGGTGGGCACCATGACCGGGCAGGGCATCCTGCTGGTGGGGATGATGACCGAGGCGGTGGTGACGCCGTGGCTGTCGGATCGGGACATCGCCCTGCAGAACGTGCGGTACGTGCTGGGCGCGGCCGGTGGGTTGCACGAGGACTTCGTGCCGGCGCCGGGCGGGTTCATCCAGCAGCGCGCCAACCGGGTGCTGGGTGAGGCGCTGGATCTGCTGGAGCGCATCGGTGACCAGTCGCTGTTGACGGCGATCGCCGAGGGCACGTTCGGGATCATGAAGCGGCCCGCGGACCGGGGCAAGGGCCTGGCCGGGGTGGCCGCGCACGACGCCGACTACTACAACCCGGCCACCGAGATCCTGGAAGGGGACTGCGCGTGACGGCCGCGGCGGAGAAGAAGATCGTCCGGCCGTACGGGGACACCACCGGTGACGGCATGGTGCAGGTGTCGTTCACGTTGCCGGTGCCGCACGACAAGCGGGCCGAGGGCGCGGCGATCCAGCTGGCCAACAAGATGGGCATCGACCCGGCGATGCTGGTGCACGCCAAGCCGATGAGCGACGGGTTCACCTTCTTCGTGGTGTACGGGCGGGTGAACCATCTGGTGGACCTTTCCGCGGTGCAGGTGGTGGAGCGGGACTTCCCGCTGCTGAGCGCCAAGGAGGTCAACGCGGTGGTGAAGCAGCGGTTGCGGCGCAAGCTGTCGGTGGTGGGGGCGTGCATCGGCACGGATGCGCACACCGTGGGCATCGACGCGATCCTCAACGTCAAGGGCATCGCGGGGGAGAAGGGCCTGGAGTACTACCGGGAGCTGAAGGTCACCAACCTCGGCGCGCAGGTCAGCGTGCCGGAGCTGGTGGAGGCGGCCCGGGTGGAGAAGGCCGACGCGGTGCTGGTGTCGCAGGTGGTGACGCAGCGCGACGCGCACCTGCACAACACGCGGGAGATGTCCGCGGCGTTCCGGGAGGCGATGCCGGCGGGGAAGCGGCCGCTGCTGATCGTGGGCGGGCCACGGTTCGACGAGACGATGACCGGCGAGCTGGGCGTGGACCGGATCTTCGGCCGGGGCACCACCCCGGGTGAGGTGGCCAGCTACCTGGTGCACGCGCTGATCACGAACAAGAAGGCGAAGGCATGAGTGATTCCCGGGTCGGGCTGACCGTCACCCACCGGCGGTATGTGCCGTACTCGCACGCCCACTACGCGGGGAACCTGGTCGACGGGGCGTACGCGCTGGGGTTGTTCGGGGACGTGGCGACGGAGGTGTGCATCCGCACCGACGGCGACGAGGGGTTGTTCGCGTCGTACTCGGATGTGCAGTTCCGCAGCGCCATGCGGGCGGGTGACGTGTTGGAGGTGACGGCGACGGTGACCCGGGTGGGTACCCGCAGCCGCACCATCGACTTCGAGGCGCGGGTGGTGTGCCGGGGTCGTCCGGACCGGTCGGAGTCGGCGGCGGAGGTGCTCGAGACGCCGATCGTGGCGGTCACCGCGACCGGCACCGTGGTCGTCCCGCCGCCGGCGTGAGCCTCGCCGTCTGCGCCGACGTCGGGTCCACGTACACGAAGGTCGCGGTGGTGGACCTCGACGCCGCCGCGCTGGTCGCGGCGGCGTCCGCGCCGACCACGGTCGGCACGGACGTGCTGCACGGCCTGGACGCCGCGGTCGGCGCGGCCACCGCCGGGCTCAATGCCCGGGACCTGCCGTGGTACGTGTGCTCGTCGGCCGGTGGTGGGCTGCGCCTGGCGGTGGTGGGCTACGAGCCGCTGGTCACCGCGCAGGCGGGCCGGCGGGTGGGGTTGTCGGCGGGCGCGAACGTGGTGCACGTGGCCGCCGGCCGGCTCGGCGCGACCGACCTGGCGGCGTTGCGGGCGGCCCGCCCGGACGTGGTGCTGCTGGTCGGTGGCACCGACGGTGGGGACGCCGAGGTGTTGACGCACAACGCGACCCGGTTGGCGAAGGCCCGCTGGCGGGTGCCGGTGGTGCTGGCCGGCAACGTCGCGGTCCGCGACGAGCTGTCCGCCCTGCTGGCCGGGGCGGGGGTGCCGGTGACGGCGGCCGACAACGTGCTGCCGCGCATCGGGGTGCTGGCCCCGGCGTCGGCGCGGGCGGCGATCCGGGAGGTGTTCCTGCGGCACGTCATCGGCGGCAAGCGGTTGTCGCGGGGTACCCGGTTCGCGCGGCTGGTGCGCGCGGCCACCCCGGACGCGGTGCTGACCGGCGTGGAGGTACTCGCCGACACCCTCGGCGGTGACCTGGCGGTGGTGGACGTCGGTGGGGCCACCACCGACGTGTACTCGGTGCTCACTCCGGACGAGCGGGCCGACGGGCCGGGCCGGGAGGTCGCCGGGACGCTGTGGCGGGCCCGCACCGTCGAGGGGGACCTCGGCATGCGGTGGAGCGCGCCGGGGGTGGTCCGCGCCGCCGCCGAGGAACGCCTGCTCGCGGTGGGGGAGCAGGACGTTCTGGCGCGGGCGGCGGCGGTGCGGGCCGCCGCCCCGGGGTTCCTGGCCGAATCCGGCGCAGAGCGGGCCGCCGACCGGCGGATCGCGGCGCTGGCCGCGACGGTGGCGGTGCGCCGGCACGCCCGGGGCGCGGCCACCGGGGAACGCGCCGGCCGGGACCTGCGGGACGTGCGGCTGATGGTGGGTTCCGGTGGGGTGCTGCGGCATGCCCCCGCCGACCACGCCGCCGGGGTCCTCGCCGCGGTGCTGGCCGACCACGCCGGCGGGTGGCCGCTGCCCCGGGAGGCGCGCGCGGTGGTCGATGTGGACTACGTGCTGGCCGCCGGCGGGCTGCTCGCCGACGAGCATCCGGGGGCGGCGCGGGCGTTGCTGCGCCGGCATCTCGGCACGGATTGAGACGCGCCGACGCGACACGCCGTGTCGCAACACACGACTGGCCGGGGGTGGGTTGACAGCGGCGGGGGTGCAAGCCGTACCGTCTTTGAGTCCTACTACGGGAAGCGGCTGTTGTTCGCTTCGTCCCTTCGTCCGCTGGCCGAGCGACACGGTGCAACTCGTCGCGGCGGCCAGGTCCAGCGGGCGGGGGTCGGCGGGGCGGCGCGAACCGGCCGCGGTTACCGGTGTACGGGCAGGGTGAGAGGCACGGCCAGTAGACAACGGCCCGGCGGGGGCAGCCAGTCCGCGTCCGGTCGGTCCGAAGGTCGGCGCACCTCACTCTCGCCCCACCGGCCGGGAAGGGCCTGGGAGCATCGGGGCGCGGCGTATGCCGCGCCCCGATTTCTGTTCCCGCCCGCCCGTTCAGATGTCCCGGGCGTAGGACTCCAGCAGGTCGGCCAGCCGGCGTGGCTGGCTCAACGCCAGCAGGTGCCCGCCGGGCAACTCGTCGGGGCGCACGCCGAGGCGCTCCACGGCCAGGCGGCGCTGGAAGTCCGCCGGGAAGAACCGGTCGTCGCGGCCGGTCACCACCCGGGTCGGCACGTCCGGCCAGCGGCGCAGCGGGTTCGGCCGGACGAACACCGCCTCCGACTCCGGCTCGCCCGCGCCGTCGAGCAGCCGGGCGGTCACCTCGGCGGGCACGTCGTGGAAGAAGTCCACCGCCAGGTCGACGTCGGCGTGCGGGTCGCGGCCCTGCGCGGCGGCGTACGCGGCGCGCGCCGGGCGGTGGCCGGTGGCCGCCCACCAGTCGCCGGCCGTCTCACCCGGCGCCGGCACCATCGGGTTGACCAGCACCAGCAGCCGCACCGCCGGATGGTCGGCCACCAGCGGGGCGGTGAAGGCGCCCAGCGACTGCGCCACCAGCACCACCCGCGGGTGCGGGTCGACGGCGGCGCGGACCACAGCCGCGTACTCGGGCAGCGCGGCGTGCGGGTCGGCGGCGGGCAGCGCCACCGCCACCGCCTCCCGGCCCCGCCGGCGCAGCTCGTCGACCAGCAGGTGCCAGTAGTCGGCGCTGCCGCCGGCGCCGGGTATCAGCACGGACGTCACGGTCGGGGGCGCTGTCATGCCGGTCACCCTGCCAGCCGGGTACGACACGACCCGGTCCGGCCGGCGGCACCGGCCACCGCCGGCCGGGTAGCCTTCGGCGCGTGATCGTGGTGAGGTGCCGGTGACGACGCTCGACCGGGATGAGACCCGGGCCGCCGAGGTGGTTGGCCGCGCGGACGCCCCGCGCGCGCTGCCGCTGCGGCTGGCCGTGCCCGCCGCCGTGCTCGCCGGGCTGGCGATGCTGCTGGCGTTCCCCCCGTACGGGGCGTGGCCGCTGGCCCCGGTGGGGGTGGCGCTGCTGGGCGCGGCGGCGCACCGGCGGCGGCTGCGCGCCGGCGCCGGGCTGGGCTTCCTGACCGGGGTGGCGCTGTTCGCGCCGATGCTGGAGTGGACCAACCTGCACACCGGCTACCTGCCGTGGGTGCTGCTGTCGCTGCTGCAGGCCGGCTACCTGGCGCTGCTCGGCGTCGCCACCGCGTGGGTGTCGCCGCTGGTCGACCGGCGCCGCTGGGCGTGGCCGGTGGTGACCGGGCTGCTCTGGGTGGCGCAGGAGGCGCTGCGCGACCGCACCCCGTTCGGCGGGTTCCCCTGGGGGCGGCTGGCGTTCAGCCAGGACACCTCCCCGCTGCTGCGGCTGGCCTGGCTCGGTGGCGCGCCGCTGGTGACGTTCGCCGTGGCGCTGACCGGTGGGCTGCTGCTCGCCGCCGGGTGGCGGCGCTGGCCGGGCCGCGACCGGCGCGGCTGGGCGCCGGTGGCGCTGCTGGTGGCGTCGGCCCTGGCGCTCACCGGCGGGGCGCTGCTGGTGCCCACCGGCGCCGCCGGCACCGGCCGCACCGTCACCGTGGCGGTCGTGCAGGGCAACGTGCCCCGGCTCGGGTTGGACTTCAACGCCCAACGTCAGGCGGTGCTCAACAACCACGTCGACGCCACCCTGGAGCTGGCCGCCGGGGTCGACGCCGGCACCCGCCCCCGTCCCGACCTGGTGGTGTGGCCGGAGAACTCCTCCGACATCGATCCGCTGCGCAACGCCGCCGCCGGGGAGCGGATCTCCCAGGCCGCCGACGCGATCGGCGCGCCGATCCTGGTCGGCGCGGTGCTGCTCGGCCCCGACCGGGGGCAGGTGCGCAACGCGGGGATCCTGTGGCGCCCGGGCACCGGGGCGGACCTGTCGCAGCTGTACACCAAACGGCACCCCGTCCCGTTCGCCGAGTACGTGCCGTTGCGCACGATCGCCCGGATGGTCAGCAAGCAGGTCGACCTCGTCCGCAACGACTTCGTGGCCGGTGAGCGGCCCGGCGTGGTCCGGTCCGGACCGGCGGTGCTCGGCGACGTGATCTGCTTCGAGGTCGCCTACGACGGCCTGGTGCGCGACACCGTCGACGGTGGGGCGCAGCTGCTGGTGGTGCAGACCAACAACGCCACCTTCGACGTCGCCGAGGCCCGCCAGCAGCTGGCGATGGTGCGGCTGCGGGCCGTCGAGCACGGCCGGGGCGCGTTGATGGCCTCCACGGTCGGGGTGTCCGGGTTCGTGACCCCCGACGGGCGGGTAAGCGGCGCCACCGGGTTCAACACCCGCGCGGTGGTGCTGCGTCAGGTGGCGCTCGCCGACGGGCGTACCCCCGCCACCCGGGCGGGCGTGTGGCCGGAGCTGGCCCTGGCCGGGCTCGCGGTGGCGGTCCTGGTGGCCGCCGGGGGGCTGCGCCGCCGCCGGGAGGTCGACGCCGGCCGGTGAGGCCGGGGGCGGATGCGCGGAAGGGGTGCGGTGAGCGAGCCAGTGCCGGTGGGCCACCCCGGGGTGGGGCGCGTGCTGGTGGTGATCCCCACCTACAACGAGGCGGAGAACCTCCCCGACGTCGTCGCCCGGGTCCGCGCCGCCGCGCCGGCGGTGGACATCCTCGTCGCCGACGACAACAGCCCCGACGGCACCGGCGCGCTCGCTCAGGCGATGGCGGCCACCGACCCGCACGTCAACGTGCTGCGCCGCCCCGGCAAGGAGGGGCTCGGCGCGGCGTACCTGGCCGGGTTCGGCTGGGCGCGGCGGCGCGGCTACGACGCGGTGGTGGAGATGGACGCCGACGGCTCGCACGCCCCGGAGGACCTGCCCACCCTGCTGGCCGCCGCCCGCGACGCCGACGTGGTCATCGGCTCCCGGTGGACCCGCGGGGCGCGGGTGCTGAACTGGCCGCTGCGGCGGCTGCTGCTGTCGCGCTGCGGCAACCTGTACGCGCGGTTGGCGCTGGGTATGCCGGTCTCCGACGCCACCGGCGGCTACCGGGTGTACCGGTCGACGGCGCTGACGGCGATGGAGCTGGAGTCGGTCTGCTCGCAGGGCTACTCGTTCCAGGTGGAGCTGTCGCGGCTGGCGCACCGGGCGGGGGTGCGGATCGTGGAGGTGCCGATCACCTTCGCCGAACGGGAGCGCGGCGCGAGCAAGATGAGCCCGCTGATCGTGGCGGAGGCGCTGTGGCGGATCACGACGTGGGGGCTGCGGGACCGGCGGGCGGCGGCGTGGCCCGGCCGGCGGGTAGCGGGCCGGTGGCCGTGACGCCCGGGCGTGTCATGCTGGAGGGGCGGGGTTTCCGCCCCGTGTCCGGTTCACGGCGGCGTCGTCGACCGGGCGCCGCGCGACGCGGATGAGGTGAGATGCGCCGATACCTGAGGTTCGTGCCGCCGGCCCTGCTGCTGGCGGTGGTGCTGGAGCTGGCGGTCTTCGTCGGGGTGGGCCAGGTGATCGGGTTCGGCTCGGCGGTGCTGCTGGTGTTCGCGGCGTCGCTGCTGGGGCTGGTGCTGCTGCGCCGGGAGGGGATGCGCGCCTGGCGCGGGTTCCGCTCGTCGGTGGAGGCCCGGCAGCCGCCCGGTCGGCAGGTCACCGACGGGCTGGTGGGGCTGCTGGGGGCGCTGCTGCTGGCCACCCCGGGCCTGGTCAGCGGCGTGGTGGGTCTGTTGCTGCTGGTGCCGCCGGTGCGCCGGCTGGCCCGCGCCGGGGTGCAACGTGCCGCCGAGCGCCGAGTGTCGTCGATGGTCGCCGGTGACCTGTTCGGGCCGCGCACCGTGCGGGTGCGCCGCGGCGCCAGCCGGCCCGCGTCGGAGCCGACGGTCGACGGGCAGGTCGTCGATGCGGGCCCGCCGCAGGTCGTCGACGGGGGCCGGGCCATCGAGGGTGAGATCGTCGAGCCGCGCCGCCCCTGACACGCACACGACGGCGCCCCGGGAGGTAATCTCCCGGGGCGCCATCGTCCGTCAGGTGGGGCCGCTCAGGCGCGGCCGCGGCGGGTACGGACCTCCTGCAGCCGCTCGGCGAGGATGTCCTCCAGCTCGGCGATGGAGCGCCGCTCCAGCAGCATGTCCCAGTGGGTACGCGGCGGCTTGGCCTTCTTCTGCTCCGGCTCGGTGCCGTCGACCAGCCGGGCGACGCTGCCGTCGAACTTGCACTCCCAGGTCGTGGGGACCTCGGCGTCGACGGCGAACGGCACCTCGAACTGGTGACCCTTGGCGCACAGGTACTCGCGGGTCTGACGCGGCGCGAGCTCCGTGTTGCGGTCGGATTCGTAGCTGACCGCGCCCAGCCGGCTACCGCGCAGCATACGCTCGCCCATGATCGACTTCCCCTCGTTCGTGGTGCTGGTCTTCTCGGTGTAACGGCCCGTCGCCCCCGCGGCATTCCCGCCCGGCTGGGTGATCCGGCCGGTGGCCCCTGCAAGGGTAACCGGCCACGGGCGAGACCCGGCGGGGTCGTCCCCGGCCGGGTCGAATCGGTGGAGTGTTTCGGCGCTCACCGGGGATGTTAGCCGCCCCAGATCGGGAGGAGGTGACGATGACCAGTGACACGCCGGTCGACGCCCGACCGCCGGGCGGGAAGACCTTCTTCGGTCATCCCCGGGCGCTGTCGACGCTGTTCCTCACCGAGATGTGGGAGCGGTTCAGCTTCTACGGCATGCGCGCCATCCTGGTGCTCTACCTGACCGCCGCGGTCGCCGAGGACGGCCTGGGCATGCGGGAGTCCACCGCCAACGCGGTCTACGGCACCTACAACGCCATGGTCTACCTGATGGCGCTGCCCGGCGGCTGGGTCGCCGACCGACTGATCGGCGCTCGCCGCAGCGTGCTGTGGGGCGGCGTGATCATCGCCGTCGGGCACTACGTGATGGCGATCCCCGCCCGGTGGAGCGTGTTCGCCGGGATGACCCTGATCGTGCTCGGCACCGGGCTGCTCAAGCCCAACATCTCGACCATGGTCGGCTCGCTCTACGACCGCGACTCGCCCCGCCGCGACGCCGGCTTCTCCATCTTCTACATGGGCATCAACCTGGGCGCGTTCATCGCCCCGCTGGTCACCGGCTTCCTCGGCGAGAAGATCAACTGGCACCTGGGGTTCGGGGCCGCCGCGATCGGCATGACCTTCGGCGTGCTCCAGTACGTCCTGGGCCGGCGCAACCTCGGCGACGCCGGCGAGCGCCCCGCCGACCCGCTGCTGGGCGCCGACCGTCGCCGGGCGCTGACCCGCATCGGCGTCGGCGTGCTGGTGCTGCTGGTGGTGCTCGCCGCGCTCGCCGTGGCCGACCTGTTCACCGTCAACACCGTGGTCAACTCCCTGACCATCGCCACCGTGCTGATCACCATCGGCTACTTCGCGCGGATCATCACCGACCAGGAGATCAGCAACACCGAACGCAGCCGGATGAAGGCGTACCTGTGGCTGTTCGTCTTCGCCGCCGCCTTCTGGCTGATCTACGACCAGGCCGGGTCGGTGCTGAACATCTTCGCCGCCGACCGGACCGACCGGGACGTGCTCGGCTTCACCTTCCCCGCCTCCTGGCTCCAGTCGGTCAACCCGATCCTGATCATCATCGGGGCGCCGCTGTTCGCCTGGCTCTGGCTGCGCCTGGGCCACCGGGTGTCCACGCCGGTGAAGTTCGCCGTCGGCCTGGTCCTCAACGGCCTGTCGTTCGTGCTGATGGCCGCCGCCGCGCAGGCCGCCGTCGGCGGGGACCTGGTCTCCCCGTGGTGGCTGGTGGCCGTGTACGCCATCCAGGTCGCCGGTGAGCTGTCGCTGAGCCCGGTGGGCCTGTCCGCCACCACCAAGCTCGCCCCGGTCAAGTACGCCAGCCAGATGATGGGCCTGTGGTTCCTCGCCACCGCCGTCGGCGACGCCATCGGCGGGCAGGTCGCCCGGCTCGCCGAGACCTGGCCCGAACCGACCTACTTCCTCACCTTCGGCCTGGCCTCGGTCCTGCTCGGCCTCGGCGCGGTGATGTTCACCCGGCACATCTCCCGGCTGATGGCCGGCATCCACTGACCCCGGTCCGGCCCGCGCCCGGCGCGCGCGGGGCCGCCCCGCCCGGCGTGGTGGGGATACGATCCGCGCCATGGCCCGCACCACGATCCACCCCGGCGCCTGCCCGCTGGACTGCCCGGACACCTGCACCTGGCAGCTCACCGTCACCGACGGCAGGGCGGTGGCGCTGCGCGGCGACCGGGACCACCCGTTCACCCGGGGCGCGCTGTGCGGCAAGGTCAACCGTTACCTCGACGCGGTCAACGGAGCCGACCGGCTCACCCGGCCGCTGGTGCGGGTCGGGCCCAAGGGCGTCGGGCCGGTGTCGTACCGGCCGGCGAGCTGGGACGAGGCGCTGCAACGGGTGGCGGCCGGGCTGCGCGCCACCATCGACGCCGACGGGCCGCAGGCGATCCTGCCGTACTACTTCGCCGGCACGATGGGCCTGGTGCAGGGCTGGACGATGGGGCCTCGGCTCTTCGCCCACCTGGGCGCGTCGCGGCTGCGGACCACCATCTGCACCGCCGCCGCCCGCGCCGCCCTCCAGTCGATCTACGGCGGGTCGGTCGGCTTCGAACCGGAGTCGATCGTGGACGCCCGGCTGATCGTGCTGTGGGGCGCGAACCTGCTCTCGACGAACCTGCACCACTGGCCGTTCGTGCAGGAGGCGCAGCGGCGCGGCGCGTACGTGGTGACGATCGACCCGCTGCGCACCGACACCGCCGCGCGCAGCGACGAGCACGTCGCGCCGCTGCCCGGCACCGACGCCGCCCTCGCGCTGGGGTTGATGCGCCACATCCGCGACCTCGGTGGTGTCGACCGGGAATGGCGGGACGCGCACACCACCGGCGGGGAACGGCTCGACGCCCGCCTCGACGAGTGGCCGGTGGAACGCGCCGCCGCCGAGTGCGGTCTCGACGCCGACGTGCTGCGCCGGCTCGGCGCGCGGATCGCCGGCACCCGGCCCACCGCCATCCGGGTCGGGCTGGGCCTGCAACGGCACGCCGGCGCCGGCCAGGCCGTCCGGGCCATCGCGGCGATCCCGCTGCTGACCGGGGACTTCCGCTACCCGGGCGGCGGGGCGCTGGTGACCACCTCCGGGCACCACCGGATCGACCCCGACCGGGTGGCCCGCCCGGCCGACCTGCCCACCCCGCCGGCCCGCTCGATCAACATGAGCCGGCTCGCCGCCGCGCTGACCGGCGAGGCCGACCCGCCGGTCACCTCGCTGGTGGTGTTCGACGCCAACCCGGCCGCCACCGTCCCGGACCAGAACCGGCTGCGCGCCGGGCTGGGCCGGGCCGACCTGTTCACCGTGGTGCTGGAGCAGCGCTGGACGGACACCTGCGACTGGGCAGACGTGGTGCTGCCAGCCACCATGCAGCCCGAACACCTCGACCTGCACACCTCCTACGGGCACCACTACGCGACGCTGAACCTGCCGGCGAGCACCCCGCCGGGGGAGGCGCTGCCGAACACGGAGATCTTCCGCCGCATCGCCGCCGCCCTCGGCCTGACCCATCCCCGGCTGCGCGACACCGACGAGGACCTGGCCCGGCAGCTGCTCGACGGCGCCGGGGTCAGCTTCGAGGAGCTGCGCGAGCACACCTACGCGCGGGCCACCGGTGTGGACGTCGGCGCCGCCCCGTACGCCAAGGGCGGCTTCCCCACCCGCGACGGGCGGGCCCGGTTGTACGACCCGCAGCTCACCGGGCAGGGCGTCGACCCGCTGATCGGCTACACCCCGCCGGTGGAGGCCGCCGACCCGCAGCTGGCGCGGCGGTTCCCGCTGGCGCTGATCTCCCCGGCGGGCCGGTTCCTGATGAATTCCACCTTCGCGTCGCTGCCCTGGCACCTCGACCGCACCGGCCCGCCCCGCATCCACCTGCACCCCGTCGACGCGGCCGCCCGGGGGCTGGCCGACGGCGACGCGGCGCGGGTGCACAACGACCGGGGCGCGTTCCTGGCCACCGTCGCGGTGGACGAGGCCACCCGGCCGGGGCTGGCGTTCACCTACAAGGCGTACTGGGCGCGGTTGAGCCCCGGCGGCAGCACCGTCAACGCCGTCACCGCCGTCCGTGACACCGACCTGGGTGGCGGGCCGACGTTCCACGACACGAGGGTGCAGGTCGAGGCCGCACCGGCCGAGGTGCCCGCTCAGCCCGCCTGAGGCGGCGCGCCGAGCCGGGCCAGCGCGGCGGCCAGGTCGCTGACCTGGTCGGCGAGCTGCGCGGCCCGCCGCTGGGCGGCGTCGCGGTCGGCTTCGGCGGCGCGCAGCCGTACCTCGGTCTCGGTCAGCCGGGCCTGCGCGGCGTCGCCGCCGCGGCGGGCCTCGGCGAGCTCGGCCGCGAGCGCGTCGCGCTGCGTGGCGGCCCCGGCGGCCTCCTCGCGGGCGCGGGCCGACACCGCGGCGGCCTCCTCGCGGGCGGCGTCGGCCGCCGCCCGCGCGGCGTCCCGGTCAGCGGTCGCGGCGGCGGCCTCCGCGTGCGCCCGCCGGGCCTGCTCGGCGTGCCGGTCGGCCTCGGTACGCGCCCGCGCGGCCTCGGCCTCGGCCCGCTCGGCCTGCCGCACCGCCTCTGCGGCGGCGGCGGTGGCCCGCTGGGCGTCGGCGCGGGCGGCGTCGCGTTCGACGGTCAGGTCGGCGGCGCGCCGCCGGTCGGTGTCCCGCTCGGTGCGCAGGCCGCGCAGCTCGTGGCGGGCGGCGTCGCGGTCCCGTTCGGCCTGGGCGCGCAGCGCCTCGGCGGCGCTGGCCTCGCGGCGGGCGACGTCCCGGTCCGCCGCGGCGCGCTCGGCGTGGTCCCGCGCGGCGGCGGCCCGCGCGTCGGCCTGCTCGGCGCGGGCCAGGGCGGTGTCGCGGTCGGCGGCGGCGGCGCGGGCCTCCTGCCGGGCGCGGGTGGCCTCGGCGGCGGCGGTCTCGGCGTCGGTGCGGGCCTCGTCGCGCTCGGTGTGCGCCCGGGCGATGTCGGCGGCGGTCTCGGCGCGCAGCTGGGCGAGCTGGCGTTCCACCCCGGCCGGGGAGAGCTCGGCGTGCAGCGCCTCGGTAAGCGTCTCGACGATCTGGTCGAGCCGGTCCACCGCCTCCCAGGTGCGGGCCACCTGCCCCGGCAGGCCGGGGGCGTTGCGGTGCCGCATCCGGGAGTTGCGGGAGGCCCGCTGGCAGGCGCCGTCGTTGTCCCGGCAGTAGCGGAACGGCCGGCCGGCGCCGACGCGCTGCGGCACGTCCCGTCCACAGTGGGCGCAGGGGCGGGTGTCGGCGGGGGCGGGCTGGGCGTCCATCGAGGCGGAAGTCTAGTGCCGGCGTCGGGACGGTCAGTCCCCGGCGCGGGCGGCGCGGTCCAGGGTGTAGCGGCGTTGCAGCAGCAGCGCCGCGAGCATCGCCGCGGCGGGCAGCAGCCCGAAGCCCCAGCGGATCGCGTCCAGCGCCGCGTCGGGCTGGGTGACGCTCTGCCCGGCGGTGGAGGCGACGAACCCGCCGGCGGCGAGGCAGAGCGCGTACGCCCAGGGGCCCGGCGCCGTCGCCGGCCGGATCGCCGCCGGTGACCTCGACGCGGCGCCGCTGGCCGCCGGGATGGTCCGCCGGCACCGCGACGCCACCGGCTAGCGTGTGCCGGTGCCCGTCCCCTCGTACGTGACCAGGCTGCGCGCCCACATCGGCCACGACCTGCTCCTGCTGCCCGGCGTCAGCGGCGTGGTACGCGACGACGCCGGGCGGGTGCTGCTGGCCCGACGCGGCGACAACGGCCGCTGGTCGGTGCCCGCCGGCATCGTCGACCCGGGCGAGCAGCCGGCCGACGCCGTGGTGCGGGAGGTCTTCGAGGAGACCGGCGTGCGGGTCCGGGTCGAGCGGGTCGGCGGCGTCGCCACCCACCCGGTGGTCTATCCCAACGGCGACGTCTGCGAGTACCTCAACGTGTGGTTCCGCTGCGCGCCGGTAAGCGGCGAGCCGCGCGCCGACGGTGACGAGTCGACCGAGGTGGGCTGGTTCGCCCCGGACGACGTGCCGGAGCTGGACGAGTGGGCGCGGCTGCGCATCGACACCACGCTGCGCGAGGACGCCCCGACCTGGCACGCACGGCTCGGCGAGCGGCACCCGGCGCTGCGCCGACCGGACGCCCTCTGAGGGTCAGCGCCGACCCTGGCGGCCGGGACGGGTCAGCCGGTGGCGACGGCGGCCCGGGAGCGGTCGGCGGCGATGCGCACCGCGAGGCCGGCCAGCACGGTGCCCATCACGTACCGCTGCGCCCGCGCCCAACCCGGCCGGCGGAGCAGGAACGCCGACACCGAACCGGCGGTCAGCACGATCAGGGCGTTGACCGTCAGCGCGATCACGATCTGGGTCAGCCCGAGCAGCAGGCTCTGCACCGCCACGTGGCCGCGCGCCGGGTCGACGAACTGCGGCAGCAGCGACACGTACAGGATGGCGATCTTCGGGTTGAGCAGGTTGGTGACCAGGCCCATGGTGAACAGCCGGCGCGGTCGGTCCGGCGGCAGCGCCGTCGGGGTGAACGCCGATTGCCCGCCTGGGCGCAGCGTCCGCCAGGCCAGCCACAGCAGGTAGGCCGCGCCGGCCAGCTTCACCGCCGTGTACAGCGGCGGCACCAGCACAAAGACCGTGGCGATGCCGGCCACCGCGGCGGCCAGGTAGACCAGGAAGCCGACCGCCACCCCGAGCAGGGAGACCAGCCCGGCGCGGCGGCCCTGGGTCACCGACCGGGACACCAGGTAGACCATGTTCGGCCCGGGCGTCAGCACCAGGCCGAGCGCCACCAGACCGATCCCGACCAGCGCGCCCACCGTCACCATCGCCGCACCGCCCCTCCCGTGTCCGCCCCGACCCTACGCCGGGAACCGCTGCGCCGTGCGCACCGCATCTTTGCGCCGGCCCGTTCAGCGGTGACACTGCTGTGATGTCCGTCGTCCTGCGGGTGCCCGCCACCACGTCCACCGCCGAGTTGGTCCTGCGCCCGTGGCGCGACGACGACGTCGACGCGCTGCTGGAGATCTACCGCGATCCGGAACTGCGGGCGCGCACCCGGCGCCCGGTGCGCACCGCCGCCGACGCCCGCCGCTGGGTGGCGCGGCACCGGCAGGGCTGGGCGGCCGGCCGCCGCTTCTGCTTTGCCGTCTGCGAGACGGAGCCGGTCGACGGCGGGCAGCGGCTCGTCGCCTGCGTGCTGCTCAAGGACGTCACGCCGGGACGGCCGGACGCTGAGGTGGGCTACTGGACGGCCGCGGCGGCGCGGGGCCGCGGGGTGGCCCCGCGTGCGGTGGACGCGGTGAGCCGGTGGGCGTTCACCCGCTTCGCCGCCACCGGACTGGCCAGGCTGGAGCTGCTGCACGAGGTCGACAACCCGGCGTCCTGCCGGGTGGCGGAGAAGAGCGGGTACCCGTTCGTGGAGGTGCTGCCCGCCCGGCCGCCGTACCCGGGTGACGGGCACCGCCACGTGCGCCGGCGGGACTGATCGTCTCCGGCGGGGATCAGGCCGGTGGCGTGGCGGGCGGGCCGAGCAGCCGCAGCAGCAGGCGCGGCTCCCCGGGCCAGGCGGCGAGCAGCACCTCACGCGGCACCTGCCGGCCCGCGTAGCGCAGCGCGAGCGCGACCACCACGATGTCGTCCAGCGGGCCGATCACCGGCAGGAACTCCGGGATCAGGTCGATCGGGCTGGCCAGCCAGAGGCCCGCCACCACGATGGCGATCTTCGCCTTGCGGGGGACCCGGGGGTCGGCGCGCAGCCGGCGGACCGTGGTCAGACAGTCGGGGATGAACGCGGCCAGATCGCGCAGGATGCCCGGCGGCAGCCGCCGGGCCAGCAGCACCAGCAGCGCCCAACTGGCCAGCAGGCAGGCCACCGCCACACCGAGCCCGATCAGCCAGTCCCGCACGCTGCCCTCCTCCGCCCCGCGTCGACCCTGCCGGGAATCTACGCTCCGGCCGCCACCACCCGCCGGCGGGGAATGCCCGGCCGCGCCGGGGCGCTGAACCTCGGCGGTACGGCGGATACGGTGGTTCGGGGAGGTGGGTGACGTGAGCAACGCGTGGGAAGCGGCGGTCGAGGCGCAGATCCGCACCGCAGTGGAGCGCGGCGACTTCGACAACCTGCCCGGCATGGGCAAGCCGATCCCGGGCCGCGGCGCCCCCTACGACGAGTCGTGGTGGATCAAGAGTTTCCTGGAGCGGGAGGCCCTGCCCAGCGATCTGCTGCTGCCGACGCCGCTGCAACTGCGCCGCCGGGTCGAGCAGGTCCCCGACGAGGTCCGTGACCTGCCCACCGAGGAGTCCGTCCGGGCGTACGTGGCCGCGCTGAACACCGAGATCGTGGCCTGGCTGCGTACCCCGACCGGCCCCCGGGTGGTGGTCCGGCCGGTCAACGTCGACGAGACGGTACGACGCTGGCGGGCCGACCGGGAACAGCGCTCGGCGGCTGTCCTGGCCGCTGCCACCGAGCCGGCGACCACCGCCGGCCGCCCGGCCCGGCGCCGCCGCTGGCGTTTTCCGTGGCGGCGCTCGCGCTGACCGCACCCCGTCACGGGCGCCGGCCGTACGGTTGGCCTCCTCCGACCGGGAGTGGCGGATGGCCCACTGGCTGGTTCATCCACTCATCCACCGGGCATAGGTCACCGTGCCGGACCCCGAAACCGTGAAGTACCGCGTGCACCTCGATCTCGCCACCACCTCTGCGGCCCATCAGGCGGAGTTGGTCGCGCGCCTGATGGATCTCGGTGCGACGCCCGCGGATGTGGGCCAGGGCGATGTCCCGTGGACGGTTCTGGCCGACCCGGAGGGCAACGTGTTCTGCGTGTTGGAGCCTCGGGAGATCTACCGGGATACCGGGCCGATCGCCGCGGTGGTGGTCGACTGTGCGGATCCGCGGGCCATGGCCCGGTTCTGGGGCGAGGCGATGGACTGGACCCTGCACGAGGTGACCGATGATCATGCGGTGCTGCGCTCGGCCAAGGGTGTCGGGCCGTATCTGGAGTTCCTTCGCACGCCCGTGAAGACCGTGTGGAACCGCGTCCATCTCGACCTGAAGCCGTATCCCGGTGATGATCAGGCGGCGGAGGTGGCCCGGCTGGAGGCTCTCGGTGCCACCGGCGCCGACGTCGGCCAGGGCGATGTGTCCTGGCGGTGCCTCGCCGACCCCGAGGGCAACGAGTTCTGCGTCCTCTCCCCGGGCTGACGAAGTCTCGGTCGAAAACCGTTTGAGCCCTCCTTCCGCGTTCCCATAGGGTGCCTGCGGCCCGTCGCTGTGAGGACAGAGGACAAAACGCGTGACCCCGCCTGCTCTGTAGACCTGACACCTTTTTCCGCTCACCTGTAGCCGACGCTCTCCGTCGGTTCTGCCGGGCTGCCCTTGTGCGCCCGGTCGTACAGCGTCTGAGGCCGCGCGCGTAATCGGCCTCGTGTCAGGTCCAGAGAGAGATCATGTCTTCACAACCTCATATCGTGCTGCCCTGGGTCGTTCGTCGGACCAGGCTGCCTCTGCTGTCGTTGCGGTGCGTGGACTGCCGGTCGGAGTCGGCCACCACCGGCGAGGGCAAATTCCGCGTCAACGCCAACGGCAAGTTGCTGGACGTGTGGCTGCTGGTCCGCTGCGTGTCCTGCGACCGGACGAGCAAGCTCACCGTCCACGGGCGAGCGCCGGTCAGATCCTTCGATCCGGCCGAGCTCCACGGCTACGGCGTCAACGATCCGGAACTGGTGGCGTCCCGGCTGTTGGATCCGCTGCTCGCCCGGCGCAACCGCTTCACCCTGGACTGGACGGGGGCCTGGCGGTTGGACACCCCGCCGGCCTGGCCGGACGAGGCGTGGCCGGTCCAGGTGGAGGTCGTCTTCGAGGATCCGGTACCGGTGCGCCCGGAACGACTCATCGCGCAAGGGCTGGGCCTCAGCAGGAACGAGGTACTGCGCCGGATCAAGTGCGACATTTCGCTGCGCCGTCCGACGAGCGCCGGATTCACCTTCACGGTGGTGGCCGGGGACTAGCGGGGATGTAGCCGCGGCGGGCCACCCGGCCCGCCCGGCTTCATCCCCGAACCATGCCGGATACCGGAGGCGCAAGCCACACCCGTCATAGAACGTCGTGCCCGACGGCGCGCAGTTGGGTCAGGGCTTGGCCTTTGTTGGGCTGGCGCTGCCAGGAACCTCTACAGCCCGCCAGTCAGCAGGGCTTTCGGTTTATTGAATAACCGGTAACGATATTCCAGTATTCAGGCTGGACATAACGGGCAAAGCGGCGATGCATCATAATGTCTGTTCTGTTGCTTCCTATCGCCGTGCACACCTACGACGCCCAGGTCGCCGTGGGCGCCCCGCAGCCGCTGCCGGACGAGGTGGCCCTCGACGGTGTCGACCAGTTCCTGACCACCTGCGTCGCGACGACGGCCGCGTGGCCGCACAAGCCCGCGGTCATCGACTACCACGCCACCGAGGGCCGTTCCTGGCGGCTCTGGTTCTCCGCCGATGGCGCCCGGACCGCCCGCCTCCCCACGCCGGTCGCCGGCGAGGGCCCGGAGGCGGCCTATGTCTCCGCCCGGGGCACGGCCAATGAGCTGGTCATGTTCTGCTACGGCCGCATTCCGATGGACTCGCTGCGGCTCGACGGCGACCGGCGCGTCCTCGACCAGCTGATCGCCTGGGAGCCGGAGGAATAGGACGCGACGACGGACCCACCGCCCTGCGCCGACCTCGGCCTCAGCGCACGGCGGTGGGTCCGCGGCCCGTCACTCGTAGCGGTATTTCAGCGAGTCCGCCTCCACCTGTTCGATGTCGGCGATCGTCAGCGCCGGCATCCGCAGCTGGGCCAGCGTCACCTCGGCCGAGGTCGGCTGGGCGTCCGCCGGCAGCCACTGCTCCGGCTTCCAGGCCCCGCCGCGCAGCAGCGCCTTGGGGCAGTGCGGGTAGACCTCCTCGATGCCCAGCACCAGCGCACTGGCCGGTGGCTTGCCCACGGCGGTCAGCTGCGACAGCAGCTCGGGGCGAGTGGAGACGCAGGCCCGGCCGTTCACCCTGAGTGTCGTGGTGGGCCCCGGGATGACGAACAGCAGCCCGGCCCCAGGGTTGGTTCGACCGTCGGTGTTGGCCACGAGGTAGCGCAGCGACGCCCTGCTGGCCGGCCCACCAGCTGCACAGGACAGGCAGATGAGCCACGACGGCGGAACGGGCGGTCGTTGTTGGGCAGTTCAGCTCGTTCTCGACCACGATCAAGTCGCTGCGGCGACCGCCTGATTCTGACGGCTTGCGGTGGCCCGGCTCGGACGGTCTGTGGTGGCCCCATCGCGGTGGAGGCGTGCGATGGTGTGACGGCCCGATTTGGCCCCACCCCGGCCTGCCGCAGGAACTCAGATCAGTGACTGTGCGTTAGGTATGTAGGCGCTCGGCTTCGGGCCGAAGCTGCCATCCGACCTGTTCGATGACTTCGCGAGCTGCCTCCGCAACAGGCCTTGCGTGGGTCGACACTTGAAAGTCTCGGATCCTCGCAAGATCGCTCCGCTGCTGGTAGAGATCGACGAAGTTGCGTAGCCGGCTGCGCCAGTACTCGTTCGGTTCCCGTGCGGTGACCCGTTCCTTCAAGACCGTCTCAGGGGCGGTCAGCTCGCAGACGACGAACCGTGAGCCCGGCACGGCAGCGCGAAGCTGCACCCGTTCGTCCTCGTCCGCGATGACACTGGGAATGATGAGCCGCAGGTCCGCAATAGTCGCGCAATTGGGCCACATTGCCCTGAGATTGTTGAGCGCGAAAGACCGCTCGGGGTGCGGGTAGACCATGGTGAGGTCATCGAGGTCGATCACCGCGTTCGCCAAACCGGACTCACGCAGCAGGTCCGCTATGGCGCCCGACAGGGTGGACTTTCCCGAGCCTGGCGATCCGTGCAGGACGAGCACATCAACGTTGTTCACGAGCGTAGCCACCCGAGCCGGATACCTGCGACTTCGCTGCGGCCTCGGCCTCGGGGCGCAGGAGATGGCGTGTCGTCGGTTGTCACACGGACGGGTCCCAGGCTACGAGCTGATCGAAGATACGACGGTCGCCTTCGAACTTCAGCGAATCCAGCGGTATGCGGCCGTAGAAGAACAGGACCAGGTCACTGGCCGTGCCCCGGGCGGAGGCATCGGCCGTGTCGGAGTCCTCGCCGGCAGCGGGCGTGAGGTGGGCGACCTGTGCGCCGTCGTGGGACAGCCGAAGGCGCCAGGAGTGGCCCTCGGTGGCGTGGTAATCGACGACGGCGGGTTCGTGTGGCCAGGCGACCGTCGTTGCGCAGAGGGTGAACTGGCAGTCGTCGAAACCGTCGAGGGCGATCTCCTCCGGTATCGGCTGCGGGGCACCCCCGGTGAGCTGGACGTCGTAGGTGTGCACCGCGATCTCGTGGAGCTGGCGCCGCGCCCAGGCCCCGGAGGTCTGCGGTGACGGCGAGTCCCACCACCATGTCCAGCAACCGCGATCCGGGCCCGCCTCGCGCAGCACGCTCGCCAGGTGCTCGACGGACTCGACCCACCAGGCCAGGAGAGCCTCGCGCTCCCGAGGTGCACCCGTGCCGCCTCCCCATGCGGACTCCTCCGGCGGAGCGTCCGCGGGCCCGGCGGTGACGATGGCGGCTGCCTTGCGGCGACCCATGCCCACGTGTTGCACGTGATCGAACAGCGTCCGCTCGGGATGGGTCGGCATCTGAACGTCGAGGCTGGGTGCCGCGGCGACCGCAGCGCGGAAGGCGGCCGACCGTTCGTTGATCAGCCGCAGCTGATCAGGGAACGTGAGAATTTTGTGCACCCCGGCTTTCTATCACTGTGCTCCGACGACCGGACAGCGATTTTGGCAGCCGACGCGGCGGCCGCCCCGGCACTGATACGTGCCCTTGGATGACGCGCGGGCGCCCCTTCCTCAGATCGGTGATCCTCAGAAGGCAACAGCATCGCTCACGCTGGGGTGCGCGGGGGGTGGCTGCTCTGTTGCGGGTGCCATTCGTCGATGTCGTCGGGCCAGGGTGCGGGGCGGCCGGTGTCGTCCCAGAAACCGGTCTCAGTGCCGGTGGCGAGCAGGGCGGCGTTGAGCGCGGCCCGTTCGGCAGGTGTGGGGATGGTCGGGTCGCTCATGGCGTGGGTCAGTCCGCGGCCATGGCCAGGTTCTTCTGGTGAGCGTGGGCGAGGCGGTAGGAGCCGGTGCCGGTCTCGATGATGTTGCCGCCGAAGGTGAGCCGGTCGACGATCGCCGCGCAGAGGCGAGGGTCGGTGAAGGTTTTCGTCCAGCCGGAGAACGACTCGTTGGACGCGATCGCCACCGAGTTGGTTTCCTCGCGTTCAGTCAGTACCTGGAACAGCAACTCGGCGCCGTGCCGGTCGAGCTCCATGTAGCCGAGTTCGTCGATGCAGAGCAGATCGACGCGGCCGTAGCGGGCGATGGTCTTGTTGAGGATCTTGTCGTCGGCGGCTTCGACGAGTTCGTTGACCAGTTTCGCGGCCAGCACGTAACGGACCCGGAACCCGGCCATCGCGGCGGCGGCGCCCAGGCCGATGATCAGGTGGGACTTGCCGGTGCCGGAGTCGCCGACGAGGCAGAGCGGTTCGCCGTTGCGGACCCAGCCGCAGGTGGCCAAGGTATTGATCATCGCTGAGCTGATGTTTGGGTTGGCGTCGAAGTCGAAGTCGCTCAGCCACTTCTGCCGGGGGAAGCCGGCGGCCTTGATGCGTCGTTCGGAGCGGCGCCGGTCGCGGTCGTCACACTCGGCGATGAGCAGTTCGGCGAGGAACCCGCGGTAGGACAGTTGTTCCTTCTCGGCAGCGGTGGCCAGGTCGTTGACGCGGGTGCGCATGGTGGGCAGCCGCAGTGCTCGGCAGGCTTGGTCGATCGCGGCTTCGGCGGCGGGTTCGGTCATGGGGCGGCGGGCTCGGCTCACGAGACGGCTCCTTGCGACGGTGGTGGCTGTCCTGCTCGCCGGAGGCGCAGCAGCTGGTCGTAGTGGGCGACCGAGGGCAGCGGGCGGCTGTCTTTCGGCAGCGCGGCCAGGCGCCGTTCGGTGAGGCTGACGACCCGCCGTTGTTCACTGCTGCCCGCGGCAGCGTCGGCGTCGCCAGAGGGAACGGACTGGCTGACCTGCCGGGCCCGCCGCGCTTCGACGGCCACCACGTCGGCGCTGGTGGCCCCGGCTGACAGGGCCAGGGTGATGCCGGCGATGACGTCCGCAGCGGGCAGCCGGCGATGCAGCAGCAACACGTCGATCAAAGCGCGGTCCCGTCGGCGTCGCCGTGGGCCTTCTTCGCCGCCGCCCAGAACGCCTCGTGGGCCATCGTGAACACGCCAGTCTCGCGGGCCTGCGCTAGTGCGGTGGAGCCCGACAGGGCACCGGGCTTGCGCAGCAGCACCTCCAGATAGTGGTCCAACACCAAGGTCTGCGAACTCTTCGTCACCGACCGCTCGTGACGGGCGATCTCGGTGCGTCCGTCGAACACGACCACCTCGCTGGCGTGCAACATCACCCGCACCGTCTGGCTGATAAACCGCGCCGGAACCGAGTAGAACGACGAGCGCACCCCAATCAACCCGTAACGGTTGACCTTCGGAGTCAGCTGCCGGCCAGCCCCGAACGGCTCGACAGGTAGCGGCGCCAGCAGTGGCTGCTCGACGCCGAAGTCCTGCCCGATGGTGCGCACTCGGTGCTCCAGCCGCCGCTCGTCCTCGGCGCGGTCGATGAGTGCGATCCGCTCGTTGAGCTCGGCCAGGGTGGCGACTTCCGGCACCGGGACCAGGTGGTTTACGTCGAAGACGTCATGGGCGGGCAACCGCCGCCGGTACTCGTGCTCGATCTGAGCGGGGTGAGCTTCTTCTCCGCCGCCGGGATATCCGCGCTGCTGACCGTACGGCGGAGGGCCGCCTCGGACGGCTGTGCGTTGCTCGTACGCAACCCGTCCCGGATCACCGCCACCGTCCTCGGCCTGGTCGGCCTGGCCGACGAGTTCCCGACGGCGTGGATCGGTGATCGGCCGGGATGAGCGGGTGCCCGCCTGGCACTCCCATGTGCCAGCAGCGACCGCTGCCCGGAAGGACGAGCATCCTGCCGGGGCCTGGCGCGGGCGCCGGAAGGACTTGAACCCCGAGGCTCTGTCGAGACCGAAGGGGTTCGAGCCTCCCGGCGAACCCAACCAGAAACAGTGACGTGGTCACCCGGTATCAACCCCCGGTGCGGGCCGAGCTGATGCGTCCGCGGGCGTCAGCCGACCCCGGCTCCCGCCGGTGCGGTCTCGGCCGGCGGACAACGGGGCAGCGGCTCGGCGATCGGGTGCAGCACCGGCCGTGCCAGGCGGACGTAGTCGTCGGTGTGCAGGGCGACCGAGCGGTCCAGTGTGGCGGCGTTGAAGAACAGCTCCGGGTGCCGAAGCAGGTCGGGGTCGACGACCAACTCCAGCCCGGGGTCGAAGCTGAACGGGATGATCGCGCCGCTGACCGCATCTGCCAGCCGCTCCGCGGTCTGCCGGTCGGCGAAGACGGCCTCCCGGGCCTGGCGCAGTCGGCAGACCCGCTCCAGGTCGACCCGCCGGTCCCCCGGTACGACGGCCAGCACGTACCGGGACACCTTCTTGGTCATCCTGGTCCGCACCACGATGCACTTGGCGGCCTGCTCCACCGGGTGCCCCCGCAACCTGCTGGCCAGGTCGGTACGCCCCTCCGGCGGGTGCGTGATCAGCCGGTACCGGGCACCGCCGCAGTCCAGCAGCGCCAGCAGCCGGTCCGCGGCCGACGCGTGGGCGCGGGTCGCGTCGTCAATGGGCCGGGTCATCCCCACACCACCGCCGAGTCGAGGGCGTCGTCGGCGAAGCCGATGAAGAAGCCCATGGTCAGCCGGTCGGTGCCGGAAACCCGCTCGATGGCGTGGTAACGGGTCGGGTTGATGAGGTACACGTCGCCGGTGCGGGGCTTGAACTCGTGTGCCGGCACGCCGGCCACCACCTGCTCGTCGTACCCCAGGTGGCCCGGGATCTTGTGCTGCTCGTCGGTCGCCTCCCACGGCTTGCGGTACATCCACAGCTCGCCACCGCTGGTGCACTCCTGAAGGCAAACCACGCAGCTGAGCTGGTAGGCGAGGTCCCGGAGGACGATGTCGACGTTGCGGGCATCACGCATGATGTTGTCGTTGTGCAGCGGGTTGCGTACACCGTCGGCGTGAATGCGCACCACCGAGCCGGCGTACTCGCGTCCGTCAGGCTCGCGCGCCGGCTCCAGGCTCTGCAGGCCGAACTGCTCCCGGAGTTCCTGCCGGGTTCGTGCCGCCAGGTCGAAGGAGGCCTCGGCCAGCATCGTCTCGGACTCCTTGGCGGCCTGGAAGTAGCCGTCCAGGTCATCCAGGTACTTGTTCAGGTAGGGGCCGATGGTGGTGAGGGTGCCGTTGACGTACTGCGTCGTCGAGGCGCTGCCGAACAGCTCCCGGACGCGGGCCAGGTTGCGGGTGAACGCGTCCTCCCGCAAAAGTCCCCGCAGGACGACGACGGCGGCGCGGCCATCGACCAGGTCACGGAGCAGTGCCGGGTCCGGCCGCTGCTCACGGACGTCGACGACAACGCGGTCCCAGGTGTCAGACGTGGGCATGGTGGGTGTCCTTTCCGAGGTGCGCGACACGAGCGGTCGGGGCGAAGGGGATCCCGAGAACGTGGTCGGCGGGGAGTGGACGCCAGTCCGCGGCCGACGCGAACTGCGGCAGGATCTCCGAGGAGACGAACGTCGCCGCCGCCGTGTCCAGGCGGGACATGCCGAAGTAGCGCGGCCGCGCCTCCTGCGGCGGCGTCCAGTGGATGACGTAGGCGGCGTACGGGTTCACCGCGAAGGCGTTGCCGGAGCTGCCGCCGACGGGGATGTCCCGAAGCAGGGCGAGCGTGGCGACAGGGTCCAGCGCTCGGGCCTCCGCCGGCACGATGTAGTCGAAGTACTCCCGCGAGTCGAAGACGGAGTCGCTCAGTCCCAGCCGCAGGTGCACGGTGGGCAGGAAGCCGTTGTGCATGAAGTACCAGGGCACCACGTCGACCCGCTCCAACGGATGGGTGAACTCCAGCCCGAGCTTGGTGGGGATGGTGGCGTGCCGGGTGTGGATGGCCAGCACGTCAGTCCGCAGGTCCACCAGGGGTGAGTCCTGGAAGCTCTCCTCGATGGGCCGGACGTCACGGTGGACCCGCAACCGCCCGGAACCGTCGGGGTCGCGCCAGACCGCGCCCCAGCCGTTGGGGTGACGAAAGATCGGCCCTTCGTGGTCGGCGGTCCGGCCGCAGGCCATGTCGACGGCGGCCTCCAGCACCTGACCGGCGTCGAAGCGACCGGTGGCGAGCAGCAGACGGCACACGTTGATCAACCTCGCAATCGATGACGGACCAGGGACTCCAAGGCGGCCCGGACCTCGTCGACGTGGTCCCCGGTTACGACGACGCGACCCAGTGCCCCGGTGTGTCGCAGCAGGTCCGAGCCGAGAGCGGCCCGGTCCGCGGCGGCCGGTGCATCCGCGGCGGGCACCGGTGCCGGCCTCAGGTCCACGCCGAGCCGCGCGGTGTCCAGGGCCCGCGCGGCGTCCCACTCGGCCGGCGCGGTGACGGCGACCTGCCCGGCAACGCCGCGCCGGCCGGCTGGTGGTGCGGGCAGACGCGGCGGCCGACCGTCCAGGTGCGCCTGGAACACCACGGACGGCCAGGACACCCCGGTCGCCCGCTCGACGAGTGCGACCAGCCCGCCGCCGGAGAGCCGGAAGCCCATCTCCAGGAAGACCGGCCCGGCGGTGCCGCGGATCGCGTCCACGTGGAACGGCCCCTCCCGGTACCCGACCGCGTCGATCGCGGCCTGGGTGAGTCTCCGCAGCTCGGGATCGGCCAGGCCGCCATGGCGCGCGACGTGCCCGACCTCCCGGAAGCTGACCAGCTCGGCGCCACCCGGACCGGGATGCCGCTCGATCGTGGTGATCTTGTCGCAGACGCTCACCAGCACGGCCCGCCCGTCGTGGGCGACGGCTTGGACCGACACCTCCGGGCCCTTGACGAACTCCTCGGCCACAACTGCGCCGAAGGCCCCCCCGCCGTAGTTGCTCAGCGCGCCGATGGCGGCCAGAGCCCGGCCGCGTTCCTCGGCGCCGTCAACCAGCAGGACGCCGAGCCCGCCGCCGCCGTCCACCGGCTTGACCACCTGCGGATAGCACAGCTCCGGCCCGTCGCAGCGGCCGTGCCGGTCGAGGAGGGCGATACCGGGTTGCGGCAGGTGGGGCGCCTGCCGGGCGAGGGCCTCGCGCTGGCGGAGCTTGTCGAGCGGGTGGAACGTCTCCCCGACCCGCGGCCACGGCGGCACCCGCAACCGGCGCGCCGCCGCGAAGGCGGACCCGACGTAGCGCTCGAAGCCGCACAGCAGCAGGGCCGGCGCGACGTCGTGGCCGCGCAGCGCCGCGATCACCCGCTCGACGTCCTGCGGCTGGTCGACCGCCATTTCGACGTCGAACGGCCGCCGCCCGAGTGCGCGGCGCCACCGCAGGTAGGCCGGCGTCTCGACAAGTACCGCCCGCATCCCCCGCTGCCGGGCCTGGTCGAGATACGGATCCAGCCCGTCCCTGGTGGCGCCGACCTGCACGAAGTCGGTGCCGCTCCGGTCGCCCATCGGGTTCATCGCCCGGAAAGCAGTTCGGGAACCAGATCGCCGCCCGCCTCGCGCCTGGTCATGATGACGTCCTTGTGCGGGTCGCCGGACAGGATGGCGTCGATGAGCTCTCCCTCGGCGGGTTGCAGCGACGGCAACCGCAGGGAACTGCGGTAGAGCACTCGCAGCTGGGCCAGGGTCAGCCCACTGAGCCGCTCCAGGCGGGCGGTCAGTGCCACCTCGTCGTCGGCCGCGGCCAGCAGCTCGTGGATCCGCGAGGCCTCACCGACCAGGTCGGGCTGCTCGGCGGCCAGGTACCGGGCCAGGCCCACGCCCTTCTCCGCGAACGGCGCCTGCACCATCGCCACCAACTGCTCTTCGGTCAGGCCGTACGCCTCCGAGGCGTACGCGTCCATCGCCGCGCGCATCCGCTCGACCGCGCCGGGCATGGTGTAGCGCTCCTGCATGATGGTCACCAGGCGCTCGGGGAACTCCTTGCGCCGCATCAGGGACACGGCAAACTCGACGTATTCCAGCAGGCCCTCGGCGTACGAGCGGCCGTGGCACCGCTCGGCCTTCAGCGCCCGCAGGTGCGCCATGAGGGAGGGGTTGCCGCAGTCGGACTCGGTGAAGCTGAAGGCGATGTCGTCGAAGACGAAGCCGAGGAACTCGGTGAGCAGTTCCCAGTGCTCGCCCGCGGCGTAGGCGGTGTCGTCGTAGATCGAGAAAAACTGCAGGTCCGGGTGGACGTCCGTGGTGATCGCGTGCTCGGCCACGGTCTGCTGAGCCTCCGCACCGTGGATGTCGGTGAAGTAGGCCCCGGCGATGCGGTTGAGTGAGCCCAGGAATCCCTTGAAGCCCTGCCGCTCCCCGGGCGGCGGCTGCAGGCCGAAACGGCGGGCGAGTCGGTTGACCCAGAGGACGTAGTCGCGCTGCTCCCGGCGCGAGTCGCCGGTGATGATCAGATCCACGCCGTCGCCGTACGCCGCCGCCAGGCCGAATGAGTTCACCATGCTCAGGTTGCAGGCATTGCAGAAGGTGGGACGGGCATCCCCGGCCGTACGGTGCCCGGTCATCAGGATGTCGACCCGGTTGCGTTCGATCACTGCGGGGCTCTGGGGCAGGTCCACGTCGAAGACCGAGACGGTGGTGCCGTCGATGAGCAGCAGTTCGCAGTCCGGGTCGGCGGAGAGCGAGAGCGCCCGGTACGCGCGGTCGATGTTCTCCATCACCGCGCGCGGCATGCCGGCGTGCCGGTTGGTGGCCACCCGCATCCGGAAGGTGGCGCCGTGGATCTGAAACAGGATGAGCTGCATCGCCCGCACGAAGGTGAGGGTGTAGGAGCTGTCCTTGCCGCCGCCGTACGCCACCAGCACGACGTTTCGCTCCAATGTGGACTGATGGGGCAGGGCGGCATGCAGGCGTACGGCGCACCGCGCGGCCCCGGCGAAGTCGGCGGCGGAGAGCACCGACCTGAGTTCGGCGAGGGCGTCCCGACGGAGCGTGTCCACGGCGGACCGCTGCGGGGTCTCGATGACCATCTTGTCGTTTCCTCTCTACAGGATGAGGACGCGCGTCATCGCCTGCGCGTGCCCGGCGGACACGGGCGCGCGCAGGAACGCGCTCCAGGTGGTTGCGAGTGGTGGTAGGGCTCGGGCGGGCCACCGGGCAGGAGAAGCGGAAGGTGGCGCGATGAAGGGATTCTGCGGCCGCACTCCACCGAGCGGCACAATCAGAAAGTCAGAAATCGTTTACCCGAACCACGCCGCGCTTTACATCGCGCACGGTCTCGTCCAGACAACACCCCCGTTGGCTATCCGGCTCGGGATCACCTTGGGGCACGGTCCGGGAAACGTCAACCCGTCGTCTCACGATTTGAGCCGGCGCAACCGCATTGAATGACGCCGCAGTGTATTGAGGGCAGGTGAACGGGAAATTGTGTGCTCGGACATTCGGTGCCCGGGCTTGGCCGGCAGCGCCGTCACATATCTGACTCGCCGCCGCCGGCTCGCGCGCGGCCGTTCAGCGGGCGGCCCGGGTCAGGTCGGCGCCCGGCCGCGGCGAAGGGTCGGGCCACCGCCGACGCAGCGCCGCCAGCGCCGCGGCGACGGCGGGGCGGAGGGTGCTCTGCGGCCGCCAGATGGCGATGATCCGCCGAGAGGTGGCCGGGTGCAGCGGCACCACCCGCACCCCCGGCGGCACAGCCCCCCGGCCGAGTCTCGGCACCAGCGCGACCCCCACACCGGCCGCCACCACCGCCATCTGGGACTGGTACTCGTCGACCTGGTAGGCGACGTCCGGCCGCCGCCCCTGCTCGGCGAAGGAGCGCAGCAGCCAGTCGTGGCACATCGAGCCCGGGTGCTGGCTGACCCACCGCTCGTCGGTCAGGTCGGCCACGCCCAGCGCGGCACGAGCGGCCAGCGGGTGGCCGGCCGGCAGCACCGCGTCCGCCACGTCGACGCCGACGGTCTCCGCGCGGAGCGTCCCCGGCAGGATCAGCGGGGTGTTGTCCCAGTCGTGCACGACCGCGACGTCGACCTCACCCTCCACGACGAGGTCAACCGCCCGGTACGGGTCGATCTCCCATAGTCGGATGTCCAGTTCGGCGTGCTGTTCGGCCAACTCCGCGACGACCTCCGGCAGCAGGCCCCGACAGGCGGTCGGGAAGGCCGCCAGCACCAGGCGGCCGGCGGGAACGCCCCGCTGCCCCTCCAACCGGGCCTCCGCCTGCTCGAGCGCCGCCAGCACGTCTCGGGCCGCCTCGGCAAGCAGCCGTCCCGCCGGGGTCAGGGCCGCCCGCCGGCCCTGGCGGTCGAGCAGCTCGGTGCGTACCTCCCGCTCCAGCTTGGCGATCTGCTGGGAGACGGCCGACGGGGTGTAGCCGAGGGCCGTGGCGGCGGCGGCGATTGAGCCGTAGGTGGCCACAGCGTGCAGGGCCCGGAGCCGGCCGAGATCGAGCATTAAGCCATGCTAATGGCATTCGTTTAGCAGGTCTCGCTGGCGGACGGGGACGTTCTGTGGTTTTGTTCACCCTCAGGTGACCACCGTGAAAGAGACAGCAGAATGAAGCCCGCTCACGTCTTACTTGCCGTTCTCGTCGCGGCCATCTGGGGAGTCAACTTCGTCGTCATCGACGTGGGGCTCGACGATTTCCCGCCCTTGCTGTTTTCCGCGTTGCGTTTCCTCCTGGCGGCCGTTCCCGCAGTTTTCTTCGTCGGTCCGCCACGGGTGGCATGGCGGTGGGTGGTCATCGTCGGGATCGTGCTCGGCGTGCTCAAGTTCAGCTTCCTCTTCATCGGGATGCACATCGGCATGCCGCCCGGGCTGGCGTCGCTGGTGCTGCAGAGTCAGGCCGCCTTCACTGTCCTCTTCGCCGCAGTCCTGCTGCGCGAGCAGCCTCGAGTGGCGCAGTTGGGCGGCATGGCGATCGCGGCCGCCGGCATCGTCCTGGTCGGGCTGCGCCTCGGCGCCACCGCACCGGTCGTCGGCTTCCTACTCGTCATTGTCGCCGCCGTCTGTTGGGGGTTGTCCAACGTCGCCACCCGACGGGCGAGCCCTCCGGACATGTTCCGGTTCATGGTCTGGGTGAGTCTGGTCCCTCCGGTGCCGCTGCTGGTGCTTTCGCTGCTGTTCGAGGGAGCCGGGAAGGACCTGGCCGCGTTGCGGTCGATGACGCCGTCCGGCGCCGCGGCCACCGTGTACGTCGCCTGGGTGGCCACCCTGCTCGGGTACGCCGTGTGGGGTCACCTCATCAAGGTCCACGGGGCCACCCCGGTGGCCCCGTACGCACTGCTGATCCCGGTCTTCGGCCTGGCGGCCGCCGCGCTCTTCCGCGACGAGCCGGTCACCATGGTCACCGTCGTCGCGGCCGTTCTCGTGATCGCCGGCATCGCGATCGGCGCGGTGCGCCCGGGCCGCCCCCGACTCCTGCCCGTCGCGTCGGTGACCGGGCAGGACCGCGTGCCGGCCGAAACGAACTGAGGCGCGGCTCGTCAGAGCAGACCCGCAGCGAGACGGCATCGACTCCCCGGGCCGAGGTGGGTCACGAGCCGGGACCGTCGAGACGAACGTCGGTCGGGCCGCCACGTTGTCGGGAGGGCCGCGGTGCGGGACTCGGATCATCCCGGGCGGGACCGGCGCTCCAAGCTCGCCACAGCGCCGCATACGGACCATCCGCCTCGACCAGGGCGTCATGGTGTCCCAATTCAACGATCCGGCCATTCAGCAGGACGGCCACCCGGTCGGCCCGTCGAGCGGTGTCGAGTCGGTGCGCGATGACGACGACCGTGCGGCCAGTGATCAGCGCCGCGAGCGACCGTTCGAGGTCCCGGGCGGCGCGGGGATCGAGCATGGCGGTGGCCTCGTCCAGCACCACGACGGCCGGATCGGTGAGGACGACGCGGGACAGTGACACCTGCTGCGCCTGAGCCGGGGAAAGGTCGACGCCTCCGGCGCCGACCCGTGTGTCGATCCCGATCCGTTGCGCCCAGTCCCAGGCGCCCACGGCGCGCAACGCGTTCTCGATCTCGTGATCCGCGGCATCGGGCCGGGTCAGGTTGACGTTCTCCCGCAGCGTACCGGCGAACACATGGACTCCTGCCGGACGAGGACGACTCGCCTGCGCAGCTCGTCCGGGGGCAGCGCGGTCAGCGCCACGCCGCCGACGGTGACCGCACCGGCGCGGGGCGCTTCAAGTCCGGCGATCAGCCGCCCCAGCGTGCTCTTTCCAGCACCGGACGGACCGACGACGGCCAACGTCTCACCCGGCCGTATCTCCAGGTCCACCCCGTGCAGAACGTCGCGGCCCGGCTGGTACGCGTGCCGGACCCCGCGGAGCTGGATCACCCACTCTTCGCCCGGCGGCGTGGCCGCCGACCCGCCATCGCGGCGTCCGGGTCGGACCCCGAGCAGCCGGGCCATCGAAGCGCCGCCGAGCTGAAGGTCCTCCAGCCGGCCCAGCAGCAGGTTGACCGGCTGGATGAGCTGGTGGGCGTAGAGCGTCGCCGTGGTCACGGTCGACACCCCCACCAGACCGGCGGCGTGCAGGTAGCCTCCGATCAGCAGGGTGAGCACCACGGGCACCATGGTCGCGGTGTCGAGACAGGGCAGAAACGCCGTGCGTAGCCGCAGGGTGTACCGCTCGGCGGCGGACGCCTCCGCGACGTCGCGACGCGCCCGCCGCACGCGGCGGTCGGCGAGGCCGAACGCCTCGACCGTGCGCGCACCGTCGACTGTCTCGGCGAGGCCGTCAGTGATCCGGGAGTACGCCGAGCTCTCCCGTAGGTACGCGCCGCCCGCCCGTGCGAGGTAACGGCGCGCCACCAGCCACACCAGCGGCACACCGACCAGGCCGGGAACGGCCACGCGCGGGTCCAGCAGCAGCATCGCGCCCAGCCCGACGAGGATCGCCGTTCCGGCGGTCATCGCGTCCGGCACGGCCGTGCGGACCTCGGTGGAGAGCAGCGCGACGTCCCGCGTGGTCCGGGTGACCAGGTGATGTGCGAGCTACCGCTGCCCGCCGCCGCCTCGGTCTATAAGCGGCGCATCACGACCGACCCGATCTGCCCGGACTGCCACGCCGTCCGGAAGCAAGCGCTGAAAGAACTCCGCGAACTCGACCGCCTACTGCCGCCCCCGGCACGGACGGCGATGCGGCAACCACCCCGTCCGCAGATCGTCCGCGGCGGTCTGCCCACGCTTGGACGAGACCGTTGAAAGATCCAGTTAGTTCACCGTCCGCCCCGTACCCGGCGGACGTGGACGCCTACACCACCTGCGCGGCCAACCATGACCAGCGATCGATCACTGAAGATCGGCGTCGTACCGACTGAAGACCACATGTCGTTCAACAGCGACGTTGCCAGGCGGTCACGGGAGTTGGGACGGCACGAGCCGGGTCACGCTTGCTTCGCTGCGGTGGCAGACTGCACCGATGATCGACGAGGCAGGTGACGAGGACGCCCTGGACCGCAGCGATTTCGTTCCGGCCGAGGGCGGTGAGTGGCGGGGGCTGTTGTTCGAGAACCGGACGCTAGGACTGCCACCGCAGCTGACCTGGAGCTTCCACTTTCCCTTCCAGCCGGTGTCCCGCGATCATGGGAGCAGCCCACTCACCCTCGACCTCGAGTGGCTGCCGATCCAGGCGGACGGGTGGCGCAGCATGGCAGGCCGGAGTGCCAGCAGCTCACGATTCGCCGAGCCGGGCGAGGCCAGTGTCTACTACTTCGCGCACCACCGCTACGACGCGATCCAGCTGCAGATACTGGAGCAGCGCGATCTGGCCATCCAGGTCCGGGTGAACGTGTCCGGTGACCTGGACAGGCTGGGACTCGAATCGGTCGCCGCAGACGCGTGGTTGCACTTCGCCGGCATCACCGTGTCGCTGAGCGACACCCTGACCGCCGACGTGGCCCTCGCTCGGCTCAGCGAATTCAGCGACATCACCGGGCTGACGCATGACGCCCTTCCCAACGGGATCCACTTCCGGTTTGCTCCCGCTGGCCCCGTGGGATAGGTGCGGCGGTGCGCAATGCGGAGTTCACCGATCCCCGTCTCGTCGCGGTCTACGACGTCGAATGCCCGTGGGGCCCCGACGACGACTTCTTCCTCGCCGAGGTCGGCGTCGACCCGGCCCGGGTGCTGGACTTCGGCTGCGGCACCGGCCGGCTGGCGCTGGCCCTGGCCGCCGCCGGGCACACCGTCACCGGCGTCGACCCGGCCCGCGCCTCACTGGACGCGGCCCGCGCCAAGCCCGGCGCGGACCGGGTCACCTGGATCGAGGGTGGCGCGGAGGTGCTGCCCGGCGGGGCGTACGACGTGGCGGTGATGACCAGCCACGTGGCGCAGTTCGTGGTGGACGACGACGAGTGGCGGCGGGTCCTCGCCGCGCTGCGTCGGGCGCTGCGTACGGGTGGCCGGCTGCTCTTCGACTCCCGGGATCCGGCCGACCGGCGTTGGGAGCGGTGGAACCGGGTCGACTCGCGCCGGTCGGTCCGTCTGCCGGACGGCTCCGTCGTGGTCACCTGGACCGAGGTGACCGACGCGCGGGACGGCGTCGTGCGGTTCACCCGGCACTTCGGCTTCGCCGACGGTGAGCTGCGCGGCGACGCGGTGCTGCGGTTCCGTACCGAGGGGGAGTTGCGGGGCTCGCTCGCGCAGGCGGGTTTCCGGGTGCAGCGGATCCACGGCGGCTGGCAGGGAGAACCGGTGGGCGCGGGGGACGACGGCGAGTTCGTGGTGGTGGCGACGGCGGTCTGACGATTTCCGGCGGTACCCCGCTCAGCCGGCGTGGCGTACCTCCTGCTCCCAGATCTGGTCCCACGGGCGCCGCAGGCCCTGACAGAGCCAGATCGGGCCGCCGTTCTCGTCGTTGTCCACGTCGACGCGCTGGTCGACCCGACCGGCGAGGGTGACCTGCCGGAACCAGCCGCGCAGCTGGTCGGGGCGGTCCCAGCCGACCGCGATCACGGTGTCGGCGTCGGCGGGCGGCCGGCCGAACTCGGCCATGCTGTTGTGCCCGGAGTAGGCGCGGGGCAGGTCGCGTGCGGGACCGTAGCGGGCGACGGCGCCGGCCTCGCCGTAGTTGCCGGTGAGGATCACCGCGCGCTGCCGCTGCTCCGGCGGCAGGCCCCGGTGCACGGCGGCGAGCGAGTCGGCGAACGCCGGCCAGCCGATGGTCTCCCCGGCGTCGTAGTTGACCTCGACGACGAAGCCGGCCAGCCGGTCGGCGGGCAGCGTGGGCAGCAGCAGCACCGCGCTGCCGGCGACCGCGACGACAGCGACGGCGGCCAGCAGGACCCGACGCGGCACGGTACGAGCCCAGTCGACGGTGACGACCGCGCCGGCGGCGGTGAGCACCAGCAGCAGCAACGCGTCGTAGTAGCCCTTGCCGCCGGCCACCAGCACGATGCCGAACACCACCAGCCACGCCCAGCCCAGCGCCCGGAAGGCTCGCCACCGGGGGTGGCGCAGCAGCGCGATCAGCCCGGCGACCCAGATCGGCACCGCCATCGGGCTGATGATGAGCAGTTGCAGCACGACCGAGTCGAGGCGGCCGCTGTAGGAGCTGTCCCCGTCGGCGATCGACGAGGCGACCGCGAGCTGCGGGAAGTCGTGCGCGGCCTGCCAGGCAAGGTTCGGCGCGGCGAGCAGCGCGGCCAGCGCCACGCCGGCGAGCACCCACCGGTCGCGTAGCAGCCGGCGCGGCCCGGCGATCGCCACCCCGGCGAGCAGGCCCACGCCGAGCAGCGCGGGCAGCAGCTTGTTGAGCATCCCGACGCCGAGTACCGCGCCGAGGCCGAGCGTCCAGCGCGGGTCGCCGCGCAGCACCCGGACCGCGCAGTACGCCGCGGCCAGCCAGACCAGCAGGTCCACGGTGGTGGTGCTGAGCAGGTGCCCGGTGGCGAGGACGACCCCGGCCACCGCGGCGGTGCCGGCGGCGAGGAGCTGCCCGCCGCGTCCGGCGCCGAACTGGCGGGCCAGCGCCGCCACCAGCAGCACCGCGGCGCCGGCGATCAGCGCCGACGGGGTACGCAGCACGACGAGGTTGCCCGGGGCGAGGGTGTCCATCGCCCGGGCCAGCGCCGGGACGAGCGGCCCCTGGTCGACGTAGCCCCAGTCCAGGTGCCGACCGCAGAGCAGGAAGTACAGCTCGTCGCGGTGGTAGCCGTACCGGTGGGCGAGCGCCAGCAGCACGACGGTGACCACGCCGGCGACCAGCCATGGCCCCTTCGTGCGGGGTCCGGGTGGCGGCGGCCCGGCGGGAGCTGCCGCGTCCGGGCCGTCGGTGACGGGTACGGCCACGCTCCGATGGTGACCGCTCGGGTGCGTGCCGCGCTGTCCCGTACCGGTCACGGTTCGGCACCGTCGAACCCGGTTGGCGTGGCGGCCACGCTGCGGTTAGCTTTGCTCCGATGCTGATCAGAGAGTTCGCCGACGCCGACTGGCCGCAGGTGTGGTCGATCGTGCGGGAAGTCGTCGTCGCGGCCGACACCTTCGTCTACGACCCGGGGCTGACCGAGGAGTCGGCACGCGCCATGTGGGTGGAGGCGCCGCCGGGCGTCACCGTGGTCGCCCTCGACGGTGACCGGGTCCTCGGCACGGCGAAGATCGGCCCGAACAAGCCCGGGCCCGGCGCGCACGTCGCCACCGCCAGTTTCATGGTGTCCGCCGACGCGCGGGGCCGCGGCGTCGGCCGGGCGATGGTCGAGTACGCCCTGGACTGGGCCCGCCGGCAGGGGTACGCGGCGATGCAGTTCAACGCGGTGGCCGAGTCCAACACGTGGGCGGTGGAGCTGTACCGGCGGCTCGGGTTCACGGTGATCGGCACCGTGCCGGAGGCGTTCGCGCTGCCGGACGGCAAGCGGGTCGGCCTGCACATCATGCACCGCTTCCTCTGAGCCCTGCGGGAACACCCGCGCGCCCTGCGGGGGACACCCGCGCGAGCGCGGCGGTGCCAGGATGGGCCGATGAGCGATGAGCCGATCGACCTGGCGGTGGCGCTGGCCGGTTTCGACCAGCTGTGGAGCCCGCGGATCGTCACCCGGGTCAACGACTACGACGTCCGGATCGCCAAGGTGGCCGGGGAGCACGTCTGGCACGTCCACGACCACACCGACGAGTTCTTCCTGGTCCTCGACGGCGAGCTGCGCATCGCGCTGCGCGACGGCGAGGACGGGCGGACGGTGGTGCTGTCCCGCGGCGCGGTGTACGTGGTGCCGCGGGGGACGTCGCACCGGCCGTCCTCGGTGGACGGGGCGTCCATCCTGATGTTCGAGCCGTCCGGCACGTCCAGTGTCGGGGACCGGCACGACGAGGTCCCCGAGCACGTGGACGCCACCACCGGTCACGCGCTCTGACCGGTCAGCCCACCGCCGCCCCGGCCCGCTCCGGCGCCGGGGCGGCGGGCCAGGTCAGCCGCCGTACGCCGGGCACGGCGGCGGTGCCGGCGCAGGCGAGCGCGACCAGCAGCGCCGCCCCGGCCAGCGGCGCGGACGCGCCCCAGGCTCCGGCGGCGAGCGGGGCGACCGCGTAGCCGATCGGCATCGCGCCCAGCGACATCAGCCAGTCGTACGAGGTGACCCGGGCGAGCACCTCGGGCGCGAACTGCCCCTGCACGACGGTCTCCCAGATCGGGTTGAGGAAGCCCAGCGCGGTCAGCGCGAGGCAGTACGCGGCGATCACCGCCGGGGCGGGCGCCGCGGCGGCCAGCAACACCAGCGGGACCGCGTACGTGGCCAGGGCCAGGTTGCCGACCAGGACGGGCCGGCGGGGCCGGAACCGGCCGGCCGCCAGCGAACCGGCCAGCATGCCGACGGCCCCGCCCTGGAGCATGAGCACCCACACGCCCTCGCCGCCGAGGCGGTCGACGGCGACCGCGGGGCCGAGGGTCATCAGCACGGCCGCGGCGCCGTTCCACACGCCGTGCCCGACCAGGCTGGTCCAGTACCAGTCCCGGGCGCGCACCTCCCGCCAGCCGCGCACCAGGTCGGTGCCGAGGGAGCGGTGCGGCACCGGCACGTGCCGGACCCGGATCGCGGCCACCAGCAGGGCGCTGACGGCGAAGGAGATCCCGTCGAGGACGAACGCCCAGCCGGGGCCGGCGGCCCAGATCAGCAGGCCGGCCAGGGCGGGACCGGCGAGCCGGCTGGCGTTGGCGGTCACCCCCAGCAGGGCGTTGGCGCGTTGCCGCCCGTCGGCCTCGACGGTGCCGGCGACCAGCGGCGCGGCGGTGGGGATGGCGAAGGCGGAGGCGGCGCCGCCGACCGCGGCGGCCACCGCCACGAGGGTCAGCGACGGGGCGTCGGCGAGCAGTTGCACCCCGACCACCAGTTGGGCGGCGCAGCGCACCAGGTCGGTGGTCACGGCGACCCGTTGGGCGTGGAACCGGTCGGCCACCACGCCGCCCAGGGGCAGCAGGAGCAGCCGGGGGACCAGCGCGCAGGCCAGCACCAGGGCCAGCGAGCCGGTGGAGCCGGTCGCGCGGAGCACCGCCAGGGCGAGGGCGACCGGTACGACCGCGTCGCCCAGGCCGGAGACGGTACGGCTGAGGAACAGCAGCCGGAAGGAGCGTACGCGGAGGGGATGAGTCACCCCGACAACTTATTTCGACGCCGAACATTTCGTCAACGAATATTTAGCTGTCGACGTACAGTGGCCGGCATGACGGCACGCGACCGCACCGATCGGCACATCGAGCGCTGGCTGCCCGTGCTGCCGGAACTCGACCCCGATGTCGAGGGGGCGGTCACCCGGATGTCCGTTCTCACCCGGCACCTGCGCACGGTGAAGGACCGCTCCCTGGCCGAGCTCGGCCTGCCCGCCCACGAGTACGACACCCTGCACGCCCTCGCCGGGCGGCGCGGCCGGGCCACCCCCGGCGAGCTGGCCGACGACATGGCGATGGCCCCCGCCTCGGTGACCGCCCGGCTCGACGCCCTGGAGCGACGCGGCTTCGTGCGGCGCATCCCGTCGACGGTGGACCGGCGCCGGGTCGACGTGGAGCTGACCGAGGCCGGGCACGCGGCCTGGCACGCGGCGATCGAGGTGATCGGCCAGGAGGAGCATCGCCTGCTCGGCGTGCTCACCCCGGACGAGCGCCGACTCCTGGCCGACCTGCTGCGGCGGGTCTCCCTGCACGCGGAACGCACCACCGGCTGAACCGGCCGGGAAAACGCCTGGCGTCGCCGGTGAGCCGGCTGGCAGGGTGGCCGGCATGACGGCCCAGGCTCTGGCGGGCGCCCTCGCCGACGACGTACGGCGACAGGTCTTCGCGGCGATCGTGCTCGGCGCCGCCGACGCGACGGTGGTGGCGGACCGCACCGGTCTGCCGACCCGGCAGGTGGTCACCGCGCTGCGGCGGCTGGTCGAGGCCGAGGTGATCGCCGACGCGGGCGGTGACCTGCGGGTCGACGTCGACCGGTTCCGCGAGGCCGCGCGGACGCCGGCGCCGGACGCCGCCGCGGAGGAACCGGCGGACCGGGTGCTGCGCACCTTCCTGCGCGACGGGGTGGTGGTGCGGCTGCCGGCGCAGCGCGGCCGGCGGCGGGTGCTGCTGGCCCACGTCGTGGCCGCGTTCGAGCCGGGCGTGCGCTACCCGGAACAGGCGGTCGACGAGATCCTGCGGCGCTGGTGCGACGGCGGCGGCTCGGACCACGTGACCCTGCGTCGCCACCTGGTGGACGAGCAGTTGCTCGCCCGTGAGCAGGGGATCTACTGGCGCATCGGGCCGTGACCGTCCGGGGCGCAAACCATCTGGTGCCGGACGGTGTTGTTAGCCTCGGGGCATGACCTCGCGCTCGCCCGGTGGCTCACCCGACCTGATGTTCCTGCTCTCCTGGGCGAGTCACGCGCTGATGGCGGAGCACGCCGCCGGCCTGGCCCGGCTGGGCATCTCCCCGCGCGCGCACTGCGTGCTGCTCAAGGCGCGGCCCGGGGGCCTCGCCCAGCGGCAGATCGGCGAGCTGTGCGGGATCGACAAGACCACCATGGTGGTGACCCTGGACCAGTTGGAGGGCGCGGGCCTGGCCCGACGCCTGCCCTCGCCGAGCGACCGGCGGGCGCGGCTGGTCGAGGTGACCCCGGAGGGGGAGAAGGTCCTCGACGAGGCGCAGGAGATCGCCGGCCGGATCCAGCAGGACGTGCTGGCCACCCTGCCCGAGGCCGACCGCGCGGTGTTCCTGCGCTCGATCAGCGCCCTGGTCGGCGGTCGACTCGCCGGCGGCGGAGCCTGCGGCGTCCGCCCCGCCTACTAGTCCCGAGCAGGATAGTTCCGGACGGAACTATCTGATACGGTCGCACCTGTCTGGTTCCCTGACCGAGGAGCACGCATGACCGCGACCGCGCATCCCACCGCCACGACCCCGTCCCTGCGCCGCCGCGCTCTGGGCGTGGCCGCCACCGTCCTGACCTGCGTCGTGCTCTGGATCGTGGGCGCGGTCGCCGGGGTCGACTACACCGTCGAGAATCCCGGGCAGCCGGCGTTCGTCGTCGGCGTCGTGCCGGTCATCATCTTCTCCCTCGGCTCGGCGCTGGTGGGTTGGGCCGGGCTGGTCCTGCTGGAGCGCTTCGCCGGCCGGCGGGCCACCGTCATCTGGATCGCGCTCGCGGTGCTGATCGCCCTGCTGTCCCTCGTGCCCGTCGTCGCCACCGAGGCGACCACCGGCGCCAAGGTGATGCTGGGGGCGATGCACCTGGCGGTCGCCGCGGTGCTGATCGCCTTCCTGCCCCGACGCGCCCGCTGACGATCGACGCATGACGGCGGCGTCCCCACTACGGGGACGCCGCCGCCGCGTCCCCGGCCAGGTCCCGTCGACGGAATTGCGTTGACCTTGGCGCGAGGATCGACGGGTGCGCACCACTGACCCCACCACCTGGACGCTGATGCCGGCCAGGCCCGCCGACCCCGACGCGGCGGAGCTGCTGTGGCGGTACTTCGAGGAGATCGTCCGCCGCTACCACCGCCGGCCCGTCCGGCCCGGCGAGGTCGAGGCGGCGATGGTCGACTCACCCAGCGATGACCTCGTCCCGCCGACCGGGCTGCTGCTGGTGGCGTACCACGCCGGCCGGCCCGCCGGCTGCGCCGGGCTGCGGCGGCGGCCCGGCTGGGCGGAACTGACCCGGGTCTTCGTCCACCCCGCCCACCGGGGTCACGGCGGCGGCGCCGCGCTGCTGGCCGGCGCCGAGCGGCACGCCCGGACGTTCGGCGCCGACCGGATCCGGCTGGACACCCGCGCCGACCTCGTCGAGGCCCGCGCCCTGTACGCCCGGCACGGCTACCGCGAGATCCCCGCCTACAACGACGACGTGTACGCCGAGCACTGGTTCGAGAAGGTCCTCTCGCGAGTTGACGCCGGGCGCGCGGCGCGCTAAATAGAGAAGAGGAAGTTGAGTCGTATGGACTCAACTACGACACCTTCGGCCAGGAGAACCGAGGAGGCACGACAATGCTGATGCGTACCGACCCGTTCCGTGAGATCGACCGGCTCGCCGAGCAGCTGTTCGGCAGCACCAGCCGCCCCGCCGTCATGCACATGGACGCCTACCGCGACGGCGACCACTTCTACGCCGCGTTCGACCTGCCCGGCGTCGACCCCGACAGCATCGACTGCACCGTCGAGCGCAACGTGCTGACCGTCCGCGCCGAGCGGCGCCGCCCCACCGGCGACAACGTCGAGCTGGTCGCCGCCGAACGTCCGATGGGCACCTTCACCCGGCAGCTGTTCCTCGGCGACACCCTCGACGCCGACCGCCTCGAGGCCGGGTACGACAACGGCGTGCTGACGCTGCGCATCCCGATCGCGGAGCGCGCCAAGCCGCGCCGGGTCACCGTCACCGCCGGCAGCAGCGGCAACGGGCACAAGCAGCTCACCTCGTGACGGTGGATCCGCCGGTGGACGCGTGCGGCGCATCCGCCGGCGGCGGATAGATGGCGGCCATCGCGTGGGCGCTGGCCGCCATCAGCTCCCGCAGCTCCGCCGGGGCGAGCACCTCCACCTGCGCGCCCAGCTTCAGCAGCTCGGTGTGCCCGTGCCGCACCGACTCGATCGGCACCGTCGTGTGCAGCCAGCCCTGCGCGTCCGGCGCTTCGGCCGCCGCCCGGGCCGCCCGGCTCATCGCCGGCGGGAAGACGTACGCCATGAACTCCAGCGCCGCGGCCGTGACCCGCACCCGCGCCTCGTCGCGGTAGACGCCGCGCTCGTACCGGTCGGTCCACTCACGCCAGAACGCGACCAGGTCGAAGTCGGCGGGCCGGTCGAACCGCTCGTCGCGCACGGTCAGCGCCAGGACGGCCGCGACCCGGTAGGTGCGGACCTGCTCCCCGGCCCGGGCCACCAGGTACCAGCGGCCGGCCTTGAGCACCACGCCCAGCGGCGCCAGCACTCGGCTCACCTCGCGAGGCCGCTTCCAGCGCTGGTAGCGGAGATCGACCAGGCGCTCCTCCCAGATCGCCTCGGCCAGCGCGGTCAGGTGCGGGGTGGGCTCCGGGTCCCGGAACCAGCCGGGCGCGTCCAGATGGAACCGCTGCCGGATCCGGTCACCCTGCTCCGCCAGGTCCGGCGGCAGGGCGGCGCGCAGCTTCAACTCGGCCGCGGTGAGGACCGCGCCCAGGCCCAGCTCCGCGGCCGGCCCGGGGACCCCGGCCAGGAACAGCGCCGCCGCCTCGTCGGAGGTCATCCCGGTCAGCCGGGTGCGGTAGCCGCCGAGCAGCCGGTAACCGCCGGCCGGACCCCGGTCGGCGTACACCGGCACGCCGGAGGCGCCGAGGGCCTCGACGTCGCGGTAGACGGTACGCACCGAGACCTCCAGCGCCTCGGCGAGTTCCTGGGCGGTCATCCGCCCCCGGGCCTGCAGGAGCAGCAGCAGGGAGACCAGCCGGCTGGCGCGCACCCGACGACGGTAGCGCGCGGCGCGGATCCGCTCGGGCGCGCCTCGTGGTCATTGGCCGCCGAGGCTGAGAGCCTTTTTCACATGCTGCGTTCTGACGTCCCGGTCCTGCCCCGAGCCTCGGCCCGGCCCGCCCTGCCGACCGGGCCGGTCGACTTCACCGAGGCGTGGCTGCGCAACCGGCGGCTGTCGGAGCACACCCGCGCCGCGTACCGGCGGGACATCGCCGGCTGGCTGGCCTGGTGCGCCGCCCGTGAACTGGACCCGCTGCACGCCAACTTCCTCGACGTCAACGCCTACGGCCGCGACCTGGAGGCCACCCTGGGCGCGCGGACCGGCCGGCCGCTGACCCCGGCGACCGTGGCCCGCAAGCTCTCCGCGCTCTCGAGCTGGTACGAGTTCCTGGTCAAGCTGCGGGCGGTGGAGGCGAACCCGGTCTCCGGCGCCGACCGGCCGCGTGTCGACCGGGACCACTCGGCAACCATCGGGCTCACCCCCGAGGAGGTGGACGCGTTGCTGGCCGCCGCCGACACCGACACCGGCCCGACCGCCGCCCGCAACCGGGCCGCCATCGCCCTGCTCGCCGACCTCGGGCTGCGGGTGGGGGAGCTGGTCTCGCTCAACCTCGACGACCTGGGTGCCGAGCGGGGGCACCGCAGCGTGCGGTTCGTCGGCAAGGGCGGCAAGCCACGCCGTCGGGCGCTGACCCCCGGCACCGCGTACGCCGTGGACGCGTACCTGGCCGAGCGGGCGGCGGCGCAGGGGGTGGGCGTGGAGCAGCTCACCGGCCCGCTGCTGGCCACCGCCACCGGCGGTCGACTCGACCGGCACTCGGTGTTCCGGCTGGTCCGCCGGCTGGCCCTGGCCGCCGGCATTCCGGCGGCGGCGAAGTTGTCGCCGCACTCGCTGCGGCACGCCTTCGCCACCACGGCCCGCGCCGAGGGCGTGCCGCTGGAGGACGTGCAGGACGCCATGGGTCACGCCGATCCGCGCACCACCCGCCGCTACGACCGGGACCGGCACAACCTCGACCGGGACCCGGCGTACGCGATCTGGGCGGCGCGGGCCCGCCGCCGCGGCTGACCCGCACCAGGGAGACGACGACGTCGCCCCCGAGCCGGCCCCCCGGTCCGGCCGGGGGTGACGGCCGTCAGCCGCGCGGGCGGGGGCAGATGCAGAACGGCTGGCCCACCGGGTCGAGCAGCACCACCCAGCGCCCGTCGCCGGGCTGGAACTCGGGCTTCGTCGCGCCCGCCGCCACGAACTCCTTCTCCGCGACGGTCAGGTCGTCGACGTACAGGTCGAGGTGGTAGCGCTTGGCGGAGGTCTCGTCGGGCCAGCGCGGCGGCTGGTAGCCGTCGACCCGGCCGAATCCGATCGAGACGCCGTCGGGCCTGCTGATCATGGCGTAGTCGGCTTCGCTGTGGGTGATCTCCCAGCCGAGGACACGGTGGTAGAAGTCGGCGTGCGCGGCCGGGTCGGAGCTGTCCAGGTTGACCATGGCGAGGTCGGCGGTGACTGTCATGCCCGGCAGCCTGCCGCAGATACCTGACACCTTCTGGCAGGTTCAGTCGACGTGCCGGCGGCGGCGCTGGTTGGCGTGCTTGCGCACGGCGAAGTCGTACGCGTCGGCGAGCAGTTCCGAGACCAGTTCCTGGGTCGCCGGGCCGGGGTCGACCACGCACACCCAGTGCTGCGGGGCGTAGACCGGGTGCGGCAGCAGCGTGTCGGCGCGGGTGTGGTCGACGGCGGCCGGCGGTGCCGGGAACAACGACAGGTACCGCGCCCGGGTCAGCCCGATGTTGAGCCGCCACGCCCCCGGCCGGTCCAACGCCGAGGCGGTGTCGTAGTGGTCGCCGGTCACGATAGTGGCGAACGGCAGCCACCGGTCGGCGGGCAGGTCACCGAGCGGGTCGTAGACGAGGAACGTGTCGCCGCCGCCGTCGACGGCGGTGACCCCCTCGAACGAGTCGCAGATGTGTCGTTTCATGTCGTCGGCGTCCATGGCTTCAATTTTTTCATTGAAGTTCCTTGTGAGAGTTGAGCCGGATTTCGCGCTCGAAGCCCGGCTCAACCCTCAACTGCGGCGGTAACCCGTCAGCGGAGCAGGTCGAGGTGGTGGCGGGCGTCGGCGGCGATGTCCTCGTGCCGCAGTAGACGATGCCGTGGCGAATGCGACAGAGGGCGATGTTCCTGCGCGGACCGGACGGTGCGCATACGGTCGCAGGTGATGGGCGGTGAGCAGGCGTGGACCCGACCGGCCCGGCCCCGCCGGCCGGTACGCACCGGTCTGCTGCTGGGTGGCCTGACGATGGCGCTGTGCCTGGTCGGGGTGGCCGGGCTGGGCGCCTGGAACGTGCAGGTGGTGATGCAGGCCGGCGGCCCGGTGCGGGAGACCGCCGACGGGTTCTTCCGGGAGCTGTCCGCCGGCGAGGTCGACCGGGCGTACGACCGGCTCTGCGACCAGGCGCGCGGGCGGTGGAGCGAGGTCGGCTTCGCCGGCTGGGTGAAGACCCCGCCGGTGGTCAGCGGCTACGAGATCCTCGACGTGTCGGTGCGCACCAAGGCCGGCCGCCCGATCGGTGAGGTGACCGTCCGCGTCACCCGCGAGGGTGGGGCCGCCGAGGAGCGCCGGCTGCCGGTGGTGAAGGAGGACGGCGAGTGGCGGGTCTGCGGGGACCCCTTCTAGGAGCGCGGGCCCAGGTCGCCGGAGCGGTAGTGCCGCCGGCAGAGCACCTGGTAGCGCACCTCGGCGGTGTCCGCGGTGTCGCCGATGACGACCTGCGCGCCCTCGCGGACCACCCGCCCGTCGACCACTCGGGCGTTGAGCAGCCCCTCCCGGCCGCACCAGCAGAGCACCTCGATCTGGATCCGGGCCACCTCGTCGGCCAGCTCGAACAGCCGCTGCGCGGCGGGGAAGAGGCAGGACCGGAAGTCGGTGGCCAGGCCGAAGGCGTAGACGTCGACGTCGTAGCCGTCGACCAGCTCGGCCATCTGCTCGACGTGCTCGACGTTGTAGAAGGACGCCTCGTCGCAGATCAGGTAGTCGACGCGTACCCCCTCGGCCCAGGTGTCGCGGACCAGCGTCCGCAGGTCGAGGGAGTCGGTGACCTCGACGGCGGAGTGGGCCAGGCCGATGCGGCTGGTGACCTGCGGGCCCAGCGACCGGTCGATGCGGGTGGTGACCAGGCCGCGGCGGCCCTGCCGGGCGTGGTTGTAGTTCATCTGCAACGCCATGGTGGACTTGCCGCAGTCCATCGGCCCCCAGAAGAACTTCAGCGCGGCGGCGTGCAACGGCCGCCCGTCGACACCGCGGGCGGCGGCACAGCCGATGCCGTTCTCGTCCGGGCCCGGCAGCGGTCGGGCCAGGCAGTTGGGGGCGGCAGCGGCGTCGTCGGTCACGTCGGGGCAGCCTAGTCCATCGAGGCGCCCCGATCGGCTCGGCTCAGAGCACCTTCGGTGGGGTGTTGCCGGCCGCGAGGATGGCCCGGCGGATCGGCACGGCGGCCAGCAGCGCGAAGCCCAGCACGAAGAAGATCAGCAGGGAGACCAGGCCCACCCGGTAGGAGGCGGTGAGCTGGAACACCAGCCCGAAGGCGAGCGGCCCGAGCCAGCTGGTGCCCTTGTCGCTGATCTCGTAGAAGCCGTAGTACTCGCCCTCCTTGCCGGTGGGGATGAGCTGGCTGAACAGCGACCGGCTCAGCGCCTGGCTACCGCCGAGGACCAGGCCGATCGCCGCGCCGAGGGCCATGAACGGCAGCGGCGCCTCGGCGGGCAGCCGGAACGCCGCGATGATCACGCCAATCCACAGCACCAGCGACAGCAGCACCGTCTTCCACGCGCCGATGCGCCGGGCCAGCGCGCCGAGGGCGAGCGCCCCGCCGAAGGCGAGGAACTGCACCAGCAGGATCGTCACGATCAGGGTGTCCTGCTCCAGCTTCAGCTCCTTGGTGCCGTACTGGCTGGCCAGGGTGATCACGGTCTGGATGCCGTCGTTGTAGACCAGGAAGGCGAGCAGGAAGAACAGCGTCAGCGGGTACGCCTTGATCTCGCGCAGCGTGCGGCCGAGCTGCCGGAAGCCGTCGGTGAGCACGTTGCCGCCGCCGGCCAGCGCCGCGGCGGTGGGGCGTTCGCGCAGCCAGCGCAGCGGCACCAGGGTGAACACCGCCCACCACACGCCGGCGGACACGATGGACCAGCGGGCCAGGTCCAGGGTGCGCTGCGGGTTGCCCTCCTCGCCGAGTGACCTCACCGCGAGCAGGTTCAGCGCGAGCAGCACGCCGCCGCCGAGGTAGCCGATGGCCCAGCCACGGCTGGAGATGCCGTCGCGTTCGTCGGGGCCGCCGAGCTGCGGTAGGAACGAGTTGTAGACGACCACCGCCGCGCCGAAGGCGATGTTGGCGATCAGGAACAGCGCGCCGCCGAGCAGGTACCGCTCGCCGGTGACGAAGGCCATCGCGATGGTCGCCCCCGCGCCGGTGAACGCCGCGCCGGCCAGCAGCCGCTTCTTATGCACCGACCGGTCGGCGATCGCCCCGACCACCGGCAGCACGAAGACGGTGAGGAACACCGACAGCGAGATCAGGTACGGGTAGTAGGAGCCGGCGGCGACCCGGATGCCCAGCGGGTGCACGTACCCGTCGCAGCTGTCCGCGCCGAGTTCGCAGCCGGCCGCCAGCTCGGTGACGGTGGTGAGGAACGGGCCGAGGAAGACCGTGATGACGGTGGTCTGGAACGCCGAGTTGGCCCAGTCGTAGAGGTACCAGCCGCGGCGTTCCCGGCGGGTGCTCGCCGGCGGTGGGTCCTGCACCGCGGGGGTGACGGTCTCGGCCATGGGGTTCCTCGGTGTTCAGGCGGCCCAGTGGCCGCGGCTGCGGTAGACGTCGCGCAGCACGCCGACGTGATCGGTCATGATGCCATCCACCCCAAGATCAAGTAAGTCGTGCATCTCGGCAGGTTCGTCGATCGTCCAGACGTGCACCTGCAGCCCCAACCGGTGGCAGTAGGCGAGGAAACGCCGGTCCACCACCGGCACCCGCCCGTAGCGCGGCGGCACCTGCGCGGCCACCACCGACGGCGGCAGGCGCAGCCGCCACCCGTGCAGCGACGCCACCCGCAGCCGGGCCACGCCGCGCATGCCGAGGCTGGTCGCGATCCGACCCTCGGTCAGGGCCCGCAGCCGGATCAGCCGGGCGTCGCTGAACGACGCCAGCAGCACCCGGTCGGCCGCGCCCGCCCGGGTCACCGTCTCGACCGTCGGCGCGACCCCGCCGTCGGCCTTCACGTCGATGTTGAACCGCACCCGCGGCCACGCCGCCAGGACCTCCTCGAGCCGGGGTACGACCGCGGCCCCGCCGACGCGTACCGACGCCAGGTCCGCCCAGCGCAGCTCGGCGATGCGCCCCCGCTCACCGGTGATCCGTTCCAGGGTGGCGTCGTGGAAGACCACGGCCACCCCGTCGGCGGTGCCGTGCACGTCGGTTTCGACGTACCGGTAGCCCAGGCCGACGGCCCGGGCGAACGCCTCGACGGTGTTCTCGTCGCCCTCGGCGGCCCCGCCGCGATGGGCGAACGCCAGCGGCGCGGGCGCGTCGAGATAGCCGTATCGGGTCAGCACGCAGCGCAGTATGCCTCGCCCCGGTGGCCCACGGACGACCGGCCGGCGAGCACCCCGTGTCGCCGGTCCGGCCACCCGGTACGGTGCCCTGCGACCTCGCGGCGCGCCCGCCGCGACCGGCGTGAGGCGGGGGAGACGCGTGCGGCCCAGCATCCTGTTCGTCACCGACCTGGCCTACCCGGCGCAGGGCCGCCGCTACGGCGACGAGGACGTCTTCCTGACCTCCCGGCTGCGCGATGACTTCGACCTGGCGCTGTGCCATCCCCGCGACGCGGCCGCCCTGATGGACCGCTTCGACGCGGTCGTGGTCCGCAACAGCGGCCCGGTCCTGGCCTACCGGGAGGCGTACGAGGTGTTCCGCGCCGCCGCGCTGGCCGGGGGCGTGCGGGTGTACAACCCGCTGACCGGCCGGGGCGACATGGCGGGCAAGCGGTACCTGGTGGAACTCACCGCCGCCGGCGAGCCGGTGATCCCGACCGTCGACCGGCTCGCCGACGTCGACCGGCTGCCGCCGACCGACGAGTACGTGGTCAAGCCGGTCGTCGGCGCGGACTCCGTCGGCCTGCGGTTCGTTTCCCGCGATGGGCTCGCCGAGGCGGTCGACGGGCAGTCGCTGATCCAGCCGCGGGTGCCCTTCCGGTACGAGGTGTCCTTCTACTTCGTCGACGACGCCTTCCAGTACGCCCTGCACGCCCCCGACCCGCGGCGGCGCTGGGCCCTGGCCCCGTACGCGCCGACCGGGGCGGACCTGGACTTCGCCCGCCGCTTCGTGCGCTGGAACACCCTCGCCCACGGCGTGCAGCGGGTGGACGCCTGCCGCACCGTCGACGGGACGCTGCTGCTGGTGGAGCTGGAGGACCTCAACCCGTACCTGTCGCTGGACCTGGTCGCCGCCGACGTGCGGGAGGGGTTCGTGGCGGCGCTGACCACTTCCCTGCGCCGCTTCCTGGCCGCCGGCCAGTGGCTTTGACGCAGGCCCTGAGGCGGCTCAGCGCAGCCAGCCGGAGGTCAGGTCGGTGACCGCCGTCCCCGCGAGGTCGGCCAGTTTCACCCGGACGAACTCCCGCGCCGTCGTCGAGGTCTGCGTGCGCGGCGACGGGGTCGGGCCGGTGACGGCCGCGACGACGACGGTGGCGGCGTCCGCCGGGGACTGCGCCGCCGCGAAGACCCCCGCCGCGCTGCGGTCGAGGTACGCGCGCAGCGCCGGCCCGTACACCCCGGCCCGCTCGATCGCGCGGTCCCGGTCGACGCCGACGTTGGCGACGAACTCGCTGGCCACCGCGCCCGGTTCGATCACGGCGACGGTCACCCCGACACTCGCCGCGACCGGCGCGAGGGACTCCATGAACCCCTCCACGGCGAACTTCGCCGCGCAGTACGCCTCGTTGAACGGCTGACCGACCACCCCACCGACGCTGGTGACGGTGACCAGCCGGCCCCGACAGGCCCGCAGGTGCGGCAGCGCGGCCCGGCTGACGTGCAGCACCCCGAAGAAGTTGACCTCCATGACGGCCCGTACGTCGTCGACGGTCTCCTGTTCCAGGGTGCCGACGTGCCCGGCGCCGGCGTTGTTGACCACCGCGTCGAGCCGCCCGTACGCGGCCACCGTCTCGGCCACGGCGGCGGCGGCCGCGTCGGCGTCGGTGACGTCGAGCGGGCGTACGTCGATCAGGTCGGCCACCCCGGCGGCGTCGGCGGCCTCGCGCAGCCGGTCGGCGCGCCCGAGGTCGCGCATGGTGGCCACGGTGCGCCAGCCGGCGCGCGCGCAGCCCAGCGCGATCTCCAGCCCGATCCCGGTGGAGGTGCCGGTGACCAGCACCGTCTGCTCGCTCATGTCTGCCCTGCCTCTCCTGGTGGAACGCCTGCGGGCAGGGTCTCACCGTTCGGGGCCGCGCGAGGGCAACTCCGGGTTGCCCGGCGCGGGGAGCGGACACTAGGGTCGATGTCGTGACTGCCGGGTCGGCCATGGGCCACGAGCGGACAGGGCACCCGGCCGGCGCGTGAGCCCCGGGTGGGCCCGAGGCCCGCCACGCGTGTGCTCCGCCCGTCGCCCTCGCCGCGACGCCTCCGCGATCCTCACGCACCACGGCTCGGGCCGTCGGTGCCGCCTGCTGCGCGTGCCGTCCGTCGACGTCCGCGTTCCCCGCTCTTCGCACCCACCGCGCCGCCGCGCGGCGCGCCCATCTGCCCGGAGTAGCCACACCGCATGCCGAACGACGTCAACACCCAGGTCATCGAAGAGTTCCGCGCCAACGCCGGCCGTGTCGGCGGCTGGTTCGAGGGCGCCCGACTGCTGTTGCTCACCACCACCGGGGCGCGTACCGGCGCCCCGCACACCACCCCGCTGGGCTATCTGCCCGACGGGGACCGGGTCCTGGTGATCGCCTCCGCCGGGGGCGCGCCGCGGCACCCGCAGTGGTTCCGCAACCTGGTGGCCGACCCGCTGGTCACCGTGGAGGACGGGGTCTTCACCTACCGGGCCCGCGCCGAGGTGCTCCCCGACGCCGACCGGGACCGCGCCTTCGCCCGGGCCGCCGAGGCCGACCCGGGGTGGGCCGACTACCAGGACCGGGCGGGCCGTCGGCTGCCGGTGGTGGCGTTGGAGCCGCTGCCCGGCCCGCCGAGCCCGCCGCCCGGCCCCCCGGGCGCGGCGCTGATCGCCGTGCACGACGCGTTTCGCCGCGAACTCGCCCTGATCCGGCAGGAGGTGGCGGCGGCGGGGCCGACGATCGGCGCGCAGCTGCGGGTGAACTGCCTGACCCTCTGCGAGGGGCTGCACGGGCACCACCAGCGCGAGGACGGGGGCCTCTTCGCCTGGCTGGCCGACGAGCGGCCGGATCTCGCCCCGGTGCTCGACCGCCTCGCCGCCGAGCACCGGGCGATGGCGGCGTTGCTGGACGAGTTGCGTGCCGTCCTGGCCACTCCCGCCGCCGACCGCGACGCGCTGGGCCAGGAGGTGGACCGCCTGACCGACCAGGTGCGGGCGCACCTGGCGTACGAGGAGGAGCAGCTGGCGCCGGTCCTGAACGCCGCCGTCGGGTGACGTCGTCGCCGCCCGGCGGGGGTCAGGCCGCCGGGCGGCGGCGGTGGGCGCGGCTGGTGTCGACGGGGCGGCCCGGGTCGACGTGGCGGGGGCGGTCCGGCTCGTCGCGGCGCAGCGGCACCAGGGTGTCGGTGATCGCGTCGATGATCCGGTCGGTGCCCCGGCGGGCGGCGCCGGGCGTGCCGTGGGTCAGATCGTGCAGGTCCAGCGGGTCGCCGAAGCGCACCCGGATCACCGGTCGGCGCAGCAGCGACCGGGCGATGCCGGGCAGCATGCCCTCAGGTGTCCGGTAGGGCAGCACCTCGTGCGAGCCCCACTGGGCGACGGGGATGATCGGGGCGCCGCAGGCCAGGGCGAGCCGGGCGGCGCCGGTCTTGCCGCGCTCGGGCCACAGGCCCGGATCGAGGCCGATGCGGCCCTCCGGGTAGACCAGCACCACCGAGCCGCGCGCCACGGCCGCGGCGGCGTCGTCGAGGGCCCGGTGCACCCCGGCGGTGCCCCGGTCGACGCGCAGGTGCCCGGCGTGGCGCATCAGGGCCCCGATCACCGGGGCGCGGAAGAGTCCGCCGGTGGCCATGATCCGGGGGGCGATGCCGCGGGTCTGGCAGGCCGCGGCGAGGACGGCCGGGTCGAACGGGCTGATGTGGTTGGCGGCCAGGATCAGCGGGCCGCGGCGCAGGTGCTCGGGCACGTCGCCGCTGACCTCCAGCCGGGCCAGTAGGGCGACGAGGAGGCGGGCGAGGACCTGTACGGCGCGCCAGAACAGCGGCGGCCGCCAGGTGGCGGTCGGGGTGTCCATCAGTGCTGGATGGTCGCACGCCGCCGGGTGAGGGCGGGCACCGATCCCGGGCCGTGCGGCAGAGGTGATCAGGGTCATTGGTCCCGGGGCGGGTCGGGACCCCCGGCCCTGCCCCCATCTCTACGACGCGCAGTAGTATTTACTACGTCTCGTAGTATGAACAGCTGGGGGTTACTGGTGGACGCGTTGGACGTCGCCCGCTGGCAGTTCGGTGTCACCACCGTCTACCACTTCCTATTCGTGCCGCTGACCATCGGCCTGTCGATGCTGGTGGCCATCCTTCAGACGCTGTGGCACCGCACCGGCAACGAGCGCTACCTCAAGCTCACCAAGTTCTACGGCAAGCTCTTCCTGATCAACTTCGCCATGGGCGTGGTCACCGGCATCGTGCAGGAGTTCCAGTTCGGCATGAACTGGAGCGACTACTCCCGCTTCGTCGGCGACATCTTCGGCGCCCCCCTCGCGATCGAGGCGCTGGTCGCGTTCTTCCTGGAGTCGACCTTCATCGGCCTGTGGATCTTCGGCTGGGACCGGCTGCCCAAGCGGGCGCACCTGGCCAGCATCTGGGTCGCCGCGATCGGCACCAACCTCAGCGCCTACTTCATCCTCGCCGCGAACTCGTTCATGCAGAACCCGGTCGGCTACCGGATCAACCCCGACACCGGCCGGGCCGAACTCACCGACTTCGTCGCCGTGCTCACCAACAAGGTCGCGCTGATCACTTTCCCGCACACCCTGGCCGGCTCGTTCCTGGTCGCCGGCTCGCTGGTGGTCACCGTCGGGCTGTGGCACATGATGCGCAACCGCGACAGCGCCGACACCGGGGCGTACCGGTTCGCCACGAAGTTCGGCTCGTGGGTGGTGCTGGTCTCCGCCACCCTGGTCGTGATCACCGGCGACATCCAGGGCAAGATCATGACGCAGGTGCAGCCGATGAAGATGGCCGCCGCCGAGGGCCTCTACACCACCGAGAGCCCCGCCTCGTTCTCCGTGCTCACCGTCGGCAGCCTTGACGGCAGCCGGGAACTCTTCGCCATCAAGATCCCGTACCTGCTGTCGTACCTGGGCACCGGCGACCCCAACGGCACCGTGCACGGCATCAACGATCTGCAGGCCCAGTACGCCAGCCAGTACGGCGCCGGCAGCTACACCCCGATCATCCCGGTCACCTACTGGAGCTTCCGCTTCATGATCGCCTTCGGGCTGGCCGCCGCCGCGATCGCCCTGCTGGTGCTCTGGTCGCAGCGCAAGGGCCGCACCCCCACCAGCCGCTGGCTGCTGCGCGCCGGCCTGGTCATGCCGGTGCTGCCCCTGCTCGCCAACTCCTTCGGCTGGATCTTCACCGAGATGGGCCGCCAGCCCTGGATCGTCTTCGGCGAGATGCTCACCCGCGACGGCGTGTCCCGCAGCGTCTCGCTGACCGAGGTGCTCACCTCGTTCACCGCCTTCACCCTGATCTACGCCACCCTCGCCGTCATCGAGTTCAAGCTGCTCGTCCGCTACGCCCGCGCCGGCGTGCCCGACCTCACCCCCGATCCCGCGATCGACGACAGCCACGACGACGCCGAGCGCCCGCTCGCCTTCGCCTACTGACCCGGAGCCCACCGTGGAACTGACGACCGTCTGGTTTCTCCTCGTCGCCGTGCTCTTCACCGGCTACTTCATCCTCGAAGGCTTCGACTTCGGCGTCGGCATGCTACTGCCCGTCCTCGGCCGCGACGACCGGGAACGCCGCGTCCTGATCAACACCATCGGCCCGGTCTGGGACGGCAACGAGGTCTGGCTGATCACCGCCGGCGGCGCCATGTTCGCCGCCTTTCCCGAGTGGTACGCCACCCTCTTCTCCGGCTTCTACCTGCCGCTGCTGCTGATCCTGCTCGCCCTGATCGCCCGGGGCGTGGCCTTCGAGTACCGGCACAAGCGCCCCGAGGCGTCCTGGAAGCGCCGCTGGGACACGGCGATCTTCGTCGGCTCCGTCGTACCGGCGGTGCTGTGGGGCGTCGCCTTCGCCAACATCCTGCGCGGCGTGCCACTGGACGCCGACCACGAGTACGTCGGCGGCCTGGTCGACCTGCTGCACCCGTACGCGCTGCTCGGCGGGGTGACCACCGCGGCGCTGTTCCTCACCCACGGCGCGGTGTTCCTCGCCCTGAAGACCACCGGTGAGATCCGGGAGCGGGCCGGCGCGCTCGCCGTGCGCCTGGGCGTGGGCACCGCGGTCGCCGCGGTGGCGTTCCTGACCTGGACGCTGAGCATCCGCTCCAGCACCGCCGCCGTCGTGTTCGCCGTCGGCGCGGCCCTGGCCCTGCTCGGCGCGCTCGCCGCCGCCCGGGTACGCCGGGAGGGCTGGGCGTTCACCGGCACCGCCGTGGCGATCGGCCTGGCCGTGGCGACCCTGTTCGCGGCGCTGTTCCCGAACGTACTGCCCTCCACCCTGGACGCCGCCGGCACGCTCACCGCCACCAACGCCGCCTCCACCCCCTACACCCTCAAGATCATGACCTGGGTGGCGGTGATCTTCACCCCGATCGTGCTGGCCTACCAGGGTTGGACGTACTGGGTGTTCCGCAAGCGGATCGGGGTAGTGAACATCCCGCAGCACTGAGAACCTGCGGGGGCGCGGGACGCGGGGCCGGGCGAGGGGGTCGCACCGGCCCCGCGGGCTGTTCCCCGCCGGAAAATCCGTCCACCCTCAAGATCCGCGCCGCTATGGTGGGCCGATGGCCAGCCCCCCGCACGTGCGTGAACTCACCGTCGACGACCTCACCGACGCCAGGCACCTCGGTCGGCGCGCCTTCGGCTCCGACCCGCAACCGGCGCCGCACGCCACCGTCGCGGTGCCCGGCCTGACCCGCTACGGCGCCTTCGACGACACCGGCAGGCTCCTCGGCAAGGCCGTCGACCTGCACCACGAGCAGTGGTGGTCCGGGCGGGCCGTGCCCGCCGCCGACGTCGCCGGGGTCGCAGTCGCCCCCGAGGCCCGCGGCCGTGGCGTGGCCCGCGCCCTGCTCACCGGCCTGCTGCGCGGCGCCCACGACCGTGGCGCCGCCGTCAGCGCGCTGTTTCCCACCGTCACCGCCCCCTACCGCGCCTGCGGCTGGGACGTCGCCGGGGTGATGCGCACCGTCGACGTGCCCACGGTGGCGCTGCCCCGGCACCGCCCGGCGGCGCACCTGAGCGTCCGCGCGGGCACGCCCGACGACATGCCGGCCGTCGTCGCCCTCTACGAACGCCTCGCCCGGGACCGGCGCGGGCTGCTCACCCGCCGCGGTGACCTCTTCGACCCGCACACCACCGCCGACACCCTGCCCTTCGACGGGCTCACCCTGGTCGAGGACGACGGGCACCTGGTCGGCTACGCCAGCTGGGACCGCGGCCGCGGCTACGGCGACGACGCCGTGCTCACCGTCCACGACGTCCTGGCCACCACCGCCGACGCCGCCCGGGAACTCGTCGGCGTCCTCGCCAGCTGGCACAGCGTTACCCCCACGGTGCGGCTGCGCCTGCTCGACGGCGACGCCGTCAGCGCCCACCTGCCGCTGGAAGCCGTCCGCGAACACGAGCAGGAGCCGTGGATGCACCGGCCCGTCGACGTCACCCGCGCCGTCGCTGCCCGCGGCTGGCCCGCCCATGCCCGCGGCACCGTCGAGTTCACCCTCACCGACCCACTCGCCGACTGGAACACCGGCACCTGGCGGCTGGCGGTCGCCGACGGCGCCGCCGAACTCATCCGCGTCACCGCCGACGATGTCGACCTGCACCTGTCCGTACGCGGCTTCGCCCTGCTCTACAGCGGCGCCAGCACCGCGGCGTCCGTCGCCGACGCCGGCCTGCTGCACGCCACCGGCACCGACCCGCGCGCGCTGGACCTGCTGGCGGCCGGGGGAGCGGCGCACCTGCTCGACTACTTCTGAGTGGTGCACACCCGCGGCGCCTCGCCCGCCGACCTGCCGCCTCCCGGCGGCGATGGTGCCATCCCCGGGCGGGCCGTGGAGCCCGCCCGGGCGGCGGCCGGGCCGCCCGCCCCGCAGGGTGGTGGCCCGGCCGCCGGGGGTGGCGCGTCAGTGCGCGTGGTGGTAGGCGTGCACGACGGCGTGGCCCTTGCCGCGCGAGATCAGCCACCGGTTGATCGGCGTGGTGAGCACGAACGCCACCAGCAGCGCGAACGCCAGCGACGCCCAGAACACCCAGCTGGTCAGCCCGGCCTCCATCGCGCCGGGTACGGCGAGCATGACGGCGTTGTCGAGGAACTCCATCACGGCGATCGACACGGTGTCGGCGGCCAGCGCCACCTTCAGCGCGGTACGCACGTCCACGCCGGCGCGCAGCACCCCGCGCATCGTCAGCGCGTAGCCGAAGACGAACGCCAACGCGACCGCGAGCACGACGGTGGGCAGCGCGGACCAGCCCAGCGCGGTGCCGATGACCATGCCGAGCACCTCACCGATCGCGCAGCCGGTCAGGCAGTGCAGGGTGGCCTGCGCGGCCACGGCCCATGACGTCGCCGTGGCCGCCGCCGAGGCGGGCGGGTGGTGACCGTGATCGGTGTGCGCGGCGCCGCCGGGGTGGTGATGGATGCTGTGGTTCATGAACGGGCCTCCCTTCAACACCACCGACTATACCCCCCGGGGGTATAGATGGGAAGTGGTCGCCGGGGGAGGGCGGTGCTACGAGGCAGCGGGTGGGCCGGGCAACACCTGGCGGCGGCGGCCGTAGCCGGTCACGCCGCGTGGCTTGTAGATGGCCAGCACGGTGGTGGTCAGCAGCACCAGCAGCCCGCCCGCGGCGTGCACGACCAGCGACATCCGCGCCTCCCGCCACCGTCCGCCCGCCAGGCCCGAACCGACCGCGGCGTCGGCGAGCGCGCCGATCGAGCCCAACTGCAGCAGCAGCACCACCGTGGCCACCACGATCAACCCGAACTTGATCAGTACCCACCAGTGCCGGAGCAGGCCCCACGCGGTGCCCAGCGACGACACCAGGCCGCTGGCCAGCGCCGCGAGCGCGAGCGGGACGATCACGAGCCGGGCGGTCAGGTCCATCGCGACGTACCCGGCCCGGATCACGGCGGTGTCGGTGCTGCGTAGCGCCGCCACCGCGAGGACGAGGAACACCACGACCGCGCCGAGCCAACCCACCGAGGTGGTGACGTGCACGGTCAGCGCCGCCCTGCGCGCGGCCGGCGGCAGCGTCACCGCTGACCCGCCGGCGCCGAGGCGCCGGCCGGGGAGTGCCGGCCCGGGCCGTGCTCGCCGGCGATGCCGGTGAGCTGCACGATCGCGAACAGCGCCAGGAGCGCCACCACGATGATCCCGAAGAGCTTCACCCAGCGCGGCACACCCGACGATCCGGGCTCCTGCGGCTGCCCCGTCATCCACGTCTCCCGTCAAGCTGGCCTGCTACCCGTACGCCCGGCCAGCTTTATCGAGACAGTGTGTAAGTGTCAAGTCATCCTGTCGTGGACGTGTCGGTATGTATGATGCCGAGGTGCCGAAGCTGTGGACCGACACGATCGAGGCGCACCGGGCCGCGGTGCGTGACGCGACCCTCGACGCCACCGCGGCGTTGGTGGCCGAGCACGGGCCGACCGGGGTGACCATGTCGCGCATCGCCGAGGTCACCGGCATCGGCCGAGCCACCCTCTACAAGTACTTTCCCGACGTCCAGGCGATCCTGATCGCCTGGCACGAACGGCAGGTCACCCGACACCTGACCCACCTCGTCGAGGTCGTCGACAGCACCGCCGACCCGGTGACGCGACTGCACACCGTCCTGCACACCTACGCCCGGATGTCGCGACACCGCCACGGCGGCGACCTCGCCGCGATGCTGCACCGCGCCCCACACGTCGACAGCGCGCACCAGCAGCTGTCCACCTTCGTCGCCGACCTGCTCGCCGCCGCCGCTGACGCCGGCGCCGTCCGCGACGACATCCCCACCGGGGAACTGGCCGCCTACTGCCTGCACGCCCTCGCCGCCGCGAGCACGCTGGACGCCGACGACGCGGTGACCCGCCTGGTCACACTGACCCTCGCCGGCCTGCGCCCCGGCGCCTGACCCGCGCCGGGCCACGGCCGTCAGGTCCGCCGCCCGGGGTGCCGGCGCCGTGCCGCACCCCCGCCCGAGAGAGGGCCAGGGTGCGGCACGCGCGCGGACATGCCGTCAGCGCGCCTCGCGCAACTCCGCCAGCCGCGCCTCGATCTCCGCCAGCTCCGCGCGCAGCTTCTCCGCCTGCTGCTCCGCCTCCGCCCGCTCCGCGGCCATGATCTGCTCCACCGCCTCGTGCACCCCCGGCACGTCCACCAGCGCCACCATCCTCAACGCCTCCGCCGGCTTCACCACGTACGGCTTCGCCAGCGCCTTGGCGCCCTGCTGCGCCGCCACCGTCCACTCACCGTCGGCGTACGCCAGGGTCACCGTCAGGCCCGCCGGGCCCTTCGGCTTCGCCGCCTTCACCGCCCGCCGGGCCGGCTTCGCCTCCACCTGCTGCTCCACCTTCGACTCCTCCCGACGCGGCGCCGGCACCCGGTCCAACACGAACTCCGGCTCCGCCGGCGCGGCCGGCGGCTGCTCCACCTGCGGCTCCGGCTCCGGCTTCGGCTCGGCCACCTTGCGCCCCGTGCCCCGGGGCGCCACCGCCACGTCGGCGGGGGAGAAGGGCAACTCGTCGCGGCCGAAGCGCACCACGACGAACTCCTCGGACACCTCGGGGTCGGTCAGCGCGACCACCTGGCCCACCTGGCCGGCGATCTGCCCCGCCGACGCCGTGAACACCACCTTGGGCTTCCGCCCGGCGGCCAACGCCTCCCGGATGCCGTGCACCTCGTCCTCGGACAAACCCTGGCCCGCCATCACAGCCCTCTTCCGTACATGTGTTTGACAGCTGTCTTGATACCAGCCGGCCCCGACAACCGGAAGATCAACCCCCCAGCGCCCGCAACGCCCCGTCCGCGTGCTCGTGCATCCCCAACTCGTTGTGGATCACCGCGAGCACCCGCCGGTCCGGTCCGATCACGAACGTCATCCGGCGCATGCTCAACGGCCCCAACGGCAACCGCCGCCGCACCCCGAATTGCTGCGCCACCGCACCGTCGACATCCGACAGCAGCGGATAGTCGAACCCGTGCCGCCGGGCGAACTCCGCCTGCTTCTCCACCGGATCCCGGCTGATACCCACCCGCTGCGCGCCCACCGCCGCGAACTCCGCCGCCAGATCACGGAAGTGGCAGCTCTCCGCCGTGCAGCCCCGCGTCATCGCCGCCGGGTAGAAGAACAGCACCACCGGCCCCGCCGCGACCAGCTCCGACAGCCGCCGCGGCGTACCCGTCTGGTCCGGCAGCTCGAAATCCTCCACCAGGTCACCGACACCCACACCCACCGCGCACCTCCACCGATCGACCGACGACGCGCGGTGAGCCTAAGCGATCAGCCCCACACCCCGGCCACGTCGGCGGCAACCGCCTCGGCCTGCGCGAACCCCGCCCGCGCCGCGGCCGCCCGCCGCGCCGGATCCAGCACGTTACGGCCGATCGCCGCCCGCGCCGCCCGATCCGGTGACACCACCGCGACCCGCGCCACCGACCGCAACGCCGCCACCTGCGCCGACAACCGCGGCATCGGCCCGAACCCCGACGTCATCGGCGCCAGCACCACCACCCGCTCCGCGTCCGCCGCCAGATCCGCGTTCACCACCGACCGCACCCCACCGTCGACGTACCGGCGATCCCCGATCGTCACCGGCGGCCACACCCCCGGCACCGCGCAACTGGCCCCCACCGCGTCCACCAACGACACCCCACTGGCCGCGTCGAACACCACGAACTCGCCCGAGATCGCGTCCACCGCCGTCACCAGCAACCGCCGCGCCGGCCACTGCCGCGCCGGCAACCGGGCCTCGATCACCGCCCGTCGCGACTCCTCCGACGGGGTACGCGCCGCCACCGCCATCGCCCCCACCCGTGCCCGGGCCCGCACCGCGTCCCGGGTACGACCACCCGCCCACACCAGCCGCGCCACCGCCGACCACCCGAACCGCGCCGCCACCTCACCCGTCGGCGCCGCCAACTGCGCCTCGTACGACTCGCGCACCGGCCGCCCCGAACACAACTGCGCGCCCACCACCGACCCGGCCGACGTCCCCACCACCAGGTCCGCGTCCGCCAGCACCACCCCTCGCTGCGCCAGCCCCGCCAGCAGCCCCCACTCCCAGGCCACCCCGGTCACCCCGCCGCCACCCAGCACCAACGCCCGCGTCATGTGTGACCACCCTCTCCGTGACCGGCCCGTGTCCAAAACGGTAGCGTCGCCACCACACGGGGGCAGGGGAGCGGTCCATTGAATCCGGTCACGGTCATCACCGGCGGCAGCCGCGGCATCGGCGCCGCCGTGGCCCGCCGCCTCGCCCACGACGGCCACCACATCGCCATCGGCTACCGACGCGACCACGACGCCGCCGCCGCGGTGCTGGCCGACGTCCGTGCCCTCGGCCGCCAGGCCGTCGCCGTACCCGCCGACACCACCGACCCCGACCAGGTCGCCCGGCTCTTCGCCGCCGCCGCCGACCTCGGCCCGCTCACCGGCCTGGTCAACAACGCCGGCGTCACCAGCCCCATCGGCGCCTTCACCGACCTGCGCCCCGACGACCTGCGCCACGTCGTCGACGTCAACCTCATCGGCTACGTCCTCTGCGCGCAGCAGGCCGCCCGCCGCCTCGGCACCGGCGGCGCCATCGTCAACATCTCCTCCGCCGCCGCCACCATCGGCAGCCCGGGGGAGTACATCCACTACGCCGCCGTCAAGGCTGCCACCGACACCCTCACCATCGGCCTGGCCAAGGAACTCGCCCCGCACGGCATCCGGGTCAACGCCGTCGCCCCCGGCCTCATCCGCACCGACATCCACGCCCTCTCCGGCATGCCGGACCGCCCCGACCGCAACGCCGGCCGGGTGCCGATGGGCCGACCGGGCGAGCCCGACGAGGTCGCCGGGGCCGTCGCCTGGCTTTTGGGCCCCGACGCCTCCTACACCACCGGCGCGGTGCTGCGGGTCGCCGGCGGCATGTGAGCCGGCCTCGGGGCCCGACCCGTCAACTGGTGAGCAACGTCGCCGCCGTGACCAGGGTGCGCGCCACCCCGTAACCGTCACGGACGAAATCCCCCAGCGGATGATCACGACAGGGGGACCGGCTCGGCTGATTCTCCTGTCTCCCGCACGGCCCGTTGCTACCCTCGACACAGCATCTGACCAGGCATAACGCGGTGGAGAGTTCCGAAACAGACCGCACGAAAGCGGCGCGGGCAGGCACCTGTCGCCCGCTCGTCGAGTGGCGGGAAGGCGTGATCAATGAGCGGTCACCAACAGGCGCGGGTCCAGGGAATCCGGTCGACGCAGGCTGCCAATCTCCCCGCGTTGAGACTGGTGTCCCTGACGCGCCTCATGGCGTTGACCACCGGTCGCCCGGAGACCGTGCTCGGGATCATCGACGGCCCCGTCAGGACGGATCACCCCGAGCTCGCTTCCGCGTCCATCCGACAGTTGACCGCACCGCCCATCCCGGCCCAGACGGGGCAGGGCGCCGCATCCGACCACGCGACCGCCATCGCCGGGATCCTGATGGCCGGCCGCGACACGTCCCACCCCGGCATCTGCCCCGACGCCACCCTGCTCGTCCGTCCGATCTTCACGGCGGCGCACCGCGTCGGCGCGGTGCCACCGGCGGAGCTGGCATCAGCGATCGTGGAGACCGTCGACGCCGGGGCGCGGGTGGTGAACCTCAGCCTCGGCCTGGTGCCCCTCGCCACGCCGGCCGCCGACAAGGGGCTGTCACAGGCGCTGGACCACGCGTTCCAGCGAGGGGCCATAGTCGTCGCGGCCGCCGGAAACCAGGCGACGATCGGCAGCACGGAGATCACCCGCCATCATGCGGTGATCCCCGTTGTCGCCTACGACCTGCAAGGACGCCCCCTGCCGGGCTCGAACTTCGCGCACTCGACGGGCCGTCGCGGCGTCGGCGCCCCGGGCGAGGGCGTCACCGGCCTCGCCGCCGACGGCAGGCGCGCGTTCGGCGGCACGAGCGCCGCCGCAGCGTTCGTGACGGGCGCGGTGGGACTGCTGTGGTCGCTGTTCCCCACGGCCGGCCCAGCCGAACTGCTGTTCGCCGTGACCCGGTCGACGGCCCGGCGAACATCCGTCGTTCCACCGCTGCTCAACGCGGCAGCGGCGTTCGAGCTGCTGCGGACCATGCGGCAGTAGGAAGGGGGTTGCCATGACCGAGGACTCGCCGAAAGCCGGTTCCCCGGACACACCGGGTCGAAAGCCTTCCCGGCTGCGCATACCGGGATTCGTCAACGATCAAGACGTCGGACTCGGTGACGTGGTGAAGCGCGTGACCAGCATGGCCGGCGTGAAGACGTGCCGCGGATGCGAGGGGCGGGCCGCGGCCCTGAACAGGTGGGTGACCTTCTCCGGCCGGAACAGCCCGGGGCGATGAGTCAGCGGCCGACCCCGGCAGTGACTCGATTGAGCAGATCTTCGTACACAGGAGCGCGCATGCAAGATCCGACAAGCGGCATCGACCAGATGGAGCAAGCGGTGGTCCCGCAGCAGGCAGGTGAACCCCTGCCCGCATCACCCGGTCATGCACATCTCACGCCGCCGATGGAGCAGCGCGGCATGACCGCCGAGCCGCCGTCCCGGCCGCCGACAGGCCACGGCTGCACCTCGTGCGGCGGGGGCGAGGCCGCGTACGAGCGCCCGGGCGGCCGCGGTCGCATCCCGGCGCCGTACGTGTACGCCCTGGGCCGCATCGAGGCCCGCTTCCCGAGTCTCGCCATCGAGAAGGAGTTCGCGCAGGCCACCGGACGTGCTGAGACGGCAAACCTGACGGACCGGCAGGCGCTGGGCGCGGTGCTGTCCGACCCGCACAACCGCTATCTGAGCCGCCAGCTGTGTTACGTGCTCACCATCCAGGGGCTGGAGACGTACGTCCTGCAGCCCCGAGACCCCGCCGACTTCGACCTGCTCGTCGAGGTTCTCGGCTCGCCGCCGAGGCCGTCGGACCTGCACGTGGTGATCGGCGTCAGGGGGCCGGTGGCCCCGCAGGAGCTGTGCAACGGGTTGATGCTGCCCATGGTCGCCTTCGACCAGATCTACGCGTTCACCACCGATTCGCTGCTGCGCGCCCTGCCCAAGCCGGACCACATCGAGGAACAGCCGTTCCGGTCCGCGTCGGAGGAGATGCTGGACCGGCTGACCCAGCTCACCGACAACGCCGGCGCCACCGACGAGCACCGCGCGCTCAACTACCTGGCGGTGCGCTATCCGGCGATCTACGCCAAGAGCGCCGAGGCGTTCGCCACCGGCTCGTCACTGACCGCCATCGAGACGCGCCCGTCACGACTGAGCGGGGCCCGCCGCATCCTCGACGTCCTCTTCTCCTACACCAACCGGCAGACCGACGTCACGGAGAAGTTCTTCGTCCGTGTCGACGTCACCGAGGAGTTCCCGTTCCTCGTGACCAAACTGTCGCCCTACTACGACCGGTAGCCACGGCCGAAGGAGGAAGCGGCGATGCCAGTACCCGGACTTACCGCGGAGTGCTCGTTGTACCGGACCCGCCAGCAGTACCGGGTCGGGATCGCCTGGGTGCCGCCGGAGTCCGGCGTGCAGCCGGCGAGTGACTGCGTCGAGGACTGCATCGCCGACTGTGTCGCCGCCAGCGCGGACTCGGGCCTGCCGACGCAGCTGCTGCGCGCAGAGTGCCTGCCGGTGTGCCGGGCCCAATGCCAGCAGGGTCCATGGCCGTGTGAGCCCGGAACCAAGTTGTGCTTCCGAACCGGGTTCACACCACACTGCTGCCCGGAGGACAACGAGTGCTGCGAGGTGCTGAACGCCACTCGCGACGGTTACGTACTGCAGTGCTGCCCACCCGGTCAGAAGTGCTGCTTCAAGTACGGCTGCTACGTGCCGGGCGAGCAGCAGTGCACCGATCAGGGTTTCTGCCCGCCCGGTAATCCGATCTGCGACGGCAGGTGCTGCGACGTCGGCGATGTCTGCACCCTGGACGGCTGCACCAAGCCGGAGCTCGTCTGCAACAACCGGCGGTGCAGTCCGGGACAGACGTGCACCCCGCAGGGCTGCTGCCGCAGCGACCGGGTGGCCGAGGGCAACTGTTGCCCGGACGGTCAGGCCATCAGCAACGGCAAGTGCTGTGCGCCCGGCTGGAGTGCCACGAGCCAGGGCTGCTGTCCACCGAACCTGTGCTGCGAGACCGTGCCGTGTCCGCCGGGCCGATCCTGCTGCGGCGGCAAGATCTGCTGCCCACCCGACCGGGACTGCCGGCCGGTGGCCGATACCAGCGAGGTCGGGTGCTTCAAACGGGGGTGAGTAGGCAATGAAGGTTCCTGGACTCACGGCTGAACTGTCGGTGTACCGCACGTCCAACTCGTACCGGGCGGGGAGCGGCGCAGCGGGACCGCCGGCCGACGACGCCATGGTCGTGCCCCAGCAGTACGCCGCGTGCGAGACGCGCACCTGGTGCGTCCCGCCGACACTGTGGCACCGCGACTACTGCTGCCGGTGGGACCGGACCGTGTTCCGGAGTCTGTGGTACATAGCCGGTATCTGCGGGCCCATCCCGTGGTTCGACGACGAACCCGACCCGTGCATCCCTCAGTGGTAGGCGACCGTTCGCCGGACGCTTGGCCAGGTCCAGACGCGGCAGCCGTGCCGCCGGGGGACGGCGACGTCAACGCCGGCCCGGCACGCCGGTGAGCCGAGCCCCGGGGCGCCGCCTCGGGGCTCCGACCCGTCAACTCGTGAACAGCTTCGCCGCCGTGATCACGGTCTGCGCCACCCCGTAACCCAGCAGCGCCGACACCAATCCCCGCCGCCGATCACGCTGTCAGCAGCCTGCCGTGGGATCGACCCCACCTCGAACGTGCCGAACTGACCAGCAGCCCGTACCCGAGGTGGAGCAGCCAGAACTGCCGCGTCGCGATGCCGAGCGCCCCGACCAGGAAGCCGGCAGTGCCTTCACGCGCATCCCGGCCGGTCAGGCGGCTCGGTGAGCGCTCCTCGTTGACTTAGGCAGGCATATGCCTGCATGATGGCCGGGTGAGTACCGACGCGAGCGGGATGGACTCCGCCTTCAAGGCACTGGCCGACCCCACCCGACGGCTCCTGCTCGACCGGCTGCGGGAGCAGAACGGCCAGACACTGCGCGAGCTGTGCGAACACCTCGACATGGCGCGTCAGTCGGCGACGCAGCACCTGGACATCCTGCAGCGGGCCAACCTCGTCACCGTCGTCCGACGCGGACGCGAACGGCTGCACTACCTCAACCCCACCCCGATCCACGAGATCGAGCAGCGCTGGATCTCCTCGTTCGACAAGCCCCGCCTGCAAGCGATCAGCGCCATCAAGAACCAGGCAGAGGAGTACGCCATGACCACCGAATCCACGCCGGTGCCGACCTACGTCTACACCACCTACATCCGCGCCAGCGCCGAGCAGGTGTGGCAGGCCCTGACCGACGCAGACCTGACGGCCCGCTACTGGGGGCACGCCAACGTCTCGGACTGGCAGCCGGGCTCGGCCTGGGAGCACCGACGCGTCGACGGCTCAGGCGCCGTCGACGTCGTCGGTCAAGTGCTCAAGGTCGAGCCCCCGACCCGCCTCGTCATCACCTTCGACGACGCCCCGGACGCCGAGGCGCCACGAGAACCGTCGGTCGTCACCTTCCTGGTCGAACCGCACCACGACATCGTCCGCCTCACCGTGACCCACGAGAACCTCGCCAACCTGGAGATGCTCGGCGGGATCTCCCGCGGCTGGCCGGCCGTGCTGGCGAACCTCAAATCGCTGCTCGAGACCGGCGACGTCCTGCCACAGGCGCCGTGGGAGATGTCCCCGGCGCACACCTGAGCCGGCAGCCCAGCCAAGCCAAGTAAGGAGACACATGGACACCACGCCGCTCCGGGACGCCTACCGCACGCTGCTGGACGCCGCTGCGACAGTGGCCGGCTCCGACGGTACGAGCCCCGCCCCGCCCGCCGGCGAGTGGAACGCCGACCAGATCCTGGCGCACGTCGCCCTCGTCAACGCCGCCACCATCGCCGCCGCCTCCGCCGTCGCGGCGGGAGCGAACACGACGTACGACAACCGCCTGGCGCTCGACACCTGGACCATCGAGCGCGTCATCACCCTCGCCCGCGGCAACGCAGGGCTCCGCGAGCGCATCCGCTGCCAAGGGGACGCCCTCTGCGCACTCGGCGGGCCGGGGCTGAGCGAGGCCGAACTCGACACCCCGGTGCCCACCCTGCTCCTGTCCAACGGCACCGTCCTGGTCGATCAGCCCCTACCGCTGAGGGACCTCATCACCGGGCTCGCCGACCTGGAGCTCCCCGGCCACACGCAACAGCTCCTGGCCCTCCTGCCGGCCGGCGTCGGGGCCGACGTCACGACGTAACGTTCCCGCCGGACAGCCCAGCCACCGACCGGCGTCACGCCAACCCTCTGTCGCTCGTGACGGAACGGCACGCCGACATCGGGGACTGTCCGGCTGTCATCTCTGACCGGGCGATCAGACGAACTGTGGCGCGCGAGACTCGTGGGTCGGTTCGAGCGAGATGTGCGCGGACAGCGCGCGGAGGAAGTCGGGCGCGTCGAAGATCTCGCCGGCGGAGGCGACGCCGCTCGTCCTCGTCTGACCGCCGAGAATGCGGCGGACCGCTTCGACCGCCAGCGGTGCGCTGATGGCGTAGATGTCCTGGCCGCTGGCGACGACGCGTCGTTGCGTGTCGCCGGAGCGCACGATGACGTCGACGGTGAACGTCTGCGCGGACCGGCCGAGCTCGTCGACAGCGGTCGGTGCGGGTGTGCCCGGAGCGGCCAGGTCCCGGGCCGCGTCGGTGGTCATGTACGTGCGCACCTCGGGGATCGACAGGTGACTGGGGACGGTGACGACGTCGGCCATCGTGAACCCGCCGAGGACCCTCCGTCGGCCCACCGGAGCGGGAAAGTCCCACTCCAGGGTCGGCAGGTCGCGCTCGTCGACGTAATACTCCAGCCGGCCACCGGTGTAGCGGACACGTTGGCCAGCGCGCCGTTCCCGGGAGACGGTGCCGGAGACGAGGGTCCCGGCCGTCGGGTGCCAACTGCTCAGTCCGTACGCGACGTGCGCCTCGTCGGCCGCCACCCAATCGCCCATCGCCGTCGTGACCAGCAGATCGCCGAGTCCGCCGAAGAAGGCCATCGCCGGGACCACCGCGACGCCCGCGGTCCGAGCGCGGTCGGTGAAGTGCGTGAACGTGTCGAGGTTGGCCTCGATCTCGGCCGCCACATCCACGTACGGGACCCCGGCACGCAGGGCGGCCTCGATCACGGGGGCCGCGGTCGAGGCGAACGGGCCGGCGCAGTTGACGACCGCGGCCGCACCCTCCAACGCCCGGTCGAGCGAGGCCGGATCGTCGACCGACGCCACCCGGTACTCAAGCCCCGGATGCGACGCCGCCAGCGCCTGGAGCTTGCCCGCGTCGCGACCGAGGAGAAGCGGGACGAACCCGCGATCGCGCAACTCCGTCACCACGAACCGCCCGGTGTGTCCGTACGCCCCGAACACCGCCACGATCTGATTCGAACCCATCTGCAGTTCCTCCTCGAAAGATCGACTGAGGAGATCCTCCAGCAACGGCCAGCCCCGAAGTAGTGTCTGGAACGCCATCCCCCATACAATTTCGGACATGACCACTGTCGCGCTCGCCGCCACCGACGCGATGCTGCACTTCGAACTCGCCATGGCCTGCGAGGTCTTCGTCCGCGACCCCTCCGGCCTGGCGGACCCGTGGTACGACCTCGTGGTCTGCGGCCCGGGCCCGGTCCGGATCGGCCGATTCCACCTGGAACCCGACGACGGGTTGGACCGACTCGCCCGCGCCGACACCGTGATCATCCCGGCCGTGGAAGACATCGACGCGGACGTGCCACCCGACCTGCTCGACGCCGTCCGCGCGGCCCACGAGGCGGGCGCTCGGATGGTCTCGCTGTGCACCGGTGCGTTCGTGCTGGCCGCCGCCGGAGTGCTGGACGGGCTGCGCGCGACCACCCACTGGGCCCACACCGAGGCGCTGGCCGCCCGCTATCCCCGGGTTGAGGTCGACCCGGACGTGCTCTACGTCGACAACGGTAACGTGCTCGCCTCCGCCGGCAAAGCCGCCGCGATCGACCTGTGCCTGCACCTGATCCGCCGCGACCACGGCTCGACGGTCGCCAACGCCGTCGCCCGCCGCCTGGTCGTGCCGCCGCATCGCGCCGGCGGCCAGGCCCAGTTCGTCACCACCCCGGTGCCCGCCCGCGACGACCATCCGCTTGCCAACCTGTTCCCCTGGGCGATGGAACGGCTGAACCGTCCGCTGACCGTGGAGGACCTGGCACGCCAGGCGAACATGAGCTCGCGCAACCTGGCCCGCCACTTCAAGTCGGTAACCGGCACCACCCCGCTGCAGTGGCTGGCTACGCAGCGGATCCGCCGGGCCCAGGAGCTACTGGAGAACACCGACAACAGCATCGACGCCATCGCCGAGGCGGCTGGCATGGGAACCGCCACGACGCTGCGCCGGCACTTCCACCGCACCGTCGGTGTACCTCCGGACGCCTACCGTCGCACCTTCCGCAATGCCGGGCCCTCGCCAAGATCGTGATCGCCACTTGTCGGCGGCCTGGCAGGGGGAGCGGTGCCCTCCTGCGCGTTCACCGGTGTGGGAGCGGTAAGAGCCCTGTATGTGGACGCAGACGACTCGCGGTCATGCTTCAGTCATCTGTTGCCTCGCGGGTCATCTGCCTCGCGCCACCCCGCTCGGGTCGGTAAGAGCGCTGGCGATCTGCGATCTCTGTCGACATGGCTACTCGGCGCCAGAACGGTGAAGGCAGCCCGATTGTCACTTCTCCCACCCATGATCGCGCTCGAAGCAGAACGCGTCGACCTCACAGTCAACCAGCTCATCAAGTCCGAGCTACTGGAATCGCAGGGCGAGAGCGCGGTCCCGGCGAGCAGCACGAGATCCGGCTCTGCGCGCGACGCTGAGACCGGGGCCGGTCCCGCGCCCGGTGGCGCGCGGGACCGGCCCCGGCGGTCAGCCCTCGGTGACGGTCAGGGTGAGCGGGCCGCCCGGCATGGCCTCGCCCTCCGGGCCGTACGTGGTGCTCAGCCGGCTGGCGTCGCCGAGCCTGAAACCGTACGTGTACACGCCGGGAGCGATGCCCCACGGCAGGTACCCGTAGATGGTGAGCCGCCCGTCCGGGCCGGCACCGCAGCCGCCGCCCTGCTGGGCCACCACCTGGCCGTCGGCCCCGTACAGGTAGAGCGAGCAGCTGCTCAACGGTGCGACAGGGGCGGTGACGGTCATGGTGACGACCGGCGTGGTGTTCGCCGCCGCGCTGCTGGCCACAGTGGTTGGGGTCAGCGCCACGTCGCTGGCGGTCGGTGGGGTCGTGTTCACCAGCTGGGTGATGGTGAGCTTCGGGTCCGGTGCGTCGTACCGGCTGCCGTAAAGGGCGAGGGCACCAGCGCCGTCGCGGAGCGCGATGCCGGTCACGGTGCACCTCTTCGTGGTGCTGTACACCCGTACCGGCACGCTCACCTTGCCGTCGGTCCGGATCGTCGGCGTCGTCGAGGTCTGCAGGCAGCCGTGGTTGTCGAAGTCGAGCAGGATCTCCCGAACGCCGTCCCGCGCACCGGTGACGGCCATGCCCACCTGGACCTCGACCGTGCTCCGCCAGTTGTCGACCGGGTTCGGGTTGGCCGCGAAGTCCCCGGCGCTCAGCGTCTCGTTGGAGGTGACTGTGATCGACTCCAGGCCGTGCTCGGTGACGACGCCCCGGTTGCCGGCGTTGTCGGTCAGCGCCAGCTCCGTGACCCGCCAGGTCCCGGACGCCGCGTCCGCCGGGATGCGCACCTCGACGTTGCAGCTGGGGTAGTTGGGGTCGTTGGCCGTGTACGACCCGCAGTGCGGGTCCGGCCGGTAGAAGCCCGCCTCGAACCGGCCCACGGCGGTGCGACCGTCCGGGCCGGTGAGCGTCAGGCTGCCCTTCCAGAAGCCTGACTCGGTGTCGATGAGTGAGAGGTCGTAGCGCAGCACCGCCTCGTGGCCACGTACGTATGCGTACGGCCGGGCGCCGCTGATCGGCTCCAGGTAGCCCCAACTCAGGGACGGGGCGGTCGAGTCGACCAGGGTCTTGGCGGTCAGCTTGCCGCCGTACTCCTCCTGCAGTGCGGCCGAGCCGAGGACGAGCGAGCCCCCGCGCTCGTCGTGCGCTTCGAAGCGGGTCACCAGCCAGCGGGCGGAGGTGGTGGCCGCGTACCGCGGCACCACGAAGTCGTACTGGTAGGTCGACTTCTGCGGGGTGCCGGACAACCAGCGGGCCTTGGCGTACCAGGCCTCGTTGAATCGGAAGTCGACCTCGTACGTCTGGCCGACGTAGCTGCCGGGGGTGGGGCCGACCTGCTGGAGCAGGAGAGTGCCGTACATGTCCTGGGCGGCGTCGTCGCCGTTGCGCACGCTGAACGTCAGCGGCACGACGGCGCCGTCGCCGCTGGCGTCCACCCCGGCGGGGGAGAACTGGAGGGTCTGAAGGCTGAGCGTGCTGGCCGCGGCGGCGGCCGGTGGCGCGGCGGCGGCCAGCGCGGCCACCGAGGTGACGACGGCGAGCGCCGCACGGGCCAGCATGCCGAGGGAGGCGTTTGACATGAAGGGGTGTATAGCAGCCGGCCTCAGGTTTCGTTGCCCCGTCGAGCCGCGGCCGGCGGAGAGCCCGGTCAGTAGGCGGCGAAAGACCGGATCGGGGGCGCGCGGGCCGTACTTCGGCGCCTGGATGCCGGCGGCCTCAGATGAGTGAGAGCGGACAACACGAGCCGAGGCCGGCGAGGTCGCTGCCGCCGAGTGTCCTGATTCGATAATCTACATTATGTCAAGTAGCGCTGGTGGAGCCCTCCTCCGGGAGGGGTGGGCGGCGCTGTCGTGGGGCCGGCGACGAACCAGGATCGGGTAGCAATTCTCCGACTTGCCACCTCGGCGCGTCGCCTCGGAAACTGCTACCCGATCCTGGGAGCGGCGAAGGCCGGCCGGCGCGGCCCCGACGGAGAACCCCTGCACGTGCGCCAGGCGTCCCGAATGACGGCCGCGTTGGGCACGACATCATCGGCACCGCGCGCGGCGGTGAGCCGAATGGGCCGTCCCCAAAGTGCGCCACCCCCTCGGCTGGGACGCCACCTCGCGCCCATCTTCATGGACGGCGCCGCTGCACCCCCAGTTCGCCATTCCTCGTGAACCGCTCGCCGACACCACCGCTCACGGGCGATCCGGAAAGCGAGTCCCCGCCTGCGCCGCTCCCCTCTCTCGCGGGCTGGCCCGAAACCCGAAAAACCTGCATAATATCCCTTATGCATCACAAACGGGACGAATCGGTAGGGCGGTTCATCGACGAGTTCCTGACGGCGCGGGCCACCCGCAAGCCCTCCCCGCACACCCTGGAGGCGTACCGGCGGGACCTGCGGGCGGTCGCCGCCCTGGTCGGCGAGGACGCCACTCCCCTCCCCCTCGACCAGGTGATGATCTCGGACCTCTCCCCCCGGGTCATGCGTGCCGCGTTCGCCCGGTTCGCCGCTCCCCGGGCGGCGTCCTCCGTGCACCGCGCCTGGTCCAGTTGGAACAGCTTCTTCACGTTCCTGGTGGCCGAGGGGGTGGTGGCGGGCAATCCGATGCCGGCGGTGGGCCGGCCGCGCGCTCCGCTCCCCCAGCCCAAGCCGTTGCGGGGCGAGGACACCCCGGAGCAGTTGCTCGCCTCGGTTGCCCGGGAGGACGGCCGGCAGCGTGACCCGTGGCGGGAGCGGGACGTGGCGGTGCTGGCCCTGGCGCTCTGCGCCGGGCTGCGCCTGTCGGAGCTGCTGGCGCTGCGGGTGTCGTCGCTGACCGGTCGGCCCGACGAGCGGCGGGTGGACGTGGCCGGCAAGGGCGGCCGGCCGCGGGTGGTGCCGGTCGAGCCGGAGCTGGACCGGGTGCTGGCGGCCTACCTGGACAGTCGGGCGCGGCGGTTCGGGTCGCGCAGCGTACGGCCGGACTCGCCGTTGCTGGTGGACCGGCGGGGTGAGCCGCTGCGTCGGGGTGGGCTGCAGTACCTGGTGGACTCCTGCTACCGGCGGGCGGGCATCGGTGACCGGGTGCCGCGCGGCGCGCGGCTGCACGCGTTGCGGCACACGTTCGCGACGCGGTTGGCCGAGGACGGGGCGAGCGCCGCGGAGATCATGCGGTTGCTGGGGCACGCGTCGTTGGCGTCGTCGCAGACGTACATCGAGGTGACGGCGGGTCAGCAGCGGGCGGCGGTGCGGTCGAACCGCACCAACCGCGCGCTGGCGGGGCTGGTGCCGTCGTTCGATCCCGTGGGTTGACCGGGGCGTCGGGTCACAGGCCGGTGCAGGGGGTGCCGTCGATCGTGCAGCCCTCGGGTGCCTTGGTGCGCGGGTCCGGGTTGCGGACGTCGAAGGTGATGGTCTGCGACTGTCCGGCCGGGACGGGTGCGCCGGTGAAGGTGACGGCCTGACCGTCCTGCTGCCAGTTGGCTCCCTGGGCGTTGGTGATGGTGCCGTCCTCGGCGAGGGTGACGACGAGGGTCCAGCTCTTCGCCGCGGGGCCGTCCGGGTTGTCGAGCACCACCTGCCCTGTGTAGCCGAAGAGCCGGGTGGCGGTGGTCTCGTAGCGGGCGGTCATGGTGGCGGCGCTCGGGGCGGCGGAGGTGAGTGTGCGCGACGGGGTGGCGGTGGGGGTCCGGCTGGGGCGCGGGGTGCTGCGAGCGGCGGCGGACGAGGGCCGGGAGCTGCGGGTGGTCCGGGGCGGGGCACTGTCGTTGGTGGCGCCGGCGGTGGGTGGTGGGGGCAGCGGGGCCGGTGCGGCGGTCTGGTCCGCGTCGCCGGGCAGCAGGGCCCAGAGGGCCGCGCTGGTGGCGAGGGTCGCCGCGGTGACTGCCGCGATGATCGCCAGCCGGCGTCGGCGGTCGGCCGGTGCGGGTACGCGGCCGGACAGGGCGATGGCGGGCAGCTCGGCGGTTGGCGGGTCCTCGCCGCGGCGCAGGTCGACCTGCTGGAAGGCGAGCCAGTCGAGGATGGCGGGGAGCCGTCCGGTCAGGGTCTGCTGGTAGTACCGCTCGCGGTGGTCGCGGTCCTCGGCGGGCCAGGTGCCGTGTTCCATGGTTTCCTGCACCGACAGTCGGCAGCCTTCGGCGGTGCGGGTGATGGTGCAGGTGAGCTGGGTGCGGCGGTCGCCTTCCTGGCACTGCAGGACGAGCAGCTCGGGTGCCCGCTGGTCGGTCACCTCGGCGTCGACGGCGGCGTGGAAGCCGGGCAGCCCCGCGGTGTGCAGCAGCAGCCGCTGCGGTGCCTGGGTGACCGTCTCGGTCTCGGTGAACCAGCGGCTGAGCAGCTGCGGCTTGGTCAATGCCTGCCAGACCCGGTCGCTTGGGTGCGACAGGTCAACCTGGGCGCTGATCTCGATCACGGCGAGACTGTACGGGTTGTGGCGAGTGGCCGTTGGGGCGCGGGTGCCTGTCCTGACAGGATCATCGCCGTGCGGGTGGGTGCGGCGCGGGCGGGCGGACGCGGTGCTGGTCTGGCTGCCGGGGTGGTGGGCGGTGGCGGATGCGGTCCGCGCCGGTGGTGTGGCAGGCTGAGGGTGGACGCGACTGGCGGCACGGGGATGGGGAACCATCGGGGAGCTCGTCGCGGGGGTCGACCGCCTGGGCCTCCGCGGACGAGGTGAGCTATGTCTGTTTCCGCTTCCCCTGTGACTGCGACGGCCCGGCTGCTGCCCGGTAAGCCGGTGGTGGAGAAGATCCTGACCGAGGTGGCCGAGCAGGTGGCGGCGTTGCGCGCGGCGGGGGTGACGCCGGCGTTGGCGACGGTGCTGGTGGGTGACGACGACGCGAGCGCCGGCTACATCCGGATCAAGCAGCGTCAGGCGGCGGAGTTGGGTTTCGCGTCGCCGCACGTGCACCTGCCGGCGTCGGCCTCTCAGCAGGATCTGCACCGGGTGCTGGCGGATTTCAACGCCGACGCGGGGGTGCACGGGGTGCTGGTGCAGCATCCGATCCCCGGTCATCTGGACTACGACCGGGCGTTGGACGTCCTCGACCCGGACAAGGACGTCGACGGCATGCACCCGGTGAACATGGGCCGGTTGGCGTTGGGTCTGCCGGGGCCGTTGCCGTGCACGCCGGCGGGGATCGAGGCGTTGCTGGCGTACCACGGGGTGCCGGTGTCGGGTCGTGAGGTGGTGGTCCTGGGTCGGGGGGCGACGCTGGGGCGGCCGTTGGCGATGCTGCTGGCGCAGAAGCGGCCGACGGCGAACGCGGCGGTGACGGTGGTGCACACCGGGGTGGCGGACTGGCCGCGGTACACGCGGCGGGCGGAGATTCTGGTGGCGGCGGCGGGGGTGCCGGGGATCGTGCGGCCGGAGCATGTGCGCCCGGGTGCGGTGGTCGTCGGTGGTGGGGTGCGCTACGAGGGGCGGCGGTTGCTGCCGGACGTGGACGAGTCGTGTGCCGAGGTGGCGGGGGCGATTACGCCGCGGGTCGGCGGGGTGGGTCCGACGACGGTGGCGATGTTGTTCCGCAACGCGGTGCGGGCGGCGCAGCGGGCTGTCGGGCAGGGCTGAGGCTGCGACGGCGGCCGGGCCGGGGTCGGGTCGTCGCCGGGTCAGCCGAGGTCGACGACGAGGGGCCGGTGGTCGGAGATCGTCGACAGGGGTGTGTCGACGGCGGTGACCGGGGGTAGCCGGTCCAGGCCGTGCCGGTCGGCGAGGATGTGGTCGAGTTGCACGCGGGGCGCGGCGGCCGGGTAGGTGGGGCGGCGGCCCAGCGGCCGCCAGCCGCTGAGCAGTCGGGCCGCGCCGGCGGGGAGGTTGAGGTCGCCGAGCAGGATCCGCGGGGCGGGCAGGGTGCGCAGCGCGCGTACGACGCGGCGCAGCTGGTGGGCGTTCCAGCCGGGGACGAACGACAGGTGGGTGGCGGCGACGGTGAGTGGGCCGTGCGGGGTGTCGAGGATCGCGGCGAGCACGACGCGGGGTTCGTCGCGCAGCAGGATGAGGCCGCCGCGGGGGCCGGGGACGTAGATCGGGGACCGTACCGGGGCGGGGCGCAGCCGGGTGACCTGCCAGGAGCGGACGGGGTGTCGGCTGACCAGGCCGACGCCGTAGCAGGGTTCGCCGTGGCCGTCGTCGTCGTGGCGCAGGGGGCGGAACTGTTCGCCGGGGGTGCCGACGACGGCGGCGGCGAAGCGGTGTTCGGGGGCGTCGAGGGCGCGGGCGGCGATGGCGGTGAGGTCGAGGTTGCCGCTGCGGGACTGGTCCCGGTCGACCTCCTGCAGGGCGAGGATGTCGGCGTCGAGGGTCTGCACCGCGGCGGTGAGCCGGTCGGGGTCGACCAGGCCGTCGGTCAGGGAGCGGCCGTGCAGCAGGTTGAACGTCGCCAGGCGCACTCCTGCACCCTACGTCGCCGTGGCACAGTTGCCCGATGGTCAAGGCGTTGCTCTGTTCGATGCTGGTGTTTGTGGCGGTGGCCTCGGTGGGGCTGTGGCTGCGCCGTCGGCGCGGTCGGTGAGGGGGTTGCCGGCCGGTGAGGTCGGCCACAGGGTGGCGCGGCGGGTCGGGGCGGGTGGGCAGAATGGCCGGCCGTGGATTCCCTGTCGCTGACCACCCTGCTCGCCGCGGCCGCGATGGCCGGTTGGGTCGACGCGGTGGTCGGTGGTGGTGGTCTGTTGCTGCTGCCGGCGCTGCTGGTGGCCGCGCCGGGGGTGCCGGTGGCGACGGCGTTGGGCACGAACAAGCTGGCCGCGATCTTCGGTACGTCGACGGCGGCGGTGACGTACGCCCGGCGTACGAAGATCGACTGGATGGTGGCGGGGCCGTCGGCGGGGCTGGCGGTGTGCTGCGCGGGTGTCGGGGCGGCGCTGGCGGGGGCGGTGCCGGCGGGGGCGTACCGGCCGGTGGTGCTGGCGGTGCTGGTGTCGGTGGCGTTGTTCGTGGTGTTCCGTCCCCGGTTGGGGGTGGTGGCGGTGCCGGCGCGGCGGACCCGGCTGCGGGTGGTCGCGGCGGTGGCGGTGGCCGGGGTGGGTATCGCCCTGTACGACGGTCTGATCGGCCCGGGTACGGGCACGTTCCTGGTGGTGGCGTTCACCGCGCTGGTGGGTGCGGACTTCGTGCACGGTTCGGCGATGGCGAAGGTGGTCAACGCGGGCACGAACCTGGGGGCGCTGGTGGTGTTCGCGGCCACGGGTCACGTGTGGTGGCTGCTGGGGGCGGCGATGGCGGTGTGCAACGTCGCCGGGGCGGCGGTGGGGGCGCGGATGGCGTTGCGCCGGGGCGCCGGGTTCGTGCGGATCGTGCTGCTGGTGGTGGTGTTGGCGCTGGTGGCGAAGCTCGGCTACGACCAGTGGCGGGCGGGTTGAGCGCCGTGACGGGAGGTGGCTGACCCGATGCCGGTACGGGCCGAACACGACCGCGTCGCCCTGGCGGAGCTGCTGCGCCGCGATCCGGTGCTGCACGCCTACCAGCTGGGCGATCTGGACGACTTCTTCTGGCCGTACACGTCGTGGTTCCGTCGTGGCGACCAGGTGGCGCTGCTCTACCACGGGGTGACACCGCCGGTGCTGCTCGCGTTCGCCGGGCCGGACGGCCTGCCGGAGCTGGCGGCGCTGCTGGCCGACCTGGCGCCGATGCTGCCCGCCCGCCTGTACGCGCACCTGTCCCCCGGCCTGGAGGAGGTGCTGGGCGGCTGGTTCGCCGTCGACCCGGCCGGGGCGCACCTGCGGATGGCGCTGACCGGCCCGGCCCGGCTGGCCACGGTCACCCCGGCGGGCGAGGTGCTCGGTGAGGCCGACCTGTCGGCCCTGCGCGCACTCTACGAGGTGGCGTATCCGGGCAACTGGTTCGATCCGCGGATGCTCGCCACCGGCCAGTACGTGGGGATCCGGCAGGCGGGTGAGCTGGTCGCGGTGGCCGGGGTGCACGTCTGGTCGCCCAGCTACCGGGTGGCCGCGCTGGGCAACGTCACCACCCATCCCCGGGTACGCGGGCAGGGCCTGGCCGCCGCCGTGGTCGCCGCGCTGTGCGGGCGGCTGCGCGGCGAGGTCGACCACGTCGCCCTCAACGTCAGGGCCGACAACGTCGCCGCGGTGCGGCTCTACCGACGGCTCGGCTTCAGCCGGGTCGCCGACTTCGGCGAGTACACGCTGACTGCGGTGACAGACAGCATGTCCAGCCGCCACGCCGGGTCAATAACCCGACCCTGACCTGGGCATGTGTCGGACGGGCGGCTGCCCGTCGGACCCCTAGCGTCTCCTGGCAGAGGCCGTGTCGTGACGCGGCGGAGCCGAAGGAGCACAGATGGCAGTGACATCAGTACGGGGTCGAAGTCGGTTGGCGGTCCTCACCGCCGCCGTGGCGGCCCTGGTGACCGTGGCGGGCGGGCCGGCGCTCGCGGCGCCGGGCGTCGACCCGGCGGTCGTGGACCGCGACGCCGATCCGGGCACGAGCATCGACATCGCCAAGGTGGTCGCCACCCCGCCGATCCCGCCGAAGCCGGACGTGGTCCTGCTGGTCGACACGACCGGCAGTATGGGCACCGTCATCGGTGACGTGCAGGCCAACCTCCAGCAGGTCATCAACAACGTGCGGTCGGTGCAGCCGAGCGCGCAGTTCGCGGTGGCCTCCTACCGGGACGAGGGCGACGGCGCGGAGCTGTTCCGGGTCCGGCAGAACCTCACCGACGACGCGACGGCGCTGCAGAACGCGGTCAACGGGCTGTCGGCCGGCGGCGGCGGGGACACCCCCGAGGCGTGGGTGAACGGGCTGTTCCAGGTCTCCGACGGCGGGATCGCGTACCGCTCCGGCAGTAGCCGGATCGTGGTGCTCGTCGGCGACGCCCCCAGCCACGACCCGAGCGCCGGGCACACCCTGGCGCAGGCCACCGCGGCCCTGCAGGCCGACGAGGCGAAGGTGCTGGCGGTCAGCGTCAGCGGTGGCGGTGGTGGCCTGGACGTCAGTGGGCAGGCCAGCGCGGTGGTCGCCGCGACCGGCGGCCAGTTGGTCGGCAGCGCCCCGGAGACGGTCACCGACGCCATCCTCAGCGGGCTGCGGGACCTCGACGTCACCGTCACCCCGACGGTGACGTCCTGCGATCCGGGGCTGACCGTCACCTTCGACGCGGCCTCGCGTACCCAGCAGAGCGGCACGAACGTGCCGTTCGCCGAGACCATCGCGGTGGCCGGGAACGCCCCGCAGGGCGCCACCCTGCACTGCACGGTGGACTTCCTGCTCAACGGGCTCTCCGGTGGGCCGGCGTTCGTCGAGCAGATCAGCGTCACGGTCAACGACGTCACCCCGCCGGTGGTGGTCGTGGACGACCGGACCGTCGAGGCGACCAGCCCCGCCGGCGCGGTCATCACCTACCCGGCCTCGGCGACCGACAACGTCGACGGGCCGCTCACGCCGACGTGCGTGCCGCCGTCGGGCAGCACCTTCCCGCTCGGCGCCACCACGGTGACCTGCACCGCCACCGACGCGGCCGGCAACACCGGCAGTGACACCGCGACGATGCGGGTGGTCGACACCACCGCGCCGGCCACGGCGTGCGTGCCGACGAACAACCCGAGCGGGGACAACATCCCCGGCTCGTACAACCCGGACGGGTTCTACCAGCTCACCTCGACCGACATCGTCGACACGGCGGTGGACGTCTACATCGGTGACAGTGCCGACCCGACGGTGAAGTTCGGTCCGTTCCCCGCCGGCACCAAGATCAAGCTGGTGCAGGCGCCGGGTGCCCAGTCCCGGGTCAAGGACGGCACCGGCGACGTCGACTACAAGGTGACGCTGCGCGGCGACGCGGTGATCACCGGCGTGGACAACGTCGGCAACAGTTCCACGGCGATCTGCCTGGTGGCTCCGCCGCCGAAGTGACCTGCGGCTGATCGGGTGCGGGGGCGGCCGTCGGCCGCCCCCGCGTCGTCAGCGGTGCCGGCTGGGCGAGTCGAACCGGCCGGCGCGGATCTCCCGCAGCGCCCGGCGGCGGACGTCCCCGGACAGGGTGTCGACGTAGAGGCGGCCGCGCAGGTGGTCGGTCTCGTGCTGCAACGCGCGGGCCAGGAAGCCGCTGCCGGAGATGGTCAGCGGTTCGCCGTGCCGGTCGAAGCCGTGCACGGTGGCGTGCATCGCCCGCCGGGTCGGGAAGTACAGCCCGGGGATGGACAGGCAGCCCTCGTCGTCGTCCTGCGACTCGTCGGACAGCTCGATGCGCGGGTTGATCATGTGCCCGCGGTGGCCGTCGGCGTCGTAGACGAACACCTGCGCGCTCACCCCGATCTGCGGCGCGGCCACGCCGGCCCGGCCGGGCGCGCCCAGCAGGGTGTCCATCAGGTCGTCGACCAGTTGCTGCAACTCGGCGTCGAAGCTGGTCACCGGCTCGCAGGCGGTGCGCAGGACGGGATCACCGATGATCCTGATGGGGCGTACGGTCATGCCGGAAAGGCTATCGGTGCGTCACGGCCGGCGGTGGCGCACCCCGGTCAGCGCTCGCCGACCAGGACGGCGACGCCGTCGAGGATGCGCGCCAGGCCGAACTCGAAGGCCCGTACGGGGTCGCCTGCCGCCTGGTACTCCTGTCCGGCGGCGGTGCCCACCCGGGCGGCGGTGGGGAACCGTCGCGGGTCCATCACCTTCTCCAGGTACGGCGCGTGCGCCCGCCACCACTGCTCGTCGGTCATGCCGGTGCGCTGCGCCGCCTGGGCGGCCTCCACCGCGCCGCGCACCGCGCCGTGGACGTACCCGTCGACGAGGGTGACCACGGCGTCCATCTCCAGGTCGGTCAGGCCGATGCCCTCGACCGCGCGCAGTTCGTACTCGTACTTGGCGGTGACGTTGGGGCCCAGGGGTGGGCGGGTGGTGGCGACCTGCAGCAGCCAGGGGTGGCGCAGGTAGAGCGCCCAGTTCTCCCGGGCGATCTGCTCCAGCCGGCCGCGCCAGCCGCCGGGGACCTCGGCGGGGCGGGCGGTCTCGCCGTAGACGGTGTCGAGCATGACGTCGAGCAGTTCGCCCTTGCCGGGCACGTGGGTGTAGAGCGACATGGTGCCCACTCCCAGGCGCTCGGCGACCCGGCGCATGGAGAGCGCGGCCAGTCCCTCGGTGTCGGCCACCTCGATGGCGGCCCGCACGATCCGGTCCACGCTCAGGTCGCCGCCGCGGCGGCTGGCCTTCTCGCTGGTGCGCCAGAGCAGGGCGAGGCTGCGCGCGGGGTCCCCGGTGCCGCTGTACTCGACGCTCATGCCGCCACCCTACCGACCCTCGTACCGTATGGTGTACGGTACGCTGCACGGTAACGGGGAGAGGGGCGTGCCCATGCGACGCGACGGACCGGTCATCGAGGCCGAAGGACTCCACAAGCGCTATGGCGACACCGCGGCCCTCGCCGGGGTCGACCTGACCGTGGCCGGCGGCACGATCTGCGCGGTCCTCGGGCCCAACGGCGCCGGCAAGACCACCCTGGTGCGGATCCTGACCACCCTGCTGCGCGCCGACGCCGGCACCGCCCGGGTCGCCGGCCACGACGTGCGCCACCACCCCGACCGGGTCCGCGCCCACATCGGCCTGGTCGGCCAGCAGACCGCCGTCGACGAGGTGCTCGGCGGCCGGCAGAACCTGGTGCTCTTCGGCCGGCTGCACCACCTCTCCCCCGCCCGGGCCCGCGCCCGCGCCGACGAGCTGCTGGCCCGCTTCGGCCTCACCGACGCCGGCGACAAGCCGGTCGCGGCGTACTCCGGGGGGATGCGCCGCCGGCTGGACCTGGCCGCCGCGCTGATCCTCGACCCGCCCGTGCTGTTCCTCGACGAACCCACCACCGGCCTCGACCCGCGCGCCCGTGGCGCCGTCCGCGACGCCGTCCGCGCGCTCGTCGCCGCCGGCACCACCGTCCTGCTCACCACCCAGTACCTGGAGGAGGCCGACCAGTTGGCCGACACGATCGGGGTCGTCGACCACGGCCGGGTCATCGCCGCCGGCAGCCCCGACAAACTCAAGTCCGCCCTCGGCGGCGACCGGGTCGACGTGGTGCTGCACCACCCCGGCGACCTGGCCCGCGCCGCCCAGGTCATCGGCGCGGCCGCCGCCACCGCACCGCGCGTCGCCCCGGACGAGCTGCGGGTCAGCGTCACCACCACCGACCGGGTGAGCACCCTCGCGGCCGTGCTGCGCGCCCTGGCCGACGGGCGGCTGGAGGCGGCCGACGTGGCCGTGCGCCGACCCACCCTCGACGAGGTGTTCCTGCACCTCACCGCCGACCGGAACGAGGTGAGCGCGTGAGCACGCCGACCCTGGCGCTGCGCCGGGCCCGCTGGGCGGTCACCGACTCGGCCACCCTGACCGGTCGGGCCCTGGCCCACTGGGCGCGGCAACCCGGCCCGGTGATCGTCGCCCTGCTCTTCCCGGTGCTGCTGGTGCTGATGTTCGGCTACCTGCTCGGCGGGGCGATGGTGGTGCCCGGCGGCGGTGACTACAAGGAGTTCCTGCTGCCCGGCATGTTCGCCATGACCATGCTCTTCGGGGTGGAGGCCACCTACACGGCGGTGGCCACCGACGCCGCCCGCGGCGTCACCGACCGGTTCCGCTCCCTGCCGATGGCCCGCTCCGCGGTGGTCACCGGGCGGGCCGTCGCCGACCTGCTGCACGCCGTCGTCGCGCTGGCCGTCATGCTCGGCTGTGGCGCGCTGGTCGGCTGGCAGTGGCACCTCGGCGCCGGCCGCGCCCTCGCCGCCGTCGGGCTCCTGCTGCTGCTGCGCGCCGCGATGATCGTCCTCGGCATCCACCTGGCGCTGCTGCTGCGCGCGCCGGAGTCGGTGGCGGTCCTGCAGATCCTGGTCTGGCCGCTGGGCTTCGCCTCCAACGTCTTCGTCGCCCCGGACACCATGCCTGGCTGGCTGGCCGCCGTCGCCCGGTGGAACCCGCTCTCGGCCACCGCGGCGGCCTGCCGGGAACTGTTCGGCAACCCCGGCTGGGGCGGCGAGTCCTTCGCCGCGCAGCACGCCGTCGCCCTGGCGGTCGCCTGGCCGCTGCTGCTGATCATCGTCTGCGCACCGCTGGCCGTGCGCCGCTACCGGAACCTGAGCCGGTGAGCGCCGCCGTGACCGGGACCGACCATCCCCCTCCCGCTCCGCGTGGACCTCGCCTCATCCACCGCCACTGCCGCTCCGGCCCGTACCGCCGCGCCGGGCGCTGTCGACCATGCGGGTCCGCTGCCGGGCACGCCGGACGGCCCGGTGGCCCAGGTCCTGACAGAGCACGCCGGTGTGGGCCCCGCGAGGTGTGAGGAGCCGTGCGGGACGCTGTCGAGCTGATGACGCCAACGGATCACCCTGGTCGGGACGTCGGCGTGAGTCGCTTACGTCATCAGGTCCACAGCGTGCGGAATGCCCCCTTGGCCGGCGACGGCAGCCGTGTCCGCGGGCGCGCGCAACGGAGTGCGGTCAGCCGGTGGCGAGCAGGGCGCGTACCGGGGCGGCCTTCGCCGCCGCCTCGGCGACCTCGGCGTCCGGGTCGCTGTCCCAGGTGATGCCCCCGCCGGCCCAGACGTGCAGCCGGTCGGCGTCGGCGGCCACGGTGCGGATGGTCAGGCCCAGGTCGAGGCGGCCCGGGCCGACCCAGCCCAGCGCGCCCATGCTGGCGCCGCGCCCGACGGGTTCCAGGGCGGCGATCCGGGCCAGGGCGGCGAGCTTCGGCGCGCCGGTGACCGACCCGCCGGGGCAGGTCGCGCGCAGCAGGTCGGCCAGGCCCAGCCCGTCGGCCACCGCCGCGGACACGGTCGACTCGGCCTGCCACAGGTCGCACCAGCGGCGCACCGCGAAGAGCTCGTCCACCCGCACCGACCCGGTGCGCGCCACCCGGGCCAGGTCGTTGCGTTCCAGGTCGACGATCATGACGTGTTCGGCGCGTTCCTTGGCCGAGGCGAGCAGTTCGCGGCGTCCGGCGGCGGTGGCCGGGCGGGTGCCCTTGATCGGTCGGGTGATCACCCGACCGTCGGTCACCTCGACCAGGGTCTCCGGGGAGGCGCAGCCGATCGCCCAGCCGTCGCCGTGCAGGGTGCCGCCGTAGCGGGCGCCGGGCAGCGCGCCGAGGCGGGACAGGGCCGGGCGCGGGTCGCCGAGGTAGCGGGCGGCGGCGTGCCCGACGACGTTGACCTGGTACACGTCGCCGTGGGCGATGGCGGAGCGGACCGCGGTGACGGCGTCGGCGTGCTGCCCGGGGGTCCAGCTCTCCCGCCAGTCGCCCAGCCACCAGCCGGGGCCGGGCCGGCCGGCGCGCGCCGGGGTGGGCGGTGCGGTCGGGGACGGGTGGTGACCGTAAACGACCACGGCCAGCTCCGGCAGGGCCGGCGCGGGGGTGGGCGCACCGGCTGCGGCGCCGATCATGCGGGCGCCGCCGGCGGCGGAGACGTACAGGGCGGCGCCGCAGACGCCGGTCGGCTGGTGGGTGGCGGGCCGGGCCAGGTCGGTCAGGTCGAGCCCGTGCGCGGCGAGGAACTGCTCGGCCAGCGCCGCCGGGTCGCCGCCGTCGGCAGGGCGCCACTCGTACCGGGCGCGCTCGACGAGCACGCCGCGGCACGAGGGCGGCGCGCCGGGTACGTCGATCAGCGGTCGTGGGAGCGTTTCCACACCGGTCGGCCCATTCTTCCTCATCCGTTCAGTGGATTTCCGGGGAACATGACGGATGCCTGCTCGATTCCGCGCGCTCGACCTTGGTACTGTGCGTCACTGGTCATGTGAACCATGACACAGTGCCCCCACAGTCCGGAGAACCCGATGTGCCAGCACCAACCCACATGCCCCTCCGCCGAGGCGACCGACCGCGAAGCCGCCCGCGTCATCGCCTGCTTCCGTGAGCAGGGCTGGAGCCTGCTCTGCAACGGTGTCATCGTCTTCGAGGACACCGGCGAACTGCTCCCCGACGGCAGCACCATCGCCCCGCACCGCGGGCCCGCCCGCCACGCTCTCGTCGCCTGAGTCGACCACGCTCCGTCACAGGAGCAGGTCAACAGCACCAGGCTAGTCCCCGGCCCGGGACCGCCCTCCCCAGGACCCGCCGGCCGGGGCGGCACGACGTCCGCCCCGGCGCAGCGTACGGGTCACTCCTCGAAGGCCTCCGGCGACGGGCACGAGCAGACCAGGTTCCGGTCGCCGTACGCCCCGTCGATCCGCCGCACCGGCGGCCAGTACTTGCCCGCCCGGTCCACCCCGGCCGGGTACGCCCCCACCGACCGCGGATACGGGTGCGGCCACGAGTCCCCGGCGACCATCGCCGCAGTGTGCGGGGCGTTGGCGAGCGGGTTGTCCCCCGCCGGCCACTCCCCGGCGCCCACCTTGTCGATCTCCGCGCGGATGGCGATCATCGCCTCGCAGAACCGGTCCAGCTCGGCCAGGTCCTCGCTCTCGGTCGGCTCCACCATCAGCGTCCCCGCCACCGGGAACGACATCGTCGGCGCGTGGAAGCCGTAGTCGATCAGCCGCTTGGCCACGTCGTCCACGCTCACCCCGGTCGTCTTCGTCAGCGGCCGCAGGTCCAGGATGCACTCGTGCGCCACCAGGCCCTTGTTACCGGCGTACAGCACCGGGAAGTGGTTCCGCAGCCGCGCCGCCACGTAGTTCGCCGCCAGCACCGCCACCCCGGTCGCCCGGGTCAGCCCCTCGGCGCCCATCATCCGCAGGTACGCCCACGGGATCGGCAGGATGCCCGCCGAGCCGTACCGGGCCGCCGAGATCGCCGGCCGGCCCTCGCTGTGCGCGCCCAGCGGGTCGCCGGGCAGGAACGGCGCCAGGTGCGCCCGCACCGCCACCGGACCCACCCCCGGGCCGCCACCGCCGTGCGGGATGCAGAACGTCTTGTGCAGGTTCAGGTGTGACACGTCCGCCCCGAACTTGCCGGGCTTGGCGAACCCGACCAGGGCGTTGAGGTTCGCCCCGTCGACGTACACCTGGCCGCCGGCGTCGTGCACCTTCGCGCACAGCGACGCGATGCCCGTCTCGTACACGCCGTGCGTCGACGGGTACGTCACCATGATCGCCGCCAGGGCGTCCCGGTGCTTGTCGATCTTCGCGTCGAGGTCGACCAGGTCGACGTTGCCGTCCGCGTCGCAGGCCACCACGACCACCCGCATGCCGGCCATCACCGCGCTCGCCGCGTTGGTGCCGTGCGCCGACGACGGGATCAGGCACACGTCGCGGTGCCCCGCGCCCCGGGAGGCGTGGTAGGACCGGATGGCCAGCAGCCCCGCCAGCTCACCCTGCGAGCCGGCGTTGGGCTGCACGCTGACCGCGTCGTAGCCGGTCACCTCCGCCAGCCACGACTCCAGCTGGCCGATCATGTCCCGGTACCCGGCGGTCTGCTCATCCGGCGCGAACGGGTGCACGTGCGCGAACTCCGGCCAGGTGATCGCCTCCATCTCGGTGGTGGCGTTCAGCTTCATCGTGCACGAGCCCAGCGGGATCATGCCCCGGTCCAGGGCGTAGTCGAAGTCCGACAGCCGCCGCAGGTAGCGCAGCATCGCCGTCTCGGAGTGGTGGGTGCGGAACACCGGGTGGGTGAGGAAGTCCGACGTGCGCGACAGGGTCTCCGGCAGCGCCGCGTCGACGTCACCGTCGACCTTGTCCACGCCGAACGCCGCCCACACCGCCGCGAGGTGCTCGGCGGTGGTGGTCTCGTCGCAGGAGATCCCCACCCGGTCGGCGTCGACCAGCCGCAGGTTGACCCGCCGCTCGGCGGCCGCCGCGACCACCTCCGCCGCCCGGCCCGGCACGGTCGCGGTGACGGTGTCGAAGAACGCGACGTCCGCGACCGGCACCCCGCCGGCGCGCAGTCCGGCCGCGAGCCGCGCCGCCATGTCGTGGGTACGCCGGGCGATCGCCCGCAGTCCGTCCGGGCCGTGGTACACGGCGTACATGCCGGCCATCACCGCCAGCAGCACCTGCGCGGTGCAGATGTTGCTGGTCGCCTTCTCCCGCCGGATGTGCTGCTCGCGGGTCTGCAACGCCAGCCGGTACGCCGGGTTGCCGTCGGCGTCGCGGGACACCCCGACCAGCCGGCCGGGCAGCATCCGCTCCAGACCCGAGCGGACGGCCAGGTAGCCGGCGTGCGGCCCGCCGAAGCCCATCGGCACCCCGAACCGCTGGGTGGTGCCCGCGGCGATGTCCACGCCGATCTCACCCGGCGGGCGCAGCAGCGTCAACGCCAGCAGGTCCGCCGCGACGGTGACCAGCGCCCCCACCGCGTGCGCCGCCGCCACCAGGGCAGCGTGGTCGCGGACCGCGCCGGACGCGCCCGGGTACTGCAGGTGCAGGCCGAAGAACTCCCCCGGCAGCTCGTCGTGCTCGACGTCGAGCACGCGCACCTCGATGTCCAGCGGCTCGGCCCGGCTGGTGATCACCGCGATGGTCTGCGGCAGGGTGTCGGCGTCGACGACGTACACCGGGCTCTTGCTCTTCGACGCGCGGCGGGCGAGGGTCATCGCCTCGGCCGCGGCGGTGCCCTCGTCGAGCATCGAGGCGTTCGCGGTGGCCAGGCCGGTCAGGTCGGTGACCATGGTCTGGAAGTTCAGCAGTGCCTCCAGCCGGCCCTGGCTGATCTCCGGCTGGTACGGCGTGTACGCCGTGTACCAGGCCGGGTCCTCCAGCACGTTGCGGCGGATCACCGCGGGGGTGTGGGTGCCGTGGTAGCCCAGGCCGATCATCGACACCGCGACGGTGTTGCGGGCGGCCAGGGCGCGCAGCTCGGCGATCGCCTCCCGCTCGCTGGCCGGGTCGGGCAGGTTCAGGGTGCCGTGCCAGCGGATCACCTCGGGGATCGCCGCGTCCATCAGCTCGTCGATCGAGCCGTAGCCGACGGCCTCCAACATCCGGCGCTCGTCACCCGGATCGGGGCCGATGTGCCGGTCGGCGAACTTCTCTACGGTCATGCGCGGCGCTCCTGCGGGGGCGAGGTCGACAGGTCGGCCTCCCCCTGAGTCGCACCCGAAGACGCTCCACAGTGCCTGCCCCCGCGGTCCTTTTGCCTGAGAGGTTCCGGGGAGGATATGCCCCTTCGGCGCCGCCCAAGTGCCGTTTGGGCGGTCTCTCCCGCGTGGGTGGTACCGGCATGGTCAACGCTACCAGCGTCGGTGTTTCCGGCAGATGGCGTACCCCCGCCGGCCGCGTCACCGCTCCGGCCGGGGGTCAGAGCGTGGCGGGGGCCACCGCCGCCGGCACCCGCGCCGACGGCGCGCCGGTGACCCGGTCGGCCAGGGCGGGCAGCAGCCGCCCCAGCGGCGCGTCGACGGTCATCGCCGCGTACCCGTCGCCCCGGGTCGGGCCCTGGTTGGCGATCACCACCGGGATGCCCAGCTTCGCCGCCCGCAGCACGAACCGCCGCCCCGACATCACCGTCAACGAGGAGCCGAGCACCAGCAGCAGCCGGGCCGTGCCCACCATCGCGAAGCAGTGTGACACCCGCGGCGCCGGGACCGTCTCCCCGAAGAACACCACGTCCGGTTTCAGCATCCCGGTGGCGCAGAACGTGCAGTCGACCGTGTGGAACCCGGCCACCTGCTCGTCGGCGAGCTCCACGTCACCGTCGGGGTTGACCGCCCCGACCGCCGCGTCGAACCCCGGGTTCGCCTCCCGCAGCCGGCGGTCCAGCTCCTCCCGCGAGGTGCGGTTGCCGCAGTCCAGGCACACCACCTCGTCGAGGCGGCCGTGCAGCTCCACCACCTGCGGGCTGCCCGCCGCCGTGTGCAGCCCGTCGACGTTCTGGGTGATCACCCCGTCGACCAGCCCGGCGTCCTGCAACCGGGCCACCGCCCGGTGCCCGTCGTTCGGCGCCGCCCGGGCGATCATCCGCCACCCCAGGTGGCTGCGCGCCCAGTACCGCCGCCGCGCCAGCGGGTCCCGGGTGAACGTCTGATAGGTCATCGGGCTGTGCCGGCGGGCCGCGCCGCTGGGCCCCCGGTAGTCGGGGATGCCCGACTCGGTGGACAGCCCCGCCCCGCTCAGCACCACGACACCACCACCGGCGACCAGGCCGGCCAGCGCGTCGATCGTCTCCGTCACCCGTCCATGCTGCCTCAGCGCCACCCCGGGCGGCGAGCGTAAGCCGGTGACCCTCGTCGCCGGCGGCTAGGTTGGCAGGTATGCGCGTCGTCATCGCCGGAGGCCACGGCAAGATCGCCCTCCTGCTGGAACGGGAACTGGCCGGCCGGGGCGACAACGCCGTCGGGCTGATCCGCAACCCCGACCACGCCGCCGCGCTCCGCGCCGTCGGCGCCCACCCCGTCCTGGCGGACCTGGAACACGCCGGCGTCGACGAGATCGCCGGGCACCTCACCGCCGCCGACGCCGTGGTCTTCGCCGCCGGCGCCGGCCCCGGCAGCGGCGCCGCCCGCAAGGACACCGTCGACCGGGCCGCCGCCGTGCTGCTCGCCGACGCCGCCCAGGCCGCCGGGGTACGCCGTTACCTGCTCGTCTCCTCCATGGGCGTGGAGGACCCGCCGGCGCCCGGCAGGGACGAGGTGTGGGCGGCGTACCTGCGCGCCAAGAAGGCCGCCGAGGACGACCTGACCCGCCGTGACCTGGACTGGACGGTGCTGCGACCCGGCCGGCTCACCGACGACGCGCCCACCGGCCGCATCCACCTCGACCGGCGCGTCCCGCGCGGCGCGGTCACCCGCACCGACGTGGCCCGGGTCCTGGTCGCGCTGCTCTACCACCCGGGCAGCGCCGGCCGGATCCTGGAACTCGTCGACGGGGAAACCCCGATCGGCGAGGCCGTCGCCGCCGCATCACCCCCTGCGTGACCGCCCGGCGCGGGCCGTGTCGCCGGCGCCGCCGCGCGGCTGATCAGTCGAGGCAGAACTCGTTGCCCTCGGGGTCGGCCATCACGATGTGACCGGTGCCGAGCGGGGGCGCCGGCTCGTGGCGCCTGAGCCGGGTGGCGCCGTGGGAGACGAGCCGCTCGGCCTCCGCCTCCAGGGCCGCCATCCGCGCGTCGCCCTCGAGCCCGGGGGCGGCGCGCACATCGAGGTGCACGCGGTTCTTGGCCTGCTTCCCTTCCGGCACCCGTTGGAAGAACAGCCGCGGCCGGGAGCCCTCGGGGTCGACCAGCCCCGAGGCGTCGTTGCGGTTCTCGGGCGGCACGCCCATCGCCTCCAGGGCCTGCTCCCACGACTCGAAGCCCCCGGGTGGGGCCTGCAACCGGTAACCCAGGGCCTCGGCCCAGAACGCCGCCAACCCGGCCGGGTCGGCGCAGTCGAAAGTGATCTGTACGTCGCGGGCCATCTCAGCTCGCCTCCTGTCGGATCTGCTGACGAGTGTGCAGGTGCAGGTCGCGCAGCAGGCACACTTCGGCCAGATGGTGGATCAGCTCGCGGTTGATGTGCAGGACCAGCGCCGCCAGCGGACGCTCGGCGTACGGTCCCTCCGCCTCCCCGCACGGGCGGGCGAGGCCAGTTTCGCCGAGGGACTCGACCCCGGCCAGCCACGTGGCGTACTCCGTGTCGAGCTGGGCCAGCGCCGCGCCCGCGGTCGGGGCGTACGCGAACGACTGGTAGTCGGTGGGCGCGCGACCGAAGTGCGCGGCGTTGCGCACCGCGAGCACGCCGACGATGACGTGCCCGAGTCGCCAGGCGATCGTCGTGAACGGCGGCGGGTCGGGCTCCGGCATCGCGAAGTCGATGGTCATCGCCCCGGACCCGGCCCGCACCGGCGCGGCGCCGGAGCCGCGCCGGCGCACGCTCCAGCAGTCGGCTGTCGGCTCCCAGAGGTACTCGTCGTCGGTGAGCCCGTCGAGGCGATCGCGCAGCTGGGTGGTCCAGTGCCAGGCGAGCTGGTCCCGGAGCAGGGGATTCCAGTTCTGGTCGGTCATGGCTCCAGCCTCCCGCAGATAGCGGACAGGGACGTTCCGTGATTCGTGCGACGATGGGCGGGTGACCGTTGAGGCGACCACCGAGCGGGTGCTGCGGTTGCTGGCGATGCTGCAGCGGCGAACGTCCTGGACCGCCCCCGAACTCGCCGCCGAGCTGAAGGTCACCGACCGCTCGGTGCGCCGCGACGTGCAGCGACTGCGCGCCCTCGGCTACCCCGTGCACGCGACGGCGGGCGTCGGCGGTGGCTACCAGCTCGGCGCGGGCACCCGGCTGCCGCCGCTGCTCCTCGACGACGAGGAGGCGATCGCCACGGCGGTCTCCCTGCGGATGGCGTCGGGCGGCACGGTCGCCGGGGCGGGCGAGGCGGCACTGCGGGCGCTCGCGAAGCTCGACCAGGTGATGCCGGCCCGGCTGCGCGCCGAGGTGCGGGCGGTGCACGGCGCCACCGAGACCCTCGTCGGCCCCGGTGTGGAGATCGACGCGGAGCTGCTGGTGACGCTCGCGCGGGCCTGTCGCGACGCCGTGCGGGTGCGGTTCCGGTACGCCGGCCGCGACGGCGGGGAACGCGAGCGCACGGTCGAGCCGGTACGGATGGTCACCACCGGCCGCCGCTGGTACCTGATGGCCCGGGACGTCGACCGCGACGACTGGCGCACCTTCCGGCTGGACCGGATGCACGAGCCGGTGGCGACGACCTGGCGCTTCCGGGCGAGGGAGCATCCGGACCCGGTCGCCTACGTGCAGCGGTCCGTGACCGAGGCGCCGTACCGGTATCTCGCCCGGGTGCGGGTGCACGCCCGGCCCGACCGGGTGCGGGAGCTGGTGCCGCCCCAGGTGGGGCGCGTCGAGGACGACCGCGACGGGTGGTGCGTGCTCGTCGTCGGCGGGGACAACCTCGACTGGCTCGCCGCGCAGGTGGCCCGGCTGGGCTTCGAGGCGCAGGTGCTGGAGCCACCGGAGCTGCGGGAAGCCGCCGCCCTGCTCGCCCGCCGCCTCGCGGCGATGGCCGGGACCGGCTGACCGACCCGGTCAGTCCCTGCGCGACACCCCCCCGACAGCTAGCCGCCGAGGACGGCGCGCAGCTGGGCGCTCGCCCCGCCGGCCGCCGCCGCGTCGGCCCGCAACTGCTCCGACTGCGCCGACAGGTGCGCCTGCCACCGGTCCAGCTGCTGCTGCGCCGCCGCCACCGCCGCCAGCGCCGCGGCGTGCCGCTCCTCCAGCTCCTGCAACCGGCGCTGCACCTCCGGCGACGGCACACCCGCCGGCCCGACCGGCCCCACCGGCCCGACCGGCCCCGACGTGCTCAGGTCACCGGCGCGCCGGTGCGCCTCGGCGAGGATCTCGTCGGCCTGCCGGCGCGCGTCGGCGATGATCTCCGCCCCCTCGGCGCTGGCCTCACCGATCGTGCGGTTCGCCTCGTCCTGCGCCCGCATCGCCAGCTCCACCGCCATCGGATCCGGACCCTGCGGGGCGTTGCTCGGCAACGTGCCGTGCCGCAGCATCTCCACCTGGCTGAGCAGCCCGTGGTTCTCCCGCCGCTGCCGCTCCAACTCGTTGACCAGCAACGCGATCCGGTCGTCCGCCGTACGGATCACCACGGCGACCTCGTCGGCCGACAGCCAGTGACTGCCCCGGAACCGTCGCGCCTCCAACATGGACAACTGGCGGGCCAGCTCCCCCTGGTCGGGCATGCCGGGCAAGGCGAGACGGTCGGAGTGGTCGATGCTCATCGGGCACCTGTCCAGCTGAAGTCGCGCGGGGCAGCGTCATCGGCCTCGGCGAGGGGCGGGTAGAGGGAGTGATCGTAACTCTCGGTCAGGATCTGCTCGGGCTGGACACCCGAGCGGGCCAGAATCGTGATCGTGTCCCGGGTCATCTCCGGGCTCCCGCAGACCAGCACCTCCGTGTCGGTCCACGGCCCCAACCGCACCGCCGTGTCGGCGGCCTTGCCGATCGCCCCCTGCCAACCCCACCCGATCTCCACCGTCGGCACGTACCGCAACCAGCTCGAGCCGCCGTTCTGCCACGCCGCCGCCGGGGGCATCGACGCCAACTGCGCCAACGCCTTGTCGTCGTACAGGTCGTCCGGGGTGCGACCCCCCACCACCAGCGTGGTACGCCGCCCCTTACCCTGCTGCAACGCCTCCACCACCGCCCGCAGCGGCGCCAGACCGGTGCCGCCCGCGATCAGCAGCAACGGCAGGTGCGGCGAACGGTCGTACGACGACAACGCCGTACCCGTGGGATGCCCCAGCAGCAGCCGGTCCCCCGTGCGCAGCTTGCGCACCAGGTGGGTGGAGAACCGACCGGCGGCCCGCACGTGGAACTCGATCGTCCCGTCCGCCCGCGGCGCGTTCGCCGGCGACAGGTACCGCCAGGTCCGCAACTGCGGCACCTGCACCGGCAGCGACTGCCCCGGTAGGTAGTTGCACAGGTAGTTCGGACGGACCGTGAACACCGCGATGTCCGAGCGGCGCCGCTCCGCGCCCAGCACCTCCGCCTCCCAGTACGGCGGGGACGTCCGCTCCGCCTCCGCCGCCCCGGCGAGCATCAGCTTCGCCACCAGCTCGTACGCCGCCGCCCACTCCGCCTGCAACGCCGGCGTCCAGTACGGCCCGAGGAACCGCTCCAACGTCGCCAGCAGCGCCTGACCCACCCAGATGTAGTGCCGCTCCCCCAGCCCCACCGGGTTGCCCCGCTGGTCCTGGCCGTGGAACCGCCGGTGGTCGGCGCCCAACCGCTGCGCGAACGCCGTCAACGCCGTCGGGTCGTCCAGGTTGGTGATGATGTGGCCCAGCGCCTTGAGGAGCTTGTCCTCCTGGTACTGCATGTTCGTGGGGAACATCGACCGCGCCTCCGGCGCCACCACGAACAGCGTCGCGTAGAAGTACTTCGCCGCCTCCACACCGGCGGCCGAGAACTGCGTCCAACTCTGGCGCAGCGCCACGTTGTCCATGTTCGTCAGGCCTCCTGCGCGCGGGCCGTGTCGTGACGCTCCCGCAGCGTCGTCTTCACCACGCCACTGGGGTCGTACACCCGGTCAGTCGGCCAGATGTTCGGGTTCGGCACCGCCGTGTCGTAGTAGCGGTGGTGCACCGCGTGCAACGCCGCCCACCCGACACTGCCGTTGAGCCACGACCAGTCACCGTGCACCGGCCGCCCCGCCCGCTCCTCCTGCGCACAGAACTTCATGAACAGCTCCGACTCGGTGTGCGGGTCCGACACCCGCACCCCCGCCAGCTTGAACGAGTGCAGCACCGCCTGGTTGATCACCAGCACGGCGTGCTCCCGCCACAGGGTGTCCTCGCGGCTGGTGTCCAAACCCAACCCGGCCGCCACCGCCCGCAGCTGGTCGTACCGGTCCCGGTCGCCCATGTTGCGGGTGCCGATCTCGTCGCTCAGATAGTGGCCGTTGAACGGGGCGCAGCTGTAGTCCACCCCACCGATGCGCAGCCGCATGTTGCTGATCACCGGCAGGGCGTGCCACCGCAACATCAGATCCGCGAACCACGGATGCTCCGGATGCGTCAGCGCGACCTCCCGGACCAGCTCCCGGGGCACGCCCACCACCGTCGGCTGCTCCTGCGCCGTCTCGATCACCCACGGCAGCAGGTCGAACCGGCCCGGCACCGGCGGCGGCCGCCAACCCAGCCGCCGCGCCGCCTCCGTCATCCCCACCTGCGCCGGGTCGCCCAGCACCGAACCGTCGTCGCGCTGGTGTCCGCAGTAGCGGATCAACTGGTCGTTCCAGATCCGTGCCCGCGGCCCCACCCCCGGCAGGTCCGGTGCGAACACCGTGACCACCGACTGGATCCGGCCGCCGTTGTCCCCCGCCGCCAGGTGCGCCGCCAACTCCTGCGCGATCCCCGCCACCGACGTCACGTGCCGCCGGTCGCGGACCTTCAACCCCGCCCACCGGATCCGGCCCACACAGCGCACCGACTGCCGCCACGCCACCTTCGCCCCGTACACCAGCTCGTCGCGGGTGTGCCGGTACGACCCGGTCAACGCGATCTCCTCGCGGACCTCCGCCAACCGCGCCGCCAGCCCCGGCAGCCGCCGCTCACCGTGGTACAGCTCCAGGAACTCCGCCGCCTCCGCGGCGACGTCCTCCGCGCGCTCCACGGCGGCCCCGGCGCCCCTCGGCGCGCGCTGCGCCGGCGCTCCGGTGACCGGACAGGAGGGTGCGGCATGGTCGGCGACAGCACTGCCGGCCCGTACGGAGCGGAGGCCGACATGGTGGTCAGTGTGCACTTCGGTTCGTTTCCCCGTCCTCTGGCAGGCCACGACGCGACTCTCGCGCCGCCCCCCACACATCAGCTCGGCACCACCCACCGGCGGTCACTCACAGTGACGAGCCGGTGCCCTTGGTGATTGCCCTGGACAGGATTCCTGGGAACACCACAACTGTCAACAACACGACTCCAGGCGCGAGCGTGCACATCGGACAGTCGCCACCGCCCGGCCTTACCCGCCAACGAAACCGGCCCGCCGGCACCGGACGATCAGAGTCGATACGCCGTGCCGCAGGCGCGCAGCGGCGCACCGCCACCGGCCGCGACACCACCTGACGAAGACAGACTCAGCCCGCCCGACGACGCGCCCGACGCGCCGCCAACTCGTCGCCCACCACATCCGACGCCGGCTCCGCGGGCTCCCCGCCACCAGGCGTCGCCGGCTCCGCCGGCAGGTGCGACAACGATCCCTGGATCTCCTTGAACGCGCCACCGATCGCGATACCGAACACGCCCTGGCCGCCCTGCAACAGGTCGACCACCTCCTCCGGCGACCGGCACTCGTACACCGTCGTGCCGTCCGAGATCAGCGTGATCCCCGCCAGATCCTCCACGCCGCGCGACCGCAACGCCTCGATCGCCTTGCGGATGTTCTGCAGGGACACCCCGGCGTCCAGCAACCGCTTCACGACCTTCAACACCACCAGGTCGCGGAACGAGTACAACCGCTGCGTCCCCGACCCCGACGCGTCCCGCACACTCGGCACCACCAGCGCCGTCCGCGCCCAGTAGTCCAACTGCCGGTAGCTGATCCCCACCGCGTGGCAGGCCGTCACACCCCGGTAACCAACCGAACCGTCACCGTCCGTGCCCACCGGCGACGACACCACACCCGGCTCGCTCCGCTCCACACCTGGCTCAGGATCCCGCGGCTCGTGCATCCCGACAACCTCCCCGTCAGTGCGGTGACACGTCGTTTCCGGGACGTGCACCCCTCGACACGGCAACCCTAGCGCCGCGCGCAGGGGTTACCGCGGAGGAACGGTCGCGACACGCCGCGCAGCGACCCGACGCACCACCACACACACCCGGAACGTCACCCACAGTGACGCCCGACAGAAGATGACCGGGGCGCGACCCTCAGCCGGCGAAATCCTCCGGACGCACCTGCTCCAGGAACTCGCGGAACTTCTCCACCTCGTCCTCCTGCTCGTCGGGAATCACGATCCCCGCCTCGCTGAGGACCTGCTCGGCACAACGAATCGGAGCACCCACCCGCAACGCCAACGCGATCGAATCGCTCGGCCGGGCCGACACCCGCACGCCGTCCCCGATCAGCAGATCGGCGTAGAAGACGTTCTCCTTCAACTCAATGATCTCCACCGCCCGCAACGGCGCCTTCAACGCCGCCAGCACGTCCCGCAACAGATCATGCGTCAACGGCCGGGCCGGCTTGACCCCCTGCTGCTCGTAAGCGATCGCCGTCGCCTCCACCGCACCGATCCAGATCGGCAGGTAGCGGTCCCCCTCGACCTCCCTGAGCAGGACGATCGGCTGGTTGCTGGGCAGCTCCACCCGAACTCCGACCACGCTCAGCTCGCGCACCGCCGCCTCCGTGTCGTTGTCAACTACGCCCGCACCGCGCCCTTCCCTGCACGGTACACGGACCGCGACACGGTCGTCCCATGCGCACCAGCACCACGCCCCGCGCCAGAAAAGGGTTACCCCGGCAAGCCTACGACACGCTTCCCGGGGCAGATCTTTCCGCACGACACCTCGACGACCGGCTCACCGACCCAACGTCGACCGCAACCCCACCCGTACCAACGCGGCATGCAACTGCTGCGACAACGCCATCAACTCCCGCGCCGTCTCCGCCGCCCGCGCCCGCGCCGCCGGCTCACTCTGCCGCGCCAACGGCGCCACCAACTGAGCGAACAGACCGACCTCACGATCCGCCGCCGACCGATACGCCCGCAGGTGCCGCGGCTCCAACCCGTACGCTGCCAGACCCGCCACCGCCCGCGCGATGATCAACGCGTCCGCGTCGTACCAGCCCGGCGGATCCGACACCAGCACACCGAGGCGCTCCAACTCGGCCAACGTCGACTCGTCGACCCCGCTGTGCGCCACCAGATCCGCCCGCCCGAGCCGCACCTGCGACGACTCGGGCTCCTCCACCGCACGGCCCGGCACCTCACCACCCGGACCCACCGCCACCAACGTCGGCCGCTGCCGACCCGGGCCGTCACCACCGGCGTCCCACTCGGCCAACTGATCACGGATCACCCGCAACGGCAGATACTGATCCCGCTGCGCGGTCAACACGAACCGCAGCCGGGACACGTCGTCCCAGCTGTACTTCCGGTAACCCGCCGCCGTCCGCTGCGGCTCCACCAGACCCTCGGCCTCGAGGAACCGCAACTTCGAGATGGTGACGTCCGGGAACTCCGCCCGCAACTGCCCCAGCACCTCGCCGATGCTCATCAGCGGATGCGCACGGGCCGCACCGGGCGGCGAGGAAGCCGCAGGCTCGTTCACCCCCGGCCGGCCTCCTCCTCCGGGCGCGGACCGGCGATGAACACCACCCGGAACTTACCGATCTGCACCTCGTCACCATTGCTCAACGTGGCCGCCTCGACCCGCTCCCGGTTCACGTACGTGCCGTTGAGGCTGCCCACATCCCGCACCGTGAACGTGCCACCGTCACGGTGGAACTCCGCGTGCCGCCGCGACACCGTCACGTCGTCGAGGAAGATGTCACTGTCCGGGTGCCGGCCACTCGTGGTCACGTCATGGTCCAGCAGGAACCGGGCACCCGCGTTCGGGCCACGACGAACCACCAGCAGCGCCATCCCCGGCGGCAACGAGCCGGACATCCGGCTCGGCACCACGTCGGTGTCCGGGCCCTCCAGCACTTCGTCCAACGAACCGAGATTGAGCGTCGAAGTGACGTCGAGCGGGGGGAACTCGTCGCCTGGGCGCGTCATGGGACCACCTCACGGATCTGTTCGGTCAGCGTCGGGGTAATGGCGGGTCTGGCCGCCGGGCAGTCGCACACCCGGCGGCTGGCTCCCCGTGCCCGGGAAGGCAATTACACAACGCTCAACTATTGGGGTTCTCGGTCGACTGGGCGAGCCTAGCCAGCGCCGAAATGCAGGGCAACCGGACGCGCGGACAACACCCCCGCGCCCGGGCAGGGCAACACTCAGCTCTCGGTCAGCTCTCGGTACGCACCGGCGGTCAGCAAGCCGTCCAGCGCCGACGGATCATCCGGCGTGATCTCCAACAGCCAACCCGCACCGTACGGGTCCGTGTTGATCACCTCGGGGGTGTCGCCCAGCGCCTCGTTCCGCGCCGCCACCGTCCCGCTCACCGGGGCGTAGATCTCCGACACGCTCTTGGTCGACTCGATCTCACCCAGCGGCTCACCGGCCGCCACCACCGCACCCTCGTCGGGCAACTGCACGAACACGATGTCACCCAACGCGTCCTGCGCGAAGTGGGTGATGCCGACGCGGAGCGTGCCGCCGTCGGCGCCGACCACCCACTCGTGCTCGGCGGTGTAACGCAGATCCTCAGGAATCACCAGACGCGTCCTTCATCCATCGATGCGCCGGAGGTGATCCGACGCGGCCGCGCCGGTCAGGAGACCGGACGGGCGTGTTCCAGCTTCATCGGCGCGTGCAGCGCCGAAACCTCGGCAACCCCACGCTCATCAACGTTCACGGTACCGCCGTCACCCGCGACCGATGCGGCCACCCCGCCCGGAATCTTCAGCGCCGTCTCCATCGTCTTCGGATCACCGATCACCGTGATCGTGAACGGACCCGACAACGACCGCCCGTCCACCACCAACGAGCCGCCCGACCCGTCCAGGAAGTACGTCGACGCGATGATCCGCACCGGCGACCCGCCACTGCCGGAGATCTGCATCGCCTCCGCGCCCGCGCCCCGCAACTCCTGCACCGCGTCCAGGATCCGGTCCGCCCGGATCGGCTTGCCCGCACCCGGCCGGAACTCCACACTCAGCCCCGGACCCCGCGCCGGCAACGTCCCCGCCAGGATCCCCAGCTCGTCCGCCCGCCGCCGCGCCTCGTCCAACGCCGCCTGCCGACCCTGCTCACCCGAACGCAACTGCCGCTGGCTCTCCTCCAGCGCCTCGATGTCCTGCTGGAGCCGCTTCTCCCGGGAATCCAGATCCGAGAAGATCCGGACCAGGTCCTCCTGCCGGGTCGCCGCCAGCGTCGGATCCGTCGACGTCGTCTTGAACTGGACCACCAGGGTGAACCCGAGCAACGCCAGCAACACCGTGATCATCACGCCCGCGGACGTCCACCGGCGACCCGCCGGCACCGCGGCCACGACCACCCGCTCGGGGTCGACGCGTTCCGGGTCGGCCGCCGGCCGTTCCGGATCCACCTCGGCGGGCGCCGGCTCGGCCTCGATGCGCTGCGTCTCGGCCTCCTCCGCCGGCGGCGACGCCGGCGGCTCCTGCCGCGCCGGTTCCTCCGCCGGCGGCACCAACGGGCTCAACTCGTCCGGATCCGGGGCGTCCGGCCGAGGATCCGGCTCACCCGCCGGCCCCGCCGGCCGGCGCGGCTCCGCCGGCTGCGGCCATCCCGTCCCGGTGTCCCGCTGCTCGTCGCTCATCGCCACAAACCTACGCCCGGAACAGGTGACGACGGATGGCCGCCACGTTGCCGAAGATCCGCACCCCGAGCACGACCACCACACCGGTGGAGAGCTGACCGCCCACCCCCAGCTGGTCACCCAGATACACGATCAGACCCGCCACCAGCACGTTGGAGATGAACGACACCACGAACTGCTTGTCGTCGAAGATCCGGTCCAGCTTCGCCCGCACCCCACCGAACACCGCGTCCAGCGCCGCCACCACCGCGATCGGCAGATACGGCTGCAACGCGGCGGGCACCGTCGGGTCCAGGTAGATCCCGAGAACCACACCGGCGAGCAGCGCCAGCACCGCGATCATCGGACACCTCCGGAGGGGCGGGGGGACGTACCCGAACCGGACGGCCCGGGACTCGACGAACGGTCGGCCGAACCCGACGGCGACGGGCTCGGACTGACCGAAGGCTGCGCGTAGCGTAGCCGCGGCTCCGGCGCCGCCGGCAGCGTGAGGTCGTCCGCGTCCCGGACCTGGAAAGACAGGCCGGTCTCCTTCGCCACCCGCCGCATCAGATACGCCGCCCGGCTCTCCTCGAACTTGTCGCGCATCGACCTCGGCCCGATCGCCGTCACCTCGTACGGGCTCGTCACCGGGCGGAAGTCCACCAGGATCGCCGCACCCGCCGAACGGATGGTCGACGTCGCCGTCAACCGCTGACCGTTGATCGCCACCGCCTCCGCCCCGGAGGCCCACAGGTCGTTGGCCACCTTCTGCAGGTCGGTGTAGATCACCCGGGGCGGACCCGCGTCCGCGTCACCGGAGACCGCGTCGTCGTCCTTCGGCGCCGCGTCGGCCAGCCGGACCACCACCCCGTCGCCCCGTACCCGGCCCAGACCGGTCCCCGCCTCCAGGTTGCGCAACCGGGCCGCCTGCGAACCGCTCAGCGCGGCGTCGCGCTGCCGACCCACCTCCTCGCGCAGCCGGTCCGCGCGGGCGGTCATCTCGTCGGTCTCGCTCTCCCGCTGCTTGATCTGCGCGATCAGGCCGGCGCGGGCCTGACTGCGGCTCGGCTCCTCCGCCATCGTCTCCCGGTAGGCCACCGCGAACAGGAAACCGACCACCGCGATCACCACGACGCTCACCGCGCGCGCGGAGGCGCCCCGCCACCCCGCCGGGGCCGGCGACTCCCGGCGCCGGGCGGCCGCGTCGGCGTAGCCAGGATCCAGCGGATTGCGGAACAGTTCGGTGAGGAAGTCAGGGGTGAACGCCCGGGTGGTACGCCCACCGGAGTCCGGCGGCGCGCTCATGCCGCCGCTCCCCCGGAGCGGGCCCGCACGGACCGGACCAGCCGGACCGCCTGCACCACGTACATGGCGCCGGCCACCCAGTAGAGCACCAGGCCCCACCAGGCCAGGCCCCAGCCGATCGCCCCGGCGGCGGTGGCCGCCGACTCCGACGCGGTGCCCACCAGCAGGATCGGGAAGGCGGCCAGCAGCAGGAAGGTGGCCGTCTTACCCACGTAGTGCACCGGCGGCGGGCCGTACCCGTGCCGGCGCAGCACCGCCAGCGAACCGACCAGCAGCAGCTCCCGGGCCAGCAGCGCGGCCGTGAACTGCCACGGCACCACCTCGCGGGCGGTGAAGGCGAGCAACGTCGCGAGGATGTAGAGCCGGTCGGCGAACGGGTCGAGCAGCTCGCCGAGGCGGCTGACCTGGCCGAGGCGCCGGGCGATCCACCCGTCGACCCAGTCGGTGGTGCCGCCGACCGCCAGCACCACGATCGCCGCCACGTCGGCCTCCACCACCAGGAACAGGTAGAGGAACAGCGGGACGCCGAGCAGCCGGACGAAGCTGATCAGGTTCGGCAGGGTCAGCACCCGGTCGCCGACCGCGGTGCCGTCCGTGCCCTGCGGGTGCTCTGCCCGAGCCGGCCGACGCGACACCGAACCTCCTCCGCAGCACTGACCGGACGCCTCCTGGGCGCCTCGGCGGGACGTGCGCGCTGACGGGCCGGCCAGCGCCGGCGCCTCGGCGGCCCCGGGCTGGGGCCTCCCCTGATGCCGTCCCGGACGTGGTGATCGCGGGCCGGCGAGTTGCCACTATATCGGGCTCACGTATCGGCCCTCGGGGGCCGCGCTTCCGTCGTTTCCGGGTGTTCGGTGTGTGGTGCGTCACCACGCGTAAGGCATCCTAGGACACTAGTGGAGTGTCGCTGTGCCCGTGCCTGGGTGAAGCGGGTCAGGCGGTGCGCGCGGCGGCGGTGTCCGGCTGCGTCGCCTCGCTGGCCTCCACGGCCTGCGCGAAGGCCAGCAACGACAGCAGCAGGTCGTGCTGCGCCCGCGCCGGCATCCGGTCGAGGATCGCCTGCACGGCCTGGTGGCGCCGCTCCTTCAGCTCGCGCAGCAGGGTCTGGGCCGCGGCGGTGGGGACCAGCCGGACCTCCCGCCGGTCACGCGGGTCGGCCACCCGGCGCAGCAGCCCGGTGGCCTCCAGCCGGTCGCAGAGCCGGCTGGCCGAGGAGGGTACGACGTCGAGCAGCTCCGCCAGCCGGTTGACGTTGGTGTCCGGCCGCGCGCTGATCAGGGCGAGCACCCGCAACTGCGTCGGCGGGACGGTGACGTGGTGCCGCGAGGTGGCGGAGTCGAGCACACCGATCAGCGCCTCGGCGGCTGCATCGATCGCCGCGGCGAGGTTCGGAGGTCGCTCCACCCGGTGCCCCCTGCGATTGTTCCGCTCGTACCCGGCTGCCGGTCTGCTACCGCTCGCCCTGACCGCTGACACCGACCCAGTCCAGACAGACGACGACGGCGTCGTCGCGCAGGTCCGCTTCGGCGTGGTAGGCGAACAGTTCGCGCATCACGGTACCAACCGCCTCGGTCGCCGGCTGCAACCGCGTGGACCGCATCGACCGCGCCATCGCCCGCTCCCCGTACGCCTCCTGGCCGCCCGGCTGCGCGTCGTAGACGCCGTCGCTGACCACGAAGAGGCGGTCCCCCGGCTCCAGGTCGAACTCCTGCACGTCGTAGCGCGTCTCGGCGAACATGCCCAGCGGCAGTTGGCGGTCCAGCTCGATCGGCGTCACCGTGGCGCCGCGGACCCGCAGCAGGTGCGGGGAACCCGCGTCCACCGCGCGTACCCGACCGGTGACGGTGTCGACCGTGAGCAGCAACGTCGCCACGTGCCGCCGGCCGCGGTGCTGGTAGTGGATGGTGTCCGAGGCCAGCTCGGCCTGCTCCACCAGCCCGCCGCCGGAGCGCCGGGCGTTGCGCATCGCGTTGACGGTCAACGCGGTCAGCAGGGCGGCGGACATGCCCGTGCCGGTCCCGTTGAGCACGGTGACGGTGAGGCGGTCGGAGTCGACGGACCAGTCGAAGTGGTCCCCGCCCACGCCGTACGCCGGCTCCAACTGGCCGGCCAACAGGAAAGCGTGGTGCCGCACGCTGCGTCCGGGCAGCAGGTCCCACTGCATCTCGGCGGCCATGCTGAGCCGTTCCCGGCGGCGGGCCCGGCGGTACCGGTCGGTCTCCCGGTCGGCGGCGCGCAGTGCGGTGGCCAGCTCGTCGGCGACCTCGCCGATCGACGCCACCGTCGGCCCGTCCGCCGGCCCGGTCAGCTCGACCAGCAGCACCCCGAGCCGCTCCCCCCAGGCGGTCAGCGGCACCCAGACGCGGCAGTGCCCGTCGTCCCGGGCGTCGAGCACCGGCTGCTGGCTGCTGAAGCAGCGCTGCGCGACCCCCTGGCAGGCGAGGAAGCCGGCGTCCGGCAGGTCGGGGTCCAGCACCGGCCAGAGCCCGGTGATCCGGTAGTCGGCCAGGAACACGTCGGTGCGCGAGGCGCCGAGGCGCGCCCGGACGACCCGGTCCGCGGCCTCCACCAGCTGGTCCGGCGGGGCTGCGCGCAGCGCACGGGACACCGCTGCGGGCACGTCCGGCATGTTCGTCCTCCAGAATTCTTGCTGTAGGGCAAGCATCATACGGACGCGCGGCCGGGCACCGCACCGGCCGGGTCAGTCGGTGGGTTTGCCGGCCAGCCCGCCGTGGAACGCGTCCGGCACTGCGGCCGGCTCGCCGCGGGGCCGCCACCGGGCCACCGGCACGATGCCCTCGGCCGTCGGCACCCACCGCCCCAGCAGCGGGGCGAACGACGCCGGGGTCCGCATCCGGAACTGCGGCCCCATCATGGCCAGCGCCTGCGGGTGTCCGGCCAGCTCCTCGCTGTCGAAGTCGAACGCCAGGAAGCTGCCCGGGGCCACCGCGTCGTAGAGCTCGTCGAGGGTCCGGGCCAGCGTCTCGTCGTCCAGGAAGGCGGCCAGGCCGAGGAAGACCACGCCGACCGGTCTCCTCCCCCAGCCGGGCACGAAGCGGTGCAGCTGGGCCGGGTCGACGGTGCCGATGTCGGTGGCGTCGCCGTAGCCGTAACCGGCGCGGTCGCTGCCGGCCAGGATCCGCTGCCCGAGCCGGATGGTGACCGGGTCGACGTCGGTGTAGAGGACGGTGGCGGAGGTGGCCACCTCGTGCACGTTGCCCCGGGTGGGCAGGCCGGCCCCGAAGACGAGGAAGCCGTCCACCCCGGCCTCGGCGACCGCCCCGACCGCCCGGCCGAGGAAGTCCCGCAGGTCCCGGAAGATCGCCGCGCACGGCCCGTACGCCTCCTCGAAGGCACGGGCCGCCGCCACGTCCACCGGGAAGTGGTGCTCACCGCCCAACCAGAAGTCGATCATGCGGGCGGTGCTCGGCTGCTCCGGCTCGGCCATCGACGGCACTCCCTTCCGACGGGTGGGCGACAGCGTAGCGAGGCGACCGCCCTCGCGGTATCGCCCCGGCGACAGTCCCCGGGCCGCGATACTGGCCGCGGGCAGGAGGTGCGCGGCGGTGAACTCGGCGAACGGCGCGGCGGTGGTGGTGGGCGTGGACGGCTCGGAGCAGGCGCTGCGCGCCGTCCGGCTCGCCGCGGCGGAGGCGGCCCGCCGGCACCGGCCGCTGCGGGTGGTGCACGGGTTCATCTGGCCGTTGCTGCGGGTGCCCGTGGACCCGGTCGCCGACGCCCCGCCCGGCGGCGGCCTGCGCCACCAGGCGGAGGAACTCGTCGCGCGGGCGGTCGCCGAGGCGGAGGCGGCCGTACCGGGGATCCGGGTGACCGGCGAGATCATCGACGGCGAGGCGGCGGCGGTGCTGCTCGGCGAGACGCCCACCGCCGCACTGGTCGTGCTCGGTGACCGCGGGCTGGGTGGCTTCGGCGCGCTGATCCTCGGCTCGGTGGCGGTGCAGGTCGCCACGTACGCGCAGTGCCCGGTGCTGGTGGCGCGCGGCGAGGAACACGGCGGCGGTCCGGTGGTGGTCGGGGTGGACGGCTCCCCGGCGGCCCGGGAGGCCGTGGAGTTCGCCGCCGAGCAGGCGGACATCCGGGGCGCCACGTTGCACGCCCTGCACGCCTACCGCCACCCGGCCTCCGGCGGCCCCGGCGACATGCAGCCGCTGGTCTACGACGAGTCCGAACTGCGCGCCGAGGAGGACCGGGTGCTCGTCGAGGCCCTCGCCGGCATCGGCGAGCGGTACCCCGACCTGCCGATCACCCGCGAGGTGGTGCGGGACCGGGCGGTCGCCGCGCTCACCGCCGCGTCCCGCCGGGCGCTGCTGGTGGTGGTCGGCGGCCGGGGACGCGGCGAGCTGGCCGGGCTGCTGCTCGGCTCGGTGAGCCACGGGGTGCTGCACCACAGCGCCTGCCCGGTGGCCGTGGTGCGTACCCCGGACTGAGCGGTTGACCCGCCGGCAGACGGGTAGACGGCCCGGGTACGGCACGCGGTGACAGCTACCGAGGAGGCGGCTATGCCAGGACCACGGCCGGGAAGCAACGCGTACGACAAGCAACGCGCACGCCTGCGCGACCTGATCGAGCAGTCGGGGCGGGCGGCGGACCAGGAGGCCAACCAGGTCGCCAACCGGATCATGCAGGAGGATCGCGGCCAACGGGGCGTGGTCCGGGGGGAACGGACGTTCGGCCCGAAGGGTGAGCGCGAACCGGGCGATCCGAAGTGAGGGCTTCCGGTGTGGTCGACGGGGCGATCGCCGGCGCGGTCGGCAGCGCCGCGTTGAACGTGGTCGGCTACCTGGACATCGCAGTCCGGGCCAGACCGGCGAGCAGCACCCCGGAGGAGAGCATCGGCCGGTTGGCCGGTCTCGCGCACGTGGACCTGGGCCCCGAGGACCGAGCGGCGAACCGCCGCACGGGCCTCGGGGCCGTCCTCGGGTACGCCCTGGGGATCAGTACCGGCGCCGCCTTCGGGGTGCTCGCGAGCGGTCGCCGGCTACCGCCGGCGGTCGCGACCGCGCTGCTCGGCGGCGGGGTGATGGCCACCACTATCGGCTCGCTCGCGACGCTGCGGATCAGCGACCCGCGCACCTGGAGCCGGTCCGACTGGCTAGCCGACATCGTGCCCCACCTGGCATACGGAATGGCGGCCGCTGCCACCTTGAACCGGCTGCGGCCGCCCTCCGCACGGTGCGGTTAGCCCCGGTCACTCTCGTCGTCGGCGATCGGCTCACCGGCCGGGCCGTACGGCGAGACCTGCCCCTTCGGCACCGGCCGTCCGACGTCCGCGTTGGACGTGCCCTTGTGCTGCGGATGCCCGCCCGCGTCCGTGGCGGTCTTCCGGCTGTCCGTACTGGTCGCGCCCTTGGCGTTGCGGCGGAACTCCATCTGCTGCGGGTTCACCACGGGTCTCTCCTTCCGACGGGGTGCACGACCAGCGGGCCGCGCACCCCATTGGCTTACCCGCCGCCGTGGCGCACATTCGACCGGCGGCGGCCCGGCTGATCCGCGACAGGGCGGGTACTGCACGGTGATGGGGGACGACCGACGGGTGGCCCGGGCCCTGCTGGACCGGCAGGGACGCACCTACGCCGAGGAGGCCGGCATCCGACTGACCGACCGGCCGGGGCCGCTGTACCAGCTGCTGGTGCTGGCCACCCTGCTGAGCACCCGGATCCGGGCCGGGGTGGCGCTCGCCGCCGCGCGGGAACTCTTCGCCGCCGGCTGGCGCACCCCGCAGGCGATGGAGACGGCGAGCTGGCAGGAGCGGGTCGACGCGCTGGGGCGCGGGCACTACCGCCGCTACGACGAGCGGACCGCCACGATGCTCGGCACCGGTGCCCGGCTCTGCCTGGACCGCTGGCACGGTGACCTGCGCCGGCTGCACCGGGAGGCCGACGGGCAGCCGACCGCGCTGCGCCGGCTGCTCACCGAGTTCCCCGGCATCGGTCCGACCGGCGCGGACATCTTCCTGCGGGAGGCGCAGGAGGTCTGGCCGGACGTGCGCCCGTACGCCGACCGGCGGACCCTGACCGGGGCGAAGCGGCTCGGGCTGCCGGCGAATCCGCGCGGGCTGGCGGGCCTGGTCGGCGAGGCGGACTTCGGCCGGCTCGCCTCGGCGCTGGTCCGGGTGGCCCTGGGCGAGGAGTCCGCGGGCGAGGTCAACCGGACTGCGGCGGCGCGGTGAGCGTCACTTGACCGGCTTGTCCCCGGGCTTGGTCAGGTTCCACACCAGCAGCGCGGCGGCCAGGGCGAGCAGCACCACCCCGCCGGAGATCCCGCCGCCCTCATCGGCGCTGCGCCCGGTGGCGCCGAAGTAGATCACCGCCAGTCCGGCGAGCACCGCCAGGAACGTCCGCATTCCTCGGTCCTTCACGTTCCGCACGGTACGGCGGGTTCCGCCCCGGTACGGCGGTTTTCGCGGCCGGTAACCCGTCCGGGTCACTCGGCCCGGCCGCCGGCCGCCGGGCCGCGCAGCCGGACCCGCCGTACCGCCCGGTCGGCCACCTCGACCACCTCGACGGTGAGCCCGGGCAGCCGCACCGACTCCCCCGGCCCGTCGGGCAGCCGGCCCAGCCCGGCCAGGACCAGCCCGGCGACGGTGGTGTAGTCGCGCGGCAGCGGGAAGGCCAGCCGCACCCCCACGTCGGCCAGGTCGTGCAGTGGGAAGTCACCGGGGAGCAGCAGTGCCCCGTCCGCCTCCCGCAGCACCCCGGAGACGTCCCGGTCGGTCTCGTCGTACAGTTCGCCGACGACCTCCTCCAGCAGGTCCTCCATAGTGATCAGACCGTCGATGCCGCCGTACTCGTCGACCACCAGGGCGAGCTGTTCGTGGCGTTGCCGCAGCTGGCGCATGGCGTCGGCGACCGGCAGCGTGCCGGGCAGCAGCAGCAGCTCGCGGGCCCGCTGACCGGCGGTGTCGCCGTGGCCGTCGACCAGGTCGCGGATGTGCACCAGGCCCCGGACGTCGTCCAGCCCGCCCGGCCCCACGACCGGGGCGCGGGAGCGCCCGGTGGCGGCCATCCGGCGCATCGCCTCGGCCGCCGACAGCGAGGCGGGCAGCACCGTCACGTCCCGTCGGGGGACCAGGATCTCCCGCAGGGTACGGCCGGCGATGTCGAACGCCCCGGACAGGATCTCCCGCTGCTGCGCCGACAGCCCCCGCTGGCTGACCAGCATCTCCCGCAGCTCCTCCTCGGTCACCTCCTGCCGCTGTGCCCGCGGGTCCCCGCCGGCGAGCCGGACCAGCAGGTCGGTGGCGCGGCTGAGCAACCAGATCGCCGGCCGGGACAGCCGGGCGAGCACGTCCAGCGGGGGTGCGCTCAACAACGCCCACCGCTCCGCCCACTGCATCGCCAGCCGTTTCGGGGCAAGCTCCCCGACGACCAGGGTGACGAAGGTCAGCACCACGGTCACCAGCACCACGGCCACCGGCCGGGCCGCGCCGCCGAGGAAGCCGAGCGGGCCGATCAGCGGCTGGGCCAGCGACACGGCGGCGGCCGCCGAGGCGAGGAACCCGGCGAGGGTGATGCCGAGCTGGATGGTGGCCAGGTAGCGGTTCGGTTCCCGGGCCAGCCGGGCCAGCCGCGCCCCGGCCCGACCGGAGCGGCCCAGCTGGCGCAGCTGCGCCTCCCGCAGCGTCACCAGCGCCATCTCGCTGCCGGACAGGGCGGCGTTGATCAGCACCAGCACGGCCACCAGCGCGAGCTGCCCGAGCATGCCACCCCCTCCCCCGCCACCTTGGCCCCTACTCAACCGCAGCGGCGTCACCGGAGAGGCCGGGTCAGTCGTTTTCCAGGTCGTCGAGGGAGATGGCGTGGGTCATCAGCCAGCGGGCCAGCGCCGACATGCCGAACAGCCACAGCGGGGCCGACTCGGTGGTGCCGTTGGTGGCGAAGATCGCGAACCGCAGGTCCGGCGCCCGGTACGCCTCGATCCGCCAGCGGTGGTTCTTGTCCCGCCAGACCGCCGATGGGTCCATGGCGTCACGGTAGGCGACGCGGCGCCCGTCGCGGTGCGGCTTCGGGCCAGCCCGCGGCACCGCCCCTGCCCGCCGGGCCCGGCGGTGGTCAGGACGGCCGGCCGACCACCTCGCGGGCGTCGTCGGGCAGCCGGCGGGTGGCGCCGCGCCGGTCCAGCAGCTCCAGCAGCGGCACGGCGACCCGGCGGGTGGTGTCCAGCGCCTGCCGGGCGGCGCTGAGCGTGAACGGCTGCGGCAGCCCGGCCAGCACCCGGACCGCGTCGTCGAGCGCGCCGGGCAGCAGCACCACGTTCTCCGCCAGCCGCAGCAGCGCCCCGGCGCGCACGGCAGCACCGATCTCCCGGGGACCCAGGCCGAGGGTGGCGAGGCGGTCCGCCTCGGGGGCGCGGAACGGCTGGGCGGCGTACTCGGCGCGGACCCGCTGCACGGCCCGGGCCACCGGTGCGGGCAGCGCGTCGACCTCGGCGGCGGTGACCCGCCCGGCGCGCAGCGCCAGCGGCGGGCGGACCAGGGCCTCGACCAGCGCGCGGTCGGGCAGGTCGAGACGCCGGCGCAGCACCTCCACCGGGACGCCCGGGTCGAGGGGATGCTCGCGCGCGTACCGGGTGGTCTCCTCGGCCAGCCGGGTGGCCAGCCGCCGCCAGTGCTCGGGGTCGGCGAGCCAGTCGCCGGCGACCGGGGCGACGGTGGCCGGCACCCCCATCCGGGTCAGCTCCCCGGCGCGGACCAGGGCCCGCCGGCGCAGCTCCCCGGCGAGGTCGGGCCGCCCGTCGAGGTCGGCGAGGACGGCCGCCCGGGCCGCGGCGGCGCCGCGCCGGCGCAGGGGCGGTGGGGCCACGTCCAGCACCGTCACCCCGCCGCTGACGTGGTGCCGTCCGGGGTCGCGCAGCAGCGCCCGGTCGCCGACGAGCAGCGGCAGCGGCCGGGCCAGCCGCAGCCGGACGGTGTCGTGTCCGAGCGGGCGGACCCGGGCCGGCACGGCAGCCGAGCCCACGTGCAGGGTGAGGGTGGCGGGCAGGTCGGCGGCCGGGTCGCCGGCCAGCCGCACGTCGAGCAGGTCGGTGAGCCGGAACCGGCCGGGGGTGAGCAGCGCGTCGCCCCGGCCCAGCCGGTCCTTCGGCACGCCCCGCAGGTTGACCGCGACCCGGGCCACCGCGTCCACCCGGTCGTGGGCGGCGCCGAGGGAGTGCAGGCCGCGTACCCGGACCGGCTCGCCGGTGGCGGCCAGCTCCAGCTGGTCGCCGACCCGTAGCCGGCCGCCGCCGAGGGTGCCGGTCACCACGGTGCCGCTGCCCCGGATGGTGAAGGACCGGTCCACCCAGAGCCGCACCGGCAGGTCCGGCGCGGGCGCCGGCAGGCGGGCGACCAGCCGGTCCAGGGCGGCGCGCAGCTCGGGCAGGCCCGTGCCGGTGACCGCGCTGACCGGTACCGCCTCCACCTCGCCGAGGCTGGTGGCGGCGAGCTCCGCCCGGGCCCGGGCCAACGCCGGTCCCGGGTCGGCCAGGTCCGCGCGGGTCACCGCCAGCAGCCCGTACGACACCCCGAGCGCGTGCAGCGCGGCCAGGTGCTCGGCGGACTGCGGCATCCAGCCCTCGTCGGCGGCGACGACGACCAGCGCGGCCGGGACGGGTCCGACGCCGGCGAGCATGTTCGGCACGAAGCGCTCGTGGCCGGGGACGTCGACGAAGGCGATGGTGCCGCCGGCGGGCAGCGTGGTCCAGGCGAAGCCGAGGTCGATGGTCATGCCCCGGCGGCGTTCCTCGGCCCACCGGTCGGGTTCCATCCCGGTCAACGCCCGGACCAGTGTCGACTTGCCGTGGTCGACGTGGCCGGCGGTGGCGACGACGTACATGTCAGCCGGCCGCCGGGACCCGCAGCACCGCGGCGCGCAGGGTGTCGTCGGCGGCCGGGGGGACGCAGCGCAAGTCCAGCAGGAGCCGGCCCCGCAGCACCCGGCCGAGCACCGGCGGCGCGCCGAGGCGTAGCGGCCCGGCGTACGCCTCGGGCAGGCTCAGCGCCCACGAGTCCAGCACGACGCCGGGTGCGCCGCCACCGCCGACCACGGCGCTGCTCGGCACCACCTCGGCCTTGCAGCCGTCGGCGCCGAGCGCGTCGCGCAGCCGTTCGGCCCGCTCCCGCAGCCCGGCGGGGTCGGCGTGCAGGGCGGACCGGGTGGGGGTGTCCGGGCCGTGCAGGGTGGCCGCCAGGGCGGCCAGGGTCAGCTTGTCGACCCGCAACGCGCGGGCGAGGGGGTGCCGGCGCAGCCGCTCGACCAGCGCGGCGTCGCCGAGCAGCAGCCCGGCCTGCGGCCCGCCGAGGAGCTTGTCGCCGCTGGCGGTGACCAGCGCCGCGCCGGCCCGCAGGGTGCTGGCGGCGTCCGGCTCGTCGGGCAGCAGCGGGTCCGGTGCGAGCAGCCCGGAGCCGATGTCGGCCACCACCGGCACGCCGAGGGTGGCCAGCGCCCGGACCGGCACGGCCGAGGTGAAGCCGGTGACCAGGAAGTTCGACGGGTGCACCTTCAGCACGAAGCCGGTTGCCGGGCCGATCGCCGCCGCGTAGTCGGCCAGGGTGGTGCGGTTGGTGGTGCCGACCTCCCGCAGCCGGGCGCCGGTGCTCTCCAGCAGGTCTGGCAGGCGGAACCCGTCGCCGATCTCCACCAGTTCGCCCCGGCTCACCACGATCTCCGCGCCGGCGGCCAGGGCGGTGGCGGCGAGCACCAGCGCGGCCGCGCCGTTGTTCACCACGTGCACGGCCGCCGCGTCCGGCACCGCGGCGGCGAGCGCGTCCAGGGCGTCGCGTCCCCGCCGGGCGCGCCGCCCGGTGCGCAGGTCCAGCTCCACGTCCGTGTGCCCGGCGGCGGCGACGACCGCCTCGACGGCGGCAGCCGACAGTGGCGCCCGGCCGAGGTTGGTGTGCAGCACGACGCCGGTGGCGTTGAGCACCGCGCGCGGCGCTGGCGCGGGCAGCGCGGCGAGGGCGTCGTCGGGTACCTGTTCGGGGGTGATGTCGCCGCGGCGGGCGCGCTCCTGGGCGTGGCCCACGGCTGCCTTGACCCGGTCGCGGCCGAGGGTGGCGACCGCCGCGGCCAGGCGCGGGTCGGCCAGCAGGGTGTCGGTGCGCGGCACCCGCCGTCGTGGGTCGGCCGGCGCCTCGCCCATGCGCGTCATCTCTCCCGAGCGGTTTGGCGGAGACGGACGGGAATCGAACCCGCCTGACCCGGGTCCCGGGCCACACCGGTTTTGAAGACCGGGAGGGGCACCAGCCTCCTGAACGCCTCCGCCCAGGAGTCAACCACAGCCCCCGGCCCGTCGCGCGGCGAGCCTCAGCCTTCGCCGGCCTCCCGGCGGCGCACCCGCTCCCGCTGCGGCACGACCGTGTACTTCGGATCGCGCGCCGAGGCGACGCCGCCGTGGAAGATGCCGAACCGGGTGGCCACCGACGCGGCGAGCAGCGCCCCGCCGGAGAGCGCGGAGATCACCCGGCTGCGCCGGCCGACCAGCGCCCCGGCCACCCCGGCGGCGGTCAGCGCCCGCCCGGCGCGCAGCAGCCGGCCGGCCCGGCCCGTCCGGTACGGCTCGCTGAGCAACCCGAGCCGGGTCTCCACCGAGTGCGACCCGAGCAGCTCCAGCGCCGCGCCGGCCACGGCCATCCGCCGCGCCGGGCCGGCCTGCGCGCACGGCGCGGCGATCAGGCCCACGCCGGCGCCGCTGGCCAGCGCGCTGCCCGCGAAGATGGTCGGCAGTTCCGGGTACGCCTCGTGCCACGACGGCACCGCCGTTCCGGCCAGCAGCACCCCGGTGTACGTGGCCAGGGCCGGCGCGGTGGCGGCGGCGGCCAGCCCGGCGGCCTGCCCGACCGGGGGCAGCACCCGGCGGGCCAGCCCGAGCACGCCCCGCTCGGGGAGCCAGGGCGCCGCCTCGGCGATCGCGGCCACGCCGGCGGCCGGCCCGAAGGCGCTCAGGATCCAGGTGCCCACCGACATCGGCGAGGTCGGCTTCGCGACCCGCAGCATGTGGTGGAAGCGGGACGGCCGCCCCAGGTCGTGGATCAGGAAGTACGCGCTGGCGGTGACCGCGCCCAGCGCGGTGACCCGGCCGGCGCGGCGCAACGCCGGGCGGCCGGTGAGCTGTCCGCCGGCGGCCAGCAGCGACGAGCCGGCGGCCAGGCCCCCGGTGAACAGGTACGCGGCGATGTCCCACCGCCACACCGGCGCCTTGAGGATCGGCCGGCCGTAGTACGAGGTGAACTCGGCCTCCGGCACGCGCAGCTCCTCGCCACCGCGCCCGGTCCGCCTGCGGCGACCCCGGCGATCGACCGGCGCGACGTCGCGGGGCGGGTCCGGGGCGAGGCGCACCTCCGCGGCTTCCGAGTCGGTCCGGGCCGCACCGACGCCGGTACCGCGTGCACGGCCTTCACGGCCGGTGGCCCGGGCGCCGTTCACCGCGCCCCGGTCGGGCTCCGTTGTCCGGGCCGCGTCCACGGCGGCCGGGCCAGGCCCTGTTGTCCGGGCGGTTTTCGCCGGGGCCTGGTCAGGCCCTGCTGCCCGGCGGGCGTCCACGGCGGCCTGGTCCGGTGCGGGGGCGGGTCCGGACGTCATGGCGCCCGCACCGACCCGCCGCTGGTCGTCGCCCGGACCGCCGGGTTCTCCGCCGAACGCCGCCGACGGCTCGGAGCCGGCGGGCCCCACGCCGATCTTCGGCCCGTGGCCGCCCCGGTGGCCGGGGCCGCCGAGGCGGCCGGGTCCCTGCGTCTCCAGCCGGTCGCGGAAGCGACGGAACAGTGAGCCGACGGGCGCGCGGTCCGGACTCACGACGAACCTCCGACGAACGCGGCGACGGCGGCCGCCGTCATGGCCAGCGCGGCCAGCCCGGCCCGCTTCCACATCTTCGGCAGGTCGCGGGTGGTCACCACCGGGTCCGGCGGCAGGCCGTACACCTCGGGCTCGTCGAGCAGCAGGAAGAACGCGCCGTCACCGCCGACGCCGTCGGTGGGGTCGTTGCCGTAGAGCCGGGCCTCGGGCACCCCCCGCTGGTGCAGCTGGGCCACCCGCCGCGCCGCCCGCTCCCGCAGCTCGTCCAGCGGTCCGAACTGGATCGACTCGGTGGGGCAGGCCTGCGCGCAGGCGGGCGTCATGCCCGCGCCGAGGCGGTCGTAGCAGAGCGTGCACTTCCACGCCCGGCCGTCCCCCTTGCGCTGGTCGATCACCCCGTACGGGCAGGCCGAGATGCAGTAGCCGCAGCCGTTGCAGATGTCCTCCTGGACCACCACCGTGCCGAACTCGGTGCGGAACAGCGAGCCGGTCGGGCAGACGTCCAGGCAGGCGGCGTGGGTGCAGTGCTTGCAGACGTCCGACATCATCAGCCAGCGGAAGTCGGTGCGCTCCTCGACGCCGGTGGACCGGCCGGGCGGCTGCGAACCGGGCATGCCGAGGAACTGGCCGCCCGTACCTGTGCCGTTGCCCCGATCGGGGACGGTGGCCGGTGCCGCGGCGCCGTCGGCGCCCATCCGGGCCGCGGGGGAGGCCGAGCCCGGCGGCACGCCCGGGTCGGTGCCGGTCGGGTTGCCGGTGCCGGCGGCGACGGCCGCCGAGGACGCGCTGACCGACCCGTCGGTCGGGGTGCCGGCGAACGGCGGCGTGCGGTGCCCGGCCGGGACGGGCTGCTCGATGAAGGCCACGTGCCGCCAGGAGTTGGCGGTCAGCGCGCCGGTGTTGTCGTACGACATGCCGAGCAGGTCGAACCCGGAGTCCGGTACCCCGTTCCACTCCTTGCAGGCCACCTCGCACGCCTTGCAGCCGATGCAGACGCTGGTGTCGGTGAAGAAACCCACCCGCGGGCCGGCGTCGACCCAGCCGGCGTCCGGGGCGGGGTCGAGGGGGCCGTAGAGGCTGTTGGCGTCAGGCATCGTCGACATCCTCCCCCTCGGCGGGCCCCGGCGCAGGAGGGTGGACCCCGTCGGTCACGGTGGGCGCCGACCGTCCCGGCACGATCCCGGCCCGCCGCTGGTAGTCGGCGACCAGGTCCCGCAGGGCCGGCCCGGTCGGCCGCCGCCCGGGCCGCACGTCGCAGGTGCCGACCTTGCTCTCCTGGATCAGTACGTTCGGGTCGAGGGTGATGCCGAACAGGTCGTTGGCCGAGTCGCCGGTCACCAGGCCCTCGTAGCCGAAGTGGTACGGCAGCCAGATCTGGTGGATCACCCGGCCGTCCACCCGCAGCGGCGTGAGCCGGTCGGTGACCAGCACTTTCGCCTCGATCACCGCCCGGCCGCTGACCAGGTGTGCCCAGCCGAGGTGGGTCACCCCGACCTCGGCGGCCAGCTCCGGCGACACCTCGACGAACATCTCCGGCTGCAACTCGGCCAGCGGCCGCACCGTCCGGCTCATCGCGCCGGCCGTGTGGTGCTCGGTCAGCCGGCTCACCGTGAACACGTACGGGAAGACCTGGCTGTGCTCCTCGGGCGGGCTCGGGTTCACCGAGTTCACCGGGTGGGCGTAGACCTTCCGGGTCGGGTTGGCCTGCTGACCGTAGAGCGGGTTGCGCAGCGGCGACTCGGCCGGCTCGAAGTGCGTCGGCAGCGGGCCGTCGAGCACCCCGCTCGGCGCGTACAGCCAGCCCTTGCCGTCGGGCTGCATGACGAACGGGTCGTCGCCGGCGATCCCCGCCGGCCCGGACGCGCCCTCCGGCGGCCGGTACGTCGGCGGTTTGGTCTTCTCGAAGTCCGGCACGTCGTGGCCGGTCCACTCGCCGGCGTCCGGGTCCCACCAGACGTAGCGCTTGCGTTCGCTCCACGGGCGGCCCTGCGGGTCGGCCGAGGCACGGTTGTACAGGGTGCGGCGGTTCGCCGGCCAGGCCCACCCCCACTCGGCGGCCACCCAGTCCTGCTCGTGCCGGGACTTCCGCCGGGCCGCCTGGTTGACCCCGTCGGCGTAGACGCCGGTGTAGATCCAGCAGCCGATGGCGGTGGACCCGTCGTCCCTGGCCTCGGCGAACGCGGACAGCGGGCGGCCGGTCGCCACGTCGTACCCGTTGATCTCGCGCAGCACCGCCTCGGCGCTGGGCTCGGCGTGCGGACCGTGCGTGGGATAGTCCCAGGTCAGGTCGAGCAGTGCCCGGTCCCGCGGCTGGTCCGAGTCGGCCAGCTTCTCCCGTAGCCGGCGGCCCAGGTGGTAGAAGAACCACAGCTCGGAGCGGGCGTCGGCCGGCGGGTCGAGGGCCTTCTCCCGCCACTGCAACAGTCGCTGGGTCTGGGTGAAGGTGCCCTCCTTCTCCACGTGCGAGGCGGCGGGCAGGAAGAACACCTCGGTGCGGCACTCCTTCGGCACGATCTCGCCGGTGGCGACCTCCGGGCCGTTCTTCCAGAAGGTCGCGCTCTCGATCATGAACAGGTCGCGGACGACCAGCCAGTCGAGGTTGGCCATGCCCAGGCGCTGGGCCCGGCCGTGCGCGGAGCCGACCGCCGGGTTCTGGCCGAGCAGGAAGTAGCCCTTGACCTTGCCGTCGATCATGTTCAGCACCTGCTGGTAGGTGCCGTGGTCGCCCGTCATCCGGGGCAGGTACCCGTAGCAGAAGTCGTTCTCCGGGGTCGCCGCGTCACCCCAGTACGCCTTGAGCAGGCTCGCCCCGAAGGCGCGCGCGTTGCCCCAGAAACCCTTCTGGCCGGGGTGCCGGATGCTGTCCACCCACTGGTCGAAGGTCGGGTGGTCGGCGTGGTGGGGCATCGGCAGGTAGCCGGGGAGCAGGTTGAACAGCGTCGGGATGTCGGTGGACCCCTGGATGCTGGCGTGCCCGCGCAGCGCCAGGATCCCGCCGCCGGGCCGACCCATGTTGCCCAGCAGGAGCTGGATGATCGCGCCGGTGCGGATGTACTGCACGCCGACGCTGTGCTGGGTCCAGCCCACCGAGTAGATGAGCACCCCGGTGCGCTCCCGGCCGGAGTTCTCCGTCCAGGCGCGGGCCAGCTCCAGGAACTTGTCCCGCGGGATGCCGCAGACCCGCTCCACCATCTCCGGCGTGTAGCGGGCGAAGTGCCGCTTGAGGATCTGGTAGACGCAGCGCGGGTGCTGCAACGTCTCGTCCCGCGGCACCTGACCGGCGACCTGCGCGCCGTGCGACTCGTGCCGCAGCCCGGCCGCGCTGTCCCGCTCCTTGGCGGTGTGCCCGCTGCCGGAGTCGCGCTCGTGCCCCGCGTACTGCCAGCTGTCCTGCACGTAGCTGCTGGTCTCCGGATCGAACCCGGAGAAGAAGCCGTCACCGTCCTCGGCGTCGACGTACCGCTCGCTGACGATGGTGGCGGCGTTCGTGTACGCCAGCACGTACTCCCGGAAGTCGAGCTCGTTCTCCAGGATGTAGCGCACCACCCCGCCGAGCAGCGCGATGTCGGTGCCCGCGCGGATCGGCAGGTACGTGTCGGCCACGGCGCTGGTCCGGGTGAACCGGGGATCGACGTGGAACACCTTGGCGCCGCGTCGCTTGGCCTCCATCACCCACTGGAAGCCCACCGGGTGGGCCTCGGCCATGTTCGAGCCCTGGATGACGATGACGTCAGCGTTGGCGACGTCCTGCTGGAAGTCCGTCGCGCCACCGCGACCGAAGCTGGTCCCCAGACCGGGGACGGTGGCGGAGTGTCAAATCCGCGCCTGGTTCTCGATCTGGAGCGCCCCCATCGCCGTGAACAACTTCTTGATGAGGTAGTTCTCCTCGTTGTCCAGCGTCGCCCCGCCCAGGCTGGAGATGCCGAGCGTCCGGTTCAGCGGCCGGCCCTCGCTGTCGACGTCCTCCCAGGTCTCCTCGCGGGCGGCGAGGATCCGGTCGGCGATCATGTCGAGCGCGGTGTCGAGCTCCAGGTCCTCCCACTCGGTGGCGTACGGCCGGCGGTAGCGGACCTTGGTCTGCCGCAGCGGGCTGGTCACCAGGCTCTTGCTGGCCGAACCCTTCGGGCAGAGCCGGCCGCGCGAGATCGGACTGTCCGGGTCGCCCTCGATCTGGGTGACCCGACCGTCGGTGACGAACACCCGCTGCCCGCAGCCCACCGCGCAGTACGGGCAGACCGAGCGGGCCATGCTGTCCGCCGTCTCGGTGCGCGCGGTCAGCTCGGCGGAGCGGCCGGACTGCGCGGCGGCGCCCCGACCCAGCGGGTCGGTGCCGGTGAGCTGCCGGTAGACCGGCCAGCCCTCGAGGAAGGTACGCAGTCCCATGCTCCCGCACCCCCTCCCCGACGCCGTCGACCCTCTGAAGATAGGGCAGCGCGGCGGCCTCCGCGAGCGGAGCGAAGGGATCGCTTCCGCCGGTGCAGACAGCGCCGCCCCCGGCCCTGGTGGGTCGGGGGCGGCGCTGGGGTGTCGGTGTGCAGGTCGCCTCTCGGCGAGTGGC
>NZ_JBQHDC010000008.1:0-289592 GCF_052068075.1 Micromonospora sp. L31 | reverse complement strand
CCAGGCCTCCTACCGGATGAGCGTCGACAACCTCGCCGACTGGATCGCCACCCGCGGCTACTCCGCCACCGCCTGACCCACCAACGACAAGGGCCGGCCCCCACCCGGGGCCGGCCCTTTCGTCGTCCCCGAAACGGTGCACCGGCAGTCATCGCCGGGCGGGGCGACCGCGTGCCCCGGCTGCCGCTCTCCGCACCCGACCGGTGCGGCAGGATGGGTGCCGTGGGGAAACGTGGGGCCCGCCGGAGCGCGGCCGACGACCAGGACCGGCCGTGCCCGTGTGGCTCCGGCCTGCCGTACGCCGACTGCTGCGGTCCGGTGCACCGCGGCGAGGGCACGGCCGGGACGGCCGAGGCCCTCATGCGCTCCCGGTTCAGCGCCTTCGCCGTCGGTGACGCCGGGTACCTGCTGCGCAGCTGGCACTCCTCCACCCGACCGGCCCGGCTGCGGCTGGACCCGGGCGAGCAGTGGACCCGCCTGGAGATCGTCGACACCGACCGGGGTGGCCTGTTCGACAGCACCGGCACCGTCGAGTTCCGCGCCCACTACCGCGAGGCTGGCCGCCCGGGGACCCTGCACGAACGCAGCCGCTTCGTCCGGGAGGACGGGCGCTGGGTCTACCTCGACGCCCTGCCCGACTGAGCCGGCGCGACCCGCTCGCCCGCCGTGGCGCGGCTTGTTAACATGGCGTCGGCGCCGTCCCGCGCCTCACCTCCTTACCGGTGCTCACGCCACCGGCGTCGCGGAGGCAAAGGAGACCTCGAGTCTTCGGGGCGCCGTGCCACATGCCTGGGCAACGGCGGGTCGACGGGAGCGTGAGTCCCCACGACCGCGCCGTCGACAGGGAGCATGTGATGACGCGCCAGAAATCCTTCAAGTCCCGGGTCCGCACCCGGATGGACAAGACCGGCGAAAGCTACACGGCGGCCCGCCGGCACCTGCTGGCCGGCGCCGTTGCGGCTGAACCGCCGACCGCGGCCCCCGCCGAAGTCACTCCCCCGGCCCCCGGATCGGGGGCGGCACAGTCCGACCGGATCTCCGAGGCGATGCTCCGTGAGCGCACCGGCCGCGGCTGGGACGAGTGGTTCGCCCTGCTGGACGAGTGGGGCGCCGTGCAGCGTACGCACACCGAGACGGCTCGCTGGCTGGTGACCGCCCACGAGGTGCCGGGCTGGTGGGCGCAGACCGTCACCGTCGGGTACGAGCAGGCGCGTGGCCTGCGCGCCCCCGGGCAGCGGCGTGGCGGCGGCTGGGAGGCGAGCGGCAGCCGTACGGTCGCCGTACCGGTTGACCGGCTGTTCGAGGCGTTCAGCGACGACGGGCTGCGCCGGCGGTGGCTGCCCGACGTGGCGATCCGGGTACGCACGGCGACCCGGCCGAAGACCTTCCGCGCCGACTGGGAGGGCGGCCCGACCCGGATCGTGGTCGGCTTCGCGCCCAAGGGCGACACGAAGGCCACGGTGACCGTGGTGCACGAGAAGCTCACCGACGCCGAGCAGGCGGCCGCGCTCAAGGCGTACTGGCGGGAACGGCTGGCCGCGCTCAAGCAGTTGCTGGAGTCCGGCGAGGCGGGGCGTTGAGCATCACGACCTCCGTCCACCTGCCGGGCTGACCGCAGGCCCGGTGACGGTCGTCGCCGTCACCGGGCCGACCCGGTCAGCCGAAGGCCACCCGCTCCAACCAGAGGTCGAGCAGCTTCGCGTCCCCGATCACCTCGACGCCCGCCGTGTCGACGGAGAGCCGGCCGTAGACCAGCAACAGCAGGTTGGTCAGCGGCCCGCGTACGGCCACGGCGGCCTTCTCGTGTGCCCGCCGCCAGGCGATCAGGTCGCCGGTGAGGTCCACCACCCACTCGGCGCCCAGTTCGGCCGACGTGTCGGTGGCGTGCAGGTGCAGCGTCCGGCCCGGGCCGAGCAGCTCCCGGCGGTGCGGGTAGAAGTCGAACATCTGCGGCAGCGCGCCCAGCTCCATCCACTCGTCGAGGGCGTCGACGGCGACCTCCGGCGAAACGGCCACGTCGGGGCCGAGGGCGAGCGCGGCGTCGGCCCGGTGCACGAGCGTCTCGTGGGCGAACCGGCGCGCGAAGAACGCCGGGCTGCCCGGCCCGAGCGGGGTCCACACCCGCGCCGCCGGGCCGGCGTCGCGCAGCACCCCGGCCAGCTCGGCGGCCCCCTCGACCAGCCACGGCCCGACCACCGCCGGGTCCTCGTCGGCGTACGGCGACAGGTCACGGAAGTGGGTGTCCGACGGTGGCGTGGACGGCCGGGTGCGGACGATCTCCGCGGCCCACCGCTGCCCGCCACCGAGGTGCCGCACCAGCTGGCCCACGTTCCACCCCGGGCAGGACGGGACGGCGACGGTCAGGTCGGCGCCGTCGAGATGCGACCGGAGCAGGTCGCTCTGCTGCACGATCTCGGCGCACCAACGGTCGTAGCTCACACCGGTCATCCGGCCACGCTAACCGCCGGCACCGACACGAGCCGCCCGCCGGGCCGTGCACCCCGCCCCACTTTCCCGAGGCACCCGCCGGGTCGTGGACACCGCCCGCATCCCCTCGTGGCAGCGCGGGCGCCGCCAGGTCACCCGGCAGGGCCGGACGGTTCACGTCGGCCCGCCGCTGCGGCCGGCCACCGGCTCCCGCCCCGGACCGCCACGGCCACCGTCGCCGGTGGCCAGCAGGACGACCGCCACCAGCAGGTACGGCACGGCCGCCACCACGAAGGCGGCCCGGTTGCCGCCCACCGCCGCGACCAGGGCGTACCCGCCGTAGACGGCGATGATGGTCAGGTCGGTGGCCATGCCGGCGACCGAGGTGACGGTGGCCCGTCCCGGCCCGGTGATCCGCGCCTGGAGCCGGGCGTCGGCCAGCACCGTGGCCAGTTGGAAGGCGCAGAACGCGACACCGACCAGCACGAACCCCGCCGGGTGGCGCAGTCCCGCCCCGGCGGCGAGCGCGACGGCGGCCACGGTCAGCAGCGCGGCGTAGCCCCGGGTGCCCAGCCGTTCGGCCGGCGCCGCGAGCAGGCCACCCACGGTCACCCCGGCCCACACGAACAGGAGCAGCAGCGGCACGGTCGACTCGGCGACGCCGGTGTCCCGGGCCAGCAGCGGCGTGTACTCGTCGAGGGCGCCCCACCCGGCGGCCACCGCTGGGACCAGCAGCAACGCCCCGCGTACCCGTGGGTCGGCCCGGGCCTCGGCGAGGCCGGCGCGCAGGGTCGCCGCCCAGCCCAGGTCGTCGCCCTCCTCCGCCGACTCCGACGCGACCGCCGGGGCCGGACGGTGTTCGGAGAAACGGGTGGCGACGGCGGCGGCGAGCAGGGTGGCCAGCACGCTCGCCGCGCCGACGGCCGGGTAGCCGCCGACGGCGAGCACCGGGCCGGCCAGGCCGATCGAGGCGAGCACGCCGAGCACCGCCGCGGTGCGCGCCCGGCCCATGGTGCGGGCGTAGCGGCCGGCGGCGCCGAGCCGGTCGAGTTCGGTGAAGACCAGCGCCTCCAGGGCGCCGGAGCCGAGCGCGCCGCCGGCTCCCCAGAGGACGAAGCCGAGGGCGAACGCCGGGTAGGACGGGGCCAGCACCCACAGGGCGTAGCCGGCGCCGGCGAGCAGCGGCGCGAGGCAGAGCAGCAGCCGGCGGGAGACCGCGTCGGCCCAGGCGCCGGAGGGCACCTCGAGCAGGATGCTGGTCGCCGACCAGACGACGAAGAGCGAGGAGATCTGGCCGATCGACAGGCCGGTGTCGCTGAACAGCAGCGCGTACACCGGGTAGAGCAGGACGAGGTCCTGGAGGAACGCGTACCCGTAGAGGGTGGCCGCCAGGCGGCGGACGCCGGGCGGTGCTGCGGTGGTGACGGTCATGAGGGCCTTTCCACGGGACCGGACGGACGCGGGACGTGCGGCGTCCGGGGTGGTCCGCGGTTGCGGCCCTCAGTTACGGATCAACATCGCCAGGTCATGCGCCGATGCTAGCGGCCACCGGCGGGCCTGGCGATCCCGTTTCAACGGGACGGACACGAACCGGGGTGGGACCCGTGCGGGTCCCACCCCGGTCGGTGGTCGTGCGGTCAGCGGCGCGTCGGGCCGCCGTCGACCGGCGGGATGACCATGGTGGCCTCGCTGTCAGCCGGCACCGGCTCGTCGTGGGTGGCCGTCGCCTGCCGAGGCGGCACCACCTGGGTCCGGTCGGCGTCGTCGTCCCGGGGCACCACCTGGGTCAGCTCCGACTCGCCGTACGGGGTGACCGGCGTGGCGAGGTGGGCCTGCACGTCCCGCTTGCCGGCCTGGTACGCCCGGGCATGCGTGGCGATGAGCCGCGACTCCTCCTCGGCGCGGCTGAGCCAGGACTCCCAGCGGCTCTGCATCGGCCGGACCAGTCCGCCGCCGACCCCGACGACCAGGATGCCGCCGACGGTGGCGAGGACGGCGATCAGCACCGGGGTGGTGACGGCGGTGGCGACGCCGATCTGGTTGAGCGCGGCGATGATGCCCAGGCCGAGGATGAACACCGAGGCGATGGTGGCCAGCACCCGGCCGTAGGACAGGCCGCCGAGGGCGCTGCTGATGATGTCCTTGACCGCGTTGGCGATGGCCGCGGCGACCACCACGATGACGATCGCGACGAAGGCGCGCGGCAGCCAGGCGATGACCCCGGCGATCAGGTCGGAGATCGGGTTGGGACCCCAGATGCCGAAGGCCAGTTGCAGGGTGACCAGCAGGATCCCGTAGTAGGCGAGCTTGGCGACGATGTCGCTGGCGTCGTACTTGGACCGGGCGAGCGCGGTCTTGATGCCACCCCGCTCGACGGCCTTGTCGAAGTGCACCCGCTCCAGGACCTTGTCCACGATCTTCAGTACGGCCTTGGCGATCAGCCAGCCCACCACGAGGATCGCCACGAAGGCGACCGCCTTGGGCAGGAAGAGCATCACCGCGCGGAGGGCGTCACCCACCGCGTCGCCAAAGTTGTCTTTCATAGCTGCCCTCCACACGGAACGTCAGGTCGTCGGCCCCGACCTACCCGAACCCGCCGGTGGGGAAACACCTTTCACGCACCGCGACAGGCGTAGCTCACCTCCGCGCGGGCCTGGTGCGGCGACGGGGAGACGATGTTGACGGTGGCCGTCTCGGTGGTGCTGCCGACCCCGTTGAACGCCCACTTCAACGCCAGCGTGACGGTGCGCTGGCCCCAGCCGACCCGCTCGCTGAGCAGGGCACCGGGCGGGGAGCCGGAGCGCAGCCACTGGTACTCGATCACGCCGCTGCGGCCGTTGGTCCGCACGGTGGCGACCACGTCGACGGTGACGTCGCACCGGTCCCCGGCCGGCTGCGGTACCGCCACGGTCACCTCCCCGATCTCCAACGGGTCGAGCCGCTGCCACAGGTAGAAGCCGACGACGGCGACCAGCACCACGGTGAGCAGACCGGAGAGCACCGCCACCACCCGCCGCCAGAGGGGCCGTCGGCGGCGCGGCGGGGACGCCGTCGGCCAGGCCGGCGCGGCGGGCGGTGTCGTGGGCACGCCGGGCCCGAACCGCACCTCACCGCCCGCCCCGGTCGGTCCGGCCGGCGAGGGTACGCCCCGACCCGTGGCCAGCGTGGCCGCGCCGGCCGGGGTGGTGCTGCCGTACATCGCCTCGGTCGCACCGAGCCGCACGGTCGAGTCGAGCGCGCCGGCGTCGATCGCCGGCCCGGTCGCGGCGAGGTGTGCGGTCCGGTCGGCGGCGCCGAGGTGCACGGTTGCGTCCGTGCCGCCGAGGTGCGTGGTCCGGTCGGCGGCTCCCAGGTGGGCGGTCTCCTGCACGGCGCCGTGCGGGCTGCCGTGGCCCCCGCCGCCCAGGTGCACCGTCCGGTCCAGCGATCCGAGGTGGACCGTCTCGTCGGCGGCCCCGAGCTGCACCGTCCGGTCCAGGCTCACCGTCCGGTCCAGGCTCACCGTCCGGTCCAGGTTGACGGTCCGGTCCAGGTTGACGGTCCGGTCCAGGTTGACGGTGCCGTCGAGGTCGACGGTCCGGTCGGCCGGGCCGGGACGCCCGGCCGCGGCCAGGTGGACGGTGGGCTCGTCGTCGCCGGGCGGCGTCGCGCCCCGCTCCCCCGGCCTGGTCATCGGAGGTCACCTTTCGTCGGGAACTGTCGCACCGGCCGGCTCCTAGCCGGGGGTGCAGTACGAGGAGAGCGACACGTACACCGGCCCGGCCGGGTCGGCGGCGTTGCCGGCGACGTCGACGGCGACCACCTGGATCGGGATGCGGGTGCTGGACTTCGGCGCCGGCAGGTCACCGAGGGTGCCCCGGTAGACGCCCCGCCCGACGTGGGTCATGCCGATGGCGCGGGTGACGCCGCCGAGGGTGTAGCGGAAGCTCACCCGCAGGTCCTCGGCGCTGGTCCGGTCGTCGCTGGCGGTCGCGGTGACCGTGCTCGCCCGGTTGCCGTAGGGACACCCTCCGGGTTCGAGGAGGGTGGGGCTGGCGTCGAGCTTCCCGACGACGGGGGCCGTGCCGTCCGGTGGCGGCGGGCTGGTCGACGCGCTGGGCGTCGGGCTCGCGCTGCGGGACCGGGTGGGCGTCGCGGTGGCCGACCGGGTCGGCGACGCGGTGACGGTGGCCGACGCCGAGGCCGTCGGGGTCGGGCTGGGCGACACGGCGTCGATGGCGGGCGCGGCGACCAACGGGCTGGGGCCGAGCGAGGTGAGCGCGGAGGCGCGCGGCGCGGCCTGGCCGTCGGCGAGGGTCAGCGCCGGCGCGTGCCGGGCGGCGTAGCTGAGGCCGGCGCCGCCGAGCAGCAGGGCGGCGACGAGGCCGGCACCGAGCAGCACGGCGCGGCCGGTCCCGCGCCGGGAGGCCGGCCCCGTCTCGCCGAACGTGGTGCTGGCCAGGCTGGTGGCACCGGCGGTGCCGTCGGGGAACGGGAAGAGCGCGGCCAGCAGCGCGGCCCGGCGGGCCAGCTCGGCCAGGCCCCGCTCCTCCCAGTCCGCGCCGTAGGCGTCCGCGGCGGTGCGTTCCAGCTCGGCAAGGAAGACCTCCGCCGGCTGCGGCCGGTCGGCGGGCTGCTTGGCCATGCCGTGGCGGAGCAGGTCGTGCACGGGTGGCGGGGCCGCCTCGGTGGGGATCGGCGCCTGCGCGTGCTGGGTCCGCAGGGTGATCAGGTCCCGCCCGTCGTACGGGGGGCGGCCGGTCAGGCACTCGTAGAAGGTGGCGGTGGCGGCGTAGATGTCGCAGGGCGGGCTGGCCGGCGCGCCGGTCCACTGTTCGGGGGCCATGTAGCGGGGGGTGCCGCTGACCGATCCGCCGCCGTCCCGGCCGACCGGTACGGCGATGCCGAAGTCGGCCAGCTTGCTCTGCCCGTCGATGTCGACCAGCACGTTCTCGGGCTTGTAGTCGCGGTGCACGACGCCTCGGGCGTGCGCGGCGGCCAGCCCGGCGAGGGAGCCCTTGAGCACGCAGAGGGCCGCCTCGGGCTCGGTGGGGCCGTGGGCGCGCAGCATCTGCCGCAGGGACACCCCGTTGACCAGCTCCATCACGATGGCGGCGCCGTGCGGGGACTCGACGTACTCGTAGAGCCGGGAGATGTGCGGGTCGTCCACCTCGACGAGCAGTTGGGCCTCGTCGCGGAACGCGGTGCGGGTCGGGTCGTCGTCCACCGCCCTGGTCAGGTACTTGATGGCGACGGGGGTGCCGCTGGCGTCGTGGGTGGCCAGCAGGACGCGGCCGGACGCGCCGGCGCCGAGCTGCCGTACCGGCGTGTAGCCGGACAGCTGCCAGTCCGCGCTCACGCGGCGGCCTCCCCGGGCTGCGGGGAGCGGTCAGGGGTCAGGGCCACCTGATCATTCTCGTCGCGGGGCGCGTCCGGTCCATCGGCGCAACGGTTGCTCCACCGCGTCCGGACGTCCGTGATGATGGATGGGTTTCGGTCAGAGGACTTGACGCGGGCCGTTCAGCCGTGGCCCTCCCGGCGGTGGCCGTCGCCGGGGACGCTCCGCACCGCCCCCGGGCCCGCGTCCTCTTCGGGGCCACGCCCCATCAGGTCGAAGAACCGGAGCAGTTCCACCGGGAACGGCATGACCAGGGTGCTGTTCTTCTCGGCCGCCACGTCCACCACGGTCTGCAACAGCCGCAGCTGGTAGGCGCCCGGCGTGTCGGCCATCGCCCGGGAGGCGTCGGCGAGCCGGCGGGACGCCTGGAACTCGCCGTCGGCGGCGATCACTCGGGCGCGACGTTCGCGTTCCGCCTCGGCCTGCCGCGACATGGACCGCTTCATCCCCTCCGGCAGGGAGACGTCCTTCACCTCGACCCGTTCGATGAGCAGGCCCCACGGCTTCTCGGTGGGCGCGTCGATCACCGCCTTCAACTCGGCGTTGATCCGGTCCCGGTCCCGCAGCAGGGTGTCGAGGTCGGCCTTGCCGATCACCGACCGCAGCGCGGTCTGGGCCACCTGGAGCACCGCCGATGGGTAGTCCCGCACGTTGACCAGCACCTTCACCGGGTCGACCACCCGGTAGTAGACGACCGCGTCGACCGTGAGGGTGACGTTGTCCCGGGTGATGACGCCCTGCGCGGGCACCCCGATCACCGTGGTCTGCATGCTGACCCGGACCATCCGGTCGGCGACCGGGATGATCAGGTGGAGACCGGGCTGCCGGATGCGGTCCAGCACCCGGCCGAAGCGGAAGACGACACCGCGCTGGTACTGCTGCACCATCCGTACGCTGAGCGCGAGCAGCAGCACGACGAGCGCGGCGACGACGACCAGAGCAACGAACCCGGCGGCGGCTCCCATGACCCCCTCGTTCCCGGAGGCGCCCGCCTCCGGCGCCGCGCATACCCGATTCTGCGGACGCCAGTCCTGCGGCCGCGACCGTCGACCATCAGGCGGGCCGCACCCGCCCGGCGGCGCGGCCCTGCGATGTGGAGTGCCCCGAACCCGCCCTCGCCGTCGTGGATCTACACGTGCTGGTGACCTGTGCGCCGCCGACCGTCGACCGATTGGCAGAACGGGCGCTGGGCTGCAGGGACGGGCACTAGCGTGAGGGCGGAAGGGCAGCTACAGGCTGGTGGCCGTCGAGCGACCGCCAGGACATCTGGGAGTTGGTGCCGAGGTGGCGAAGTTCCTGTTGAAGTCGACCTACTCCGCCGCGGGGCTCAAGGGGCTGGTCAACGACGGTGGCACCAAGCGCGCCGAGGTGGTCCGAAAGATGATCGAGGAGGCCGGCGGGCGGATGGAGTCGATGCACTTCGCGTTCGCCGAGGACGACACCTACGTGTTGTGTGAGCTGCCGGACCACAAGACGGTGGCCGGGCTGGCGATCGCCATCGGCGCGACGGGCGGCCTGAGCGTCCAGATCACCCCGGTGCTGACTCCCGCCGAGGTCGACGAGGTGACCCGGATGAAGACCACGTACACGCCCCCGGGTCAGTGACCGGCGGACGATGAGCTAGTCGCCGGACGGGCTTTCCAACGGTACGAGGTCGGGCGCGACGTCGGCGATCCGCTGCCGCATCGACCTGCGGCCCAGGGCGGCCAGCGCCTCGTCGACGAGCCGGCTCAGCGGGTACGACAGCTCCGCCTCGAACCGGCGGGCGGCGGCCGTGGTGGCGGCCGATTCGGCGTCCAGCACGGGCAGCAGCGACTCGGCCCTCGGGGTGAGGTGGGCGATGCGCTGCCGGGCGTCCGCGCCGGGGCTGAGTGTGACCAGGCCCGCCTTCGCCAGCTGCGCGACGGTCTGGCTGGCGGCGGAGTGGGTCACCCCGGTCGCCTCGGCCAGCGCGCGGATCGACGCGGGGCCGCCCGCCGCCAACGTCCGGATCACCGGGGTGAACCGCGGCCGGAACCCGGGCAGCCCGAGGTCGGCGTAGACGGCGGCGACCTCGCCGTCGAGCAGGTCGAGCAGATGGCGCAGCCGGGTGCCGAGCAGTTCGGGGCCGGGCGGGTGGGCGGGCATGTGGGTTAATGTAACAGCGCTGTTGCATCTAACCCCCGGGGAGGGCCCACGCATGGACGCGCGCTATCCGCCGATCGAGCCGTACGACCACGGCATGCTCGACGTCGGCGACGGCAACGCCGTGTACTGGGAGGTCTGCGGCAATCCCGACGGCAAGCCCGCGCTGGTCGTGCACGGCGGACCGGGCTCGGGCTGCGGCACCGGGGTCCGCCGGTTCTTCGACCCGGCGCGGTACCGGATCGTGCTGTTCGACCAGCGCGGCTGCGGGCGAAGTACCCCGCACGCCAGCGACCCCGCCACCGACCTGCGGCACAACACCACCCACCACCTGGTCGCCGACATGGAACGCCTGCGCGAGCACCTGGGCGTGCGGCGCTGGCTGCTGCACGGCGGGTCGTGGGGCTCCACCCTCATCCTGGCGTACGCGCAGCGGCACCCCGAGCGGGTCTCCGAGATCGTCATCAACGCGGTCACCAGCACCCGCCGCTCGGAGATCGACTGGCTCTACCGGGGCGTCGGCCGGTTCTTCCCCCAGCAGTGGGACCGCTTCCTCGCCGGCGCGCCCGGCACACCACGCGACGGCGACGTCGTCGGCGCGTACGCCCGGCTGACGGCCGATCCGGACCCGGCGGTACGCGAGCGGGCCACGGTCGACTGGTGCGCCTGGGAGGACGCGGTCGTCTCCGGAGAGGCGGCCGTGACCAACCCGTACAGCGACCGCCCCTCGGCGGCCCGGACGGCGATGGTCCGGATCTGCTCGCACTACTTCGCCCACGGCGCCTGGCTGGAGGAGGGCGTCCTGCTGCGCGACGCGCACCGGCTCGCCGGGATTCCCGGGGTGCTGATCCACGGCCGGCTCGACCTGAGCAGCCCGCTGGACACCGCCTGGCAGCTGCACCGGGCCTGGCCGGACTCCGAACTGATCGTCGTCGAGCAGGCGGGGCACTTCGGCACCGACGAGACCCGGGCCCACGTGGTGCGCGCCCTCGACCGCTTCGCCACCGCCGGCTGACGCCGCCGGGCGCGCGCCACGGCTCCATTCCCCGACGGCGTCCGGGGCGGCGGGTCACCTCGGGCCCGTCGCGCCGGGCGGCCGACCGCAACGCCACGTCCGATCGCCGCCAGCGATCGGCGCCGCCCGCGCGCAGAGTCGGGTACGGCCGGGTGGACCGCACCGGCCGTGGGCGTTCGCGAAGGGCAGGACCATGCACGTCGTACCCGATCTGAAGGTGCTCTACTTCGGCACCCCGGTGGTGTTGATCAGCTCCCGGAACCCGGACGGGAGCGCCAACCTCGCGCCGATGTCGTCGGCGTGGTGGCTGGGCCGGTCGGCCATGCTCGGCCTGGGCGACAGCGGCCAGACGACGGCCAACCTGCGGCGCGAGGGCGAGTGCGTGCTGAACCTGCCGTCCTCGGCGATGGTCGACGCGGTGGACCGGATCGCGCTGACCACCGGCCGGCCGACCGTGCCGGCGCACAAGGCCGCCCAGGGCTACCGGTACGAGCCGGACAAGTTCGCCCTCGCCGGGCTGACCCGCCAGCCGTCGGACCTGGTCGCGCCGCCCCGGGTGGCGCAGTGCCCGATCCAGTTGGAGTGCCGGGTGGTCGCCTCGTACCCGTTCGGCCCGACGCCGTCGCACGCCACCGCCTTCCAGGTGGAGGTGCTGCGCGCGCACGTCGAGGAGGACCTGGTCATCCCGCGCACGTCGTACGTGGACCCGCTGGGCTGGGATCCGCTGATCATGAAGTTCTGCGAGTTCTTCGGCGGCGGGCGCAACGTGCACCCGTCCCGGCTGGCCGAGGGCTGGCGGATGCCGCACGGGGACCGGGCCGTGGCCCCGACGTCCTGACGCCGCCGACGCGCCCGTCCGGACACATCGGATCGACGCGGGCCTCTAGCGCCCGGGCCGGTCATGGCAATATCCTCCACCTCACGCGCGCACCCTGGAGTTCTCTTTCATCGCTGCCCCTGGGCCACCGCCGGCCCGCCGAGGAGATGCCATGCACTTCGACCACCCTGAACTCGACCGTCGTACCCTGCTGCGGGCCGGCCTGGGCGCGGCGGCCGTCGCGGTCGTCGGGTCCGAACTGGCCTTTCCGGTCGCCGCGCAGGCCGACCCCGGCGCGGACCTCGACTGGATCTACAGCTGCGACGAGTGGGGCGCTCGCCCGCCGGCCGACCCGCTGGTGATCAGCGCCATCCCCACCAACAAGATCATCGTGCACCACATGGCGTTCCCGAACGTCACGGACTACTCCGAGGCGCAGGCGATCAAGCTGGCCCGGGACTGCCAGAACCTGCACATGGACGGCAACCGCTGGTCCGACACCGGCCAGCACTTCACCATCAGCCGCGGCGGCTACGTGATGGAGGGGCGGCACGGCAGCCTGGAGCGGCTCCAGGCCGGCGACCGGCAGATGGTCTCGGCGCACTGCCCCGGCGAGAACGGCCGGGCGATCGGCATCGAGAACGAGGGCACCTACGTCACCGACACCCCGCCGGACGAGCTGCTCGACTCGCTGGTCAAGCTCTGCACCACCATCTGCCGCCAGTACGGCCTGCACGCCCACGACATCTTCGGCCACTGGGACTTCCGCAACACCCTCTGCCCGGGCGCGACGTTCTACCGGCTCTTCCCGGACGTGCGCCGCCGGGTGTTCGAGAAGCTCGGCACCGACCTCGCCGACGTGCCGGCCCGCCGCTGGCCGGACCTGTGGCGCTTCGTCGGCTCCCCGTCCGTCCGGGTCGCGCAGTACCTGTTGGCGTACCGCGGCTACGCCGTCACGCCGAACAGCGCCTTCGACGCCGCCACCGTGGCGGCCGTGCAGGACTGGCAGGCCCGCAACGGGATCCCGGTCGACATCGACGCCACCATCACCGGCCCCACCTGGGAGACCCTGGCGCCGGAGCTGGAGAAGGACGCCACCGGCCTGCCGGTCCAGGCGGTGCAGTTCATCCTCAACGTGAAGGGCTACGCCGACGTCGCCGTCACCGGCGAGTACGACCACGCGACGAAACTGGCCGTCCAGGACATCCAGCAGCTGCACGGGCTGCCGGACAACGGGAAGGTCAGCACCAGCACGTGGTGCGCGCTGGTCGGCGGGGTGGTGCGTCAGTCGTTCCGCCAGGACTGAGGACGCGACGGGGCTCGGTGGGGCGGTCGGCGCGACGCCTCACCGGGCCCCGTCGACGGGACCGGTGCGGACGGCCGGCCAGCTCCGCGCGTCCGCCCTGCCCCCGCCGGGTTCGATCCGGCACTCTTGCGCAGGCCCGGGCGCCGTAGCCCTCACAGTCCGCTCGGCGTGCCGCCGTCAGTGCCGACGGCGGCGTCCGACGCCAGGCCCTGGCTGCCCCCGGCGCCCTGGCCGCGCAGGATTCCCCGACCGGTCCGCCGCCGTTCGCGCGAGATCTGGCGGGTCGCCCGGCGAGCCTCGCGGAGCGCCTGCTCGCGGCCGCTCGCTCGCGCGCGCCGCCGGCCCCGGCGCAGCAGACCACAGACCACCGCCACCAACAGCAGCACCACCACGGCCGTCCCGGCCCACCACAGGGTCACCCCCGCACGGTACGACGCAGGGTCACCGCCGGTCATCCTCCGTCAGCACCGCCCGCCCGCCGGACCGGACCCAGTCCGCGCACCCGGATTCATGCGGCGACGACGGCAGGCCGACCTAGTCTTGCTACCCGTGACCGCCGCCGCCCTACACCGCGCTCTCACCGACCCCGGCCCACCACCGCTGCGGGCCCTGCCCGCAGCGGTCGCCGAACTCCTGTCCACCCTCGACGCGCCGCCGCGGCTCGCCGCGCACCTGCGCGCCGTGCACGATGTCGCCTGGCACCTGACCGCCGCCCTGGCAGACTGGTCCCCCCTGCTTGAGTTCGACCGGGCAGCCGTCCTCTTCGGCGCGGCCACCCACGACATCGGCAAGGTCGTCCACCCCGAGGAACTCCACGGGCCCGGGTCGGCCCACGAGCCGGCCGGTCGGGAACTGCTGCTGCGCCACGGTGTCGACGCCGCGCTGGCCCGGTTCGCCGCGACCCACGCCGGCTGGCGGGGCGGCGACGTCGATCTCGACGACCTGCTGGTCAGCCTCGCCGACAAGGTCTGGAAGGGCAAGCGGGTGGCCGAGCTGGAACAGCTGGTGGTCGACAGGCTGACCCGGGCCACCGGCAGCGAGCCGTGGCAGGCCTTCATGGATCTCGACGACATCCTGACCCGCTTCGCCGCCGACGCGGACCGACGGCTCGCCTTCCAGGCAGCTCACCCGCTGTAGGTAGAGGCCAGCCGGCGAAGAGCCGGGTGCTGATCTCGGCGAACGCGGCGGCGAACGCCGGCACCCCAGCCACCGCCGCCTGCTCCCCCGCGTCCCTGCCGGTCCGTGTCCCGATCGGCGTGTACGGCGCCATCGCACCCCGGACGGGTGGGACGATGCGCTGGTCACCAAGTCACGGAGGGGTGCCATGGCTACCCAGCTCAACCCATACCTCAACTTCGCCGGCAACGCACGCGAGGCGATGGAGTTCTACCAGCAGGTTTTCGGTGGGGACCTGTCGCTGACCACGTTCCGCGAGTTCGGCACCGAGGACCCGGCGATCGCCGACCAGATCATGCACGGCCTGCTCCGGACGGCCCACGGCCACGTGCTGATGGCCTCCGACATGCCACCCGGCATGGAGATCCGACGCGGCAACGCCAACACGGTCAGCCTCAGCGGCGACGACGCCGACGAGCTGCGCCGCTGGTGGGAGCAGCTCTCCTCCGGCGGCGTGGTGAGCGTGCCGCTGGAGAAGCAGATGTGGGGTGACGAGTTCGGCCAGTGCGAGGACCGGTTCGGCACCCCGTGGATGGTCAACATCACCCAGGCGCAGGTCTGAGCCGCAGCGCCGGGCCGAGGTAGCGCGCCCGCCGGCTGTTTGGGCGGCGGCGGGACCGGGGAGTGTGGCGGGCATGAAGTGGGCCAGTCGAGCCGTACCCGTCGTCGCCGCCGCTCTCGCGGGCCTCGCCGCGCGCGACGTCCTCCAGCGCGACCACGCGCTGCTGCGCAACTTCCCGGTGGTCGGCCGGGCGCGCTACCTGCTGGAGTCGATCGGGCCGGAGCTGCGGCAGTACATCGTGGCCGGCAACAACGAGGAGCGGCCGTTCACCCGCGACCAGCGGCGCTGGATCTACGCCTCGGCCAAGCAGGAGAACAACTACTTCGGCTTCGGCACGGACAACGACATCGAGTACACCCCCGGCTATCCGATCATCAAGCACCGCACCTTCGGCCGGGCCGTGCCGCCGTCGTCGCCGACGGCCGGGCACGACGTGCGGCTGCCAGCGGCGAAGGTGCTCGGCGGGGCGCGGGGGCGGGCCCGGGCGTTCCGCCCGGAGTCGGTCGTCAACATCTCCGGGATGAGCTTCGGCTCGCTGTCCGGCAATGCGGTCACCGCGCTGAACAAGGGCGCGGCGCTGGCCGGTTGCCTGCAGAACACCGGCGAGGGTGGGCTGTCGCCGTACCACCGCAACGGCGGCGACCTGGTGTTCCAGATCGGCACGGCGTACTTCGGCTGCCGGGACGAGCGCGGCCGGTTCAGCCTCGACCGGCTCAGGGACCTAGTGGCCGGCGCCCCCGTGCGGGCGTTGGAGGTCAAGCTCAGTCAGGGCGCCAAGCCCAGCCTGGGCGGACTGCTGCCCGGGGCGAAGGTGTCCGCCGAGATCGCCGAGACCCGGGGCGTCCCGCAGGGGCGGGACTGCGTCAGCCCGTCCCGGCACGCCGAGTTCTCCGACTGCGACAGCCTGCTGGACTGGGTGGAGCTGCTCGCCGCCGAGACCGGCCTGCCGGTGGGCATCAAGTCCGCCGTCGGTGACCTCGGCTTCTGGGAGGAGCTGACCACGCTGATGCGCGACACCGGGCGCGGCGTGGACTTCGTGACCGTGGACGGTGGCGAGGGCGGCACCGGCGCCGCGCCGCTGATCTTCACCGACTCGGTGTCGCTGCCGTTCCAGCAGGGCTTCGCCCGCGTCTACCGCACCTTCGCCGAGAAGGACCTGCACGAGCGGACGGTCTTCGTCGGGGCCGGCAAGCTGGGCCTGCCGGACAACGCCGTCGTCGCGTTCGCGCTCGGCTGCGACATGGTCAACGTCGGCCGGGAGGCGATGCTGGCGATCGGCTGCATCCAGGCGCAGAAGTGCCACACCGACACCTGCCCGACCGGCGTCGCCACCCAGAACCCGTGGCTCGCCCGGGGCCTCGACCCCACCCTGAAGTCCGTACGCGCCGCCAACTACATCCGCACGCTGCGGCGGGACCTGGTGAAGGTGGCCGAGGCGTGCGGTGTCGAGCACCCCGGCCTGATCGACACCGACACGGTGGAGATCCTCGACGGCCGGACCTCCTCCACCCCGCTGCGCGAGGTGTACGGCTACCGGCCCGAATGGGGGCGGCCCTCGGCGGCCGACCGGGCGGAGATCGTCGCGCTGATGACCGGGGAGGCGCCGCAGGGCGGCAGCGCCCCGCCCTCGGCGACCGCGATGGGCTGACCGGTCACTCCTCGATCGCGCCGCCCACCGCCCGCAGGTGCTCGCGGAAGGTCAGCGACGGGTCCTCCGCCCGCCGGGCCAGGTACGCGCCGAAGCCCACCTGCGCCCGCAACGGCACGCCGGCGCGGATCAGGTCGGCCTGCCGCCGCTCGGTGTCCCGGATCGACTCGGCCAGGTCGAACAGCTCCCCGGCCCGCTCGGCCGGCACGAAGAGCACCCCGTCGTCGTCGCCGAGGACGACATCGCCGGCGTCGACCGTCTGCTGCCCCACCTCGGCCGACGCCAGCGCCCCCGGCGGCCGGGCGTCGAGGCGCTGCGGGCCGGTGGGGATCGCGCCCAGGCTGAACACCGGCAGCCCGACGGCGCGGATGTCGGCGGTGTCCCGGTGCAGGCCCCAGACCACCACGCCGGCCAGGCCCGCGGCCTGCGCCTCCAGCACCACCAGGTCGCCGACGCAGCTCTCGTCGGTGCGCCCGCCGTTGTCGACGACGAGCACGTCGCCGGGCGACGCCCGGTCGATCGCCTCGAGGAACACGTCGACGCTGCCGACGTGCCGGGCGGGCGTCACCCGGCCGGCGAGCCGCCCGCCGGGCAGGACGGGTCGCACGGCGGCCGGCGCGCAGCGTACCGGCACCCCGGCGCGCAGGCAGGCGTCGGCGACGTGGGCGGTGGTCAGCGCCGCGAACCGCCGGCACAGGTCTGGGGCATCGACGTTCATCCCCCGACCGTAGTGCGCCCGGCCCGGCCCGGTGGCCGGCCACTTCGTACTCGTGGACCGCTCCCGACGACCCGAGGGTCAGCGGCGGAAGGTCCGGTCGAGCAGGTCGAACAGGGCGGCCCAGTGCCGCTCGGTGGCCCGCTCGTCGTACGCCGGGGTGTCGGCCATGGTGTAGCCGTGGTGCGCGCCGGGGTAGACCTCGGAGCGGTGCCGGACGCCCGCCGACTCCAGGGCCTTCTCCAGCGTCTCGATCTGCTCCGCGGTCATCGACTGGTCGTTGTCGGCGTGCCCGAAGTACAGCTCGCCGGTGACCGCGCCGACGGCCAGGTGCGGGCTGTCCGCCGCGTCGGTGACGATCCGGCCCCCGTGGAAGCTGGCCGCGGCGGCGAGCCGGTCCGGGTGCGCCTCGATGGCGCGCAGCGCGGTTGTCCCCCCCATGCAGTAGCCGGTGACGGCGGCCGGGCCGGGCGTCACGCCGGGCTGGGCGGCCAGGAAGTCGAGGTAGGCGGCGGTGTCCCGGGCCACCACGTCCGGGGTCAGCGCCGTGATCAGCGGCATCAGCCGGCCGAAGAGCGCGCCGCGCTGCTCCGGGTCGCCGAGGCCGGTCAGGTCGACCAGGGGTGCCCGGCCGGCGCGGTGGAACAGGTTCGGCACCAGCACCACGTACCCCGCGGCGGCGATCCGCTGCGCCATCTCGGCCAGCCGGGGCCGCAGCCCGAACGCGTCCATGAAGAGCAGGACCGGCGGGAACGGCCCGTCCCCGTCCGGCCGAACCAGGTACGCGTCGGCGCCGCCGCCGCTGGTCGGAACGTCCACGGTCGTCGTCCGCACGGGCAGCCGGTTCGTCGTCACGTCCCGACGCTACCCAAGGTGGCGCGTCGCCTGACGAAATGGGTGGCCCGTCCCGCCCGACTCCGGCAGGATCCCGGAGCGATGCTGATCAGACGTGAGACCCCCGCCGACATCGCCGCCGTCCGCGCGGTGCACACCACCGCGTTCGCCTCGGCGGACGCCCCGGACGCCGTACCCGTCGAGACCCCGCTGGTCGACGCGCTGCGCGCCGACGACGGTTGGCTGCCCGCCCTCTCGCTGGTCGCCACCGACGCCGACGGGCAGGTCGTCGGGCACGTCGTCGGCACCCGGGGCACGGTGGCCGGCGCGCCGGTGGCGCTCGGCCTGGGACCGCTCGGGGTGCTGCCCGGCTGGCAGCGCCGGGGCGTGGGGTCGGCGCTGATGCACGCGGTGCTCGGCGCGGCCGACGCGCTGGACGAGCCGCTGGTCGTGCTGCTCGGGCACCCGGAGTACTACCCGCGGTTCGGGTTCCGGCCGGCGGTCGACCTGGGCGTGACACCGCCCGGCCCCTGGGGTCCGCGGTACTTCATGGCCCGGCCGTTGAGCGCCTGGCGGCCCGACATCCAGGGCCCCTTCACGTACGCGAAGCCCTTCGCCGACCTCTAGCGGCCTTCCCGCGCGCCCGCCGCTCCGGCATGCTGGGGTGATGGGAGAGGTGCTACCGATGCCCAGCTTCGGTGACCTGTTCACCGACACGCGGGGCGACGAGCGGACGATGCGGGTCAGCTACCACCCGGAACGCGGTGCCGTGGTGCTCTCACTGTGGAGCGGGCCCGTCTGCCGAGGGTCCTTCCGGCTGGCCGCCGACGACGTGGGCCGGCTGCGGGCCCTGCTCACCGCCATCGACTCGGACGCCGCGCGTCCGGCCGCCGGGTCGGGCGGCGCGACGGCCACCGCCGGCGGCGAGGTCGCGGCGGAGGCCACGGAGGTCATCCAGACCGGCGACATCTCGGGTACGGCCCACCGGGCGGCGCTGCCGATCCTGCCCGCACCGCGGGTCGCCTGACATGGAAGCAGCTAAATGAGGCGGTCGCTGCGCCGATGCTAAGATCCGCTTGTGCGGAATGTTGACTTCTACGCACTGTCCGCGCAGGTGCTTCCCGCCCTCGCGATAGCGCTGGTGCTTCAGAGATGGTCCACATTCGTCGGCTACGGCATGAGTCGGCTCTCGGGAAGCCGGCAGAGCCTGGTCTTCCGGTCGATGCCGCTCGCCATTCTCCTCGCCGTCTTCGCGCTGGGCGAAACGGCCGCGATGCTCGTCGTCTTCATGGGCACCGAGGGGCCCCTGCCGCTGGTGGCCGGTCCCGTCATCTGGCTGACCCTGCTGACGCTCCTGGTCGCCATGTTCATCTCGGCCTTCACCAGGGTCCGGCTCCAAGAACCGCAGTAGGCGCCGCCCGCGTCAGGCGAGCGCGGCGAACGGGTGCCCATCGTCGTTCTTCCCCACCGTTATCCGCTGGTCCGCCTCGGCCACCGCGTTGACCAGTTCGAGTAGCGAAGCGAACCCCAGAGCGCGGTAGTTGAATCCGGGCGACCGAGCCAGGAGCCGGCTCCCGAGCTGCGACAGCAACATGGTCGACGCCCCTTCGAAGAGCCCATCCTGAATCACCTTGACGACGAAGTCGCAGATTTCCCGGTCCGGTGCCTTCGCCGCGCCACGGGCCGACGTCGAGCCGCCCGGCTGGGCCGTCCTTCTGACCTCCGGGCCGGGCAGCTCCACCTCCAGCACGATGGGGCAGTACTGCACCCACTCGAGGAACCGCTCACGGTTGCGGTCGTCGGTGCCCTCAAGCTGGGTGCCGAGCGACTTGGCGATCCCCGCCCGCAGGGCCGGGGTCAGGCGACCGGCGCTCTCGATCACCGAGGCGCAGGAGAGGATCTGATACGGCAGGAGGACCGGGACGGTCGACGTCGGGCCACCGGAGGCGTAGGCGTACAGGAAGCCCTCGACGTGCCGCACGCTGGAGTGCCAGAGCTCCCCTGCCCAGATGCGCTCCCGCAGCGCGCGGACGTCGGCGGCGACGTCGCCGACTCCGCGCTCCCACGAGCTGCGGCCGATCGCCATCACGCGGGAGGCCGCCAGGAGCGGCCATATCGACCGCAGGGCCGACGGTGGCGAGGTCGGCGTACTGACCGCCAGGAGGCTGCGGTGCCAGAATTCCGCCTCCTTCTCGGGGACCTGACTGACCATCCGCACCACGGCGATCGAGATCTCCTGGGCGAACCTCTTGCTGGTGGCTCGGAGCAGGGAGGCGATCAGTCCTTCGTCGTCCGTGGCGATGGCGAGCACCAGCAGCCGCGCCCGGGCCGGCCAGGACCGCTGGCGGTTCCCACTCTGGAGCATCTCCTTGGCGAGCCCGATGATCGTCGGGTCGGCCGACAGATAGGCGAGATCCGCCGCCACGCAGGCGGCCCCGTCATGGGACGTCCGGTGCGGGTAGAGCAGATGAAAGCCCCCCACCGGGTCCCCCTGCTCGCCCAGGTCCCGCGCGTGGCTGGCGGCCCAGGCCCCCGCGCTCGGCCCGCCGAGCGGGACCCGCTGGACACGGGGTACGGGGTCCGCCGCGTCGCCGGACTCCGCCGTGGCCACCGACTTGGGGCGCAGGTCGACGTCGCCGCCGAGCGCGTTCCCCAACTCCTCGGCGAAGTCCTGCTGGTCGCTGATCTCCGACGGCGTATTGCTGGGAACGAGTTCGTCACGCCCGGTGGAACCCCGCTTCGGTCGCGCCCGCTTACCCCGCCGCCGCGGCGCCGGGACGGAAGGCTGCTCCGACGGGTCGGAATCCTGCTCGGATTCCTCCTCCATGAGCTCCCGAGCCACCGGGTCGCGCTCGTCGGCCTCCGCGAACCCGTCGAGCTCGCTCGCCTCCCCCGCCCCCAGCCGCAGCTCGGCTCCGTGGATGGAGCGGAAGAACGCCGGACGGTACAGGGGCGGGATGATGAAGGATCCGTTGTCGTTGCGCAGGAAGCCGACGTACCGCAGGACGGTGAGGATCTCCTCCAACTCCTCCCCGTCGACACCGAGTCGCTCCGAGATCTTCTCCCGGGTGAACCGGACCGTCTTGCCGCGCAATTTCTCGATGTACGTCCGGGCGATCGTGCTCTCCGCGTACAACGTGTCCTGAAGCCGGGCGACGGACAGCTGCTTGTAGCCGACATGCAGTGCCCGCGGCGACAGGAACAGGTCCGCGTCCTTCGCCGCCCCCGGCGACCGGTCCCGCATGGCGATCTGGATCTCCGCGATCTGGGCGCTGCGCAGCAGCGTCAGCACGTTGCGCGGGTTGAACTCCCGGGTGGCGTCCACCGTGACCAGCAGCAGCCAGACCAGCGGGTCCAGGTTCTCGATGCGCCCGGGCAGGATGCTGCGGCAGAGCTTGCGGCGTCCGGCCGAGGTGGTCAGCATGTTCCTGACCGCCGGGTCCACCAGCTCGTCGCTGCCGGCGGTGATGCGCAGAGATATCAGGTGCAGGATGGAGTCCGAGTCCCACAGGATCCGCGTGGTCCGCAGGTGGGTCGCGTTGACGAAGCCCTCGTTCTGGGTGATGCGGTCGAAGATGTCGAGGCGCAGGAACAGCTTCGGTCGCATCCGGGTGCCGTAGCTGCACACGTCGAGGTGTGCCCGCAGCAGGCCGCGCAGCGCCGAGACCTCGATGTCGCGGCGGTCGGGGAAAGCCTCGTCCAGCCGGTCGAACAGGATCCACAGGCGCAGGTCCAGCTGCTCCAGCGCCTCGTAGATGAGGTCCAGCAGTCCCTCAAGGGTTTCGAGCGTGACGGGCTCCGCCGCCCCGCCCGACGTACCGGACTCGTCCAGCGGCCGTGCCACCCGGCTGCGGTCCGTCTCCGCCTCCGAGATGGTGATGGTCGTTTCGAGCTTCGGACGCACCCGGCTGAGCACCCGCCGCCACACGGTGTGCGGGGTCGGCTCCTGCACCAGGAGCCCGCAGCTGCGCATGCCGTTGTGCAGCGAGCCGACGCTGACGGCCTCGGCGAAGGTCCTGACGATGTAGTTGCCGGCCAGGCCGACCATGTACGCCAGGAAGAGCTCGCGGTAGACCGCCTCGTCGTCGGCGTCGATCTGGTTGGTGAGCCGCTTGAACAGGATTGAGCCGCGGATGTTGAAGGCGGGCATGATGATGACGTCGGCGAGTTGCTCGATGTCGGCGTCCGGGCGGGTCAGATACCGCGCGATGGCGCTCTTGCCGGTTCCCTTCGCGCCGATGACGAGGTCGGTCTCGTCGTGCACGAGCGCCCAGTACGTGCCCGTGCGGAGGAAGTAGGAGTCGAGGCGTTCGTCGTACTCGGCGACGTCCTGACCGAACCTCAGCTTGCCGATCGTGCCGATGTGGAGAATGCGCTGATCGGTCATCCGCGCTCCGTTTCGACGGGATCTCGCAAGGGATCGTACCCGGCCGGTGCCACGATCTCCGGCACTGACACTGCGGTGTCGGACGCGGCACCTAGGCTGCCGTCCCGTGAGCATGAACGGGAACTGGCTGCGGGTCACCCCGGCCGAGCTGGCGCGCGCGAAGGACGACCTGGGCTGGGCGTACGACTTCGCGCAGGCGGCCATGGACGCTGAGGGCGAGCGCGTCGACGGCACCGGCAAGGCGTGGCACGCCTTCGACTTCCTGCTCGAGCGGCAGGGCGTCGAGCTGCCGATCGTGTACGGGGCCGAGGCGTTCGTCGAAATACCGGACGCGGAGGACGAGGACGGGGACGACGTCACGGAGGATCCGGAGCACGACTGGGGTTACGGGCCGCCCCGCTATCTCACCCCGGAGCAGGTGGCCGAAGCCGCCGCGACGCTCGGCGGCCTCACCGAGGACGCCCTGAGCCGCGGCGTCGACCAGGCCGAGCTGGAGCGGGCCGACATCTACCCGCAGGTCTGGGACCGGCCGGACCAGCTGTCGTGGGTGACGCACCACCTGCCGTACGCCCAGCGGTTCTTCGCGGCGGCGGCGCGGGAGGGCGACGCCGGCATCTGCTGGCTCGACTAGGGACGGTCACCGAAGCACGGGGACGGGAGTCAGGCCAGCCCGACTCCGCCGTCGATGGTGGTGATCGGGGCGCACGGTACGCCCGCGGCGGTGAGGTCGCGGAACCACTCGTCCCGGGTCCGCCGGGCCGACCGCGCGACCAGGATCGGGCGCAGGGCGTCCCGGTGCACGGTGCGGTCCTGGTTGCGCCCGAACCGGGGGCGAAGCCCCTCCGAGCGACCCTCTCCCGCCGCGCCGCCCCTCGACTGCGTCCATCGGGGCGGCACCCTGGACGTGCGGTGACTAGCATCCCCGAAATGTCGATCACGCCGAAGACGGTCCGGCTGTTCATGCCGGTGGCGGCGGCGCTCTTCCTCGGCGTGGCCCTGGCCATCCGCGCCGTCGACGACGGCCCGGTGCGCCAGTACTCCGGCACCGCCCTGTACGCGTCGATGGTGTGGGCGGGAGTGCTGTTCCTGTGGCCGCGGATGGCGCCGGCGCCGGTCGGGGTGATCGCGGTGCTGTTCTGCTGGATGGTGGAATGCGCGCAGCTCACCGGGGTGCCGGCGGATTTGTCGGCCCGGAGTCTGGTCGCGCGGCTGGCGCTCGGGGTCCAGTTCGATCCGGTCGATCTGCTCTGGTACCCGGTCGGGGTGATCCCGCTGGCCGCACTCCACCGACTGGTAGCTCAGCCGGTCAGCCAGGCGCGGATGTCGTCACCGTGCTCGTCGAGGCCAGGCGGTGGCAGGTCGTAGCGGGGCGGGGTTTCGGAGAAGCCGATCGGGTGCCGGACGCCGGGCACGCCGCCGACCGTGACCACCGGGTCGAGCCCGAGCTGCTCGGCCAGGGCGACCCCGCCGTCGACGGTGGTGATCGGGGCGCACGGCACGCCCGCGGCGGTCAGGTCGCGGAACCACTCGTCCCGGGTCCGCCCGGCCAACCGCGCCACCAGGATCGGGCGCAGGGCGTCCCGGTGCACGGTGCGGTCCTGGTTGCGCCCGAACCGGGGGTCGTCAGCCAGCTCGGGTAGGCCGAGCACCTGGCACAGCCGGCGGAACTGGCCGTCGTTCCCGGCGATGACGACGAGGTCGCCGTCGGCGGTGGGCAACGGCTCGTACGGGAAGAGGCTCGGGTGGGCGTTGCCCATCCGGTGCGGGGCCGCGCCGCCGGCGACGTACCCGCTGGTGTGGTTGACCAGACCGGACAGTGCCGAGGAGAGCAGGTTCACCTCGACGTGCTGGCCGACACCGGTGCGGGCCCGGTGGTGCAGGGCGGCGAGGATGCCGACCGCCGCGTGCAAACCGGCGATCACGTCGAACACGGCGACGCCGGCCTTGTACGGCGGGCCGTCGGCGTCGCCAGTGAGGCTCATCAGGCCCGACGCCGCCTGGACCATCAGGTCGTAGCCGGGCAGGTGCGCTCCGCCGTGGGCGCCGAAGCCGCTGACGGAGGCGTAGACGATTCCTTCGTTGCCGGCCGCCACGCTGTCGTAGTCGAGGCCGAAGCGGCGCAGGCCACCGGGGCGGAAGTTCTCGATCATGACGTCGGCGCGGCGGGCCAGTTCCCGCGCGACGGCCAGGTCGTCGGGGTCGGCGAGGTCGAGCGCGATCGAGCGTTTGTTGCGGTTCACGCCGAGGTAGTAGGTGGAGACGCCCTCGCGTGCCGGCGGCGTCCAGGCCCGGGTGTCGTCCCCGCCGGGCCCCTCCACCTTGATCACCTCGGCGCCGAGGTCGGCCAGGAGCATGGTCGCGTACGGCCCGGCGAGGATGCGCGAGAAGTCCGCGACCAGGACGCCGTCGAGCGGTCCGGGCCGCTGCTCCCCCATCACCACTCCCCTTCCCCGCCGTGGCTGCCGCTCGTCGACTGGCTGGAGGACACGATGGCACACCGAGGGTCCGTACCGGCAATGGAGCAGGACCGACCGATCGCTTCAGAATGAGGACGCCGCGCCCGCCGCGTCGGCGGCGAAACTCGCTGTCCGGTTGCCGGAGCACGGTGATAGACAGCCGGCGTGGAAAAGACTCTGGAGTTCCCCGATCTGCTGCGGCTGATCGACGAACGGTCGACCGCCTTCCGCGCCGCGGTCGCCTCCGCGCCCAGCCTCGACGTGCAGGTGCCGACCTGTCCCGAGTGGACGCTGTTCGATCTGGTGCAGCACCTGGGCGAGGGGCGCCGCTCCTGGGCCGCCACCGTCGCCGCAGGGCCCACCGCCCCGGCCAAGTCCGCATCCGAGGGCCCGGCTGCGCCCCGGGAGCGCGAGGCCCTGCTGGCCTGGTTGACCGCATCGACGCAGCAGCTACTGGACGCATTGCGGGAGGCCGGCCCGGATCGCGGTTGCTGGACGTGGTGGGGTACGTCGCAGTCGCCGCAGACCTGCGGTGCCGTCGCCCGACACCAGCTCCAGGAGATCGCGGTGCACACCTACGACGCCCAGGTCACCCTGGGCGCCCCGCAGCCGCTGCCGGACGAGGTGGCACTCGACGGTGTCGAGGAGTTCCTGTCCACCTGCTGCACCACGACGGCCGCCTGGCCGCACGAGCCCGCTGCCGTCGATTACCACGCCACCGAAGGCCGCTCCTGGCGCAACTGGCTCTCCGCCGACGGCGCACGAGCGGCCCGCCTGCCCACACCCGACACAGTGCCCGCCACCGCCGGCGGCGAGGACCCGGACGCGGCCGACGCCTCCGCCCGAGGCACGGCCAGTGAGCTGGTCCTGGCCTTCTACGGCCGCATTCCGCTGGACTCCCTGAAGCTCGACGGCGACCGACGTCTCTTCGACCTGCTCATAGCCTGGGAACCGGATGAGTAGAACGTGACGATGCGCCAGATCGTTCCGGTGCTGAAGCGGGGTAGCCGGCGGCGTCGCTGACCGCCGTCCGGGCGCTGGGGCGGGTCGGGGCGCAGCGGGCGGCCGTCGGGGTGCCGGCGACGCCGACCGGCCGGCGGCCGGCGGTGTCAGGAGAGGGCGCGGGCCAACTCGGTCCGGGAGCGGATGCCGAGCCGGTGGAAGATGTTGCGCAGGTGGTGGTCGACGGTGCGGGTGGAGAGGAACATCCGCGCGGCGATCTCCCGGTTCGTGGCGCCCTCGGCGACCAGTTGGGCGATCCGCAGCTGCTGGCCGGTCAGCAGTCGGGCCGCCGACGGGTCCGGCGCGCCGACCGACTCCCCGGCCGCCCGCAGCTCGGCGGCGGCCTGCTCTGCCCAGGTGGTCGCCCCGATCAGGGTGAACGCCTCCCGGGCGTCGTGCAGGTGCTCCCGCGCGTCCCGGGGTCGCCGGCTGCGCCGCAGCTCGCGGCCGAGCAGCAGCTCGGTGCGGGCCCGCTCGAACGCGCCGGCGTCAGCCGGGTGCAGCCGCAGCGCGGCCCGGAACTCCCGCTCGGCCTCGGCGCTGCCCCGGGGCGCGAGGAGGGCGTGGCAGCGCGCGGAGAGCGCCCGGCGTGACGGACTCGCCGTGCTGCTGGCCCAGCGGTCGAAGACGGCGAGCGCGGCGCCGGCCGCCGCCCGGTCTCCGCCGGCGGCGGCCGCCTCGACCAGGTACGGGGTGGCCATCACCTGGACGAGCACCTGCCCGCGGCCGGTGCCGGGCCGGGCCAGCGCGGTCAGCCGCGCCGCGGCGGCGGCGTGCCGACCGGCGGCCAGGTCGAGCACGGCCAGCGCCCACTGGGCGAGGGCGCGTGGCCGGCTGTGCCCGCCCGGGTTCTCGCCGATCTCGCGGATCCGGCGCAGGCTGGTGTCCCGGTCGGCGCGGACCGCGGCGAGCACCGCCAGCATGCCCAGGTGCACCCCGGCCCAGTTGTCCTGACCGGTGTCACGGGCGATCCGCAGTCCCTCCCGCGAGGTCTCCGCCGCGGCGTCGTGCCGACCCAGCCAGTACTCGGCGGCCGCCCGCAGCTCCAGGGCGCGCGGCAGGGCGGACAGCTCCCCACGGTGGTGGGCCAGCTCGACGGCGCGCTCGGCGAGCCGGTGCGCCGCGGCGTCCACGGCCACCAGCAGGCCGGCCGCCGCCGCGCAGGTCAGCGCCGCCGGGGTGAGCGCCGACCCGGCCAGGTGTCCACCGAGGACCACCGCGCGGCGCAGCGCCGGCCCGGCCCGCTCGTGGTCGCCACGCAGCGTCGCCGCCACCCCTGCGACGTAGGCGCTGAGCAGCTCCGTCGCGGGTGGGTCGTCGGGGCGGCGCAGCGGCTCCGCCCGCCGGGCCACCTCGGCGTAGCGGTACTGGTCGCCGGAGAAGCAGACCGTCTCGCCGGCGCGGACCAGCGCGCCGAGGGCGAGTGCGCGGTCGCTGCCCGCCAGCGTGTCCGCGGCGGCCAGCAGCGCGGTCAGCGCGGACCGGGCGCGACCGCCGCGCAGGTCCAGTTCGCCGCGCAGCAGTGCGGCCCGCCCGGTCACGGTCGGCTCGGCGACGGCGGGAAGGTTTCCCAGCAACAGGCGGGCGCGGTGGGACCGGCCGGCCGACCAGGCGTACCCTGCGGCGGCCACCAGCCGGGCAGTGGCGCGGGCCGAATCGTCGGTGAGCTCGGCGGCGCGTTGCAGGGCCGCCGAGGCGGCGTCGCCGCCGACCCCGTCGTGGGCCGCGGCCTGCTCCAGTTCCGTGGCCAGGGCCGGGTCGTGGCCCTCCGCCGCGGCGGCGAGGTGCAGTGCCCGGCGCAGCCGCTGACCGGGACCGTCGAGCGCCCCGGCGAGCAGCAGGTGCGCGGCGCGCCGCTCGGCCAGTGGTGCCGCGCCGCGCACCATGGCGCGGGCCAGGGGCTGCGGGAAGGTGACCTGTCCCGGTTCGACGCGGAGCAGGCCGGCGAGTTCGGCCGGGGCGAGCGCCTCGACGGTCGTGCCGGCGGCCCGCGCCGCCCGGATCAGGGTGCCCGGCACGCCCTCCTCGTCCAGCGCGGCGAGCAGCAGGACGCGCCGGGTCTCGGCCGGCAGCCGCTCCAGGCGGCTCCGGTAGGCGCGGCCCAGCCCGCCGTCGGTCGGCGGTGCCGCGGGCGCCGGTTCCTCGCCTCGGCACTGGCCGGGGGTGAGCACGCCGGCGAGGTCGACCAGGGCCTGCGGGTTGCCCCCGGCGACCGCGCCGAGCGCCGCCGCCACCGGCGGGGCCACCGGCTGTCCGGTCAGCCGGTCGGCGAGCAGCGCGGCGCTGGCGCGGTCGTCGAGCGGGCGGAGCCGGTGACCGGGTACTCCCCCGACGGAGGCGTCCGTCGCCGTGGTGAGCAGGACGGCCACCCGCAGGTGGCGCAGGCGCCGGGCGACGAACGCCAACACCTCCGCGGTCGGCTGGTCGCCCCGGTCGACGTCGTCCATCGTGCACAGCACGGGGCGGTCGCGCGCGGCGGCGGCGAGCAGCCCGAGCACGGCCATGGACAGGGCCAGGCGCCGGTGGGCCGGGCAGCCGGCGCCGGCCAGGGCGCGCCGCAGCACCCGTCGTTGCTGCTCGGGCAGCGTGCGGACCCGGTCCAGCACCGGTTCCAGCAGCCGTTGCAGTCCCGCGTACGGCAGCGCCGCCTCCTCGGCGAGGCCGACGCCGGCCAGGACGGCGCAGCCGTCGGCGTGCCGGTGGGCGTAGTCGACCAGGGCGGTCCGGCCGGAGCCGGGCTCGCCCTGCAGCAGCAGCGCTCCCCCGCCGCCGGGCAGGTCGGTCAGCAGCCGCCGGATCGCGGCGCACTCGTCGTCGCGGCCCCGCAGCACGGTTAATTGCACTGTTGATGCAGTAACCATCCATCGAGTGTCACTTATCGGAAACCTGTTGGAAAGAGTTGACTGGTACGCGCTGTCCGCTGGGCGGCGTCGATCGGTTGGCCAGCAGGGCTGCGACCACCGCGAATCACGGCGGGTGGATGCCGGACCGGCGCCGAGGCGAGCGAGGCGCACCTCCCGCCGGGATGCCCGGCGGATGTCGGCATTGCGAGTGCGTCTTTCGAGGTCTGCCGTCCACCGTCGAGCCGTTCCGCCATGCCGGGACGGCTGCCGGCCGGCGGGAAGCGGCCCGGCCGACTCGGCCCCGGCGGGGCGGGGCGGCCGGGGCCGGACATGGCGGGGCGGGGCGGCCGGGGCCGGACATGGCGGGGCGGGGCGGCCGGGGCCGGACATGGCGGGGCGGGGCGGCCGGGGCCGGACATGGCGGGGCGGGGCGGCCGGGGCCGGACATGGCGGGGCGGGGCGGCCGGGGCCGGACATGGCGGGGCGGCCGCCGGTCGGCGGCCGCCCCGGGGAAGCGTCAGGCGCTCGGGCAGGTGTTGCGGTACTCCTCGATCGCCAGGCCGCTCGGGCCCGGGCAGAGGAACTGCTCGTAGCGGGTGTCGTTGTCGACGAACCGCTTCAACCAGGCCACCATCTGCCGGGCGGTGGGGGTGTTCACCGACTGGGGGAAGAAGTGGCTCGCCCCGTTGAGCTCCAGGTAGGCCTTCTCGGACGAGGCCGGGATGCTGCTGTAGAACGGCTCCGAGTGCGACGAGACCGGCGCGACGGTGTCGCTCTCGCCACCGACGATCAGCGTCGGCACCCGGACGTCGGACCAGCTCTTGTCCAGGTTCCACGGGGCGAGCGGCACGGCGGCCTGCAGCGACGGCCGGGAGACGGCGGCCTCCAGGCTGCCCCCGCCGCCCATCGAGTGGCCGGCGACGGCCAACCGGGTGCCGTCGATCCGGCTCCGCACCGAACTGCGCTGCACCAGGTAGTCGAGCGCGGCGAGCAGTTGCCGGCCGCGGCTGTCCGGCTGGTCGAGGCGGCTGTTGGTCTCGATGCCGATCACCACGAAGCCGTGCGAGGCGAGCCGCGGACCGAGCCAGCTGATGCTGGACCAGGCGGCGGTGTAGCCGGGCGAGATGGCGATGGCCCCGAAGGTGCCCTCGCTGGTGCTGGTCGGGTAGTAGATGACTCCCCCACCGAAGCCGGTCACGCTGAGCGAGGAGACGCTCTGCGACGCGGTGGCGAAGGGACCGCGGCTGGCCTCCAGGAGGGCGACGGTCGGGGCGGGACCGCGCTCGTACGGGTTGTCGGCGGCCTGCGCGGCCGGCGCCGCGGCCAGGCCGCCCACGGCGGCCAGGACGGCCGCCACGGCCAGACCGGCGGCGCGGACGGCGGAACGGGGACGGGTGGTGGTTGGTGATGACACGTCGGGCACTCCCTGCAGTCGGGGCATATCGACGTGGATCAGTGTTCGGCGGAGCGGGTGGCCCCCGCATCGGTGAAATCACCAGTCCGGGGGCAGCGTGCGCCGGTGCGGGCGGCAGGCCCGGTGACCGGGCCGGGGAGACGGCCGGTCCCGGGGGCGAGCCGATCGGCCTACGCGGCGAGCAGGGCGGCACCGGGGGCGGCTCCCGGTCGGAGCCGCCCCCGGCACGCGGTGGATCGGTTGTCCTGCCAGTGTTGCGGGAGTTTGCGGCCGAGGTAGCCGGCGACGATCCAGGTGCCGACGGCCGCGAGCGGACGGGCGGGAAGGCGCTGTTGCCGGCCGGGGCGCCGGACGGCGAGACGGTCAGCGCTCCTCGGCGTAGTGGGAGTGGACCGCCGGTTGGCCGGTGTAGTTGGGGCCAGCGCGGTCGTCGGCGCCAAGGAAACGGTACGGGAGGCGCACCTCGCGGCGGCCGGTGCGGCTGATCCGGCGGCGGCGGGAGTCGTAGGCGAAGCCGGCGTCGCGCAGCAGCGCGGTGAGGCGTCGCCCGGCGGGGCGCCCGTCGGCGAGCCGGATGCTGGACAGGTCCAGGTCGGCCACGAACCGGCCCTCGGGCGTAAGCCAGTCGGCGGCGCGGGCCAGCACGGCGAGCTTGTCCCGACGTAGTGCAGTCCGTGCAGGCAGGTGATCAGGTCGAACGGCCGGTCCGGTGCCCAGGTGGCGACGGAGGCGCAGACCAGCCGCAAGTTCGCCGGCGGTGTCGGCGCCGGGTCGAAGGCGTCCACCAGGTCGACCCCGACGAGGGTGGTGCGCTCGGTCAACGCGACCCGGCGCAGCTGCCCGGTCGCCTGGATCAGCGCCCGGCCCGTACCGCAGCAGAGGTCCAGCCAGCCGGCGCTGGCGGCGGCGCCGGCGAGCCGGTCGGTGAGCACCTCGACGGGGTTGAAGCCCAGCTCCCGGGCGTAGCTGTTGACCCCGGCCAGCTGCCGTTCGCGGTTCATCGCGTTGTTGGCCACCACCGCCGACCGTTCCAGCGCCGCGGTGTCCAGCAGTGCCACGCCCGGCCGGCGACCGACCGTCACGCGGTCGTCCTCGGCTGGTCGGGCCGCAGCGACGACCGGCGGGGGCCGGCGGGCGGCGGCGGGAGTTGGCGGTCGTGCCGGCGGCTGAGCAGGGCCAACGAGGTGATCGCGCCGACCAGCGCCAGGAACATGTCCCACTGGGTGTCCCAGACGTCGCCCTGGGTGGCGAGGAAGTCGTCGGCCGCCGAGCCCGCGACCACCGCCGACCACCACTCGAACATCTCGAACAGGGCGCTGAAGGCCAGGCAGGCGCAGACCACGAGCGGCGCGAGCCACCGGCTGCCCCGCAACGGCGAACGGCGGACCAGGATCTCGCGGACCAGGATGGCCGGCACGAAGCCCTGCGCGAAATGGCCGAGCCGGTCGTACGGGTTACGGGTCAGGTCGAACAGGTCCCGCACCCAGTTGCCCACCGGCGTACGCGCGTAGGTGTGGTGACCGCCGACGATGAGGACGATCGCGTGCGCCGCGAGCAGGCAGCACAGCAGTGTGGTCAGTGGGAAGCGGCGCCAGGTGAGCAGCAGCACCGGGATCCCGACGATCACCCACACCGTCTCCAGCAGCCAGGTCAGCCGGTCGTACGGCCGGATGCCGGAGACGACCAGCGCGACGAGGACCACGCCCAGCAGCGCCGGCGGGAGGAGGGCACGTGCTCGGGTCACCGGCGACCGCCTGTTCGTGGCTGGCCGGGCCCGCCGATCGCCGCCCGGGACGCCGACGATAGCAGCGGCGCGACCGACCCGATCGGCCCCGAACCGCTCCCCGGCCGGGTGGGTGATGGCCAGTTCGGCGGCCACCGAGATGGCCACCACCCCCGCGCTCATGACCAGGTACCGCTCGGGTTCACGGCACCGGACTCACCGCCGGTCGTCGGCCGCCGGCTGGTGGCGGTGCGGCCGGTTGCGGACGACGGCGAGCGCCAGGACGGCGGCGGCGAGGAAGACGACGCCGTTGACCCGCAGCCCGGCCTGCACGCCGGCGTTCAGGGACTCGGCGAGCGCCTGCCGCACCGGCCCGGGCGGCGTCGCGGTGTCGCTGGTGCCGGCCCGCACGGCCGCCTGCACGGCCGTCCGCGTGGACTCGGGTACGCCGTGGGCGGCGAGCCGACCCGGCAGGTCGGCGATCAGCGTGGTGCTGAGCAGGGTACCCAGCAGCGACGCGCCCATCACGGCGCCGAACTGGCGGGCGGTGTTGACCGCCGCGGCGGCCATGCTCGCCTGCGGGGGCGCGACGCTGGCCAGCGCCGCGGCGGTGGCCGGCGCGGCGACCAGGCCGCAGGCGGCGCCGAAGAGCGCGAGCAGCGGCCAGCTCTGGCTGAACGGGGTGCCCGGGGTGTGGGTGGACAGGCCCAGGCTGGCCAGGCCGCCGAGCAGCAGGCCGAGGGTGAGCGGCGCCTTGAAGCCGGTGCGGCGGATCGCCTGGCCGGCGGCGAAGGCGGTGACCGCGTAGAGGCCGAACAGCACCAGCATCCGCCAGCCGGTGTCGAGCGGACTGAGCGCCTGGGCGCGTTCGTGGAAGAGCACCAGCAGGATCGACACGCCGGTGAAGCCGAACAGCGACACGGCGGCGACGAGCATGACGGCGCTGAAGGACGGCGACCGGAACAGCCGGACGTCCAGCATCGGCGCGGCGGTACGCAGCTCGACCATGACGAAGGCGACGAGCGCGGCGCCGGCGGTGAGCCACGCGGCCCCCACCGTCGGGCTGGTGTAGCCGTTACGACCGCCCTCGATCAGCGCGTAGACGGCGGCGGCGACGGCGAGCGTGCCCAGCAGCAGGCCGGGCAGGTCGACCCGGCTGGTGGGCTGGCGCGACTCGGCCACCCAGCGGGTGGTGACGGCGAGGGTGACCAGACCGAGCACCACGGTGGACAGGAAGACGCCGTGCCAGTGGACGTGCGCCAGCAGCGCCCCGGCGATGAGCGGGCCCACCGACAACCCGACGCCGGACGCCGCCGCCCAGGCGGTGATGACCTCGGTACGGCGGTGCGGGTCGGTGAACGTCACGCCGAGGATCGCCAGGCTGTTCGACAGGATCAGCGCCCCGCCCGCACCGGCCACGAGCTGTCCCGCGATGACCCAGCCGGGGGCGGTGGCCAGGGCGACCACGGCAGCTCCGGCCATCATGGCGGCGACACCGGCGCTGAACATCCGCTTGCGGCCGTACCGGCTGCCGAGCGTGGCGGCGGAGAGCACGAGGCCGGCCAGCATGAGGGTGTAGGCGCTGGGGATCCAGACCAGGCTGGTCGGGTCGACCCGCAGGTCCCGCTGGATCGTGGTCAGCGCGGAGACGGTCGCGGTGAGGTGCAGGAACGTGACCATCGCACCCAGGCACATGGCGACGAGGGTCGCCGCGTGCGAACCACGGACGGTCGTCCGCCCGGTGGGCGCGGCGGCGGGCGGGGTGGGCGGGCTGGGCGTGGTGGTCGCCCGCCAACCCGTCGTGGCGGTCTGCTGTTCGGGCACAGCTACTCCTTGCAGAGGTGATGGGGTCGGCCGGACGGAGCCCGCCGCCGCGGGTGGAGGGCGGTGTCCGGCTACGGCAGCTGCGGGTAGAGGGCCGCCACGCCGCCGGAGAGCCCGGCGAGTACGCCTCGGCTGACGTCGTCGGCGACGATCTCGTACGCGTCCGCGGCCAGTTGGTCGACGGCGTACGCCGCCACGTCGGCCGGGTCGGCCTTGGGGGTGGTGACCGCCCGGGCCATGTCGGTGTCCATGTAGCCCACGTGCAGGCCCGCGACGCGGATCTTCGCCGGGGCGAGGGTGAGGCGCAGCGAGTTGGTCATTCCCCACTCGGCGGCCTTGGCCGCCACGTAGGCGCCGTCGGTGGGTAGGGCGAACCAGGACAGCGCGGACAACACGTTGAGGACGGTGCCGCCGCCGTTGCGCTCGATGACGGGGGCGAAGGCCCGCACCACGGAGAGGGTGCCGAGGTAGTGCGTCTCCAGCTCCAGGCGGATCTGGTCCAGGTCCCCGGTGAGCAGGTCGGCACCGGTCGACGTGCCCGCGTTGTTCACCAGCAGGGTGACGTCGCCGGCGGCCGCCGCGGCCGCCGCCACGGACGCGGGGTCGGTGATGTCCAGCGCCAGTGGCCGGGCGCCCGGGAGGTCGATCAGGGCCGGGTTGCGGGCCGCCGCGTACACGGTGGCGCCCCGAGCGAGCAGCTCGCTGGCCAGGGCGCGGCCGAAGCCCCGGTTGGCGCCGGTGACCAGTGCGGTAGTGGCCGAGATGTCCATGAAGATCCTGTCTGTGAGGTTCACTGGGCAAACCTGACTTCTCCTTTGAAAAGTCAGCTCGCCCAGTGAAGCACTCTGACTAGCGTCAACGCAAGTCAGCCCGTACGCTGGGGTCGTGCAGGATCTGCGGGACGATCGGGAGGCGTGGTCGATGACGAACTGCTCGATCGCGCGGGCCATGGACATCGTGGGCAGCAGGTCGGCGATGCTGATCATGCGGGACGCGTTCCTCGGCACGCGCCGATTCGACGACTTCGTCCGCCGGGTGGGCATCGGCGAGCCGGCGATGGCCGCCCGCCTACGGGAACTGGTCGGCGCCGGTCTGCTGGAACGGACGCCCTACCGCGAGCAGGGGCAGCGCACCCGGTACGAGTACCAGCTCACCCCCAAGGGGCGCGAGCTGCTGCCGGTGATCACCGCGCTCCGGCAGTGGGGGGACACCTGGGCAGCCGACGAAACCGGCCCGCCGGTGCTGGCCACCCACCGTGACTGCGGTTGCCGGGTCCGCGCCGTGCTCCGCTGCGAGCAGGGTCACGAGGTCGACCACGGCGACATCGCCCTGCTCGCCGGGCCGGGCCTGATCGCCCGGGACTAGACGCCCGGTACCAGACCGGCGGCGGGTGCGCAGCCGGTCAGCCCTGGTCGTCGGTGAGGCGACGCTCGATGGTCACCGTCGTGCCGGAGGCGGTCGACATCAGCCGCACGTCGCCGAAGGCGTTCATCAGGGTGGCGCCGCGGCCGCGGTCCATCGCCGACCGCCGGTCCCGCCAGCTGCCGAAGTCGCGGACGGTGAGCCGGGCGGTGCCGGCGCCGACCTGGAGGCGGACCCGCACCTCGGGTCGGGACGGCTGCTGCGCGTGCTCGACGGCGTTGTTGAACGCCTCGGACGCGGCCACCAGGAGGTCCTGCACGACATCGGGGTGCACGTGCAGCGCCTCCAGCGAGCTCCGCACGTCCCGCCGCATCGCCGAGGCGGAGATGGCCTCCGAGGGGTAGCTCCATCCGGTGTCCACCCCGGACGCCGTCTCGTGGCCGTGCGCAACCCGCACGGTGGTCGGCATTCCGGCGGGGGCGGCGGCCCGCCGGGGGCCCGCCACCGGATGGCCGGGGACGGCCGGGGCCACCTCGGGCGAGGCCGCGTCCATCGTCCTGGCCGCCGCGGGCGCAGGATCGGAGGCCGCCTCGGCGGTACCGGTCAACGACGGCGTGGGGTCCACGGTCGCCCCGGCGGGGGCTGCCTGGGCGGTATCGGTCAACGATGGCGTGGAGTCCGTGGCCGCCCCGGCGAGGGCCGCCTCGGCGGTACCGGTCAACGACCGCGTGGAGTCCGTGGCCCCGGCGGCGGAGCCTCCGACCGGGCCGGTAGGCGGTGGAGCAGGGGTCGGGGCCGCACCGGCGGGACGGGTCGACCGCGGCGGTTCCGGACGGTCGTCCTCGGCGTCCGGTGCCCGCTGGCGCCGTCGCGCACCCTCGAGGGTGGCCCGTACCCGGGCGACGAGGTCGGCCGCGGTGAAGGGCTTGACCACGTAGTCGTCAGCGCCGAGGTCGAGGCCCTCGACGGCGGCGTCCGCGCCGGCGCGGGCGGAGAGCACCACCACCGGCAGCGCCCGGGTGTCCGGCTGTCCCCGCAGGGTGCGCACCAGGGCGAAGCCGTCGACCTCGGGCATCATCACGTCGGTCAGCACCAGGTCCGGTGGGTCCCGCCGGATCGCGTCGAGGGCCTGCCGACCGTCGCCGACCGTGTCCACCCGCCAGCCCTGCGCGGTCAGCAGCCGGGCCAGGTACGCGCGCATGTCAGCGTTGTCGTCGGCCACCAGGATCCGCACGCCCGGCCCGTCGTCGGGCAGCGTCCCGGGCGACCCCTCCTCGGCCGGCTCGGGCCGGACGGGGTCGACCAGCCATCCGCTCGCCTCCTGCGCCGCGGCGCGGGCCGTGTCACCGAGGTCGCTCGCCTCCTGCGCCGCGGCGCGGGCCGTGTCACCGAGGTCGCTCGCCGCCACGGTGTCGTCCGTGCCGCGGTGCAGCGCCGACCAGGGCAGCGCGACGGTGAAGGTGCTGCCGCGCCCGACCTGGCTGTCCACCCGTACGTCGCCGCCCTCGAGCCGGGCCAGCTCGCCGACCAGGGCCAGCCCGATGCCGGTGCCCTCGTGGCTGCGGGAGCGGGCCCCGTCCACTCGGTGGAAGCGCTCGAAGAGCCGGGGCATCTCCTCCTCGGCGATGCCGATGCCGGTGTCGGCGACGGTCAGCCGCAGCTCCGTGGGGTGGGCGTGCAGCCCGACGCTGATCCGCCCCACGAACGTGTGCTTCAGCGCGTTGGACAGCAGGTTGGTGACGATGCACTCCCAGTTGGCCGGGTCGAGCGCCACCGGCCGGGGCAGCGGCGGGCAGTCCACCTCCAGGCGCAGCCCGGCGCGTTCCACCGCCGAGCGGAACACGCCGGCCAGCTGGGCGGTCAGCTCCGGCAGGTCCACCTGCCGCGCCCGGCTGCGGGCGCGCCCGGCCTCCAGGCTGGAGAAGGTCAGCAGGCTGTTGACGAGGGTGAGCAGCCGGGTGGCGTTGCGCCGGGCGGTGTCCACCCGTTCCCGCTGTTCCGGTGGCAGCGGGTGCCGCTCGTCGGCGAGGGCGTCGGTCAACGGGCCGAGCATCAGCGTCAGCGGCGTACGGAACTCGTGGCTGACGTTGGTGAAGAAGTTGGTCTTGACGCGATCGAGCTCGGCCAGGGCCTCGGCCCGGCGACGTTCCTCCTCGTACGCCCGCGCGTTGCGCACCGCGACGGCCACCTGCTGCGCCAGCAGGTGGAAGAACGACCGGTACGCCTCGTCCAGGGCGCGGCTGGGGCTCACCCCGGCCACCAGCACCCCGAGGGGCTGATCGGCCTCCGCGGAGGGCAGTGGCAACGACACGGCGGTGGCCGCCGGCTCGTCGAACGCCCCGGCCGGCAGCGTCATCCGCTGGGCGACCCCGTGGACCTCGGTGATCGCTCCCCCGCCGGCGGCCCACAGTCCCCAGGCCGGGTCGCCGTCGACCACGACGTCGGGCAGCACCGCCGCCACCGGACCGTCACCGGTGCAGGCCACCCGGTGCAGCGCCGTACCCTCCCGCAGGTAGATCGCGGCGAACGGTACGTCCAACCGGTGCCCGCCGATCGCCTCGACCAGCCGGGCGCAGGTGCTGGCGACGTCCACGGTGCGCCCGTCGCCGCGCACCGAGAGGTCTCGCAGCAGTCCCAGCCGCCGTTCCCCGACCACCTGCTCGGTGACCTCGCTGCACACCGTGAACACGCCGACGGTACGGCCGTCGTCGTCACGGGCCGGGGCGTGGGAGACGCTGAAGTAGGCCTCCTCCCGGTAGCCGGACCGGTCGAGGAGCAGCTGGAGGGCGGGCACCCAGCTGGCCACGCCCGTCGCCATCGCATCGGCGATCAGCGGCGCGAGCACGTCCCAGCCCTCGGCCAGGGTGGTCCGGACGTCGTCCCCGAGCGCACCCGGATGCTTGTCGCCGATCAGGGCCGAGTAGGCGTCGTTGTACAGCTGGGTGAACTGCTCGCCCCAGAGCAGCAGCATCGGGTACCGGGAGGACAGGACGATCCGCACGGCGGCGCGCAGGCTCTGCGGCCAGGACTGGACGGGGCCGAGCGGGGTGGCCGCCCAGTCGAGCCGGGCCATCAACCGCCCGGTGGCGCTGCCGCTGCCGAACAGCTCCTCGGTGGGGCTGGTCACGTTCGAATACACCTCATCGCGGTGCCCGTACCCCGTCGCCGGGCCCGCCGAACCTCGGTGCCCGGGACGAGGATCGCGCGCCCGGTCGCAGTGCGGCGCCCGAGTTCGGACGGCGCGCCGCCCGGCCGTTCGCCACCGACCCCCAGCCGCCCCGCTCCGGCACCCGTGCCCCCTCGATCGCCCGACCCTGCTGCCACCGCGCGAGCAGGGGAAACGACCCCCCGAGCCGGAGCAAGGCCCCAGGTTACCGCCGCCCCGGGTCCCCGGCGAGCGGGCGACCCGGTGTCGCGACGGCGGCTCGGGGACGCGGGCGCGGTCCGGGTGACCGAGTGACGAAAGCCACGTCCTCGGGGCACGGCGGCCCCTGTCGTACCCGGCTGCGATGCTCCCGCGGTGGAGATGACACTGCAGGTGACGATCGACTGCGCCGACCCCCGCCGGATGGTGGCCTTCTGGGCCGAGGCGCTGGGCTACGTGCCGGAGCCACCGCCGGGCGGCCACCGCACCTGGCGGGACTACTGGGCGGCGACGGGCGTGCCGGCGGAGGAGCTGCCCGAGGGGGCCGGCGACACCCCTGAGTCGGTCGTCGACCCGACCGGCCGAGGGCCACGCATCTGGTTCCAGCAGGTGCCCGAGCCCAAGGTGACCAAGAACCGGGTGCACCTCGATCTCAAGGTCGGCGGCGGCCGCACGGTCGACCTGAAGCTGCGCACCGAGCGGGTCGACGCGGTGGTCGACCGGGTCGTCCGGGCGGGGGCCACGATCCTGCGGACGATGGACGAGCCGGCGATGGACTACTACGCCGTGGTCCTGGGCGATACCGAGGGCAACGAGTTCTGCGTCGTCTGACGGGCGTCGCGGCGGGAGGGTCTCCGGCCCGCCACCGTCGCGGCCCGTCCGCGTGCCGGGGCGGGCGGGTCGCCGCGGGTCAGGGCCGGCGGAGTTGGCGGAAGGTGATGGAATACCGCAGCTCCGGGACCGGTGGAATGCTGTGCTGCCAGGTCGACCGGGCGGCGCCGGCCAGCACGTACGCCGAACGGGGCGCCAGCTCCACCTCGTACACCCGGCGCTGTCCCGCGGTGTCCCGCCGGAAATGCAACAGGCAGGCGGCGCCCAGCGACACACCGGCCACGGTCGGGCCGAACGCGGGGGCGTCCCGGTGCCAGCCGATCACCGCGCCGGGCGGATAGCGAGTGACCAGGGCCTGCGCGAAGCTGGCCACCGCGACGCCGGCGAGGTCGGCGCAGCGCCGGCGGACCTCGTGCAGCTCCACCGGCAGCGCCTCGGTTTCGGTGAGCTGGAACGACCCGTAGTCGTAGTCGACACCGAAGTGCCGGACTGTGCGCCGGGCGACCTGGCCGTGCATCCGGATCTCGCGGTAGTCCATCGCCCCGAGGACGGTCAGCAGCGCGCGTTCCTCGTCGGGGCTGACCAGCTCAGGCTGATACGTCAGCCCCGCCGGTCGCTCCTGGACGCCGCGCATCCGTCCCATCAGATCGACGGTAGCGATGAGACGGACGCGCTGCCGGGCCATGACGGATCTCGCTTAGGGCTCGTTGGCCGCGCCCCGGGCCTGTGGTGCCGGCCGGGTCAGTCCCGGCGGTCCTCGTCGCCCGGCCCGACCACCTGGCGCTGCTCCAGGGCGTCCGCGGCGGTGGCGTCCTCCGGCAGGGACGTCGACGGCAGCGCATGCTCCCCCGGCACCGAAGCGCCCTGCTCGGCCAGGTCGGCCTCGGTGGCGTCCCGCGGTTGCGGTTCGGGCGGCTCGTCGGGCTGCCCCTCGTCGAGCAGCGGCTGGCGCTGCTCGAGCGCGTCGGCCTCCGGCGGCACGTCGAACGGTCCATCGGTCATGCCGACGCTCCTCTCCCCCGCCGGCCCCTCGCGGGGCCGGCCTCGTGACGGCGGGTCAGTCCGGCAACAGCCGCCGGAGGACACCCTTCCCGGTGGCGCCCAGCCGGTACGACTGCACAAGGTACGAGCCGCAGACGATGTTCGCACCCGCCAGCGCCGGCACGGCGAACTGCGCCAGGCGCTGGCGCCGCTGCCACGTCGCGATCTCCGCCGGCGTCCCCGCGGCCGGCACCGTGGCGTCGTGCACCTCGAGGCGGTCGCCCCGCTGGTGCGCCGCCTCGGCCAGCTGACCGATCCGGTTGCCGCAGTAGGCCGAGTATGCGGTGGCTACGGCACCGGCGACGGTGATCCCCGCCTTCAACGCGCCCACCGTGCCGAACCCCTTCTGCAACGCGATGCGGCGTCCGCCGACCTGGGTCAGCCGCAACCCGGCGAGCAGGGTCGCGCCGATGCCGAGCCACTGCACCGGGCTGAACCGGTTCCAGGCGGACTCGGCGACCCGGATCCGGTCGATGCCCTGCTGCAAATCGCTGCCGGACTTGTTGACGCCGGCGACGCCCATGACGGTGCCGCCGAACCACAGCGCGGAGCCGACGTCGTGGACGGCCTGGGCGACGGCATGGTTGTCGGTCGCGGTCATCTGCATCCCGCACTCCTCCGCTCAGCGGGCAGGTTGCCCTTCGTCCCGATTGAAGCACTTTCGCCGGGCTCGCCACGCCGTGTTCCCCGACCACCGACCTCCGGGACAGCCCGCCCCACGCGGGGCTGCCGTCGAGCGGTCAGCGCCCGGTCAGGCGGCGGGCCAGCGTCCGGCGCAGTTCGTCGATGCCGGCGCCGGTCAGCGCGGACACCGGCACCGCGTCCGGGTACGCGCGGCACAGCGCGTCGACCCACTCCGGCGGCGCGATGTCGATCTTGTTGAGCACCAGCAGTTCCGGCACCTGGCCCGCGCCGATCTCGTGCAGCACGCCGTGCACCGTGGTGATCTGGCCGAACGCGTCCGGCGCGGACGCGTCCACCACGTGCATCGCCAGGTCGCTGCGGGTGACCTCGTCCAAGGTCGAGCGGAACGCGTCGACCAGTTGGTGCGGCAGGTGCCGGACGAAACCCACGGTGTCGGTGACGGTGTAGGTCAGCTGGCCGGTGCTGATCCGCCGCACCGTCGGGTCGAGGGTGGCGAAGAGGACGTCCTGCACCTGGGCGTCCGCACCGGTGAGGCGGTTGAGCAGCGCGGACTTCCCGGCGTTGGTGTAGCCGGTGATCGACACCGAGGGGATCTGGTTGCGGGCCCGCCGGCCCCGGGTGCGTTCCCGCCGCCGGGCCAGCTCGCCGGCGTTGCGCCGCAGCCGGGTGGCCCGCTGGCGCAGCGTCCGACGCTGGGTCTCCAGCCGCATCTCACCCGGTCCACGCACACCGATGCCGGCGCCGCCGGCGACCCGGCCGCCACCGACGCGGGACATCGACCGGCCGTCGCCGCGCAGCCGGGGCAACTGGTACGCGATCTGCGCCAGCTCCACCTGCACCCGCCCCTCGCTGGTGCGGGCGTGCTCGGCGAAGATGTCCAGGATCAGCGCGGTGCGGTCCACCACCCGTACGCCGACCCGTTCCTCCAGGTTCCGCACCTGGCCGGGGCTCAGCTCACCGTCGGCGATGACCAGCTCGGCACCGGCGCGTTCGGTGGCGGCGGCCAGCTCGTCGACCTTGCCGGAGCCCAGGAAGGTGGCCGGATCCGGCTTCGGGCGGTGCTGCACCACCGCGTCGGCGACGTTGAGGCCGTCGGTGTCGGCGAGCCGTCGCAGCTCCTCCAGGGACACCTCACTGCCGGGGCCGTTGCCGCCCGCGCCGTCGTCCTCGCGCACCGCGACCAGCACCGCCGTCGGCCGTTGCCGGGAGGTCTCGGCTCCCGCACCGAGCAACCAGGTACCCGCCATCGTCCACCTCACCTCGCCTCGCCTCTCCCCGGACTGCGGCCTACCCTGGCCGCCGCCGACCATGCCGCGACGCCCTGCCCAGCCCCGGCCGTCAGGTCGCATCCAGGTCCGAATCCGCCCAGGCCAGGACATCCGGTCGCACCCGCGGGTGAGCGAGCGGCCCAGGGAGGAGCGGCCGGGACGGAGCCGGCCCGGGGACGAATCGGCCCGGAACGCGGAGCGGCACGGCCCGGGGACGCCGGCGGGCTCCGGGCGGGGCCACGCGCCCGGAGCCCGCGCTGGTCATCGGGTCAGCAGCGCCCGGAGGGCCTTGACGACCTCGGCCGGTGCCTCCTCGGCCATGAAGTGCCCGCAGGAGACGGTGCGGTGCTGCAGGTCCGGCGCCCAGGCGCGCCACCGGCCGGCGGCGTCGAAGCCCAGCGCGGCGCCCCAGTCCTGCTGCAGGACGCTCACCGGCATGCGCAGCTGCCGGGCGGCGGCGCGGTCGGCGGTGTCGTGCTCCACGTCGATGCCGGCGGACGCGCGGTAGTCGGCGACGATGGACGGGACGGCCGCCCGGGACGCCGTCAGGTAGGCCGCCCGGACCTCGGCGGGGATGGCGTCGGGGTCCCGGGTCCAGATGTCGAGGAAGTGGCCGAAGAAGGCGTCGGGGCTGGCGGCGATGAGCTGCTCGGGCAGGCCGGGCGGCTGGGCCATCAGGTACAGGTGGAAGCCGACGGCGGCGGAGGTGCCGCGCAGGACGTCCCACATGTCCAGGGTCGGCAGGACGTCGAGCGCGGCCAGGTGGGTGACCGCCTCCGGGTGGTCGAGGCCGGCCCGCACGGCGACCAGGGCGCCGCGGTCGTGGCCGGCCAGGGCGAAGCGGTCGTGGCCCAGGGCGCGGGCGAGCGCGACGATGTCGTCGGCCATGGTCCGCTTGGCGTACACCTCCGGGGCGGTCGCCGCGGGCTTGTCGCTGGCGCCGTAGCCGCGCAGGTCGGGGCAGATGACGGTGTGGTCGGCGGCGAGGTCGGCGGCGACGTGCCGCCACATGAGGTGGGTCTGCGGGAAGCCGTGCAGCAGCACGATCGGGCTGCCCGAGCCGCCGACCGCGGCGTGCAGGGCCACGCCGTCGGCGACGGTGACGCGCTGATGATCGAATCCGTTGATCCTGGGGTTCACCGGGAACCTTCCTGCTCGATCGGGTGTCCGTCGACCGGCCGGGAGCGGCGCCCCGTGACCGGTCGTCGGGATCGAGCCTGACCGGCGGCGATGAGCAGCGGATCAGCAGCGGATGAGTGCCCGGCCGCCGACCGGTGCCCGGCTCGGCGGTGCCTAGAGTGGGTGCCATGAGTCGGCGGGCGGGGGCACCGGCGGTGACCTTCGGCGTGCTGGGGCCCGTGCAGGCGATCGGCGCGGCCGGGCCCGTACCGCTGCGGGGTCCGCGTCATCGGGCCGTGCTGGCCCGCCTGCTGGTCGCAAGGGGCCAGGTGGTGTCGGTGGACCGGCTCGTCGGTGACCTCTGGGAGACGCCACCGGACCAGGCGGTGGCGGCGGTCCGTACCTTCGTCGCCGATCTGCGCCGGGCCCTGGAGCCGGAACGGGCGCCCCGCCAGCCGGCCCGGCTGCTGGTGACCGCGCCCCCCGGCTACGCGTTGCGCGCCGACCCCGAGGCGGTGGACGCGTGGCGGTTCGAGACGGCGGTCACCGAGGCGGGCCGGCTGATCGGGGACGGCGACGCCGGCTCGGCGCTGGCCCGGCTGACCGACGCGCTCGCCTGCTGGCGTGGCCCGGCATACGCGGAGTTCGCCGACCAGGGCTGGGCGCGCGCCGAGGTCACCCGGCTCGACGAGCTGCGGATGCTGGCGGTGGAACGCCGGGGCGAGGCGCTGCTGGCGCTGGGGCGGGCCGCCGAGGCCGCCGTCGAGCTGGAACAGCACGCCGCCGCGCAGCCGCTGCGCGAGGACGCCTGGCGGCTGTGGGCCACCGCCCTGTACCGGTCCGGTCGGCAGGGCGAGGCGCTGGCCGCGCTGCGCCGGGCCCGCGAGACCCTGGTGGCCGAGCTCGGCCTGGACCCCGGCCCCGGGCTGCGTCGACTGGAGGCCGACATCCTCGCCCAGGCGCCGCACCTGGACCCGGCGCCCCCGGTGAGCAGGGCCGACGTCGGGCCGTCGCCGGGCGAGGTCCCGGCCGCGGCGTCCACCGTCGGCGAGGTGGCGGCGGAGGCGCCGCGTACCTTCGTGGGCCGGCGGGAGGAGCAGGGGCGGCTGGGGGCCGCGGCCGCAGCGGTGGCCCGGCACCGCCGGCCGGCCCTCGCCCTGGTCTCGGGCGGAGCGGGGGCGGGCAAGACGGCACTGGCCGAGGCGCTCATCCGGCGGCTGGCCGGCGCCGGCTGGGCCACCGCCTGGGGACGCAGCCCGGAGTACGAGGGCGCGCCGGTGGCCTGGCCGTGGACCCAGATCACCCGGGCGCTGGCCGTCGCGGACCCGTCATCGGTCGGCCCGACGGAGGAGCCGGCGGTGGCCCGGTTCCGCCGGCACCGGGCCGCCGTCGACCTGCTCACCGCGGCGGCCGGCCGGGGACCGGTGCTGCTGGTCCTCGACGACCTGCACCGGGCCGACGAGGACACCCTCGACCTGCTGGCCGCGCTGTTCGCGGAACCGGAGCCGGTCACCGGTCCCGTCCTCGTCGTGGGCATCTTCCGGTCCACCGAGATCGGCCCCGAGCTGACGGCCGCCCTGGCCCGCCTCGCCCGCAGCGAACCGGTCCGGGTCTACCTCGACGGTCTGGACGCACCCGCCACCGGCGAACTCGCCCGGGCGGTCGCCGGCCGGGACCTCGACCCGCCGAGCGTCGACCTGATCCACCGCCGCAGCGGCGGCAACCCGTTCTACGTCCGGGAGCTGGCCCGGCTGCTCGCCGCGGAGGGCCCGGCGGCGCTGGAGACCGTCCCACCCGGGGTCCGCGACGTCATCCGCCACCGCCTGGCGCAGCTGCCCGGCCCCGCCCGCACGGTGGTGCAGCAGGCGGCCGTGCTCGGGCGCGACGTCGACCCGGACCTCCTGGCCGCGATGACCGGCGACGAGGCGGCCGTCCTGGACGCGCTGGACGACGCGGTGCGCGCCGGCGTCCTGACCGAGCAGGGCCCGGCGGCGCGGTTGCGGTTCGCGCACATCCTGGTCCGGGACACGGTGTACGGCGACCTGTCGGCGCCGCGCCGCAGCCGCTGGCACGCCGCCGCCGGTGCCGCCCTCGAACGGCTGCACCCCGACGACGTCACGGCTCTCGCCCACCACTTCTGCCGAGCCGGAACGCGGGGGGCCGCGCCGCGCGCCGCCCGGTACGCCACCGCCGCCGCCGAGCAGGCCGAACGCCGCTCCCTGCCGCACCTGGCCGCCCGGCTGTGGCAGCAGGCGCTCGACGCCCACGAGCTCGCCGACGACGATCCGCACGGCCGGCTGCGGGCGCTGATGGGGCTGGGCCGCGCGCTTGCCGTCACCGGGCACCTGGACCGGGCACGCCGGCACCGGGGCGCGGCGCTCACCGCGGCCGAGCGGCTGGACGATCCCCGGGTGACCGCGGACGTCCTCGCGGCCTTCGAGGTGCCCGCGATCTGGACACGCAACGACGACGACCGCCTCTCCCACCGCATCGTCGAGGCCGCCGAGCGCACCCTGGCCGCCCTCGGCGGGGACCGGCCGGCGGATCGCAGCCGCCTGTTGAGCACGCTGGCGCTGGAGCTGCGCGGCGACACCACGGACCGGGGACACCGGGCCGCCGTGGAGGCCGAGGCGATCGCCCGGCGCCTGGCCGATCCGGCGCTGCTGGCGTTCGCCCTCAACGCCCGCTTCATGCACGCCTTCGCCCGCGCCGGCCTGGCCCCGCAGCGGGCGCGCATCGGCGCGGAACTGGTCGAGCTGGCCCGCGAGCACGAGCTGATGACCTTCGAGGTGCTCGGCCACCTGGTCCTGCTCCAGGCCCGCTGCGCGCTCGCCGATCTCGACGCCGCCGACGCCCACGCCGCGGCCGCCGACCGCCTCGCCGACCGGTACGAGCTGCCGCTGGTGGGCGTCTTCACCCGCTGGTACGCGGCGCTGCGCCTGGCCGTCGGCGGGCAGGTCGCCGCCGCCGAGGCTGCGTACCGGGCCGCCCATGCGAGCCTCCCCGCCACCGGGATGACCGGCATGGAGAACGGGCTGCTCCCACTCGCGCTGCTGTCGCTGCGGCTGCCGGAACCGGCCGCCGGTGACCGGCCGGCCGATATGCGCGGGCCCACCGACAGGTGGCAGCGCGAGGACTGGGGACCGCACGAGCCCTGGGTCCGGCCGCTGGTCCTGCTCGCCGCCGGCCGCCGGGACGAGGCCGGCGTGGCGCTGGGCGCCCTCCCGGAGTCGCCGCACGACCTGCTCCGCGAGGCGCGGCTGTGCCTCGCCGCCCGCGCCGCGCTCGCCCTCGACGACCGCACCACCATGCGGTACGTGTACGCGGAGCTGCTGCCCGCCGCCGATGAGCTGGCCGGCGCGGGCAGCGGGGTCCTCACCCTCGGGCCGGTGGCCGGCCACCTCGCCGACCTGGCCACCGCGCTGGGCCGTCCCGACGCCGCCGCCCATCGCCGCCAGGCCGCGGCGGTGGCCGCCCGAGCCCACCGAAGAGCGGTGACCGTCGATGGATAACCATCGACGGATATTGACGTTCTTGATACCGTGGCTGGCAATTGTCTTCGCAGCGACGGGAGGTAGGCATGCCCCGACGAATCCTGCACGGAGTCGCCGTCCTGGCCATCGGCACCGCGGTGGCCACGCTCGGCGCCGTGCCGGCGCAGGCCGATCCGGTGGTACCCCGGCACGCCGTGGTCAGCTGCCAGAGCGCCAGCTTCTACGACAACTACGACTCGGTCAGCGGCCCCTACGGCCTGAAGCGGGTCCTGCCCTACGGCAACAAGATCGGCCACACGCCCGGGGCGCACCCGGTCTACAACGGCTGGGCCGCGACCTTCGACTTCGGCCCCAACGACTGGGGCTACCTGCGCATCGAGTGCATCGGGGGGTACGACTCATGGTGAGCCGATCCGTCGCCCGCGCGGTGGCGACCGTGCTCGCGGGAACCATCGCCCTCGTCGCCGCACCGACCACGGCGCACGCCGACACCGGCACGATCGGGCAGCGCGAGACGGTCTGCGCCGCCGACCTGTTCGTCCGCACCCAGCCCAACGGCGCCTGGATGGGCACCCTCTACCGGGGCCAGACCTTCCTCGTCGAGGGCCCGCGCAGCGGCGGCTACGTCTACGGCTTCGCCTACGGGCACATCAACCGCCGCGGCTGGGTCCAGGACGGCTGGTTCTGCTGATCCGGCCCAAAGCCCGCCCGGCGCGGCGCGGGTTGCCCGTACCGGCCGCCAGGTTCTCGTCGGTCGGCATGGTGGCAGCCGGAACGGGAAGGCCACGATCGCCAGCAGGACGCACCGGGTCCCGAGGTACGAGCACGAGCACCCGCACCGGAGGGCAGAGCGATGAGCGAGACGACGGAGAAGGCGATCCTGGCCGGCGGCTGCTTCTGGGGGATGCAGGATCTCATCCGGAAACGCCCTGGCGTGCTCGCCACCAGGGTCGGATACACCGGCGGGGACGTGCCGAACGCCACGTACTACAACCACGGCACCCATGCCGAGGCGATCGAGATCGTCTACGACCCCGAGAAGCTGTCCTACCGGGATCTTCTCGAGTTCTTCTTCCAGGTCCACGACCCGACCACGAAGAATCGTCAGGGCGGCGACGTGGGAGTCAGCTACCGGTCGGCCATCTTCTACACCGACGAGCAGCAGCGGCAGGTCGCGGAGGACACGATCGCCGACGTCGACGCCTCCGGCCTGTGGCCGGGCAAGGTGGTCACCGAGGTCACCCCCGCCGGCCCGTTCTGGGAGGCCGAGCCCGAACACCAGGACTACCTGGAGCGTAATCCCGGTGGCTACACCTGCCACTTCGTCCGGCCGGACTGGAAGCTCCCCCGTCGAGGGGAGAAGGCGGCGTAGGGGCCCGCTCTGCTCGCGCGGCTGCCCGGCGAACGACGGGCGCGGCCACCAGCGGCGCGGCTCGACGGGTGCGACCGACCCGACATCGCAGCGTCACCGCGATGGCCGCGGATCGGCGGCCGGGTCCGGGCGCAGCGAGGAGAGCAGCAGGTCGGCGAAGTGCGCGCCGACCTGCTCGGCGGTGAGCCGGCCGTCGGCGCGGAACCACGCGCCGAGGTGGTGCACCGCGCCGAAGAAGTAGTCGACGGCCAGGTCGGCCGGCACGTCGGCGCGGAACGTCCCGGCGCGCTGGCCCTCCTCCACCAGCTCGCGGAAGCGTTCGTGGTACTCCCGGCGGACCGCCCGCACCGCGCGCCGGCGGTCGGCCGAGAGCAGATGCATCGACTGGAGGAAGACCGTGGCGTCGTCCAGGTTGGCGATCGCGGTGACCACCACGTCGGCGGCGGCCGCCCGCAGCCGCAGCGCCACCGGCTGGTCGCGGGCCATGATGGCCTCCAGGCGCTCGCGCTGCATGCGCAGCAGCCGCTGGTAGATCTCCTGGAGCAGGTCGTCCTTGGCGGCGAAGTAGTGGTACATCGCGCCCTTGGTGACCCCGGCGGCCTCGACGATCTCCTGGACCGAGGTCTTCTCGAAGCCCTTCTCCGCGAACAGCCTGGTGGCGACCGCCAGCAGCCGCTGCGGCAGCGCCTCCCCGTCGCCCGTCCGACCCACCGGTGCCCCCGCCCTTCCGGGCCGCCCGCCGGCCCGGTGCGCCAGCGTACGCAAGGCGCCGCCGATCAGGCCGGCTGGACGCGCACCGGGATGCCGTTGAGCACGACGTTTCCGGAGAGCGGGTCGACGGCCGTCTCGTCGGTGAGCACGTTGCTGTTGACGCCGGCGTGGGCGCGGGCCACCGCCTGCCGGGTGCCGGGCACGTCGTGGCCCCACCCGTGTGGCAGGCTGACCACGCCCGGCATGGTGTCGGGAGTGACCTCCACGGCCACCACGAGCGAGCCGACCCGCGAGGTGACGCGGGCGTCCTCCCCGGCGGCCAGCCCGAGCTTCGCCGCGTCCTCCGGGTGCACCTGCAACGTGCAGCGGTCGCGGCCCTTCACCAACGCCGGCACGTTGTGCATCCAGCTGTTGTTGGACCGCAGGTGCCGGCGCCCGACCAGGACGAAGCCCTCCGGGGGCGCGTCGCGGGCGGCGCGCAGCCGGGCCACGTCGGCGGCGATCGGCGGCGGGCACAGCTCGACGGTGCCGCTCGGGGTGCGCAGCACCTCCGGCAACCTCGGTCGCAAGGCCCCGAGGTCGACGCCGTGCGGGTGCTCCAGCAGCCGGGTCAGGGACAGCCCGTCCGGTCGCTGCCCGAACCGGTCGCCGTACGCGCCGAGCCGCAGCCGCGCGTCGAGCAGGCGTTCGGCCGGCCGGTCCCCGGCGACCAGCGCCCGCAACTCCTCCGCGGGCCGGTCCAGTGCCTCGGCGGCGTCGGCGAGCACCTGGCCGAGCAGCTGTTCGTGCAGCCCCGCCGGGTCGGCGCCGGCGCCCTGCCCGGCGGCGATCAGCGTGAGCCGGGCCAGGATGTCGCACTCGTCGAGGCTGTCGGGTGCCAGCGGCAGGACGGGCGGCGAGTAGCTCGCGACGTTGCGCACGGCCAGGGTGAGGAACGCGAAGTCGTAGTGGCCGGCGCGGGCGGGGTCGGGTGGCGGCAGCACCACGTCCGCGTGCCGGGTGGTCTCGTTCAGGTACGGGTCGACGCTGACCATGAAGTCGAGCGAGGCAAGCGCGCGGTCCAGCCGCTCGCTGTTGGCGGTGGAGAGCACCGGGTTACCGGCGACGGTGATCAACGCCCGGATCCGGCCCTCCCCCGGCGTCTCGATCTCGTCGGCGAGGGTGGCGACCGGCAGTTCGCCCTTGACCTCGGGCAGGCCCCGCACCCGGCTGGCCCAGCGCCCGGTGCGGAACCCCTTGCCGGGGCCGGCGGCCCGGGTTCGCTGGTGGGCGGCGAGCGGGAACATCGCCCCGCCGGGCCGGTCCAGGTTGCCGGTCAGCACGTTGACCACGTCGACCAGCCAGCTGGTCAGCGTGCCGAACGCGACCGTGCAGGTGCCGACGCGTCCGTAGACGGCGGCGGTGGGGGCGGCCGCCAGTTCCCGGGCGAGCTGCCGGATGCGCGGCGCGGGCACCGCGCACCGGTCGGCCACCCGCTCGGGCGCGAACGCGGTGGCCAGTTCCCGGACGTCGTCCAGGCCGGTGACGTGTTCCGCCAGCCGGCCGAGCCGGACCAGGTTCTCGTCGAAGAGCGTGTGCACGAGGGCGAAGAGCAGCAGCGCGTCGGTGCCGGGCCGGATGGGCAGGTGCTCGTCGGCGGCCGCCGCGGTGCGGGTGCGCCGGGGGTCGACGACCAGGAACCGGCCGCCGCGCGCCTGCAACGCCCGCAGCCGGCCCGGGAAGTCGGGCGCGGTGCAGAGGCTGCCGTTGGACTCCCAGGGGTTGGCGCCGAGCAGCACCAGCAGGTCGGTGCGGTCGAGATCGGGTACCGGGATGGTGTTGGGGTCGCCGTACAGGTAGCCGGAGGAGACGTGCTTGGGCATCTGGTCGACGGTGCTGGCGGTGAAGACGTTGCGGGTGCTGAGCGCTCGCAGGAGCGGGCCGGCGTAGAGCCCCCCGGCCATCGTGTGCACGGTGGGGTTGCCGAGGTAGGCGGCGACCGCGTCGCGGCCGCCGGCCCGGGCGGCGGTCAGGCCGGCCTCGACGGCGGCGAACGCCTCGTCCCAGCCCACCTCGCGCAGCGTGCCGTCGACCCGCAGCAGCGGTCGGCGCAGGCGGTCCGGGTCGGCGAGGAGCTGCGGGAACGCGGCCCCCTTCGGGCAGACGAAGCCGTGGCTGAAGACGTGTTCGCGGTCGCCCCGGGCGTGCGTCACCCGGTCGTCGGCGATGGTCAGGGTCAGCCCGCAGGTCGCCTCGCAGAGCGGACAGGTGCGGTACGCGGTACGCGTCGCGGTCGTTCCCGGCATCGCGGGCCCCCTCGGGATGAAATACCGACTGGTCGGTATGGTGGCACGCCGGCGGATGGCTGTCATCCCCCGTGACCGGCCAACGCGGGGCGCAGCGGGACGGGCACGCACAGTGCGGCGGCCGGCCGAATTCGGCCACCCGCGCGCTGGCCAGGGCAGATGCGCCGTTTCGGGTATTGACGGTGATGTAACGCACATCATTGAATGGCGGCGTGGCAGGGCCCCTCCGCGTAGCGGCCTCGACACGTACCACCGACATGGCCACCCCGACCGTTCGTGCTGCTGCCTCCTCAGCAGCCGTCGTCAGGGTGCGGTGGGCGGAGTGAACGAGCGCCGGCGAAGGATGCTGCTCACCGCGGCGTTGCACGTGGTCTCGCACGGCATCGCCGTCCTCTACTGCCTGATGACGCCCGGCGAGCCGCATCGGCCCCTGATGCTCGCCGCCTACAGCTGCGGGATGGCGTCCGGCGCCGTCGGCATCTGGGCGGCACGGACGGTGACCACGAAGGCCGCCGGCTACCGGGTCTCGTTCACCATCCTGCTGGTCACCATCGCCATGGCGGCGCTCGGCGCGTACTGCGACGGCGGGGCCGCCTCACCGGCCGCCCTGGGGTTCGTGACCACCACGGTGTTCGTGGCCACCTACACCCCGCACCTGCGGCTGATGATGGCGCTGGAGGCGCTCCTGCTCGCGTCGTACCTCGCCGTGGCCGCCCTCGGGCAACCGCCACGGCCCGGCCACGTCTTCCTCTACATGGCGGGCATGCTGGTCCTGATCTCGGTCTGCGGCGCGCAGACCCGGAAGCTGGCGCGGCAGCGGTCCCAGCTGCGCGCCCTGGCGGCGCTGGACCCGTTGACCGGCGCCCTGAACCGGCGCGGCCTGGCGGACTTCACCCAACACCTGTTCCGCAGGTGCGGTCGCGCCGGCCCGGCCATGCTCTGTCTGGATCTCGACGATTTCAAGAGCGTCAACGACCGTCTCGGGCACGCCGCCGGCGACGAGCTGCTGAAGCGGACGGTGGCGGCGACGCGAGAGGTGCTGCGCCCCGAGGACGCCGTCGCCCGGGTCGGCGGCGACGAGTTCGTGGTCGTCCTCAGCGACGCCGACGAGGCGACGGCACGGACGGTGGCGGCCCGGATCGAGGCGGCGGTGCGCCTTCACACCGGCGTCAGCATCGGCGCGGCCACCGCCCCGCGCGACGGGGACACGCTGGAGACCCTGCTGCACGTGGCCGACCGGCGCCTCTACCGGGTGAAGCAGCAGCGCCGCGGCGGCGACCGGCCCGGCCACGGACTGCTGTCCACCGACACCGTCGGCGCGTGACGCCGCCGGCCGGCCATCGCCGGGCCGGCTGACCGGGCGGGCTCGGGCGGGTCCGGAGCGCACAATAGGCAACCTTCTTGACAGATTGGTTAACCATCGACAAACTTCATCGCGAGAGCGCTCTCTCACCCGCTCCGCCCGCCACCCTCGCCGTACCCCGGGAGGACCCCCATGTCCCCACACCCGCGCGTGCTCGGCTCGTTCGCCGTCGCTCTCCTGCTCGTCGGCGCGGCGCCGGCGGCGGGCGTCGCCGGCCCGCCGGCCACCACCGCCGCCACCCACCCCGCCGCCCCGGCGGACCTCCCTCCGGGCCTGGTCGACGCGATGCGCCGCGACCTGGGCCTCACCGCCGCGCAGGTGGGCGACCGCCTGCGCACCGAGGCCGCCGCCCCGGCGGTCGAGCGGCGGCTGCGCGCGAAGCTCGGCCCCGCCTTCGCCGGCGCGTGGCTGCCCACCGACGGCAACCGCCTCACCGTGGCCGTCACCGATCCCGCGCTCGCCCCGGGGGTCCGCGCCGAGGGCGCCGACGTCACCGTCGCCGGCCGTAGCGAGAGGACGCTCGACGCGGTCAAACGGGCCCTGGACAGGCGACGCGCCAGGGCGGACGCCCGGGACCTCCACGGCTGGCACGTCGACGTGGTCAGCAACAGCGTCGTTGTGACGGCCCGACCCGGCGCCACCGCCGCGGCCACCGCGTATGTCCGGGCCAGCGGCGTTCCCGCCGGGGCCGTCCGGGTGGTCACCTCGCCGGGCGCCCCGCGCCCGCTCTACGACATCCGCGGCGGCGACCAGTACGTCATCAACGGCAACACCCTGTGCTCGGTCGGCTTCGCGGTCGTCGGCGGCTTCGTCACGGCCGGCCACTGTGGACGCGTCGGCAGCCCGACCCTCGGCTTCAACAACGTCTCGCAGGGCACGTTCGCCGGCTCGTCGTTCCCCGGCGACGACTACGCCTGGGTGCGCACCAACAGTTCCTGGACACCGCAGCCGTGGGTCAACAGCTACTCCGGCGGCAACGTGACCGTGGCCGGGTCGCAGGACGCGGCCATCGGCAGCTCGGTGTGCCGCTCCGGGCGCACCACCGGCTGGCGCTGCGGCACCATCCTCGGCCGCAACGAGACCGTCGTCTACCCGCAGGGAGCCGTGTCGGGGCTGAGCCGCAGCAACGCCTGCGCCGAGGGCGGCGACTCGGGCGGCGCGTGGATCTCGGGCAACCAGGCCCAGGGGGTGACCTCCGGCGGCTCCGGAAACTGCTCCTCCGGCGGCACCACCTGGTTCCAGCCGGTGAACGAGATCCTCGGGGTCTACGGGCTGTCGCTCGTCACCACCGGCGGCGGGCAACGGATCGTCAGCAACTGGAACAACCGCTGCATCGACGTACCGAACTCCAACTTCTCCGACGGCGTACCCCTGCAGACCTGGACCTGCAACGGCACCAGCGCCCAGGCCTGGGCCTTCACCGGCGGGACGCTGCGGACCCAGAACAACAAGTGCATGGACGTGGCCTGGGGCTCCACCGCCAACGGCGCCACCATCCAGATCGCCAACTGCAGCGGCAACCCCGCCCAGCAGTTCGTCCTCTCCGCCGCCGGCGACCTGGTCAACCCCCAGGCCAACAAGTGCGTCGACATCACCGACTGGAACAACTCCGACGGCGCCCGCCTCCAACTGTGGGACTGCGCGGGCACCGCCAACCAGAAGTGGCGTCGCGGCTGACACCACCGCTCCCCCGGCCCGGCGGACACCGACACCCCACCGATCCCGCCGCCGTGCCGGTCGCTTCTCCCCCCGTCGAACCCGCGACAGGTTCGCGCCCGTCCCGCAGGAGGTCCCATGTTCCCCATCCGCGCCCGCCGCCGGCCCCGCGCGCTCGCCCTCGCCGGCGCCGCGCTCGTCGCGGCCACGGTGGCCCTCGCCGTACCGGTCGACTCCCGCCCCGCCGAGGCCGCGATCGGCGGAATCACCTGGCAGGACGAATTCAACGCCGGGGCCGGCACCCCGGTCGACCAGAGCAGGTGGCGCTTCGACATCGGCGGCAGCGGCTGGGGCAACAACGAACGGCAGTACTACACCAACAGCACCAGCAACGCGGTACACGACGGTCAGGGCAACCTGGTCATCACCGCACGCCGGGAGAACCCGGCCAACTACCAGTGCCACTACGGCCGGTGCGAGTACACCTCGGCCCGGCTGCTCACCGCCGCCACCTTCACGCAGGCGTACGGCCGCTTCGAGGCCCGCATCAAGATCCCCCGAGGGCAGGGCATCTGGCCGGCGTTCTGGATGCTCGGCAACGACATGGGCAGCGTCGGCTGGCCGAACGCCGGCGAGATCGACATCATGGAGAACATCGGCCGGGAGCCGAACACCGTCTACGGCACCATCCACGGCCCGGGCTACTCCGGCGCGGGCGGGATCACCGGCAGCCGGACCCTCGCCGCGCCGCTCGCCGACGCCTTCCACACCTACCGGGTGGACTGGGAGCCGAACTCCATCGTCTGGTACCTCGACGGCGTCGAGTACCACCGCGTCGACCCCGCCCGGCTCGGCGGCAACCGCTGGGTGTTCGACCACCCGTTCTTCATGATCCTGAACGTCGCGGTCGGCGGCAACTGGCCGGGCTACCCGGACGCGTCGACCCAGTTCCCGCAGCAGATGCTGGTGGACTACGTCCGGGTCTCCGGCTACACCTCCGGTGGCGGCGAGCCCGCGCCGGGGACCACCCGGATCCGGGGCGCGGCGAGCGGCCGGTGCATCGACATCCCCGGCGCGAACCCGGTCGACGGGGCCAAGCTGCAGATCTGGGACTGCAACACCACCGCCGCGCAGGCGTGGACCTTCGCCGCCGACGGCACCCTGCGCGCCATGGGCAAGTGCATGGACCCGGCCTGGGCCGGCACCGCCAACGGCACCGAGGTCAACCTGGTGAGCTGCAACGGAAACCCGGCCCAACGCTTCACCCTCACCGCCACGGGTGACCTGGTCAACCTCAGCGCCAACCGCTGCGTCGACGTACGCGACCGGGTCACCACCAACGGCGGCAAGCTCCAACTGTGGGACTGCACCGGCGCCGCCAACCAGAAGTGGTCGCGCGCCTAGACCCCGCACCGCGACGTACCCCCAATCCCCCACGCCCTTCGTCGGCCGGCCGCGACCCGGGTCGACGAGATGGTGCCCGTCCCCACCATCGAGGAGTTTCCCGTGACCAACAGACGCTCGCGCCGGGCACGACTCGCCGCCGCCATCGGCGCTCTGGCCGCGCTCGTGCTCGCCGTACCCGTCGCCCTCACCGCCACCCAGACCCGGGCGCTCGCCGTCGGCCCCGACCTGCTCCCCGTCACCGTCACCAACAACACCGGCCGCAGCGAGGCGGTCCACCTCTACATCCTCGGCACCGACATCCGCCCCGGCGGCGGCCTCGGCTACGTCAACGCCGCCGGCGCCTTCACCCGCTGGCCCGCCGGCGGCATCCCACCGACCCCGGCGCCGGACGTGTCGATCGCCGGCCCGCCCAACGGCGGCAGCGTCACCGTCCGGTTCCCGCGCTTCATCTCCGGGCGCATGTACTTCTCGTTCGGCCGCAAGCTCGACTTCCGCCTCACCCCGGACGGGGTCGTCCAGCCCGCGCCCTGGGCCGCCGGCGACCCGAACCGGGACGTCCTGTTCGACTGGTCCGAGTTCACCTACAACGACGCCGGCCTCTGGTTGAACAGCTCGCAGGTGGACCAGTTCGCCGTGCCGCACGCCGTCTCCGTCACCAGCGGCAGCGGCGTCACCACGAAGACCGGCGAGCTGCTGAACAACGGCCGGAACAACGTCATCAACGCGGTCAAGGCGCAGCCGGCCTTCGCCCGGTCGGTCGTCACCCGCGCCGACGGCACCGTGCTGCGCGTCCTCGCGCCCGGCAAGGCCATGGACGCCGGCCTGATGGACCCCGCCTACCTCGACTCGTACATCAGCTCGGCGTGGAACGCGTACACCAGCCGTACCCTCACGGTCGTGCCGCGCACCAACGAGCCGAACCGCCGGTTCTTCGGCCGCACCGTCGGCAGCACCATGGTCTTCACCGACTCGTCCGGCGCCCAGGTGGCGACGGTCGCCAGGCCGACGACCGGCAACGTGTGGGGCTGCGACGGGGTCTTCAACGCCCCGAACACCCCGCCGTTCATCGAGCCGGAGATCAAGCGCACCCTCTGCACCGCGCTCAACCGCGGCACCCTCGGCCAGTTCGACACCGAGCCGCGGCTCGACGCCACCACCTTCTACCGGAACAGCGCCCCGAACCACTACTCCCGCATCATCCACGCCAACATGGCCGACGGTAAGGCGTACGGCTTCGCCTACGACGACGTCGGCGGCTTCGAATCGCTGGTGCACAGCGGCGATCCGCGTTCGGCCGCCATCACCCTGACGCCGTTCGGCGCCGGCGGCCCGACCGGACCGCCGCCGACCACTCCGCCGGCCACCGGCGACCTGGTGGTCAGCAACTGGCACCAGAAGTGCGTCGACGTGCCCAACTGGAACTTCGCCGACGGCCAGCGGCTCATCGTCTGGGACTGCCACGGCGGCACCAACCAGCGCTGGGAGTTCGTCAACGGCACCCTGCGCACCCTGAACAACAAGTGCATGGACGTCGCCTGGGGTTCCACCGCCAACGGCGCCGCCATCCAGATCGCGACCTGCTCCGGCAACCCGGCCCAGCAGTTCGTGCTCAGTGCGGCGGGTGACCTGGTCAACCCGCAGGCGAACAAGTGCGTGGACATCGCCGGCTGGAACCCGAACAACGACGCGGTGCTCCAGCTCTGGGAGTGCACCGGCGGCGCGAACCAGAAGTGGCATCGCGGCTGACGGCGGCCTCCCGGGCGATCCGGCGGCGGCGGCCGACCCCTGGCCGCCGCCGCCTTTGGGCGAGCGCCCGACGTCGACCGCCCCAGCCGGTCCGCTCGGATGTGGGGCCCGCTCGCGGGTCAGAGGGACTTGACGACGTCCACCAGTTGGTCGAGCGCCGCGCCCCAGCCCTCGGCGAAGCCCATGTCCTCGTGCTGCTTGCGGGCCGAGGCGTCGGCGTGGATCGCCGTGGCGGTGTACCTCGTACCGGCGCCGTCCGGCGCGATGCGGACCACCGCGGTGAACGGGAAGCCGTCCTCGGCGACCTGCGGGCGGAACCCCGGGCCCAGGGCGGAGGTGAACACCAGGGTGGAGCCCTCCTCGACCACCAGGATGCAGCCGTCGTTGGGGAACTCCTCACCCTCCGGCGAGCGCATGACGGTGTGGAACCGGCCACCGGGCTGCAGGTCGATCTCGCAGGACGAGGTCGACCAGGGCTTCGGGGCGAACCACCGCACGATCAGCTCGGGCGTGGTCCAGGCCTTCCAGACCAGTTCCGGGGCGACGTCGACGGTGCGCTCCAGGACCAGGTCGAGGTCGGGGTTCATGGTGTAGGCGGTCATGTCTGCTGCTCCTTCAGGTCGTAGAGAAGCGAATCGAGTTGATCGAGGCGGCGGGTCCAGAGCGCACGTTGCGCGGCGAGCCAACTGTCGGCCCGCTCCAGCGACCGGGGCGCCAGGCGGTAGGTCCGCACCCGCCCCTTCTTCTCCGAGGTCACCAGGCCCGAGCGCTCGAGAACACTCAGATGCTGGGTGAACGACGGCAGTGCCATCCCGAACGGACGCGCGAGGTCGCTGGTCGTGGCGGGGCCCCGGCCCAGGAGTTCGACCACGCGCCGGCGGGTGGGGTCCGACAACGCGTGGAACACGTCGTCCAGCGACGCGTCGCCCGCGCCGCCACCTTCGCCGGAATACTTAGCCATCCGCCTAAGTATGGGGGGTGGAGGACGGCCAGGTCCATACCCGGGCGGAAGTCGGACCCTGATCGGGACCGGCATCGACCGGTCCCACGGCATCGGTCACCTAGCTGCCGCCGGCGGGCAGCACGGTCGTACCGACCGCTCCCGGCCCGGACAGCACGTAGCGTCGATCGAATGGAGGTGCTGCTGCGCGGCGGGCCGGGTGACGGCCAGGTCGTCCCCGGCGGCGGGGAGACCGTCCTCTGGCAGGCCTGCCTGTACGAGATCACCTCGGAGCGGGCCCACCGGCACGGGCGTGACCTGCGGGTGTACCGACACCGCGTCGACTGCTGCGAACCGTACGGCCGGGGCTCCGAGGACAGGTGCGAGTAGCGATCGGGCGAAAGGGCCGACTGTAATCCGACTGTAATTCGGCCCCGGCCGGTCCTCGGCTGGCACAGTGGGTTGGTGGGAAACCGGTGGCGCGGGCGGCTGGGGCCGGCCGTCGGGATCGCGCCGGGCGCCCGGGTGGACCGGTTCGAGGTCTTCTTCGACCTGGTCTTCGTCTTCTCCTTCTTCATCATTACCCGGGCCACCGCCGCCAACATCACCGGCCGGCAACTACTGCACGCCATGCTCGTGCTGGCCGTGCTGTGGTGGTGCTGGGTGGTGCACAGCGTGGTGGCCACCCGGGTCCGGTTGGGCGAAGGCTTCGTTCCGGTGCTGATGGTCGCCGGGATGGCGGCGGTGTTCTGCCTCGCGTTGTCGCTGCCGCAGGCGTTCGACCACCCGAAACAGACGGCCGCCGGGCCGATGGTGGTGGCGATCAGTTACGTGGTGTTCCGCGGGGTGCACCTGCTGCTGTACTGGCACGTCGCCAAGGAGCGGCCGGGCGAGCGGCGACTGCTGTTGAAGTACTCCCCGGAGCTGGTGGCCAGCACCCTGCTTCTGCTGAGCGCCGCGCTGATCCCGCCGCGGATCGAGGACGCGGGCGTGGCCGGGCTGGTCCGGGACGGGCTGTGGGTCAGCGTCGTCCTGTTGCAGTACAGCGCCGGACTGGTCGCCGGGGCGTGGGGCTGGATGGTCACCTCCGCCGAACACTGGACCGAGCGCTACGACCTCATCCTGATCATCGCGCTGGGCGAGTCGATCATCTCCGTCGGCGTCGGCGGCAACCTCCTCGGCCAGCCGGTCACCTGGCCGGCGATCACCGCGGCCGTGCTGGGCATCGTCTTCACCGCCGCCCTGTGGTGGACGCACTACGACGTGGTCGCACCGGCCGCCCGGATCGCGCAGCACGTCGCGCAGGGGCAGGCCCGGGTGTCGATGGCCCGCGACGCGTACGCCTATCTGCACCTGGTGATGATCGCTGGGGTGATCCTGTTCGCCCTGGGGGCCGAGGAGATCGTGCGGCAGATCGCCGACCCGTCGATCAGCCTCGCCGAGCCGGCGCACGGTCCCGGCGTACCGCTGCTGTTCGGCGGGGTGATCTGCTACCTGTGCGCGGACATGCTGTTCCAGCTGCGCACCCTGCACACCCTGTCCTGGAGCCGGGTCGGCACCGTGCTCGCGCTCACCGCAGCCATCCCGGTCGCGACGCACCTGCCGGGGTTGGCCGCCTTCGCCCTGCTTACCGCGCTCTGCGTGGCGTTGGTGGCCGTCGAGGTGGTGGTGATGGCGGACGCCCGGCGAGCCCTGCGGCAGGCCGCCCTCGACGAGCGGACGAGCTACGAGAAGCACGAGGCCGCCTGGCGCGCCCGCTGGCACGAACAGACCGCCGACGAGCCACCGGCCTAGGCGGTGTCGTCAAAGGATCTTGGTGTCGGATGATGTAGGGCGTGGCAGCCGAGGAGGCGGCCGCCGACGTTCGACAAGCAGCTCTACAAGTACCGCAACGTCGTCGAGCACTGCTTCAACCGCCTCAAGCACTGCCGCAGCTTCGCTACCCACTACGACAAGACAGATACGTCGTACCATGCCACCGTCACTGACTGTCAGCCGCTGAGCAGGGTCGCTACGGCTCGTAGTAGGCGCGGCTGACGGGGGCGGCGGGGGCGGCGAACGACACCGAACGCGCCCACGTCCTGGCGGTGCTCGACCGCGACCGGCTCGTCGACACCACCGTGACCGAGGCATTTGCGACGCTGCTCGGTGAAGCCGCCTGCCTGGCCTCGATCTCCACCCTCTATCGCATCCTGCGTGCCGACAATCATCGGCACTGGTCCTGCCCGATTCTCACCCGCTGCGAGTGATCCACGCTACCGTTGGTGAGGTGATTTTGACTAACGGTTATCGGATCGAGGCGGGCGGAGGGGATGGCGGATGGCAGACCCGATTGCGGAGTTCTTCACCGCGCTCACCCTGCGGCATGACACGGCGGTTAGGAAGATCACGGGCACTATCCGCTGCGATCTGGTTGCGGACGGGCGGATTGAATATTGGTTCGTCGACATCAAAGATGGCGACATGGACATATCGCGGGAGAAGCGTGACGCCGACTGTCTCATCCGCGCTGACAAGACATTGTTCTGCCGCTTTGTCACGGGCGAGGGGAATGCGATCGTGGCGTGGTTGGGATACCGGATTTACATCGCGGGAAGGACGGACCTGTTCCGCGCCTTCGAACGGCTCTTTCCAGGGCCTGTTGGGGCACGTGACCCACGAAATCTGGCCGGCGGGCGCGGGAGCCTGGCACGATGAGCGACTTGGTCAGTATCCTGGATGGCAATACTTTCGTGATCAGCGACGGCAATGGCGACATTGATGCGTCGCCGTCGCTGCCCACCGGGTTGTTCTCGTTCGACACCAGGTTCTTGTCGAGATGGCATCTAAGTATCAATGGCGAGCGACTGACGGCACTCGCTGTCAATGATCTTCAGTATTTCGAGACGCGGTTCTATCTCGTTCCGGGCGCCCCGACCCACTACATCGACGCGAAGGTGACAGTGATCCGTCAGCGTTCGGTTGGCGCAGGTTTTGACGAGGAGCTGACGGTTCTCAATCACGAAAACAAGTTCGTCGATCTCACTGTCCGCTTGGAGGTTGGCAGCGATTTCGCCGATCTGTTCGAGATCAAGGACATGCGACAAAAGAAAGGCAGGTATTTCGCGCGTATCGACGACGGGTGCCTGCGGCTGAGCTACGACCGGGAGACGTTCCGCCGAGAGACGGTGATCTCGTCCAGTGCGTCGGCAGAGATCGATGAGAATGGGCTGACCTTTGCCATCCGACTCGAACCGCATGGGAAGTGGGTCACCCAACTGCGTGTGGCGACGCTAGGCCCGGATGGGCAGGAGGTTCGCCTGAGCTTGCGTGGCCAACCCATCAGCCGGGCAAAGCGGAAGCTGCAGGAGGATCTGCAGCACTGGCTGGACCAGGCACCGACTCTGGTGTGCGACTTCGAGCCACTGTTGAGGACGTACCGAAGGAGCATCATCGATCTCGCCTCGCTGCGCTATACACCGCTGGTCTCCGGCGGGCGGATCCGGACCCTGATGGCGGCCGGCCTGCCGTGGTTCATGACGGTCCTCGGTCGGGACAGCATCCTCACCAGCCTGCAGGCGCTGCCGTTCCTGCCGGAGCTCGCCGAGGCGACGCTGTTCGCGTTGGCAGTTCCACAGGGCAGCCGGCTGGACGATTTCCGCGAGGAGGAGCCGGGGAAAATCCTGCACGAGTTCCGCTACGGAGAGTCGGCCGTGTTCGAGGAGCAGCCGCACACGGCATACTTCGGCAGCGCCGACTCCACCCCGCTCTACGTGATATTGCTCGACGAGTACGAGCGCTGGACCGGTGACGACGCCGTGGTGCACGAGCTCGAATACGAGGCACGTGCCGCGCTCGCCTGGCTCGACACGTACGCCGACATCATGGGCAATGGTTACGTCTGGTATCAGCGCCGCAACGAGCAGAGCGGCCTGGAAAATCAGGGCTGGAAGGACTCCTGGGATTCGATCTCCTACAACGATGGCCAGCTGCCGGGATTCCCGCGAGCGACCTGCGAGTTGCAGGGTTACGCGTACGACGCCAAGCTCCGCGGTGCCCGGCTGGCCCGACGGTTCTGGGGTGACCCAGCGTATGCCGACCGGCTGGAGCGAGAGGCCGCCGACCTCAAGGAGCGGTTCAACCGGGACTTCTGGATTGAGGATCGGCAGTACTATGCCCTCGCCCTCGACGCCGAGGGCAGACCGGTCGACGCACTCACGTCGAACATGGGCCATCTGCTCTGGAGCGGAATCGTCGATGAGTCCCGGGTCGGTAAGGTCGCCGAGCATTTGCTCGGCCCGAAGTTGTTCTCTGGTTGGGGCGTGCGGACCCTGGCCGCGGATGCGGGGCGGTACAATCCGGTCGGCCGTCACGTGGGTACGGTGTGGCCCTTCGACAACTCGTTCATCGCCTGGGGATTGCGCCGTTGCGGCCTTTCGGAAGAGGCGGGGCGGATCGCTGGGGCGATGATCGAGGCGGCCGAGTTCTTCGACGGGCGGCTACCGGAGGCGTTCGCCGGTTATGACCGAGCGCTGACGGAGTACCCGGTCGAGTATCCGGCCGCCTGCAGTCCTCGGGCGTTGTCATCAGGCGCCCCGCTGCTGCTGCTGCGCGTCATTCTCGGCCTTGAACCGCACGCTGATCATCTGATTATCCGGCCCGCGTTGCCGAAGCTGATCGGCCGGCTCGAACTTCTCGACATTCCTGGACGATGGGGGCGGATAGACGCCCTCGGCCGCCCACGGTAGCAGCTACCCATCCTCAAACCGCCGCTGACCCGGCTGGGCGGACTGCTTCAATCGGCCCGTTACGAACGCAGAGCTGACGTCTGCCAAGCCCTGCTCAGCCTGGCTGAGGTGCCCCGGGTTCTCAGGACAGGGATCCAAAGTAGAGGTCAGTCTTTCGGTAGGAGGGTGTAGCGCACGGTCTGCAAGCGGATCAGCCCATCCTGGAAGACGAACGTGCCGATGCCGTCGACCGCCCGGTTCCTCCTGGCTGCAGCGGCTCACCGTCGACGACAACACCCGCCGCGGCTACGAATCCCACGTCCGCGTGCACCTCATCCCGCACATCGGCGACATCGTCCTGGACAAACTGCTCCCGAAGGGGGTCGGTCTGGGTCTAGGCGTCTCGCGCTCGGTCGATGCCGGGTCGGCTAACCGGCCGGTCCTGCGTCCGTAGCTGCTCCACTACCGTCAGGCGGTTGCGGACGACGGTGTCTCCGCACCCGCCGGCCTGGCATGATCCAGCCATGCCGGTCGACCGTCGCTCGCTGCTCGGACTCGGGCTCTCCGCCGCCACCGCGGCGCTCACCGGCTGCCGGGCGGCACCGCCCACGGGCCACGCCGGCTCGTGGCGGACGCCGGGCGCGTCGGCCCCGGGCCAGGGCGCCGCCGCGGTCACCGGGCCGGTCGTCCGCACCTCCCCGGTCAGCCGGCGGCTGACCACCGTCCTCACCGGCCACCTGAAGCCGACCAGCCTGAACCCCGCCCACCCGATGTACGCCGGGGCGGTCGCGCTCGCGCTCAACGGTGGGCAGCCGTACGCCGAGACGGCCGTCGGCGAGGCCCTGCGCTTCGGTGCCGGGCCGGTCCTCCTGCCCGCCGGCGAGCGGGTCCGGATGCGCACCGACTCCATCTTCGACCTCGCCTCGATCACCAAGGTCTACACGTCCATCCTCGCCCTGCGGCAGGTCGACAAGGGCCGACTCGACCTCGACGCGCCGGTGGTGAGCTACCTGCCGGAGTTCACCGGTGCCGGCAAGTCGGCCGTCACGGTGGCGATGCTGCTCGCGCACACCAGCGGGCTCCCCGTGGGTGCCACGGTGACCGGCTACGCCACGCTGGCCGAGAAGTGGCAGGCCGTCCTGGCCACCCCGCTGGTCAGCGGGGCGATCCCGGGCCGGGTGTTCCGCTATTCGAGCGTGGGGCTGATGGTCGTGGGCAGGCTGGTGGAGAAGGTCACCGGCCAACGGCTCGACCAGGCGCTGAAGACCGAGTTGACCGACCCGCTCGGCCTGCGCTGGACCGGCTTCAACCCGAACACCTGGCTCAGCGCCACCGACCGGGCCATCCGGCTGGTGGCCACCGACGCGCGCTCCTCGCGGGGGCTGCTCCGGGGCGTGGTGCACGACGACGTGGCCAACCACCTGGGCGGCATCGCCGGGCACGCCGGCATCTTCAGCACCGCCGAGGAGGTCGCCGTCATCGGCCAGTTGCTGCTCGACGGCGGCACGTACGGCGGCCAGCGGATCCTGGCCGAGAGCACCGTCCGCCGGATGCTGACCAACGCCAACGCCGGGCTGCCCGCCGTCGACCCGGAACGCCCGAACCGGACCGCCGACCACGGGCTCGGCGTGGTGCTGCACCAGCCGTGGTTCATGGGTCGGCTCAGCGCCCCCACCACCTTCGGGCACACCGGCTTCACCGGCACGTCGCTGCTGGTGAGCCCCGCCCGCCGGACCGTCTTCGTGCTCCTCACCAACCGGGCCCACCCGAACTGGAGCTGGGCCAACCCCGATCCGGTGCGGGTCGCGACCGCCAACGTCCTGGCCCGCCTGCCCATCCTGTCGGCCACCGCCACCAGATGACGGCGGCGCGGCGTCCCGTCCCACCTCCCCGAGCGACGGGCGTCGCGGTCACCGGGTCTCGGGCAGGGTGACCGGCGGGCCGAACCGGACCGGAACGCCGGGCGAATACAGCACGCTGGCCGGCGGTCCCGCCGGCGGCGGCAACCCGGCGGCGGCGACCAGTTCGTCGTCCAGGCGCAGCAGCTCGGCCCGGTGCAGCGGCCAGCGGGGATGCCAGTTCGGCAGGTGCAGCGTGCGCCCGTACGCGCGGGTGTGCAGCCCCCAGCGGGCGGTGACGAAGTGCTCCAGCGGGGTCGGGTCGGCGATCGGCTCCCCCACCCGTACCACCATCCGGCTCGTCGCTCCGACCGGTCCGGGCCAACGCCGCCGGCACCGGTAGGTGAAGTGGTCACCGTCGCGGTCCAGCCGCATCGCCGACCACAGGTACGGCAGTCGCAGGGTCGCCCGGGCGACCAGCACCGGCACCAGCCGGGACGCGTCGAGCGAACGGAACACCACGGCCCGCCGGCCGGTGTGGTCGACCGAGTAGAGCCGGACGTTCGTCTCCCAGAAGCTGCCGAAGTACGGCACCCCCGGCCCGGTGCCGAGGCCCAGCCCCACCATCCGGAAACCGATCAGGCCGACGTAGCTGAGCCCGTCGAGCGTGTCCGGCCGGGTGCCGGCGGGCAGCAGGGGCGCGACCACCTCCGGCGCGACCGCCCAGTGCAGGAAGGTGAGGTGCTCCCAGCGCTGCCCCAGGATCGCCCGCCGGAACCGCTGCTCCGGGGCGCAGTCGACCGGCTCGATGTCCACCCACCCATCCTGCCCCGTCCCCGCGGCCGGCGGAGCCTCCCCCGCCCGGCCGGGGATCACCTGACTGTTGTCGATTGCCGGCCTTTCCGGGCCCGGTCCGGGCTACGGTCTTCCGGTGAGGGCTCGTACCCGCGCGGTGGAGGCACTCAAGGCTGATCCGGCCATGTCGTCGCTGCGTCGGTCGCTGGAGTCCTACTACGGCGATCCGGAACGCGAGGCGGCGATGGACGAGTTCTACGCCCGCTTCGTCCGGCCCGGCGACGTGGTCTTCGACATCGGGGCCCACGTGGGCGACCGGACCGGCAGCTTCCGTCGCCTCGGGGCACGCGTCGTGGCTGTGGAGCCGCAACAGCTGTGCGTGCGCGCCATCCGGCGCATCTATGCCGGGGAGGACGACGTCGTCGTCGTCGAGGCGGCCTGCGGAGCGGACGAGGGCAGCGTCCGCCTGCACGTCAACTCCCGCAATCCCACGGTTACCACGGCGTCCTCGCACTTCCTGCAGGCGGCGCACGGCGCCGGCGGCTGGGAGGACGAGGTGTGGGACGCCACGGTCGAGGTGGCCGCCACGACGCTCGACTCCCTGATCCGCCGCCACGGCACGCCGACCTTCGTCAAGATCGATGTGGAGGGCTTCGAGGAGGCGGTGCTGGCGGGGCTGAGCCGCCCGCTACCCGCGTTGTCCTTCGAGTTCACCACGATCGAGCGGACCGTGGCGCGGCGCTGCGTCGCCCGCCTCACCGCGCTCGGCTTCGATGCGTTCAACATCGCGTTCGGCGACCACATGGCCCTGGCCTTCGGGGAGTGGATGTCGGCGACGGAACTGGCGGAGCGGCTCAGGTCGCTGCCGCACGAGGTCAACTCCGGGGACGTCTACTGCGTGGCGCCGACCGCCGGGTAGCGCCCATGCGCCGCCTCCTCCCGCGGGAGGAGACCGGGCTCCGACCGCCGGCCGCAACCGGGGCCCGAGGTCGGGCGCGCCCCGACGACCGGTTCACGAGCATCTACAGGTATGACTACCTCGTTGCGCCGGGCGGCACACTGGCACCGCCCCATGATGGTCTTCGTCGCGGGGATGGCGGTGCTCGCCGTCGTCGCCGCGATCGGCATCCTCGCCGATCCCCGCGTCCTCACCGGCGTCCCGATCTGGCTCAAGCCGTTCAAGTTCGCCGTGTCGTTCGTGCTGTACGGCACCACCCTCGCCTGGATGCTCTCCCTGCTGCCGCGACGCAGCCGGACCGCGGAGCGGGCGGGCACGGTCATCGTCGCGATGTCGCTGGCCGAGATGGCGGTGATCGTCGGGCAGGTGCTGCGCGGCACGACCAGCCACTACAACGAGACGACTCCGCTGAACGCCGCACTGTGGCAGGTGATGGGCGCGTCGATCATGGTGCTCTTCGTCGCGCACCTCGTCATCGGCATCGTGGTCCTGCGGCAGCCGATGGCGAACCGGGTCGCCAGGTACGCGGTCGGGTGGGGGCTCGGCCTGTCCCTGCTCGGCATGCTGGCGGCGATACCGATGGTGGTGCCCGGCCAGGACCTGGCGGCCGAGGGGATCGCCGGGGCGCACAGCGTGGGCGTACCGGACGGCGGGCCCGGGCTCCCGCTGGTCGGCTGGAGCACCACCGGCGGGGACCTGCGGATCGGGCACTTCGTGGGGCTGCACGCCCTGCAGGCGCTACCGATCCTGGCGATCCTGCTGAGCCGGTTCCTCGGGGCGTGGCTGGACGAGCGCAGCCAGGTGCGGCTGGTGGTCGTCGCGGGCGCCGCCTACGGCGTACTCACGATGCTGTTGACCTGGCAGGCGCTGCGCGGACAGCCGCTGCTGCGGCCGGACGCCCTCACGCTGGCCGCCGCCGCGGCCTTGGCGGCCGCGGCCGCGACCGCCGCCGCGCTGGTCCTCGTCCGCCGACGCCGCTCCGAACTGGCGCTGGCCGCATGACCGGGACGCTGTTCACCCTGACCTTCGCGCTGGCCGCGCCGTTCTGGGCGCTGATGCTGCTGCTGCCGCGCTGGTCCGGGACCGCCCGGATCATCTCTTCTCCGCTGATCGTGCTGCCGGTCCTGGTGAGCTACGCGCTGCTGGTGCTCCCGGCGCTCGCCGACGTGCTGCCGGCCGTGACGGCGCCGACCCTGCCGGGGGTGCGCGACCTGCTCGGCAGCACCGACGGCGCGGCGGCGGCCTGGGCGCACATGGTCGGGTTCGACCTGTTCGTCGGCCGGTGGGCCTGGCTGGACGGTCGGGAACGGGGGGTGCCGGCGCTGGTGATGGCTCCGGTGCTGGTGCTGACGATCCTGCTCGGGCCGCTCGGGCTGGCCGCCTACCTCGGTCTCCGGGCGAGGTGGGCCCGGCCGGCGGTCGTTCCGGCCCGCGAGTCGCAGCGCCTAGGCTGATCCGGTGGGGTGGGTGGGACGGCTCTTCGACGCGCGCGACACGTTCGCGCGGATGCTGCTGCTCGACCTCAGCGGCGTCGGCTACCTGGTCTTCGGCGCCCACGCCGGACGCTCACCGACGACCACCCAGTGGATCCTCGCGCTGGTCGCGTTCGCCGTCGGGCTGGTGTGCCACCGCCGGGCGCTGGTCAACCTGGTGGCGCAGGCCGCGCTGCTGGCGGTCGCCATCCAGGTCGTCGACGACACCACGATCAACCAGGTCGGTGCCAGCTGGGCCCTGTTGGAGCTGGCCATGCGGGCGGACCGGCCGCGGCTCATCTGGCTGGCCGCCGGGCTGCTGGCCGCGGTGGACCTGACCGACTCGATCGGCGACCCGTTCCGGCGGTTCCTCTCCGGCGTCTTCGGGCTGACCGTGGAGGTCGGCGTGCCGCTGCTGCTCGGCCTGGTCATCCGCACCACCCGGGAGCTCGGCCGGCAGGCCGAGGAGCGGGCCGCGGCCGAGCAGCGCCGGCGCGAGTCGGAGAGCCGCGCCGCCCGCGCGGACGAACGCAGCGCCATCGCCCGCGAGCTGCACGACGTGGTCGCGCACCACGTGGCGTCGATGGTGCTGCGGGTGGGCGTGGCCCGGCACGTGCTGACGGAGCTGGATCCGCGGGTGGGCGAGGTCTTCGACGACGTGCACGGCACGGGGACCGCCGCCCTGGCGGACCTGCGCCGGCTGGTCGCGGTCCTGCGCGACCCCGACGGGGTACGCGGTGACGCGGCGCTGACCGCGATCGAGCCGGCGGCGCTTCCGGCGGCACTCGGCGCGGCGGTCGACCGGGCCCGCCAGGCCGGTGTCACCGTGGAGGCCGACATCGATCCGGCGGTCGGTGCGCTCGACGCCGTCCGGGGCCTGGCGGTGTTGCGGCTGACCCAGGAGGCACTGACCAACGTGGCCAAACACGTCGGCACGTCGGCGCGGGCGCGCCTGGCCGTGTCCGTGGTCGACGGGGCCGTGCACTGGGAGGTCCGCGACGACGGGCACGGCCGGGTGCCGGCGGCGGTACCGCCCGGCGGTGGCCACGGCATCACCGGCATGCGCGAACGCGTCGAGGTCCTCGGCGGCCGGCTGGAGGCCGGCCCGACCGGCGCGGGTTGGCGGGTACGCACCGTGCTCCCGGCCGCCGCGTCGACCGCTCCCCCCTGCCCGCCGGTCCCCCGCGCCGGCTCGGCCGCACCCCACGAGACGGAGCTCGCATGATCCGCGTCCTGCTGGTCGACGACCAGCACCTCATCCGCGCGGGCCTGCGCATGCTCTGCGACGCCCAGCCCGACATCGAGGTCGTCGGCGAGGCCGACAACGGTCGCGACGCGATCAGCCTCGCCGCGCGGCTGGTGCCCGACGTCGTCGTGATGGACCTGCGCATGCCCGGCGTCGACGGGATCACCGCGACCAGCCGGATCCTCGCCGACCGGCCCGCGACCCGCGTGCTGGTGCTGACCACCTTCGGCGACGACGACCACCTCTATCCGGCCCTGACCGCCGGTGCCTGCGGGTTCCTGCTCAAGGACGCACCCCCCGCCGACCTGCTCGACGGCGTCCGCCGGGCCGCCGTGGGCGACAGCCCGTTCAGCCAGGAGGTGCTGCAACGCCTGGTCCAGCGCGCGGTGCACGCCCGCCCCGAGACGCCGCAGCCGGCCCCGGGGCTGACGGCGCGCGAGCAGGACGTGCTGAACCTGGTCGCCGAGGGGCTGTCCAACACCGAGATCGCCGACCGGCTGCACATCGGCGTCACCACGGTGAAGACCCACATCACCAGCCTGATGACCAAGACCAACAGCCCCAACCGGGTACGCCTGGCCCTGTTCGCCCGCGGCGGCTGAGTGACGCCTGCGCAGGCTGGATGCGCGCGCTGATCAGGTCAGGCGAGGAGGTGCCGGAGGGTCTCCGGGCCGCTGCCCCGCTGCCCCGCGCGGTCGAAAGTCGCTTGCCGCGCACGGTGGGCTCCGGGATGGTGGTGTCCATGACGTTCTGACGGACAGCACCCCTGCTCAGGCCACCGCGGCGCCGACCGGCGCCGTCATGCCGCCCGTCCGTACCCTTTCGCGAGAAGCGAGCGTCCTTGTCTCAGCAACACTCCCGGCCGCCGTCCACCCCGGCCACCGTCACCGTGTTCGCCTCCCCCACAAGCTGGATCGAGTCGAATGCCCTCGCGCAGTGCCAGCAGGTGGCCGCCCTCGACGGCATGATCCACGTCGCCGGCATGCCGGACCTGCACCCGGGCAAGGGCGCCCCCATCGGCGCCGCCATGGCGTCGACCGTGTTGTATCCGTTCCTGGTGGGCTCCGACATCGGTTGCGGCATTGCCGTGTTTCCCATCAAGCTCAAGCGCGCCGTACCCGAGAAGCTCGCCGCCCGATTCCCCGACCTCGACCGCCCGTTGGACCCCGAGCGGGATGCCGACGACCCGGCCTGGGCCGTCATGGCGGGCGACGTTCCCGCCGGTCACGTCGAGGGCCTCGGAACGGTCGGCCGGGGTAACCACTTCGTCGAGCTGGCGCGGATCGACAGCGTCGTCGAGCCGGGCCACGCGAGCCGTCTCGGGCTCGCCGCAGGCGACTTCGTTCTCATCGTCCACAGCGGTTCCCGAGGGCTGGGCGAGCGGATCCTGCGGGCGCACACCGAGGTCCACGGCGCGGGCCGCACCCCTGATGCCGCCGCCTACCTGGCGATGCATGACGACGCCGTACGCTGGGGTTCGCTCAACCGGCGGCTGATGGCCGCCCGGGTCGCCCACGCCCTGGGGGCGGAACCCACCGAGCCGATCGTCGATCAGTGCCACAACCTGGTCGAGGTCCGCGACGGGGTCTACCTGCACCGCAAGGGCGCGGCGCCGGGTGACGGCCGCGACGTGCTCATCGCCGGTACGCGCGGCACTCCCTCCTACCTCGTGGCCGCCCACGCCGGCCCGGATGCCAACCACTCCGTCGCCCACGGCGCGGGCCGCAAGATGTCCCGGGCGGACGCCCTGCGCCGGGGCCGGGCCAAGCACACCGTCGAGGAACTGCGCCGTACCCCGGTGGGGTCGCTGGTGGTGTGCGGGGACCGTCAACTGCTCTTCGAGGAGGCGCCCACTGCCTACAAACGCATCGAGCAGGTGATCAGCGACCTCGTCGACCACGACCTGGCCACCCCCGTGGCCACCACCGTCCCCCTGGTCACCTACAAGACGCCCGACATCGGGTCCACGCCCCGATCGGACCGCCGGAACCACCGCCGTGAGCGGGGCCGGCCATGAGCGTCCACCTGCTCATGTCCGCCGGGCGTGGCCCGCAGGAGTGCGCCTGGGCGCTGGCCCAGCTGCTGGGCCGGCTGGCGGCCGACGCCACCCGGCAGAACCTGGTGACCCATCGGGTCCAGACCGTACCCGGGGACCGGCCCGGCACCTACCGGTCGGCACTGGTCGAGATCTCCGGCGCCGGCGCCGAGGCGTTCGCCGCCTCGTGGAGCGGAACCCTGTGCTGGCAGGCCCCCAGCCCCTACCGCGCGGACGCCGGCCGGAAGAACTGGTACGTCACCGTCCGACCGTGCCGGGTCGACAGCCCGGTCACGACCTTTACGGAAGCAGATGTCGACATCGTCGCCTGCCGTACCGGCGGCCCCGGCGGTCAGCACCGCAACAAGGCCAGCACGGCGGTACGGGCGACCCACCGTCCCTCCGGCATTGTCGTCGTGGTCGACACCGAGCGGCAGTTCAGCCTCAACCGCCGCATTGCCGTCCAGTTGCTGCGCCAGCGCATCGAGCACGGCGACGAGACAGCGCGGCGCGCCGCCACCACCGCCCGATGGCGCATCCACGACGAGCTCGTACGGGGCAACCCCACCCGCATTGAACGTCCGCATCCGTCAGGACAGGACACGGCCACACCGCATCGGCCACGCCGGCGACGGCGGCAGTCCGCACAGCCGCGCTCACCGCGGTAGGGACATCGCATCCGCCACCAGCGGGATCGACGCAGCGAAGCGGCGTTCAGGAGAAGCTGACGCGGGGCGGGTCAATGCGGCGGCGTACCCAGGCTGTCACAGATTGTGGCGGTCGTCGGCCGGCAGGCGAGGCGGTTCCGGCGGCTCGGGCGACTGGTCGGGCTGACCAAGCTGCGCGACCTGGGTCGGATCGAGGACCCGAGAGAGGAACGAGCGGGTCCGTTCGTGCCGTGGCGCACCGAGCACCTCCTGCGGCCGCCCCTGCTCGACCACCACGCCGCCATCCATGAACACGACCCGATCGGCCACGTCCCTGGCGAACGCCATCTCGTGGGTGACCACCATCATCGTCATGCCGTCCTCGGCCAGGTTGCGCATGACGGTGAGCACGTCACCGACCAGTTCCGGATCGAGCGCGGAGGTCGGCTCGTCGAAGAGCATCAGCTTGGGCTCCATCGACAGCGACCGGGCGATCGCCACCCGCTGCTGCTGCCCGCCGGAGAGTTGCGCCGGGAACGCGTCGGCCTTGTCGGTCAGCCCGACCCGCTCCAGGTTGTTGCGCGCGATCCGCTCTGCCTCGGCGCGGCCGCGCCGGAGCACCCGGCGCTGGGCGATGGTGAGGTTGTTCAGCACGGTCAGGTGCGGGAAGAGGTTGAACGACTGGAAGACCATCCCGATGCCGCGACGTACGGAGTCGATCTCGACATCCGGGTCGGTCATCTCGACCCCGTTCACCCAGATCTTGCCGGCGGTCGGCTCCTCCAGCAGGTTGACGCACCGCAGCAGCGTCGACTTGCCGGATCCGGACGGCCCGATGACACAGACCACCTCGCCGTGGCCGACCTCGAAGTCGATGCCCTTGAGCACTTCGAGCGGACCGAAGGACTTGTGCAGGTCGCGGATCTCGACGGCGGGGCGGGGTTGGGTGGTCGTCATGTTGGTCACCGAGCCTTGGCGTAGCGGAGTTCGAGACGTCGTACCACCTGGGAGAGGGGCAGCGTGATGACCAGGTAGGCGAACCCGGCCACCAGCAGCGGGGTGGCGTTCACCCGGTCGTTCAGCGTGTCCCGACCGAACTTGGTGACCTCGATGGTCTGCGCGGTCACGCCGAGCACGTACGCGAGCGACGAGTCCTTCGTGAGCAGGATGAGTTCGTTCGTCAGCGGCGGGATCACGACCCGGAACGCCTGCGGGATGACAATGGTGCGCATCGCGGTGAAGTGCGACATGCCGAGGGTGCGCGCCGCCTCCATCTGCCCCTTCGGCACGGCCTGGATGCCCGCCCGGATGGTCTCGGCCATGTACGCCGCGGCGGTCAACCCGAGACCGATCGCGATCGAACCGAACACGCCGCCCGGAATCTCCCGCTCCGGGAAGGCGATCGGAATGCCGTACCCGACGAGGAAGAGCACCAGCAGCGCGGGCAGACCCCGGAACAGCTCGATGTACGCGGTTGCGACCCAGCGGTACGGCGCCACCCGGGACAGCCGCATCAGCGCGAGGATGGTGCCGAACACGAGGCCGAAGGCGAACGCACCCAGCGTGTAGAGGATCGTATTGCGCAGCGCGACGGTGATGATCGTCGGGAACATCGACTCGATGATGTCGACGCGGAAGAACGCCTCGCTGAGCCTGTCCCAGTCCGCGGCGAAGATCACCGCGGCGATGACGGCGATGAAGGCCAGGTACTGGAGCCAGAGGAACAGCCGCTCTCGCTGGCGGCGTCGCAGCTTCACTGTTCGATGCTCCTTGCTACGCACAGGTTGAATACGCGGAGGGCGCGCGACAGGCGCGCACCCTCCGGTCGTGGGGTTCGATCAGGCGTTCGGCCGCTTGCCGATCCACTTCTCGTAGACGGCGTCGTACCTGCCGTCCTGCTTGGCCTTGGCCAGCACCTCGTTGATCTTCTTGAGCAGTTCCGGGTTGCTGTCCTTCTTCACCGAGAACCCGTACTGCTCGCCGGTGTCGAACTCGGCCGCCACCTCGAAGCCGCCGGGGTGCTCCTTGATGTACTCGGTCCAGACCGGCAGGTCGTTGATGGCGGCCTCCACCTGGCCGTTGGCGAGGGCCTGCTGCAGGGCGGCGAGATCCTCGAACTCGACGAGTTGCAGGCCCTTCTCCTTCTCGAACTTCCGGGCGTAGTCACGGCCCGTGGTCGCCGCCTGGACGCCCAGCTTCTTCCCCTTGAGGTCGTCCAGCGACTTGAGCGGCTTGCCGGTCTTGACCAACATCGCCTGCGTCGCGTCGAAGTACGGGTCGGAGAAGTTCATCACCTTCTGCCGTTCCTCGGTGATCGTCATGCCGGCGGCAGCCGCGTCGCACTTGCCGGTGTTCAGGTCCTGGCCGGACTTGATCCCCTCGAACGGTGTATCGACGATCTTCTGTTCCACGCCCAGTTCCTTGGCGACCAGGTCCATCACGTCGACGTCGAACCCGATCACCTTGCCGCTGGGATCCTTGGACTGGAACGGCGCGTACGGCAGGTGGGTGCAGACGGTCAGCTTGCCCTTCTCAACGAGCTTGACCCCGCTGGCCTGGACCTCACTGTCATCCTTCTTGGCGCATCCCGCGCTCACCGCGAGGGTGGCGATCGCCACGATCAGGCCAGCCTTACGGACTGCGCTGTGGAAAGTCACGCTGTGTCCCTCCGGTTCGGCGCCCGTGTGACAGGCAGCCAGTGTTGGTGCAAAGACGATGTGACAGGCGACGGTACCTGATTCGGCAGGACGTACCTAGATCACGTCGACTCTTGAGTCGATCCTGTAGCCGTCACGGTCAGTAAACCCGGCACTCGGTACGAAACCGGGTGCCAGTGGGCGGCGCCAGCAGACCCGGTCAACCGACGCCGCCCGGTGGGCTACCGGGTGGTCGCGCAGCTGCCGTCGGAGTCGGTCGTGCCGCCGAGGTCGACGATGCGCGCCCGGACGGCCCGGCAGTTGCCGGGACCACCCCGGCTGGTGTTTCCGCTGATCACGGAACCCTTCAGCTCCACCGCGCCGGGTCCGGACCGGTCCTCGGTGCTCCCCGGCAGGTAGGCCAGGGAGATGTTGATACCGCCCCCGCCGTCCTCGGCGTAGTTCTCGGTCACCTCGGAGTCGACCACGGTGACGGTACGTACGCCGCGGACGTCAATGCCACCGCCCAGCCCGGCCAGTTCCCCCGGGCGGGTGGGGTCGTGCGGATTGCTGACCCTGTTGCGGGTGATCGTCGACCGCTCGACCAGGCCGACCGAGTCGAACCGCAGCCCGCCGGCCTCACCCGCCTCGTTGTCGTCCACCAGGCTGTCGCGCAGGGTGAAGGAGGTGAACGGGATGCTCTGGACCGCGCCGCCGAAGCGGGCGCTGTTGCCGGTGAGCCGGACCCGCTCCATCGTGAGGTCGGATGCGTTCAGCGCGGCGCCCCCGCCGTAGTAGTTGTAGACCGAGGCGACCGGGGCCGACACGCCGCCGGTAATGGTGAGGTCCGAGATGGTGGCCGGTCGCAGGACGGTGAAGACCCGGTCGAGCCGACCGCCGTCGATCACCGTACGGTCCCGGCCGGCGCCCACGATGGTGGTGGGCTTGAAGATCTTCAGGTTGCCGTGCGCGGTGTCGGCGAGGGTGTAGTCGGTGAAGGCGCGGCCGGCCAGCGGCGGGATGCGCAGGGTGTACCGCCCGGCGGGGACCACGATGGTCGAGTCCGACTGTGCGTTGGCCTCCATCACCGCAGCCCGCAGCGTGCAGACGCCGTCGGCGGTGCGGCACCGCCCGTCCCCGGGCGTCCGATCAGGAGCGTCGGAGGTGCTGTCCACTTCGAACCTCCCCGGCGGCGGGGTTACCGCACTGCCCCAAGCGGGGGCGCCGGGGACTGAGACGACGGTCAACGACAGGGTCAGCGCGCCCGCGGCCAACCGCGGCGCATTCATCAGGTTCTTCATGTGCCAATAGCTACCGCCGGGTAAGCCGGGCTAAACGAGCGAAGAACCCCAAAGGGTGTGAAGCATCGCATCCGACCCGTTAACCATGGGTTCATCCCGGTCCCCTAGCCAGGCGACGTGGACCGCCGGGTACTGCTGTTCGCTGCCGTCGATTGCAGTGGTGTGAACGCCCGGCTGGTCGCGTACCGCTGTCAACCGGTGGACGGGTCAGCGGGCGGCGTCCGGGTGCCCGCGCATGCCGGAGCCACCGCCGCTACCACCGGAGGACCCACCGGCCACGCCCGACCCGTCGTCCTCGGTGACCAGGTCCGGGCGTACGTCGGTGTCGTCCGGGGCCGGGACCTCGGTGTCCGCCTCCACCTGGACGAGGCGGGCCTGGCCGGCCTCGTTCTCGGCGTGCTTCGGATCGACCGGCTGCTTTCCTTGCCGCGCCCTGTACCCCACGGCCGTCTCCCGTCGGTGGTGGATCTGTCCGGCGACGGCTACCCGCCGCCGTCCGGGCGAAACCTTGTCGGTGCACGCCCGCACCCTCGTGCGTCCGGGGGCCGCCGGTGCCTCCGGCCCGCACCCCCCGGCCCGCGCCGACGCCCGCCCGCGCATGCGGGTGCCCTTTCGGAGAATGAGTGGCCTTGGAAGCTGGAATGGCCACTCCTTCTCTGAAGGAGGGCGCCGGGAGGCGGCGGGGTGTACCGGCGGCGGGAGCGGGTAGGCGGGCCCGGCCGACCGGCTGCGCCGCGGCCGGGCTCGAATCGCGGATCAGGGGGGCGGGAGCGATGCCGCTTGCGCAGGCGTCACCTGGTCACCGCGTCCGACCCGGCCGGCGCCACCCGCCGCCGCACCGCCGATGAGCCGGGTCCGGAACCTGCGCGTCCGCCCCGACCTGCTGTACGTGGCGAGCGGGTGGAGCACCCTGGTCACCGACGTGCGCGGCCGGATCACCGGCGCCGAGCCGCAGGGCTTCTTCGCGCGCAACACCCTGGTGCTCAGCGCCGAGCGGCTCACGGTGGACGGCCGGGAACCGGTCGCGTTCAGCACCGCGAACGTACGGGGTCACGCGCAACTGTCGTACGCCGAACTCGGCGACGGCGAGGCGCTGCCCTCGCAGGCGGTCTACCTGCTGACGGAACGCTTCGTCGGCGACGGGCTGCGCACCCGGCTGAGCGTGGTCAGCTACGCCGCCCGGCCACTCACCCTGGCGGTGCGGATCCACCTCGCCGCCGACTTCGCGGACACCAGCGAGGCCGAGACGGGACGCCGCCGGCAGTTCGGCGACGTCGACCGCGCGTGGGACCCGGCGGAGCGGGAACTGCTCCTGACCTACCTGCGCGACGACCTGGACCGGGCGGTGGCGATCCGGATACGCGCCGACGCCCCCGTCCGGTACGTCGACGGCGCGCTCGCCGTCGACGTCACGGTGCCGCCGGGTGGCAGCAGCCGGGTGGATCTCCTCGTCGAGCCCGTCTTCGACGGCGAGCGCCTGGCCGCGCCGCCGCCGACGTTCACCGGCCCCACCGACGCCGCCACGGCCGCCGGCGCCCGCCTCGCCCGCGAGTTCACCCGGCTGAGCAGCAGCAACTTCGACGTCACGGCGGCCTGGCGCTGCGCGGTCGACGACCTGACCGTGCTGCCGCTCGGCGAGCCGGCCGGGCCGACGGCGCCGATGGCCGGGTTGCCGATCTACCAGGAGATCTTCGGCCGGGACACGATGACCGCGTCGTGGCAGGCGTTGCTGGCCGGGCCGACGATGCTGGCGGACAGCCTGCGGCTCAACGCCCGCCACGTCGGGCAGCGCGTCGACGACCGGCGCGACGAGGAGCCGGGCAAACCGCTGCACGAGGCCCGCCTGGGCCCGGTGTCGGTGCTCGGGCTCGACCCGTTCACCCACTACCACGGCGACTGGTCCACGGCGCCGGACTTCCTGGTCTTCCTCGGGCAGTACCTGGCCTGGACCGGGGACCTGGACACGGTGCGGGAACTGCTGCCGACGGCGCACCGCGCCCTGGGCTGGCTCGACCGGTACGGCGACCTGGACCGGGACGGCTTCCTGGAGTACCACTGCCGCGCCCGGTCCGGCCTGAAGAACCAGGGGTGGAAAGACTCGTACACCGCCGTCGTCGACGAGCACGGGCAGGTGGTGCCGAACCCGATCGCGAGCAGCGAACTCCAGGCGTACTGGTACGCCGCGCTGCGGCACGCCGCCGTGGTGTTCGCCGCGACGGGCCGGCCCGCCCTCGGCGCGAAGCTGGTGGCCCGGGCCCGCGGGTTGCGTCGCCGCTTCCACCGGGCCTACTGGATGCCCGAGCAGGGCTGCTACGCGATGGCGCTCGGGCCGGACGGGCGGCAGGTGCGGTCGGTCAACTCCAACGACGGCCACCTGCTGACCACCGGCATCGTGCCGACCCGGGTCGCCGGCCTCGTCGCCCGCCGGCTGCTGGCGCCCGACATGTTCAGCGGCTGGGGGGTGCGGACCCTGTCGGCCGCGCATCCGGCGTACAACCCGTTCAGCTACCACCGGGGCAGCGTGTGGCCGGTGGAGGCGGGCACCATCGGTCTCGGCCTGGCCCGGTACGGCTGCTGGGCACAGCTGCACCGGCTGGCCGAGGGGATGTTCGCCGCGGCGGCGCTCTTCGAGGACCACCGCCTGCCCGAGGTGCTCAGCGGCCTGCCCCGCGACGACGCCCATCCGCATCCCGGCGTCTATCCCGACTCCTGCTCGCCCCAGGCGTGGTCCGCCAGCTCGGTGGTCGCGCTGGTCCAGGCGCTGCTGGCGCTGCGCCCGGCCGCACCACTGCGGACGATCTTCGTGGACCCGCACCTGCCGGAGTGGCTGCCGGACCTGACGCTGGAGGGCGTGCAGGTGGGACGGGCCACCGTCGACCTCACGGTGCGCCGCCGGCGCGGCGGGCGCACGTCGATCCGCGCCCGAGGCGACCGGATAGCCGTGGTGCGCCGTGCGACGCTGCAGGCGACGGCGGTCACCCGCCACCGCTCCTGACCAGCGGTACGCCGCCGGCGCCCGTCGGTCCGGATCGCCGCCGTCGGGCAGGAGGGATGGCGATGCCGTCCGGGAGCCGCCTACGAGGACCTCAGATGGCCGTGGCCTTGGCTACCTTCCACTCGCCGTCGACCGGGACCAGCGTGAGCACCACGCGGTTCTGGTCGACCTTCTCCCCGGCGGTGTTCACGTTGCGCCGGAACTGGTTGAGGTACACCAGCAGCTCGACCCGGTCGGTGGTCGCGGTCACCACGCCCGTCGCGGACACCTCCGCAGCCACGACCGCCTGCTGCTTCGCGGCGGTCTGCTTCAACGCCGCCGTGGTCTGCTCGTACTCCTTGCCAAAGGAGCCGGTGGCGAAGCTGCGGCCGTTGGCGACGCTGTCGTCGAAGGTGCGGTAGTCGTAGGAGAAGATCGCCTTGGCGGCGGCTGGCGCGGTGGCCAGCGCCTGACGTACGGCGCTGTCCCGCTGCTCGGCGCGGTGATCGCCCCACCACGCCAGACCGGCGACGGCGGTCACGAGCACGATCGCCACGACCAGAGCCGGGACGAGCCCGATCCGGGCGGCGGGCCGCCGGAGCACGCGCGGCCGTCGCGCGAAGTCGACCAGGGTACGCACGGGTCCTCCCTCTCTCATCCGACGAACTGCAGGCGGGACACCAGCCACTGGCCGGAGTCCTTGTCGTGGACCAGGTCCATCTGGATCCGGTAGTGCGACGGCCGCCCCTCGGGCGACTTGACGTTCTTGACGGTGGCGTCGACCGCCACCAGCACGACCGCCCGGCTGCGGTCGCCGGAGACCAGCCCGGCCCGCAGCACCGACCCGCGCGAGTCGACCTTGTTCTCCACCACCGCGGCCCGGACCTGGGACTGTCCCCGGCTGAACTCGTCCTTGAAGTCACCGGTGGCCCCGGCCGTGATCCGCTGGATGTCCCGGTCCACGCTGGCCGCGCTGACCGAGACGAAGTTGACGCTGGCCTGCTTGGCGGCGGCGATCGCCTCCTGCCGGGCCTGGTCCGTCGCCCGGTCGACGTACCACCGGTGACCGGTCATGCCGGCGGCGGCGAGGGCCGCAGCGAGCACCACCACGAGCAGGACGATCAGCGGGCGCCGCCGTCGCGTCGGCGCTGGCGTGGCCCGCTTCTCCGCGGGGCGGCCCCCGGCGGCCTCCTCCGGAGGAGCGTCCGCGTCCGCCGGGTCGTCACCGGCCGCCGGATCCGCCAACTCCGCCGGGTCCTCGACCGGTTCCTGGTCGAGCCGCTGCAGCAGGTCCTCGATCGGCTCCTCCGGCTGGGAAAGCTGACGGGGGACCATCCGGCGTTGCGCCGCCCGGCCCGGCACTCCAGGCTTCGCCCCCTTGATGATTTTCAGCGTGTGGTTCCTGCGTGCCTGCATCGCCACCTCCTTCTTCGCGCCGGTCACGGGGTCACCCCGGCGAGCAGCAACTGCTTCCACGACTGGTCCCCGGCCATCCGGGACTGACCACCGGTCCCGCCGAACTGCAACGGTCGACCGTCGGCGCCGAGCACCAGGCCGGTCGCCGGGTCGTACCCACCGGTGGTGGTTCCGGCCCTCGGCTCGGCGCCGGACGACGCCGGGCCGGCCGCCGGTTCCCGGCCCCCCGGTCGGGGCGCGTTGGCGTTGCCGCGCACGCTGGCGCCGGCCGCCCGCTCCCCGGCGTCGCACTTCGCGTTGCCACCCCCGTACACGCAGGACGGCGGGTCGTTGGCATTGACCACCAGACCGAGGTGCACGGTGCCGTCGCCCGGGGTGACGGTGAAACCGCCGGCGACGGCGATCGGGTACACCACCAGCATCTGCTCGATGCCGGGCAGCCGCCGGGCGGCGATGCCGTTGACGGTCACCAGATTGCCGAGCAGGGTGCCGACCGTCGGTTCCAGTCCCCGCAGCAGCGCGGACAGTTCACGCCCGGCGGGAGGTCCAGCGGCGAGCAGCCGCCGCAGGTCCGGGTCGGCCTCGCGGAGGGTGGCCGCCAGCTGGGCCAGGCCCGCCGCCCACCGGCGCAGCGCCTCGGCCGACTCCGCTTGGGTGGTGAGCACGGTACGTCCGTCGTCGATCAGCGCGAGCGTCTCCGGCAGCCGGGCGTCCGCCTCGGTCAGCAGCGCATCCCCAGCGTCGAGGATGCTGGCCAGCGCCGTCTCGTTGCCCTCGAACGCGGTGCCGAGTTCGGTGATCAGGACGGTGAGGTCCTCCGGGTCGACCGAGCGGACCAGGGCGTCGAGGTTGGTCAGCAGGACCTCCGGGGCGAGCGGGACGCCGGTCCGGTCCGCCGGAATCACCGCCCCGTCGGCGAGGTACGGCCCGCCGTCGCGGTCCGGGCGCAGGTCCACGTACTGCTCGCCGACGGCGGAGCGCTGCGCCACCACGGCCCGCAGGTCGTCGGGCACCCGGACGTCGCGCTGCAACCGCAGGTCGGCGCGGACCCCGTCGCCGTGCAGGGCGACCGCGGTGACCTGGCCGACCGGCACCCCGCGATAGGTGACCGGGGCGTTGGGGAAGATCCCACCGGCTCGGGTGAGGTCCATGTGGACGACGTAGCTTCCGCCGAGCAGCCGGTCGCCGACACCGACGTAGCGGACGGCGACGTAGCCGACGCCGAGGACGCTCACCAGCACGAACGCCAGAACCTGCAGTTTCGCGGTACGTCCGATCATGGCTTCAGTCCCCCTCCGAGGATGTCCGGCAGGCCGCCGATCTGTCCGGTCACCGCGCCGGTCACCGGCAGCACGCACTGCGCCGACATGACGGTGCCCGGGGGCAGTTCGGTCCCGGCGGGGAAGGCGGTGCCCGGTGGCACGACGCCCTTGGGCAGGATCAGTCCGCCGACGGGCACCGTCGAGCCGGGCTTGAGCAGGACGCAGCCCTCCGGCAGCAGACAGTCCTTCGGCGGCGTCCAGGTGGCGGGGAACCTGTCCGGGTCGGGCAGGCACTCAAGGATCGGCAGGCCGGGCAACGGACCGGTGCCGGGCAGCGGGACGGCGGGCGACGGCCCGCCGGCGGCGGGCGGCCTGGCCGGAGTGGCCGTTCTCGGCGGCGCCGCCGGGCCTGCCGGCGAGGGGGCCGCGGCGGCCAGGTTCGCCAGGATCGAGGCCGAGTCGAGGTCGGCGGTGACGGACAGGTTGACGAAGTCGCCGACGATCGCGCCGGTGACGTTCGGCGGGAACGGGTACGACAGCATGAAGTCCAGGGACTTCGGCAGGTCGTCACCGGCGCGTACCAGCTCCTCCAGGATCGGTTGCAACGACCGGAGGTTGGCCACGGTGTCGTCGCGGCTGCGGTTGACGACCCGGGTGCCGACGTCGCCGAGTTTGTCCAGGGCGGTCAGCGCGCTGGTCAGTTGGGCGCGCTGTTGCGCCAGCACGGTCAGGCCGGGGGCGAGGGAGTCCACCGCGTCGCCGAGCACCTGCTTCTGCCGGTTGAGCCGGCCGGTCAGCCGATCGAGGGCGTCGAGGGCGCGGACCAGGTCGGCCTTCTGCTTGTCCAGCCCGCCGATGAACTCGTCGAGCTGGCCCAGCGCGTCCCGGACGGCGGGTTCCCGTCCGGCGAGTGCGGTGCCGAGTTCCTGGTTGATGGTCCGCAGTTGAGCCAACCCGCCACCGTTGAGCAGCAGGCCGAGGGCGGCGAGGACCTCTTCGACCTCGGCGCCGCGGTTGGTGCGGGACAGCGGGATGACGTCGCCGTCGGCGAGTCGGCCGGTCGAGGCTCCGGTGATCGGCGCCGCGACGGTCACGTACTTCTCGCCCAGCAGGCTGCTCTGCCGGACCGCGGCAGTGGCGTTGGACGGCAGGCGCACGTCGGTGCCGATACGCAGGGTGACTCGCGCGGTCCAGCCGGCGAGGGAGATCTTCTCCACGCTTCCGACGGTCACGTCGTCGACCTTGACGGCGGCCTGCGGCACCAGGTCGAGCACGTCGCTGAACTCGGCGGTGACGGTGTACCCCTCGCCCTTCGGGGCGCCGCCGGGCAGCGGCAGGTCGGCGAGGTCGGGCAGGCCGCACCCGGTCGGGAGCAGCGCCATCAGGACCGCGCCGGCCAGGGCGCGCAGCGCCCGGGCGGTCACGGGGTGCCCCGCAGGATGCCGCCGAGGGTGGGGTCGCTGGTGATGCCGGAGCCGCCCGGCGCCTGGTCGGGGATCGACGCACCGGGGGAGCTGATGGGAGGTCCCGGTGAGGACCCGCCGGTCGCCGGGGCGCCGGGCGGCAGCTTGAGCAGCTTGCGCAGCTGGTCGGTCATGGGCAGCCCGCGCTGGTGCAGGGTCTGCGCGAGCGCCATGCACTTCGCGGGCACCTCAGCGGCGGGAAGCTGGTCGACCAACAGGGAGCAGGCGAAGCTGGCTGGGTCGTACGGGCCCATCGCGTTGTTGCGGGTGTCCAGGGTCCCGGACCGTGGGTTGTACGAGAGGGCGAGGTTGTTCACGGCGAGCGGGGCGACGTCGAGGATCTCGATGACCGCCTGTTGCTGGCCGACCAGCACGCCGGTGATCTCCGTCAGCGCGGCGACGTTGGAGGTCAGCGCGGCTCGGTTCTGCTTGACGAACGCGGTGACGTCGGCCAGCGCGGTGGCGAGGTTGCGCAGCGCGGCGGCCAGCTCGTCGCGTTGGCCGGCCAGTTGTTCGGCGACGTCGGCGAGTTGCTGGTTGAAGGCGCGCACCTCCCGGTCGCTGCGGGCCAGCGCGGTGGTGAAGCGTTGCAGGTTGGCGACGGAGCCGAAGAGGTCCTGCCGGCCGTCGGAGAGGGTGGTCAGCGCCCGGGACAGGCCGTCGAGGGTGTCGTGCAGGTTCTGCCCGTTGCCCTCCAGGTTGGCCCGGCCGGTCGCGACGAGGTCGGACAGGGCACCGTCGCGGTTGGCCCCCTCCGGGCCGAGGGTGCGGTTGAAGTCGTCGAGCGCCTGGTAGACATCGTCGATCTCCATCGGCGCGGCGGTCCGCTCCAGTGGGATCTCCGCCCCGTCGGTGAGCCTGGCGCCGCCGGCGTAGGCGGGGGTGAGCTGCACGTACCGGTCGCTGACCACGCTGGGCGGAACGATGAGCGCCTGCGCCTCGGCGGGGACGTCGATCCCCGGATCGTAGGACATGGTGACCTTGACACTGCGGCCCTGCGGGGTGACCGTCAGCACCTCGCCGACGCGAACGCCCAGCACCCGCACGTCCGATCCCGGGTACACCCCGACGGCACGCGAGAAGTAGGCGACCACCCGCCGGTCGGGTGTGCCGTCACGGAGGACGACCACGCCGGCGGCGACGGCCACCAGCAGGGCGGTGGCGACGGCGACCGGTCGTCGCCAGCGCTGGATGGGACCGGGCATCAGCGGCCTCCCCTCGTCGGTTGGTACGGCTGGAGCAGACCGGCCACGTACGAGTCGAACCAGCGGCCGTTGCCGACCACGTTGGCGAACGTCGAGACGAACGGGCCCATCCGCTGGATGGTCTTCTCCAGGTCTTCCTTGTTGCGCTGCAGGATGGCGACCACCTCGCGCAGCTTGCGCAACGCGGGCTCGATCCGGGCGCGGTTGTCGGTGACCAGTCCGGAGAGCTGCGTGGCGAGTTCGTCGGTGCCGACGAGCAGCTTGTGGATGGCGTCCCGACGCCGGCTCACCTCGGCCAGCAGCGCCTCGCCGTCGGCGACCAGCTTGCGGAACTCCTCGTCCCGGCTGGCCAGCACCGTGGTGACCGAGCGGGCGCGGGAGAGCAGGGTCCGCAGTTCGGCGTCGCGGTCGGCGACCGTGCGGGAGAGCCGGGAGAGTCCGACCAGGGAGGCGTTCACGCTGTCGGGCGTGTCGGCGAAGGTCTCGGACAGGGTGGTGAAGGCGGCGGCGAGCTGTTCGGTGTCGATCTTGTCGAGGGTGTCGGCGAGTCCGGTGACCGCCTGCACCACGTCGAACGGCGCCGCGGTCCGGGCGAGGGGGATCTGCCCGCCCTCGCGCAGCCGCCCGGGCCCGGCCGGTATCAGGGCCAGGTACTTCTGGCCGAGCACCGTCTTGATCCTGATCATGGCGCTGGTGTCGCTGCCGAGGCGGACGCTGTCGTCGTCCAGCCGGAACCGGACCCGGACGTAGGGCGCACCGTCTCGGGCGAGCTCCACCGCGGTCACCTTGCCCACCCGCACCCCGGCGACCCGCACCTCGTTGCCGGAGGTGAGGCCGCTGGCGTCGTGGAAGGCCGCCTGGTAGGCGCGTCCGGTCAGGTCGGCCAACCGGTCGAGCTGAAAGGCGCCCAGCAGCGCGGCGACGATCAGCGCCAGCCCGACCGTGCCGATGACGACGGGGTTGCGTTCCCGGAACGGTTTCACTGGCTACCTCCCGCGCATCGGGCGGCCGGGGCGCTGAACGTGGGCACGTCGATCGGCGCCCGGCCGGCCACCGCCACGTTGCCGTCGAAGTCGCAGAGGTAGAAGTTGAACCAGGAGCCGTAGGAGGCGACGCGGGTCAGGGACGCGTACCGTTCCGGGAGCCGGCCGAGGGTGCCGTCGATGACGGCCGCGTTGCGGTTGAGGTTGCCACTGAGTTCGTCCAGGGCTCGGATGTCCGCGGCGAGCGGTGGTCGTACCTCGTCGATCAGCGCGGACGTGGCGGTGGTGAGCTCACCGATGCTGACCAGCGACTCGCCGATGGCCTTGCGGTCGGCGGAGAGCCCGGAGACGAACTGCTGCAGCTGGCTGATGCTCTGGTCGAGGTTGCGGTCCCGTTCGGCCAGCGTGGCCAGGACGCCGTTGAGGTTGGTGACGACCCGTCCGATGACGGCGTCCCGGTCGGCAAGGGTGTTGGTCAGCGACGCGGTGCGTTGCAGCAGGCTGCTCACCGTGCCGCCCTCGCCCTGCAGCACCTGGATGATCTCGTAGGCGAGCTTGTTGACGTCGTCGGGGTCGAGGGCCGTGAACAACGGCCGGAACCCGTTGAACAGCACGGTGAGGTCCAACGCCGGCGTGGTCTGGCCGAGCGGGATGACGCCGTCGGCCCGCAGCGGCCGCCCCTCCCCCGGCCCCTCGCTGAGCGCCAGGTATCGCTGACCTACCAGGTTCCGGTAGCGGATCTTGGCGCGGACGCTGGTAGCCACCGGGACGTCGCGGGTGACGTTGAAGGCCACCTCCGCGACGGTGCTGTCGACCACCTTGATCCGGCTGACCTGGCCGACCTTCACCCCCGCGACGCGTACGTCGTCCCCGGGGAGCAGCCCGGTGACGTCGGTAAACCGGGCCCGGTAGGTGACGCCGCCGGGCGGGAAGGCACCGAGGGTCTGCGCGAGCAGCGCGGTCAGCAGCAGGGTCACCGCGGCGAAGACCACCAGCTTCAGCAGGGGCGCCATGGTCTTGCTGCTCATCGGGCGTTCACCACCCCTCCGCGTAGCAACGGCCCCCAGAGCAGGACCGCGATGTCGGGAACCTCCGCCGGCGGGGTGCCGGTGACGGCACCGACGAGCGGATTGACCAGGGCACGCTCCTCAGCGGTGCCGGCCCGGCCCATGCCCGGGGACCCGCCGGCCGGCGAGGTCCCCAGCAGGCCGACCGGCAGCGGGGTACGAGGGCGCTCGCCCCGGTAGTCGTAACCGTCGTTGATGGGCACCTCGGGCGCCGGCTTCCCCGGGTCGGGCACGCCCCGGCAGTGCGGGCCGTCGTGCGCGCCGTAGACCGGCTCGTCGCGGCCCTTCTCGTACTTGCCGCCGTCACGGGTGACCTCGAGGGTGATGTGCATCCGCCCGCCGGCGAAGACCTCCTCGACGCGGGGTTGCAGGGCGACCAGGCCGCTCATCATGCACGCGTACTCCGGGGAGTACGTGGCAAGCAGTTGCAGCACCGGTCGGCTGACCTGGCCGAGGGAGATGAGCTGGTCGCCGTGGCGGTCCAGGAAGCCGCGCGTGAGGTCCGCCGTGTCGGTGGTCTCGATGAGGAACGCCGCCAGCTGTTCACGCTGGTCGGTGACGGTGCGGGAGGTGACGGTCACGTCGCGCAGCAGGGCGAGCAGGTCGGGCAGCGCGGCGTCGTAGCTGTCCAGCACGACCGCCAGTTTCCGGATGTCCTCCGCGATGGTCGGCATGGCCGGGTTGAGCTGCTTGAGGTATGCGTCGAGTCGCTCGACGTTCGCGCCGAGCTGCTCGCCGCGTCCCTCCAGCGCGGTGGCGATGGCGCCGAGCGTCGCGGCAAGCTGGTCGGGCCGCACCGCCTGCAGCAGGGGCAGCGCCTGGTCGAGGACCCGTTCCAGCTCGACGGCCGTACGGCTGCGGTCCTGGCCGATGACCGCGCCGTCGCGGATCGGTGCGGCCGGGCCGCCGGTCGGCGGGACGAGTTCGACGTACCGCTCGCCGAAGAGCGTCTTGGGCAGCAGCCGCGCGCTGACGTCGGCCGGAATCAGTGGCGTCGTGGCCGGGTCCAGGGCCAGCCGGATCCTCGCGCCGGCGCCCTCGCTGCCCACCGAGCGCACCTCGCCGACGACCACCCCGCGTACCTTGACGTCGGCGCCCGGGCTGAGCTGCAGCCCGGCCCGACCGGCGTGCAGGGTTACCCAGGCGACCGGCGTGAACGCCTTCTTGTACTGCAGCACGGAGGCGGTCAGCGCCGCGGTCAGCAGGGCGATGAAGACGATGCCCAGAATGCGATTTCTCATGTTCACCCCGCGATCCGGACGGTGGTGGTCGCGCCCCAGATGGCCAGCGACAGGAAGAAGTCGACGATGTTGACCGCGACGATCGCGAGCCGGACGGCCCGCCCGACCGCGACGCCGACGCCGGCCGGTCCACCGCTCGCGGTGTAGCCGTAGTAGCAGTGCACCAGCACCACGATCACGCTGAAGACCAGCACCTTGAAGAAGGACCACAGCACGTCGACGGGGGGCAGGAACAGATTGAAGTAGTAGTCGTAGGTGCCGGCCGACTGATCGAAGTAGAAAACGGCGATGGTGCGGGTGGCCAGGTAGCTGGTGAGCAGCCCCACCACGTAGAGCGGGATGACCGCGATGAAGCCGGCGATCATGCGGGTGGTGACCAGGAACGGCAGGGACGGCACGCCCATCACCTCGAGGGCGTCCACCTCCTCGGAGATCCGCATCGCTCCGAGTTGGGCGGTGAAACCGCAGCCGACGGTGGCCGACAGCGCCAGCGCCGCCACCAGGGGGGAGATCTCACGAGTGTTGAAGTACGCCGAGACGAAGCCGGTGAAGGCGCTGCTGCCGATCTGGTTGAGCGCCTGGTAGCCCTGCAGGCCGACCTCGGTGCCGGTGAAATAGGTCAGGAAGCAGATGACGCCGACCGTGCCGCCTACCACGGCGAGCGCGCCGGAGCCGAAGCTCACCTCGGCCAGCAGCCGGACCACCTCGCGCTTGTATCGGCGCACGGTGCGCGGGGTCCAGGCGAAGGCGCGCAGGTAGAAGGCGAGCTGGCCGCCCAGGTCGTCGAGGTACCGCAGGCCCGGCATGTCAGCTTCCCTTCTGCGGTACAAGCTGGAAGTACACGGCCGTCACGACGAAGTTCAGCGCGAACAACAGCATGAAGGTGATCACGACGCTCTGGTTGACCGCGTCGCCGACGCCCTTCGGGCCGCCCTTGGCGGTCATCCCCTTGTAGGAGGCGACCAGCGCGGCGGCCGCACCGAACAGCAGGGCCTTGACCTCGCCCACCAGCAGGTCAGGCAGCTGCCCCAGCGCCTGGAAGCTGGCCAGGTACGCGCCGGGCGTGCCGCCCTGCATGACCACGTTGAACAGGTAGCCACCGCTCACCCCGACCACGCTGACCAGGCCGTTGAGCAGGACGGCGACCAGCATCGAGGCGAGCACGCGCGGCACCACCAGGCGCTGGATCGGGTCGATGCCGAGCACCTGCATCGCGTCGAGTTCCTCGCGGATCTTGCGGGAGCCGAGATCGGCGCAGATGGCCGAGCCACCCGCGCCGGCAATGATCAGCGCGGTGACGATCGGGCCCGCCTCGCGGACCACCGCGAGCACCGACGCGGCCCCGGTGAACGACTGCGCGCCGAGCTGCCGGACCAGCGAGCCGAGCTGCAACGCGATGACCGCGCCGAAGGGGATGGCGACCAACGCGGCCGGCAGGATGGACACCGAGCTGATGAACCAGGCCTGCTGGACGAACTCGCGGACCTGCACCGGCCGGCGGCCGAGGCCGCGCAGGGTGTCCAGGCAGAAGGCGAAGAAGTCGCCGGTGGCGCGGACGGCGGCGACGGGGGCGCTCATCCGGCCACCTCCCGGTGGTGCCGCCTGTCGGCGGCGAGCTCCCGGCCCAGCTCGATGGTCGGCTGCGCGGTGTCGCGACGGCCCTCGAAGGAGCCGGGTGGCGGGGTGACGCCGTTGTCCCGGCACCACTGCCCCGGCGGGCGCTCGGCCTGGCGGGGCAGCCCGTCCGAGGGCGGCAGCTGCAGCGGGATGGGCGGCAGCGGGGGCAGTTCGGCCCCGGCGTCCGCCTCGGCCTGCAACTCCTCGGCGTCCTTCTCCTCGGCCATCCCGATCGGGCCGACCCGCTGGGCGTTGAGGAACTGTCGCACCACCGGCTCGGTGCTGGACAGCAGCATCTCCCGGGGCCCGAACATGGCCAGGTGCCCGTGGTAGATCAGCCCGATGTTGTCCGGCACCGTACGCGCGGTGTTGATGTCGTGCGTGACGATCAGGAACGTCGCCCCGGTCCGCTGGTTGAGGTCGATGATGAGCTGGTTCAGGTACGCGGTGCGCACCGGGTCCAGCCCGGAGTCGGGCTCGTCGAACAGGACGATGCGGGGGTCGAGCACGAGCGCGCGGGCCAGTCCGGCCCGCTTGCGCATGCCGCCGGAGATCTCCCCGGGCAGCTTCTTCTCGGCGCCGACCAGGCCGACCATGTCGAGCTTCTCGTTGACCACGTCGCGGATCTGCGACTCGGACTTGCGGGTGTGCTCCCGCAGCGGGAACGCCACGTTGTCGTAGATGGTCATCGAGCCGAACAGCGCGCCGTCCTGGAACAGCACGCCGAACAGCTTTCGCACCTCGTACAGCGCGCGTTCGGAGAGCCGGGGCAGGTCCTTGCCCTCGATCCAGATCGAACCGGCGTCGGGCCGGAGCAGTCCCACCAGGGTCTTCAGGAACACCGACTTGCCGGTGCCGGACGGACCCAGCAGCACGGAGATCTCGCCCGCCGGCAGGGTCAGGCTGACGTCCGACCAGACCGGCTGTCCGCCGAAGGACTTGGTCAGTCCCTGCACCGCCACTTCGACACCCATGCGCCCTCCCTCCGTCGACATCACTGACATCGCGCCGGCCGGACGGAACGCAACACACTTCTTTGCGCAGGCGGGCGGGCACCCAGGGTGACCTATGCAAAGTGGCCCACGTCTCGATAGCGTGCGGTTAACCCGCCGGTAACGAAGGTGTCTCGCAATCCATGACCACATCGATCGAGCCAGAGCTCGTCCGTCGAGCCGCTGTCGGCGATCCGACGGCGGTCTCGGCCCTGCTCACCGACGTACGGCCAGGGCTGGTGCGGTACTGCCGGGCTCGGCTGGGCCGCGTCGGCGGGGCGTACACCACCGCCGACGACGTCGCCCAGGAGGTCTGCCTGGCGGTGCTGAAGGCCCTGCCCCGCTACCGGGAGCAGGGCAAGCCGTTCTCGGCGTTCGTCTTCGCCGTCGCCGCGCACAAGGTCGCCGACGCCCAGCGGGCGGCGGTACGCGACTCCGCCGTCACCATGACCGACACCCCGGTGGAGCACCCGGACGCGGCGCCGGGTCCGGAGCAGCAGGCCGTCGCCACCGACCTGGCCCGCCGGCTGTCGGTGCTGTTGCAGCGGCTGCCCGACGTCCAGCGGGAGATCATCACGCTGCGGGTGGCGGTCGGCCTGACCGCCGAGGAGGTGGGCACGATCCTCGGCATGTCGGCGGCGGCCGTACGGGTGGCCCAGTCCCGGGCCCTCGCCCGGCTCCGTACCCTTGCGGGCAGCGGACTTGACGAGGTGGCGGCATGACCAGGAACGAGCCCGACGGCGGCGAGCAGCTGGACCTCGGTACGGTCACCCGCGACGACCTGCTCCTCGACGCGCTCGGGCGGGGCGAGGAGGGCACCGACGGCGACGACCTCGCGGCCATGCTCGCCGCCTGGCAGGCCGACGTCACCGCCGGCGTCGACGAGACCGGGACGAGCGACCGCTTCCCCGCCGTCGGCACCCACGCCGGCGGGCGGGGCGGGGCCGACCTCCGTTCCGGGCCGTACGACGCCCGGGCCGGCCGCGTCCGACCGCGACGGCCCCGGCCGTGGGCACTGCGGCTGGCCGCCGCCGTGGCCGCCGTCCTCGTGCTGGCGACGGGACTGGGGGTGGGCAGCAAGAACGCCGGGCCGACGAGCCCGCTGTGGTCGTTGACCAAGGTCCTGCATCCCGAGCAGGCCGCGGTGCGCACCGTCGAGCAGAGCATCGCCCGCGCCCGCGACGCCGTCGCCGCCGGCCGGCTCGACGACGCCCGACACTGGGTCGACCGGGCCCAACAGGACCTGACCTCGGTCACCGACCCCGCCGACGCGGCCCGGCTGCGCGCCGAGATCGACGCCGTCCTGCGCGACCTGGCGGCGGCGAGCTGCCCCGGCTGGCCCCGGTGCGCCCCGCCTGCGCCGCCCGCGCCGGCCGCCTCGACGACCGGCGGTTCCCCGAGCGCTCCGGCCCCGGCTCCACCCCCGACCGCCCCGGCGTCGCCGTCGGCGCGGCCCTCGCCGCGGCCCAGCTCCGGATCCGGGCTCCTGCCGTCGCTGCCGTCGCTACCGAAGCCTCCCCCGCCGCCGGCGCCGAGCCCGTCGCTGCTGCCGTCACTGCCGGGGCTGCCGCTGCCCACCGGGGACCTGCTCGGCTGACCGTCCGGGCCGGCGCGGCGTCGTGCCACCCGGCCGGGTCGGTCGGTCACGGCAACGGATCGGCGCTGCACACCGGCCGCCACCGCCCCGGCCGACCCGACCGGCTTCCGCAGCCACCACCTCGTGCGCACTGGCGGCGCCGGCCGCCGGGCGGGGCCCTCGTGCGCACTGGCGGGGCGCGGTCCGTGACCCCGTACCGGCCGGTGACTCCGCCGCCCGACGTCCGCACCTGACACCGCCTCGTCGGGGCCAGCGGGGACGGTGGACGGCACCTGACCAGCCGTGCGCGGTGGTCACCCAGAAAATGATGTTGCGCTCTGACCGTTGCGCGCGATGTACAGACATGGCATCGACGCGACCGGCCCGGAACCGGGACGGCAGGCATGCGGCGGCACGACCACCGGCTGATCGACGCAGGTCGACCCGTACGCCTGCCGTCATCGCGCAGCCCACCCCGTCCTGCGCGGCCTCGGACAGGGTGGTGGCGCGGTGCGAAAAGCCTCAGATCGGCCGTACGGCGTTGCCACCATCAGGCAACGGTGGTTGACTGCTGCACCGTGTCAGAAACCCTGATTACCGATAGGTCTGCTATTTCGTGAAAGACGACGAGATGTCCACAGTGACGGCACCGCATCGTCGACGCATGACGTGGCGGCAGCGAGCGGCCCGGTGGCTCGATCCCGCGCTCGCGCAGGCGGACCCCGCCGCGGCGAGCCCACCCCCACCCGAGAACCACGCGGAGGATCTCTGGCCGGCGATCTGCGACCAGTTCGCGCTGCGCATCCTCGCCTCGGCGTACCAGATGGGCAGCCACCTCGAAGCAGTGGAGACCGACGAGCAGGACCCGGAACGGCTCGAACGGCTCTACCGCATCGACCACGCGAACACCCGCATCCGCCGCCACGCGGAGAACCTCCAGGTGCTACTGGGCCGCCGGGTCGAAGACGCCAGCCCGCAGACCGTCACCCTGGTCGACGTGGTCCGGGCCGCCTCCTCGGCCATCGAGCACTACCCGCGGGTCCGGGTCGGACACGTCGTGGACCTGGGCGTCGTCGAGTTCGCCGCCGACGACGTCATCCGGGTGCTCACCGAACTGCTCGACAACGCGACCCGCTTCTCGCCGCCCACCTCGTCGGTGGTCGTCTCCGCCTACGTCACCGAGGACGGCAGCGTGCTGCTCCGGGCCGAGGACGCCGGCGTGGGCATCGACCCTGGCCAACTACCGCAGCTCAACGCCATGCTGGCCGGCACCGCGCCGGCACCGGCCACCGGCAACCCCGCGGCCCACCTGGGCCTGCTCGTCGTCGCGCACCTGTCGCGCGCCCACCAGCTGCGGGTCAACCTCACCGCCCGCCCCTCGGGCGGCACCACCGCGACGGTGCTGATCCCCGGATCCCTGCTCTGCGAGGTGGCGCCCGCCGCCCGGCCGGGGCCTGCCGGCACCGCGCCGACGACGGCGGGCGGCCGGCCACCCGTCTGGGCCGGAATCCCGCAAGGGAGCGCGCAGATGTCCAGGTCCGACGACAGCAGGCGCGCCCCGACGGTGCGCCTGGCCACCCTCCTCGACGCCGCGCCGGCCGGCGACGGCCCGGCCCCGGACACCCGCCCGCCGGAGCCGGCCGGCGGCCTGCCCCGCCGGGTACGCGAGAGCGTACGTGGGCAGACTCCCTCGCCCGGGGCGCACCGCCCGCCGCCACCGGGTACGGCACCCCAGCCCCCGGCCCCAGCGCCCGGCGGGTCTGCCTGGCCCGATGAGACAGCCGACTTCGCCGCCGGGGTCGGCGACGCCCGACCAGCCACCCTCGACGAAGGACACCCCTGATGACCGGACCGCTCGACGCACGCCACCAGCAGATCGCCGGCCAGAGCCCGCCGGACTGCGCCTGGCTGGTCCGCCAGTTCGCCGACGACGTACCCGGCGTCACCCACGCAGTGCTCGTCTCCCTCGACGGACTGCAGCTCGCCGCGTCCGGTCGGGTGCCCCGCGACCTCGGCGACCAGCTCGCCGCCCTGACCTCCGGGCTGCTCAGCATCGCCGACCGCAGCGCCGCCCTGCTCGACCTGGGGACGTCGGAGTACCTGACGGTCCGGCTGCCCCACGGGCACCTGCTGTTCATGCGGGTGGGCGAGTCGGCGGGCCTGGCCGTGGCCGCCACGGCCGGCTGCGACCTCCGCGTCGTCGCCTACCGGATGACACAGTTCGTCGGAGCCGTCCGGCACGCGCTCACCCCGCAGGTCCGTAGCGAGTTGCACCGCCACACCGCCGGCCGGCCGGCCCGCTGACCGTCCCGGAGCCCAAGGAGGTCTCCACCATGCCCACCCCGTACTGGAAGGTGCGGCCCTACGTCCTCACCGGCGGGCGCACCCGCACCCGGCAGCACCTGCTGGTGCACACCCTGGTGTCGGTGCCGTACTACGACGCCGTGTTCGCCTCGGGCCTGCTGCCAGAGCCCCGTTCGCTCTACGAGCACGCCCGCACGACCCGGTCGGTCGCCGAGCTGTCCGCCGTCTGCGGCATGTCGCTGGGGGTGACCCGGGTGGTCGTAGACGATCTCGCCGCGACCGACCGACTGTGCATCCACGGCGACACCGCCGCCTCCCCGTTCGACCACCGCCTTCTGGAGAGACTCCGCGATGGCCTCCGTCAGCTCGCCTGAGCACCCCCTGCCGACGTCGGCGAAGATCGTCATTGCCGGCGGCTTCGGGGTCGGCAAGACGACGTGCGTGCAGTCCATCTCGGAGATTCCGCCGATCAACACCGAGGCGTGGATGACGGCGGCGAGCGAGACCGTGGACCGGCTCGATCCGGGGATCGACAAAACGACCACCACCGTGGCGATGGACTTCGGCCGGCTGACGATCGGCGGGGATCTGGTGCTGTACCTGTTCGGCACGCCCGGCCAGCCCCGGTTCTGGCCGATGTGGGACGACCTGTGTCGCGGCGCGGTGGGCGCCCTCGTCCTGGCCGACACCCGACGCCTGGAGGCGTCCTTCCCCGCGGTCAACTACTTCGAGCAGGACACCGACCTGCCGTTCGTGGTCTGCGTCAACCTGTTCGACGGCGTGCTCACCCACCGCCTGGACGACGTCCGGGCGGCCCTCGGACTGTCCGCCCACGTTCCCCTGGTCGCCTGCGACGTCCGGGACCCCTCGTCGGTCGCGCGGGCCCTGGTGACGGTCGTGGAACACACCATGGCCAGCACCGCCGGCGCGGTCCGGTAGCTCACCCACCTGGAGGTACAGATGCGCAGAATCCTGATCGTCGGGGCCGGTCAGTCCGGGCTGCAGCTCGGACTCGGCCTGCTCGCCGAGGGCTACGACGTGACCATCATGTCGGCCCGTACGCCCGAGGAGATCCGCCGTGGCTGGGTGATGAGCACACAGGCCATGTTCGCCGCCGCCCTGCACACCGAACGCCGGTACGGCCTGGATCTCTGGACGGAGCAGACGCCGCAGATTCAGGGGCTGCACGTGTCGCTGTCCGCGCCGCCCGGCGAGCGGGCCCTGCGCGTTCCCTGCCCGCTGGACGACCCCGCGCAGAGCACCGACCAGCGGCTGAAGATGGCCGCCTGGCTGGAGCTGTTCGAGCAGCGGGGGGGCACCGTGCACTACCAGGGCGTGACCACGGCCGACCTGGACGGGCTGACCCGGCTCGGCCGCTACGACCTGACCGTCGTGGCGGCCGGCAAGGGCGATCTGGTGGGTGTCTTCGACCGTGACCCGCAGCGGTCGGTCTACGCGACGCCACAGCGCGGGTTGGCCGTCGCGTACGTGCACGGCATGACGCCGGACCCGCTGTGGCCGCAGCCGCACGTCAGCTTCAACGCGGTGCCCGGGCTCGGGGAACTCTTCGTCATTCCCGCGCTCACCATGTCCGGACCGTGCGACATCCTGTTCTGGGAGGCGGTGCCGGGCGGGCCGCTGGACCTGTGGCAGGAGCGGCGGGATCCGGCCGAGCACCTCAGGCTGACCCTGGAGCTGACCCGGCAGTACACGCCGTGGATCCACGAGCGGTGCGCCCGGGTGGAGTTGACCGACGGGCGGGCCACCCTGTCCGGCCGGTACACCCCCACGGTGCGCCACCCGGTCGGCGAACTCCCCTCGGGCGGCGCCGTCCTCGGCATGGCCGACGTGGTGATCGCCAACGACCCGATCACCGGCCAGGGCAGCAACACCGCCGCGAAGTGCGCCGACGCGTACCTGCGGTCGATCCTGGACCGCGCCGACCAGCCCTTCGACCCGGAGTGGATGGAGCGGACGTTCGAGCGGTTCTGGGCCGACACCGGCCAGGCGGTCACCCACTGGACGAACGCCATGCTCCAGCCGTTGCCCCCACACGTGCAGCAGATCCTCGCCACCGCCGCGACCAGTCCGGCGGTCGCCCGTCGGTTCGCCTACGGCTTCTGCGACCCGAACGACCTGGACGACTGGTTCATGGCGCCGGACCGCGCGGAGCAGTACCTGGCCGCGGTCGCCGTCGGCTGACCCGCCCCCACCCCCGGCCGGCGCCGGTCGGCCGCGCGGCGGCGCGCCGGGGGATCCACCGTCGCCGGCCGGCCCGGGTACGACCGGGGGCCGGCGTCGGTCAGGGCCCGTGGGGCAGGGGCTCGGCCAGCGCCCGGAGGTCCGCCGGCAGTTGCACCATGGCGTCTTCGAACTCCCGGTGTCCGACCACCCGGTGCAGGGTCTGCAGGACGGCCCGTACGCCCCGTTCGGCGACCCCGCGGTCCACCCCGGCGCGGTCGCCCACCCGACGCAGGAACTCGTCGTAGCCGAACACCTCCGGATCCTCCGTGCCCTTGATCAGCAACGGGCTCAACTCGTCGGCGAGGTGGCCGGCCAGGGCCCCGGCCTGGCCGCCACTGATCCGCTGCGTGAGGGTGCCCAGGGTGGCCTCGGTCAGGGACCGCGCCGTCTCCGGCGGCACGCCCGCCCGGGCGGCGACCTTCTCGACGAACTTCAGCTCGGCCATGCGACGTCCTTCCGGTGGCGAGGCAGCGTGGCTACCCGCGGCCACGGTCGGCAAACGCTCCGCCGTCGGCACCTGGTGACCGGGTTCATTGGTGTTTTGCGCTTTTTTGGCTATTTGCCCGGAAGGTGTCTTGTTCCTGAACAGTGGCGAGGCCGCCTGCTCGACAGTCGAGAGGGGACATCCGGACGTCGCTCGACTCACCCCTTCAACCTCCCGCGGCGGCCCGTCCGAGACCGCTCGCGCCACCCCTGACCAGCGCTTATGTCGGATCCCATCAGTTGGGGCGACCGGAAACGGGTGGTATGACTAGAGGTGTCGACCACCGATGGCGCTCGTCGTCACACCCCGGTACCGCAGCGGGTGCCACCCCGGGCAGCGTGGTCGTACGCCTCCGGCAACCGCTCCCGACGGGGTACCCGCAACGACCTCAGGGAGTTGCCGTGCAGAGCATGCGAATCTGGCGCAACCGGCGACCGTTCGAGAACACCGTCCTGGTCACCGCGCCGGTGTGCGGGCTCCTGCTGATCACCCTCAACGTGCGCCCACCCTCGGTGGAGATGGCGATGCCGCAACCGATCCGGATCGGCTGGGAACTGGGCCTCATCGTCGCCGGGCTGGGCGGCCTGCTCGGCCTGACCTGGCCGGGACGGGTCTCCACCGCCCTCGGCATCGAACTCGCGGCGATGCTCCTGCTGGGCACCCTCGCCGGGATGTACTCCGTCGCCCTGGTGGTGATGTCCGGCCGGATGGCGATCGCCGCGGCGTCGTTCATCACCGCGGTCGCGGTGGGTTCGTGGTGGCGCGCCACGGAGATCCTGCTCGACCTGCGGAGGCTGATCCGCAACACCGACGTGGACAGCGGCAACTGTCCCACCGGCGGCCGACGATGACGCCGCCGGCCGACACCAGCACCGCGCCACAGTGGGTGCAGGTCCTCCTGTCCGTGCTGGGCGTGCTCGGCGGCGCCAGCGGCCTGGCCGCCATCGCCGCCGTCGTGGCCCAACGCGGCAAGTTCAAGGCGGAGGCGGCGGACATGCTCACCGACGCGGCACTGACCCTCGTGCAACCGATGCGGGTGCGGGTGGCGGAGCTGGAGGCGGAGGCACAGGCGGCCCGCGAGCAGCTGAGGACGGCCCGGGAACAGACGGAGCGGGCGACGGCCACGCTCAGCGACCTGCACGCGATGCTCGACCGCTGGTACGCGCTCATCTTCGCCCCCGACGCCACCCTGCGGTCGATCCGCAGCGCCGTACGGGAGGACCGCCGCAGGCGCGGCGAACAGTGGGACCAGGGGCCCGACCCGACGCGCCGCCGACCCTGACGGCGACCGCCGACGGGCCGGCACCGGGCGGAGTCCGGAGTCGACCGTCGGGCTGGTATCGCCGGCGCTGATCCGGTGCCGTCAGCCCGACCGCGGCGTCATCGCGGGTCGTCCTCGGCGGACCGGTGCGGCTCGGCGGTCGCGCCGTCGACGACGGGCGGGCCGGCGACGGCGTCCAGGCACGCGGTCACGGTGGCGGTGACGCCGTCGACCCCTCGGGTGAGCAGCAGGCCCTCACTCAGCCGGTGGGCCAGCCACAGGCCGCGTCCCCCGGCGACGTCGACGGGGGGCAGCCGCACCGGCAGACCTGACGCGGTCACCCCGTGGTCGCTGACCTCGCAGATCAGCACGTCGTCCTGGCGCCACAGGTCGAGGTGGCCGTGGCCGCCACCGTGGCGCACCGCGTTGGTGGCCAGTTCGTGCACGGCGAGAACGAAGTCGTAGCCCTCGTCACCCACGAGTCCCGCGCCACTGACCGCCGCCCGCAACCGGTGCCGCAGGGCGGTCACGGTGGAGGCGGTGAAGTCCTCGGACATGAGCACGGACACCGCGGTCGGCCGGGGGCTCACCAGCCCCGGGTCGAAAGCCGCAGCATCGTCGTTCACGCTCGCAGGTTACCCACGGTGGAAATTTCCGCGACCGTTGCGAGAAGGCAACTACCCGCGGTGATCCTCGTCCAGGAACTCGTCGATCATCGGGGCCAGCCAGTCGGCGCGGTGCGGGATGGTGGTGTGGGTGGTGCCGGGCAGGATGGCCAGGCGGCAGGACGGCAGGCCGGTCAGGTCCCCGGCCACCGCCCCGCCGAGCAGCCGGAACATCCGCACGGCGTGCTCGGGCTGGACGATGTCCGAGTCGGCCAGCACGATCATCGTGGGCGCGGCCAGCGCGCGGATCTGCTCGGGCGTCCACTGCGGCAGGTTCGCGTCCAGGACCTTCATCTTGGTGACCAGGTTGGGCCAGCCGGCCGGGTCGGGCGCGGTCCGCAGGTACTCCTCGTGGAACTCCGAGCCGTGCAGGTGTTCCGGTTGCAGGTCCTGGATGCCGTCCAACAGTCCCGGGTGCAGGCCGGCGTCGTCGAAGCTCACCGAGGCGAGCACCAGCCGCCCGACCCGGTCCGCGTGGTCGGTGCCGAGGCGCAGCGCGACCGCCGCGCCCACGCTCCAGCCGAACAGGTCCGCCCGCTCGACACCGAGGCGGTCGAGCAGCTCGACCACGTCGGCGGCGAAGTTCTCCACGGTCAGCGGACGGTCGATGTCCGGGGTACGGCCGTGTGCCTGCAGCTCGACCGCGATCACCCGCCGGCTCTTCGCCAGCAGCGGCAGGATCCTGCCGAACGAGGTGCCGATGCCGGAGAGCGCCCCGTGGACGAGGACGACCGGGCGGCCCTCGCCGGTGCCGTGTTCTTCGTGGTGGATGTCCATGTGCCCACGGTGGGCCACGGCGCTTACGGTCGGCTTCAGATCGCCTTCCGCGTCGATAGGATGGCCGCCGTGCAGTTCGGGGTGCTCGGGCCGCTCGCCGTCAGCACCGACGCCGGCGAGCCGGTCGTCGTACCCGGCACCAAGGTGCGGGTGCTGCTGGCCGACCTGCTGGCCCACCGCAACCAGGTGGTCTCGGCGGACCGCCTGATCGACGACCTGTGGGGCGAGGACGTCCCGGCCGATCCGGCCGGCGCCCTCCAGGTGCGGGTGTCCCAGCTGCGCAAGGCGCTCAACGACGCCGAGCCGGGCGCCCGCGAGCTGGTCGAGTCACGGCCGCCCGGTTACCTGCTGCGTACCGGCGCGGTGGACGCCGACCGGTTCGCCGACCTGGCCACCGCCACCGACGTGGACCGGCTGACCGCCGCCCTCGCGCTGTGGCGCGGCGACGCGTACGCCGACGTGGCCGACGCCGAGTTCGCCCGCGCCGAGGCCACCCGCCTGGCCGAGCAGCGGCTCGTGGTGCACGAACGGCTCGCCGACGCCCGGATGGCCCGCGGCGAGCACGACCTGGTCGCCGCCGACCTGGCCGAGCTGGTCGCCCGGCACCCGCTGCGCGAGGGTCTGCGGGCGTTGCAGATGCGCGCGCTCTACGCGGCCGGCCGTACGTCCGAGGCTCTGGACAGCTACGCCGACCTGCGCGACCGACTCGTCGACGAGCTGGGCCTCGACCCGGGGCCGGAGCTGGTCGCCCTGCACCGCAGGATCCTCGCACAGGACGCCGGCCTGAGCCCCCCGCCGAAGGCCGCGATCATCCGGAACAGCCTGCCGGCCCGCCTCGACGGGCTCGTCGGACGGGCCGAGGCGCTGACCGAGCTGCGCGCCCTGCTCCCGGCGCAGCGGCTGGTCACGCTGGTCGGGCCGGGCGGGGTCGGCAAGACCCGGCTGGCCACCGAGGCCGCCCGTGAGCTGGTCCTCCCGGACGGCGCCCACCTGGTGGAGCTGGCGCCGCTGCCGGTCGGCGACCCGCGCGTCGCCGACGAGGTGCTCGGGGCGTTGGACCTGCGCGAGGCGGCGGGCGCCAGCGTGTCCGCCGTCGACCGGCTGTCCGCGGTGCTCCGGCACCGGCAGCTGCTGCTCGTGCTGGACAACTGCGAGCACGTCATCGAGCCGGTCGCCGCGCTGGTCGCCCGGCTGCTGCGGGACGCGCCCGGCGTCACCGTGCTGGCCACCAGCCGGGAACCGCTCGGCCTCACCGGTGAGCTGCTCTGGGAGGTGCCGCCGCTGGCCGTACCCGAACACGACCGGGACCTCGACGCGGTCCGGCGCTCGGCCGCGGCCCGGCTGTTCGCCGCCCGCGCCGCCGCGCAGCACCGCGGCTTCCACCTCGACGAGCGGACCGCGCCGGCGGTGGCGCAGCTCTGCCGCCGGCTGGACGGCCTGCCGCTGGCCCTCGAACTGGCCGCGACCCGGGTACGCGCGCTCGGCGTGCAGGGCGTGGTGGACCGGCTCGACGACCGGTTCAAACTGCTCGCCACCGCGCAGCGGGACATGCCGCCGCGGCAGCGCACGCTGACCGCGGTGATCGGCTGGAGCTGGGACCTGCTGGCCGAGGCCGACCGCCGGGTGCTGGCCCGGCTCGCGGTGTTCAGCGACGGCTGCACGCCCGACGCGGCCGAGCAGGTGTGCCGGACCGACCTCGACGCGCTGGCCCGGCTGGTGGACCGTTCGCTGGTGGTGGTGGACGACTCGGGCGGGAGCCCCCGCTACCGGCTGCTGGAGTCGGTCGCCGCGTTCTGCCTGGAACGCCTCGAGGACGCCGACGACGTCCGGGCGCGGCACGCGGCGTACTACACCGACCTGGCCGAACGCGCCGACCCGCAGCTGCGCGGCGCCGACCAGCAGGAGTGGCTGGCCCGGCTCGACGCCGAGACGGCGAACCTGCGCTCGGCGCTGGCCCACGGCGGCGGGCTGCGCCTGGCGATCGCGCTGAGCTGGTACTGGTTCCTGCGCGGCCGGCTCACCGAGGCGCGGCGGGCGCTGGCGGTGCGGGGCGACCCGGCCGAGGAGGCGCGCGCCGCGCCGTGGCGGGCCGGGTTCGCGCTGCTGCAGGGCGAACCGATCGCGCCGGGCGACCTGCGCGCCGCCCTGGCCGGCGACCCCGGCGGCCGGGCCGCGTGGTTCGTCGCGAACGCGGTCCTCGATCGCAGCGACCTGACCCTGGCGGCGGAGCTGCTGCCCACCACCGTCGACGACGCCTGGACCGAGGCGGCCGTGCTCAGCTCGCGGGCCAAGCTCGCCCACGCCACCGGCGACCTGGCCACGCTGGAGCACGCCGGTACCCGCAGCGCGGCGTTGTTCGCGCAGCTCGGCGACCGCTGGGGCCGGTTGCAGGCGACCGACTGGGTGGGCGGCCTGGCCGAGATGCGCGGCGAGCACGAGCGCGCCGCCGCCCTGCACCGGGAGGGGCTGCGCTGGGCCGAGGAGCTGTCGCTCTGGCCCGAGGTGGGCAGCAAGCTGTCCTGGCTGGCCTGGCTGGCGGTGCAGACCCGCGACTACGGGCAGGGCCGGGAGCTGGCCGAACGCGCGTACCAGCTGGCGGTGGAGCAGGACGCGCCGAACGCGATGATCTTCGCGGAGATCGGCCTCGGCCTGGCCGCCCGCCGCGAGGGCAAGCTCGACGTGGCCGTCACGCACCTGACCCGCATCGCCGAGCAGGGCCGCCGCGAGACGCAGCCCGCGCTGTACCTGCCGATGGTCCTGGTCGAGCTGGGCTACGCGGCCGAACAGAACGGCGACCCGGCCGCCGCTCTGGCCCTGCACGTCGAGGCGTTCGACGCCGCGCAGGCGATGGAGTCCCCGCGCGACGCCGTCAACGCGCTGGAGGGGATGGCCTCGGCGGTGCGTTCGCCCGAGGCTGCGGCCCGCCTGCTGGGCGCCGCGGCCGCCGCGCGGGAGGCCGCCCGGGCCCCGGCCGCGCCGGCGGAGCGCGACGAGACCGACCGGGTGACGGTACGGCTGGTCGCCGCCCTCGGCCGGGACCGCTTCGACGCGCTGGTCGCCGAGGGTGGCAAGCTGGGCCCGGGCGAGGCCCGGGCCCAGCTGGAGAGCGCGTCCGTCAGCGGGCCGCCGTCGGCCGGTACGAGGCGATGATCACGCCACTGCGGTGGACCCTCGTGTCGACCAGCTCGAACGACGCCTTGAAGTCCTTCAGCGGTGCCGTCACGCTGTCGCCGCCCTCCAGCACCGGGTGGATCCAGAACCGGACCTCGTCGAGCAGACCGGCCGCGATCAGCTGGGTGGTGACCGAGCCGAAGCCGTACTGGAGGATGGCCTTGCCGTCCTGCGCCTTGAGCCGGGTCACCTCCTCGATCAGGTCGCCCTGCAGCACCTCGCTGTTCTTCCAGGTCGGGTCGGTCAGGGTCGTCGAGGCGACGTACTTCTTGACGTTGTTGAAGTAGGCGGCGCCGGTGCTCGGGTCGCTCTCGTCCCGGGTCGGCCAGGCGGCGGACATGCCGTCGTAGGTGATCCGACCCATCAGCAGCGCGTCGGCCTCGTTGGTCTGCCCGGCGGCGAAGGCGGCGGCCTCCTCGTCGAAGTACGGCATGGTCCACATGGGGTTCTCGATGACGCCGTCGAGGGTGATGTAGGTCGAGTTGATGAGCTTGCGCATCGGGATCTCCTGGGATGTCGGTGGTGCTCTCCGGTGACGCCCAGAACATTGCCGGATCCCGCTTACGATTCGCTTCAGGCGCCCTTACGCACGCCGGACCACTTCGCCCGCCGGGGCGGGATTGCTTCGCGCCGGACCGGGTAGCCCGCCGGACAGTCCCGCCGAAGCGGAGGCACCCATGCCGATCACCCCGGAGACCGCCCGACCGCACGAGCAGCCGGAGGAGAACTCCCGGCACGGCCGCCTGAGCGTACGACCGGGTCCACCGGTCGCCGCCTCGGGCCGCACCGGCCTGGTGTCGTTCGACGCACCGGACGGTGAGCTGGTCGCCCAGGCCTACGTGCCGGCGCCGGCGGACGGCGGCCCGTACCGGCTGGCCCTGCTGCTGCACGGCGCCGGCGGGTCACCCCGGCAGGCCCTGGAGCTGATGCTGCCGGTCGCCGACGACCAACGCCTGCTGCTCGTCGCACCGCAGTCCGCCGCGGCGACCTGGGACGTGATCGGGGTCGGTTTCGGCCCCGACGTACGGCGGATCGACCGGGTGCTCCAGGAGATCGTCACCGGCTACCCGATCGCCGGCATGCTGATCGGCGGGTTCTCCGACGGCGCCTCGTACGCGCTGTCGATCGGACTGATCAACGGCGACGTCTTCGACGCCGTCCTGGCCTTCTCTCCCGGCTTCGCCGCCCCGCTGCTCACCCACGGCACGCCGCGCGTCTACATCTCGCACGGCACCGCCGACCGGGTGCTGCCGATCGACCGGTGCAGCCGGACCCTCGTGCCGCGTTTGCAGACCCTCGGCTACGACGTCACCTACGACGAGTTCGACGGTGGGCACGACGTACCCGAGGCAACCGCGCGCCGGGCGGTGGCCTGGCTGGAGCCCGCCGCCTGACCCGCGGGAGCGTTCGCCACCCGCCCCCACCTGCGGCGGAGCCACGCCGGCGGCGGTCACCAGCGGCCAGGTCGCCACCCGGTGTCCCGTGGCGGAACATCGGGCTGCCGCGCCGGGCGCGACGTTCGCCGGGGAGGTGACATCATGTGCGCGAACCGGCCGACTGCTCCGCGCGGGGAAGGATGAGCTGCCCTATGGTGCACTTCGAGGCGAGGACGTCCACCGAACCCGGGCGGGCGGTGGTGCGGCTCGCCGGCGAGTGTGACCTCGCCGCCCGGGAGGAGCTCACGGCCGCGCTGCTGGCCGCGGTGGCCGGTGCCCCGGTCGTGCTGGTCGACGCGGGGGCGCTCGACTTCCTCGACTCCACCGGCATCCACGGCCTGGTCACCGCCCACCACGCGGCCCGCGCGGCCGGCGGCCGGCTGTACGTGGTCAACGCCCGCGGGCCCGTCGCGAACGTCCTGGCGATCACCGGCGTCGCCGACCTGCTGCGACCGCCCACCGACGACGGAGTGGACCCGCGGTGACGGCCCGCCGGCCGGTGGAGGACGACGATGTCTGACCGTTCCGCCGGCCCGTCCTCCGCCGTCGCCACGATGCCGTACGCGCACGCCGACGAGCTGGCGCACGTCCGCGCGTTCGTCTGTTCCCGGGCCCTGGCCCGGGGGTTGCCGGCGGCCCGGGTGGAGCTGCTCGCGCTGGCGGTGAGCGAACTGGCGACCAACACGTTGCAGCACACCCACGGGGGCGGCCTGGTGCGGGTGTGGGCCGAGGCGGGCCAGCTCGTCTGCGACGTCGTCGACCAGGGCGGACCGCGCACGGTGGCCCGCGAGATGCCCGCCGCCGAGGCGATCCGCGGTCGGGGGCTGGCGATCGTCGCCCGGATCTGCGACGAGGTCGCCGTCGAGCCCACCCCGGCCGGGACGGTGGTGCGGCTCCGGTTCCACCTCTGAGGACGGGTCAGCGCAGCACGCGCACGGCCAGGGTGCAGGTGTCGTCCTCCGGGCTGGGCTGGTGCAGCACGTCGCGCAGCCGCGGCAGGGTCTGCGCGTCGGGGTCACGGGAGATGTCGGACAGCGTCCGCATCACCGGGCCGAGCAGGTCGACCGGGTCGCCGACCCGACGTTCCACCAGCCCGTCGGTGTAGAAGAGCAGCAGGTCGTCCCCGCGCAGCCGTGGGGCGACGACCGGATAGGTCGAGTCGGCGTCGGCGCCCAGCAGCATGCCCGCGGGCCGGTCGAGTTCGGCGGTCGTCCCGCCGCGCGCCAGCAACGGGGCCAGGTGGCCCGCCTGCGCCCAGGACAGTGACCGGGTCGGCGGGTCGTAGACGGCGACCACCGCGGTCGCGGTGATCCTCAGCTGCCCGCAGAGCCGGTTCATGTGCCCGAGCAGCACTCCGGGGTCCCGGATGCCGATCGAGAGCCAGGCGACCAGCGCGAACCGCAGGTGCGCCATCCCGCTGGCCGCCTCCAGGCCGTGCCCGGCGACGTCGCCGACGGCGAGCGCGACCAGCCCGTCGGGCAACGTCTGCGCGTGGTACCAGTCCCCGCCGACCTGCACGGCGCTCTCCGCCGGCAGGTAGCCGACCAGCACCTCGAGGCCGGCCAACGGGACCGGCTCGTGGGGCACGGGCTGGATCAGGTTCTGCAACTGCCGGGCCAGGCGGTGCTCCGCCAGCGCCGTCAGCTCCCGGGTGTGCAGTTGGTCGCTGAGCCGCTCGATGGCGGTACGCGAGGCCACCCGGGCCGTCACGTCCTGCACCACGGCGTAGATCTTCACCGGAGCGCCGTCGGCGTCCCGGGCGACGTCGGAGAGGATGCGCAGGTACTTCACCGACGAGCCCGCCCGGAAGCGCACCGTGACGTCCGACGCCGCGCCGCTGTCCAACGTCTGCCAGGCGGCCTCCCGCAGCCCGTGGTCGTCGGGGACGATCGCCGCGGACTGCTCGGCCCGCGACAGCGGGCCCAGCGCCGGGTCACGCTCGAAGATCCGGTACATGCCGGGCGACCACTCGCTGAGGCCGGTGATCAGGTCGTACTCCGCCCAGCCGAGGCTGCCCAGCAGCTCGGTACGCTCCATCCGACGTTGGTGCTCGTCGAGCCGCTCCCACCACACCAGCAGGCCGCCCAGCACCCGCTGCACGCTGATGTCGAACACCGAGTCGGCGACCACGCCGGCCTGCTTGCCCTCGTACCGGAAGTCCGGCACCCGGGCCGGCACGCCGCTGGCCAGCACCCGGTGGTACGCCTGCCACAGCACGCCGCCGACCAGGCCGGGATAGAGGGCGCTGAGCAGCCCGCCCACCCGCCCGGCTCCCCGGCCGTAGACGTCGCGGCCCTGTTCGCTGGTGGCGGCCACGCGGAAGTCGACGACCTCACCGTCCTGAATCACCGGCAGCAGCCAGCTGCACCCGGACGGCATCGCCGCCAGCACCTGCCGCACCGCCGCCACGATCGGGTCGTCCACCGACCATGTCACCACCTCGGCATGCGTGGTCGACACGCCCTCGTCTGCCATGCGAGCAGCGTAGCGATCCCTCCCCGGACAGCGGTCCCGGCGACCCCGGCCGGCGTCCGGGTCGAGGGATCTCCGTCCCGGCCCACATCGATCCGCCCGCGCGGTGCGCACCGCCGGCGCATCCCGCTATCGGCAGCGTGCTGCAATTGCCAATCATTGGCAACAAGTTCGCGCCAGCTCTCGACAGCCCGCCTCCCGGTAACTAACGTCAGGGTCATGACTCCTTACCAATTTGACGCGCGGGCCTGGCAGGAAAGCTGGGACCGGCAGCAGGAGGCGTACCTGCCGGACCGGGAACACCGCTTCGCCGCGCTGCTCGACGCCGCCGACGCCGTCGCCGGCGACGGACCGCTGCGGCTGCTGGATCTCGCCGGCGGCACCGGCTCGATCAGCCTGCGCGCCCTCGCCCGTCACCCGGACGCGCAGGTCACCCTGGTCGACCTCGACCCGGTCCTGCTCACGATCGCCGAGGCCGCCCTGGCCGGCCGCGCCACCGTCGTCACCGCCGACCTCAACCGTCCCGACTGGACCGCCGCGCTCCCCCACCACGGGTACGACGCGGTGCTCACCGCCACCGCCCTGCACTGGCTCGACGGCCCCCGCCTGGCCACCCTGTACGGCGAGATCCGCGCCGCGTTGCGCCCCGGCGGCGTGTTCGTCAACGCCGACCACATGCCCGACGACGCCCTGCCCACGCTGACCGCCCGGCTGGCCGACCGCGCCCGGCAGCGCCGTACGGCCCGCCACGCCGCCGGGGCGGCCCAGTCGTGGAGCGGGTGGTGGGAGCAGGCCGCCGCGGACCGGGCCCTCGGGCCCCTGGTGGAGAAGCGGCGACAGATCTACCCGACCGGGCACAGTCCGGAGTGGAACCCGCCGGTGGACTGGCACCTGGCGGCCTTGCGCGCCGCCGGCTTCAGCGAGGTCGGCGTGCTCTGGCGCAACGGCGCGGACGCCGCCGTGGCCGCCCTGGCCTGACCGACGCCGGCGACAGCGCGCGCGGCCACGGCCACCCCGTCCGGTGCCGCCGCCCGCCTCCGCCCGACTTTTATTGCGCCGTAATATTGACGCGCCCTGATGGGATTGGGAAGGATTCCTTACCGGGACGAGGGCGATCCCCACCGAGAGGGTGCGGGCGGCCGACTCCCGTAGGGAGGCACCACATGAGTTCATGCTGGCGCAGCCGCGTCGCACTCGTCGGAACCGTCGTCCTGGCCGCATCGCTGCTGCCGGCGTCGGCCGCTTCGGCCGCGAGCACCCAGACCGTCACCGTCGCCGCGGACCGGTCGGTCCAGACCGTCAGCGAGGGTGGCCGGGCAGAGGTCACCGTCTCGGTGACCACGTCGGACGGACGCCCGTTGGCGGCCCCGACGACCGTCCGCTACACCACGGGCAGCGGCACCGCCACGGCCGGCGCCGACTACGCCCCCGCCGCCGGCGCACTGACCTTTCCGGCCGGCAGCCGGTCCGGCACCGCCCGGCCGATCACCGTCACCGTCCACGGCGACCGGACGGCCGAGACGGCCGAGAGCATCCCACTGACGCTCGCCACGGGCTCCACCGGCGCCACCGTCGACGGCCAGCCGGCCCTGGTGGTCAACGCGCACGGCCTGCCGTACCTCGACCGGAGGCTGCCGGTCGACCGGCGCGTCGCCGACCTGCTCGGCCGGATGACGGTCGAGGAGAAGATCGGCCAGATGACCCAGGCCGAGCGGGCTGCCGTGGCCGCCGATCCCACGCTGGTCGCGCAGTGGCGGCTCGGTTCCGTGCTGTCCGGCGGGGGCTCGACGCCCGCCACCAACACGCCGGCCGCCTGGGTCGACATGGTCAACGAGTTCCAGGCCCAGGCCCTGAGCACCCGACTGCAGATCCCGATGATCTACGGCATCGACGCCGTGCACGGGCACGGCAACGTGTACGGGGCCACCGTCTTCCCGCACAACGTCGGCCTCGGGGCCACCCGCGACCCCGCCCTGGTGGAGCGGGTCGGGCACGCCACCGCGACCGAGGTGCGCGCCACCGGCATCCCGTGGAACTTCGCTCCGTGCGTGTGCGTCTCCCGCGACGAGCGGTGGGGGCGCAGCTACGAGAGCTTCGGCGAGGACCCCGCGCTGGTCATTCCGATGGAGACCGTCATCGACGGCCTGCAGGGGCGCCGCGCCGGCCAGCTCGACGACGCCGACCGGGTGCTGGCCACCGCCAAGCACTACGCCGGCGACGGCGACACCGACTACGACGAGGCCATTGCTGCCGCCAACGAGGGCAAGCCGTGGTGGGAGCAGCGGTACCCCATCGACCAGGGCGTGACGGTGACCGACCGCGCCCACTTCGCCCGGACCGACCTCTCGCCCTACGGTCCCGCCCTGTGGCGACACCACGTCGGCAGCGTGATGCCCTCCTTCTCCAGCGTGGACTGGACCGAGGACGGGCTCGGCAACCCGACCAAGATGCACGCCAACCGGGAGCTGCTCACCGATGTCCTGAAGGGCCGGATGGGCTTCGACGGGTTCCTGATCTCCGACTGGGAGGGCATCCACCAGATTCCCGACCCGGCCGAGCCGACCAACACCGGCCTGACCGCGTACAAGGTCCGGGTCGGCGTGAACGCCGGCACCGACATGTTCATGGAACCGAACACCGCCCCGCAGTTCGAGGAGCTGCTCCTGGCCGAGGTGACCGCCGGCCGGGTCAGCCGGGCGCGCCTCGACGACGCCGTGCGGCGCATCCTGCGCAAGAAGTTCGAGCTCGGGCTCTTCGAGCAGCCGTACGCCTCGGCGGCGAACGTCGACCAGGTCGGCAGCGCGAAGCACCGGGCGATCGGCCGGGACGCGGTGGCGAAGTCGCAGGTGCTGCTGAAGAACGCCGGGCGGGCGCTACCGCTGCGCCGCGACGCCAACCTGTACGTCGCCGGCCGCAACGCCGACGACATCGGCAACCAGGCCGGCGGCTGGACGATCACCTGGCAGGGCCAGTCGGGCGACCTCATCCCCGGCACCACGATCCTGGAGGGCATCCGGCAGGTGGCACCGCAGGCCCGGGTCACCTACAGCGCGGACGCCTCGGCGTCCACTGCCGGCGCCGACGTCGGCGTGGTGGTGGTCGGCGAGACGCCGTACGCCGAGGGGTACGGCGACGTCGGCGGCCCGGAGTGCGGCTGGTGCTCGACGCCCCAGCAGGAGGAGAAGTCGCTGCGCCTCCAGCCCGCCGACCAGGCCGTGATCGACAAGGTCTGCGCCGAGATCGAGACGTGCGTCGTCCTCATGGTCTCCGGACGGCCGCAGATCGTGACGGACCAGCTCGGCAAGATCGACGCCCTGGTGGCGTCATGGCTGCCCGGCAGCGAGGGCGCCGGGGTCGCCGACGTCCTCTTCGGCCGGCGGCCCTTCACCGGCCGCCTCCCGGTGACCTGGCCGCGCAGCGAGGCCCAGGTGCCGATCAACGTCGGCGACCGGGACTACCAACCGCTGTACCCGTTCGGCTGGGGACTGCGCACCGACCACGGCCGGTCCGGGCTGGCGGCCGTGGCCGACCAGCGGCCGGAGCTGCGCGCGGCGCTGGCGCCGGGCAACTGGAACACCGACGGCTCACTCCGCAACGCGCCGGAGGTGCTGCGGCCGCTCGGCCGGCAGCTCGGCACGGGTCAGGGCTCTGCCGCGCGGAACGACGCGATCCTCGCGGTGGCCCGCGAGGCCGCCCAGGCGGCGGTCGTCCGGGGAAGCGCGCCGGCGGACTGGGCGACGCTGATCGCCGAGGCCGACCGCGCCCAGCTCGCCGACGATCCGGTCCGGGCGTTCACGCTGTTGGCCCGCGTCGCCACCTGACCGGGCCGACCGCGCCGACCACCGGCGCGACCCCGGGTGCCGCCCACGCGGCACCCGGGGTCCGCCAGCCGGCCCGGGTGCCGGGCAGCGCTTCAGCGCGCGGGCGGGTACGACGCGGCTGCCCGCCCCTCGGGGCGGGCCCGCCTGGCGAGCCGCGCCCGCCGCCGGGTGCCGGTGATCCTGGTACGCCGCGGCCGGCGCAGCTCCCGGCGCAGCGGCGGACGGACCTCGGCCACCCCGGCCAGCGCGGCCTGGCGCACCATCCGGTTGGCGTCCTCCGGATCGCACCCCGTTCCCCGCAGCAGGTCGCTGGCGGCGGTACGAAGATCGGTGACGAGGGCGTCCCCGTACGACCGCACCCCCTCCGCCCAGGCCCGGCCGGCGAGGTGGGCGCATTCCCGGACCAGCTGCCGGGTCCGCTCGGGCTCCTCATCCGCCCGGCTCTCCCGGCGCAGCTCCGCCACGCCGTCACCCAACCGACGAACCGCCCGGGGCAGGCACACCGGGACGGGTTCGCCGTACTGGAGGGCGGTCGCGCTCCAGCGGGCCAGGGCCCGGCTGGTGAGGATCAGGCGCTCCAGGTGTTCGGTGCTGCGGGCGTAGCGGTGGAACCGCGCCCGGCGGTGCCAGCGGGCCGGTGCCAGCGTCACCACCTCGTCCGCCCCGCTGAGCGACTCGTTCAGCCGCCCGAGGTCCGCGTCCAGCCCCCGCAGCCGGTCCAGCGCCCGGATCGCGGCGTCGGCGTCCCGGCGGGACAGGGCGTCCGCCACCGCGTACAGCTGCTCGGTGACGGCGGCGAAGAGCGGCGCGGCCGCCCGGTCCACCACCCGCAGCGGATTGATCGGCAGCAGCAGCGCCACCACCAGCAGGCCGACCGCGCCGCCGACCAGCGCGTCGAAGACGCGGGGCAGCTCGAGGCCCCGTTCCATCGGGGCGAGCGTCGCGATCAGGACCGCGGTACCGCCGGCCTGCCCGACCAGGGCCCCGCCCCGACCGGCCACCAGCAGCGCGCTGGCGATCGCCAACGCGACCACCGCCCCGGTCTGCCAGGGGCCGGAGCCGAGCAGGAACCGCAGCCCGTCACCGATCATGATGCCGATCCCGACCCCGGCCAGCAGTTCGAAGGTACGGCGGGCCCGCTGCCCGATGGCGGTGGCGATGGTGCCGACCGCCGCGGCCGGGGCGAAGACGTGCGCCCCGGGGCCGAGCAGGTGCTGGGCGATCAGGGCCGCCAGCGCCGCGGCCAGTCCGGCCTGCACCGCGATCACGACGGTCACCTCGAGCTGGCGTAGCCGTACCCGGCCGCCCGCGCCGCCGCGCCGACGGGCCTCGGCCACCGACCGGACGGTCCGCTCGGCGACCGCGTCGAGCGCTGAGCGCACGGGACCGTCGCCCGGACGACGATGGGCCATGGCGGCGTTTACCCGGCAGGCTCGCGTCCAACCTCCCACCACCGCAGGCGCCCGTGACGGACGCGGCGTCCCGATCGGGCCGGTGTGGGCGGTGTCGCCGCTCGGAGCGGGCGGGCCGGACCGGTTCAGGCCGTGGCATCACCGCTCAGGCGGGTACGGCGGGCCTTGGACCCGGCCTCGTACGCGGCCCGGGCGGCCCGCGTCCGCGCGGTGGTCGAGACGGCGGCGACCGGCACGTCCCACCAGGCGCCGCCGTCCGGGCCGGCCTCGAACGGGTCGGTCTCGACGTGGACGACCGTGGTGCGCTCCGCCGCCCGGGCGGTGGCCAGCGCGGCCCGCAGCTGCGCCGTGGTGGTCACCCGGATCAGGTCCGCGCCGAGGCTCGCCGCGTTCGCGCCCAGATCGACCGGGAGCCGGCCGCCGGTCCGGTCGCGGTAGGCGGTGCCGAGCCGCTGCGCGCCGACGCTCTCCGAGAGCCGGCCGATCGAGGCGAACCCCTGGTTGTCCACCAGCACAACGACCAGCTTCACCCCTTCCGCCACCGCGGTGGCGAGCTCGCTGGGCAGCATGAGATAGGAGCCGTCACCGACCAACACGAAGACCTCGCGGTCCGGCGCGGCCAGCCGGACCCCGATCCCGCCGGGGATCTCGTAGCCCATGCAGGAGTAGCCGTACTCGACGTGGTAGCTCTTCGGGTCGGCGCTGCGCCACAGCCGGTGCAGGTCGCCGGGCATGGACCCGGCCGCGCAGACCACCACGTCGCGCGGCCCGGCGGCGTCGTTGACCGCGCCGATCACGGCGGTCTGGGTGGGCCGTGCCTCGGGGTCGGCGTGCCGGGCCCGGTCCGCCACGGCCGCCCACCGCTCGGTCAGCTCCGCCACGGACGCCCGGTACGCCGGCGCGGTGCCCCAGCCCGCGCACGCGGCGTCCAGCGCCGCCAGGCTCTCCCGGGCGTCCCCGACGACCTGCACGCCGGAGAGCTTCGCGGCGTCGAAGCCGGTGATGTTGACGTTGACGAACCGGGCGTCGTCGCCGAAGAGGGTGCCGGAGGCGGTGGTGAAGTCGCTGTAGCGGGTGCCCACCCCGATCACGAGGTCCGCGGTCGCCGCGATCTCGTTGGCGGCGGTGGTGCCGGTGACGCCGACGGCGCCGAGCGCGAGCGGGTGACCGTGCGGCAGGGCGCCGGTGCCGGCCTGCGTCTCGGCGACCGGCACCCCGTGCTCCTCGGCGAAGCGGCGCAGCGCCGCGCACGCCCCGCTGTAGATCACCCCGCCGCCGGCCACCACCAGCGGCCGCCGGGCGGCGGTGACGGCCCGGGCGGCCCGGGCGACCGCGGCGGAGTCCGGGCGGGGACGCGGCACGTGCCAGACCCGTTCGGCGAACAGCTCCGCCGGCCAGTCGTACGCCTCCGCCTGCACGTCCTGCGGCAGCGCGAGGGTGACCGCGCCGGTCTCCACCGGATCGGTCAACACCCGCATCGCGGCCAGCAGCGCCGCCGGCAACTGTTCCGGCCGGTTGATCCGGTCCCAGTAGCGGGAGACCGGCCGCAGCGCGTCGGTGACGCTGACCTCGTGGGACCGTGGGTCCTCCAGCTCCTGCAGCACCGGGTTGGCCACCCGGGTGGCGAAGATGTCGCCGGGCAGCAGCAGCACCGGCAGCCGGTTGACGGTGGCCCCGGCGGCGCCGGTGACCAGGTTCGTCGCGCCCGGACCGATCGAGGTGGTGCAGGCCAGGGTGCTGAGCCGGTCGGTCATCCGGGCGTACGCGGCGGCGGTGTGCACCATGCCCTGCTCGGTGCGGCACAGGTGGTACGGCAGCTCCGCGCCCGCCGGCCCGGCCAGCGCCTCCCCGATCCCGGCGACGTTGCCGTGGCCGAAGATGCCGAAGCAGGCCGGGATCAGCCGCTGCCGCGCCCCGTCGCGTTCGGACCACTGCCGGGCCAGGAACGTCACCAGCGCCTGCGCCACCGTCAGTCTGGGCATCACGCCTCCCGCGTCGTCGGGCCGGTCAGCGGCAGCCGCGGGTCGACCGGCTGGTCCGCCCAGCTGCCCCGGACCCAGTGGTGCCGGGGGTCGTCCACACAGGCCATGCTCCGCGCCGGACCGGGCCCGGCCAGCACGTTGAGGTAGTAGAGGTGGTAGCCGGGCGCGGCCATCGACGGCCCGTGGTAGCCGTACGGGACGAGCACCACGTCCCCGCCACGCACCTCGGCCAGCACCTCGATCGGCCGGCGGGCGGTGCCGTAGACGCGCTGGTAGCCGACCGGGCCCCCGGGGTCGCCGGGCACGCCGCCGGCCACCTCGAAGTAGTAGATCTCCTCCAGCTCCGCCTCGACCCGGCCGTCGTCGTGGGTGCGGTCCTCCTCGTGCTTGTGCGGCGGGTAGGACGACCAGTTGCCGCCCGGGGTGAGCACCTCCACGGCCACCAGCCGGTCGCAGTCGAACGCCTCCGGAGAGCAGAAGTTGTTGACCTGGCGGCTGGCCGGTCCCGCGCCGCGCAGCTCGACCGGCACGTCCCGGGCCGCGCCGTAGCGGGGCGACAGCCGGCGGGTGGCGCGCGCCGACGGCAGGGCGAACCGGCCCTCGCCCCGCACCGTCACCGTGGCGTCGCGCGGCAGGTACGCGAAGTCGGTGACGGCGGCGAAGGCCGAGGCGCGGCCGGCCAGGGTGAGGCTCAGCCCGTCGCAGTGCACCGTCGCGGCGCCGGCCAGCGGCAGGACCAGCATCTCCTCGTCGCCGGTGGCGAAGGTGACCGTGCCACCGGGGGGCAGGGTGAGCACCCGCAGGCCGGCGTAGCGCCAGCCGGCCCGCTCGGGGGTGACCTCCAGCGCCCACGGCGCCCGGGTGGTGGCGCCCCAGGGCAGGTGCGCCTCGACGGCGCTCACGCCTGCTGTCCGGTGGGGAGCAGCGATCCGGCCAGGTCCACGGCGGCGGCCACGTCGTCGTCCGGCGGGTAGAGCAGCGCCCGGCCGACCACCAGGCCGCGCACACCGGGCAGCCGCAACGCCCGCGCCCAGCGCGCGTACACGACGTCCGGCGCCTCCACCGGGTCGCCGCCGAGCAGCAGGACCGGCAGGGTGGTCGCGGCGATCACCCGTTCCATCTCGTCGATCGCCGGCAGTTTCAACCAGGTGTACGCGGAGGTGGCGCCGAGGGCCTGGCCGACGCTGACGCCCTTGATGACCGCCTCGGGGCGCAGGTCGGCGTGCACCCGGCCGTCGGTGCGCGCCACCCAGAGCGGCTCGACGAGGGCCACCGTCCGGTGGGCCGCGAGGGCGGTGACCGCCCGGGCGCAGGCCTGCAGGGTCGGGGCGGTGCCCGGGTCGTCCGGGTCGATGCGGCAGAGCATCTTGCCGCCGTCGTAGCGCATCGCGGCGATGCTGTCGGCGTCGTACGCGGTGAACCGGTCGTCGAGCTCGAAGGTGGCGCCGGAGAGGCCGCCGCGGTTCATCGAGCCGATGGCCAGGCGGTCCTCCAGCGCGCCGAGCAGCAGCAGGTCCTCCAGGACGTCCGGGGTGCCGAGCACGCCGTCGACGCCCGGCCGGGACAGCGCCAGGCGCAGCCGGTCGAGCAGGTCGGCGCGCCCGGCCATCGCCATCGGCCGGTCCCGCACGCCGAGGGCGCCGCGGGCGGGGTGGTCGGCGGCGATGATGAACAGCGGCCGGCCGTGGTCCGGCCACGGTCGGCGGGTCCGGCGGGCGGCGGCCTCGGCGATCGCCTGTGGCCGGTGGGCGCGGGTGAGGGTCAGCGCGTCGTACTCGGTGCTCACCGGTCTTCTCCTCCCCCGGCGGCGGTCGACGACGCCGGATCCGACTGGACGGCACGGGCCAGCGCCGCGGTCTCGGCGTGATCGGGCATGGCGGCGGAGCAGGCCAGGCGGGAGGCGACGATGGCGCCGGCGGCGTTGGCGAAGCGCAGCGTCCGCTCCAGCGGCCAGTCGCGCAGCAGGCCCAGACAGAGCGCGCCGCCGAACGCGTCGCCGGCGCCGAGCCCGTTGACCACCGTCACCGGCACCGGCGGTACCCGGACGGTCTCGGTGCGGGTGCGGGCCAGCACCCCGGCCGGCCCGAGCTTCACCACCGCCAGCCGGGGCCCACGGTCGAGCAGCAGCCCGGCGGCCCGCTCGGGGTCGCGGGTGCCGACGGCGATCTCCACCTCGTCGAGGTTGCCGACGGCCACGGTGACCCGCGGCAGCACCTCGGCGACCGCGGCGGTGGCCGCCGCCGGGTCGGACCAGAACATCGGCCGGTAGTCCAGGTCGAGCACGGTGTGCGGGCGCCCGTCGCGGGCGACCAGCGCGGCCGCGTGCGCGTCCCGGCTCGGCTGCTGGCACAGGCCGGTGCCGGTGAGCCAGAAGACCCGGGCCGCGGCGATCGCGTCCAGGTCGAGTTCCTCGGAGCGGATCTGCAGGTCGGGGGCGGTCGGGGTGCGGTAGAACCAGAGCGGGAAGTCGTCCGGCGGGAAGATCTCGCAGAAGGTCACCGGGGTGGGCAGCCCGTCGACCGGGTGGACCTGACTGTCGTCGACGCCGAAGTCGCGCAGCGCCCGGTGCACGTAGTCGCCGAACGCGTCGGCGCCGGTGCGGGTGATCACGCCGGCGCGCAGCCCCTGCCGGCTCGCCCCGACGGCCACATTGGTGGGACTGCCGCCGAGGAACTTGCCGAACGTCTCGACCTCGGCCAGCGGCGTGCCGATCTGCAACGGATAGATGTCCACCCCGACCCGGCCGATGGTGAGCACATCGAGCATGCGGCGTCCTTCCCCGGCCGGCGATGCCGTGCCCGCCGGCCCTGCCCCTGATTGGTAACAGCGCTCTACGAGTTCTGTCAATGTGTTGTCATGACATCCGCCCTCTGCGTTCGGTGATCGCTTCGGTACAGTGGCGCCCATCATCGTGCCCCGAGATCCCGCGCGTGCCCAGCGAGGAGGTGCCGTGACCGGCCCCGAGATCGCGGTCGACCGGAGCAGCCCGGTCCCGCTCTACTTCCAGGTCGCGGAGCAGTTCGCCGCGGCGATCCAGCGCGGCGAACTCGCGCCCGGCGACCGGCTGGACAGCGAGTTGCAGCTCGCCGACCGGCTCGGGTTGTCCCGCCCGACGGTGCGACAGGCGATCCAGCACCTGGTCGACAAGGGACTGATCGTGCGCCGCCGCGGAGTGGGCACCCAGGTGGTACGCGGCGAGGTGCGCCGGGCGGTGGAGCTGACCAGCCTCCACGACGACCTGCTGCGCGCCGGCCAGCAGCCGTCCACCTCGGTGCTCGAACTGGCCACCGTGGCCTGCCCGGTCGAGGTCGCCGCCGCGCTCGGCGTACCGGTCGGCAGCGAGGTGCAGCACCTGCGCCGGCTGCGGTTCTCCGATTCCGAACCCCTCGCGGTGATGGAGAACTGGCTGCCGCCCGACCTGGTGCGGCTGAGCATGGACGCGTTGCAGGCCAAGGGCCTGTACGCGATCCTGCGCGCCGGCGGCATGCGCATCCGCGGCGCCCACCAGCGGATCGGCGCGCGGGCGGCGACCGCCGCCGAGGCACAGATGCTCGGCGAGCGGCGCGGCGCGCCCCTGCTCACCATGACCCGCACCGCCTACGACGACCAGGGCCGGTACGTGGAGCACGGCGCGCACCTCTACCGGGCCAGCCGCTACTCCCTTGAGGTGACCGTCGCCGAGCGGTGACGGTGGATGTTTCGGGCTCATTTCAGTGACAGGTATTTACGTCGTCAGGCTGTCATGACATTGTGGCCGCAAACACCGCCGGCGGCGGACGTGCGGCCGGCGGGCGACCCGCGAGTCTCTTCGAAGTCTCCTTGCGAAGGGAAGCAGCCCATGACATCCAAGCCGAGACGCGCAGCGGGCGTGCTCGCCGCGTTCACCACCCTTGCCCTGGGCCTCACGGCCTGCGGCGACTCGTCCGAGCCGGCCGGCAAGGACGCCAAGAACATCACCCTCACGATCTCCGCCAACTCCATTGTGGGCGGTAAGAACTCCGCCGGCGCGGAGTGGATCGAGAAGTGGGTCATCCCCCGGTTCGTCGAGGCGCAGAAGGCCAAGGGCGTCACCGCCAAGGTGACGTTCGTGCCCAGCGGCGTCGACGACGAGCAGTACAAGACCAAGCTGGCCCTGGACCTGCGCTCCAAGGGCGGCGCCGACGTCATCGCGGTGGACGGCATCTGGGTGGGCGAGTTCGTCCAGGCCGGCTACCTCAAGCCGCTGTCCGAGGTGGCCGGCGACCAGGCCAACTCCTGGGAGGGCTGGTCGCAGATCCCGGAGACCGTGCAGGGCCTCGGCAGCTTCGAGGACAAGCGCTACGGCATCCCGCTCGGCACCGACGGCCGGGTCCTCTACTACAACAAGAAGCTCTTCGCCCAGGCCGGCCTGCCCGCCGACTGGCAGCCGAAGAGCTGGCAGGAGATCCTCGACGCCGGCGCCAAGCTGAAGGCGCTGCCCGGGGTGACCCCGATCCAGATCAACGCCGGCACCGCGATGGGCGAGGCGACCTCCATGCAGGGCGCGTTGCCGCTGCTGGTCGGCGCCGGCGGCGAGATCTACAAGGACGGCAAGTGGGCCGGGGCCAGCCAGCCGGTCAAGGACATGCTCGACTTCTACACGAAGATCTACGGCGGCGGCCTGGGCGATCCCAAGCTGCAACAGGAGGCGAAGGGGCGCGACAAGTCCTTCGCGGAGTTCGCCGCCGGCAAGATCGGCATCCTGGCCGAGGGCGACTACTTCTGGCGCAGCGTCATCAACCCGAGCACCGGCATCGCCAAGATGGCCGACCGGGACACCGCCGTCGGATACGCGATGATCCCGGCCAAGCAGCCCGGGGCGGGCATCCGCGGGCAGGACTTCGTCAGCATGTCCGGCGGCGGCGTACGGGTGTTGAACCCGAACTCCAAGTTCCCGTCCCAGGCCTGGGAGCTGCTGTCGTTCATGCACTCGGCGGAGGCGGTCAAGGCCGAACTCGCCGGCGAGGCACGGATCACCGCGCGGATGGACGTCAACAAGGAGGTCCTCGCGGGCGACCCGATGCTGAGCTTCGTCACCGAGAAGGTGCTGCCGGTCACCGCGTACCGGCCGCCGCTGGCGGTGTACCCGCAGGTGTCGGTGGCGCTGCAGGAGGCGACCGCCGCCGCCGCGTCGGGCCGGAGCGCCGACGAGGCCGCCGGGGCGTACCAGAAGAAGCTGGAAGGGATCGTCGGTGGCGCAGGTAACGTCACCTCCTGACCAGGTGGTGGAGGGGAGGCGCCCGGAGACGGGCGCCTCCCCGGCCCCCGACGCCGCCGGCCTGGGTCGGGCCCGGGCCACCGGGTTCCTCGTGCCCAGCATGGTGCTGATCCTGCTCTTCCTCGTGGTGCCGGCCGCCTGGACGATCTACCTGGGCGTCACCAACTACCGGCTGACCGGCCTGGCCGCCGCCAACCCGCAGATCGTCGGCCTGGACAACTACACCCGGGCCCTGGGCGACGGACGGTTCCGTTCCTCGCTGGTGCTGACCCTGCAGTTCGTGCTCGGCTCGGCGGTCATCGGCCAGGCCGGGCTCGGTTTCGCCATCGCCTTCGCGCTGCGCGACCGGCGCGGCCCGCTGCGCCGGGTGGTCGAGGCGTTCGTCCTGCTCTCCTGGATCCTGCCCAGCTCGGTGGTGGCCTTCCTCTGGATCGCCCTGCTCGACCGCGACGGCGGCACCCTCAACACGCTGCTCGGCATTCCGGGCACGGCCTGGCTGCTCGACCACCCGATGCTGTCGATCATCGTGTTCAACACCTGGCGCGGCACCGCGTTCTCGATGATGCTCTACGCCGCCGCCCTGGAGAACGTGCCCCGCTCCCACCTGGAGACCGCCCGGCTGGCCGGCGCGTCCACCTGGCAGCAACTGCGTGACGTGGTCTTCCCCCGCATCCGCGGGCACGTGCTGACCAATCTGCTGCTGATCAGCCTCTGGACGTTCAACGACTTCGCGCCGTTCCTCATCACCGCCGGCGGCCCCGAGCAGCGCTCGGAGATCCTCCCGGTCTACGTCTACAAGGTGGCGCTCTCCGGCGGTGAACTCGGCTTCGGCGCCGCGATCTCGTTCGTCATGCTGCTGATCAACCTGGTCATCGCGCTGGTCTACCTGCGCATGCTGGGCCGGCGGAAGGAGACGGCGTGAGCAGCGCGACCAGCACGGCGCCCGCGCCGACCACCGACCCGAAGGCCGGCACGGAAGCCGTCCGGCACCTGCTCGGCCGGGTCGCCCGCTACACCTTCCTCTGCGCCGTCCTCGGGTTCTTCGCGCTGCCGCTGCTCTGGCTGGCCACCGCCCCGTTCGACGACACTCCGACGATCACCGCCTCGCTGCCGCGGTTCACCCTGGACAACTTCCGGGCGCTGCTGGACAACCCGTACGCGCTGAGCTCGCTGCTCAACTCCGTCTACCTGGCCGGCGGCACGGCAGCGCTGGTGGTGACGTTCGGGGCGCTGGCCGCGTACGCGCTGAGCCGGGTCCGGGTGCCCGGCCGCGACGCGCTGCTCTACGGGCTGCTGCTGCTCTCGTCGATCGTCACCGGCACGGCCACCATGGTGCCGCTGTTCGAGTTGGCGTTCCGGCTCAACCTGATCGACTCCCGGCTCGGCGTCATCTTGATCCTCACCGGCGGGCTGCTGCCCGCGGCGATCTTCATCCTCAAGGACTTCATGGACGCCACCCCGACGTCCTACGAGGAGTCCGCCCGGGTCTTCGGCGCCAGCCCGTTGCAGATCATGCGGCACATCGTGGTGCCGCTGGTCCGCCCCGGCCTGGCCACCGTCGGGGTGTGGGCGGTCGCCAACGTCTGGGGCAACTTCCTGGTGCCGTTCCTGCTGCTGCGCGGGCCGGAGAAGGCCCCCGCCGCGGTCATCATGTACACCCTCTACACCGAGGGCGGCCAGGCCGACCTGCGGTTGCTCTCCACGTTCTCGCTCCTCTACTCGCTGCCGGTGGCGCTCATGTTCGTCTTCGTCAGCAGCCGGTACGGATTCCGCTTCCACGGAGGGATCAAGCGCTGATGTCCGCCATCACCATGCGCGACCTGACCAAGGTCTACCCCAACGGGGTGCGGGCCCTGGACGCCCTCGACCTGGAGATCGCCGACGGCGAGTTCTTCGCGCTGCTCGGGCCGTCCGGCTGCGGCAAGACCACCCTGCTGCGCACCATCGCCGGGCTGGAGGTCGCCTCCGGCGGCGACGTGCACATCGGCGACCGCGCCGTGACCAACCTGCCGCCCGGCAAGCGGGACGTGGCGATGGTCTTCCAGGACTACGCGCTCTTCCCGCACATGACGGTGCAGGAGAACATCGCCTACCCGCTGCGGATCAAGAAGATGGACCGTCGCGGCCGCGCGGAGAAGGCGGCGGAGACCGCCGACGAGCTGGGCCTGTCCGCGTTGCTGCAACGCCGCCCGGGGCAGCTCTCCGGCGGGCAGCAGCAGCGGGTCGCGCTGGCCCGGGCGATGGCCTGCCACCCGCAGGTGTTCCTCCTCGACGAGCCGCTGTCCAACCTCGACGCCCGGCTACGGCTGGAGGCGCGCACCTTCCTCAAGCGGCTGCAACGCGAACTGGGCGTCACCACCGTCTTCGTCACCCACGACCAGGCCGAGGCGCTCGCCCTCGCCGACCGGATCGCCGTCATGGAGGGCGGCCGGATCCGGCAGGTCGGCACCCCGACCGAGGTGTTCCGCCGCCCCGCCAACACCTTCGTCGCCGGGTTCATCGGCTCCACCCCGATGAACCTGGTCGACGCCGAGGCGCAGGACGGCGAACTGGCCGTCGCCGGCACCCGGCTGCCGATGCCGGAGGACGTGCGGGACCGGGTCAGCGCCGGCGAGAAGCTCGTCTACGGGGTACGTCCGGAGTACCTGGACTACTCCGCCGAACCGGTGCCGGGGGCGTTGAGCGGGCAGGTGGTCGTGGTGGAGAACCTGGGCAGCTTCTCGCTGGTCTCCCTGGACGTGGCCGGCGGGGACGTCGCCGGGGCCGCGGGGACCAGCGTCCAGGTCGTCGTGCCGGAGGGGCGCGAACCCGAACCCGGCGACACCGGCTGGGTGGAGCCCCGACCCGGCCGGTCACTGCTCTACCGGGACGGCGAGCTGGTGAGCGGGGCGGCGGCGGCCGTGCCCGCCGCGCGTACCGGCGCGGAGCGGTGAGCCATGGCGGTGCACCGGGGCAGGTGGACGCTGGCGGACCGCGCCGAGAGCGTGCTGCGGACCCTGCCGGTCACCGTGCCGCCGGGCACCGCCGCGCTCACCGTACGGCTCGACTACCCCCGGCAGGCCGGGGTGCTCGACCTGGGGTGCCTCGGACCGGCCGGCTTCCGGGGCTGGTCCGGCGGTGCCCGCGACGGCTACACCGTGGCCGCCCACTGGGCCACCCCCGGCTACCTGCCCGGTGAGCTGGAACCCGGCGAATGGCAGGTGCTGCTCCGGTTGCACCGCATCCCACCGGACGGCCTGAGCTACGAGGTCACCGCCACCACCAGCACCACCGGGCCGGACGCCCCGACGCCGCCGGCGGCGCCCCCGCGCCCGGACCGCCCGCCCCGCCGCGCGCTGCCCGGGGTGGACGGCCGGCGCTGGATCGCCGGCGACCTGCACGCGCACACCGTGCACAGCGACGGCGCGGCCACCATCGACGAGCTGGCCGCCCTCGCCTCCGCCCGGGGCCTGGACTTCCTCGCCGTCACCGACCACAACACCGTCAGCCACCACCCGTGGCTGCCCGCCGCCTCGGCCCGGTACGGCCTCACCCTGCTGCCGGGGCAGGAGGTGACCACCGACCGGGGACACGCCAACGTGTTCGGCCCGGTCGGCTGGGTCGACTTCCGGCAGCCGCCCGACGAGTGGCTGGCCGGCGCGGAGCGGGCCGGCGGGCTGATGTCGGTCAACCACCCCCTCGGCGGCGACTGCGCCTGGCGGCAGCCGCTGGCCACGCGTACCCGGCTGGCCGAAGTGTGGCACTCCGGCTGGTGGGACCGCACCTGGGGCGCCCCGCTGGCGTGGGCGCGGGCCTGGCGCCCGGACGTGGTGCCGATCGGGGGCAGCGACTTCCACCGCCCCGGCGACGACGCGCCGCCCGGCTCCCCCACCACCTGGCTGCTGGTCGACGACGACCGCGAGCCGCAGGCCGCCGTGCTCGACGCGCTGGCCGCCGGTCGTACCGCCGTGTCCGCCGGCCCCGACGCGCCGCTGCTGCTGCGCCTCGGCGACGAACTGCTCGCCCTCGACGCGGACGGCATGCTGCTCGGCTGTCCCGACGGCAGCCACCGCGTCGTCCGCGGCGACCGGTGCCGGCTCCCGGCCGGCGACGGCCTGCACGTCCTGGAATCGCACCGCATGGAGGTGATCGCACTGTGCAGCTGAGCGGACGCACCCGGGTGGCCGGCGCACCGGTCAACCACGGCATCTACCAGCACGACGACCCGCTCCTCGACCCGGACGACCTGCTGGCGGCCCTGTCCCGCGACGGGTACGACGGGGTGGACTCCGGGCCGATCGGCTACCTCGGCACCGGCGAGGCGCTGGCCGGCCGGCTCGCGGCGACCGGCATCGGGCTCGCCGGCGGCTGGGTCGACCTGCGCTACACCGACCCGGACGGCTTCGGCGCGGACCTGGTCCAGCTCGACGCGGCGCTCGACGCGTTCACCGCCGTACCGGCCGACGACCCTCGGTTCGCCCCCCGGCCCACGCTGGCCTGCCCCGGCAACCCCGGCCGGATGGCCCGGCCCGGCACCCCACCCGACCTCACCTCGGTGCTGCCGGCCACCGCCTGGCCGGAGTTCGCCGCCCGGGTGCAGCAGGCCGCCGACCGGTGCCGGGATCGGGGTCTGGAACCGGTGTTCCACTACCACCTCGGCACCGACGTGGAGACCGAGGCCGAGGCCGACCGGCTGCTCGAACTCACCGACATCGCGGTCTGCCTGGACACCGGGCACCTGCTGCTGGCCGGCGGCGACCCGGTCGCGGCGGTCCGCCGGTGGGCCGGCCGGATCGGGCAGGTGCACCTCAAGGACGCCGACCTGGCCGTCCACGAGCGGGTCCGGGCGGCCGGCGGTGGCCTGGCCGACGTGGTCGCCGCCGGTGGCTTCTGCGCCCTGGGAGCCGGCGACGTCGACTTCGCCGGGGTGCTCGCCGGCCTCGACTCCATCGGCTACACCGGCTGGCTGGTGATCGAACAGGACGCGCCGGCGCACGGGCGGGACCTCGACCGGACGCTGGCCGACCAGCACGCCAACCGGCGCTGGCTCGAGGAGGCGCTGCGATGACCGAACCGGGCAAGCGGATCCGGATCGCCGTCGTCGGGCTGGGCATCATCGCCCGTACCGTGCACCTGCCGCTGCTGCAACGCCGCGCCGACCTGTTCGAGATCGTCGCGCTCGGCGACCTCTCCCCCACCCGGGTGGCCGAGCTGGGCGGCCGGTACGGCGTCGAGCCGGGCCGCCGGTACACCGACGCCGCCGCGATGCTGGCCGACGGCGGGTACGACGCACTGCTGCTGGCGACGTCCGGCTCACACGGTGAACTGGCCGCGTCGGCGCTGCGCGCGGGCCTGCCGGTGCTCTGCGAGAAGCCGCTGGCCTACACCCTGGCGGAGGCGGCCCGGCTGACCGAGCTGAGCGGCGGCGCGCCGGCGCTGATGGTCGGCTACATGAAGCAGTACGACCCGGCGGTGGCCGAGGCCGCCCGGCTCCTCGACGAGTGGGGCGGGGCCGAGCGGGTCCACGCCGTGGAGGTGAGCGTGCTGCACGCCGGCGGCGACCAACAGCTCGCCTTCGCCAACCTGCCGCCGGCCCCCGCCGACGTGCCGCCCGGCGAGGTGGCCCGGCTGCGCGCCGCCGACGCCGCGCTGCTCGACGCCGCGGTCGGCGGTGACCCGGGCGCGCGCACCCTCTACCAGATCCTGATCAACAGCATCTCCCACGACCTGTCCCTGCTGCGGCTCCTCACCGGCGCGCCGGCCACCGTGGAGCACGTCGCGACCTGGCCGCTGGCGCCGGACGGGCCGGCGGAGCCGTCGGTGGAGATCAGCGGGCGGCTGCCGGGCGGCGCCCGCTACGGCATCCGCTGGCTCAACCTGCCCGACTACCCGGCCTACCGGGAGACGGTGACCCTGCACCACGCCCGGGGCTCGCTGGAGCTGGTCTTCCCGTCGCCGTACCTGCTCAACGCGCCCACCACGCTGACCCTGGTGGAGGCGCACGGCGGCGGTGAGCGGCGGGCGGCGTTCCGGTCGGTGACCGAGGCGTTCGAGCAGGAGCTGGTCGCCTTCCACGCGATGGTCACCGCGGGCGCGCCGCCGCTGACCGGGATCGCCGAGGGCGCGACCGACGTACGGACCAGCCAACAGGTGGTACGCCGCTTCGGTGAGCTGACCGGGGCGGCGATCGGCGGAGAGGCGGCCAGCTCATGACACGACCGACCGACATCATCGTCGTGCCGCACACCCACTGGGACCGGGAGTGGTACGAGCCGTTCCAGCGGTTCCGGCTGCGGCTGGTGGCGCTGCTGGACGACGTGTTCGACCGGATGGAACGCGACGAGCGGCAGCGGTTCACCCTCGACGGTCAGCTCGCCGCGGTGGACGACTACCTGGAGGTGCGCCCGGAGCGGCGCGCGCAGGTGATCGCCCTGGTCCGCGCCGGACGGCTGGCGGTCGGGCCGTGGCAGATCCTGCTCGACGAGTTCCTCTGCTCCGGGGAGAACATCGTCCGCAACCTGGAGCGCGGGCTGACCCGCAGCGCCGAGCTGGGCGGGGCCATGCCGGTGGGCTACCTGCCCGACATGTTCGGCCACATCGCCCAGATGCCGCAGCTCCTGGCCGGGGCCGGGCTGGCCCACGCCTGCGTGTTCCGGGGCGTACCCGACCGGGTCCGCACCCACGCGTTCGCCTGGCAGGCGCCGGACGGCACCACGGTGCGCACCGAGTACCTGCCCGGCGGGTACGGCAACGCGGCCGGCCTGATGGACGACGCCGCCCTGGTCACCCGCCGGGCCACCGACCTGGCCGACCGGCTTGGCGGCTGGCGACCCGAGGGCGCGGGCGGACCGACCCTGGCCATGTACGGCACCGACCACGCGGCGCCGGCCCCGGACGCCCCCGATCTGCTCGCCGCCGCCGACGTCGACGGCATCCGGTTCCGGCTCGGCACGCTCGCCGAGTACTTCGCCGCCCAGCCGACCACCGTGGACGGGCTGCCCACCGTACGCGGGGAGCTGCGCTCGCACGCCCGGGCGAACATCCTGCCCGGCGTGATCTCCGTGCGCGCCCACCTGAAGCAGGCGATGGGCCGCGCCGAGCGCCGGGTGGAGCGGTACGCCGAACCGCTCGCCGCGCTCTGGCACGACCCGTCGGTGCAGCGCTTCCTGGACATGGCGTGGACCCGGTTGATCGACGCGAGCTGCCACGACTCGGTGACCGGGTGCGGCTGCGACGAGACCGCCGAGCAGGTGGCCGCCCGGCTGGCCGAGGCCGACCAGCTCGGCCGGGCGGTGTGCGACCTGGTGGGTGCCCGGCTGGCCGCCGCCGTGCCGCGCGACGGGTACCTGGTGTTCAACCCCGGCCCGACCGCCCGGACCGCGCTGGTGCGCCTCGACGTCGAGGCGCCCGGCGGCGCGGCGGTGGGGCTGGCCGGCGCGGACGGCACGACGGTGGCCGCGCAGGTCCTCGACCGGGCCCGGACGCTGCTCGCCGACGACCTGGTGCCGGCCGTCGACCTGCCCGGGGTGCTCACCCGGGTGCACGGCCGGGAGCTCTACGGCCAGGAGGTCACCCGGTGGTCGGTGTCGCCGGCCGACGCCACCCTCACCTTCGAGGTGGCCCGGCACGGCGACCCCGCCTTCGACGTGGCGGACGTCCGGCTGGCGCTGGCCGACGCCGGCCGGCCGGACCACTGGCGGGTCCGCATCGTCGCCGCGCCCCGGCTGACCGTGGCCGCGCTGGTCGACGTGCCCGCGCTCGGCCACGCCGCGGTGCGGCCGGTGCCGTTGCCGGCCGGCGCCGCCCCGGTGCCCGGACCGGTCACCGTCGCCGACCGGAGCCTGGACAACGGACTGCTGCGCGTCGACGTCGCCGAGGACGGCACGCTGCGGCTGTCCACCCCGGACGGCGTCACCGTGGACGGGGTGGGCCGGATCGTCGACGGCGGCGACGTGGGCGACAGCTACAACTACGCCCCGCCAACCGCCGACGAGCTGGTCGACAAGCCCCGCGCGGTACGCACGGTGGTGCGGCACGCGGGTCCGCTGGTGGCCGTCGTGGACGTGGTGCGCGAGTACCGCTGGCCGGTGGCGGCCGACGTGGACGCCGGCTCCCGCGCGGTGGACCGGGAGGCCGTCGTGGTCACCACCCGGGTCGAGCTGCGCTCCGGCGAGCGGTTCACCCGGCTGCGGATCGAGTTCGACAACCGCTGCGACGACCACCGGGTGCGGCTGCACCTGCCGCTGCCGTCCCCGGCCCGCGCGTCGTACGCCGAGGGGCAGTTCGCGGTGGTGGAGCGCGGGCTGACCGCGGAGGGCGGCGGCGGTGAGGTGCCACTGCCGACGTTCCCGGCGTCCGGGTTCGTGGCCGCCGGCGGGGCGGACGGCAGGCTGGCGGTGCTGCTGACCCAGCCCACCGAATACCAGCTGACCGACTCCGGGCGCGAGCTGGCCGTGACGGTGCTGCGGTCGATCGGGATGCTGTCGCGCAACCGGCACGCGCTGCGGGACGAGCCGGCCGGCCCGCAGCTGCCCACCCCGTCGGCGCAGTGCCGGGGCGAGCGGACCGTCGAGCTGGCGGTGCTGCCGTTCCGGGGCGAGTGGCACGGCGCGGGGGTGACCGAGGCGGCCGAGGCGTACCGGCACGAGCCGCTGGCCTTCGCCGGCACGGCGCAGCCGTCCGTCCCGCTACCGGCCCCGGCCACCGGCCTGTCCGTGACCGGCCCGGGGGTCGCGCTCACCAGCGTCCGGGACCGGCAGGGCCGGGTCGAGGTGCGGGTGGTGGCCGAGACCCCGACCGACACCGGCGCGGTCATCGGGGCCGGGCGGGGTGTCCGGGGGGCGTGGCGGGCCGACCTGCTCGGCCGGCCGGGCGAGCGGCTGAGCGTCGACGACGACGGTCTGGTCCGGCTGCCGTTGCGCGCCTGGGAGATCGCCACGGTGCAGCTCCACCTGGCCTGAGCGGCGGGCCGACCTGACGGGTGCCCCGGGGGTGGGGGCACCCGTCACCGCTCGCCCCGCCGCGCCGTCACCCGGCGGGCGACGGCCAGCAGGTACTCCTTGCGGTCGGTCGGGTCGTGGTCGGAGCGGGGGCGGGTGGGCGGCTCGCCGTCGACCGGGCGGTGGTGGTCGAAGGTGGACTCGAAGATCCCCTCACCCCGGGTCAGCGTCGGCAGCCGCTGCTGCACGGCGTGCACCCGCCGCGCCGGGACGTCGCCCTCCACCACGTACGACGAGCCTCGCGCCAGCGTCGCGTGGGGCACCGCGTCCAGCCTGGCCAGCACGGGCAGGACGGCGCTGAGCGCGTCGCCCGGGATCTCCAGCCGGAACCGGTGCATCGGCTCCTCCACCCGGGTGCCGGCGCGCCGCAGCGCCTCGACCAGCACCAGCGGGGTGAGATTGCGGAAGTCCCCGGCGGTGCTGGACATGCTCTTGTCGAAGGTGCCGTGCGAGTGGCTCTGCCGGGCCCAGTAGCCGGCGTGGGTCATCGTCACCTCGCAGTCGAGGACCTGCCAGCCGCGCAGTCCCTGGCGCAGCGTCGCCCGGACGGTCTCCTCGACCGCGGTGAAGAAGGCGGGCGGCATCGAGCCGAGTTCGACACCGAGCCGGAAGCGGAACCCGGTGCCGGTCGCCGTGGGTGCCACCCGCAGACCCACGGTGGCCAGGAACGGATTGGGCGCCACCCCGATCAGCTCGACCGCCGCTCCGGTGCCGACGAGCCGCTCCACGAAGACCGTCGTCGTCTCCCGGAAGCCGACCGCCACGCCGTACTCCTCGGCGAGCGTCGCCTGGATGACCTCCTTCTGGACCTCGCCGTAGAGCGAGACGGTAATCTCCCGCCGGATCTCGTCCACCCGAACGTTGATCAACGGGTCCTGCTCGGCGAGCTGGCTGAGCGCGGCGTGCAGGGCGCCCCGATCCGCCTCCCGCTCGGGGACGACGACGGTTTCCAGGGTGGGCAGGGCGAAGTGGCGGCCGCCGGTGGCTCCGGTGCGCCGCGCCGCCCCGACCGGGTCGCCGATCCGGACGTCGCCGAGGCCGCGCAGCAGCGCGATCCGGCCGGCGCCGACGGCGTCGTCGCGGACGGTCGAGCCGCGGTCGAAGACCTCGATCCCGGTGACCGTGGCGAGCCGTCCCGCACCGACGGGCAGCCGGTCCCGCACCCGTACGGTGCCACCGAACAGCCGGACGTAGGCGATCCGCTCGCCCGAGGGGCCCCGCTGCACCTTGAAGACGGTGCCGGAGGTCGGGCCGTCGGCGCCGTCCTCGGCCACCGGCAGCAGTTCGGTGAGGCCGGCGATCAGGGGTGCCACGCCCGCGCCGGTGATCGCGGAGCCGGCGAACACCGGGTGGACCAGCGCCTGCCGGGTCTGCGCCGCGAGGACCCGGCGCAGCCGCCGTCCGGTCAGTCGCCGCTCGTCCTCGACGTACTCGGCCAGCAGCGCGTCGTCATGCACGGTGAGCAGGTCGAGCAGCCGCCGGGTGAAGGCCGGGTCGGTGTCGGGGTGGGGTACGCAGCGGGCCGCCGGCGTACCGGCGCCGTGCACCGCGTCCGTCGCCACCACGGCGGAGGTGAGCCGGGCGGCGAGGTCGCGCAGCACCCGGTCGGGATCGGCACCGGCCCGGTCGATCTTGTTGATGAAGATCAGGGTCGGCAGGCGCAGCCGCTGGAGCGTGCGCATCAGCACCCGGGTCTGGGCCTGCACACCCTCGACGGCGGAGACCACGAGCACCACACCGTCGAGCAGGTCGAGGACCCGTTCCACCTCGGCGATGAAGTCCGGGTGGCCGGGGGTGTCGATGAGGTTGACCGTGACGCCGTCGACGACGAAGGAGGCCACCGCGGATCGGATGGTGATGCCGCGTTGCCGCTCCAGCGCCATCGAGTCGGTGCGGGTGGTGCCGTCGTCCACGCTGCCCAGGTCGTCGATGACGCCGACGGCGTGCAGCAGGCGTTCGGTCAGGCTGGTCTTGCCGGCGTCAACATGCGCGAGGATGCCGATGTTCAGGGTCTTCACGGAGCGTCATGTCCTTCGGGTTGATGATCATTCCCAGGTGGTTGGACATGAACGCAGCGCGCATCTCTGATCCTTCGCGGTCGGTTGCGGTGACCCACCCAGTCGACCAGCGCGTCCGTCGGCCGGCAACCGAATAACGCCGTCGACCCCGACCCCGGCCCGGCGCTGGTGGACCGCGAGCCAAATCTCTCCTTTCGGAGCGAAAGGTACGCATCGATCTCCGGCGCGTGTCCTGGCGCGGCGCGAGTGGTTGTACTCGACGTGACGGCACACTCACCCAGCACCATGCCGGCTCGGGCGACCCGATGGCGGGTCACCTGGGCGGAGCGCGAGAACGAGCGCCGGCGGCGCTCGTTCGACAGCGCGACCGCGGCCTGGCACCGGCGCAACGACCACCTGGTCCGGCTGCGGATCGAGGCCGCCGGCTTCCACGGGTACGCGCACCCGCGGGACAGCCTGCCGATGGACCTGGGCCGTGACGAGGTCGTCTACCGGGTGCTGCCGACCGCGGAGCTGGCCGAGGCCGGGGCGCGGCACATCGCCGGACTGCCCGTGCCGGAGCTGACCGTCACGGCACCGGGCGCCCACCCGCCCCGGCGCGGGCTGCCGACGGGCCTGCGGGTCGTCGACGCGGGGATGGCCGTCGTGACCAACCACCGGGTCGTCTTCTCCGGCGACGCGAGCTGCCGGGAGTGGACGTACGCGGACATGGTGGGGCCGGCACACCACCCCGACGTCCCACTGACCCTGCTGCACACCGCCGACGGCGGTCCGCTCGCCGGGCTGCGCGTACCGGCCAACGCCACGGTGAACTTCCGCTTCTACCTGACCCTCGCCTTCGCCGCCGCCACCGGGCAGCGAGCCGCCGTCGCCGCGCAGGTCGACGCCCTGCTGGCCGGGCACCAGCACACGCGGCCGACGCCACCGGCACCGGCCGACCCGGCCCGGGCCCCGCTGACCGCGGTGCGCCCCGACCGCCCGGCCGTCGCCGCCGCCGCCGTCGTCACGCTGGCGTTCGCGACGCTCTCCGCCGGCACGTCCGCGACCGAGCAGGCCGGCCCGCCCTACCGGGCGACTCTCGGGGCCGGCGGCACCGCCGGCACCGACCCGCCGGCCGCCGAGTACGGCACCACCCCGCGCACCCCCGCCGCGCCCGAAGCCCCGGACAGCGGTCCGGCCCCCGCGCCGACCGGCCCGGCGACAACGGCGCCCGCCGACGGCGGCACCCCTCGGGTGGTGGGACCGATGCCGCGCCGGCCCCGGACGAGCGTGGCCGCCGCCGCGGCGGAGGACGCGCCGACAGACCGAGTTCCCGGCCCCGCCCCGACCACCGTGCCGGCCCCGACCACCACGCCGCCCTCGACCACGACGCCGCCCCCGACCACGACGCCGCCGCCGCCGACCACCGCTCCCAGCCCGACCACGGCGCCACCGGCGCCCGAGGCCTCCATGCTCGACCTCTGCCTCGAACCCCTGAAGCTGCCACTGGTCCAGCGGCTGCTGTGCCCACCGACCAGCCGCTGAGCGGGCGGTGACCGCGTCCGCGTCGCCCCGCCCGTGGACCGGCAACCGCCACCGGCGACCGGCGCGGACGCCACCCTGATCGCCGGCTCAGCGCCCGCAGTCGCGTCGGCCTACAGTGTGCCCATGTGGGAATCGATCGCCGCGCCGGCGGTGGGCCTGATGGCCGCCATGGCAACGGCCGTTCCGACGCCGTCGCCGGCGGTGGACGCCGCGCCCGTGTTGACGTCGACACCGTTCGGCGCGCTGCCCGGGCAACAGGTCACCCACACCGTCACGATGTCCGGCAGCGGCACCCTCACGACGACGAAGGTCACGTTCACCACGACGGCCGATCTCGACGGTGTCACCGCCCGGGCCGAGCCGGGTCGGTGCGTGGCGTCCCCGCGTACCGTCGTCTGTGACCTCGGTGACCTGCGCCTGGGCCCCGGCGGGGCGGCGCCGCGGATCACGATCTCCGGGCGGGTCCGCCCGGGCGCGCCGCCGGGCACGGTGGTCCGCAACCGGGTCGGTGTCACCTCGGTGGAGACCACCGCGACGGGCGCCCGGACCACCAGCAACGCCTACCTGCTCCCGGGCTCGACGGCCACGCCCACCGATCCGCCGCTGGGATCGACGGCCACGGCGAGCGAGGTCCCGCCGCCCGGACGGTCGATGCGGGTGCCGGCCATCGCGGCGGCGGTGGCCGGCGCGGTCGCGGCGTTGGCGCTGCTGGCCCGTCGGCGGCTGCGGCGGCGTCCGGGTCCGTCGCCGGCCGATTCGGCTGTAACAACCGGGCACCCCGATCCGATGTAGCAAGGGGACGACACGAGCCGGCGGCAGGAGTACGGCATGGAGCAACACTGGTGGAGGCGGGCCACGCTGGCGACCGTCGCCGGGTCCGCCACGCTGATGATGACGGCCCTGTGCCTGGATGCCGGAGCGGCGAGCGCCAGGGCGCAGAGCGCGGCGCAGGGGCCCCTGCCCCTGCCGACCCTGCTGCCCCTGCCGAGCCCGTCGCCGCCCGGGTCGCCGCCGCCGATAGAACCGCCGAAGGTGACGCTGCCGCCCCTGAAGCCGCCCCCGGTCAAGCCGCCGACCCCTCCGCCGGCCACCGCGTCGCCGACGGCGCCGCCCGCGACCACCCCGCCGACCGGCGGCACGCCACCACAGGTGGGCGTCCCGGGCCCCGGCAGCAGCGGGTCGATGGTGGACCCCGGATCGGCGCCCGCGCTCATCGCCAGCGACCCCGGCGCCGACCTCTACCCCCAGCCCCCGGTGGACGCGGCCGGCACGCCCCAGGCCCGCCAGGTCGCCGCGCTCGGCGACGTCCAGCACCGGATCCAGTACCTGGAGAACACCCTCGCCCGGACCCGCGCCGACCTCGCCAAGGTGCGGCGCGTACCGGATCCGGTGCTGCACCTGTTGACCACCCTGACCGCCGGCGGCGACGCGGATGCGGCCTCGCCCTTGACCGTGGCGGAAGCCGCGGACGTCGACGACACCCCCACCGGCCGCGCCGTCGCGCTCTCCGGCGCGATCACCTCCGGCCAGGCCGAACTCGTCCGCCGCCGGCAGGAGGAGACGCGGCTCCGGCAGGAGATCGACCGTCGGGTACGCGCCGCGCCCGCCGTGGCGGCACCGGCCCGCACCGTCGCCACGGTCGGTCGCGGCCGGCTCGGCCGACCATTGGCGGGCCGACTCACCAGCCGCTTCGGCACCCGGTTCGACCCGTACTACAAGGTCTGGCAGTTGCACGCCGGTGTGGATCTCGCCGCCCCGACCGGCACCCCGATCCTGGCGGCCGCCGACGGCCGCGTCTCGCGGGTCGGCTGGTACGGCGGCTACGGCAACTACACCTGCATCGCGCATGGCCGGGCGGACGGGCAGCGACTGTCCACCTGCTACGGCCACCAGTCCCGGCTGCTGGTGTCGCCCGGCCAACGGGTCCGCGCCGGCCAGGTGATCGGACTGGTCGGGTCGACCGGCGCCTCCACCGGCCCGCACCTGCACTTCGAGGTTCGTCTCGGCGGCCGTCCGGTCGACCCGCTGCCCTGGCTCTGAAGCGCGCCCGTCCCGGGTGGGACGGGCGCGATCAGAAGCAACCGTGCGGTCGGCTCGGAATCCCGCTCGCCGGTACCGGGCCCCGCCCCTACCATCGGCGGTCATGAACGACATGAGCTGGGCGGACGGCGTCACCCGGGTGGCGGTGCTCACCGGGGCGGGCATCTCGACCGACTCCGGCATCCCCGACTACCGGGGCCCGTCCGGCGTCTGGACGCGCGACCCGGCCCTGGCCGACGCGTTCACCCACCGCTCGTTCCTGGCCGACCCGGCGGTGCGGGCGAGGTTCTGGCAGACCTACCTCGGGCACGCCGCGTGGCAGGCCGAGCCCAACCGGGCGCACCGCGCGCTCGCCGAGCTGGAGCGGGCCGGGGTGGCGGTACGCGTCCTCACCCAGAACGTCGACGGACTGCACCAGAAGGCCGGCTCCAGCCCGCGCAAGGTGCTCGAACTGCACGGCACGATGCACGAGGTGGTCTGCACCGGCTGCGGCGCGCGCACGCCCAGCGAGCAGACCCTGGCCCGGGTGGCGGCCGGCGACGGGGATCCCCGGTGCCTCGACTGCGGCGCCATCCTCAAGCTGGCCGTGGTGCTCTTCGGGCAGCACCTCGACGCGGCGACGATCGGCCACGCCGAGCGGATCGCCGCGCACAGCCAGCTCATCCTCGCGGTCGGCAGCTCACTCCAGGTCGAGCCGGTCGCCTCGCTGTGCGCGGTGGCGGTGAACGCGGGTAACCGCCTCGTCGTCGTCAACCGCGACCCGACCCCGTACGACGACCTCGCCGTCGAGGTGATCCGCGAACCGATCGGCACGGCACTCCCCCGGATCTGCGCGGCGCTCGCCCGGGCCGCGTCCGGCGCACCGACGTCGTCCTAGCCGGCCGGGTGGCGACCGGCGGTCGGACGGGTCAGTGGCCGCGGTAGAGGGCCTCGATGTCGGCGGCGTAGCGGGCCTGGACCGCCTCGCGTTTGATCTTCAGGGTGGGGGTGAGCTCCCCGTCGGCTTCGGTGAGGTCGCGGGGCAGGATCCGGAATTGCTTGACCTGTTCCGCCTTGGACACCGTCTGGTTGGCGCGGTCGACCGCGGTCTGGATCTCCTGGCGCAGCTCGGGGTAGTCCCGCAGGTCGGCCACGTCCGCGTCCGGGTGGCCGTGGGCGACCCGCCACCGCTGCCAGGCCGGTGGATCGATGGTGACCAGGGCGGTCACGTAGGGGCGGTCGTTGCCGACGAGCATGCACTGGCCGACCAGCGGGTGCGCGCGGACCTGCTCCTCGATCGGAGCGGGGGCGAGGTTCTTCCCCGCCGCCGTCACGATGATCTCCTTGATGCGGCCGGTGATGCGCAGGTAGCCGTCGGGGTCGAGGCTGCCGAGGTCACCGGTGCGCAGCCAGCCGTCGTCGGTGAGGGTCGCCCGGGTGGCGTCGGGGTTGTTCCAGTAACCGGAGAAGACCATCTCGCCGCGGACGAGGATCTCCCCGTCGTCGGCGATGCGGATCTCCACGCCGGGCAGCGGGCGGCCGACGGTGCCGATCCGCATCGCCGAGGGCACGTTCGCCGTCACCGCCGGAGAGGTCTCGGTCAGCCCGTACCCCTCTAGGACGGTGATGCCGGCGCCGCGGAAGAAGTGCGCCAGCCGCTGTTCCAGCGGCGCACCGCCGGACATCGCCAGCCGGCACCGTCCGCCGAGGGCGGCGCGCAGCCGCCGGTACGCCAGCACGTCGCACGCGGCGCGCGCCAGCCGCAGCAGGATGTTCGGACCTCGCTCGGTGTCCAGGGCGCGGCTGTACCGCACGGCGACGGCGTCCGCGACGGCGAACAGCCGTCCCCGGTGGGTGTCCTCGGCTTGCCGTCGGGCCCTGGCGTACATCTTCTCGAACACCCGCGGCACCGCGAGGATGAACGTCGGGCGGCACTTGCGCAGCTGCTCGAAGACTCGGCCCGGGTCGGCGCTGTGCACCATCGTGGCGCGGGTGAGTACCACCCCCACCTGGATCAGTCGGGCGAACACGTGCGCCAGCGGCAGGAACAACACCGTCGACGCGCCCGGATGCAACAGCTCCGGCAGCACCGAGGTCGCGCTGGTGACGTCGCAGTAGATGTTGCGGTGGGTCAGCGCGCAGCCCTTCGGCCGGCCGGTCGTGCCGCTGGTGTAGACGATCGTGGCCAGGTCCTCGCCCGACACCGCCCGCCGCCGCGCCTCGACCTGCCCGTCGTCGACGGTGCGGCCCTGCCCCGCCAGGGCGATCAGCCCACCGCCGTCGATCTGCCACGTCTGGCGCAGCGCCGGCAGGTCGTCGCGCAGGCCGGCCAGCATCGCGTCGTGCGCGGCGGTCTCCACCACACACCCCACCGCACCCGAGTCCGCCAGGATCCAGCCCAACTGCTCGGCGCTGGAGGTCTCGTACACCGGCACGGTGACCGCGCCGACGGACCACAGCGCGTAGTCGACAAGGCTCCACTCGTAGCGGGTGCGGCTCATCAGACCGACCCGGTCGCCGTGCGCGACACCGGCGGCGATGAACCCGCGCGCGAGGGTGAGCACGTCGTCGCGGAACTGCTCGCACGTCACCGGCAGCGCCCGGCCCTGCACCGACCGGCGCGCCGGCCAGGACCGGGAAATCGGATCCGGACGGACGAACTGCACCACGTCGGGCGCCTGTCGGGCGTTGTCCCACACCATCTCAGCCAGGTTGGGCACCGGTGCGCCGGTGACCACCGGCTCGACCGTTACGTCCTGCACGACCGCTCCCCCGTTCACCGCACCGCCAGCGCGGCACCCGGTCATCATGACCTGATCGCCGGATCAAGCGGCCCGGAACGGGAGAACTCGCTGCAGCGGACCGGTCAAGATTCGGCAGGCCGGCCGCGGGGTACGGAGTGCGGGTGTCTGCTACCGGTAACAACGACGGCGCCGCCACCGTATCCGGATCGACCGCCGCTCCGCCGGCGCGGAAACGGCGGCGTCGGCGCCTGCTGATCGTCCTGGCCGTGCTCGCGCTGCTGGCGGGCACCGGTCTCACCGCCGGGGCGTACTACGTCGACAGCGTGCCCACGCCCAGCGACCTGGAGCTGCCGGAGTCGACCACGGTCTACTTCGCCGACGGTCGCACGCCGATGGCGAAGCTCGGCACGGAGAACCGCACGATCGTGCCTTACGGGGAGATGAACGACGCCGCCAAGCAGGCGATCGTGGCGACGGAGGATCGGACGTTCTGGACCAACGAGGGCATCGATTTCAGCGGGGTGCTGCGCGCCGCCTGGTCGAACGTCACCGGCGGCCAGCGCCAGGGCGCGTCGACGATCACCCAGCAGTACGCCCGGGTGGCCGCCGACCTCAAGGGCGTCTCCTACTCGCGCAAGCTCCGCGAGGCGGTCATCGCGTGGAAGCTCGACGACAAGTACAGCAAGGAGGAGATCCTCGGCTTCTACCTGAACACCGTGCCGTTCGGGCGGGGCTCGTACGGCATCGAGGCGGCCGCGCAGGCGTACTTCGGCAAGACGGTGCGCCGCGACGCGCCGGCGGCGAACCAGCTGACCACGGCGGAGGCGATGGTGCTCTGCGCCATGGTGAAGCAGCCGGAGGCCGACCCGGACGACCCCGAAGGTCACCCCGGCTACGATCCGCGGCGCAGTCCGCTGGCGCGGCAGAACTCGATCGACCGGTGGAACTACATCCGCGACGGCATGGTGAAGCTGGGTTACCTGTCGGCGGACGAGGCGGCCAACCTGGCGTACCCGGACACGGTGAAGCCGCTCGATCCCGCCGCCGGCCGGTCCAACCTCGACCGGCCGACCGGCCTGGTGGTCAACCACGTGCTCAGCGAGCTGCGGCAGACCGAGCCGTTCCAGGGCAAACCCGCCGACTACATCCGCAACGGCGGCTTCAAAATCGTCACCACCATCGACAAGCGGGTCCAGGACGCCGCCGACGCGGCCGCCGACCTCCGGCGCGACACCGCCCCCGAGGCGGTTCGCGGGCAGCCGAAGAACTGGCAGGCCGCGCTCGTGGCGGTGGAACCCGGCACCGGCCGGGTGCTCGGCTACCACGGCGGCAGCGACGGCGCCGGCGCCGACTACGCCGGCTGGTACCAGGACGAGAACGGCGAGGCCCGCGGCTTCGGCCAGCACCCGCCGGGGTCGTCGTTCAAGGTGTACGACTTGGCCACGGCCGTACAGGAGAAGATTTCGGTGAAGCAGCACTTCCACTCGCCGGAGACCAAGGAGTTCCCCGCCTCCGGCCGGACGAAGGGCAGCCCCGCCGGTCCGATCCGCAACGCCGAGCGGGCACCGTGCCAGCCGGACTGCGCGCTGTGGGAGGCCACCGTCGCCTCGCTCAACGTCACCTACTTCGCACTCACCGAGCAGCTCGGCACCGCCAAGGTGATCGACATGGCCACCAAGGCCGGGGTCGACTCGATGTGGGCCAACGAGAAGGGCAACCCGCGGCCGAAGCGGATCGAACTGCGCGGCCACTCCGGTGAGGAGCTGGCGCGGCATTTCTCCACCGAGGTCGGCATCGGCCAGTACGGCATCACCGTGCAGGACCACGCCAACGGGATGGCGACCTTCGCCGCCGGCGGGAAGCGGACCGACGCGCACTTCGTCCGCTCGGTGACCAAGGGCGACGAGAATATCCTCGACGAACAGCTGGTGCAGACCGACATCGGGCTCGACCGGGAGGCGGTCAACCAGCTCAACTGGACGCTGAGCCGGGTGAAGGCGGCCAAGCTGGACAACGGCTGGGACTCCGCCGGCAAGACCGGCACCTGGCAGGCCGGAACGAGCACCACCCAGAACGTGCACACCTGGATGGTCGGCTACACCGGCGCGCTCGCCGCCGCGGTCTGGCTCGGCACCGTCGACGGCAAGCCGCTGAAGACCTCCGACGGCAGCTACGAGGTCTACGGGTCCACCGGCCCGGGGCCGATCTGGCGGCAGTTCATGGAACAGGCCACCGCCGCACTCAAGCTCGACCCGGACAAGTACCGGTTCCAGGAGCCGACGTTCCCGGACGACACCCCGTCGCCCACCGCCCCGGCGACGCCGAAGCCGACCTCGGCGCAGCCCACGCCCACCGCGACCCGGCCGACCTGCGACCCGGGCACGTGCGTCACCGCGAGTCCGACCAGGAAGCCGACGCCGACGCCCACCGGATCGCCCAAGCCGAGCCCGTCGCGGAGCCCGAAGCCGTCGCGGAGCGTCGAGCCGTCGCTCACCCCGCCGCCGCCGAGGTGACGGGTTCAGCGGACGCGACCCTCGAAGCCTCCCTCCCGATGCGAGCGGACGACCGTCCGGCGGGATATAGGGTCGGGGTTCATGCGGACGAAGCAGGAGCTGACCGCGGCCATCCGGCGGGACCGGAGGGCGGCGCTGGTCATCAACGCGGGCTCCCGCCGCGGCCGGGAACAATGCGAGCGGGCCCGGGCCAGGTTGGTCGCCGCCGGCTTCGACCTGCTCGGCACGTACCGGACCGACCGGCCCGGGCAACTGGAGGAGAGCGTCGCCGCGGCCGCCGACCTGAAGCCGGACGTCCTGGTCGTGGGCGGCGGCGACGGTACGCTCAGCACCGCCGGGCGGTTGCTCGCCCACCGGGACATCGCGCTCGGCCTGCTACCGCTGGGCACCACCAACAACTTCGCCCGCACCGTCAGCGTTCCGCTGGACCTGGACGACGCCATCGCGGTCCTCACCCAGGGCAAGGTCATCGACGTCGACCTGGGAATCGCCGGCGAAAGGCGGTTCACCAACCACGTCGGCGTGGGCCTCTCCGCCGACATCATGCTTCGGACGCCGCCGCGCCTGAAGCGGGTCTCCGGTCGGCTCGCGTACCCGCTGACCGCTCTGGCGTTGCTCGGCCGGCACCGGCCACTGCGCGCCACCGTCCGCGCCGGCGACACCACGCACGAACTCGTCACCCACCAGCTCTACGTGGCCAACGGCGGCTTCCACGCCGGCCGACCGATCACCGCGGACGCCGACGCCGACGACCGGCTGCTGGTGGCGTACCCGGTCGGCGGGGCGACGCGGCGGGGGCTGATCCGCGCCACCGTCCGCAACGCCGCCACCGGGCACCGGCGGACGCTGCGCGACGAGCCCTTCCTCGCGGTGGGCGAGCTGTGGCTGGAGACCGACCGGCCGGCGCGGGTCGAGGTGGACGGCGAGTTGTGCGGTACGACGCCGATCCGGGTCGGGGTGGACGCGAACGCGTTGCGGGTGATGGCGCCGGCGGACAGCCCGGACCGCTGACGTCGGGCTCAGGCCCACTCGCCGGTGAACAGCGGAGCGACCGGACGCTCCCGGCGGCCGATCCGCAGATCCCCGAAGATGGTGCTCCGGGCCGCGCGCTCGACCTCCGCGTCCAGGTCGATCTCCAGCTCCTCGGACGCGTCGTGGGCGGCGCCGATGAGCACGAGTTCGGTCCCGGGGTGATCGAGGAAGCCGGGCGGGTCGAGCGGGGCGAAGCGGCGACCGTGGAACTTCTTCTGCAGCGCAGCGGGCAGCGTGACCTTCCGGGAGCCGCGGAGGCCCACCCCGGGCGGGGAGGGTGCCTGCGGGTTCTTCACCGTGACGATGTAGCTCGGCTCCGGCTCGATGCTCAGCTCGTGCTGCGCCTCGCCGAGCCGCAGCGGAAGTTCGAGTTCGTACGCGAGATGGGTGTGGTCGTCGTGCCGGGCGATCACGTACGCGCCCTCCGCCACGGGGCGGGCCGGCTGCTGCTCCCGCTCGCCACGGGTCCTCGTCCGGTAGGTGCGCGCCTGCAGCGCCTCGTGCAGCTGCTCCGGCCGGTCCACCACCGCGTCGACGAACGCCCAGAAGCGGTCGTGCTTCTCAATATCGGGCAGGCGTTTACGCCCCACCACCAGCAGCCGCAGGTGCCGCCCCCGCCACGGGTGCATCACCACCAGCAGCCGCTGCACCTCGTCCAGGGAGTCGACGTGCTCCTCCTCGACCCGGGGACGGTAGAGGAAGTAGATGTCGCCGTCCTCGAGCAGCTCCGCCATCCGCCCCGGGTACCCGAAACCACCGGCGAGGAACGGGCGAGCCGGCCCGGCAGCCGGATGTCCGCGAACCCGCCGTCGCCGCGGTGCGGGCTAACCCCCGGCCATCGCGCCGAGGATGATGAACGGTTCCTCGCCGGCGACGACCCGCTCCGGCAGTGGCGCGTCGGGCGAGTCGTTGGAGAGGTCCTCCTCGCAGGCGTAGAAGCGGACGAACGCGCGGCGCTTGCCACTGTGGCGGTCGCGGATGGTGCCGAGGAGCATGGGGTATCGCGCCTCGAGGGTGTCCAACACCAGGCGCTGGGTGACCCGGCCGGCACCCGGACCGGGCACCTCGAGACGTACCTCGCCGGTGACGTGAGCCAGGTTCTTCAGGTGGGCCGGGAGGACAACCCGGATCACGGCAGCACCTGGGCTTCCACGGAGAGCACGGCCGGCAGGTCCCGTACGATCGGCGCCCAGCTGTCGCCGCCGTCCGCCGAGTGGTAGACCTGACCACCGGTGGTGCCGAAGTAGATCCCGCACGGGTCGAGCGTGTCGACCGCCATCGCGTCGCGGTACACGTTGACGTAGCAGTCGGACTGCGGCAGTCCCCTGGTCAACGGCTCCCAGTCGTTGCCACCGGTGCGGCTGCGGTAGACGCGCAGCTTGCCCTCCGGCGGGAAGTGCTCGGAGTCGCTCTTGATCGGCACGACGTAGATCGTCTCCGGCTCGTGCGCGTGCACCGCGATCGGGAACCCGAAGTCCGACGGCAGGTTTCCGCTGATCTCGCGCCAGTTCGCACCTGCGTCGTCGCTGCGCATGACGTCCCAGTGCTTCTGCATGAACAGGGTGTCCGGCCGGGTCGGGTGCTGGGTGATGTGGTGCACGCAGTGGCCGACCTCGGCGTCCTGGTCGGGGATCTCCCCGGAACGCAGACCCTTGTTGATCGGCAGCCAACTGGCGCCGGCGTCGTCGCTGCGGAACGCGCCCGCCGCCGAGATGGCGACGTAGATCCGGTCCTTGTTCGCCGGGTCCAGGATGATCGTGTGCAGGCACATGCCGCCGGCACCGGGCTGCCAGGTCGGCCCGGTCGGGTGGGTACGGAGGGCGGTGAGCTCCTGCCACTTCAGACCGCCGTCGGTGGAGACGTAGAGGGCGGCGTCCTCCGCACCGGCGTACACGGTGTCGGGGTCGTGGCGGGACGGCTCGAGGTGCCAGATGCGCTTGAACTCCCACGGGCGCGGGGTGCCGTCGTACCACAGGTGCTCACCGACCTCGCCGGAGTAGGCGAAGTCGTTGCCGACCGGGTTCCAGGTCCTGCCGCCGTCGTCGGAGCGCTGGATCAGCTGCCCGAACCAGCCGCCGGACTGGGACGCGTAGAGCCGGTCCGGGTCGACCGGCGACCCGTTCAGGTGGTAGATCTCCCAGCCGCCGAAGTGGGGTCCGTCGACCGTCCAGTCGCCGCGCCTGCCGTCCGACGTCAACGTGAACGCGCCCTTGCGCGTGCCCACCAGCACTCGTACGCCGCTCATATCCTCATCCTTCCCACTCGTGTCCCTTGGGTAGACCGTCCACCGAGCCGAAAATCATCGGTCTGTCGTCAGTCGTACTCCCCGGCTACGACGAATCGCCGTCTCCGGCCTGTCGGAGGGGCCGGCTAGCGTCGCGCACATGACTGGCCCTGGCGACGTCCCACCCGAGATCCTCGACCGGCTCCGGCCCGTCTGCCTAGGGCTGCCGGAGACCTACGAGGAGCCGGCGTGGGTGGGCACGCGCTGGCGGATCCGCAAGCGCACGTTCGCCCATGTGCTCACGGTCGACCCCGACCACCAGGCGGCCTACGCCCGAGCTGCCGCGACCGACCAGCCGATCTGCGTGCTGACGTTCCGGTCGCCCGGCGACGAGATCGCCGGGCTGATCGCCGTCGGCCACCCGTTCTTCAAGCCGGACTGGGGCGCCGACGTCGTCGGCATGGTGCTCGACGAGCGGGTCGACTGGGACGAGGTCGCCGAACTGCTCACGGAAAGCTACTGCGTCCTGGCGCCGAAGCGGCTGGCCGCCCTGGTCGACCGGCCGGTCGACCTCGAGTAGCCGAACTCCGGGCGTCCGAGGCCCACGAATCGCCAGCATCATCGATTACCGCCGTAGGCTCTCGACAACGGTGCTGGGCATCACGCTAGCCTTCGGCGTAGACGAGGTCCATGGTGTCGGTGTGTCCCGACCAGTGGAGGTCGAGGTGCCAGCAACCGGCCCGTGGCAGGTCGATGATCGACGGGCCGGGGCCGCCGGCGACCTCCCGGGTCACCCGCGTGTCGGTTCCGTCCAGCGTCGCGGTGATCGCCAGGGTGGCGGGCGACGCTGGGTCGGGCGACGTCGCCGCAGGCTTGGCGACCCAGAGAATCTTGTTGGTGGGCCCCTCGTCCCGGCCCAGCGCCAGCGGGTGACCGAACAGCACCGCGACGATTTCGCCCTTCGCGCCGAAGACGTGCGGGATCCGGGCCTCCCCACTGAACCCGGCGTCCGCCCAGTCCGGCAGGACACCCGTCTCGACCCGTGAGCCGCAGCCCGGCGCGGCGCTCGCTGGAGGATTCGCCGGGGCCGTGGTGGCCGGAGCGCCGACCGGCGTGGCGGACCGCCCCGTGGTCGTGCAGGCCGCCAGCAGGACTGCCGACCCCAGCAACACCCTGCCCCAGGAACCCATCTCGCGCCCTCCGTCGTACCCGCTGACCCGTTCGTGCCTGGCACCATTCAGGACACCGCTCGGGCCCTCGGGGTTCCCCACCCGATCAGCCGGCTCGACTGTCACCGCCGCCCCTCGCTCAGTTCAGCGAGTTGGCGATCTCGATCGCCTCGCCCTTGGTCAGGTCGCCTTCGAGCCGGTAGCTCACGCCGGCCTCCTCCCAGATCAGGGTCGAGGCGGCGAGCCGCGCGCTCTCCACGCGGACCGTGCCCGCACGATCCACGTAGGCCAGCGGGTGTGGGCCGCCGATCCAGACCGCGAAGCCCCCGTCGACCTGGACCCAGTCCACTCCCGGCCCGGCGGCCTGCTTCTGGAAGACCGGATCGAGGCGACCGTCGAAGGCATCGACGCGCAGCACGCCCCCGCGGTAGAGCAGGGTGACCACCCGGTAGGAGCCGGTGCCGTCGGCGTCGGCGACCAGCACCCGCTCGGGCGGACCCAGCTTCGTCGGCAGGCGGATCGGGAAGCGGAGCTTCCCCTGCGCCTCGTGGAGGGAGGCGGGCCGCTGCGACGGCAGCGGCGACGGACTGCCGGTGGGCGAGATCGGCGCCGACGACGTGTCGATGATGATTCCGGAGAAGCGCAGCAGCCCCGCCACGGCGTCGGCGAGGGCGGCCCGCCCCGGCGGCAGCACCGCGACGAGCAGGGCGACGAGCGCCACGGCGAGGTAGTAGCGCCACCGGCGTCGCCTCCGCGCGGGCGCGGCCAGTCGGGCGCGTACGCGGTCGGCCACGTCGGGCGCGGCGGGTGTGTCCAGCCACTCGGCGAGGTCACGCAACTGGTGTTCGAGGTCATCCATGACGCACCTCCTCGCGGTCGAGCAGGGCGCGGAGCTTCGCCAGCGCTCGGGACGTCCGCGACTTCACCGTGCCTCTGGGCCAGCCCAGCATCGTCACGGTCTCCTCCTCGCTGAGATCAAGGAGGAACCGGCACACGATCACCTCACGGTCCTTCACCGGCAGCAGCCGCAGGGCCCGCACCAGCGTGGCCCGGCGCTCGGCGGCGAGGACGCCGCCCACCGCGCCGTCCTCGGCGATCTGCGACTCCGGGTTCGCCGCCGCGGCCCGCAGGACGAGTCCGTCCCGCCGGCTGCGTGAGCGGTGCAGGTTGCGGGTCTCGTTGGCGACGATCGCGAGCAGCCAGGCGCGAAAGGACGACTCTCCCCGATAGCGGGACAGCTTGCGGTACGCCTTCACGAACGCCTCCTGGATGACGTCCTCCGCGTCCGAGCCCGCGCCGAGCAGCACCGCCGTCCGGTAGGCGGACGCGGTGTGCCGGGCGACCAGGAGGTCGTACGCCCCCAGGTCACCTGCCCGAGCGCCGGTGACGAGCTCCTCGTCGTCCAGTGGAAACCTCCAGTTGGATCACACTCATGACACCGCCCGCACCGGATGGGTTCCAGGGACGGAGGTGGAACCTCGGCGGGTGTGGCGGTGTCACCGGAGCATGCTGACAACGACAAGGATCTCGCGTCGCACACTGCTGACCGTGCTCGCCGGTGCGGGCACCGCGGCGTTGGTCGGCTGCGATCGAGCTCGGCACCCGAGTCAGGCCCGTGCCGTCACGATTCCCGACCCACTGCTCGTCAAGGTCGACGACGGGCTCGGCCTACTGCGTGGTGCGGACCGGCGGACGTTCCCGCGTTCTCTCGCCACCGCCGACGGGCGGGCGATCTACGCGACCGCACCCGAGGGCGCCGACACCGCCCTGTGGCGGGTCGACACCGCCACGGGCGGCACCTCCACTCAGGTCAAGCTGCCCGGACGCTGGGTGCCGCAGGCCGTCTCGACCAACGGCATGGTGGCGCTCACGTCGAACGAGGTGAGTGTGGGGCGCCCGGAGGGGCGGGACGTGACGCCCGTGCTGATCGCCGACGCCACCGGCGTCCGACGCCGGCTGGAGTTGCGGGGCAACTTCGTACCGGAGACGTTCACCGCGGATCTTGCCGGGCTCTTCGTCCTCGAGTGGCTCCCGGCGACGGCGCCGGACCGCTACCGGGTCCGCGTCGTCGATCTCGCCACCGGGACACCCGGTCCGCTGCACACCCGTGCCAAGGCGCCGGTGCCGCCCGGCGCCGAGGAGGAGATGCGCGGCGACGGACGCCAGGCCGTGCTCTCGCCGGATCGCACCACCCTCTACACGCTCTACACCCACCAGCCCGAGCACCAGCACACCCGCGACCTCGTCAGCGGGCGGCCGGGCAACGTGCACGCGTTCGTCCACACGCTGCACCTCAGCGAGCGATGGGCGTACTGCGTCGACCTGCCACATCCGTTCGGTGCGGCGGCCGCGATCGGCCACGCCATGACGATCAGCCCCGACGGCGGTCGGCTCTTCGTCGCCGACGTCACGTCGGGCACCGTCGCCGAGATCGACACCGAGGAGCTGCGCGTACGCCGGACAGACACGCAGCCCAGGGGGGTCGGGACGGCACACGCCGCCGCCGACAGCGACCGCCTCTTCATCGGCGCCGGCACGGTGGTACGGACGATGGATCTCACGCTCCCCGGCCGCGCGGCTGACTGGCGGGTCCGCGAACCCGTTTCCGGCCTCGTGCTGAGCCGCGACGGCAGACGCCTCTACGTGGGCCAGAACGATGGCGTGAGCTGGCACGATCCCGGCACCGGCACCGAACTGGGCCGCGTCGCTGTCCCCCGGCTCGTCGGCGTGCACGGTCTGGCCGGACATGCCTGACAGTGCGGATGTCGGTGTGGTCACCCGGTCCGGTCCGAGTCAGCGCCAGTCGTGCGGGCACGCTCATTCGCCCTCGAAGAGCGGAGCGCCGGTCGTCAGCCGGCGCGGTTCAAGGCACGCCTGTTGTTGCGCGCGCGCCCGTGCTCGGGGACGCGGTAACCGTCGTCGCCGAGCATCCGGCGCGCGGCGTCGAGTCCGGTCAGCGCCGCCCCGTAGGCGGTCACCTCCCGCTGGAAGTGCTCGACCTTGGCGTACCAGAACTTCAGCTCCGGGTTCATCCCCTTCGCGTTGATGTAGTTGACGATGTCTTCCTCGGGGGTGATGCCGTGGCGGGCGTAGCAGCGATCGAAGCGGGCCTTCGTCCGGTCGTACTTCTCGCTCATGGCGGTCAGGCTGGCTTCGGCCTCCAGCAGCTTGGCCTGCAGGTACTCCACGTAACCGCGAGGCACGGACAGGGCGGTGCGCGCCGGCCGGGGCACGGACACAGTGGGCATGGCGATCACCCGGCCCGGCGGACGACACGTCCGCGCCACGTGCGGGAACCGGCCAGCGACTGCGATCGACGAACGGATCCATTCTGGAACGACATGGTCGGCCGCCTTCCTTGGAATGCGATGATGGGGTCATCTCGCACCGCCGACGGGTCAGGCGGCACCTCAGCGGCATCCGCCGAGGGCCGGGGTACCAGCCGGCGCGGATCGACGCGTGAAACCCCTCGGGGCAGGCCGCCCCTGACCCGCTGCAATGCGGTGACGTCCTTCTACCCCCGCTCGCGGCTGACTATGCATACCCGTCACTTGATGTAGAAGACACACCACCTTGCCGCCAAGGATTGAATGATGGTTCAATCCTTGCGTGGCCTACCGGAGCACCGACCGCGTGAAGGCTCGGCTGAACGCGTCCCGGGAGCGGATCATCGCCGCGGCCCTGGGAATCATGGCCGAGCACGGGTATGCCGGCTGCTCCGTCGCCGCCGTCGCCGAGCGGGCGGGCCTGGCGACGGGCAGCGTCTACCGCCACTTCCCGACCAAGGCCGACCTGTTCGCCGAGGTGTTCCGCACGGCCTCGCAGCGTGAGGTCGACGCGGTCGCGCGCGCCGCGGCGCTGGAGGCCACCGCCGCCGAGCAGATGTCCGCCGTCGTGGAGACGTTCGCCGGGCGGGCGCTGCAGTCCCCGCGGTTGGCGTACGCCCTGCTCGCCGAGCCGGTCGACCCGGCGGTCGACGCCGAGCGGCTCGTCTTCCGTCGGGCGTACGCCGAACTGATCGCCGGCCACGTCGCGGCCGGTGTGGCGAACGGTGAACTGCCCCCACAGAACCCCGACCTGACCGCGACCGCGCTGGTCGGCGCCCTGGCCGAAGCCATGGTCGGTCCGCTGGCTGCCGGGGTCGCCGGCCCGGACACCATCCCCGCCCTGATCGCCTTCATCCACCGCTCGCTGGGAGTCTCGCCGTGACGACGCACGAGGTGTTCAACCAGGTTCCACCGCTAGCTGGCTACGATGCGGCGGACGACCCGGCACTGCTCGACGGGCTCGAGCGGGAGGGCGCCGGCTGGGCCGCCGCCGAGCTGCACGAGCTCGGCCGGCTGGGCGGCAGCGAGCAGGCCATCGAGTACGGGCGACTGGCCAACGAGCATCCGCCGACCCTGCGCACCCACGACCGCGCCGGCCATCGGATCGACGAGGTCGAGTTCCACCCCGCCTGGCACGAGCTGATGCGCACCGCGGTCACGCACGGCCTGCACGCCGCGCCGTGGGCGGACGACCGACCGGGGGCACACGTGGCCCGGGCCGCCAAGTTCTACACGTGGCGCCCCGACGCCGGCCACGGCTGCCCGATCTCGATGACCTACGCGGCCGTGCCGGCGCTGCGGCACAACCCGGAGCTGGCCGCGCAGTACGAGCCGCTGCTCACCGCCACGACGTACGACTTCGGGCTGCGCTCGCCGCTGACGAAGCGAGGGCTGCTGGCAGGCATGTCGATGACGGAGAAGCAGGGCGGCTCGGACGTACGCGCCAACACCACCACCGCCCACCCGGCGGCGGACGGCACCTACCGGCTCGTCGGGCACAAGTGGTTCACCTCCGCACCGATGTGCGATGTCTTCCTCACCCTCGCCCAGGCGCCGGGCGGGCTCACCTGCTTCCTGGTCCCCCGCGTCCTTCCCGACGGCACCCGCAACCCGATGCGCCTGATGCGCCTGAAGGACAAGCTCGGCAACCGCTCCAACGCCTCGTCCGAGGTCGAATACGAGCACGCGGCCGCGTGGCGCGTCGGCGACGAGGGGCGTGGCGTCCGCACGATCATCGACATGGTCAATCTGACCCGCCTCGACTGCGTCATCGGCGCGGCGGCCGGGATGCGCCAGGGGGTTATCACCGCCGCCCATCACGTCACCCACCGGCAGGCCTTCGGCCGATACCTCGTCGACCAGCCACTGATGCGCAACGTGTTGGCGGACCTCGCGGTCGAGTCCGAGGCCGCCACCATTCTCATGATGCGCCTCGCCGGAGCGACCGACCGATCCGCGCGCGGCGACGCCGGCGAGACCGCGTTCAAGCGGCTCGCCCTCGCGGTCGGCAAGTACTGGGTCTGCAAGCGCTGGCCGGCCCACGCCGCCGAGGCCCTCGAGTGCCTGGGCGGCAACGGCTACGTCGAGGAGTCGGGCATGCCGCGGCTGTTCCGCGAGTCGCCGCTGAACTCGATCTGGGAGGGCTCCGGCAACGTCGCCGCACTGGACGTCCTGCGCGCTCTCGTCAAGGAGAACCAGGTCATGGAGGCGTTCCAGGCCGAGGTGAGCGTCGCTGCCGGCACCGACGCGCGGCTCGACGCCGCGGTCCGCCAGGTGCAAGCCGACCTGTCGAATGTGGACGACCTCGAACTGCGGGCCCGGCGCGTCGTCGAGCGGCTCGCCCTGGTGCTGCAGGGCTCGCTGCTGGTGCGGCACGGCCACCCCGCCGTCGCCGACGCCTTCTGCGCGTCCCGGCTCGGCGGCGACCACGGCCAGGCGTACGGCACCCTGCCGACCGGCGTCGACTTCGCCGCGGTCATCTCCCGCGCCACCCCGAAGGTGAGCTGACAGGAGGTTGCGTCAGGTCGCCGGTCGAACGATGGCAAGGAACAGGGCCAGGGCGACGGCCTGGATGCCGGCCACGGTGACGATCACTGCGGTGATCGAGTAGTCGTAGAGGGCGCCGGTGAGCAGCCCGCCGACCAGCGTCGCCGCGCCCAACCCGGCGGCGAAGATGCCGTAGGCGGTGCCCCGCCGCGCGGCGGGGACGATGTCGGCGATGGTCGCCCGCATGGTGGATTCCTGGATGCCGAGCACCGCGCCCCAGGCCAGGACTCCGGCGACTGCGATCGCCGGGGCCGTGGTGAAGGCAGCCAGCGGGATCAGGGCGGTCAGCACGGGCACCGCAGCCAGCACCCGGACGCCGGCCCGGTCGTACAGCCACCCGGAGGCCAGCGCAGCGAGCGCGTCGACGCCCATCGCGGCGGCGTACACGACCGGGATCACCGCCAGCGGTACGACGTGCCGCGTGGCGAGGTGGAAGCTGAGCACCCCGAAGGTCGCGAAGCCGGCCGTGGTCGCCGCCGTGAACGCCAGATAGATCCAGAACACCCGGGGCAGCCGGCCGCCCGGCGCAGCGGGCGCCGCGCCGGGTCGAGGGCCCGGCTCGAAGCGGCGCGGGTCGGGCACGCCGGCGCGCAGCCACAGCAACAGGAGCATCGCCGCCACGGCGGGTACGGCCAGGGCGAGGAACGCGGGCCGGTAGTTGTGGGCGGTGGCGGCCAGTACGGCGGCGACCAGCAGCGGCCCCGCCACGCCGCCGGCCTGGTCGAGCGCCTCATGGACGGCGAAGCCCTTGCCGCGGCCGACCGCCGCGGCGGCGTTCGAGAGCATGACATCCCTCGCCGGGCCACGGATCGCCTTGCCGGCGCGCTCCGCGACGAACAGCGCCGCAGCCAGCCACAGCGCGGTGGTCAGCCCGAGAGCGGGCACGGCGACCATGGTCACGGCGTAGCCGACGAGGACGAGCGGCCAGTAGGCGCGGGTCCGGTCCGCGAGGGGTCCGGTGGCCAGCCGCCCGGCCAGGGCGGTCGCCTCGCCGGCGCCGGTGACCAGCCCGACGACGGTCGCGGACGCGCCGAAGGTGGCCAGATAGGGGCCGATGACCGACCGGGCGCCCTCGTACACCACGTCCGACAGCAGGCTGACGACACCGAATGCGGTCACGAACCGCCACGGGGTCCACCTGATGGTGAGCGCGGTGACTCTCACCCGTGCAGTCTGGCCTACCGGCAAGCTGGCCGGGCGCGGATCGCAGCGACTACCGTTTCGCCGGGAAGAACCGAGGAGCCGAGCCATGCGGGCAACCACAGTCGTCAACCTGAAGGGCCACCGCGACGACCCGGCGTACGCCGACGTGGTCTACGTGGGCGGGCCATGTATCGCGGCGGCTGGCAGCTCCCCCGCTCCCCGTTGTCCAGCCCGTACCGCCCGGGCCCGGACGGCACCCGGGACGAGGTCGTCGAGAAGTACCGCGCGTACCTGCTCGACAGCCCCGAACTCCTCGCCCTCCTCCCGGAACTGCGCGGGCGCCGGCTCGGCTGCTGGTGTGTGCCGGAGCGCTGTCACGCCGAGGTGATCGCGGAACTCGCCGACTCGCCGCCGGCGTCGAGCCTCCGGTAGGCGGCCCGGCGGGGCTGTCGAGCTGATCAGGTGTTCTGTGGGAAGCCGAGGTTCACGCCGCCGTGGGACGGATCGAGCCACCTGCTGGTGACCACCTTGGCCCTGGTGAAGAAGTGCACGCCGTGCGGCCCGTACGCGTGCGAGTCACCGAACAGGGAGTCCTTCCAACCCCCGAACGAGTAGTACGAGACCGGAACCGGGATCGCCACGTTGACGCCGACCATGCCGACCTCGATCTCGTTCTGGTACCGCCGCGCGGCGCCGCCGTCGTTGGTGAAGATGGCGGTGCCGTTTCCGTACGGGTTGGCGTTCACCACGTCGACCGCCGCGTCGTAGCTGGGGACCCGTATCACCGAGAGCACCGGACCGAAGATCTCGTCCGTGTAGATGGACATGTCCACGTCGACGTGGTCGAAGAGGGTCGGCCCCAGCCAGAAGCCGGCGTCGTCACCGTCGATCGCATGACCGCGTCCGTCGACCACCAGCTTCGCGCCCGCGGACCGGCCGGCGTCCAGATATGACCGCACCCGGTCGCGGTGCGCCCCGGTGACCAACGGTCCCATCTCGCAGCCCGGGCGGCGACCGTCGCCGACATGCAGTCCGGCGATCCGCTCGCTGATCTTGCCGACCAGCTCGTCGCCGACCGGATCCACCGCCACGACGACGGAGATCGCCATGCACCGCTCACCGGCCGAGCCGAAACCGGCCGAGACGGCGGCGTCCGCGGCGAGGTCGAGGTCGGCGTCGGGCAGCACGACCATGTGGTTCTTCGCGCCGCCGAGCGCCTGCACCCGCTTGCCGTTACGCGTTCCGGTCTCGTAGACGTACCGGGCGATCGGCGTCGACCCGACGAACGAGACCGCCTTGACCTCCGGATGCTCGAGGATCCGGTCGACCGCCTCCTTGTCGCCGTGCACCACGTTGAACACGCCATCCGGTAGCCCGGCCTCGGCGAAGAGCTCCGCCAGGAAGTTCGCCGCGGAGGGGTCCTTCTCGCTCGGCTTCAGCACGACGGTGTTGCCGCAGGCGATGGCGTTGGGCACGAACCACAGCGGCACCATCGCCGGGAAGTTGAACGGGGAGATCACCCCGACCACGCCGAGCGGCTGCTGGATCGAGTACACGTCCACCTTGGTCGAGGCGTTCTCGCTGAACCCGCCCTTGAGCAACTGCGGGATCCCGCAGGCGAACTCCACCGCCTCCAGCGCACGCTGTATCTCGCCCGCCGCGTCGGAGAGCACCTTGCCGTGCTCGGCGGTGATGATCTCGGCGAGGTCGGACTTCCGGGCGTTGAGCAGTTCACGGAACGCGAACATCACGTTCGCCCGTTGGGCCAGGGAGGCGTGGCGCCACCGGGTGAAGGCTTCGCGGGCGGCGGTGACCGCCTCGTCGACGTCCGAGGCGCTGGCGAAGTCGACCTGCCCGCCGACCTGACCCGTCGCGGGGTCGTACACGTCACCCGTGCGCTGGGCGATGCCGGTCCAGGCCTTGCCGCCGATCCAGTGGGTGATCCTCATGCCGGCACCGCCTCGATCGCCTCGGCGAGGATGACCAGCGCCTCGTCGGCCTCGTCCTCGGTGAGCGTCATCGGCGGCGCCAGCCGGATCACGTTGCCGTGCAGGCCGCCCTTGCCGACGAGCAGTCCGCGACGGCGCGCCTCCTCCAACAGGGCGGTTGCGGCCGCGGGGTGGGGTTCGCCGGCCGGGCCGACGAGCTCGAGGGCGAGCATCAGACCCTTGCCGCGTACGTCGCCGACCACCGGATGCGTCGCGGCGACCGCGCGGAGGCCATGGATCAGACGGTTTCCCAGCTTCGCGGCGTTCGCCTGCAGGTCGTGGTCGAGGAGGTAGTTGAGGGTGGCGAGGGCCCCCGCGGTGGAGATCGGGTTGCCACCGAAGGTGGAGATCGAGTTGGCCTGCAGGCAGTCCATGAGTTCCGCGCGCGCGACGACACCGCCGATCGCCAGACCATTGCCGAGTCCTTTGGCGAAGGTCATCGCGTCCGGCACGACGTCGTGCGCCTGGATGCCCCAGAAGTGCTCGCCGGTACGGCCCCAACCGGTCTGGACCTCGTCGGAGACGAGCAGGATGCCGTACTCGTCGAGCACCTTCTTGAACTCGCGGAACAGGCCGTCGGGCGGGGAGGCGAACCCGCCCACGCCCTGGATCGGCTCGACGATCATGCACGCCACGTCGCCGGCGGTCCCGGTCTCGATCACCTCGCGCAGGTCGGCGACGCACGCCTTGACGTAGTCGGCGTCCGACAGGTCCTTGAAGGGGCTGCGGTACCGGTAGCCACCGTGTACCCAGCTCACCCTGATCGGGCTGAGCTCACTGGCCGACCAGCCGCGGATGCCGGTGATCGCGACGGTGGCGAACGCGCGCCCGTGGTACGAGTTGCGCAGCGCGAGCACCTGCCCGCTGCGGCGGTACTGCGTGGCGAGCATCAACGCGGTCTCGTTGGCCTCCGTACCCGAGTTCGTGAAGAACACCTTCGCGTCCGGGATCCCGGACCGCTGCGCAATCTTCTCGGCGAGCTCGACCTGCGACTCGATCAGGTAGAGCGTCGAGGAGTGCAGCACGCCGGTGTCGATCTGCGCGCGGACCGCGTCGCTGATCTCGGCCACGTCGTAGCCGATCGAGTTGGTGAGTATGCCGCCGAAGAAGTCGAGGTACGTGCGGCCCTCGCGATCGGTCACCCGGCGGCCGTGCGCGCTGGCGATCTCGATGGGCTCCTCGTAGTAGAGGGCCAGCCACTTCGGCAGCACGGACCGGTGTCGATGCAGCAGCTCCCGATGCGCCATCGCGTCCTCCGTATCTCGTGACTGAGCCGAGTGTCGCGAGACTTCGGTGCTCGCCGCCACCGACAACCTGTACGGGTCGGCGTCGAGGGCACTACGTTGTGTGCATCCCTCGCACGGGAGGCCGCATGTACCCAACGGTCGCCGAAGCCCTGGCGCTGCCCGTGATCCGGCGCGCCAGGCCCCACGTCGTCGCCGGGTCCGCCGGCTTGCCGGGGCCCGTCCGCTGGGTCCATGCGGCGGAGGTCGCCGACATCGCCCATCTGCTGCGCGGCGGCGAGCTCGTGCTGACCACCGGCATCGCGCTGCCGGACGAGGAAGCGGCGCTGACGACGTACGTGGACGACCTGGCCGCGGTCGGCGCGGCGGGGCTCGTGGTGGAGCTGGTCCGGCGCTGGAGCGACCACGTGCCGGAGGCGCTGGTGGCGGCTGCGGAACGACACCGGTTGCCGTTGATCACGCTGGGGCGGGAGACGCAGTTCGTGTCCGTCACGGAGGCGGTCGTGGCGTTGATCGTGGACGCGCAGCTCGCCGAACTGCGGGCGGCTGAGCAGGTGCACGAGACGTTCACCGCGCTCACGGTCGCCGGGGCGGAGCCGGCCGAGGTGTTGCGCGAGGTCGCCAGGATCTCCGGGCTGCCGGTCGTGCTGGAGACGCTGGGGCACGACGTGCTCGCGTACGACGCGGCCGGGCAGGACCCGATCGAGCTGCTGACCGACTGGGGGCAGCGATCCCGGTCCGTGGCGGTGTCCCAACGGACCGCCTACGACGAGGAGGCCGGCTGGCTGATCACCGCCGTCGGCGCGCAGGGCGCCGACTGGGGACGACTGGTGCTGCTCTCGCCGGCCCCTCCCCCGCACCGCCACGTGGTGGTCGCGGAGCGGGCCGCGTCGGCACTGGCGGTGCACCGGCTCGTGGCGCGGGACCGGGAGAGCCTGGAGCGGCAGACGCACCGGATGTTGCTCGCGCAGTTGCTCGGCCAGGCATTGCCACCTCCTGACCTGGCGGCACGGGCGGCCGCGTTGGGCGTTGCGCTGGAGCGGCGGAAACTGGTCGGGGTGGCGATCCGGCCGGGGAGCATGACCCCGCGCGCCCCCGCACTGGCCACGCAGGAGGTGTTGCGGGACCTCGCGGAGGCCACCGCGTTGGCCGCGCGGCGGGTGAGCGTGCCGGCGTTGGTGGGCGTCGTGGACGAGACGAGCGTGCGCGCGTTGTTGTCGTTGCCCGCGCAGGCGGCGGTCGACGCGGTCCTGCGCCGCCTCGCCCGAGAGGTGCACCGCTCGGCCGCCAGTGCCGTGGTGGTGGCAGTCGGGACGACGGTGACGCAGGTGTCGGACGTGCGGCGCAGCCTGGGGGAGGCTGCGCACGTCGCCGGTGCCGCGCTGCGCTCCCCCGGCACCCAGCTCTACCACCGCTTGGATGACGTGCGACTGCGCGGCCTGCTGCACCTGCTGCGCGAGGACGAGCGCGTCCGGGCCTTCGCGCACCGGGAGCTCGGGCCCCTGTTGGCGCGCGACGACAGCCAGGGCAGCCGGCTGGTGGAGCTGCTGCGCTGCTTCTGCGAGCAGGGCGGGAACAAGTCGGCGGCGGCCGGCGTCGCGCACCTGTCCCGGACGGCGTACTACCAGCAGCTGTCGCGGATCGCGCAGGTGCTCGGGGTGTCGCTGGAGGACCCGGAGTCGATGTTGTCGTTGTACGTGGCGCTGCTGGTGCACGAACTCGACGAGGCGTGACGGGTCAAGGGTCCGGCAGGAGGCCGGAATCCAGCCACCGCGGCGATTGACAGCTCCGTGCGGGCATGCCCGTGAACAGAGTGTGCCCCGTTCATGGCAAGCGTGGACACTTTGCCGCTGCCCGTGGCGGGTCCGGGACACCCACCATTCCGAGATAAAGATCGTGCTGATCCGCCCCCACCCGCAGCACGCGCCGGTTGGCCGGCCGCCGTTGCGGCAGCGTGACAGGGAGGTGACCGATGGCCGTTGAACCCCTGCCCCCCGCCGAAACCACCGCGGCCGAGCCGGGCACACAGATCACCCATCCGGATGGCCGAGTCGAGTTGCGTGACTTCTCGACGATCGCCGACAGCCGCTACTTCAACGAGGAACTCGCCCCGGTCCCCATCGAGAAGCGCACCTGGAACACGTACAACTTCGCGGCGCTGTGGATCGGCATGGCGCACAACATCCCCACCTATCTGCTCGCCGCCGGGCTCATCCAGCTCGGCATGAACTGGCTGCAGGCATTTCTCACGATCACGCTGGGCAATCTGCTCGTCCTGATCCCGATGCTGTTGAACAGCCACGCGGGCACGAAGTACGGGATCCCGTTCCCGGTCTTCGCCCGCGCGTTCTACGGAGTCCGCGGCGCGAATTTCCCGGCCCTGCTCCGCGCCTTCATCGCGTGCGGCTGGTTCGGCATCCAGACCTGGATCGGCGGCGAGGCGATCTACGCGATCGCCGGCAAGCTGCTCGGCTCCTGGTGGGTCGAGGCGGCGACGGTGATGGACTACCCGTGGACGTTGTGGGCCTCGTTCTTCCTGTTCTGGGCGATCGAGATGGCGATCATCTGGCGGGGCATGGACACCCTGCGGCGCTTCGAGAACTGGGCCGCACCGTTCGTCATCGTGGTCGCCGTCGCCCTGCTGATCTGGGTGCTGGTCGAGGCGGGCGGGCTCGGCCCGATCCTGTCCGAGCCGTCGAAGCTGGGCTGGGGCGCCGACTTCTGGAAGCTGTTCGCGCCGTCACTGATGGGGATGATCGCCTTCTGGGCGACGCTGTCGCTGAACATCCCCGACTTCACCCGGTTCGGCGGCAGTCAGCGGCAGCAGGCGTACGGCCAGATCCTCGGCCTGCCGACCACGATGTCGTTCTTCGCCATCCTGTCCATCCTGATCACCTCGGGCACGGCCGTGATCTACGGCGAGGCCATCTGGGACCCCATTCAACTGGCCGCGAAGTTCGAGAACCCACTGGTCGTCGCGCTCGGCCTGTTCACCGTCGTGGTCGCCACGCTGTCGGTGAACGTCGCGGCGAACACGGTCAGCCCGGCGTACGACTTCTCCAACGCCGCGCCCCGACTGGTGAGCTTCCGGACCGGGGGCCTGATCACCGGCGTGCTCGGCATCCTGATCCAGCCGTGGCGCCTGGTGCAGGACCCCAACATCTACATCTTCGTCTGGCTCGGGTTCTACGGCGGCCTGCTCGGCGCGGTCGCCGGCGTACTCATCGCCGGGTACTGGATCCGCTACCGCACCAGCCTCCAACTGCCGGCCCTCTACCGCCCCGAGGGCAGGTACTGGTTCTCCGGCGGGTGGAACTGGGCCGCCATCGTCGCCACCGTCGTCGGCGCGGTCCTCGCGGTCGGTGGCGCCTACTCCGCACCCGGCAAGGGGCCGTTCCCGTCCGACGGGCTCATCCCGTTCCTCAAGCCGCTCTACGACTACAGCTGGGTGGTCGGGCTGATCGGCGGGTTCCTCGTCTACCTGGCGCTGTCGATGCCGGGCACCGCGCACGCGAAGGGGGAAAAATGAGCACCATCATCCGAGCCGGGCTGGTGCAGCAGAAGTGGACCGGCGACAAGGAGTCGATGATCGCCAACGCGGTCGAGGCCATCCGCAGCGCCGCCTCGCAGGGCGCACAGGTGGTCTGCCTGCAGGAGTTGTTCTACGGCCCGTACTTCTGCCAGATCCAGGACGCGGACTACTACTCGTACACGGAGGCCATCCCGGACGGGCCGACGACCGCGCTGATGCGCGAGGTCGCCGAGCAGCACGGCGTGGTGCTGATCGTGCCGATGTACGAGCAGGAGCAGCCCGGCGTCTACTACAACACCGCCGCGGTGATCGACGCCGACGGCACCTACCTCGGCAAGCACCGGAAGAACCACATTCCGCAGGTGAAGGGGTTCTGGGAGAAGTTCTACTTCCGGCCGGGAAACCTCGGCTATCCGGTGTTCGACACCGCCGTGGGGCGCATCGGCGTCTACATCTGCTACGAGCGGCACTTCCCGGAGGGCTGGCGGGCGCTCGGCCTGGCCGGCGCGAAGATCGTTTTCAACCCGTCGGCGACCAGCCGCGGCCTGTCGCAGTACCTGTGGCGGCTGGAGCAGCCGGCGGCGGCGGTGGCGAACGAGTACTACGTCGGCGCCATCAACCGGGTCGGGGTGGAGCCGCTGGGCGACAACGACTTCTACGGCCAGTCCTACTTCGTCGACCCGCGCGGCCAGTTGGTCGGCGACGCCGCCTCGGACACCGAGGACGAGGTCGTCGTCCGCGACCTCGACATGGACAAGCTGGCCGAGGTCCGCGACCTGTGGGCCTTCTACCGCGACCGCCGTCCCGACACGTACGAATCGCTGGTGAAGCCGTGAGCATCGTCATCCGCAACGGAACAGTGGTCAACGCCACCGGGGCGCACCCGGCGGACGTGCTGGTCGAGGGCGAGCGGATCGCGGCGCTCGCCGCGCCCGACTCGGGTCTGGCCGAGCAGTGGGCGGCTGGTGCCGAGCGCGTGATCGACGCCACCGGGAAGTACGTGGTGCCGGGCGGCATCGACGGCCACACCCACATGGAGATGCCGTTCGGCGGCACGTTCTCGGCGGACAATTTCGAGACCGGGACGATCGCGGCGGCCTGGGGCGGCACGACGACCATCGTCGACTTCGCCGTACAGGGCAAGGGCACGTCCGTGCTGTCCGCGCTGGACAAGTGGCACAGCAAGGCCGACGGCAACTGCGCGATCGACTACGGGTTCCACATGATCGTCTCGGACGTCAACGACACGTCGCTGAAGGAGATGGAGGCCTGCATCGACGCGGGCGTCAACACGTTCAAGATGTTCATGGCCTATCCCGGGGTCTTCTACGCCACGGACGGGGAGATCCTGCGGGCGATGCAGAAGGCCCGGGACACCGGGTCGATGATCATGATGCACGCCGAGAACGGCATCGCCATCGACCAGCTCGTCGCGCAGGCGCGGGCCAACGGTCAGACGGACCCGGTGCAGCACGGCCTGACCCGGCCGCCCGAGCTGGAGGGCGAGGCCACCTCGCGGGCGATCGCGCTGGCCAAGGTCACCGGCGCGCCGCTGTACATCGTGCACCTCTCCGCCGCGCACGCCCTGGACGCGGTCACCCAGGCGCGCGACACCGGGCAAAACGTGTTCGCCGAGACCTGCCCGCAGTACCTGTTCCTGTCGCTGGAGGATCTGGCCAGGCCCGACTTCGAGGGCGCGAAATACGTCGCCTCTCCCCCGCTGCGCCCCAGGGAGCACCAGGCGGAACTGTGGCGGGGCCTGCGCACCAACGACCTGTCGCTGGTCTCCACCGACCACTGCCCCTTCTGCTTCAAGGACCAGAAGGAGCTGGGCCGAGGAGACTTCTCCAAGATCCCGAACGGGATGCCCGGCGTCGAGCACCGGATGGACCTGCTCTATCAGGGCGTCGTGCGAGGCGAGATCACCGTGGCGCGCTGGGTGGAGATCAGCTCGACCACGCCCGCCCGGATGTTCGGGCTCTACCCGCGTAAGGGCGTCATCGCGCCGGGCGCCGACGCGGACATCACGGTGTACGACCCCACGGCCCGGCAGACCATCTCGGCCAGCACGCACCACATGAACGTGGACTATTCCGCGTACGAGGGCATGGAGCTGACCGGAAAGGTCTCCACCGTGCTGTCCCGTGGTCGAGTCGTGGTCGACGACAACGCCTTCCACGGCGCGGCCGGGCACGGCAGGTTCCTGAAGCGCGACCTCAGTCAATACCTGGTCTGAAAAGGAGAAGCCGTGGACTTCGGTGTCGTACTGCAGACCGACCCGCCGGCTCGCGACGTCGTGGCCGGCCTCACCGCCGCCGAGGACAACGGGTTCCGCTACGGATGGACGTTCGACTCCTGCGTGCTGTGGCAGGAGCCGTTCGTCATCTACTCGCAGGTCCTCGCCGCAACCAAGCACCTGATCGTCGGTCCGATGGTGACCAACCCGAGCACCCGCGACTGGTCGGTCACCGCGTCGCTCTTCGCCACGCTCAACGACATGTTCGGCAACCGCACGGTGTGCGGGATCGGCCGCGGCGACTCGGCCCGGCGGGTCATCGGCCAGCCGCCGGCGAGCCTGGCCACGCTGAAGCAAGCGATGCACGTGATCAAAGAGCTGGCCGAAGGCAACGAGGTCGCACACCACGGCACGCCGGTGCGCATCCCGTGGGTGCGTGACGGCAGGCTGGAGATCTGGATGGCCGCCTACGGCCCGAAAGCGCTGCGGCTGGTCGGCGAGCAGGCCGACGGCTTCATCCTGCAGACGGCCGATCCCGACATCGCCCGCTGGACGATCGGCTCGGTACGCGACGCGGCCACCGCGGCGGGTCGAGATCCGGACTCGATCACCATGTGCGTGGCCGCGCCGGCCTACGTGGGCACGAACCTCGCGCACCAACGGGATCAGCTGCGCTGGTTCGGCGGCATGGTCGGCAACCACGTGGCCGACCTGGTCGCCCGCTACGGCGACTCCGGGGTCGTGCCGAAGGCGCTCACCGACTACATCAAGGGCCGCGAGGGCTACGACTACGCACACCACGGCCGCGCCGGCAATCCGTCCACCGACTTCGTGCCCGATGAGATCGTCGACCGGTTCTGCCTGGTCGGCCCCGAGTCAGCCCATGTCGACCGGCTGCAGGAGCTCAAGGAGATCGGGGTGCACAACTTCGCCCTCTACCTCATGCACGACGACAAGGAGAAGACCCTTACCTCGTACGGCAAGAACGTGATCACGCAGGTCTGACGCGCCGGCCGTGCCGCCGCACATGTCAGCGGCACGGACCAGACCGTCATGGTCCCTGGCTGGCCGTGGTCGATGGTCGTGGCGTTGGAGTCAGGCCCTGGTTCGTGGGCCGCGCTGTTTGGAGGCTGTGCGGTTGGCGCCGGGTGATGATGCGGCGGCAGTCACAGCCGGGCACTGCGGGACATCGTGGGGCGGCTGATCGGCTGGCCAGTGGCAGGCGGGTGATTCGAACATCCCAGGTCCGCCGCTGGGACTCCTGGCACCGCCACGCCACCCTCGCCCTGGCCGCCCTCGCCGTCCTGGCGATCTGCGCCGCTGACGCCGCCACCGACGGAGCCGACGATCCCACCGACACCAAATTGATCAAGCTGACGTCAACGAAGTCCGCCGTCTGATCAACACCTTCATCATCCAGCCGATCCGCGACCTCGCTCACCGTCTGCGCTGGTCACAGTGGCGCCACCAAGTCGACATCCAACACATGCTCACGGTCGAACAGAGCCGGCAACAACTCAGGCTTCCGCCGGCAGCATTTGATCCTGCTGCCGGCCCCGGTAGGTCTCCAGCAGCCTCAGCCAGACCTCACTGATCGTCGGGAACGCGGGCACGGCATGCCAGAGCCGTTCCACCGGCACTTCGCCTGCAACCGTGACGGTGGCCGAGTGCAGCAGTTCCCCAACGCCGGGCCCGACGAAGGTGACTCCCGCCACCGTGCCGCGGTCCACATCCACCAGCATGCGGGCCTGGCCGCGATAGCCCTCGCCGTACTGGTGCGCGCCCGCGACGCGTGCGATGTCGTAGTCGACCACTTCGACCCGGCGTCCGGCCCGATCCGCCTCGCGCGTGGTCAGGCCGACGGACGCGACCTCCGGATCGGTGAAGACGACCTGCGGCACGGCCGCGCCGTCGGCGGTCGTGGCGTGCACGCCCCACCTGGCGTCGTCGACCGGCTCTCCCTTGGCGCGGGCGCCGATGGCGGCACCGACGATCCGGGCCTGGTACTTCCCCTGATGGGTCAGCAGTGCCCGGTGGTTGACATCGCCGGCGGCGTAGAGCCAGCCGTCGGCGACGGCGGTCACCCGGCCGGTGTCGTCCACGGTCAGCCAGTCGCCCGCGGTGAGACCGACGGTCTCCAGGCCGAGGTCTGCCGTCCGCGGGGCTCGGCCCGTGGCGAACAGGATCTCGTCGGCGACCAGTTCTGCGCCGTCGACCAGCGTCATCCGCACCTCGCCGTCCTCGCGCGCCACGGCTGTCAACGAGGCCCCGAACCGGATGTCAACGCCGGCTTCGCGAAGCCCGTCCGCGACCAGCTCGCCGGCGAACGGCTCCATCCTCGGCAGCAGTCCGGCGTCGCCGCGGACCAGCATGGTCACCTGGGCGCCGAGCGCCTGCCAGGCGGTTGCCATCTCGACGGCCACGACGCCGCCGCCGACGATCGCGAGACGGCCTGGTACGTGGTCGGCGCTGGTGGCCTCACGGCTGGTCCAGGGGCGTACGGTGTCGAGTCCCGGTGTGTCGGGCAGGGCCGCGCTGGTGCCGGTGCAGATGGCGACGGCGTGCCGTGCCTTCAGCCGGACAGCGCCGCCGTCAGGGGTCTGCACCGCCACCTGGCGGGGGCCGTCGAGCCGGCCGTGGCCGCGAATCAGGTCGACGGAAACCGCGTCCAGCCAGTCGACCTGGTTCTCGTCGTTCCAGTACGCGGACATCTTGTCACGATGCGCGAGGACCGCCTCGACGTCCAGCGGCCCGGCCACCGCCTGGCGCAGCCCGGGGACGCGGCGGGCGTCGGCGCGTGCCAGCACCGGCCGCAGCAGCGCCTTGCTGGGCTCGCAGGCCCAGTACGAGCACTCGCCGCCGAGCAGTTCGCGCTCCACGATCACGGTGCTGAGCCCGGCGGCGCTGGCCCGGTCGGCCACGTTCTCACCGACCGGGCCAGCGCCGATGACGACCACGTCGTAGGTGCGGGGTGCCTCGTTCGTCACTGCCACCTCCATCACTGCGTCTGAAACTCCGTGAAGCTCGCGGCTTCCGCAGAAGCGGGGCTACCGGGCCGAGGCGTCCTGGTCGTGTCTGCGGTACGCCGGCTCGCCGCCGAAGCGCCCGCTGATGCCGCTGCATGCCGGCGATGGTGCCCGAGGTCGCGCCTCGGGTCGCCGAGGAGGGCCGTGAGCCTGGCCTGGATCTCGGCTGAACGCCGTTGTGCCCTGGTCCCCGGTCGGCCCAGCCGCGCCACCGTACGGCGTATGGCTGTGGTCACGCTCAGGCCGCGGAGGGCGCCCCGGCGGCAGCCGCCTCTCGGTGCCTGGCCCTGCCCTGCGACGCACTGGTCCTTCATCGGGGAGCTGCGCGGCGACGCGGCCGACGAGGTCCAATGCGCATCGAGGGCGGAGCGGGCCGGCCGCCACGTAGGCTGGTCCCGTCCCGTCGTGCCCTCGGCGACTGAGGTGGTGTCAGCGACCGGGGGCCCGCTTCTTGACCTCCTGGAGTACCCAGCCGTTGCCGTCCGGGTCGCTGAAGGTGGCGAAGGAGCCGTAGTCGGCACGGGCGGGTTGCGGGCCGGCGATCCGCGCCTGGCCGGCGGCGCGGTGGACGATGTCTCCGCCGTCGTGGCCGTGGTACATCAGTCCGCCGGCATCGTGGAACACCTCGCTCACCTCGATGCCGCGACCCACGAGCTCCGCGCGGGCCTCCTCGATGTCCGAGACGACGAGGTACAGGCCCTGGGCCGAGCCGGGTGCGGCGGAAGTGATCCCAGTGCCGAACATGATCGAGCCCTCGGAACCGGGCGGCGTGAAGTGCACCGCCCGCCACTCCTCGCTGACGGCCTTGTCGACATCCAGGCGGAATCCCGCCGCCTCGTAGAAAGCCTTGGCCCGATCGACGTCGGATACCGGCAGCATGATGAGTTCGAGCTTCAGATCCACGGGATGTCCTTCCATCGCCTCGGTCACATAGCGGACCGTCAGGGCACCTCTGCGGTCGCGGAGTTGAAGCATATCGTCCTAGATGTACACCTATTGGCGAATCGTCAGGCGGTCCGGACTGAGCCCCCTTCACGCATGGGAGCAGTTGCTCCTACTCCGGGTTGGGGAAGCTTGGAGGGCCACGATATGAGTACTGCGGTGACGAGAGTCATCGACCCGTGCAACAACCTGGCGCTGCGCAAGGCGGCCCCTCGGCGCGACCCAAGACAAGGCGCTGGCCTCGTCCGGTCTTCGTGCGACGCAGTTCAGCACCCGGCAGAAGCTCGGTGCTCACGGAGACATAACATCGGCAGCCTCGCTGACATGATCGCCATGGACCGCACGACGATGGCCTCGGACCTCAAGCCGCTCGCGAGGGAAACCTTGACCGACGGCGTACGCGCCGGGAGTCCTCGGCCGGGACGATCAGCCGGTCAGCGCGGCGGGGGCGACGAGGAGCCGAAACCGGTGTCGAGGTCCGGCTGGCCAGGCATCGGTGGGCCTTCCTGCCCGTCGTGGGCGAGGCGACTGCGACGACGGCCGTAGAGGAAGTAGACGACGATCCCCAGCGCCATCCAGGCGAAGAACCGCAGCCAGGTCTCGACGGTGAGGAACAGCATCAGCACGGCGCAGGCCACCATCGCGAGAGTCGGAATCACCGGTCCCCAGGGGACGCGGAAGCCGCGAGGCAGGTCCGGCCGGGTACGGCGCAACAGGATGACCGCCGCCGCGACGAGGACGAACGCGAACAGGGTGCCGATGTTGACCAGTTCCGCGAGTTCCTCCAGCGGGATGAACCCGGCGAGCACGGCCACCACCACGCCCACGATGACGGTGATGCGGTGCGGGGTGCCGAAGCGCGGATGCACCCGCGCCAACCAGCGCGGCAGCAACCCGTCACGACTCATGGCGAACGCGACCCGGCTCTGCCCCAGTATCAGGATCATGACCACCGTGGTCAGCCCGGCGAGAGCGCCGACGGTGATCAGGTTGGCGATGAACGGCTGCCCGACGGCCTGGAACGCCGCAGCCAGCGGTGCCGCCGTGTCCAGCTCGGCGTAGTTCTGCATTCCCACCACCACCAGTGAGACGGCGACGTAGAGCGTGGTGCAGACAGCCAGTGAACCGAGGATCCCCCGCGGCACGTCGCGATGCGGCACCCGGGTCTCCTCGGCCGCGGTGGCCACGATGTCGAAGCCGATGAACGCGAAGAACACCAGCGCACCCGCGGCGAAGATGCCGCTGATCCCGAAGTTGGCGGGGGCCTGCCCGAAGACGGCCTCCAGCAGGGTCGCATCGGCGCCGGAACCGCCCGACGCCGGCTCGGCCGGCGGGACGAACGGCGTGTAGTTGTCGCGCTTGACGAAGAACAGTCCGGCGACGATCACGAAGAGGACCACCGCCACCTTGATGGTGACCACCACGGCGTTCAGCCGCGACGAGACCTTGATGCCGGCGACCAGGACCGCGGTGAGGATCAACACGATCAACGCGGCGGGCAGGTTGAACGCGCCGCCCTCGCCCCCGGTGATGGCGGACGGCAGCGTCAGCCCGAGCGTCTCAAGGAGCACCGCGAAGTACTGTGACCAGCCCACCGCCACCACCGCAGCGGCGAGGACGAACTCCAGGATGAGGTCCCAGCCGATGATCCACGCGATCAGCTCGCCGAGCGCCGCGTACGAATAGGTGTAGGCGCTGCCGGCGACCGGCACGGTGGACGCGAACTCCGCGTAACACAGCGCCGCCAGCGCGCAGGCGATACCGGCCACGACGAAGGACAGCGCGACCGCCGGCCCGGCAGTCTGGTTCGCGGCCACCCCGGTCAGCACGAAGATGCCCGTACCGATGATGACCCCGATGCCGAACACGGTGAGATCCAGGCCGGACAGGTCCTTGCGAAGCCGGTGCTCCGGCTGCTCCGTGTCGCGCATCGACTGCTCGACGGACTTCCTGCGCAAGAGGCTCACAACCAGTCACCTCACCGTCTCCCCGACCTGATGTTGCCCACGAATGACCCGAATCAGGACGAACAAACCTGGCGCGTGGTGCCTGCCGTGCCTTCTTGCGCAGGCCGGGCGGGAAAAGGACCTGTCGTCCGGCGCGAACGACGCTCAGTGGCGGCCATGCACCCTCACCCGTGACCTCAAGCAGCGCGGGGACCGCAGCCGCATCGTCGTGGTGTCCGCCGGGGCCACCGAGTTGGCACACGAGGGTGACGGTTACCAGCAGCCCGCGCTGCCGTCCGCGTTCTCCGGCCCCTTCTCGAGGGGCTGCGGACCGGCGCCGCCGACTGCGACGGCAACGGGATCATCAGCGTCCGGGAGGCCTTCGAGTAAGCGGCGGTCCGGATGGTCGACCGGGAGCACCGGCAGACCCACAGATGCGGGCCGCCGGCGTCGGGGACTTGACGCGCCCCGGCGGCCCGAGCTGATTCCGGGCGACCTCCTCGCGCTCACGCCCAGCGGACTCGCACCAGTCCAGCGCGCCCCACACGGGCCAGGCGTTGCGCGGGGAGGTCGGGGGCGACCAGGTCGAGGTACGCGTACACCTCGACCGGGTCCAAGCCGCAGCGCCCGCACCGGCACCGGCTGGAACCGCCGCTCGCGGACCCGCCACCGGGAGGGCCCATCAGGCCAGCCAGCGCTGAGACGGACGGCGAGGTCGACGCGCAGCGGCCTTCTGTCGATCTTGCCGACCTTCGTGGTGAGTAAAGTCAATGGGAGAAGACCCTCTCCTCGTACGGCAAGAACGTCATCACGCACGTCTGACGTGGTCTGCATCGGGCACGGTGTCGAGATAGAGGAAGTCGGTCACGCCGATCATCCCGACGAGCTGGCGGACGACCGGTGGCATGTCCCGGCGGGTGGGGTCGTGCACGAGGCGGGGACGGGTGAGGGGCGCTCGCCGGCCGCGGATCTCCAGGTCACAGCTGCCGGCCGCCAGTACGTTTCTCGCCCAGTCGGTGACCCCGTAGGTCAGCGCGGCGACGTAACCGTCGGACGTCCGGAAGATATTGATCGGAGTCCGGTACACCCGACCGGAGCGGCGGCCCCGGTGGATGATGACGCCGAAGCCGGGCAGCCGCCCGGCCAGCGGACCGGTCACGCGGTTGGTGACGACCCGGTTGAACCGCGCCAAGCGTCTGGGTAACACCATGGCCACCATGTTCGCCCAGGCGCGATCGACGCGTCGGCCGACACTTCGATCGCTGCAGCGGCTTTCTACCGCCCGACGATCGCCTGCGGCACCGCCGGCTACGAACCGACCGGGCGTGAGGTCGGCGCTGCGTACCGCATTGCCCTGGGAAAATTGGCAGGATGGGGCCATGGCCACGGTCGCTGTGATCGGTCTGGGTGGGATGGGTAGCCGGATGGCGGGCCGGCTGCTCGATTCCGGCCATGACCTCGTTGTCTGGAACCGCACGCCGCAGCGGGCCAGCGATCTTGTAGCACGTGGCGCCGTCGCTGCCGACAGTCCGGCGGAGGCTGCCCACCGCGCCGACCTGGTCATCACCATGCTGTCCGATCCGGCCGCGCTCGGAGAGGTGACCGAGGGCCCGCGGGGCATCCTCGCGGGTGCCACCGCGTCGACGACGCTCGTTGAGATGTCGACGGTCGGTCCGGCCGCCGTGCGACGGTTGGCAGCGATGCTGCCGGGTAGCGTCGGCCTGCTCGATGCGCCAGTGCTGGGCAGCGTCTCGGAGGCCGAGTCGGGCTCGCTGCGGATATTCGTCGGAGGGCCGCAGCCGCTTGTCCAACGGTGGATGCCGGTGCTGGGCGCGCTTGGCTCGCCGATGCATGTCGGACCGCTCGGTGCCGGCGCGGCCGCCAAACTGGTCGCCAATTCGACCCTCTTCGGGGTGCTCGCGGTCCTCGGTGAGGCGCTCGCTCTCGCGGACGGGCTTGGTCTGCCGCGCGACGTCGCGTTCGAGGTCTTGTCCGCGACTCCCGTCGGCGCGCAGGCGGATCGACGGCGGCCAGCGGTCGAGTCCGGTCAATTCCCGCTGCGGTTCGCGCTGTCACTCGCCCGGAAGGACGTCGATCTGGTCGTGTCGGCCGCCGAGTCGGCAGATGTCGAACTGCCGGTCGCGGCGGCCGCCCGGCAATGGGTCGTGGCAGCACAGGAAGCCGGCCTCGGCGACCGGGACTACTCGGCCGTGCTCGCGCACATCACCGACACTGCCCGGTCAGCCTGAACCCCGGCCGTGCGGCAGGCCCGTCAGGTGGCCGTTGAACTCATTCCGACACCGCCAGCCCGGACGGAGACGCAACCTGTTCCCCGCGGGCGCGGGCTACCCGCCAACGCTCGCGTCACCCACACGATCGCCAACGGCACCGTCGGCTACGAACGCTCCTGAGGAAGCCGCTACGCCCGCACCCGTAGCTGTGCGGGTCGGAGGATCGCGTGTCTCGCTATCGAGGTGACGGCAGGTGTCAGCCCGCCACCCGACACAGCCGCCGCGCCGGGTGGGCGGCCGCCGCAGCGGCGCGGCTTTGACAAAAGCGTTAGCCGCGGCTAACGTGTTTCTGGTGATCGACGCGTTGTCTGCCGCCGCTGAGCCCACCCGGCGACGGATCTTGCAGCTGCTCGCGTCACAGCCCCGCACGGTGAGCAGCGTCGCGGCGGAGTTCACGGTCACCCGGTCGGCGATTTCCCAGCATCTGTTGTTGCTGGCGCAAGTCGGCCTGGTGGAGGCCGAGAAGGTCGGCCGTGAGCGCATCTATCGGGTCGTTCCCGAGGGACTCCGTCGGCTGCAGGCCGAGATCGACCGGTTCTGGACCGCCGAGCTCGACCAGTTGGTCGCCGACGCACACGCCCTGAAGGCTCAACGGATCGAGAGAGACCACTGATGTTCACCAAGACCGTCATTCTTCCCGTCGACATCGACGAGGCATTCGCCCTCATCACCGAGCCGGAGCGGCTGCGCCGCTGGCAGACGGTATCCGCCCGCGTCGACCTCCGCGTGGGTGGTGACTACCGCTGGACCATCACCCCCGGCCACGTGGCGGCGGGCACTTTCCGGGAGGTGGAGCCCGGCAAGCGTGTCGTGTTCGGTTGGGGTTGGGAAGGCAACCCGGGCCTCGCCCCCGACACCTCGACCGTCACGATCACGGTCGAGCCGGTCGCCGACGGCACCAAGGTCACCCTCACCCATGAGGGGCTGACCGATGAGCAGGCGGCGATGCACGCCGAGGGCTGGAACCACTACCTCGGCCGTCTCGAGAAGGCTGCCGTCGCCGGGGACGCCGGCCCGGACGAGTGGTCCGCCGCTCCCGAGCGGCTTGATGAGCTGTCCGCCGCCGACGCCACGCTGGCCGTGCTCCAGACGGTCCTGCGCCAGCTGACCCCTGAGGACCGGCCGAAGCAGACCCCGTGCGCGGACTTCACCTGCCACGACCTCGCCGAGCACCTGTTCGGCTCCATGGTCGCCTTCGGCGCGATGGCCGGCGTCGAGGTCGTGAGCCCCGAGACGGGTTCGCTGGAGAACCGGGTGGCCACCATGGCGGCGCAGGCCATCGAGGGGTGGCGGGCACGCGGCCTCGATGGCACCGTCCCCGCTCCCGGCGGCGGCGAGATGCCGGCCAGGTTCGCGGCGAGCATCATGCCGGTGGAGTTCCTGCTGCACGCGTGGGACATGTCGCAGGGCAGCGGCACCCCCCTGGTCGTCAGTGACGAGGTCGTGGCCTACGTCCACAAGCTCGCCGAGCAGCTCGTCCCCGGGACCCGCGGTTCCTCGTTCGCCGACGAGGTCACCCCGTCCACCGATGCCGGCCCGATGGAGCGGCTGGCCGCTTTCGCCGGCCGTCGCCCGGTCGCTGCGTGACAGGATCCGACCATGCAGATGCCCAAGCCCACCGACGCTGACAAGCAGTTCTTCCGCTCCCTCGTGCCGGAGGCACCGGGAGTCGAGGTCAAACCGATGTTCGGCAACCTCGGTGCCTTCGTCAACGGCAACATGTTCGCCGGCCTGTTCGGCTCGTCGGTCGGCGTGAAGCTCGCCGCCGACGACCTGGCCGAGCTGGCGATGATCGAGGGAGCGGGACCGTTCGGCCCGGCCGAGCGGCCGATGGGTGGATACCTGTCGCTGCCCTCGTCGTTCACCGCCGAACAATCGACCCTGTGGGTCAACAAGGCGCAGGATTACGTCGCGACGCTGCCGCCCAAGCACAAGAAGAAATAGCGGTCGTCAGGGGCGGCGACACACGTCCCAGCCGGCGGGAGTCGCCCGGCGATCAGCGGGCGTCCAGCGACGTCCGCTGATCTGCCCAGCGCAGCGCGTGGGGTGGGGACTCGCCACTGCCGAGGCGTTCACCAGACGCTACGGGCGAGGCGACGAAGCCGATCGTGGCGACCACGAGGCCGTGATCATGGCTGGCCACGATGCATCGCGGCGCCGTCCAACGGCGGGCCACTTCGGACGCCACCATGCGGGTCACGCCGTACGCAGCCAGCCGAGGGTCTTCATGGTGGCGAGGCTGGTCGCCTTGAGGCCGGCGTCGGAAACGGTCCAGAGGACTCCGTCGACGACCAGTGAGCGGCGGATCGGCGCCGGATCCTCGGCGCGGCGCGTGCCCAGCGTGTGGTCGACCGTGCCGGCCTCGGTGAACCCGCCGTCGCCGACTCGCAGCGCCAGCGCCACGTTGCTCGGCAGGCCCGGGCTGCCAGGCTTGCTCACGGCGCTCGTGCCATAGACGGTCAACGGGACCACGACCAGGCGTTCGGCCGGCCAGTAGAGGAACGCGTGCGGGTCGAACTCCGCCTCGGAGTGCCCCTGCTTGACGTGATACTGGGCGATCCGGTTCGGCTCGGCCGGATCGGCGACGTCGAAGAGCGAGAGCTGGGTGCCCTGGATACGGCCCTCGTCGGACGCCTCCTGCCCGACACCGAGCAGCCGTCCGTCGCCGGCCGGGTGCAGGTACGCCGAATACCCGTTGATCTTCAGTTCGCCGCTCACCTTCGGCGCCTTCGGATCACGCAGATCGACGGTGTAGAGCGGGTCGGTCTGCCGGAAGGTGACGACGTACCCGGTGCCGCCGACGAACCGTACCGCGTAGATCCGTTCCCCCTTGCCCAGTCCGGTGGCCTTGCCGACCTGGGTCAGCGCCGTACCGTCGGCGCGCAGGACGTACACGCCGGACGTCGAGTTCGGCTTGTCGCCCCAGGTACGGCCACTGGTGGTGGCCACTCTCAGGTGCCCGTCCCACTCGGACAAGGCGTACTGGTTGATGAGCCAGCCCGGTACGGACGCGGCGGCGACGTACCGCGGGGCACCCGCGCCCGAGATGTCGAACTGGTAGATCTCGGTGGTCTCGTCTTTGGGATCGGGTGCGATGTTCCGCTCGGTCAGCATCGGCAGCACCCGCCAGCGCTGGTCGTTGGCGACGTACAGCCGGGGTCCGTTGCTGTAGACGGTGTCGCCGTCGGCGATCACGGTGACCGGGTCGCCGGCGCCGAGCGTGGCCGCACCGAGGTCGAAGCTGAGCACGGTCACCAGCGACGTGCCGGAGTAGGTGGCCGGCCGGCTCACCCGTTCGCAGCCGACCCGTCCGGCGCTGGTTCGCCCGCCGGAGGTGACCTCGTACCGGGGCAGCCAGTCGTCGGCGGTGGCGTTGTCGATGATCTCGCGGTTGGCGGCGGTGCGCTGCCCATCGGTGGCCCGTTCCCGGTACGGGAAGTTCAGCCGGGGCGCGGAGCGGACCACGACCCGGACCGTCGTGCCCACCTGGCGGGCGTCCACCAGACCGCCGTCGATCCGGTACTCGCCGATGATCTTCGGCGCGCCGGACAGGTCGACCATGATCAGCTGGGGCCCGACGATCCCGTCCGGCGTCGGGGCGTCTGCCGGCGCGCCTCCCCCGGGGACGGCCGGTTTCGCCATCCCGGCCCACCCGTCGCGGCGCAGCACCAGCGCCCGGTCACCCTGCAGCAGCAGGCCGTCTTCGCCCCCGCCGTACCCATCGGCGCCCGGTGCCAGTTCCAGCTCTCCGGTCAGCCGGCGGGTGGCCGGGTCGACCACGTACAGCTTGCCTCGGTTCACGGTGACGATCCGCTTGCCGTCGGTCTTGACCAGGTCCGGTTCATCGGCGCCGGCCTCGTGCGTGTTGGTGCCCGAGTAGCCGGGGGCGGCAGCCTTGGCCGCCGCGTCCGCCCGCCCCGCTGCGGCGGGCGCCTCAGCCTGTTCGGCGCGGCCGAAGGTACGGATGTCCCCGTTCGACCCGAACCCCCAGGGCCCGACGTACGCCTTGGCAGCCGTCTTCAGCTGCCGCAGCGCCTCCGGGCAGGAGTCGAACGAGACGAGGCGGAACCCGCCGGCCGGCACTCCCCGGTCACGTGGCGGCACGGGGACCGGCTCCGCCGTACAGCCGGTGACCAGCGCCAGGCCAGCGACCAGGGCCAGTCCCATGACCCGAGCTGGCGTCATGACTCGGGGGACGCCGGTGGCGGCCGTTGGATCGGAGGCGCTGCTACCCGTCATGCCCCTACGACGTGGCTGCCCCGGGCTGGGTTCCCCGCAGGTGTCGGTCGCTCAGTCGGAGGCGGCGCGACCCATCTCGGCAAGGATCCCGGTGCCCTGACCGAGCTCGATCAGGTAGCCGTCCGGGTCGCGCAGGTAGCACCGGATCTCGACGCCATGATCCTTGGGCTCGGTCAGGAACTCCCCACCCCGTGACCGCCACTGCTCGTAGACGGCTCGGACGTCCGTGACCCGGACGTTCATCGCGCTGCTGAGCGTGTTCGGATCCGGCGGCGCCTGTGCCTGCACGCCCGGCTTGTCGTCGGTCGGACCACCTTCGTCGTTGATCACGATGTAGCTGTTGTGGAACCGCAGGATCGCCGGCTGGCGTTCCCGCACCACCGTCGCGCCCAGCACCCGCTGGTAGAACTCCCGGGAACGGTCCACGTCCCGAACGATCAGCAGGTGCGTGAGCACCAGACCAGCCTCGGGCTGGAAGTAGTCGGGCGCCTCGCTCGCCATCACGCCTCCCCGGGGTTGAATCGGGAGGGCCTACCCGGGTGCGGCGCCGGCACACCCGCCGGCCACAACGAGTCACCACGGCAGGTGTCGGCTGTTACGGTCGGGCGTGTGCCCGCCGACGACATCCGGCACCGGGTCGGGTCGGCCCGGGTGGCCCGGCTGACCACCGTCGGCGCGGATGGGCGTCCACACCTGGTGCCCGTGTGCTTCGTCCTGCTCGACGATGTCGTCTACCACGCGGTGGACGAGAAGCCCAAGCGTCACCGGCGGCTGCGCCGGCTGGAGAACATCCAGGCGACGGGACATGCCTGCCTGCTGGTCGACGAGTACGACGAGGACTGGTCACGGCTGTGGTGGGTCCGGTTGGACGGGCACGGCCGGCTGGTGGAGGACCGCGCGGAAGAGGCCGCGGCCCGCGCGGCGCTGGCCGACAAGTACCCGCAGTACGTCCAGCGACCACCGGCCGGGCCGGTGATCGCGGTAGCGGTGACCGGCTGGTCGGCGTGGTCCGCGGCGGACGCGGCAGCCAACCCGGCCGGGTGAGCGCCGGTCCGGGGGTGTCAGCGGGTCGGAGCGAGGGCGTCGAGCACCTCGTCGGCCCGGCGCAGCGACGCCTGCGCGTCGGCGCGGGGTGAGCCGATCTCCGGATCGAAGTTGAGGTCGACGAACAGTTCGGTGATGCCGGCTTCGGCGAGTCTGCCGAGATCCGACCGGATCTGCTCGAGCGTGCCGGTGAGCGGCTCGCGCTCGGGCGGGCCCGCCGGGCGTACGCGGACGGCGCCGCGGCAGACGAATCGCAGTGAGCGGGGATCGCGGCCGGCCTCCGCAGCGGCGGCCTTGACGGTCGCGACCGCCTCGCCGATGCCCGGCAGGTCCGCCTGGCTGCCACTGACCCAGCCGTCGGCGAGCCGGCCGGCCCGGCGCAGCGCGGCGGGCGCCTGGCCACCGAGCAGAATCGGCGGGTGTGGCCGCTGCACGGGCTTCGGCTCCAGGCGCGTCGGCGGGACCTGGTAGAACTCGCCGCGATGCTCGGCGACGTCGTTCTGCCAGAGAGCGCGAAGAACGGCGAGGAACTCCTCGGCCCGGTGGCCCCGCCGATGCTTGCTCACCCCCGTCGCCTGATACTCCTCGTCCGCCCAGCCGAGGCCGAGTCCCACGTCGAGCCGTCCGCCCGCCAGGATGTCGAGAGTCGCGGTCTGCTTGGCCAGCAGCACCGGAGAGATGAACGGCATGTTGAGCACCGCCACGCCGAGCCGGACCCGCGTGGTGTGGGCCGCCAGGAACGCCAACGTGGTCACCGGGTCCTGGACGCTGTGGTAGGTCTCGCTCCAGCCGAGGTCGGCGGGGACCAGGAGCCGCTGGAACGTCCAGAGCGAGTGGTATCCGAGCTGCTCGGCGCGGCGGGTGACGTGGATCATGCTCTCCGGTGTGGCCCACGAGCCGGAGACGGGCGGGGCGAATCCAACCTCCACCCGCGCACCGTACCCGGATCGGACCAGGACGTGGCTCGGTTCAGCCCCCGATGCCACGGTCCAACGGATGAAGCAGCCGCCGGATGTCCTTCGGCAGCTCGGATTCCAGGCCCTTGAGGTCTTCGGCGTTCACCGCCTCGCGCAGAGTCGTCAACACGGCGCGGGCAACCTCAGCGGACCGGTCGCCATCCGTTCCCGCGCGAACCCCTACCTCGTTGAGGAACTCCACGAGGTCGAGCTGTTCGGCGAAGTCCACGTTCTTGTGCAGGTACCCTCGCAACTCCTCGGGGAGCCGCGTGGCCAGGTGCCGCGCCTCGCCGCCACTGACCCGCTCCGCCAAGGTTGTCAGGGTGGCTCCGACGACGTTCGCCGCCTCCGCCGCCGGCATTCCGGCCCGCTTCCCCACCGCTTCGAGAAACTCGGCGTAGTTCACGCGTTCTCCTTCCGAACCAGTCGGGGTGCGTCGCGGCGTCCGTGACCGGCGTCGAGAGTTGTTCTCTCTCGTGCCTCCACCTGCGGGCGCCGTTCCGCGCCGGCGCGCGCCCCGACCGGCTGCGGGCGCACCTGCTCCTGCCTCAACCGTGCGTGCTACGAACCGGGCCGGTGCCCGCCACGGGCACCCACCGGTTCGATCACCTGCCGGAACTCGTTCGGAAGCTGGGCCACCGCGTTGTCGAACTCGTCACGGGAAACAGCCTCACGTAGCGTGGTGAGCACCGCGCTGACCCCGGCACCGGCGAGCGCACGGTCGACGGCCGGGCGGTCCGCCACCCGCCGCACGAACTCTTCGAGCCCGAACGACTTGGCATGTTCCCCTCTCCCGCTAAGCGGTGGGGGTTTGCGCAGGTGATCGTCAAGCCCTTCGGGAAGCTGATAGGCAAGGTCATCAGCCTGGCCGGCGCTGATCCGATCTGCCAATGTCTCCAACGTCGCGCTGGTGAGTGTCGCCGCCTGATCCGTCGACACCTTTGCCCGCGTGGCCACTGCGTTGATGAAATCCTGGTATTCCACCTGGTTCTCCTCTCCGGCCCGATCGCCGTCGGACCGCCAGTTACGAGCCCCTGACCTCAATGCGCCGCGATCGGACACTTCATCTCGGATGCCGAGCGAACTGGTACCTCGACAGCCTCCTGGGACGGGGGGTGACCCTGCCTCATCCCCATCGGGCGAATCACCAGGGCGCGCTACGGGATGCCGGCATCAACTGCCGCTGAGCAGCGCCGATCTGGCCCCCTGGCATCGGGCCTGCCGGCGGGTTCAGCGGGGTCGACTCAGCCGCTGCCAGGCGCGGCGCAGGTCCGCCTGCACCGGTTTGTGAGCCGCTTCCTCGACTACTCCGGCCGGCGGGTCCTCGCCCGGCTCGTGCATCTCGGCACCGGGTACCGACAGCACGACCCCCCGCTCGTACAGGTCGGCGATCTGCTCCCGGTGGGCGAAGCGGTGGGACTGGTCCGGCCCCGGCGGTGCCACGATGATGCCGTGGAAGATGTCCTTCGGTTCGTCGGTCAGCACGTGCTCGACCACGCCGACGGGTGCCGAGTCGACGTCGTAGACCCGGATGCCGACGGGGAGCGCGAGATACGAGACCTTCGCGCCGAGATCCTCCACGACGTTCACCGTACCCGCCGCTTGATCACCATGGGCCCGATCACGATGGCTGGTCCGGCCATGACCAGGGCTGCCGGCGGCGCCGATCCTCAGGTTCAGGCGGAGGTGCAGCGGCCGGTGCCCGACGGCAGCGGCCGCTGCATCCCAGTCGCCACAGAACCGACAAGGCAGGAGTGCCCTCAGGCGATCCCTTGACTTCCTCCACCGCCATGAATGGCGGGGATTCCCTCCGCGCTGCGCGCGGAACGCGCAACGCCCAGGTGGGTTCCTGCTTCACCGCGATCAGCCGGAGCGTGCTCCGGTCTTACGTCCGCTCCACAGGCGTTTTCCGTCTCCGCATGCCCTGCGGCGACGTCTGGTGCGGCGGGCTCCAGCTTGGTTATCGCTGGAGCCCGCCCAGATTTTACCACGGTCAATGGCACGCTCGGGGCCTGGCGGCCCCTCCCGTGCGGGCCTTCACCCGCCCTGAAGGGCGGAGCACTGGCCCGCATCTTGGTAGCGCTTGCGGGCCTCCTGAACGGTCTCGGGCTTGACCTCGCCGCGCCGGGCCAGGGCTGCCAGCGCCGCGACCACGACCGACTGCGCGTCGACCCCGAAGTGGCGACGGACGGCCGCACGGGTGTCGGAGAGGCCGAAGCCGTCCGTGCCGATCGAGTGCCAGTCCTGCGGCACCCACTGGCTGATCTGGTCCGGAACCGCCCGCATCCAGTCGCTGACGGCGAGCACCGGACCGGGAGCGCCGTTCAGCACCCGGGTCACGTAAGGGATCCGGTCCTCACCCTCGAGCCGCGCCGCGTCACAGTCGAGAGCGTCGCGGCGCAGCTCGCTCCAGGAGGTGGCCGACCACACGTCGGCCGCCACACCCCAGTCGACGGCTAGGAGCCGCTGGGCCTCCAGGGCCCAGTGAATCGCGGTGCCGGAGGCGAGAAGCTGCAGGCGCGGGGCATCCGCCGCCAACTCCGTGGCATTGGCTTCCTGGTACCGGTAGAGGCCCTTGCGGATGCCCTCCTCGACGTCCGCGCCGGACGGCATGGGCGGCTGCACCTTCGCCTCGTTGTAGACCGTGAGGTAGTAGAAGACGTCCTCGGCGTCCGGGCCGTACATCCGGCGCAGCCCGTCGCGGACGATCACGGCGACCTCGTACGCGAAGGCCGGGTCGTAGGCGATCGCCGCCGGGTTGGTGGAGGCGATCAGGTGGGAGTGGCCGTCCGCGTGTTGCAGGCCCTCGCCGGTCATCGTCGTACGGCCGGCGGTGGCACCGATGAGGAAGCCACGGCCGAGCTGGTCGGCGAGCGCCCACATCTGGTCGGCCGTCCGCTGCCAGCCGAACATCGAGTAGAAGATGTAGAAGGGGATCATCGGCTCGCCGTGCGTGGCGTACGACGTTGCGGCGGCCGTGAAGTCGGCCATCGAACCGGCCTCGGTGATGCCCTCGTTGAGGATCTGGCCGCTCGTGGCCTCCTTGTAGTACAGGAGCGTGTCGCGGTCGACCGGGTCGTAGGTCTGGCCGTGCGGCGAGTAGATCCCGGCGGTGGGAAAGAGCGACTCCATGCCGAAGGTACGCGCCTCGTCCGGAACGATCGGCACCCAACGCCGGCCGGTCTCCGGGTCCCGCATCAGGTCCTTGACCAGGCGGACGAAGGCCATGGTCGTCGCGATCTCCTGACTACCGGACCCCTTGGCCAACGTGTCGAAGGGCTTGGCGGACGGCGCGGGCAGCACCACCGGGTGGACACGGCGAGCCGGGGCGGGCCCGCCCAGCGCGGCCCTGCGCTCGTGGAGGTAACGGACCTCCGGCGAATCGGCGCCGGGGTGAACGTACGGCACCACCTCACCGGTGAGCTTGCTGTCGGGGATGGGAAGTTCGAGGAGGTCGCGCAGCGCGCGGAACTCGTCGCCGGTCAGCTTCTTCATCTGGTGGTTGGCGTTGCGCGACTCGAAGGCGGGGCCGAGCGTGTAGCCCTTGACCGTCTGGGCGAGGATCACGGTGGGCGCGCCCCGGTGCTCGACGGCGGCCCGATAGGCGGCGTACACCTTGCGGGGTTCGTGGCCGGCCCGCGAGGCGTGGAAGCACTCGGCGATCTTCGCGTCGGTCAGCACCTTCGCCATCTCGACGAGCGCCGGGTCGGCGCCGAAGAAGTGCTCGCGGATGTAGCCGACATCCCGGGCCGCGTACGTCTGGAACTGCCCGTCGGGGACCTCGCGCAGCCGGCGGACGAGCGCGCCCGTGGTGTCGAGCGCGAACAGGTCGTCCCAGGCCGAGCCCCACAGCGACTTGACGACGTTCCAGCCCGCCGCGCGGAACCGCGCCTCCAACTCCTGGACGATCTTGAAGTTGGCGCGCACCGGCCCGTCGAGCCGCTGCAGGTTGCAGTTGACCACGAAGGTGAGATTGTCGAGGCCTTCGCGACCGGCAAGAGCGAGCGCGGCGGTCGACTCAGGCTCGTCCATCTCGCCGTCGCCGAGGAACGCCCACACCCGCGAGGCTGAGGTGTCCTTGATGCCACGGTGCTGCAGGTAGCGGTTGAACCGCGCCTGGTAGATCGCCGACAGCGGGCCCAGGCCCATCGACACGGTCGGGAACTCCCACAGCCACGGCAGCCGGCGCGGGTGCGGGTAGGAGGGAAGGCCATCGCCGCCCGCCTCCTGCCGGAACCGATCGAGCTGGCCCTCGGTGAGCCGACCGTCGAGGAAGGCGCGGGCGTAGATGCCGGGGGCGGCATGGCCCTGGAGGTAGAGCTGGTCGCCGGAGCCGTCGGCCTCCTTACCGCGGAAGAAGTGCTGGAAGCCGGTCTCGTAGAGCCAGGCGGCGGAGGCGTAGGTAGCGATGTGACCGCCCAGGCCATAGCGGCTGCCGCGGGTCACCATCGCGGCGGCGTTCCAGCGGTTCCACGCGGTGACGCGCCGTTCCATCTCCTCGTCACCGGGGAACTCCGGCTCGGCGGCGGTCGGGATGGTGTTGATGTATTCGGTCTCGAGCAGCTTCGGCAGCGCAAGGCCGACGCCCTCAGCGTGTTCGAGAGTGCGGCGCAGGAGGTACGAGGCGCGCTGCGGCCCCGCCGCGGCGGTGACGGCGTCGAGAGAGGCCGCCCACTCGGCGGTCTCCTCGGGGTCGCGGTCCGGGATCTGATCGAGTGTGCTTGGGGTGTTTCGCCCGATGTCAGTCATGGTGGCCGCCTTCCGACGGTTCCGGACCTCTCGTCCGCAGGGCGGGAGGTCGACACGGTGAGACAGGAAAGCTGCCTGCCGGGGATGCTCCGGCCGCAGCTACCAGCGAAGTGACTGGGAAGCGGCAAGGCCCCGAGCCGCCTCGCCGATCCACCAGCAAGGACCAGGTGAGGCAGGGATTCGTGACAACCGACCGCGACCGGCGCCCGGCGAGGCACCGCCGTCAGCTCTCCGGCCCGCGATTCGCATCACGGAACGGGTATGCCGGCACCGGACGTGGCACCCGGCAAGCTGAAATCAGGTGGACAGGACCTCGGCGAAGACGACAGGCGGCTACCAACGGGAGAAAAGAGACCTCATGTCCCAGCGCGAGGTCCCGATGGATGCCGTGCGGACCTTCGACGCGGTCCGGCCCCGGCTGTTCGGCATCGCCTACCGGATGCTGGGCAGCGTTCACGACGCCGAGGACATCGTCCAGGACACGTGGCTACGGTGGCAGCGCACAGACCGCAGCGCGGTACGGGACCCGACAGCATTCCTCGTCACCGCAACAACCAGGCTCGCCCTGAACGCGGCGACATCGGCACGCGCCCGGCGAGAGACCTACGTCGGCCCATGGCTGCCCGAGCCGATCCAGACGTCGGTCGACCCGGCAACCCGAGCCGAGCAGGGCGAAGCTCTCGAACTTGCGCTGCTCCTCCTCCTGCAACGACTGACTCCGCACGAACGCGCCGTGTACGTGCTACGCGAGGCCTTCGACTACCCCTTCCGGCAGATCGCCGAGGTCCTCGACATCACCGAGGCGAACGCGCGGCAGCTCGGCCGCCGGGCGCGCGCGCACCTCGCCGAAGAACGGCACGCGCCGGTCGCCCCCGCCGAGCACGGCCGGCTGCTCCACGCCTTCCTCGCCGCCGCACGCGCCGGTGATCTCGGGCAGCTGGAGAAACTGCTGGCGGACGACGTCGTCTCCTACGCCGACGGCGGCGGCATGGTCAGCGCGGCGCGGGTACCGGTAACCGGCCGGGCCGATGTCGCCCGCTACATCGCCGGCCTCATGGGAAAGTTCGGCGCGGTCGTCTCGCTGGACTTCGTCGAGTCCAACGGGCAGGAAGCCGTCCTCGTCCGCCGGGCAGGATCCGTCGTCGCACTGTGCGCGATCGATGCCTCTACCGAGGGGATCACCCGAGTGCTGATCACCCTCAACCCGACCAAACTCGCCCGATTCGATCCATGGGAAACCGGCTGATCGGGCGGTGACCCACGCGGGTTGATCGGGCGACCCGCCTGGGGCCAAGCCTGACGCGACAGCGGCACCAGCCAGTAGGCAGGCATCAACTTCCCGAGCCCACCCGACACGCTCCTCCTCACCCACCGGCCGCACCTGCCGGACTGCACGATGTCCCCGAGACCCTCCTTCGATGAACGAGGACGGTGGTTCCGCCGCCATGGCCTGCCGGCTGTGTCGGCCTACGTGGATGGAACCGCAAAATAGTCGCGCAGCATAGTGATCTTTCCCTTACGGAGGCGGAACACCTGCACCAGTGACATCGCCGCGCTGCCTCCTTCCGGTGCATCTAAAACCGTGTCGATCTCGGCGATGAACACGTCGGGATCCGTCGCGTCGTGCAGCACGTACCTGGACCGCTCGGTGTTCACCGTGCCCTGGTAGGCCGGATCCCTGTGGTAAGCGCCGATACCGGCCCGGATGGCCTCGCGGCCGTCCAGACGGCGTGGCAGTGGATGCCCTTCAGGTACCAGTGGCGCCTCGAAGACCCCATCCTCGGTGAACAGCTCAGCGACCGCGTCCGGGTTGCGGCTGATGGGGCCGGCGTACACGTACCGCTCGAAGATCTCTCTATGGGTCAACATCACTCTCTCCATTCTAGTGGGGCACATCGATGCATCACCAACATGAGCCACAGTCAATTCGCGCAAAAAGTGCCTGTTAGGGCGGTTTACCCGTAGCCTGCCGGGGTGATGATGTCGCAGCGGATCATTGCTCTCGCCGTGCTGTTCCTTTCCGCTTCCGCATGCACTGCCGCCGAAGGGGATCGGCAGCAGCAGCCGCCGACGTCGCCGCCGCCAGGCGAGTCGCCGTTCGGCCCGCTGGTCGCCGGAATGCCGACCTATCCACGACCGGGAGACGTGTACGCGGCGGCGGGCCCGAACATGCTGGCCGAGCAGGTCCGCAACGACCGGGCCCTCGTGTACGTGCCGAACACGAAGAGCAACGACGTGTCGGTGATCGACCCGAAGACGTACAAGGTGATCGACACCTTCCCGGGTGGACCCGAGCCGCAGCACGTCGTGCCGTCGTACGACCTGCGGACGCTGTACGTGGCCTCCAGCCAGATCCCGGACGGAGGCCTCGTCCCGATCGACCCCCGCATCGGCAAGCCCGGCAAGTTCCGGCTGCTGGAGGACGTCTACAACCTCTACTTCACGCCGGACGGCAAGCAGGCCATCGTGGTGGCCGAGGCGTACCAGCGGCTGGACTTCTACGACCTGGGCACGTGGCAGCGGGTGCGGTCGGTGCGGTTTCCCGAGTGCGAGGGCATCAACCACATGGACTACTCCGCCGACGGCAAGATCATGCTGTTCAGCTGCGAGTTCGCCAACCGAATGCTCGTGCTGGACGCCCTCAGCCTCGACAAGCTGCGCGAGTTCACCCTGACCGAGACGCCCGACGGGATGCCCCAGGACACCCGACTCACCCCGGACGGACAACACTTCCTGGTCGCCGACATGCACGCCCACGGGGTGTACGTCTTCGACGCTCACGCCACCCGCCAGACCGGCTTCATCCCCACCGGCAGGGGCGCGCACGGCATCTACTTCAGCCGCGACAGCAAGCTCGCCTACATCACCAACCGCGACGCCGGCAGCATCGCCGTGCTCGACCTGGCCACCCTGAAGCCGACCACCACCTGGCGGATCCCGGGCGGAGGGAGCCCGGACATGGGCGCCCTCTCCGCGGACGGCACCACCCTGTGGCTGTCCGGCCGCTACCACGACGAGGTGTACGTCATCCGTACCCGCGACGGGAAACTCCTCGCTCGCATCCCCGTCGGCGCCGGTCCACACGGATTGACCATCTGGCCCCAGCCCGGCCGCTACTCCCTGGGCCACACCGCCAACATCCGCTAGATCTCACCAAAGTTCGCGCGCGGCCAGGGTGAGGACGACGGCGAGGGAGGCGACCGCCGAGCCGGTGATCACCACCGCCATCAGGACGGCGCTGCCCTCCCCACCCAGTCCGACCAGCGGCGCTGCGAGGGCCCCGACGACGGACTGGATGGCGGCGAGCAGCGCGGCGGCCGTCCCGGCGTGGGCGGAGTGCCGGTCCAAAGCGAGCGCTCGCCGTTCGGCATGACCATGCCGAGCGACCCGAGGAAGAGGAACAGCGCCGCGACCAGCGGCAGGCTGCTGAGCAGTGCCCCGCGAGCTACTCCAGTCGATAAACGGGTCGAGCGTCGCCGCCATGGGCGGCACACGACGGAGACTTCGGGCCCACCAGACCGACGAGACCATCACCGCACTGCATGAGGTGGCCGGTGCCGCTCCAGAAGTTCTTTCCGCTTCGCGTACCACCCGGCCGGCTCGCCTGCGCATCCTGCGGTGGGAATGTATTCGATGCGCGGCACCCCGGCGGCGATGGTGCGTGGCTCAGCGCAGTAGCAGCCCGACGTACCGCTCGGCGACCACCTCGGCGTGCAGCCTGTATGCGTAGACGCTGCCGGAACTCATGCGCTGGTCGCTGGTCCAGATCAGGTCGCAGCAGATCGCCTTCAGCGACGTCGGCAGCGGCTCGTAGACACTGTCCACCGTTTCATCGCCGGATGGGCTGGGCTGCGCGTTGCCGAACAGATCCATCGCCACCCCGGCGCTCGGTTCACCTGCATGGTCACTCCTGCCCTGTGGCACCGGGCTTCGCCGAAGATGGCTTCCGTAGCCGCTTGTGCGTGTGTGGCTTGGGTTGTGGCAGGCATCCCGATCCGGTTCCAGTGGGTCGTCTATCACCTGGTCGGGGCAAGACGTCCGAGCTGGGCAGTCGTCGGTTGCTTTCGCCCAACCGTGATCACATCTGACGTCCATTGACATCGGTCACTGCTCCAGCCATCCTGACGGAGCCAGGTTACCGAACGGTCACTAGCCATATATGTCCCATATGGAACGCCCGGCGGTACGGCCCGGCAAAGGAAGCCATGACCTTTCCCGGTTTGACAGGAGCCCAAGATGTCCATCACCAGCCCACCAAGCACCCAGCCGGAGGAAGACCAGCCCGGCCCACAGCCGGTACCGCAGGAGATATCAGCGGGGAGAGCAAGCCTGTACCGCGGGTTCGGGCCGCTGCTGCGTCGCCTGCACTTCTACGCCGGCATCCTCGTCGCCCCGTTCCTGATCCTGGTGGCGCTCACCGGGCTGGCGTATGCGTTCACCCCGCAGATCGATCAGGTCGCCTACCACGACCAACTCCACGTCAACACCGTCGGCACCACCCGGCTGCCGCTATCGCAGCAGGTCGCCGCCGCACAGCAGGTCGTACCCGCAGGTACCCTGGCCGCGATCCACCCCGCCGCCGCACCCGACGCCACCACAAAGGTCGAGTTCAGCCTTCCCGAGCTGGGCGACAAGCAGCGCACCGTCTACCTCGACCCCTACACCGGCCAGGTCCGCGGGCTGCTGACGACCTGGTCCGGCGCCACCCCGATCACCACCTGGCTGGACCAGATGCACGCCAACCTCAACCTTGGCGACACCGGCCGGCTCTACTCCGAGCTAGCCGCCTCCTGGCTGTGGGTACTCGTCCTCGGCGGACTGATCCTGTGGTGGCGCCAGCAGCGCGGCACACGCACCGCCCGCCGACTCCTCCTGCCAGGAACCACCGCGGGCAAAGGGGTCCGCCGCACCCGCAGCCTCCACGCCACCGCCGGCATATGGCTCGCGCTCATGCTGCTGTTCCTGTCGGCCACCGGACTGACCTGGTCCCAGCACGCCGGAGCCAAATTCGACCTGCTAAGCGCCACCCTCAACTCCGACAACATTCCGCTCACGACCGGCCTCGGCGCCACCGGCCCATCGGCCGGTGACAGCAAGCATCACGGCAGCGGCGGCACCACCAGGACCCAGGCAGACCTCGACGCCATCGCCGCTTCCGTCGAAACATCCCGGCTGAGCGGCCCGGTCACCATCACCCCCGCCGACGAACCCGGCCACGCCTGGACCGTCGCACAGACCGACAACACCTGGCCCGTACACCGCGACAAGATCGCCGTCCACCCGCACACCGGCCAGATCATCGACACCGTCCGCTGGGCCGACCAGCCACCGCTGGCCAAACTCACCAGCTTCGGCATCCACGCGCACATGGGCGTCCTGTTCGGATTCGCCAACCAGATCGCCCTCGCCCTCGTCGCCGCCGGACTGATCGTCACCATCGGGTGGGGCTACCGGATGTGGTGGCAGCGCCGCCCCACCCGCCACAGGCACCGCTACCGGCTCGGCACGCCCCCGCCACGAGGCACCTGGCGACACCTGCCCATCCCGGCCCTCGTCATCACCGCGCTCGCCGCCCTCGCTGTGGGCTGGGCGGTCCCCATACTGGGCTGGACCCTACTCGGCTTCCTCATCCTCGACGCCGCCTTAGCACTGGCACGTCACGCACAATCACACCCGGCCACGGCGCAAGATCCGAAGTGACCTGCGGGCGTGTCCGCCCCCGTGACCCGCGCAGCGCCGACGTGGCTCCGCCCACGAGCGTGTTGCCGCTGGTCCGCCCGACCGGCAGTCGTCACCGGGCCCCGGACGACGGACGCCCGCTAATGTGGCTGGCGGTGCAGTTCGACCGATCGCCGCCAGTGCGTACACACCGACGTGGTCCTCGGCCCAGGAGGTTCGGCTGGGTGCAGAGTGGGCGTCAGGGCGAGGAAGCCGCCGTTGTGTCGACGGGACAGGTCGACGTACGTGGCGGGCAGCTGGCGCACAAGCTGGGCCTCCACAATCCGCAGAGCCTCGTCGGTGAGGGGGTCCTCCAACGGGCCGGATGCGTCGAAGACAGTTGCGGGATCGAGCACGGCCGACGGTAGTCGGTTGGCCCAGTTCAAGTCGCCTCAGCAAGATCGTCGGGCACAAGTGACGCCGATAAGGGCTGTCAACCGCCGTAAGGCAGCAGAAGAGCTCGCCCGAGGTCAGCTGCCGTTCCGCCCGATTTGAGTTGATCAGGAGCTAGCCCGAGGGGTTGAGGGTTCAAGTCTCAGGCTCCAACCGGGCGGGGGGGCAGCCGAACGGCCGTTGACCGCCCGCCGGGCGTCTGCTTGGCTGCGTCGCAGTTGACCTTGCAGGTCTCAATCTCTCACTGCGCTGGAGAATGTATGTCCCCCATTGATGCCATCAAATCCGTCCTCTCCCAGTATGCCGGCTTTGGCGGTCGAGCTCGCCGGTCCGAGTACTGGTGGTTTGTCCTCTTCACCCTGATCCTCGGTATCGTCACCGGAATTCTGGACGGCGCGCTGGGGACCGACATCGGGTCGGAGCCGAGCTCTACCGGCGTCATCGGTCTCATCGTCAGCTTGGCCCTGCTGGTGCCGACCCTGGCCGTTGCCGTGCGGCGACTTCACGACACGGATCGCTCGGGCTGGTGGCTGTTGATCGGACTCGTGCCTCTCGTGGGGGCCATCGTCCTGCTCGTGTTCTTCGTGAAGGACGGCACTCGGGGAAGTAACCGGTACGGTGCCGACCCGAAGGAGGCGCCGCACGCCGCCGCCCCCAGCATGGCCTGACAGGGCCCATTGAGTGGCTGCTTGCTAGAGCTAAGCCAGCCCAGGAAGCCAATGCCGGCGGTTGACAGCGCACGACTGTCACCGCCGGCGCCACTCAACGGTCTTTGGCAGCGCGAGCAACTGTGGCCACGCCAGGAGCAGAGGCGAGAGAGCAGCAAGCCCTTTGCGTGCCGATCACAGTCTCGACGGCGAGCGGCTGGCGGCCGGTGTCCTCAGGAGTGTCGGGTTTGAGCGTCCACGCCGGACCGAGCACCGCGGTCACCAGCGCTTCGCCACGTTCTTCGGCTGGTCGATGAGGTTCACCGCGCTACGGAAGCAGACCGACACGACGCGGCCAGCGAAGTGACGGATAGCCGACACGCTCGCGTTGTCAGCGGCGCAAGCGACGGGTGCAAGGGCCGTCGTGGTCGGCGCGGAGCAGGCAGCGCCGGCCGCCGGGCATCAGCAGGTCGCAGAAGACCCGATGGCGTACGTTCTGGTGGTCCTCGGCGGAGACGGTGGTCTCCCCCGGGTCGGTCTGCGGCAGTACCAGCAGCCACCGGCCGATCACCCGGGCCAGGCGCTGCGCGGCGGGCAGGTCGGCGGCGGCCACCGGCAGGTGGATGACGTACCGCTGGGTCATGCCTCGGATCCCCGATCGGGGTGATCGCTCTGCTGGCGACGCAGCGCGTCTGCGGCACAGGCGGCTTCCCGCCTGCTCGCGGCCAGGGCCGCGTAGACGGCGGCCATGTCCACGGCGACCCGGTCGAGGAAGGCGTACACGTGGTCGGGCTCAAGGCCGCGGCGTCCGAGCCCGACCAGCTTGAAGCGGCGCTCGCGCACCTGCCACGGCAGCAGCGGGGTGTACGGCAAAACGCCGTAGCTCGACCGTTGATTGCGGACGCTCATCTGCTGCCTGCCTCTCGTGTCGGATGGAAGGGGTGGGGCTACTCGTCCTCCCCGCACGCGCGGACCCACCCCGCCCTGCCGCCGCAGCTTGCGATCAGCGGTACGGCACCAGGGCCTTGCAGTCATCGTGTGACAGTGCGCAGTGGAGGCGCAACGTTCCACAGCAGAATTCTTGGCTCAAGCATTGACTTCTTTTACTGCAACCGATATGAGTTACGTGGTCGCGTTACGGAGTGTTGCGGGATGGAATCAGGGAGTGCTCGGGTGACAGAGGACGTCGGATCGACCGTGCCGCGTCGGCAGCTCGGTCGGCTGCTGCGCCAGTTTCGTACCGAGGCCGGGGTGACGCTGGACGCCGCCGCCGAAGCGCTTGAGTACAGCCGGCAGAAGATCTGGCGGATCGAGAGCGGCCTGGGGCCGGTGCGGGTGCTCGACGTCAAGGCGATGTGCGAGCTGTACCACGTGTCGCCGGAGATGACCGAGGCGATGCGGGGGCTGGCGGCCGAGACGAAGTCGAAGGGGTGGTGGCACGCGTACGGGGACGCGGTGCCGAGCTGGTTCGAGCTGTACGTCGGCCTGGAATCCGCCGCCGCGCATCTCCGCCAGTACGAGGAGACGTTGATCCCCGGACTGCTTCAGACCCGCCAGTACTCGCTCGGACTCGCCCGACTCGATCGGCCCTCGGTAAGCGAGGACGAGCGCGAGCGGGCGGTCGAGGTAAGGCTGCAACGCCAAGGGTTGCTCACCCGACGGCTTCCCCAGCCACCGCAGCTCGACGCGATTTTGTCGGAGGCGGTACTCCGCCGCAGCGTCGGTGGCCGAGGCGTGATGATGGGGCAGCTCAGTCGACTATTGGAGGCTGCCGAGCTGCCCAATGTCACCGTGCGGGTGCTGCCCTTCGCCGTCGGTCCACACTCCGGCGCGGTCGCCGGCTCCTTCGTGATCCTCGACTTCCCGGCGACCAAGGGCGGCCGAGCCGCACCTGAGCCATCGGTTGCCTACAGCGAATCTCTGACCGGAGCGTTGTACCTCGACAAGCCCGACGAGTTGGCCGCGTACCGGGGCGCCTGGAAGAGCCTGGATGCGCTCGCCCTTGATGAGGCACAATCGACCGACATGATCAAGACGATCATCGGGGAGCTGCGGCATGACTGACCTGACCGGCGCCGTCTGGCGCAAGAGCACCCGCAGCGGCGGCAACGGCGGCAACTGCGTCGAGGTCGCCGACAACCTCCCCGGCATCGTGGCCGTACGCGACTCGAAGGACCGGGCCGGAGCCGTGCTCACCTTCACGCCTTCAGCCTGGTCGACGTTCGTCGCCGCGGCCGGCGCCCGCCCCACCGACGGGCCGACGACGGTCACCGCCTGACGGTTCTCGCGGGTTCACCGCCCTGCTGGCGAGGACCCACTCGGACGTCGGAGGCTGGTGGCATGGGAATGATGGTGGCTGCGCGACGAATCGAAGGCGCGACCAACGAGGTCCGATACGAGTTCGGGTTCGAGGACAGGTTCGATCGGATTCTCGTGATCGATCCCGGCACTCTCGCGGCACGTGTCGAGGACGGCGACTTCAACTCGGCGGCCAGCGCCATCACCACGAAGATCGTCAACTCCTGGCGGTCCAGTGGTGAGTTCCCGGCGAGGATGCTGTTCGCCGGCTAGGTCGCACCGGGAAAGTCCGGCGCAGAGCTGCGGCAGCCGATGCTCTCGGCAGGAACGACGATCGTCTACTCGACCGACGCTGAGACGCGCGCCTGGCTCGCGGGGCTGGTGGCGGTGCGACAGCCGGTCGAGGTCGCGTACGGGCGCATGAGAACCCACAGCGGCGGCAACGGCGTCAAGATCGCCCTGAACTGCCCCGGCATCGTCGCCGTACTCGAAGGACCCGGCTGAAGGTTCTCGCGGGTCGCCGCCGAGCGGGGTGCCTTCCCCTGCTGGCCTCAGCGGGTCAGCACCGAGAGCCACCGATTGGTAACGTGACGGCGGTTCGCGCCGGACCTCCGCCGGCAAGACTCTCCGGGAGGATCGCATGTGGACGGATGACGCCGCGCTGGACGCGGCGGAACGCCGGCTCGACCAGTGGGAGTCCGACCTGGCCGAGCGGGCGGAGCGGGCGGAGCGGGCGAAGAGCCTGTCGGCGCAGGTCCAGGCGCTGACTGGCACCGCCACCAGCACCGACCGAGCCGTCACCGTCACCGTCGACGCCACCGGCGCGCTCTCCGATCTCCGGCTCGACGAACGCATTCGGCAGCACCCCGCCGCACAAACCGCCCGGCTGATCCTGGAAACCACTGACGGGGCGCGGGCCGACCTGCTCCGGCAGGTCACGGACGCAACCGCCGGCGCCCTCGGCCAGGATGACCCGACCGGGCGAGCCATCGTCGAGTCGTACCGCAGTCGCCTGCGGCCCGACCCGGGCGAGGCCCATGCCTGACGGCATCCTTGTCGACCCCGACGACCTGACCCGGCACGCGGCGCGCCTCGACCGCAGCGCCGACAGCCTCGACACCGCTAAGCAGGCCGGCCAGCACATCCAGCTCAGCGACGGCGCGTACGGGCAGTTGTGCGTCATCGTGCCGGTGCTGCTCGACGGCCTCCAGCGGACCCTCGTCGCCGGCATCGGCATCGCCGCCTGGTCGGTACGGGACACCGCCGGCCGGTTGCGCACCAGCGCAGACAACTACCGGCGCACCGACGAAATCGTCGAGCGCCAGCTCCGCCAAGCCGGGGACCGGGGGTGACGGCCAATCCCCTCGTGGCCACCGCGGCCGACACCGCGCCCACGCCGTGGGCGGGAGTCTGGATCTGCGAGGACATCGAGCTCATCGCCCAGGGCATCCGCACCGGCAGTTGGATCGACGGCAGTCTCGGCGTGGTCAGTGCCGGCCTCGACGCGCTCGCCTTCGTCTCCGACCCGGTCGGCGCACTCCTGCAGTACGGCATCGCCTGGCTCATCGAACACGTCAAACCCCTCAGCGAAGCCCTCGACTGGCTCGCCGGCGACCCGGCACAGATCACCGCCCACGCTCAGACCTGGCGAAACGTTGCCGGGTCACTTCGCGATGAAGCCGCCGAGCTTGCCCGCGCCATCGCCAACGATGTCGGAGGCTGGGGTGGCAGCGCCGGCCCCGCCTACCGGGCCTGGGCCGCCGAGCAGCAGCAGGCCATCACCGGCCTCGCCCAGGGCGCAGACACTCTGGCCGCGATCACCGAGGGGGCGGCCGGTCTGGTGGCCGCCGTCAGGCTGCTGGTCCGCGACGCCATCGCCACCTGCGTCTCCCGCCTCCTCGTGTACGCGGGCGAACTCGTGGTCACCGGCGGGTTCGCCGCGCCGCTGGTGGTGGAGCAGGTCACCACGCTGGTGGCCTCCTGGGGTGCGCGGATCGCGAAGCTCCTGCGCGGTCTGCTGGCCAGCCTGCGCCGCCTCGTCCCGGAAGTCCGCCGACTCGGCGACCTGATCGAGAAGCTCAAGCAGGCACTTGGGCGGCTACGGCGCACAGGAGTGGACCCGGACAGCCTCAGTAGGGTTCGTGGCAGAGGGACTGGTCCTCGAATGCCGATGAACCTGGAGTCGGTGGGAAGCATCGCCGCCAAGTACGGGATCGATATCTCCGACATCCAGGTCACCATCAACAACCGCGTCTCGGGGGTTTGCGGACTGACTAAACCCGACGAGTCGGTCATGCTCTGCCGAGAAGCCTTCCGCAGCGAAGAGGACCTGGCCCGTACGCTCGAGCATGAGCGATTCCATGTCGCCGAACTGCGCGAGGGACGTCCCTACCCGGCGACCCGTCACGATATCGACGCCTTCGAAGATCGGGCCTATGCGCATGAGGAACAGTGGTGGACCAACCACTCGGTCAGGCCGGAGGGAGCGCGCTGATGGCAACGTTCGATGAATGGCTGACGGCCTACGACGTCGTGTACCGTGCGCTGCCGGCGGCGTCCGATCTTGCCTGCCCGAACTGCGGCCACCGCACGCTTCGGATCGTCTTCACGGCACGACCCGCCGCCGGACACGGCTACGCCTCGTTCTGGTGCGACACCTGCCTCGAGGGGATCTACGTGTCGCGAGCCCTCGTTCCAGCCGGAGTCACCGCCCGCTCGACGGACGAACCGGCCGAGGAACGCAACCGCGGAATACCCGACTACCGCCTTGTGACGTAACGCCGGAGCCCAGTTCGATCGGGACGGGGTGCAAACAAGAGGGCAATTGGGCCTGGTGACGCTCGTCAGCCGAGGGTCAGGCGTCCCTCCTGGTCGAAGCGAAGGCGACCGCTGGTCACGGCGACGTGCAGCCCGTACCGGAGCAGCTTGTCGATCTTATCGGTGCGCCGACGGTAGCCGAGCCGCTCCAGGCCGGCGCGCAGCAGCCGCTCCTCGTCCATGCTCGGTACGTCCTGCAGCACGTGTACGAGGGCGTTGGCCACCTCCTCGGGCGGCACCTCCTCGAACGCCCGATCGTTGCTCGCCTGGGTGACCCGGTACGCGCGGTACGTCTGCGGGTCAGCCCCATCGGGCCAGGCGTATCGGCTCACGGTCGGGTGCGCGTACAACCGGCGGGAGTCGACCAGCGCGAGCACGGCGGTGCGGCGGTCCTCCCTGGTCCGGAGGAAGCCGAACCGGGCGAGGGCCAGGCGGGCGAGCCGGTGCTGCTCGACGGGGCCCTCCGCCTCGATGATCTCGCGGAGCGCGGTCTGCATCAGATTGCGCACCCGCTGGTCGGTGGCGAGCAGGTCGAGGTCGGCCTGGTCGCCGAGCGAGGTCGGCAGGTAAGGAACGAACGGACTGACCGCGACGGTGCCCGTCTCTGTCGCTGGCGTGGCCGTCACCTCCGGCGGCGCGGACACAGCGACGAGCCCGGTGACAAGTGCTGGCGACGCGCCGATGAGGGACCCATCGTCCGCGGCGAGGCGCGATGGTGACAGCTCGGTGGCCAGCATCGGGCGCGGCGGCGACAGCTCGTCGTCTGTCGCCGAGCGCGGCTGCGGAAGGTCGGCGTCCCCGTGCGGCGCTGCGGCCTGAGCCTGCCCGGGCTCCGGTTCGACGGTTACGGGGGCTTCAGCTCGGGTTACCGCTTCGTCGACCCGGTCGAGCAGCGCCGACCGGTCGTAGATCCATGCCGGCAGCCAGAACCGCACGACCTCCGGCCAGCCCATGATCGACCGGAGGAGCGTTGGCGCCGAGTCCCGGTCGGCCACCGTCGGGCGAGCACTCCAGTCCGGGCCGTCCAGCATGACGGCTACCTGCCACCGAGGCGCGCCCGGCTTGCGTACGGCGATGTCCACGGTGAAGTCGGAGAGGCCGTGCGAGGTGTGGACCTCGTGGCCGCGGCCGCGCAGCGCCGTGGCTACCTCCTCGCGGATCCGGCTGCGCCGCTCGGCGCGGTCGGTGGCCAGGTCACCCAGGCGGTCCGCGCCGGCGGCGGCCATCTCGCAGTACGCTCGCAGGTGCTGCGTGCCCAGCGCGGAGGTGCGGGACAGGTCGATGTCCGACGGGTCGAAGGAGGAGTACAGGACGACCTGGCGGCGGGCCCGGGTGATGGCCACGTTGAGCCGCCGCTCGCCGCCGGCCTGGCTGAGCGGGCCGAAGTTCAGCGGAAGCTGGCCGGTCTCCGGGTTGGTGGAGAAGGCCAGGGAAAACAGGACGACGTCCCGCTCGTCGCCCTGCACGTTCTCCAGGTTCTTGACGAAGATCGGCTCCGGGACCGCCCCGGAGAGGTGCTCGCGGATGATCGGATCGGTGCTCTCCTCCAGCAGGTTGAGGATGAGGTCCCGCTGCTGGATGTTGAAGGTGACCACGCCGATGGACTGGGTGGCGTTCGCCGGGTCGTGCAGCCGCCGGGTGATGTCCGCGAGGATCGCCCGCGCCTCGACCTCGTTGGTCCGGGAGCCGCCCCGGTCGTACTGGCCGTCGACGCGCCGCCAGCTGACGCCGGCGGAGCTGGTGGCACCGGGCGACGGGAGGCTGGAGAGCTTGTTGTCGTAGTAGTAGCGGTTGGAGAAGGCGATGAGTGACTCGTCGTGGCTGCGGTAGTGCCAGGAGAGCCATCGTTGCGGCAGTCCCGATTCGACGGCCTCGCTGAGGATGCTCTCCAGGTCCTCCGGCACCGGGCCGTTGCCCTCGTCGACCTCGTCGGCCGTGTGGCTGGCCTGCATGATGCTGCTCGGCGGCATCTGCCGGGAGTCGCCGACCACCACGACGGCGCTGCCCCGACCCATCGCGCCGATCGCTTCGGCCACGCGGATCTGCGACGCCTCGTCGAAGATCACCAGGTCGAAGCGCTGACTCCCCGGTGCCAGGAAGTTCGCCGCCGACGCGGGGCTGACCAGCACGCACGGGGTCAGCGCCAGCACGGCGTCCGGATACAGCTCGAACAGTTCCCGAAAGGACCTGCCGCCCCGCTTGCGACGAAGCTCAGCGGCGAAGTCGGCGAAGCGGCCGCGCCGGTCGGTCGGGCTGAAGGGGCGACGGCGGACCAGCACCGACGGCAGCTGCGTCGGCAGCGCGGACCGCAGCTCGCCCGCGGCCGCCTCGAACTGGCTGATCTCGTCGTCGTGCAGCTCCGGGTCGAAGTACTGCAGGCCGCCGGCGCGTACCCGCTCGGCGAGCGACGCCGCCGCGACTCCCCGCCGGTATACCTCCTCGGCGAGCTGCGCGGGCACCTCGGCGCGGAGCAGTTGGTCCCGGTATTCGGTGAGGCCGGCCGAGGCGAGCACGTCGGCGTGGGTCAGGACGGTCGCCCACCGGCGGAGCGGAAACAGCTCCTCGGCCTGCAGCTCGTGCAGCCACGCCACGCCGTCCCGCTGCCAGGCGTCGACCCAGTGTGCACCGGCGGCCCACAGCGTCAGCTCCGGCCCGGACGAGCGCAGCACCCCGCGCCAGGCCCGCCACCGCGAGGCGACCCGGTCGAGAAGGGCCGCACCGACGTCGGTGAACCCGCCGTGGAACAGCTCCCAGGCGCGCGGGTGCCGGGCCAGGAGCGTCCGGCCGGCCCGGGTCGCCTCGATCGCTTCCGCCAGCCGCTCCTGCGCGTTGGGATCGGTGGGCTGCCACGCCGGCAGCCGCAGCCCACCCAGCGCCACCAACTGCTGGTGGAGCGCGGCCGCCTGCGCCTGGGCGGCGACCAGCCGACCGGTGGCCACCTCGACCCGCTCGACGTCGAGAGTCGCACCGGCGACCAGGTGCACCGCCAGCCGGTCCGCGATGGCCTGCCGACGCTTGCGCTTACCGAGCAGCTTCTTCGCCGCTTCCTGGGCCTCGCCGTGCCAGGCGGTCAGCTCTGGGCGGGCGAACACGTCCGGCCGGAAGGTGGCGAGCTCACCGGCGAAGCCCTGCCGGAAGGCCGCCAGGTCCGCCTGGAGCCGGGCGACCCCCTCGTCCCACCGTCGGTCGCTGGCGCGCAGCGTGGTCTCCCGGTCCGGCAGCAGTCCGCGTACGGCGAGCCAGGCACCGGCCTGCAGCTCGCCGACGGTCTCGGGGGCGGGCAGCGTCCGCAGCAGCCCGACCAGGTGCGGGTGGGCGGCGAGGTCGGCGCGAAGGCGTTCGAGCTCAGCGGCGATCTCGGTGACGGCGGCGCCGTGCAGCCCGTCGAGGGATCGGCACCCACTCAGCGCCCAGGGGTGCGCGGCACGGACCCGCGCCGAGCGTGCGGCCGCTGGGAACTCCCGCAGTTTTGTCTCGACCCCCGCGCGTGCCTCTGCGGGCGCGTGCAGGTAGCTGACCGGAATCGGGGCGACCGGGCCGTCCCCGTACGCCAGGACCTGCTCGTAGGCCGACCAGAGCGACATCCCGACGGGGTTGGCGGTGTGGACCTGCGCCGGGTACTCCGTCAGCGGGGCGAGCCGCGTCCGATAGGCCGTCTCGACGGCCGTCCACGTGCCGTCGCCACCCTGGTCGTACTGGTCGAGGGCGTCGCGCAGCTGTTGGCGGATCGCGTTCAGGGACTGCTTGCGCCCGTGCAGGTCGAGGGCGAACGGCCCGAGGCCGATCTGCTTGAGACGGCGCTTCACGACCTCCAGTGCGGCCTGCTTCTCGGCGACGAACAGCACCGATCGGCCGGCGGTGACCGCTCGGGCGATCATGTTGGTGATGGTCTGGGACTTGCCGGTGCCGGGTGGCCCCTCCAGGACGAAGGAGCGGCCGCGCTCGGCCCGCACGATGGCCTGCATCTGGGACCCGTCAGCGGGGATCGGCAGGTGCAGGTGCGCCTCGTCGACGGCGACGTCGGCGTCGTGGTCGGGGCGGGCCGGGTCGTCGAACGTCGCGCCGGAAGACTCGACCAGGTGTCGGACGACCGGATTCTCCATGAACCGGGGCCAGTGGTCGGTGAGATCCCGCCACATCTGGAAGGTGGAGAACTGCAGCAGCCGGAGGCTGGCGGTCTCGTCGATGCGGTAGTTGAGCCGGTTGTCGACCAGGCCGGTGTTGATCGCGGCCAGGGTCTTGGCGACGTCGATGCCGTGCTCGTCGAGCACCGGCTGTTCCAGCTCCGGAATCCGGACGCTGTGCTTGACGCGCAGCCACTCGATCAGGCAGTAGTTCGGGCTGGCGACCTCGGTGCCGTCGATGACCATCGCGTACGGGCGGCGGCCGGTGCCACCCTCGATGCGCACCGGCAGGAGGAACAGCGGCGCGTACGCCTCTCCCCCGGTCGTCTTGGTGTGCACCAGTGTGCCGATGGTCAGGTAGAGGTAGTTGCTGCCGGTCTCCTGCTCCATCGTGCGCGCCTCGCGCTGCAGCGCCCGCATCGCGGTCTTGTAGCGGGCCTCGGTGACCGCGCCGTAGACCCGGCGGTCGGTGCGCAGCTCCCGGGTCAGGATCTCGGCGTCGAGGTCCTGGGCCCGGCGTGCCCCGGCCAGCTCGTGGACGTGGCTGATGTCGTCCTGCGGGATGACCTGCACCTGACGGCCGTCGTGGATGAGGTCGTCGAGCAGGGCCAGCGCACCCACCGGCACGTGCAGGTCAAGGCCGCGGCCGCGCTTGGGCAGGTTGAGCAGCGGGTTGCGCAGGCTCAGGTCGAGCAGCGACTTTTTCCACTGCTGGACACGCGCCGGCGACCCGTCGGACTGCTGCGGCACCTCGTCACCCTCGTCGACGAGCTGGCGCAGCTTCGCTGCGGCAACGCCGGGCGGAAGGTCGAGCGACGCGACGACGTCGGGCGTCGCCTCGGCGTCGACCGGGGCGGGCGCGACCAGTTCGTCTGCCGACGGCAACGGCCGGATGCCGGAGCGGTGGGCCAGGTGCACGTCGACGACGCCCTGCAAACGCTCGCCGTCGCCGCGGAAGTGGCCGAGCCCGACCCGTACCGCCTCGGTGAAGGTCGCCGACTGCGCGCCCGGCCCGATGCGGGTCAGCTCGACCGGCACCGCACGGCCGGAGTCCACCATGGAGATCAGCAGGTTCGTCTCGGTCACCGCGGCCGAGCCGAGCCGCTCCTCCTCCAGCAGGAAGCCGCCGAAGGCGTGGCCCTCGCTGATGAAGACGAGAGGGTGCAGCCCCGCGGCCTCCAGACACGCGGCGTACGTGACGGACAGGTCGAGGCAGTTCCCGAGCCGCGCGTCCAGCACCGCGGCTGTCGTCCGCACCTTCTGCCCGCTGTTCTCGAACGACGCCGGCAGGGTCTGATAGGTGATCTCGAGTTGGCGCAGCGCCTCGTAAACGGCGCCGGCGATCAGCGCCGCTCGCTCGGAACCCTCCTGGTAGCCCTGCAGGGAGCCGGAGCCGGTCCGCGCGAGCAGGAGCTGTGCCGCCGACCGCAGCACCGCCTCGACCGCGCGGGTGTTCGGCTGCACGAAGGCCGCCAGGCTGTCGTAGAGGGCTGGGCTGTTGAACCACTCGTTGTGCGCCAGCACTCTTGACGGGGCGACCAGCGTCAACGCCTCGTCACCTGCCTCGACCGTCAGGCGGTAGTCTACCGGGAACGCCTCGTCGGTGTGGTAGGGCAGCGCACGGTCGGGCGTGACATCCCGGAAGTCGTCCCAGCCCGTGCTCGCGCCCGGCCGCAGCGGCGCGGTGAGGGTACGCGTCCATGGCTCGGTGAGCGCGCCGTCGGGACCCAGCAGCTCCAGCGTCAGCGTCACGTCCGCCAGCGGTTCCGTGCCCCGGTTGACGAGCGTGAGGTGGCGGACCAGCGGTACCCGGTTGTGCACCAGGGCGGCGTTGATCGCCGGCTGTACGAGCAACGCGACGGCGAGTTGGTCGTCGTCGGCGGTGAACTGCGCGAAGACGCTGTCGGACATGGGCGTTTCTCCAGGTGGCGCGGCCAGGAAAGGCCAGCCTAGCGGTCACCCGACCGGTCGATCCGCCCCCGGGCCGTATGCCGATCTTGGTTGTCGTACCCCTGGGGCAGGATATGCGCCATGACGACGCACCACCCGAACACCCGGCGCCTGGTCTACGGCCACGCCACCAACTACGACTGCCTCGCCTTCGTCGACGCCGACACCGCCGCAGGGGAGGCCGCGGAGATCAGGGCCCTCGCCGCCGCGCGTACGTGGGGCGAGGCCCGGCAGGTGCAGATGACCCACCTGTGGAACCCCGCCGGCCCCGACTGCTACGAGCCGGAGGACGACTACGCCGACGACAAGCCCTTCGACATTACCGAGGTGGGTGCGGTCGTGGACATGAGCTGGCCCGAGATGGTCACGGCGCGGGCGTTAAGCGTGCTGCCGCAGGATTTGCAGGACCGGTACGGCGAAATCGTGCTCCCGGTTCACGACGGTGAGTACCTCGAGGTTCCGCTCGACGGCGAGGCTGAACTGGTCGCGGAGCTGCGCGAGCTTGGCTACGAGGTGACCCGCGACGACGAACTCATCAACCTGCTCGACGGCCTCGGCCTCGGCTCGGTGACCGCCTGAGGAACAACGGAGAGGCCGGCATCGCTTCCGAGGACCGGCTCCGCTATCCATGCGCGGCCGGCGTCTCCCTGGCTCAGGCTCACCGGCGGCGCTTGTTCAGGCTCGGAACGGTCCGCACGCTGCCATCCGGGTTGCTCCGTCCCGGCTTTTTTGGGGCCTCTGTGAACCGCCGTCCGGCGAGGTCGGAGGCGCTCAGGTTGACGACGACCGGGTCGGGCCGCTGCCAGCTCCGCAGGTGAGCCAGCGCCTGCTGGCTGTCGGCGACGCCGGTCAACGCACGGATGGCCGGCATCGCCCTGGACGGGTCAGCGAGCAGGAGATGGGCGGAATCGGAGGGGCTCAGCCTGCGCGGCGAGGCGTTGCCACTGGAACGAGGGAGGCGTGGATCTTCCCGTTCTGGAGCCACAGCCATACCGGCCTCTTGCCGTCGCCGCCCGCATGACGGGGGTTGCCGACGGGGCACTTCGTGTGGTGGGGCGCGCTTGGTCGAAAGGTGGGCTTGCAGGGCGGCCGGCGGCTCCACCCGTCGCCGCGACTGTGGCGGAACGCCGACAGTCGGGCGGGGCGCGGCGGCCCCTCGCGTCGGTGCCTTCACCGGGTTGCGGCGGCTCGGCCGGTGCCGCTCGCCGTTCCCGCACGAACGATTCGGCGAGCTCCCACTGCTCCGGCGTGAACCTGACCGGGATGACCTCGGTCAGGTGCGGTGCCGACGGGTCCCGGAGGGTGAGTTGTGCGCGCCGCTTCGCGTGGTCGGCTGCGGTGGTTGAGCCGATCTCGAGGACCGTGGCGAGCGGAATGTGCCTGACGTCCGCCTTCAGCCATGGCAGCAACCGCCGACGCCGGACGACAAGATGCTCCTGCTCGAACCAGGCGTCCCAACGCCGAGCCAACCCGGCCACCTCCCGTGCTGCGCACGTTCGCGGCCTGATGATCACCACTGCACTCGGCGCAACGGCCAGTCAACACGACGGATCGTCTGATGTGTCACCGCGCAGGCGGCGCGAGGACCGTGCGTATCCCCCAGGCTCGCCCCGGAGCAGCGCCCGGGCCGAGTCCGGGTGGGCCATCAGTGGCAGGCACCTCGTCAAGAGGCCAGGTCACCCCTGCCATTGTCGGCTTCCGGCTCGTCGTACGGCGGCTCCTCGTAGTCGAGGAGCTCAGGGCCGTAGTCAGGTCCCCAGTCGGAAAACCTGCTTGGTTCCCGCCGGGGTGGCGCGGGCTGCTCCGTCGCCGGTGTGTCGTCCGTGCTCGGTTGCTCAGTGGTCACCAGCGCACGCTATCGGCAACCGACCAGCCGGGGCTGGCCAGGCTCTCTCGCCAGCCGGGCCCGCACGCCGCTGGCTCGGCTGTGGGGGGCCAGCGGCGCGACGGCCTGGCCTTGAGGAGTCAGGTGATGGCGAGGGCAGCGGTGAGCACCGGAAGGTCGTAGGGAGTGACCAGCCGCAGCGGCTTGTCCGTCCTCCGGCCGCTCTCGGTGATGATGAGGGCGGTGCTCAGATGGCCGGCCTGCCTCTCCCGGCTGAGCCGGTCGATTGCCTCGACAACGGTGATCGCCCGCGGCGTCGCTGCCTGCAGAACTTCGTCGCGGCACGTCCACGTCGCCATGAGCAGACTCTATGAGCACACAGCTTTTCGTAGTGAGTGCCCTTCCCGCAGTCGGTGTCTACCTGGCGAAGCGGTCGGTGACGTCCCGGCCCTCAGGCAAGACGTCGGCGAGCCGGATCTGGAGGCCAACCCGAACCACCTCGGTGCCCGCCCCGAACGAGGCCGGCATTCGCCACGTTCGCCATTTTCGCAGCGGCACCGCCGCCTCTCGCTTCTGCCGCTTGAGGATTGCCTCCGCGGCGATGACGTCGGCGTGGCGGCCCTCAACGACCTCGACCAACTCAGCCCCCGCCAGCAGGTGCTCCCGCACCCGCCGCGCGCCGCCGACCCCGAACTTGAGCAACCCACGATGACGCACCAGATAGAGCAGGTAGGCCGTGTCTTGCAACGCGGCGAACGACCGGTCATCGGCCTCGGGCGGACACTGGGTACAGGATCCGCTGCGAGGTGGCTGCCACGAGCCGCAGCGGACGTGCACGCCCCAGGTGCCGTGGGACGGCGTTCCTTGGCGTTCGCCGTACCACGGGAGTCCGTGGACGTCGCCGGCCAGGTCGGTCCAGCCGTCACGGCGATGCCGGTCGAGCTCCTCGCCGAGAGCGACCGCGGCCTGGAACTCGGCGGCGGCGCGAACGGGGATGGCGTCCGTGGCAGTCACGCCGGCGAACCGGCGAACCTGGTCCGCGAGGGCGGGCGCGTGCGGAAGCCGGGACAGCAGTCGCTCTCCGGCCGCAAGGGCGAGGCCGGACGATCGCTCGTCTAGGCAGACGTGACATCGAGTCCGCCAGCCCATGTGGCAAACCCGGTGGATGCCGCAGTTTCGGCACCGGTGGATGTCGGCGCCGCTGTCCACCTGCAGGAGCTCGAGCGGCTCCATCTGGTCCGCGACCAGCTCGGCACACGAATTACAGTGGACGGACCGCGATATCCGGGCCGCGATAGCGGGAGTTCGCCCGGCCGTGGACGACTTCGCCGCAGTTAACACAGGCGCGTTCAGGAGACTGATTGGTGCTTCCCACTCCACTTCGTCATTCGCCCGAACCGGCACCATCTTGGATGCCGGTCCGGTCGGCACCGGCCGCGATTGCCTGCGGTGTGCCGCGTCGACCACCTGCCTCCCACGACACCTGGCTGTATTCGTCCCAGCGCTTGTCGAGCCGGGCTGGCACAGCCTGTCTGTCCGGCGTAACGGTGAAGTCGCAGCCAATCGCATTCATCTGCATCCAGATCGCGTTCACGATGTCCGCGTACTGCTCGTCGCTGACGCCGCCGAGGCGAACCGTGATCTCCCGCATCTCATAGCTCCCCACTGTGATCGTCCGATTTCAGGGCAGTCGCAGTCCGAGGCACCCGTTACCGCCGTGAGCGTCTCGGTGCCGCATCCAGAACACAACGTCAAGGACCCGCAGTCGGCTGACCGCCGCTGGCAGGTCAGCCTCCACGTGGCAGGCGTCAAGACGCTGCGCCAGGACGCCGCCCTCCTCACGGAGCTTGCCGTGCAGCCACTCCCAGAAGCCGGTCCCGGTACCGAAGGCACAGGACACCACCTCGTCGTACACCGGCACGAGCTTTGGGCGTTTGCGGGCGAGCAGCTTGCCGGCGATGACCCAGCCGATGCCGTCCTCATTGCGCAGCAGTCGCCACGCGCTATCCGCGTGACCGCCCTCCACGATCAGCGGTAACGCTTCGTCGGTGCCCAACTCGACGTCGACGGGAATCCTCGCCAGCTCCGCTCCAAAATCCTTGCCGAGCTGCCCCTGCAGCAGGTCGAGCGCCCGACGCGGGCGCACCTGCACGCTGAGCAGTTCCGCCGCGATCAGATCCTCGGCGGTGACGGTGTTTGCCACCGCCAGACGATCACCGCCGCCGCCGAGTCGCTCGAACTGGCCACCGGTGAATGCTGCATCGCCAACCGCCAGGAAATAGCGCTGAAGGTCGGGGACTGACTGAGGATCAGTCAGCACGGTCAGGATCTCGGCGAGTGTCAGGGGCTGCCTCATGCTTCTCCTTCGGATCACCTGGGCTGGCCCCCAGAGGCGAATGACAGAAACGGGCTGGGCGTCCCGCTCCACGACACGTGCAGGGCTTCCCGGGCGCGGGTGCTGGCGACGAAGAGCAGGCAGCGCTCTCGGAGCATGTCGCTGTCGTGCTGCAACTGATCGACCTCGCTCGGCGTGACCTCCTTCGCGAAGGGAACCGCCTTGGCCGTTGCCCCCACCACCGCGACGCACCGGAACTCCAGCCCCTTCATCGCGTGCATGGTGGCGAGCCGCACCCCGTCAACGTCCGCGCCGGGCTGGTCCCGCACCCGCACGGCAGGGATTCCTGCACCGGTCAGCTCGTCGTACACGCTGCTGAGGACTGTGTTGAACCGCGCGCAGACCGCGACCTCGCTCGGCTGGACGCCCTGTTCCAGCCACTCCCCCACCCGCTTGACGAGCGCCGCGACCTCGGCCTGGGCCGTCGGATACCCCACCGTCTGCGGCCGCTTCCCGTGCAGCAGCGACCGGTAGCCGGTGAGGCTGTCCTCGCCCTCACCTCCGAGGTCCTCGACCCGCGAGCCGACGAGCACGCCGGTGGACCAGGTGAGGATCTCCTCGGTGCTGCGGTAGTTGATGCGCAGCCGGCTGCTGCGGCCGGCGACGGAGACACCGAGGGCACCCAGCGACACCCGGGAGTCGTAGATTCGCTGGTGCGGGTCGCCGGTGATGAACATGTCGTCGGGGCCAGGCGACGCCGCGGCGCGCAGCACCCGCCACTGCGCGGGGTGGAGGTCTTGCGCCTCGTCGACCACCACGTGGTCGAACCCGTGGACGGTCAGGTCGGCGCCGTCGAGCAGTTGCGCCGCCCGCGCGCACACCTGCAGGTGCGTCATGGTGCCGGCCGCCGACAGCTCGGCCCAGAACATCTCGACCGCGTCCCACACCTGGTCGCGTTGCCGGCCGCCCAGTGCCAACCCTCTCCCCCGCCGGCTGGCCGCGCGGTACTCCTCCCGGCTCCGCACGTCCTGCGCGAGGAAGACGTGCCGGAACTCCTGGGCGAGGAACTGCTCGGTCCACGGCAGGTTCAGCCGCCGGCACACCCGCCGCCAGACCTGCCGCTCGTCCGCGTCCCCGATGGGTGCCGGCACCCGGCTGGCGAGGGTTCGCACGGTGCGGTTGGCGAAGGCGTTCACCGTGGTCACCTCCACCCGCGCCAACTGCTCCTCGTCGCCGAGGAGCAGCGCCAGGTTCTCCCGCAGGGTCGCGGCGAGGGCGTTGGTGTACGTGGTGAGCAGCACCCGGCTGTCGGCGGACCGCGAGAGCAGGTGCTTGACCCGGTGCAGGGCGACCACCGTCTTGCCCGTACCGGGTCCGCCGGTCACCTGCGCCGGCCCCTTGTACGACACCCGGTACGCGACGCGGCGCTGTGACGGGTGGAGGAACACCCGCCAGGCGGCGAACGGCTTGTCGAGGATCTCGGCCAGCTCGTCCGGCCGGGTCACCAGCGTGATGCGGTTCGTGGTGTTGGCGATCGCCGTCGCCAGGCTCTCGCTCGGCTCCGGGGTGGCGTCGGCCGGCCGGCGTTCGGCCACGAGGTCGCGGTACACCTCGTCGGCCGAGAAGCCCTCGGCGAGGTACTGCAGCACCTCGAACTGGTCCTCGGGCAGCAACGTGCCGAACGCTTCGAGCTGCGGCTTGTTGATGATCGTTCGCACCGCTCGCAGCACCTGGTCGTCGATGCCGAGGTCCCGCAGCACCGTGTCCGAATGGCGGGCGAAGAGCAGCGTCGGCGCGTCCGCCGCCGCTTTCTCCAGCGCCGGCGTGAGCTGCTCGATGGCGACCACGTTGCGCACCTCCAGCGCCCGCGTGGCCGTGTTCACGGTGTAGAGACGCTTCGCCGCCCAGGTGTACGCGCTGTCGTGCGGCACCACGCTCAGCAGGAGGAAGGTGTCGCTGCCGTCGTCCGGGGCCAGGACGACCCCGCGCCAGAAATCGTTGATCCGGATGGTCCGCATCCGGGGATCCCGGGCGTTGTTGACCGACTCCAGGTGCAGACCCTTGTCGGCGTGCAGCTCGGCGATGGTGAGCTGCTGAAACTTGTCCATCGCCTTGCGTACGCCGGCCTTGACCGGCTTCTCCAGGACGTCGTAGCTCTCCCAGAAGCTGTTGGCGAAGGCGAGCTGAGGCACGGCGGATCTCCTGAGGCGGGCGGTCAGTGACGGCGGATCAACAGGGTACGGCTGCGGTGAGCCGCTGCGCCAAAGCTCGTACCTCGGCGAGCAGCCCGGCAGGCGGCTGGTCGAGTTCGAGCGCATGCTGGTGGATGGTGATGCGAGCGTGCCGGACACGGTGGGCGGCGTGCGGAGCATTGCCCTTGGCGTAGACGAGATGGCCGTCCGGCAGGCCGAGCGCCGTACAGTAGGCGAGCATCTGGTAAAGGTCGGCGTCCGGGAAACCCTCGAGTTTCTCGGCCTTGTACTTGGCGTCTGCCACGGCGAGCGGGGTGCCGTCGTCGGCGTACCGGACGAAGTCGGGGATCATGCGGATCGCGTGACGTTCGTCGAGGTGATGGGTGGCCTGCAATACGCAGCGGCCGCCGCTGCCGGTGAAGGCATCGCGCAGGGCGACGGTGACGAAGTCCTCGAAGACCCTGGCCATGTCGAAGAGGAAGCCGCTCACGGTGACGTTACCGGGCCGGTGCTCGACGGAGGCCCCCCGTAGCACGAGTTCGGCCAGCCGCAAAGCCTTGTGGTAGCGCGCATTGAGCCGGCTAGGCCACCATGTGGGCAGCTCCTGCCTTCGGCCGATCGGGGTGATGTCGGCCAGCCGGACACGCAGCCGAAGCAGTGTGCCGCGTACGTCATCGGGAATGCCGCGGGGCAGCCGGCAGAGCCACTCGCAGGCGGTACGCAGAAGCTGGTTCTCGGCGATGTCAGCGGTGTACTCGTCGTGGATGATCTCCACTGGGATGAGGCTACCGTGATGTCTGCGGATCTGATCGGCCTCGCGGATGCGGCCACGAACGAGCAGGGACGTGTCCTCGGTAGTGCGATAGCCCTGGAGCAGTCCCTGACGCAGCGCGTGCTCCGCCTGTCGCTCGAAGAGACGGGCAAGTGCGGGCAGCAGCTCAGACTCCTCCTCCAGTTCTGCGTCCTCGTTCCGCCACCCTTTACTGTCGAGGCTGTAGCCGAGGAGGAACAGGAGCCTCGCGACAGGGACCTTGGGGACAATCCGCAGGGTGAACGGCCGGCCACCAGGCACGGTGACCGTCGCGACACCGACCTTTCCTCGGGCCTTCACCCGCCACCGCCCGGGAAGGTAGGGGTCGGGTGCCGCCTCGACAAGGCGCGATGTCACGAGGGCCCGGCCGACAGCGTCATCAAGACGGACCGAGAGCGCCGCGCCGTGCTCGGCGAGCTCGATGTCCGTCATGACGGGCCGTGTTCGTCCGCTACCGGAGACGGCGCGATAGCGGCGCGCAGCGATCGCAGTCCGTAGCGCCGCTCGACGTCCACGTCTTCCCCGTAGTGGTACTCCTCAAGGAGCGGCAGGATCTTGGTACGCCAGGTACGTTCGAGCCCACCGTCGCGGTAAACCCCCTTCTTCATCAGATACGAGGGCCCGACCCGAAAGTCGGGGTCGCCGATACGAGAGTTGAGCGCGTCAAGGAGTTCGGCGGGCTCGTCGTCACGTCCCTCACGCGTGAGCCAACGGCGCAGCAGCCCAATGGTCGGCTCGGTCCGGGGAGAGAGTTCGACGAAAGCGAAGCGACGGCGCATGGCGGCGTCCACCAGCGCGATGGAGCGGTCGGCGGTGTTCATGGTGCCGATGACGAACACGTTCGGCGGCAGCGCGAAGTCATCGCCCGAGTAGGTGAGCCGCACCGATTTGTTGCGATATTCCAACAGGAAGTACAGCTCGCCGAAGACCTTCGCAAGGTTGGCCCGGTTGATTTCGTCGATGATGAGAAAGTGCGGGACGTGCCGGTTACCCTCGCGTGACGCGAGGTCGGCGAGTTCCCGCAGCGGGCCCGCAGTGAGCCGGAAGGCGACCTCTCGGGTTGCCGGATCCTCCCGGGGGCGAAAGCCCTCGAAGAAGTCCTCGTACGCGTACGAGGGATGGAACTGCACCAGCTTGACCTGCTCGGGCCCGCCGCCGAGGAATTCGGCCAGCTTGAGCGCCAGATATGTCTTTCCGGTACCAGGCGGTCCGTACAGCACCAGCTGCCGCTCATCCCACAGCAGATCCCGCAGCTCGCGCAGCCAGTCCACATCATGTATTAGCAGCTCGTCCACTAGCTCAGAGGTCGGCTCGGGAAGCTCCAACTCCCGCCGCGCTGCCAGCGCGGCGATCTCTAGGCTCGGACCAGCAGCCTGGTCTTGCGCCTCGGCGGCCAATTCCTCGTTGCTGCGGCCAAGACCGCTAACCAGCGCCTGTATGGAGGTGAGATCGACGACGTCGTGCTGGATGGACAGCTTCTGCTGCAGTTCCTCAGGCAGCTCGTCGTAGGCGTACCCGATGCTCTGCCACTCAACTGGGCGCCGTAGGTTCGACGTGCCCCCCTCGGAGGCGACCTGTACGGCGTCGCCGGTGATCTCCCCGACGTACAGCCGCCCGTTGGAGATGGTGCAAATCGTGTCACCCAGCTTCATCCGGGATAGGAAGGCGTGGAACTCCTCGACCATCTGGACCTTCTGTCCGTAGGTCACTGTGGACTCGTAGTCGACCTCCAGGAAGCTCCGCAACTGCTCCTTGCTCACGCCCTGCTCCACGCTCGCACGCAGGCGGTTGGCCGGGATGCTCACCCATCCCTTGGGAAGCCACATGCGCTGGACCAGGTCCACGCCGAACACATTGGAGCCCCGAATCAGCCAGGTGCGTCTCGGCCCCCACCCCACCTGCTCCAGGAAGTCGCCCAGAGGCCGCCCATCGACGGTCTTCCACTCGAGCCATCCATTTGAGCTACGGCCAAGTAGGACGCAGGCGGCTTCCGAAGCGGAGTTGAAGGTGAGGTCCTTGGATGTCTCCAGATAGCCCGGCTCGGTGGTGGACTCCGCGATCAAATCGTCGGCGATCAGCCGCCGCCGAAGGACGTACGAGGACGACTTTCGCGTGGAGAACGATGGGACGATCTCGCGCCGTACCGGTGAACCGGCATACACCAAGAACCTCTGGCTGCCGTTGGTCCCCTGCTCGTCCAGCAGCCGTCCACGCGCCGCGGGGCCTCCAAACGGCAGCCGAAGCTGGAAATCGGGGTAGTCGTCTCGCATCAGGCTCCCTTGTCAACGGTCGGAGTGCCGACCGCAGAGCGCCCGGCAAGGTGGCGGGGGCCGTGGCCAGGGGGTGGCGTGAGGGTGGAGGTGTAGTTATCACCATCAATGAGGGAAGCGGTGAGGCCCACGCCAGCCGCAGCCATCCGATCGTACTCGGCGAGGATGATTTCCTTAGTCCGATACGTGCCGTACTTCGCCTGGTCTTTCCGCTTGACGATTGGGAATGTCTCCATGATGTAGTCCGCATCATCCCGCGAGATCCCGTAGAGGTGGAAGAACAAGGCATCCAACTCGGCGCGAATGACAAAGCGGCGGTCCTCGTCCCAGCGGAACGGCGCGCCGCCATCCCCGATATCCTGGGCGAAGGCCCTCATGTCGTGAGCGGTGTAAGCGAGTTCACGGACGCGATCTTCAATGAACCCGCGGTGGGTACCAAGGACGGTCGGATCAAGTACGGGCAACTGTTTGACATAGCCGAATCGCAGATGGAGGCCAGCGACTTTCTGACGCGCAACGTAGTCGAATACGAAGGCATTGAAAATAGCCACAAGGAGGTGCTTGTTCGGGGAGTGCACCACGGGCAACGTGTCACCTGCCGCTGCCCTCGGGATCATGGATGCAATGACAGTTCGTTCGTTTGTGGGGCTTGTAACATCACAGAACGCGGCAAGCCAACTCGCGTCACCGATCCGCTTGGACACCTCTACTGCGGATACCCAGGAGATTGGGATTGCCTGACGATCAGGATCGCCATGCCCACTCAGGCCGATATAGGCCGGCTGGTTTTGACGCACGGCCGCCGTGGCGCTCTTCACAACGTCAGCGGCCCGATGGTCGTACGCTCCGACCATCTTAGCCTCGTACAAAGGCAGGTACTGTTCGTTCTGAAGATGATAGGTGTTTCCTCGTTGAACTGCTCCGCGCCGCCGCAGGGATTCGCCATCCTCAAAGATTTCCGAGACGGAGTTCATCATGAACATTAGCTGCAATTTCACGTTCCACCGATTACTGTCACCGCCGCGACTGCCCGATTCGTTCACGAAGACAGGTACTCGACGGTAGATCCCGATCGTGATCTCGGCGTCGCGACGAGAACGAAAAACGGGGGACGTGCCGGTGTTGGGATTGAGGAGCGTGATCTCTTCGGGGGTAAGGGTAAAAACCTTGTTTGCGTCGTTCAACTCCGCCGCGTCCCGAAGGAAGAAGGCGAATTTAGCGGAACGCTCGCGGAGAGAGTGCCCGGTGAGTGAAAGGATGCAGAACTTCATGCTCGAGTGAACGGCGGGGAAGAGACCATTGCGGTTCTCGAAGTCGTAAAGAGCTGCAATTGAGGCGTTTCGCACGAGATCTTTGAAGTAGTGCTGATTGAAAGAATCAGTCGCAATTCCCGATGGTAGGATCTGACCGGAGCGACCCAATGACGCCGTCAGCGACCGCACGCTTTCTGCGAACAGCGAGTACGTGTTAAGGCGGCCGTAGGCGGTCAGCGGATACCGGTTTGACGAGTGCATAAAGTGCTTGAATCCGTCGTTCTTGCGCTTCTCGTCAGAGAACTTTATGAAGAGTTCGGGGTCCTCTACTTCAAGTTTCTTGATCATCCGATTTCGGGCCGTCATGTTGGTAGCCTCAGCGATAGAAGGCCGCCGGGTGGCGAAGAACTCCCGTGCGTCAACCTGTACCTGGTCCCACGGTGGGTTTCCGAGTAAACAGTGAAAGCCGCCCGCCCACCCCGTCGCCTGGTCGATACCGGCGCCGCTTTCCGCTACCTCGAAGATCTCGGGGAACTCCAGGTGCCAGTGGAAGAAGCTGTACTGCTCGCGCAGCCGGGTGATTTCATCGTGGGACTCTTGCGGAGCAGCCGAGGCGCGGGGGTCCTCCAAAGCGCGGAAGACACCGTGGGTGACGGCGGGCGGCGCATCCGGCGTCTTCTTCCACATGAACGCCGCACACCAGGCGTCGGCGACGTGCATTGCACGCACGTACTCGGCGGAACCCGCCCAGTCCCGATACGCGGACTCCTGCGTACGCACGTCACCGAGGTCGTCCGAGGGAGCCTCCATAACACGGCGCAGGCCATGCGCGAAGACGGTGTTGGCCACCTTTGCCCCGGCGTTCAGGTCGAAGAGTGTGCTTTGTCCCGCCCGCTCCTTGGCGTTTAGTTTCTCCAGGCCCTTGGCGAACGTCTTGTCGTCGCCCTCGATGGGCTTGAATGCCTCGTCGGGGATGCCGCGCTTGAGCAGCGCGGGCGTGGCCCCGATCAGCGCGTTCCCGTGCTTGATATGGGCGTCGAGAAAGCTCAGGGGCTTGCCCGGTTCCAGTGCCTCCAGCCACAGGGAGACCTTGGCGAGTTCCACCGCCATCAGGTTGAGGTCGACGCCGTAGATGCAGCGGGCGATGACCTCGTGCAGGGCATGCCGGACCGCGTCGAGGGTCGGTTCGGGGTTGCGTTCCCGGACGGCCGCGACACGCTTGGCGATCCGACGAGCTGCCGCCACCAGGAAATGGCCGGAGCCGCAGGCCGGGTCGCAGACCGTCAGCGACAGCAGCTCGGAGACGATGGCGTCGGACGGGTCGAGCTGCCTGGCGGCCGTGGCAGCCTGTTCGCCGCGCTTCACTGCGTCGTCGATCACCGGGTCGAGCGCCGAGTCCAGCAGGCATTCGATGAGTGAGGACGGGGTGTAGTAGGAACCGGTGGTCTTACGGGTGTTGCCGGCGAGTTCGACCAGCTCGAAGGTGCGGTCCACAGCGCTGTGCTTCGGCACCAGCTCCAGCAGAGACTCATAAATGGAGCCCAGCTCCTCCGCGTCCAGGTGTCGATAGTCGACTGACCGCCAGCGGCGGGTGCCGGTGTCGCGCACTTGGGACAGGTGGCGTACAGCGGTCAGCAGGTACTCGTTGGCCAGCGACAGTCCGTGCAGGGCATCCTTTTCGGTACGGCCGTTGTCGGCGGGGATGGTGCCGAGCTTGCCGTGGAAGATGCCGCCGAGGGCCGGCAGGCCCAACTCGGGGCGGCCGTTCACGTCGGCGAGTGCGTCCAGCACGACGCAGAGCGACTGATACAGGTCCGTGTGGGCACTCCCCCGGCGGCGGCGGGCGTGGGCACGTAGCCGGGCGGAGGAGAAGTATGCCTCGTACCGCTCGCGGGCCTCGTCGCTGGTGCCGGGCGGGTGCAGGACGTCCCGGTCCTCGGCGACGAAGAGGAACAACATGCGGTAGACCAGGCGCAGCAGGGCGTTGTGGAACGCCTGGACGTCGAAGTCCTCGCGGAGCCGGTTGTTGTCGGGGTGGCGGAGGAAGCCGGTGCCGAGGGTGGTGATCGCCTCCTGAACGCCCCGGCGCAGTTGCTCCAAGGCGCGGACGCCGGAGCTGATCGCCTCGGTGCGCCACTTCTCCAGCCAGCAGGTCGACGGGGCGGCGCCCTCGGCTACCTCGAAGCGGGAGACGTGCAGCAGCCGGTACAGCAGGACGAACTCGCTGAACAGCTCGCCGTCGAAGATCGCTTCCAGGTCGAACTCGACGTACGCGGCGGTGGCGAGCGCGCTGGAGTCGCGCAGCAGCCGGAGCTGGCGGCCGTTGGTGAGCACCCCCCACAGGTGGGCCTCGGAGCGGTTCAGGCACTCCTGCACCAGCGATTGCGGCGGAACCCCGCCGCCGGCCGGGCGCCTGTCGAGGGTGGCGTTCCATGCCGCGAGGTGGATCGGCACGTGCTGCCAGCGGTGGCTGATCGGGAAGGTCTTGCCGCCGTCGTCCGACAGGATGCCGGTCGCGCCGATCGGGGTGAGCCGGCCGAAGTCGAGCGCTTTGAACAGCGGTTCCAGCCACTGCGTGATGGCCAGGCCGGTCGGGTCAGCCGGGATGGCGGCCTCCGGGGCGATCGGGAGCGTGCCGCGCAGCTCCTTCCACGCCGACTTGAGCCACTCCCACTGGCGTTCGGCGTCGTCGCGCACCGAGCGGGCGCCGACCACCTGGTAGTCGGCGGGCTTGGCACCGCTCATGTCCTTGCCCTCGGCGATGCGGACGAGCATGTCGGCGGGGAGCAGGCCGCCGATCGTGTGGATGGCGGAGAAGACCTGGTTGCGGGCGGTGGCGGACATCAGGCGGTGCCTCCGGCGGTGGGGGCGGCGGTCGGGGCCGGCAGGTAAACGTAGGCGCCGAGGATGTCGGCGCGCTTCTGGGCGGTGACGGTCAGGCCACGGACGATCTCGCCGGAGGCGCTACGGACCCGCCGGTGTGAGGCGAGCAGCTCGGCGGCCAGCTCCTCGCCGTACGCGTCGAGGTGGTCGGTGGTCGCGGGTAGGTCCTGGAGGACGCGGCGCATGGTGCTTTCGCCGAATCCGGGGTCGGTGTTCGCGTCGGCGGTGGCGTCGAGCAGCGCCAGGGCGTCCTCGTGGGAGAGCCAGCGGGCGTTCGTCGGGGCGCCCTCGAAGGCGAGCAGCCGGGCGTCCTCGGCGACGAGCTGCCGGGTGCCGGTCCGCGACGGCAGGGTGAGGTGGAATCGGTAGCGGACCACCAGCAGGGTGGTGCGGCTGGTGACGGCCCGGGTGCGGATCACCCCGCAGCGGCGGGCCGGTCGGGAGCCGGACTCCTTGTCGTCGAGGGCGGCGTTGAGGACGTAGCCGGCGAGCGCCACCACCGCCGGGTCGGTGCGGACTAGGGCGGCCTCGCCGCGGTCGACGGCCGCCGTGGTGCGGAACGGCACCGGCCGGCCCCGCTCGACGATGTCGCCGCCGAGGGCTGGGGCGAGGGCGTCGCGTAGGCCGGCGGGGGTGCCGCCGAGTTCGGCGGTGAAGTCGCCGGATCCGTCCGGGCGGTCGCGCAGGACGCCGTCGAGGGCGTGCAGCGACCGGCGTACGAAGCCGCGGATCTCGCCGGCCCTGCCGAGGGTGTCGCGGACGGCGGCGACCTCGCGGGCGACCTCCTCGGGTCGGATGGCGTGCTGAGCGAACCGGGAGCGGGACGTCTTCTCCCGCTCGGCGGCGGACTGCCAGTCGGCGGCCAGGGCGGCGGCCTTCTTGTCGAGGCCGGTGAACTCGTCGATGTCGAAGAGGCTGCCCTGGTCGCCCCGGCGGACCTGCTGGCCGCGCAGCAGCACCCACTGCACGATCGCGTCGGTCACGCCGGCGGAGTCGGCGTCCGGGACAGAGACGGAGATGCCGAGGTCCTTACGGATCTGCCGGTGCTTCTTGATGAGGACGTCGAGGACCTTGCCGTCGATGCCGTTGTCGCTGCCCCAGAGGGTGATGACCCTGACCACGTCGCGTTTCTGGCCGTACCGGTCGACGCGGCCCTCACGCTGGTCGTGCCGGGTGGGGTTCCAGGCGAGGTCGTAGTGGACGACGGCGTCGAAGTGGTGTTGCAGGTTGACGCCCTCGGAGAGGCAGTCGGTGGCGACCAGCACCCGCCGGGCGGCGGGGTCGTCGCCAGCGTCATCGGCGAGCTTCTCGATGCGCTCGATGCGCTGCTGCGGGGAGAGCGTGCCGGTGACCGCGCGGACGATCGTCTTCTTGCCGAGCTTGCCGTCGAGGTGCTCGGCGACGTACTCGGCGGTGGGGATGTAGCGGCAGAAGACGATCGGGTGGTAGCCCTCCTTCAGCAGCGCCTTGAGGTGGGTGACCAGAGCGGCGAGCTTGCGGTCCTCGCTCGGGCCCTCCAGCTCGGCGGCCCGGTCGGCCAGTTCGGCCAGCCGCGCCCCGGCGTTATCCACCTCCGCGGCCTCGGCGCCGGGTGCCACGTCGAGCCCTTCCAGGGCGTCGGAGTCGGAGAAGTCGCTGGTCAGCGGGGCGCCGAGCCGGTCGGCTTCCTCGGCGGTGACGGCCGCAGCGGTCGCCGACCGGGTGCGCAGGGTCTGCGCGGCGGCGCGCGGCGAGGACACCAGGGAGCGCAGCAGGGCGATCGCGGACCACCAGGCGATCCGGGCCTCCCGCCGGCCGCGCTGGTCGGCTGCGGTGACCCGGTCGCTGGCGTACGCGATGGCGTCGTCGAGCAACGCCCGGTAGGCGGGGGTGAGCTTGTAGGTCTCGTCCTTGAAGTGCCGGTCAGTCGGGAACGACGTCTGCTCGGCGAGCGAGTCGTCGGCGAGCCCGTCCTCCCGGGTCAGATACTGGCGGACGTCGGCGCGCTTGCGGTGCACGAAGTGCGGGGCGAGCATCCGGCGGCCGGCGTCCGAGCCGAGGTCGACGCTGGCCAGTTCCGGCTTGAGTAGACCGAGCAGGTTGCGGAAGGCGCTCTCCTTGCCGCTGTGCGGCGTGGCCGTCACCAGCAGCAAATGCCGGTCGGCGTCAGCGGCGACGCGCTGGAGCAGTTCGTAGCGGAGCTGGTTTTGGGTGGTGGTCTTGTTGTCGTCGGCGGAGACGCAGGTGTGCGCCTCGTCGACGATGACCAGGTCCGGGCAGTGCCGGACGAAGTCGTCGCGATGCCGGGTCGACTTGATGTAGTCGGTGGAGACGATGACGTGCGGATGCCGATCGAACAGCGACTGGCCCAGGTCCAGCCCGCGTTCCAGCCGGGAGACGGTGGAGGCAAGGACCAGCTCGGCGTCGATGCCGAACTTGGTGCGCAGCTCGCCCTGCCACTGCTCTGCGAGAGCCGGGGAGCAGAGCACGGCGAGCCCGCGGGCGCTGCCCTGGGCGAGCAGCTCGCTGGCGATCAGACCGGCCTCGACGGTCTTGCCGATGCCGACGTCGTCGGAGATCAAGATGCGGGTGGTCTTCTGCCGCAGCGCCATCATCAGCGGTACGAACTGGTAGGCCCGCGGCTCGACGGCGATGCCGCCGAGGGACCGGAACGGCCCGGCGCCGGAGCGAAAGCCGATCCGCAGCGCCGAGCGGAGCAGGCCCGCCGCCTGGGCGTCGCCGAGGTCTCCAGGCGACGGGGCCGCGAACTGGGCGCTCGTGACGCTCTCGAAGGCGGGGAATACGGCCGCGATGTCGTCGTCCGCGCCGCCGAGCGGCCGCAGGACAAGCATGTCGGGGGCGCTCTCGGGCAGTACGACCCAGTCGCGGCCCCGGGCGGAGACCAGCGATCCGGCACTGAACGAGGTGGTCATGAGGAGTCCTTGGGCGTCATGGTGTCTTCTGTCGTAGAGGGTCGGGCGGAGGTCACGCGCTGGCGCTGGTGCCGAAGCAGTAGCGGTGCTCGTCGACGATGGCCGACCAGTCGGCGTCGTGCGGGAAGCGGACCACGTCCCAGCCCGCGTCGCGCAGCCGCTCCTCGGCGTCGCGGTCGCGCTCGGCGACCGCCTCGTGTTCGTGGACGGGGCCGTCGACGAAGACCGCGACGGTGGCACCGGGCAGCCGGTAGACGTAGTCGGGCCGGGCCAGCGCCTCGGTGACGAGGGTCTGCGCCTCGTCGGGCAGCCGCAGCCCCCGCCCCTTGAGCCAGGTGATGAGCTTTGCCTCCAGCGCGGTGTCCGACTGTGCGGTCAGCCGCTGGAGCTGCTCGGTGCGGGACTCGCCCTGGCCGGTGGTGGTGGCCCGGGCGGCGGCGAAGTGCAGCAGCAGGTCCCGCACGGTGTGCCGGTCGATGAACCGGTGGTTGAGCTGGTTGCCGTAGGTGAGCAGGCACTCGTAGCAGCCCATCGCGCAGGGCCGGTCCTTGGCCGGGCCGCCTAGGTCGGTGCCGTCGGGCGCGAAGTGGCAGATGGCCAGCGCCTCGGCGGCGGCCCGGGCGAGGGCGTGCGGGTCCGACTGCATCAGGCGCAGAACGCCGGCACCGCCCTCGGCCGCCTCGGTGAAGAGCATCCGCTCGCGCGGCCCCTCGTCCGGCGGCAGGAGTTCGGTGGTCAGCTCCGAGTCCTCCAGCTCGAAGGCCGCCTCGATGCCGCGTTCCAGCGCATACATCAGCGAGAGCGCGACCGGCTCATCCAGCGGCTCATCGAGCTTCAGGACCAGGATGTTGCGGCGGTCCTCGACGTACGGAATGACCTTCTTCTTGCGGCGCTTCTCGTTGCCGTCGGCGTCGACGACCGGCATCTCGCTGGAATCGCCGGACGCCTCGCCGGCGTCGCGTTCGTTCATCCAGCGGCCGTCGGCCGGGTCGAGCCAGAAGCCGTCCGGCTCGTTCTCCTTCGAGCGCACCCGTCCGACATTGGTGATACGGACCGTGGCCGAGTCGCCGTAGGACAAGGTGGCGAGTTTGCCATCGGCATCAGAAACGATGGCATCCTGGCGGCCCGGACGTGCGCCATGGTCTTGAAAGCGGTAGGAGGTCACGAGTCGGAAGCCCGCCCTGCGACGCTCCTCCTCGTCGGAGGAGATGCGCTCTCGCCGCTTGGTGTAGACGGTGTGCAGATGGAGCAATCCCGTGGTCTTCTCACCCAGCGGCTCGTCGCACATCTGGCAGCGGTCGGCGCCCTCCTTGATGTCGTGGTGATAGCCGCAGCAGCTGCATCTCCGGGCCTCACCGGTCACGACGTCCCCCGCCGCGTCTGGCGGCAGCTGGATGCGGGTGACCTGGTAGCGGGCTCCCTCGTGATAGATCAGGGCCCCGGGCCCGAACTCGCGGATGGCCAGGAAGCGGGGACGCTGGAGATAGTCGCCGTCGCCGAACCTGCGGCCCGTCGTAGGGACGTAGGCGGCGAGCGGCAGCCGCGGGAACGAGTACCCAGGCAGGAAGCCCTCGCTGGCGAGGTAGCGGTACGGGTTGAAGTCAGACAGGACCGACTTGCTCTCCACGCTCTCGTTCTTCAGCAGGTTGAGCTGCGTCTCGGCCTCCTTGCGGCGGCCCACGGCGATCCGGCGGTCGCGCTCGGAGAGCGTGTGGTCCAGGACTCGGCGGTTCTGCTCGGCCTGGTCGACCAGCGCCGCCCTGAACAGGTCCCGCCAGCGGTCGAGCGCCCGGTCAAACCTCTCCGGCGTGGTGCGGACACTGTCCTCGATCCACTGGTCGTCCCACCACGTCGAGTCCTCGAAGTCCGGCAGGAGCCCCGCGAAGACCTTGCGGGCGGCCGCGGCAGCTCTCTCTTGCGCGCTGGAGTCGCGCAGCGCCGCAACGATGTGGTCATGCAGAGCGAGGGCAGGATCCGGCCGTCGAGTCTCCTCGATGTAGCTGATGTCAACGGTCTCGGGTATGGCCCGGCCCAGCTTGAGCCCAGCCTCGGCCAGCCAGATGGCGTCGACATGGGAACGGACCAGGTCCTCGTTGGCCAGGTCCAGCCGCGGCGGGGCAACCGCTCCGGCCACCATCCGCTCAGAGCGCCGGAAGTAATACTGGTCGTGGCTGTTGCCGGTCGCGCAGTATGTGGTCACCAGCGCGGGCTGTCCCGACCGGCCGGCCCGCCCGCTGCGCTGAGCGTAGTTGGCTGGGGTGGGCGGGACATTGCGCATCATGACGGCGTTGAGCTCCGAGATGTCCACGCCCAGCTCCATCGTGGGCGAGCAGTAGAGCAACCTCAACTCCGCCTTGCGGAAGGCTTCTTCCCGCCTCTCCCGCTCGGCCGGATCGACCTGGGCGGTGTGCTCACGGGCGGCTAGGCCGGCGAGAGTTCCGGCCGCGCTTTGGTAAAGGTCCCGGAAGAAGGTGTTGACACGAGGACCGTCGCCGCTGGCATAGGTGCGCGTCAAGGGATCGTGGCTGCCGGTCTCGCCGGACCCGGCTCGCCAGATTAGAGAGGCGGCGGAAACCCGGTAGCCAATGACCGTCGGGCCGGCGGGACGCCGGAACCGGCCGGCACTCTGCGGCGCCGCCGAGACCTCCGTGACCAGGCCGGCACCCCTGAGCACCTTGAGCAGGTCAACGATGATCTCTTGAGCGTCACTGAATGACAGATCCGCGAAGTGCACTCGGCGCAGGTACTTGCCGACCTTCCCCCGCCCGGACAGGAACAGGCCGGAACGATCCAGGCCGGGCTTCGATGGCTGGGGGTAGGCGGTGCCGACCTTCGGGCGGTCGCCCGCGGAGAGCACCCAGGGGTCAATGAGACGCTCCTCGCTCGCGCGCTGGAGCATGTCAAAGTCGTCCCGGAAGTACTGGACATCGATGGCCAGAGCACGGCGCATCTCGTTGAGCAGTGCCCGCATGATTTCGGCCCGCTGGCCGGCCTCCGCGTCGCGCAGCTTCTCGTGAGTCTTGGACCAGCGATCCTGCTTCTCGGCGAGCCAGGTCAGGTCCTGGTAGTCGATCTCCAGCAGACCGGTCTGCTCCAGGTTGGGCATGGTGATGCGCCAACCGCGTTCGAGGTCCAGGTAAAGCCGGAACGCGACGACATCGCGGAGGGTCTTGGCTGCGGCGCTCGCCATGGACGGAGGCAGGTCCGCCTCACGGGCATAGTCCGCCAGCGTGAGGCCCAACGCGGTGGTGACCCGGGAGGCCAACTCCTCGTGGTTGATGCCCTCCTTGCCGGCCTCAAGAGCCGCCTGGTACAGCGCGCCGCGCAGCTGCGTGATCTGCACGAAGTCGTTGAAGTGACCCGCCTGAAGGGCAGCGTCCTGCCGGTTGTCGACGAAGGTGAGGAGCTTGCGCGCCTTCTTGCTGAGCGCTTCGGCAGGCGCCTGCATGAGGGAGCGGACGATGGACGCGGAAACCAGCGAGGTCGCTGAGGACCGCCCCTCCTGGTCAAGAGTCGCCAGCTTCGCGAAGTCCTTGCCCCTGGTCTGCTCGTAGCTGACCCCGCAGTGCGCGCAGAAAAGGAACGGCGACGGTATGAAAGCTGCCTTGAGCTCACCTCGCCCCTCATAGCCGTAGGCGTCGACCGTGACAGCCCTAGGCAGCCGATCGCGATAGTTGCTGCGGACGACCTCTTGGCCACTGTCGTCAGCCTCGAGCCACGACTCGGGCAGGCGGCGGGCGTCGATGGCCTGTGCTGTGTCCGTCGGCCAGGGCCGGTCCGAGTCGATGTACAGGTAGCCGTCCCCGGCGCGACCGCCGGTGGCGAAGGTGTCTCGGCGCGGCTCATACACGGCGCTGCCGTTTTTCTCGGTGCGCCACACCGTCAGGTACTCCTGGCCGCACTCCCGGCAGAAGGCCAGCGGCAGCAGGATCTTGCCGTCTGAGCCCGGCAGGACGAGTTGGTACTCGCGCGTCAGGTGACGAGTCAGCTCATCTTCGAGCGTCACGTAGACCGTGTCGCCCTTGGAGAGGAACTGGTGCAGCCGGAACGCGAACAGCGGACGCTCGGTGACCGGATGCCTGGCCTCCGAACCGGCCTTCAGCGTGCTACGGATCGCCTGTGCGCACTCGGCCACGGTCAATCCGCTGTCCGCCGCAAGCTCGACGGCTGCTTCCTCGATCTTCGCCGGCTTCTGCCGTACGAGGCGGCCGGTCGGGTCGGTGGCAAGACCGAAGCGGGTCTCGATCCAGCGGGCGAGCGGGTCCTTCACCAGGTCGGCGTAGGCGCGGGGAGCGCCGGGCACCCGAAGCCTTTCAATCGGCACGGTGTCAGATGCCTCGGCGGTCGCGCGGACGAGCGTCTCACCGATGATGTTCTCCGGGCTCACCTCCGTGCCGAAGAGCGTGGTCGCGACCCGGGCGACGACCTTTCGCTGGTCCTCGGCCGTGCCTTCGCTGGAAATGGTGGCGGAGGTGCCGATGCACTGCAGCTGGTCCGCCTTGCACGCCTCCCGCACGCGGCGGATGAGCAGGGCGACATCGGCTCCCTGCCGGCCGCGGTAGGTGTGCAGCTCGTCGAAGACCAGGAACTCCAGGCCATTCGCCATCTTGATGAGAGAGCGCCGGTCGTCCGGACGGGTGAGCATCAGCTCCAGCATCACGTAGTTGGTGAGCAGGATGTCCGGCGGGTTGTCGCGGATCTCCTTGCGCCGCTCGTCGCTCTCCTGACCGGTGTAGCGGGCGTACGTGACCGGCTCCCGGCCAGGGCCGTAGCCATCACGGAGGTACTTGTCGAGCTCCTTGAGCTGGCTGTTGGCCAGCGCGTTCATCGGATAGACGATGATCGCGCGGACCCGCTTGGCTGCCTTCGGGCCCTCCTGCTCGCGCTCTCTCAGCACCTTGTCGACGATTGGGACGATGTACGACAGCGACTTGCCCGAGCCGGTGCCGGTGGTGAGGACGTAGGAGGCACCGGACTTCGCGGTATCGATCGCCTCGCGCTGGTGGCGGTGAAGCGTGAGCGAGCGGCCATCGCAGGCCGTGCCACCCTCGGTCTTTCCGGCCTGGAAGATGCGTGCGCACTCAGGGTGCAGCACACCTTCGCTCGCGAGTTCCAGCACGCTGCCCCCGGAGGCGAAGAACGGGTTCAGCGACAACCAGGGGTCCGGCCACTGGGACTTGGCATCCAGGTCGTCTTCGACGAAGGCCGCGATCCGGTCATCACGAATGATCGTGCCGCCCTCGGTGAACGACCGATAGTCCTTGATGAGCTGCTGGTGCACGCCGAAGACATCCATGCCGGCTCCGGCCAACCGGGGCTCCGGGGTCACGACGTCATCCAGCGCCGCTTTCGACACGCCGCCGAGCGTGGGCGGGGCCTTGAAGTGCCGTACCGGGTTGAACTCGTCCCAGCCCGGAACCTTGTCCTCGCCTGTTACGAACGGCAGCAGAGCGTCGCGGACTGCGACGGCATCCTCGGGTCGCTCTGCCGGGTCCTTGGCAAGCAAGCGGTCGATGAGCCGCGCCATGTCCTCCGGGACATCCGAACGCAGCAACCGCACGGGAGGCGCCAGTTCAGTCAAATGTTTCTGCCCGACCTCATGTGCCGACTCGCTGAGGAAGGGCGGAACGCCGGTGAGAAGCTCGAACAGCACACAGCCGAGGGCATAGAGGTCTGCTGCCTGGGTGACCGTCGCGGCGCGGAACTGCTCGGGCGCCATGTAGCGGGCAGTGCCAACGGTGGCACCGGTACTCGTAAGCTTGCCGCCCTCGATGTCGTCGACGATCCGTCCCATACCGAAATCGAGGACCTTGACTACTCCCCCGCGCAGCAGCATCACGTTCGAGGGCTTGAGATCCCGGTGGATGACACCCGCGGTGTGCGCTGCAAACAGTCCGTCCGCAATCTGCGCTCCCAGCGCCGCAACCCAGGCGATGGGCAGCTGCGCATACTCTGCCACGAGGTCGCGAAGGGTTTCCCCGTCGAGATACTCCATGGCGATGTAGGGCGCGCCGCTGTCGTCCACCCCGCCGGCGATGGACCGGGGGAGGTTGGGGTGGCTGAGCTTGCGCATGATCCGCATCTCGCGATCGAAGCGCTGCACAGCCTTCCCATCGGCAGTCGTGTCGATGATCGCTCCGGAGCGGCTACGGAGAATGCGCTTCACCGCGACGACGCGGTCCTTGGAGTCTTCGGCCGCCTGCAGATCCTCGGCGCGGTGAACCTCGCCCATGTTGCCCCTGCCAATGGCGCCCAGCAGGCGGAACCGGTTCGTTACCCAGTCCAGGTTCACAGACACTTCAGCATCCTCAGCTCGTCACGCATCGCAGGCACCGCGACCTCCATGGGCTGCGTTGAGGCGCACAACCCGGTGGTCAGCAGGGTGATCTTGCCGTACTCACCCTGCTGGTCATCACCGGACACCAGGTCAGCCACCTGCCGAGCGAAGCTGGCGAGCGCATGGTGTGTGGTACTCACCTGGTTCCTTTCGTTGTTGCCAACAAGGAGTATCGCTGGTCGGTTGCATCGTTGTAGTCCCCTGCTCGGCCAAAGCGGGGGTCCGGACCGTCAGTAGGGCAGCTGCCCTCGGTCCTTACCTCGCCTGTTGTTTCCGGCCCGATCGCTTTTCTGCGCGGAGCGCGCCGCGGGCCAGGCCATCGGCCGTGAGCTGCACCAGTTCCGCGCCAAGCGCCGCCGCCTGTCGGATAGCCGACTCGAAGGCATCCAGCCGCCGGAACGCCTCCCCGTGCACGCGCTGCTCGTCGAGCGGCAGCCGTCGCACCTGCGCCCGTCGGATGTCGAACCGCAGCGTCCCCGACAGACTCGACGCCTGCTTCTTGTTGGCGGAGGTGCGCAGCTGCCCGGCGAGGAACCAGGAGTTGAGCGCGGCCGGGTTGGGTCGCAGCAGGTAGAGGTTGCGCCCGAGCAGCGCCCCCTCGGCGGTGACCACCCGGGCGGTGAGGGTCCGGGCGATCATCGGCACCACCACGTCCCCGACGGCGAGCGGGATCTCCTGGCCGAGCTTGCCGTCGTCCCGCCCGGAGGCGTCCTCGCCGTTCAGCACGTCCTGCACGGTGAGCACCGGCGGCCCGTCACCTGAGGTCGCGTCGCCGTCGGATGAGGCCGTCCGGATCTGGCCGAGGAGCTGCAGCGCTCCCGTGCGGGCCAGCTCGCCGACCGAGAGGGTGAGCGCGGCAGCGCCGTCGGGCGTGGGGGTGACCTGCGGCATCAGCGCCGGCAGGTCGCCGACGATGGCGGCCAGCCGTTCCCTGGTGCGTACCAGATGCTCTCCGCTCTGCTCGCCCCCGACGGCGGGTTGCCGGCGGGCGGGGGTGAGGTCGACCTCCTCGTCGAGCAGCTCGATGACCGGTACCGCGCGGGCGAAACCGACTTCCTCGATCTCGGCATCGGGTGCGGCGGTGAAGGCCCGCCAGGTGGTCAGCACCCGTGCGTACAGCTCAGCGAGGTCACCGTCGGCAGCGTCGATCAGCAGCGCCCGCGTCGGTGGCGGCGCGTCGGCCGCGGGCCGCCGCAGCACCCAAAGGTGCAGCGGTACGCCGTGGGGCGCGGCCACCCCCGGCGGAAGCGCGACGACGGCGCGCAGCGCGCCGTGGCTCAGCAGCTTGTTGCGAATCCGCCGCCCCGCGCGGCGACTGGCGGCTGCGGGGGGCATCAGCATTACGGCGTGCCCGCCGGGACGCAGGTGGGCCAAGGCGTGCTGCACCCAGGCCAGCTCGGGTTCGGTACGCGCCGGCAGGCCGTACTCCCAGCGAGAGTCGTAGCCGAGCTCGTCGTGTCCCCAGTTGGCGACGCCGAACGGCGGGTGGCAGACCACCGCGTCGACCGCGGAACGGGGGAACGCGTCGGCACGCAGCGAGTCGCCGGGGCAGACCTCGCCGGGCACCTCCCGCATGGCCAGCCAGAGCCCCGCCAGCCGGGCGAGGGATTCGTCGAGTTCCTGCCCGTACGCCGAGGTGCAGCCGGCGCGGACGGCCGCCCGCAGGGTGGCGCCGGAGCCGGCGGCCGGGTCGAGGACGGCGCCGCCGCCGACGTCGGCGAGCCCGACCATCAGGTCGGCCAGGTCGTCGGGGGTGGCCCAGGGCCGGCCGGGGCCGGGGGCGGAGAAGCGCTGCCACAGCTCGTCGAACGCGGCCTGCGGGCCGAGGTGGTCGGCGAGGGCGTTGATCTCGGGTAGCAGGTCGGCCAGCCGTCGGTCGACCTGCCGGGGTGACGGGCGTTCGCCGCGTTGCCGGGCGAGCAGCAAGGCGCCGACGGCGGCGAGCGCGTCGGCGGCGGTGTCAGTGGGCGGGGCGAGGTGCCGCCAGAGCCGATCGACGGGTGAGAGCTCGGGGAGCTTGCCCTGCCCGCGCAGCCACTGCTCGACCTGGATCAGGTCGAACTCCGGACTGGCCGGGGTCCCGCCGACCGGGGCGGGGAAGTCGGGGTGCCGCTTGCGCCAGTTGCTGACTGCAGCGCGACCGACCCCGGCGAGCCGGGCGATCTCCGCTGCCGTGATGGTCGGTGTCTCATGCACCTCCGAAGTGTGTCACACCTGTCAACCATCATGTCTGTTGACAGGGTTCACAGGCGATGTTCTCATTGACGCCGTCACGTTCACAGCAGGAGGAAACGATGCGCAAGACCACGACCCTCGCCCTGATCGCCACCGGCCTGGTCGCCCTGGGCTGCGGCTCCGGCGCCGCCGACGACGCCACCAGCAGCAAGGCCGACGCCGGGGGCGCCAAGGGCGAGGACAAGCCGGCGAAGACCTCGAAGATCGGCCAGGCGGCCCAGGACGGGAAGTTCGAGTTCACGGTCAAGTCGTCGAAGTGCGGCGTCGCGAAGGTCGGCAGCTCGATGCTCGGCGACAAGGCCCAGGGCCAGTTCTGCCTGATCACGATCAACGTCAAGAACATCGGCAAGGAGCCGCAGACCCTCGACGGCAGCAGCCAGAAGGCCTACACCGCCGACGGCACCGAGTACTCCTCCGACACCGAGGCCGGCCTCTACGCCAACAAGGAGGCGAGCACCTTCTTCGAGGAGATCAACCCCGGCAACCAGGTGACCGGCGTGTTCGTATTCGACATCCCGAAGAGCGTGAAGCTCACCAAGCTCGAGCTCCACGACTCGATGTTCTCCGGCGGCGTGACCGTCTCCCTCGCCTGATCCACCGCTCGACCCGGGGCGGGCGCCACCGCCCGCCCCGCTGGTTCCAGCGCTGCTGCCACAGCGCAGTCCGGATTCGTCCGCCTTCGAGCCGCTGTTTTAACCCACCGAAAGGTTGCTCTTCGTGAGAAAGGCGATCAGCGCCATCCTGCTCGTCACGGCCTTTTGGCTGACGGCTTGCAGCAGAGCGACGAACGACAGCCCGACTGCCGCCATCTCACCCACGGCCCCCTCCGCTCCCGCCAGTCCGACGCCTCCCCCCTTGGTCAGCGTGAGCGTGAACGTCCACTGCACCAACGGGTTGTACTGCGCCAACATCGACGGCTCCAGCTGCGTCTTCGCGGACAGCTTCAAGTCGTTCCCGAGCCAGAGCCTCACCGTCTCCGATCCGGATGGAGAGATCCTCGCCGCCAAGTCGCTGCCCTTGGAGGGCGAGATCTCTGGCAGCGCTGACACCGGGGATTACAGCTGTACCGCTGCCCTGAGGTTCGAGGTGCCTGAGAAGAGCCTCTACAAGGTCGATGCCTTCGGCTTTAACGACAAGACGGACAAGGCCCCCTTCACGCTCTCCGTCCCCTGACCAGACCGCAGACAGCAAGCTCCCCCAACAAGCCCGACCAAGAGCCCTCGAACAGCAGGAGAATTTCATGACCGACGGGACGAGTCCGATGACGCCCGAGCAGCCCGCCGCACCGCAAGAGCCGACCACCTCCCCCGACACCGCGCCCGAACCGACCATGCCCGCCAAGCACTCCAACGCCCGCGCCTGGGCGGTGGGTGGCGTCGCCCTCGTCGTCGCCCTCGGCGTTGGTGGTGCCTTTATCGGTGCATCGAGCGACGACGCGAAGCCTGCCGCCGGCGCCATGGCGTCCGCCAGCCCGAGCACGGTCGCGCCGACCACCGCCGCTCCCACGACGGCGGCCCCGACCAGCGCCGCGCCGTCGCCGACGAGGACCATTCCCCCGCCGAAGCCGAAGCCGAAGCCGCCGTCGTACAAGGCGCTGACCGAGCGGCAGTGGAAGCTGATCGCGAAGAACCCGGACGCGTACATGGGCAAGACCTACGTCGTCTACGGCCGGGTCACCCAGTTTGACGCGGCCACCGGCACCGACAGCTTCCGGGCCGACGTCGCCCACCGCCGAATGGCCGACGAGTACGAGTACGAGACCAACACGATCCTCAACGGGTCCGAGTCGGACCTCGACAACCTCGTCGAGGACGACATCTTCCGCGCCAACGTCACGGTGCTCGGCTCCTTCAGCTACGACACCCAGATCGGCGGCGAGACCACGGTTCCGATGCTCATGGTCAACTCGATCAAGGTCCTCTAGGACTCCTCCGAGACGTCAGGAGGCGTCGTGCGTCCCGATGAGTTCCTCCGCACCCTGGCCCTACTCCCCCCTCCCCTGCACGACCGCGCCCTCACCCTGCGCGCCTTCACCCGCCCCACCCGCTGCGATGACTGCCAGCGCATCGGCGACGCCGTCCGCCTGGCCCTCACCGCCGCCCACTACGACGAGCTGACCTCCGCCGGCGAGCTGCTCGACACCGCCGAGCGGCTGGCCGCCAAGCACGGCATCCACCGCCGGTCCGGCGACGACCAGCAGCGCGGCCGCGGCCGGGTGGTCCGCTGGGCGACGACGTCCGCGCCGCTGGTGGCCGCGACCGACGCCAGCTGGAAGGGCCGCGTCGGCGGCATCGGGTACGTCGTCAGCGACGGCCACTACGGCCTGCTCGGTCGGGGCATCGGCCGGCTCGACCCGACCGGCGCCTCCCGGGTGCTGATCAATGAGCTGCGCGCGGTCGACTACCTGCTGACCGGGTACGACGAGGCGCCGGTGGGCATGACGGTGCTGCTGGACTGCCTCGCCGCCCTGCGCTACCTGCACCGCTGGCAGGCTGGCGAGACCGGCGCGATGCCGGCCGGCTACAGCCTGCGGGAGCGCCGTTGGTCGGACCAGCCGACCCTGGTCCGGCTCGCCGAGCAGGTGGCCCGCCGCCCCGACCTGACGTTCGCGCACGTCAAGGGGCACAGCGGCCACGCCCTCAACGAGGCAGCCGACGGCCTGTCGCACATGGCCCGTCGCCGGCGGGAGGAGTCCTTCGACCTGCGTCCTCGGGCGCACGCCCTGGTCGACGCGTTCCTGCACGACTGGCACGCGAACGCCACGCTCTGACCGCTCGCCCGCACCGCCCGCAGCGGAGGCGCCCGACGTCGCACCGCTGATTCGTTTGCGACATCAGCTCTACAGCGTCCAACGGCCACCACCGCCCTCCGACTCCACTGCTCGCCCCAGCCGGGACGACAGCGGCCTCCCCACTTCCACCGCTCATCCCGGGCGGCCCGACGACCCGTCGGTCCGCGGACACCACGCGCCTGGAGACGACCATGACCGACCCCGCGCAGCCCACCACCGCACCCCTGATCGAGCTGATCTTCGACCGGCTCGCCGCCGACAGCGACGTGCCGGCCGACACCGCCGAACTGGTCCTCGCCGCGCTCACCGGCGACGACGACCTGACCGCCGCCCTCGCCGGCAGCCCCACCCGGCTCGACCCGCACTCCCCCACGAACGACGAACCGTCGGAGCGGATCTGGCTGAAGTCGGTGACCGTCGCCGGGTTCCGCGGCGTCGGCCCGGAGCGCACCCTCGACATCGCGCCCGGGCCGGGCCTCACCCTGGTCGTCGGCCGCAACGGCTCCGGCAAGTCGAGCTTCGCCGAGGCCGTCGAACTCGCCCTCACCGGCGACAGCGCCCGCTGGGCCGACAAGACCAGCGTGTGGCGTACCGGGTGGCGCAACCTGCACGTTCCGGACCCGTGCCGGATCGGTGTGGAGCTGCGGGTCGACGGCGTGGCCACGCCGACCCGGGTGGCGCGGGCCTGGCCCGCCGGCGGTGAACTGGCCGACGCCGAGGTGACCGTGACCAGCGCGCGGGGCCGGCGCGACGGCCTCGGCGAGCTGGGCCTGGCCCGCCCGCTGGAGCTGTACCGGCCGTTCCTCACCGCCGCCGAGCTGGGCCGGCTCGCCGCCGGCACGCAGAGCCAGCTCTTCGACGCGCTCTTCGCCATCCTCGGCCTGGACGCGCTGACCGACGCCGACCAGCGTCTGATGCACGCCGCCCGGCCGCACGACACGGCCGTCAAGCAGGTACGCGCACAGCGCGCCGCCCTGGCCGACCTGCTCGCCGGGGTCGCCGACGACCGGGCCCGGCGGGCCGCCGTGCTGCTGCGCGGCCGGGGCGCGGTCGACCTGCCGGCGTTGACGGCGATCCTCGACGAGCCGGACGAGGCGACCGCCGACGAGGCAGTGCTGCTGTGCCGCGAGCTCGCCGCCCTCGACCCGCCGCCGGTGGACGAGGTGACGCGGCTGGCCGGGCAGCTGCGGGAGGCGGCGGCCGAGACCCTCCGGTACGACGGCGGTCGGTCCCGGGCGGCGCTGCGCAGCGCCGAACTGCTCCGCCTCGCGCTCGAACACCACGACGACCGGGGCGACGGGCCCTGTCCCGTCTGCGCCAGCGGCGCCCTCGACGGTGGCTGGCGGGCGACCGCCGCCAAGAGCCTGATCGAGCTGCGGCAGCGCAGCGTCGCCGCCCAGACCGCGGCGACCCGGCTCACCGCGCTGCTGCGCCAGGCGCACCACCTGATCGACGACCTGACCGTGCCCGACGGCCCCGGATCGCAGACGCCGACCGGGTCGCCGCCGAGCGTCGGCACGGGGGCGCTGCGGCAAGGGGTCGGCACGGAGGTCCTGACCGTGCGCGACGACCCCCGAGCACACACGCCGACCGGGTCGCCGCTCACGGGGATCGGCGCGGAAGCGCCGCGCCAGAGGGCCGGCACGGAGGTACTCCGCGAGGGTGTTGGCACGGCGGTGCCGCGCGAGGGCGACGGAGTGGAGGTCCTGCTCGGGGCGCTGCGGGAGGCCGTGGCCGCGCTTCGGGGCGTACCCGGGGAACCGGCCGACCTGGCCGACCACCTAGCGGCGCGGTACCCGGCGGTGGTGGCGGCGGCGGACGCGGCACGTGCGTACGCCGAAGGGTTCCTGCGGCAGCGCGACACCGGGTGGCGGGCGGCGGCGGCCGAGTTGCGCGAATGGGTCGCCGCCGCCGGCGGGCTGGCGGCGCGGGAGGCGACGCTGGCCCGGTTGAAGGCCGCGCGCGCCTGGTTGAAGGAGACCGGCGCGGCGGTCCGCGACGAGCGGATCGCGCCGTTCGCCGCGCACTCGCAGCGGATCTGGGAGCAGCTGCGGCAGGAGAGCAACGTCGAGCTGGGCGCCATGACCCTCGCCGGGACGAACACCCGGCGGCGGGTGGTCTTCCCGGTCAGCGTGGACGGCGCCGACAACGGCACCGCGCTGGGCGTGATGAGCCAGGGTGAGATGCAGGCCCTCGGGCTGGCCACGTTCCTGCCGCGCAGCTGTGCCCCGGAGAGCCCGTTCCGGTTCATCGTCGTCGACGACCCGGTGCAGAGCATGGACCCGTCGAAGGTGGACGGGCTGGCCCGGGTACTCGCCGAGCTGGCCGAGGACCGGCAGGTGGTGGTCTTCACCCACGACACCCGGCTGCCCGACGCGGTGCGTCGGCTCGACCTGGGGCGGGCGCGGATCGTGGAGGTGCAGCGCGCCGAGCGGTCCGTGGTGACCCTGCGGCCCGGCTCCGACCCGGTCACCCGCTATCTCGACGACGCGTGGGCCCTGGCCCGCAACGACGAGCTGCCCGCCGACGTACGGGGTCCGGTGGTGGCGGAGCTGTGCCGGTCGGCGATCGAGGCGGCCTGCCACCTGCGGGTGTGGCGGGTCCGGGTGACCCGGGGCGTGCCCCATGACGACATCGAGGCGGCGATCGTCGACGCGTCCCGCCGGCTGACCACGATCGTGGCGTTGGCCGTCTTCGACGACGCGGACCGCGGTGGCGACGTGCTCGGTTGGCTGGGACGCCACGGCGGCTGGGCGGTCGGCGCGTACCGGGCCTGCCGGGAGGGCGTGCACGGGGCGTACCTGGCGGACCTGCCCGGCCTGGTCACGGACGCCCGCGCCCTGGCGAAGGTGCTGGCGTGACCGCGCCGACGCCCCGCCGCTGCCTGGCGGCGGCCGATCAGCTGCTGCGCGGCGCCGGCCCGCTCGGCACCTCGGCGGTGACCGCCGGCTGGTGGCCGCGGGCCTGCGCCTGCCTGATCCGCCTCGCCCTCGAAGGCGGCATCGACGACTACTGGCGGCGGGTCCGGCCGGCCGTGGCGGCGTGCCGGCAGGGCCGGGCCAAGCAGCTGATGCTGCGCGGTCGGCTCGGGCCGGGCGCCGAGGTGGCCCGCCGGATTACCTACGCCTGGTCGACGCTGTCGGCCGCCACCCACCACCACTGCTACGAGCTGGCCCCGACGGCGGCGGAGCTGCGCCGCCTGCACAGCGAGGTCGCCGCCCTGCTGCACCGACTCGACCAAGGACAGGAATCCCGACGATGACCTACCCCCAGCCCGGCCACGAGCCTGCCCGGCCCTACCCGCCGGCCGTGCCGTATCCGCCGGCGGTGCCGTATCCGACGCCGCTGCTGGTCGCGGCGCTGCCCACGTCCGGCAGCGCCACCGCCGCGATGGTGCTCGGCATCGTCGGCGTGCTCGGCGGATGGTGTGTGTTCGGCCTTCCCTGCCTGCTCGCCGTCATCCTCGGGCACATCGGGCTGCACGAGACCCGCGACGGTCTGAAGTCCGGGCGCGGCATGGCCGTCGCCGGGCTGGTGCTCGGCTACGTCTTCGTCGCCCCGGCGGTCGCGCTCACCGTCATGGTCTTCTTCGGCGGCGTGATCGGTGCGGCCACCCCGACCCCCACCTCCACTCCCTGAAGGGTGGCGGTCGCCGTGGCGTCACGGCGACCGCCACCGAAGGCGTCAGTCCTCGGCCTGCCAGCGGTAGAACTCCTTGGCCACCGAGTCCTCCGGCCCACGCCAGGTCGCCGGGTTGTACGGGCTGATGTACGGGCTCAGCTCCGCCATGATCTTGGCGAACACCGGCTGCTCGTGGTCCTGCCCCGCGCCGTCGGCGGCCGCCGCGTCGGTGCGTTCCAACAGGTGCACGTAGACGTCGTCGATCGAGTACAGCCAGCGCCCGGTGACGCCGAGCTGGACCGGCAGCGACCCGGCGTCGGACTCGCCGAAGATGCGCGCGACGTCGGGCTCCGCGCCGGGCTTGATCCGTCCGATGATGACGGTGAGGTTCCGGTCGGCCGACTCCGGCGCCGGGTCCTCGTCGGGGACCCAGCTGTAGAACTCCTTGGCGACGGAGTCGGAGGGGTTCTTCCAGTATTTCGGGTACGGCGTCACGTACGGGGCGATGGCCTCGGCGATCTTCTGGAACGCCGGCAGTCCCCGGGTCTGGCCGGAGATCCGCGGGTCCTCCCTGCGTTCGATCACGTGGATGTAGAGGTCGTGGAAGGACAGCAGCCGGCGCCCGATCACGCCGAGGTCCTGCGGTCGGGTCGACTTGTCGTAGTAGCCGAAGACATCACCGACGATGTCGTCGCTGCCCGGAACCATGTGGCAGACGATCACGTTTCGGAAGACCATTACCGCTCCTCGGGTGTGTGGACGGGTGCTTGCGTGGACGGTGATCTCTGGTGGCCGATCGGGGACGGCGCTCCCGCGTCCCCGCCGATCGGGGAGGGCGATCCGGCGTCCCAGGCGGTGAACTCGACCGGAAGCTCCAGCAGGCCACGGAACGGCGACCCGGCCGGCAGCCGGCGCAGCTGGGAGACCGGCACCCCGAGCCGCAGGTCCGGTAGCCGGCGCAGCAGCGCCTCGATGGCGATCTGTGCCTCCATCCGGGCCAGTGAGACGCCGAGGCAGTAGTGGACGCCGTGGCCGAAGCCGATGTGCGGGCCCCGCACCCGGCGCAGGTCCAGCCGGTCCGGGTCGACGAAGTGGGCCGGGTCGTGGTTCGCCGCGTTGATCACGACGCCGACGATCGACCCGCGCGGGATGCGGACGCCCTGGTACTCGACGTCCTCGGTGGCGATCCGGGGACTGGCGACCGGCAGCGGGCCGTCGAACCTCAGCAGCTCCTCGATCGCCGAGGGCAGCAGTTCCGGCTTGGCGCGCAGCAGGTCGAGCTGGTCGGGATTGGTCAGCAGCGCCACGGTGGCGTTGCCGAGGAAGTCCGCGGTGGTCTGGTGCCCGGCGAACAGCAGCAGGAACGTGGTGGTGACCAGTTCGGGTTCGGACAGCTGTCGGCCGTGTTCGCAGGCGTCGATCAGCGCGCTGATCATGTCGTCGCCGGGGTGCGCGCGTTTGGCCTGGATCAGGTCGACGAGATAGTGGTGCAGCCGGAGCTGGGCCTCCTGCACGGCCGCCCGGTCCTCCTCGGGACTACGGCCGGACGACCCGGACGTCCTGATCACCTGGGTCCAGTCGAGGACCCGCTCGTGGTCGGTCTCCGGGATGCCGAGCAGGTGGCTGATCACCATCATCGGCAGCGGGATCGCGAAGTCGTGCATCAGCTCGGCCTGACCCTGCGGGATGATCTTGTCGAGCAGGTTGTCCACGATCTCCGCCACCCGGGGCCGCAGGGCCTCGACCCGACGCGGCGCGAACGCCTGGGACACGATCCGGCGCAGCCTGGTGTGCTCGGGCGGGTCCGCGTTGAGCATGTTCTTGTTCAACGCCTCGGAGTTCGGCCCGAAGATCCGCAGGTACTCCTGGCCCGGGCCGTAGAGGTCCTTGGACAGCCGGGGGTCGATCAGCGCGGCCTTGGCGTCGTCGAACCGGGTGATCAGGTACGAGTCGAACCGCGGCGAGCTGATCGGGCACACCGGCTTCTCCGCCCGCAGCCGGGCGAAGGCGGGATAGGGATTGGCGGCGAACTCGGGGGTGTAGAGCTCCGACGCGGGTACCGCATCCTCGGTCATCGTGACTCCTCGGGCTCGCTGCGTACGCTGTGCAGAACCTGGTAGGTGTGCCGCTGCGCGGATTCGCGAAGCTCGCGGATCATCTGCAACAGCCGGTCCCGGTGCTCGCTGCGGCCGAAGGCGTCCAGCCGTTCGCGGTCCGCCCAGTCGCTGATGATCAGGTAGCTGCGCGGGTCGTCGGCGTCGCGGACCAGGTCCTGCTTCAGGCAGCCGTCCAGCGCGCGGATCGCCTCCGCCGCCGAGCGCCACTCCGCCTCGAACCGTTCCTCGCAGCCCTCCTTGGTACGCATGGCGAGCACGGTGCGTACCGTCGTCATCGCGCGCCTCCGAAGACCAGTTGCAGGTGCTTGCCGAGCGCGTCGGCGTCGATCGGCTGGCTGCGGAACCCGACGTGCCCGTCCGGGCGGATCAGGTAGAGGCCGCTGCCGTCAACGCCGTAGGTGGCGCGGAACCCGCCTTCGGCGTCGTGCACCACCGGCGGATCGAGCAGCGCCGGCACCGGGGCGTCCGGGCTGAGCAGCAGGTAGATGTCGACCTGCCCGGAGGTCTGCCGGCGGACGTCGGCGCAGAGCTTCCCCAGGTCGGTCGACGCCGCCAGGTCGGCGGATTTGTCGGCGTAGAGCAGCAGCGTGTGCCGGGTGCCGTGGGTCAGCTCGTGCAGGCGCAGCGGGTGCCCGACGCCCCGCCGGTGCAGGCCGCCGACGTCGGGAGCGCGGTCGCCGGGCCCGGGGCCGGCGCGCAGGGCGTCGGGAGCGGACAGCGACTCGCCGACCAGCGGGCTGTCCGCGTAGCTGAGCAGCATGGACATCTCCTGGAGGAACTGCCGCTTCAGGTCGTCGCGGTCCAGCTCGTCGGTGAAGGCCAGCCGCACCGCGCGCCCGACGATCTCCTCGCCCTCCGGGCGCCGTTCGGTCTCGTAGCTGTCCAGCAGCCCGGGGGCGGCGATCCCGCGTACCGCCAGGGCCAGTTTCCACGCCAGGTTCCAGGCGTCCTGGATGCCGGTGTTCATGCCCTGGCCGCCCGCGGGCGGGTGCAGGTGGGCCGCGTCGCCGGCCACGAACACCCGGCCGTCGCCGTACCGGTCCACGATGCCGTGGCTGATCCGGAACACCGACGACCAGCGCAGGTTCGACGCGCGGGTGCCGGGCGGGGCCAGCCGGTCCAGCGCGACCTGGAGGTCGGCGAGGGTGGGTTCGGCGAGTTCCTCGCTGAACCCCGGCGGGGCGTCCTGCCCGCCGGTCTGCGCGAAGAACCGGGGCGGCGCGAGGGTGGCGATCCGGTACCGGGACTCGCCGCGCAGCGGCACGCAGACCAGCATCCCGTCCATCTGGCCGTCGGTCTCGTGCATGAACCGGAGCAGGTGGCCCTCCGGCATGTCCCAGTCCACGTCCACGTCGCAGAGCATGAAGAGCTGCGGGAACCGGCCCAGCCCGCCGGAGAACGTCAACCCGAGCAGCTCGCGTACCTTGCTGTGCGCGCCGTCGCAGCCGACGAGGTACTTGGCGCGTACCGTCTCCTCGCCGGCGGCGGTCGCGAGCGTGGCCAGGACGCCGTCGTCGTCCTGGGTGAACGCGACCAGCTCGGCACCGCGCTGCGGGCGTACGCCGAGGGTGGCCAGCCGTTCGGTGAGGATGCGCTCGGTCTCGTACTGGGGCAGGCCGAGGTGCGCGTAGGGCAGCTCGGGCAGCTCCCAGCTCATCTGGTGGGTCTGCACCCCGTTGACGAACACCATGTTGCCGGTCAGCCAGATCCCGGCGTCCATCGCCTCGCGCACGATGCCCTGGCTCTCCCAGATCTCCATCGTGCGGCAGTGCACGCCGATCGCCTTGTCGGCCTGCCCCGGCGGGGTGGCCCGCTTCTCGACCACCCGGCACTCGATGCCGCGCCGGGCCAGCTCGACGGCGGCGGTCAGCCCGGTGGGCCCCGCTCCGACGATGAGTACGTCCGTTGTCGTGTGCACGTCGATCTCCTTGCCCGTACTCGGTTCTCGCCTGGTGTCGGAATGAGCCGCGCTGTGGAACAGGCGGCGCCGGAAGTCGAGGAGGAACGGCGCGATCGGCCCGGCCTCCTCCTGCGCGTGTGCGGGGTTGCCGATCCAGCGGAAGAACTCCGCTTGGCTGCGCCATTCGGCGAAGATGTGGTGGACGTCCGAGTCGGGCTCGCGGAGCAGGTCCTCGCGCAGGTAGCCGGGCACGTCCGCCATCCGTGCCTTCACCTCGGCGTAGCCGCGGGTGAACTCGGCGAGCCGGGCGGCCGGCACGGTGACCTCGACGTCAACGAAGATGCTCCGCCCCGGCCCGCCGGGGTCGCGCATCACCTGGTAGCTGTCGGCCGACGACGGCTCCCGCAGCGGGCGGACGGCGGCGGAGAAGCGCGCGGCGACGGGGCCGTTCTCGTAGCCGCGCAGCGCGGACTCGTCGGTCCACTCGGTGACGACGACGAACGAGCGCGGGTCGTCGGCGTCGAGGAGCAGGGCCTGCACGAGGTTGCCGGGCAGCTCGCCGACCTGCCCGGCGACCGCTCGCCACGCGGCTGCCACGGCGTCCTCGCAGCCCGGCCGCGCGCGTATGCGGCACATGGTTCTGATCATGGAAGCTCCTTCGACGGCCTGCGCGGGACGGTGCGGCGGTGGCACCTTGTGCGGCGCACGTCGGCCGTTGCCGGGCGGGAGTCGCGAGCGGTGAGCGTTCTGCGGATCATCACGGATTCCTTCCTGGGCCGCGGAGGTGGTTCCTCGGCCGGTCCGCCGGCCTCACGGTCGGGACGACGGCCGGCGCGCGTCCTTTCTCGACCGGTCGCCCGGGCCGAACGGCGGCACTCCCGGCTGCGCCGGGTGACAGGTCCCGGCCAGCGGCGCCCGGACCGCGACGCCGTCGTCCTGCGACCTTGCCGGACCTCGCGTCACCCCGCCGTCACCGGCGACCGGCGCCGGGTCCGGTCGCGTTGACGGGCTGGGGACGGGCCCGCGGAGCAGTGGCGCCCGCGCCGGCGGGTGGCCCGCCGTGGGCGCGGGGAGCAGGTTCGGCGGGCCGGGGTGGGCGCGCACGGTGGCGCGGTCGCCGGCCGGGCCGGGCACGAGTCGCGGGACACCGCGCGCCCCTGGGACCGGGGCTTGCCTCGGCCGGTCGTGGGACGCGAGCACCTCGCTGATCAGCGCGCGCATCGCCGCCGACGGTTCCAGCTGCAACTCGCGCCGCAGGAGGTCCCGGTAGACGAAGTAGGCGTGCAGCGCCTCGTACGCGTTGCCCTCCGCCAGGTGCGTCTGGACCACCAGCCGGTGCGGGGTCTCCCGCAACGGTTCGGCCGCCATCGCCTCGAGCGCGGCCTGCAACGCCTCCCCGTGCTCGCCGGCGCGCAGGTGGGCCCCGGCCATCTCGTCCAGCAGGTGCAGCCGCAACTGTCTGAGCCGTTCCCGCTCCAGCAGGACCCAGTCGTCGTACCAGCCGGGCAGCAGGTCGTGGCGCCCGGCGGCGAGGACCGCCGCCGCCGGCCGGGGATCGCCACCCTGGCTCACCCGGGCGTCGGCCCGAGCCAGCTCGTCGACGTCCACGTCGACCGTCGGGTGCAACCGGACCGTGTCGCCGTCGGTGATCACCTGGCAGACCGGGTCCCGGCGCAGCCGCCACAGCGCGGTCCGCAACGAGGACAGGGCGCGCTCCTCAGGCACCCCCGGCCAGAGCAGGCCGGCCAGTTGGGCGCGGGTCGCGCCCGGGCGCAGCCCGATCAGCGCGATGGTGCGTTGCAGGCCGCGCGGCACCACCACCGGCCGCCTGCCGTGCAGCAGCCGGAAGCCGCCGAGCAGCAGGAGGCGGACCGTCGGCTCGGCGTCGGACACCGGCTGTGGTGTGCTGCCCCCTGCCGTGGACAACCGTGTGCTCTTGTCACAGTTCACGATCGACTCCCTGCACCAGGGGACCATGGGCGGCGAAGGCCTTGTCGGAGCCGACCGACCGCCGGTTGGACCGGTGAAAGGGGCCTCGGGTGACCCGTGGATCGCTCGCCTCAGCTGGAAGTCTGCGCAAATCCGCGTCACCCCAGCGTCACCGCGCGGCGGAATCTGTGCGTCTCCTGTGACAGTCCGGTGACACCTGCGCCGGCACGCCGGCGGCCCGGCTGGTCGTCAGCCGGGCCGCGAGGGTCGTACGGTCAGCCGCCGAGACCGGCGGCGTACGGTCAGCCGCCGAGACTGGCGGCGGCCGAGGCGATCGACGAGGAGAAGTAGCTCACCTGGGTGTAGACGCCCGGGTAGTTGGGCCGGGCACAGCCGTTGCCCCAGCTGACGATGCCGACCTGGATCCACGCGTTGCTGGCGTCGCGGCGGAACATCGGGCCGCCCGAGTCGCCCTGGCAGGTGTCCGTGCCGCCGCTGGCGTACCCGGCGCAGATCTCCTCGGCGACGATGATCTGGCCGCCGTAGTTGGCGTTGCAGGTGGAGTCGCTCACGAACGGCACGGTCGCCTTGAGCAGGTATCGCTGCTGGGAGCCGCCCTCACGCGCCGCGCCCCAGCCGGCGACGGTGAACGTGCCGTTGTCATAGGCGGTGGTGCTGGCGATCGGCAGGGTGCTCAGCCCGGTGACCGGGGTGGCCAGCCTGATCAGCGCCCAGTCCTTGCCGTTGCCGTTGTAGCCGGGCGCGCGGTAGACGTAGTTCGACCGGACGGTGATCCGGCTGGACGACTGCAGGTCGACCACCCCGAGCGTCGCGGTGATGCTGGTGTTGGTGCCCGTGCGGCCCACGCAGTGCGCGGCCGTGAGCACCAGTCGCGGGCTGTACAGGGCTCCGCCGCAGCCCATCGAGAGTCGCACCATGAACGGGAACTCCCCCTGGGCGGCGCGGGTGCCGCCGACGACGTACGGGGTGGGCGTGGGCTCGGCCGCGGCGGCGGGCGCGGCGAGGCTGAGGCTGCCCGCGGTCACCGCGGCCAACGCGGCGGCCAGCAGGCCGGTGAGGGTGCGCCAACGAAGCATGTGGTCCTCCGCATTCCGACCGGCACGCCTCGTGAGGAGCGCACCTGATTCAGGGATGCGGACATCATATTGATATGAATCGATCAGCCTGCCCTATCCCCTGGGTCATACCCCCGGCGATATGGACGCCAGGGCTCAGCGGAGTCAGCCCTGACCGGGCTCGCCGGTCTGCTCCCACATCGACTTCATCTCGTCGAACGCCTGCTCCATGATCCGCACCATGGCGTCCCGGGCCCGTTCGCCGTCGCGTCGCTGGATCGCCTGGGCGACGTCGGCGTGCAGTTGCAGCGCCTGCTCGTCGGGGTAGTGCGGCATCAGGTGGTAGTGGTGTCGGCCGGTGAGCACCTCGGCGACCAGTTCCTGGAGTTTCACGAACATCTCGTTGCCGGAAGCGACCAGCACCCGCCGGTGGAACTCGATGTCCAGGCTGAGGAAGCGCTCCTCGTCACCGGCCTTCCCGGCGGCCCACATCTTGGCGGCGAGCCCGACCAGGTCGCTCGCCTCGTCGTGGTCGACGCGGCCGGCGGCCAGCCACGCGGCGTGCGGCTCGACGGCGGTCCGCAGTTCGGTAATCGAGCGCATCTGCGCCATGCGGCCGGCCGAGGCGAGCCGCCAGCGGATCACCTGCGGATCGAAGACGTTCCACGCCCCGGCCGGTCGGATCATGACCCCGACCCGGCGCCGGGTCTCGACGAATCCCATGGACGCGAGCACCCGCAGGACCTCGCGGATCACCGAGCGGGACACGGCGTACCGCTCGACGAGGTCGTCGATGTTGAGGACGGATCCGGCGGCCACCTCGCCGCCGCAGATGGCGGTGCCGAGGTGGTCGAGAACGCGGGCGTGCAGCCCGGCCTCGGCAGGGGCGTGCTGGACGGGTGCGACCCCTGGGGAGGACTGATCCACGGTTCGGAGCATATCAGTTAGAGATCACCTCTTGAATAAGTCAGCTTTTTGGGCCTAACATCCGGTCGTTAAGCGGACGTTACAACGATGTGGCGCTCCTCCCCCGGGCGGCGGCCACCACAGAAGGAGAGATGGACGTGCGGCGTCGATCGATAATCGGAACTTCTCTGGCCGTGGTTGCCGCCATGGGCCTCAGCGCGTGCGGCGGCGGTGAGGACAGCGGCGCCACCAAGACAGTGCGCGTGACCCTGGCCAACCACGTGTGGACGGAGAACATCAAGAAGGCCCTGCCCGAGTTCGAGAAGCAGACCGGGCTCAAGGTCGAGCTCACCCAGCTCGGCGAGGACCAGCTCTCCGACCAGTACAACGTCAAGCTGAACGCGGGCTCCAGCGACATCGACGTGATGATGTACCGCCCCCTGCAGGAGGGGAAGCTGTTCGCCAAGAACAAGTACCTCGCCGACCTGTCCGACGAGGTCAAGTCCAACAAGGACTGGGACTTCAGCGACTTCCAGGCCGGCCCGGTGCAGGCCACCTCGTACGAGGGCAAGCCGGTCGGCGTTCCGATCATCACCGAGCAGGAGGTCCTGTACTACCGCAAGGACCTGCTGGCCAAGGCCGGGCTGACCGCCCCGCCGAAGACGCTCGACGAGCTCAAGGCGGCGGCCACGAAGATCAAGGCGGCCGACCCGAGCGTCGCCGGCTTCGTCGCCCGTACCGGCAAGTCGCCGGCGGTCACCCAGTTCTCCAGCTTCCTCTACAGCTTCGGCGGTGACTTCGTCGACAGCAGCGGCAAGGCCACCGTCAACACCGAGCAGGCCAAGCAGGCGTACGCGTACTACGGCGGGCTCATCAAGGACCAGGGCCCGGCGAACGTCAGCACCGACATGAGCTGGCCGGAGGCGATGGCCATCTTCACCCAGGGCAAGGCCGCCTTCTACACCGAGGCCAACTCGCTCTACAAGAACGCCACCGACCCGACCAAGTCGAAGGTCGCCGACACCGTCGGCTTCGCGCCGTTCCCGGCCGGCCCGGCCGGTTCGAAGCCCTACAACATCCCCTCCTGGGCGCTGGGCGTCAGCGACGGCTCGAAGAACCAGAGCAACGCCTGGAAGTTCGTCGAGTGGGCGACCGGCAAGGAGCAGACGCTCGCGCAGCAGAAGGCCGGCGTGCCGAGCGCGCGTACCTCGGTCTGGGCCAACCCGGAGGGCACCGCGTCCTACCCGAAGGACCTCGTCGAGGCCATCGCGGCCAGCACCAAGGACGGCATCGGGCACGACCGCCCGCTGGTCAACAAGGTCGCCCAGGCCCGGGAGATCGTCGGCCAGCCGATCGTCGACGCCATCGCCGGCAAGGACGCGGCGGCCGCGGCCGAGACCGCCAACACGGCATTCCAGAAGTTCCTGGACGACGAGGCCAAGTAAAGCCGAGCGCGGGGTGGCGGCGCCGTCCGGCTCCGCCACCCTGACTCCCCCGCCCGGCCCGCCCACCCCGGAGATCTCATGGCAACAGTCACCACCCGCACCAGACCCCCCGACGCCTCCGTCACACCCGACACGCCCGGCTGGGCCCGCTGGGCCAACGAGCATCGCAAGTGGCTCTTCGCGGCGCCCGCCATGGTGTTCGTCGCCGCGCTGATCGTCTTCCCGCTGGCCTGGACCGGCTATCTGAGCCTGACCGACGCCGAGGGTTCGGTGCGGGCCGAGTCGGAGTTCGTGGGCTTCCAGAACTACGTCGAGGTGCTCTCGGACACCGAGCGGTTCTGGCCCGCCGTCGGGCGGACCGCCGCGTTCACCGTCGTCGCGCTGGTGTTCGAGGTCGTCCTCGGCATGGCCGTCGCGCTGCTGCTGTGGCGACCGTTCCGGGGCCAGAAGTGGGTCCGGGTCGCCATCCTGATGCCGCTGGTCGCCACCCCGGTCGCGGTCGGCATGATGTGGCGGCTCATCTTCGACCCGAACATCGGGATGGCCAACCAGCTGCTCGGCTGGTTCGGCATCGGACCCCAGCCGTGGCTCGCCGGCCAGCACTCGGCGCTGCCCACGACGATCTTCATCGACGTGTGGCAGTGGACGCCGATGGTCGTGCTGATCCTGCTCGCGGGCCTGACCTCGCTCTCCGACGAGCCCCAGGAGGCGGCGCGCATCGACGGCGCCAGCAGCTGGCAGCGGTTCCGGCACGTCACCCTGCCGCTGGTGATGCCCACCGTGATCGTCGCGATCCTGCTGCGCGGCATCGACGCGCTGAAGACCTTCGACATCCTCTACGCCACCAAGGGCCGCGGCGGCGGCTCGTTCCACGAGGTCGAGACGCTCAACGTGTACGCCTACGGCCTGAGCTTCGACTACAACGAGTACGGCATCTCATCGACGGTCCTCATCATCTTCTTCCTGATCATCATCGGGTCGATGTGGGCCCTGACGTCCCGCAGGAAGGAGGCGCAGCGATGAAGGCCCGCTCCGCCTACCGGATCTTCCGCTTCGTGGCGCTCGCCGTCGTGGTGATCGCGCTGCTCGCACCGCTGTTCTGGATGATCGCCGCGTCGTTCAAGACCAACGTCGACATCTACGACACGGGCAAGGCGGTCGTCTTCTCGCCCACCGTGGACAACTACGCCAACGTCCTGAAGCAGGCGAACTACGTCCAGTTCATCGGCAACAGCCTGTGGGTGGCCTTCGCGGCCACCGCGCTCTCCCTGCTGCTCGGCGTGCCGGCGGCCTACTCGATGAGCCGCTTCAACATGCGCAAGTCGGCGCTGGTGGTGCTCATGGCGCGGGTCATCCCCGGCGTCTCGCTCCTGGTGCCCTGGTACTACGTCTTCTCCAACCTGCAGATGGTCGGCGGGTTCGGCGTGCTCGTCCTCAGCCACATGTTCGTGTCGCTGCCGCTGGTGGTCTACATCATGATGGGCTACTTCGACGGCCTCCCCCTCGAACTCGAGGAGGCGGCGCTCGTGGACGGGCTGACCCACATCGGCGCGTTCCGCCGGATCACGCTGCCGCTCTCGGTGCCGGGCGTGGCCACCGCCGGCATCCTGTCCTTCATCTTCTCCTGGAACAACTTCATGTTCGCCCTGGTGCTCTCCGGCGCCGACACCAAGACCCTGCCCGTCGCGATCTTCGACTTCGTCGGCTACGCCAGCATCGACTGGGGCGGCCTGATGGCGGCGGCCACCGTCGTCACCGTGCCGATCATGCTGATCGCCCTGTTCGTGCAGAAGTACGTCGTCTCCGGGCTCACCGCCGGCGCGACGAAGGGCTGAGGACACCATGACGACAATCGCCCGCATCGAGACGTTCCTCGTCGCCCCCCGCTGGCTCTTCGTCCGCGTCGAGACCGGATCCGGGATCGTCGGCTGGGGCGAGGCGACCTGCGAGGGTCGCTCCGAAACCGTCCGGGCCGCCGTCGAGCAGCTCGGTGAACTCCTGATCGGCCGGGACGCGCTGCGGATCGAGGACCACTGGCAGGTCATGACCAAGGGCTCGTTCTACCGGGGCGGCCCGATCCTGGCCAGCGCCGTGGCCGGCCTCGACCAGGCGCTCTGGGACATCGCCGGCAAGCGGTACGGGGCACCGGTGCACCAACTGCTCGGCGGGCCCGTCCGCGACCGGATCCGGGTCTACGGCTGGGTCGGCGGCGACGAGCCGAACGAGGTCCGCGACCACATCGCCGCGCAGGTGGCGGCGGGCCTGACCGCCGTCAAGATGAACGCCTCCGGGCGGATGAGCCCGATCGCGTCGGTCGCCGAACTGGACGCGGTGGTCCAGCGGGTGGCCGCCGCCCGCGAGGTGCTCGGCGACGAGCGTGACGTCGCCGTCGACTTCCACGGCCGGTTCACCCTCGCCAACGCCCGCCGCGTCGCACCGCTGCTGGAGCCGTACCGGCCGCTGTTCCTCGAGGAGCCGGTCGTGCCGGAGAACTCCCACCTCATCGGCGAGTTCGTCCGGTCCACCACCACCCCGGTGTCGACCGGCGAGCGGCTCTACAGCCGGCAGGAGTTCCTGCCCGTCCTCCAGGCCGGCATCGCGGTCGCCCAACCGGACCTCTCGCACGCCGGCGGCATCACCGAGGTACGCAAGATCGCCGCGCTCGCCGAGGTCTACGACGTGCAGCTCGCCCCGCACTGCCCGCTCGGGCCGATCGCCCTGGCCGCCTGCCTGCAGGTCGGCTTCGCCACGCCCAACTACCTGATCCAGGAACAGAGCATCGGCATCCACTACAACCTCGGCGCCGAGGTGCTCGACTACTGCCTGGACAAGACGCCGCTGACCTTCGTCGACGGGCACGTCGAGCGGCTCACCGCGCCGGGGCTGGGCATCGAGATCGACGAGCAGGCGGTACGCGCGGCCGACAAGCGCGGCCACGCCTGGCGCAGCCCGATGTGGCGGCACCCCGACGGCTCCTACGCGGAATGGTGACCATGACCCTCGACCTGACCACCGAACTCGCCGCGGCCCGCGTCCTGGCGGTCATCCGCGGCACCGACACCGCCGCCGCGGTCGCCACCGGCATCGCCCTGCTGGAAGAGGGCGTCCGCGTCGTCGAGGTGGCGCTCACGACGCCCGGCGCACTGCACGCCATCGAGGCCATCCGCTCGGCCGCGCCCGCCGGAGCGCTGGTCGGCGCGGGGACGGTGCTGACCGCCGGCGACGTCGCCGACGTGCTCGCCGCCGGCGCGCAGTTCATCGTCACCCCGGCCGTCGTCGAGTCCATCCCCGAGGCGGTGCGTCGCGGACTCCCGGTCGCCGCCGGGGCGCTCACCCCGACGGAGGCGTACACGGCCGTGCGGATGGGGGCGTCCGCCGTGAAGCTCTTCCCGGCGTCCCTCGGCGGCCCGGCGTACCTGAAAGCGCTGCGCGACCCGTTCCCGGACATTGCGTTCGTCGCGGTCGGCGGGGTGGGCCTGGCCGAGATGCCCGCCTATCTGAGCGCCGGGGCGATCGCCGTCGGCCTCGGCGGCCCGCTGGTCGGGGACGCCGCCTCCGGCGGTGACCTCGACGGGCTGCGCCACCGGGCGCGGGCCTACCTGGCGGCGGCCGCCCGCCCGCCGGCCTCATGACCGCGGTCGACCTGCTCACCTTCGGCGAGGCGCTGGTGTCGCTGCGGGCGTCCGGCCCGCTGGCCGCCGGGGGCGCGCTGACCATGCACCTGGCCGGGGCGGAGTCCAACGTCGCGATCGGCCTGGCCCGGCTCGGGCACCGGGTCGCGTGGGTGGGCCGGGTCAGCGACGACGAACTGGGCGAGTACGTGCTGCGGCAGTTGCGCGCCGAGGGCGTCGGCGTGGACGACGTGACCAGGGACGCCGACCGGCCCGCCGGTCTGCTGTTCCTGGAACGGCGCACCGCCGACCTGACCCGGGTGCGCTACCACCGGGCGGGCTCGGCCGGATCGGCCCTGCGCGTGGCGGACCTGGCCAAGCCGATCGCCGACGGCGCCCGGATGCTGCACCTGACCGGGATCACCCCGGCCCTCTCCGACAGCGCCCGCGAGGCCACCCGGTGGGCGGCCGAGACCGGCTCCCGGTCCGGGATGCTCGTCAGCCTCGACGTCAACCACCGGACCCGGCTCTGGACGCGGGAAGCCGCCCGCGCCGTGCTGGCCCCGCTGGCCGCCCACGCGTCGCTCGTCATCGCCTCCGCCGACGAGCTGGACCTCGTCGGCGAACCGGGATCGGACGAGTCCACGATCGTGGCGGGCCTGCTGGCGCGCGGAGTGGAGACCGTACTGGTCAAGCTGGGCGCCGACGGCGCCCGGGCGTACACCCGCGACGGCGTGCGGCAGGTCGCGGCGGTGCGCGTGACCGCGGTGGACACCGTCGGCGCGGGCGACGCGTTCACCGCCGGCTACCTCTCCGGGCACCTCGACGGACTCGACCTGGCCGGCCGCCTGCGCCGCGCGGTGACCCTCGGCGCCTTCGCGGTCGCCGGTCACGGCGACTGGGAGGGGCTGCCCCGCCGCGACGAGCTGTCCCTTCTCGACGGTCACGAGACCGGAAACACCCTTCGCTGAGCACCACCTGAGAAAGGCACCCCGTGAAGATTGTCGCAGCGGACGTCATCGTCACCAGCCCCGACCGCAACTTCGTCACCCTGAAGATCACCACAGCCGACGGGCTCACCGGCCTGGGCGACGGCACCCTCAACGGGCGGGAACTGGCGGTCGCCTCGTACCTGGCCGACCACGTCGTCCCGCTGCTGATCGGGCGGGACCCGCACCGCATCGAGGACACCTGGCAGTTCCTGTACCGCTCGGCGTACTGGCGGCGCGGACCGGTGACCATGGCGGCGATCGCGGCCGTCGACGTCGCGCTCTGGGACATCAAGGCGAAGGCCGCCGGAATGCCCCTCTACCAGTTGCTCGGCGGTGCGTCGCGGACCGGCGTCATGGCGTACGGGCACGCCTCCGGGCGGGACATCCCCGAGCTGTTCGACTCGATCCGCAACCACCTCGAGCTCGGCTACCGGTCGATCCGGGTGCAGACCTCCGTGCCGGGGATCAACGCCGTGTACGGGGTCGCCGCGCAGCCCAGCCCCGACGGCAAGCGCTACGACTACGAACCGGCGCAGCGCACCCCGCTGCCGGCCGAGGAGGACTGGGACACCCGGGCCTACCTGCGCCACCTCCCCGGCGTCTTCGAGGCGGTACGCAACGAGTTCGGCCCCGAACTGCCGCTGCTGCACGACGGCCATCACCGGATGACCCCGATCCAGGCCGCCCGGCTCGGCAAGGACCTCGAACCGTACGACCTGTTCTGGCTGGAGGACTGCACGCCGGCGGAGAACCAGGAGGCGCTGCGGCTGGTCCGCCAGCACACCGTCACGCCGCTGGCCATCGGCGAGGTCTTCAACACGGTCTGGGACTACCAGACGCTCATCCGGGAACAGCTCATCGACTACGTGCGGTCCGCCGTCACCCACACCGGGGGCATCACGGCCATGCGCAAGCTCCTCGACTTCGCCGCGCAGTACCAGATCAAGTCCGGTATCCACGGTCCGACGGACATCTCACCGGTCGGCATGGCGGCCGCGCTCCACCTCGACCTCGCCATCCACAACTTCGGCATCCAGGAGTACATGCAGCACGGGCCCCTGACCAACGAGGTGTTCCGGCAGTCGTTCACCTTCGCCGACGGCTACCTCCACCCTGGGGAGCAGCCGGGCCTCGGCGTGGAGCTCGACGAGCAGGCCGCCGCACGGTTCCCGTACACGGCGGCGTACCTGCCGTTCAACCGGCTCAAGGACGGCACCGTCCATGACTGGTGACGGGCGTCGCGCCCACGGCGACCCGCGGCCGACCCGGCACGTCGTCGTGATGGGCGTGTCCGGTGCCGGCAAGACGACCGTGGCCAGGGGAATCAGCGAGCTGACCGGGCTGACGTTCGCCGAGGCGGACGAGTTCCACTCCGAGGCCAACGTGGCGCGGATGCGCTCGGGCGTACCGCTGGACGACGCGGCCCGCTGGCCCTGGCTGCGCGACCTCGCCGCGTGGATGGCCGCCCGCCACGCCGAAGGAGTGTCGACGGTGCTGGCCTGCTCCGCGCTGAAGCGGTCCTACCGGGACCTGCTGCGGCAGGGGCCGCCGAACCTGGACTTCGTCCACCTGGACGGGCCGGCGCAGGTGATCCGGGACCGGATGTCCCGGCGTGCCGGGCACTACATGCCGGCGAGCCTGCTGGATTCCCAGACGGCGATCCTGGAGCCGCTGCGCCCGGACGAGTCCGGGGTGGTCCTCGACGTCGCGCTGCCTCCGGACGAGCTCGTCACGGCGGCGGTCGCCCGGCTCGGCCTCGCGAGCACCGGAGCACCTGTCCCGCAGCTCGGGTAGGTCGGTCCGGATACCGCACCAGATCAAGGCCGTTACCCGCGTCTGCGCGGGTAACGGCCTTGATCGCGAAGTGCGCCGGGAACGGCTACCCGGACGCGCCCACCGCGGCGGGCAGGACGAGGACATCGTCCAGGTTCGCGTACATCACCCGGTGGCCGAACTGGATCTGCACGTACCTGTTCGCGCCGCGGACCACCGTCCGGTCGCCCGGCGCCGAGCCGTCGAAGGAGACGGCGCGGTAGTACTCGCCCGGCAGGACCCCGCCGAGGGCGTACCGCTGGCCCGCCGCGAAGGTGTACTGCAACGGCGAGATCGGCTGGTACGGGATGGTGGCCGGGTAGGCGGCCCGCTCGGGGTAGGCCCGGCCGTACACCGGGATGGTGGCCTTACCCGGCTTCGGCGTCACCACGAAGCCCGCCGCCCACTTCGCCGTGGGGGCCGACGGCGGGTTGAGGAACCACGCCTTCTGGCCGAGGTACCAGATGGCGGTCCAGTCGCCCTGGACGCCGGCGAGGGCGTAGGTCTGGCCGGCCGAGGCGCGGGCGCCGTGGTCGGAGATGTACATGGTGTCCGGCGTGCCGTTCGGCCGCAGCCCCCGGTCATTGACCAGCGGCGCGTCGAGGCTGGGGGCGGTGCGCAGGATGACCGAGGACGAGCCGCGCAGCGGGCAGGGCACGGCCGGCGGCACCGGCGTCGGCACGCCCGGCGGCTGCCGGTTGCAGCCGATGAAGGCCGGCTGGTTGGTGGCGAATTCCGGATCGATGGTGACCAGGCCGGTGTGCGGGGTGCCGGTCGAGTGGAACGGCGCCTTCATCAGCTCGAAGTAGTGCGACCAGTCCCAGTAGGGGCCCGGGTCCCAGTGCATGCCGGCCACGTTCCCGGCGGTGGTGCCGGGGACGTTGTCGTGGCCGAGGATGTGCTGGCGGTCCAGCGGGATGCCGAACCGCAGCGCCAGGTGCCGGACCAGCTTGGCCGAGGTCCGGTACATCGCCTCGGTGTACCAGGTGCCGTGGCCGGCGAAGCCCTCGTGCTCGACGCCGATGGACTTGGCGTTGACGTACCAGTTGCCCGCGTGCCAGCCGACGTTCTCGGCCTTGATGTGCTGGGCGACGTAGCCGTCCACCGAACGCAGCGTGTAGTGCCAGCCCAGGTAGGTCTTCGTCTGGACCAGCTTCACGCTCGGGCCGAAGTAGCCCTCGGTGTCGTGGATGACGATGTACTCGATCTTCTGTTGAGCCGGCCGGTCACCGAGGTCGTGGTTGCCGTAGTCGCCCGGGTTCGGGCCGTACTTCTCGTAGGGGGCGGGGAGCCACTCGCAGGCGAGGCGGACCGGGCACTCCAGGCCGTCCGGCCGCTCGGCGCGGCGCAGCCCGAGCCGGTGCAGGCCGGATTCGTCCGGCGTTACCGCCCGGGCGGCGAGGGTCACCCGGTGGCCGTCGTCGGTCGTCCGGCTGGCGCCGAGCCCGAGCTGGTCGTACACCTCGTCGGCGAAGGCCGCCGCCGCGTCCGCGGTGTCCGCGCCGGAGTACCGGGCCACCGCGCCGTACCAGGCCGCCGGGTCGCTGCCGGCACCGTCGGGCCCGCCGAGCTCCTGCTGGTACGACGCCAGCAGCGCCGCGCCACCACGGATGTTGGCGGCGGCGTCGGTGCGCAGCGCCTCCTCGGGTACGCCGGTGAGGGCGGCCGCCGCGTCGAGCGTCTGCAGGGACGCCTGCGGCAGGCTGTCCCCGCTGGGCGCGGCTCCCAGCGCCGGGTCGACGGCCAGCGGGCGGGACTCGTCGCCGCGGGGGTCCTCGTCCTCGTCGACGTGGCCGCTGGCGGGGGTCGACGCGACCCGCGCGGCGTCGGTCAGGTGCATCGGCCCGTAGCCGCCGCTGGTGCTCGGCTGCCCGGCGTGGGTGTCCCACCGGGACTCCAGGTACGACACGGCGAGCAGCACGCTCTCCGGCACGCCGTACTCGGCGGCCGCGGCGGCGTACTGCTGCTGCCGGTCATCGGCTGCGGAGGTCCCCGCGGGGAGCGGATCGGCGGTGACCGGCCCGGTGGTGAGCAGGGCGGTGGCTGCGGCGACGGCGGCAGCCAGCAGGACACGTCTGCGTGGCACGGCGATGGGGCACATCGAACCTCCAGGTGGGGCGGGGCCACTGCACGCCCACCCTCGCCCCGGGAAACGGCCGTTGTCAATAGCCTTCCTGTTAATCACGATGCATGAAAAAAACCTTCACCGGCCGGTCGGCGCGGGATCGGTCGTCGCGTCAGGATCAGCGGCGGTTGTACCGGTACATCGTCAGGGTGCCGAACACCACGACGAACCCGGCGCTCCACAGCAGCGTCCACATCATGCTCGACGCGTCGGAGGAGCCCGACATCGCCGCACGCACCGATGCCACCAGCTGCGTGACCGGGTTGACCTTGACGAACGCCTGAAGCCAGCCGGGCATCGTGGCCGGCTCGACGAAGACGTTGCTCAGGAACGTCAGCGGGAACAGCACCATCATGCTGACTCCCATCACGGACTTCTCGCTGCGCAGGATCAGGCCGAAGAACGTCCACACCCAGGAGAACGCGAACGAGAAGACCACCAGCAGGCCGATCCCGGCCAGCACCCCGAGCAACCCGCCGCCGGGCCGGAACCCCAGCGCCAGCCCCACACCGAGGATGACCAGGGCCGCCAGGACGTAGCGCAGCACGTCGCCGAAGATCATGCCGACCAGCGCGGCAGGCCGCCAGACGGGCAGCGTACGGAAGCGGTCGAAGACCCCCTTCTCGATGTCGGTGTTGAGACCGACGCCGGTGTACATGGTGATCATCACGACGCTGGTCACCATGATGCCGGGCAGGAAGAACTGCAGGTAGTCCCGCGGGCTGTCGGCGAGGGCGCCGCCGAACAGGTAGGTGAACATCAGCACCATGATGATCGGGAACGCCGTCACGTCGAACAGCTGCTCCGGCACGTGCTTGATCTTCAACATGGCGCGCCAGCCGAACGTGAGCGACGCCGACAGCGCCGTTGGCCGGGGCGGTCGCGCGCCCGGCGCGAGCACGGTGCCCAGCGCCTCGGCGGACGGTACGTAGACGGCCGGGGCGGGCCCGGTCGTGGTGGTGGCGGTCTCGCTCATCGGGCTGCCTCCAGCTCGTTGTTCTGCTCGTCCACCGTGGCGGCGGGATGGTCGGTCAGGGCCAGGAAGACCTCGTCCAGGCTCGGCTGGCCGACGGAGAAGTCGTCCACGACGATGCCGGCGCTGGCCAGGTCACCGAGCGCGCGCGCCGCGTGCCGGCTCGCGTCGAGGTCGCTGCCGCCCTCACCGACCCGGGCCGTCAACGCGACCGGGTCGGCGTCGAGCTGCACCGGAACGCCCAGCGCCGCCTGCAGCACCTTCTCGGCCTCGGGCCGCTGCCCCGGGTCGCGCAGCCGCAGGTGGACGGTGCCGGAGCCGACCGACGACTTCAGCTCACCCGGGGTGCCCTCCGCGATCACGCGGCCGTGGTCGATCACCGCGATCCGGCCGGCGAGATGGTCCGCCTCGTCCAGGTACTGGGTGGTCAGCAGCACCGTCGTGCCGTGCGCCACGACGGCCCGGATGATCTCCCAGACCTGGTTGCGGCTGCGCGGGTCCAGCCCGGTCGTCGGCTCGTCCAGGAACAGCAGGTCGGGAGTGTTCAGGATGCTCGCCGCGATGTCAATGCGCCGCCGCATGCCGCCCGAGTACTTCTTCACCTGACGGTCGCCCGCCTCGGTCAGGCCGAACGCGGCGAGCAGGCTCTCGGCACGTTCGCGGGCCGCCGGCTTCTTCAGGCCCAGCAGGCGGCCGAGCAGCACGAGGTTCTCCGTGCCGGTCAGATCCTCGTCCACCGAGGCGTACTGGCCGGTCAGGCTGACCCGGGAGCGGACCGCGTCGGCGTCGGCGACCACGTCGTGACCGAAGACTCTCGCCGTGCCGCCATCGGGGCGCAGCAGCGTCGCCAGCACCCGTACCGCCGTGGTCTTGCCGGCACCGTTCGGGCCGAGCAGGCCGTAGACCGTACCGGCGGGGACCTGGAGATCGAGGCCGTTGAGCGCCCGGGTCTCCCCGAACGCTTTGGTCAGGCCCTCGGCCTCGACGGCTGGGCCGGTGGTGCGTCTACTCATGATCTCAACCCTTCTCTCACCCATTCCGGACAGCGCCTCCCGTCGCACCGCGCGGACCTGACCAGCTGGGCCGCGCGCCGGGACGCGGTGCGGCACCGTCACCGTGCTGAAGACCGGCCGACCGCGTGCAGGCCGATTGAACGGCAGCCGTACGACACGAAATCGACCGGCGTGGCCGGCCACTCCGTCATACGCCTGGTGGATCGCCTTTTCAACGAGGCCGGGAGAGTGTGGTGGTACTCGGGGAATCAGCCGGAAACCGTCGGGGCCAAATCCCCAAATGGTGTCGCGAGGGTGCGCACCCACTCGGCGAGGGCGCGCTGGCCGGTGATGTGGTCGAGGCCGACGATGGCGGCGCCGCGCAGCGAACCCTCGTCCCCGTGTGCGGCGTCCACGACGGACGGTGGGCGGGCGCGGTGCAGCGTCATCAGACCGTCGGTGTAGGCGGTGTCGAAGGCTTCGGCGGCGGCGTGCCGCAGGGCGGCGCCGAGTCCGCCGAGCGTGATCAGGTCGGGGTCGTGGATGTTGGCCAGACCCGCGATGCCGCTGCCGAGGGAGGTCGCGACGGCCCGGACCGCCCGCCGGGCGCGGGGGTCCACAGGGCAACGGTCGAGGACCTGCCCGGCGTAGCGCCGCGGGTCGGCGGGTGGGGATTCGCCGAGGTGGCGGGCCAGGCCACGGCCGTCGACGTCGAGGTCCCAGCAGCCGCGGGCGCCACAGGGGCAGCGCTGTTCCCGGTCGCCGAAGGGCAGGTGGCCGTACTCGCCGGCGGCGCCGTGCGCGCCCGTCACCGGCACCCCGGCGATGGTGAGCGTGCCGCCGATGCCGACCCCCACGATCAGGTGCAGGGCGGTGCCGGCCGCGACGGCGGCGCCGGTGCGGGCCTCGGCGACGCCGGCGAGGGTCGCGTCGTTGCCGAGCAGCAGCGGCAGGTCCGTGCCGGCGGTGATGGTGGTGAGATCGACCGAGCGCCAGCCGAGGGTGGCGGCCTGTACGAGGTGGCCGTCATGGATGGTGCCGGCGACCGCCAGCGATACCGCGCGAAGCCGCCCGCCGTACCGCTTCCGGGCCGCCTCGACGCTGTGCCGTACGGCGGCCAGCACGGCGGCCGGTTCGCGGGTGCGGTGGGAACGGTGCCGCACCTCGTGCAGCTGCCCGTCGATGGTCGCGACGGCGTGTCGCCAGTCCTCCTGCCGCAGGTCGACGGCGAGTACCACCGGCCCCTCGGGATGCGGTCGCAGGACGGTCGTGGGCCGGCCCCGCCCCCGTACCGGCGCGGGTGTCTCGGTGAGCAGGCGCAGGTCCCGCAGCCGGGCGGTGATCTCGGTGGCAAAACCGCTGGTCAGCTGCAACTCGGCGGCCATGGCGGCACGGGTGATGCCCGGACGCCGGTGCAGCGTGGCCAGCACCTGCGACGCGGTGAGCCAGCGCGCCGTCTCGGCGCGGTGCCGGGAAGGACTTGCCATGAGCGGGTCTCACCACCTTATCCTCGCCGTGCGAGTATATTACGGGAGGTGAGCATGGACGTGTCGTCGGTCGGTGCGGTGCTGTTGGACATGGACGGCACTCTGGTGGACTCCGACGCCGCGGTGGAGCGGGCGTGGCGGGTGTGGGCGGCAGAGTACGACGTCGACCCGGAGGCGGTGCTGGCAATCGCGCATGGCAGTCCCGCCGACCGCACGGTGCGGCGACTGCTGCCGGGCCTGGACGACGCCGCGGTGGCCGCGGCAGCGGACTGGCAGCTGGCGTTGCAGTACGACGACCTGTCCGACGTGACCGCCACCCGTGGTGCGCCGGCGCTGCTGGAGACGCTGGCGCGGCTCGGGCTGCCGTGGGCGGTGGTGACCAGCGCCGACAGCCGGCTGGCGAAGGCCCGGCTCGGCGCGGCGGGAATCGACGCACCGGTGCTGGTCACGGTCGAGGACGTCACGGTGGGAAAGCCGGACCCGCAGGGCTACCTGCGCGCCGCCGAGCTGCTCGACGTCCCGCCGGCGCGGTGCCTGGTCGTGGAGGATGCCGACGTCGGCCTGCGGGCCGGACGGGCCGCCGGCGCGATGACCGCCGCGCTGAAGGGGCTGGACGGCGACCTTCGCCTCGATGACCTGGGCCAACTGGCGGAGCTGCTGGCCGGAGCGGGTCCGCGTCCGTAGTGGCGTGGCGGTTGGGCTGCGCCAGGCCTTCCAGCGGGCACCGGCGTCGCGGCGGCGTCACGAGGGAAGCCAGCGGTCCAGGTAGGCCGTCAACCCCGCCAGGTCCGTGCCGCCCGACCGGTAGCCGACGTGGCCGTCGGGGCGGACCAGGTACGCAGCGCTGGCGCCGGGGGCGAGGCCGAGCCGGCGCAGCGCGCGGGCGGCGGGGACCGCTCCCCCGGTGGTATCGGATTCGGTTAGCCGGTGCACGGTGAGCCGGCCGGGGTACCGCTGCGCCGGTCCGGCCGTCTCGCCCGTCGACCAGGCGGCCGGTGGCCCGCAGAGCAGCAGATGCCACCCGGGCGCCGCGGTGAGCCGGTGCAGCGTGCCACCGTCGACGCCGGGAACCGGCGCGTCGGGTAGCCGGTCCCCGGCCCGGGGGCCCTTGCGCGGCGGGCGAGGGCCGTCGGTGGACAGCGGGCTCCGCCGGTAACCGATGCCCAGCTGCGACACCGTGCGGAAGGCGGTGGCCCGCACGAACCGGGGGGCGAGCACGGCGGGGATCAGCGCGGGGGCGAGGCGGCCACGGACGAAGCGGACGACCGGGTTGGTGGAGGTGGCCGCGGTGAAGGCCCGGTCGGTGAAGCGCAGCACCATCCGGCCGACCGGCGCCCGCTCGGCCTGGTAGGTGTCCAGCAGGCTCGGGTCGGCGCCGCCGCGCAGTGCGTGGGCGAGTTTCCAACCGAGGTTGACCGCGTCCTGGATGCCGGTGTTCATGCCCTGCGCGCCGGCCGGGCTGTGGATGTGCGCCGCGTCGCCGGCCAGGAAGACCCGTCCGGAGCGGTAGCGGGTGGCGGCGCGGTGGTGCAACCGGAAGTTGGTCATCCAGACCGGGTCGTGCAGCCGCACCGTCGCGCCGGTGTAGGTGTCGGCGAGCACCTGCACCTCGTCGAGGGTGACCGGCGACTCGGGCGGAGGCGCGTCGGCGGGTGGACGCATCACCAGCAGCCGCCAGCTGGCCGGGTGCCGCAGCGGGAAGAGGAACAACGTCCCCCGTCCGGAGACGAACGCGTGCGCCGCGCCGCCGGCGACGCCGTCGGCCTCCAGGTCGGCCAGGACGAACGTCTGCGGGTACGCGCCACCCTCGAATCCGATCCCGGCGAGGTGACGCACGGTGCTGTGCGCGCCGTCGCAGCCCACCACGTACCGTGCCGAGACCGGTTCCTCGCGGCCGTCGGCGTGCCGCAGGGTCGCCGCCACGCCGTCCCCGGTCTGGTTCATCCCCACCAGCTCGACGCCCCGCTCGACGGCGAGCCCGGCCGCCGCCAGGTGCTCGCCCAGGATGCGCTCGGTCTCCGCCTGGGACAGGAACAGCAGATGGGGGTACGCCGTGTCCCCCAGGCCCAGGTCGAACAGCGGCACCGCCCGCACCCGGCCGTGGGCGTGCAGGCACAGCCGGACCGCGGGGTTGCCGCCGGCCAGCAGCTCGTCCGTCACCCCTGAGCCGGCGAGGACCTCCAGGGTGCGCGGTTGAATCGCCAACGCCCGCGACTCGTGGGCCCGGTCGACCGCGCGATCGACCACGCGGGCCCGCACCCCGAAGGCGGCCAGTTGCGCCGCCATGGCCAGCCCGGTGGGCCCGGCCCCGACCACGAGCACGTCGACGGCGGTCACGGGACGACGACCCGTCGGCGGCCGACGATCACTGCCACGCCTCGCTCCGATCTCGGGCGCATAGGGCGCCGGTCGGGAACATCACTTCACAGAATAAAAACTTGCAGGCTCCGCAAGTTTCCTCGTAGCGTCGCCGGAGTGACCGTAACCGAACAGGCCGCCGGCGGGCGCCGGGACCGCAAGAAGCGGCTGACGCGGGCAGCGCTGACCGCCGCCGCGCTGCGGCTGGTCGCCGAACGCGGCCTGGAGCACGTGACGGTGGAGGAGATCAGCGAGGCGGCGGACGTCTCCTCGCGCACCTTCTTCAACTACTTCACCTCCAAGGACGAGGCGCTCATCGCCGACCTGGCGGTCGACCGCGACCGCGTCGTGGCCCGGCTGGTCGCCGCCGCGCCGGAGGTGCCGGCGCTGCGGACCGTCCGGCTCGCCCTCGACGAGGCGATCGACACGATGGAGTCCGAGCGCGAGCTGTGGCGGCTGCGCCTGGCGGTCATCGCCCAGAATCCCGCGCTGCTGCCCCGCCTGATGGCCGGCAACATCGAGACCGAGCGGGCCATGATCCAAGCGATCGCCGCGCGCCTCGGTGTCGATCCCGACCACGGCCACCCGGCGCTGGTCACCGCGGTGGCCGGCGCCGCCTTCCGCACCGCGATGCTGCGCTGGGCCGCCGACACCGACGGCCGGCCACTGCGCGACTTCGTCGACGAGGCGTTCGCCGCGGTCGTCGCCGGCCTGCCGGATCCGTCGCCCACCTCCTGACCCACCAGTCCCCCGCCCCGGCGCATCCGTTCCGGGGCCAGCCAATCCGGATCCACCCCGAAAGGGAGCGTCAATGACCGCAACCGCCCCGCCCGCCGACCCGGCCGAGGTCGTCGGCACGCGCATGTCGCGTCGGGAGGTTCTCCAGGCCCTCTCCGGCCTGATGGTGGGCATGTTCGTGTCCATCCTCGCCTCCACGGTGGTGGCGAACGCGCTGCCGCGGATCATCGCCGATCTGCAGGGCAGCCAGACCGTCTACACCTGGATCGTCACCAGCGAACTGCTCGCCATGACGGCGACCGTGCCGCTGTGGGGCAAGATGGCCGACCTGTACAGCAAGAAGCTGCTGATCCAGCTCTCGCTGGGGCTGTTCGTGGTGGGTTCGCTGATCGCGGGCTTCACGCCGAACGTGGAGGTGCTGCTGGTCAGCCGGGTCGTGCAGGGCATCGGCGCCGGTGGCATGACGGCGCTGGCCACGATCGTCATGGCGGCGATGATCCCGCCGCGCGAGCTGGGCCGCTACGCCGGCATCTTCGGCGCGGTCTTCGGTGTCGGCACCATCGCCGGTCCGCTGATCGGCGGCCTCCTCGTCGACACGTCGTGGCTGGGCTGGCGGTGGTGCTTCCTGATCGGGGTGCCGTTCTCCATCCTGTCCATCGTCCTGCTGCAGCGCACCCTGCACCTGCCGGTCGTCCGCCGCACGGTGAAGATCGACTGGTTGGGCGCGGTGCTGATCACCTCGGGCGTCTCCACGCTGCTGATCTGGTCTTCGCTGGCGGGCAACAAGTTCGCCTGGACCTCGGGCTGGACGGCCGCGATGGTCACCGGCGGTGTGGTCCTGCTGGCGCTGGCGGTCCTCGTCGAGTCGCGGGCGGCGGAGCCGATCGTCCCGCTGGACATCTTCCGCAACCGCACGGTCTCGCTGGCCACCGCCGCCAGCGTGCTGGTCGGCGTCGCGATGTTCGGCGGCACCGTCTTCCTGTCCCAGTACTTCCAGATCTCGCTGGGCAAGTCGCCGACCGTCGCGGGCCTGATGAGCCTCCCGATGATCTTCGGTCTGCTCGTCTCGTCCACGATCGCCGGCCAGCTCATCACGAAGTTCGGCCGGTGGAAGGCCTACCTGGTGGCCGGCGCGGCGGTGATGACCGTCGGGATGCTGCTTTTGGGCACCATCGACGCCCGCACCAGCGTGGTCGTCCTGTCGATCTACATGGCCGTGCTGGGCATCGGCGTCGGCATGCTCATGCAGAACCTCGTGCTCGCCGCGCAGAACGACGTACCGGCCCATGAGCTCGGCGCCGCCACCTCCGTGCTGACCTTCTTCCGCAGCATGGGCGGGGCCATCGGGGTCAGCGCGCTCGGCGCCGTCCTGGCCAACCGGGTGACCTCGCTGATGACCGAGAAGCTCGGCCCGGCCGCGGCGACCGGCGGCGGCTCCGCGGAGGTGCCCGACCTGTCCACCCTGCCCGAGCCGGTGCTGCGCATCGTGCAGGACGTGTACGGCATCGCCACCGCCGACCTGTTCCTGGTCGCCGCGCCGGTCGCGGCGCTCGCGCTGGTCGTCGTGCTGTTCATCAAGGAGAAGCCGCTGCACACCCTCAGCGGCGACGAGCGCCGCGCCCAGGAGGAGGCGGCCGCGCAGGTGCCGGCGCACTGAGCGGTACCACGGTGACGGGGGCGGGCCGGTCGGCCCGCCCCCGTTCCGTGTCGGCCGGCGGTCCGGCCGCCCATCGGTGCCGGCCGGCCTCCGCACTGGTCACGCGGTATTCGCGAGTTCAAACTCCGCTGTTGTCACGACTTCGGGGTGGGAAACTCACCGCCGATCGATGACTCATCGCACTTCGCACGCCTCTCGGCCGTCCGCAGGATGGACCTCAACCGACCAGGCGGCGGAGGCAGGCGACATGGATGAACGGTACGACTCGTACTGCGCGGTCGATCCGCTCTTCTACGACTCGTTGGCCAGCGCGAGCACGGTGGTCGCCGGCTACGCGACGGACCGCCCGGTGCCGGACGGCTGGGAGTGCGAGGTCAAGGACGACTGGCTGATCCACGGCCCGGTCGACGGCTCGCTCCCCCAGCAGGGTTGGAAGATCCACGTGTCGGCCCGGCTGGACAACGCCGAACGGGTGCTGACCCGGGTGATGGACTACTGCCAGCCGCGCGGCATCCCGTTCAAGCACCTGCGCGGGCCGCGGATGCTGCTCATGCGCAACAGCAAGTACGCCCGCCGTGCCGCCAGCGGCAAGTTCATCACGGTCTACCCCCGCGACGACGCCGAGCTGGAGCTGACCGCCAAGGAACTGGCGGCGCTGCTCGACGGCGAGCAGGGGCCGTACATCCTCAGCGACCTGCGCTACGGCGACGGCCCGGTCCACCTGCGCTACGGCGGCTTCGCCGCCCGGTACTGCCTCTCCCCGGACGGGCAGGTGGTGCCGGCCATCGAGGACGCGAGCGGCAGCCTGGTGCCGGACCGCCGCGACCCGGTCTTCCACGTGCCGGAGTGGGTCACCCTGCCCGACTTCCTCGCCCCGCACCTGGCCGCCCGCAACGCGGCGAGCACCACCGAGCTGCCGTACCGGATCGAGAAGGTGATCCACTTCTCCAACGGCGGCGGCCTGTACGAGGCCCGGGACACCCGCACCGGGGACCGGGTGGTGTTGAAGGAGGCCCGGCCGTACGCGGGACTGGACGCCACCGGCGCGGACGCGGTGACCCGGCTACGGCGGGAGGCCGAGGTGCTGCGGCAGCTCACGGACGTGCCGCACCTGGTGCGGGTGCACGACGAGTTCAGCTTCGGCGGGCACGAGTTCCTGGCCCTGGCGTTCGTCGAGGGCCGCCCGCTCAACCAGCTCGTGGTGGAGCGCTACCCGCTGGTCCACCCCGACGCCGACCGGGCCGCGTACACCGGCTGGGCGTTGGACGTGCACCGGCAGGTGACCGAGGCGGTGGACGCCATCCACGCCCACGGGATCGTCTACGGCGACCTGCACATGTTCAACATCATGGTCGGCGACGACGGGACCGCCACGCTGGTCGACTTCGAGGTCGCCGCGCCCGCCGACGCGACGGGCCGGCCGGCGCTGCGCAACCAGGCCTTCGCCGCCCCGCGCGACCGCACCGGCTTCGACGTCGACCGCTACGCCCTGGCCTGCCTGCGGCTGGCGCTCTTCCTGCCGCTGACGGCCATGCTGCGGCTCGCCCCGGAGAAGGCGGCGCACCTGGCCGACGTGGTGGCCGAGAACTTCCCCGTGCCCCGGGACCTGCTCGACGAGACGGTCGCCGTGATCATCGGCGGCCGGGCCGAGGCGCCGGACGGCCACGCCGGGACGCCGGACGAACGCGTCGCGGTGCCGGCGGGCACCAGTGGCGCCGTCCGGATCGACCCGGACGACTGGCCGGGACTGCGCGACCGCCTCGCCGCCGCGATCGTCGCCAGCGCCACCCCGCACCGCGACGACCGGCTCTTCCCCGGCGACATCCGGCAGTTCGCGGGCAGCGACGGCGGGCTGAACCTCGCCCACGGTGCGGCCGGGGTGCTCTGGGCGTTGCACACGAGCGGCGCGCCCACCGAAGCGGAGCACGAGCGGTGGCTGATCGACCGGGTACGCGAACCCGCCTCCGGCAGCCGGCTCGGCTTCTACGACGGGCTGCACGGCATCGCGTACGTGCTGGACCGGCTCGGGCACCGCGACGGGGCGCTGCGGCTGCTGGACCTCTGCCTGGACCAGCCGTGGACGGACCTGGGCAACGACCTGATGGGCGGCCTCTCGGGCGTCGCGCTGAACCTGACCCACTTCGCCGGGGTCACCGGCGAGCGGCGGTACGCCGACGCCGCCCGGCAGGCGGTCGACCTGGTCGTCGAGCGGCTGGGCGACGTCGACTCGGTGGCCGAGGTCAGCGGCGGCCGGCACCCGTACGCGGGACTGACCCGCGGCGGGGCCGGGGTGGCGCTGATGCTGCTGCGCAGGTACGAGCTCGACCACGACCCGGTGCTGCTCGACCACGCCGCCACCGCGCTGCGCCAGGACCTGCGCCGATGCGTGCAGCGCGACGCCGGCCACCTGGAGGTCAACGAGGGCTGGCGGACCATGCCGTACCTCGCCGAGGGCAGTGTCGGCATCGGCCTGGTGCTCGACCAGTACCTGCGCCACCGCCCGGACCAGCGGTTCGAGACCGCGGCGGCGGCGATCCGGCGCTGCGCCGACTCCCCGTTCTACGCCCAGTCCGGCCTCTTCGCCGGCCGGGCGGGGATCGTCACCTACCTGGCCGGGCGGGGCGAGTACGACCCGGCACGGCAGCAAGCCCGGTTGCTGAGCTGGCACGCCCTGCCGTACCGGGGGCTGACCGCCTTCCCCGGCGACCAGTTGCTGCGGCTCTCCATGGACCTGGCCACCGGCACCGCCGGCGTGCTCACCGCCCTCGCGGCGACCCGCCCGGCGGCGGCCACCCGGCTGCCGTTCCTGACGCCGTTGCCCGAGGCGAGGCCGCCGTCGGAGGCGGGGCCGCTGCCGGCCGCGACGCCGGCGGGATCGGCCGGCTGACCGGCCACCGAAGCTCCCCGGGTCACCCCGGGGCCGACCGACCCGACTCATGTGGAAGGAGGTGCAACGACATGGCCCTGCTCGACCTCCAGGGGATGGAACTGCCGGCCGCCGAGCGTACCGGTGGCGGCAGCCGCGCCAGCCTGCTGCTCTGCGGCGACAGCTCGCTGAGCGTCACCACCTGCAACTGAGGTGGCGGTCGTCGACCCGACGACCACCCGAGAAGCCCAACTCCGCACCACGAGAGAAAGAGGAACCGACATGGCTCTGCTCGACCTCCAGGGAATGGAACTGCCGGCCGCCGAGCGCACCGGTGGCGGCAGCCAGGCCAGCCTGCTGCTCTGTGGCGACAGCTCGCTGAGCGTCACCACCTGCCACTGACGATCAGTTCGCCTGGCCCCGGGCCGGTTCACGCCGGTCCGGGGCCGCGGCGTGAAAGAGGTGTGATGACCCCGGCCGACCGGCTCCTGCTGCGCGCCGTCGGGTCCGCCGGCTGGTGGACCCCGGTGCTGGCCGTGGTCGCGGTGGTCGGCGTGGCGGCCGAGCTGGCGCTGCCCGCGACCCTGGGCCGCGCCGTCGACGCCGCCGTCGGTACGGCGCCGGGCGCCTCGTCCGGCCACTGGCTCGCCGCGGTGGTCGGGCTGATCGCCGTGCTGGTCGCCACCGACGCGGTACGGGACTACGGCACGGGCGCGGCCACCGCCCGTTCGGTGGCCGGGCTGCGGCACACGCTGGCCCGACACGTCTTCGCCCTCGATCCACGGATCGCGGCCCGCCGTCCGGTGGGCGACCTGGTGGGCCGGCTGGTGGGCCAGGTGGCCGACGCCGGGCAGGCCGCCCCGACCGTCGTACTGGCCGGCACGGTGCTGCTGCCGCCGCTGGGCAGTCTGGTGGCGCTCACCCTGATCGACCCGTGGCTCGGCCTCACCTTCGTGGTGGGGCTCCTGCTGCTCGGCGTGCTGCTGCGCAACTTCGTCGCCGACGCCTCGACCGCGGTCGCCGGCTACCAGCAGGCCCAGGGGGAACTCGCCGGCCGGATGGTGGAGGCGCTCGCCGGGGCGCGGACCATCGCCGCCGCCGGCACCGCCGAACGGGAGGTCGCGCGGGTGCTGACGCCGGTCGCCGCGCTGCGCGCGCACGGCGCGCGGACGTGGACCGTGCTGGCCGGCGCGGCGACCCGCGGCGCGGTGGTCAACCCGCTGCTGCAACTGGCCGTCGTCGCCGTCGGCGGGCTGTCGCTGGCCGCCGGGCGGATGACCCCCGGCGAGCTGCTGGCCGCCCTCCAGTACGCGGCGCTCGGCGCCGGCCTGGGCACCGTGGTCGGCGCCCTGAACAAGGCGGTCCGGGTCCGGGCCGGCTGCCGGCGCGCGGCCGACGTGCTGGGCGAGCCGGTCCGCCGGTACGGCACCCGGACGCTGCCCCCCGGACCGGGCGAGCTGGAGCTGCGGGAGGTGAGCGTGCGGGGCGACGACGGGCGTCCGCTGCTCGACCGGGTCGACCTGCGGGTCCCCGGCGGGACGCTGCTCGTCGTCGTCGGGCCGTCCGGGGCGGGCAAGTCGTTGCTCGCCGCCGTCGCCGGACGGCTGCGCGACCCGGACTCCGGTGAGGTACGCCTGGACGGCGTGCCGCTGCCCGAGCTGGCCCCGGCGGCGCTGCACGCGGCGGTGGGTTACGGGTTCGAGCGGCCGGTGCTGGTCGGTGACACGGTCGGCGAGGCGGTCGGGTGCGGTGCCGACCCGGTGCCGGTGAGCAGGGCGGCGGCCATCCACGACTTCGTCGAGCGGCTGCCCGAGCGGTACCGCACGCCGCTGGCCGAGGTCGCCATGTCGGGCGGGGAACGGCAGCGGCTCGGGCTGGCCCGCGCGCTGCGCGCCGGACGGCTGCTGGTCCTCGACGACGCCACGTCCAGCCTGGACACCGTCACCGAGTACCGGGTGACCCGGACGCTGACCGGGCCGGGCGACCGGCGTACCCGGATGGTGGTCAGCCACCGGGTCGGCATGGCCGCGCGGGCGGACCTGGTGGCCTGGGTGGACGGTGGGCGGCTCCGCGCGGTCGGCCCGCACCGGGTGCTGTGGGACGACCCGGACTACCGGGCGGTGTTCCGGGCGTGAGCACGGTCGGCGAGGTGACCCGGGCGGCGCTGCGGGCGCGCCGCGCCGAGCTGTGCCGGTTGGCGGGCTGGTCGGTGGCCGAGGCGTTGCCGGCGGGGCTGGCCGGACTGCTCACCGCACGGGCCGTCGACGACGGCTTCCTGGCCGGGCGCCCGGCGACCGGGCTGCTCTGGTTGGGCCTGCTCGCGGCCGCCGTGCTCATCGGCGCGGTCGGCACCAACCGGGCGTACGCGCTGCTCGGGGACGTGGTGGAGCCGTTCCGCGACGACCTGCTGCGCCGGGTGGTCGCCGGCGCGCTGGAAGGGGCGACGGGTGGTCGCGGCGACGACGCGGCGGTGGCCCGGCTGACCCACCAGGTGGAGATGGTGCGGGACACCTACGCGGGCCTGTTGATGGTGGTGCGCGGCTTCCTGTTCGCCGCCGGCGCCGCCGTCGTCGGCCTGTTCTCCCTGTCAGCGCCGGTCGCGTTGCTGGTGACGGTGCCGGTGCTGGCCGGCCTGGGGCTGTTCGCGGCGGCCCTGCCGGCGATGATCGCCCGGCAACGGCAGTACGTGCTGGCCGACGAGCGGCTGGGCCGGGTCGCGGTCACCGCCGTGGCCGGCCACCGCGACGTCACGGTGAGCGGCGCGCGGGACCGGACCACCCGGTGGGTCGGCGGGTACGTCGACGACCAGGCGCGGGTGGAGCGACGGTTGGCCACCATGGCCGCGACCCGGGGGTTGACCCTGGCCGTGGGCGGGTGGGTGCCCGTGCCGGTGGTGCTCCTGGCCACCCCGTGGCTGGTCCGGCAGGGGCTCGGGCCGGGCGCGGTGCTCGGCGCCCTGGTCTACGTCGTGCGTGGCGTGCAACCCGCCCTGCACACCCTCGTCCAGGGCGTGGCCGCCGGCGGGCTGCGCTTCGCCGTCACCCTCGACCGGCTGCTGCGCGGGGACGTCCCGGTACGCACCCCGGCGCCGGCCACCGCCCGGGTCCCGCGGCAGACCGCGCCGGCGCTGTCCCTGCGCGGGGTGACCTTCCGGTACGGCCCGCAGGCCGACCCGGTGCTCGACGGACTCGACCTCGACGTGCCGGCCGGGGACCACCTGGTGATCGTGGGCGCGAGCGGGATCGGCAAGTCCACCCTGGCCGGGCTGATGGCCGGGGTGCTGTCGCCGCAGGCCGGCACGGTGCGCGTCGGTGGGGTGCCGGTGGCCGGCGCCACGCCGGCGGAACTGGCCGACCGGCGTGTCCTGATCCCGCAGGAGGCGTACGTCTTCACCGGCACCGTCCGGGAGAACCTGACGTACCTCCGGCCCGACCTGCCGGATCCGGCGATCACCCGGGCGGCGACCCGGCTGGGGCTGACCGGGTTGGTGGACCGCCTCGGCGGCTACGACGCGACGCTGCGCCCGGCGGACCTCTCCGCCGGGGAACGTCAGCAGCTGGCCCTGCTGCGGGCCTGGCTCTCCCCCGCGCCCCTGATGATCCTCGACGAGGCGACCTGCCACCTGGACCCGGCGACCGAGGCGCGGCTGGAGGAGGCCTTCGCCGACCGGCCCGGCACGCTGGTGGTGATCGCGCACCGGGTCAGCTCGGCGCTGCGCGCCCGCCGGGTGCTGCTGCTCGACGGGCGGGCCGCGCTGCTCGACAGCCACCGGGGCCTGCTGCACCGCTCGGCCGCATACCGGGAACTGGTCGGCTACGGAGAGGCGGACCTGCTCAGATCCAGCCCGACTCCCGGGCGATCCGCACCGCTTCCAGCCGGGTACGCGCGCCGGTCTTCGCCATGATCCGGGACAGGTGGTTGCGCACCGTCCCGGCGGACAGGACCAGGCGCTCCGCGATGTCCCGCACCGGATGGCCCTCGGCCACCACGTCGAGCACCTCCCGCTCGCGCGGGGTCAACGGGCTGTCGGCGACCGCCAGCGCCGCGACCACCAGGTCGGGGTCGAGCACGATCTGACCGTCGGCGAGCCGCCGGACCCCCTCGACGATCCGCCCGGGGGCCACGTCGTGGCTGAGGAAGCCGATCCGTCGACAGTGTTCGGCGAGCACCGGACCGAGCCGGGCGGCGCGGCGCTGCTGGACCAGGACCAGCAGCCGCCCGGGCGGGCCGCCGTCCGGACGGCCGGCGGGCCGTTCGGACGCCAGATCGCCGAGTTGGTCCGCCGTGACCAGGTCGCCGTCGACGACGGCGACGTCGGGACGCTCGGCTCGCAGGGCGGACCGCAGCTCGTCCGGCGTGTCCGCCTCGCCGACGACGTCGATGTCGTCCTCGGCGTCGAGCAGCTGGGCGAGCGCGCCGCGGACGAGCGCACCCTTGAGCGCGAGCAGAGTGCGGACCATGCAGACTCCCCGTCATCAACCCCCGTTGTTGACGTCACGTGCGCGAACGATGACGCACGGTCAGGAATCCTATTGAAATCGGCTCCGGCGCGACACCCCGGTCCGCGTGTCAGATCCAGCCGGCGTCCTGGGCGCGCTGGATCGCGTCCCACCGGCTCCGCCCGCCCGTCTTGCGCAACAGGGTCGACACGTGGTTCCGGACGGTGCCCGGGGCCAGGTGGAGCCGGGCGGCGATCTCCTTCGTGCGCAGTCCCCGGGCGGCGGCGGCAGCGACCTCCCGTTCCCGCTCGCTGAGCGGGTTCACCGCCGCGTCGAGCGCGGCCAGCGCGGTCAACGGATCGATCATCAGCTGCCCGTCGGCGATCGCGCGGAGCTGGTCGATCAGCTCCTCCGGCGGCACGTCCTTGGCGATGACCCCGCGCACCCGGGCACCGAGCGCCCGGCGCAGCACCCGCGCGGTGCGCCGGGCGGTCAGCACGACCACGGCACATTCCGGCATCCGAGCGTGCAGGCGTCCGGTCAGGGCCGACGGATCGCGCACCGCGTCGAGGTCGACCAGGGCGAGGTCGGGCCGCGTGGCGGCGACCGCCTCCGCGACGCCCTCGGCCGGGTCGCACTCCCCCGCCACCTCGAAACCGGGTGCGCCGGCCAGGACCGCGGCCACGGCGGTACGCAGCAGCCCCGGCTCCCCGACCACCACGACCCGGACCGTCGCCCGCTCCCTGACGTCCGCCGGCCGGGCCGGCCTGGGCAGTGTCTCGTCCAGTACGTCGTCCACCGGGTCACTGTGCCCCCGGGGCCACCCACCCATGCGTCCTTCCCGGATCGCGGCGGACTGGCGTCCGCCCAGGCGATGCAGGCGGGGCGGAACCCGCGCCTACGTGCCGATCCGGCGTGGTTCGAGCCGGGTGGCCGCCGGCCCGGTGAACTGCCAGAACTCCTTCGGCAGTTGGGCGACGAAGTCCCCGTACTCCTTCTCGCTGACCGCCGCACGCAGCGTGTCCAGCACCGCGCGCGCACCATCGGTCGCCGTCTGAAGATTTACCGCAGCCCGTGCCTGGATCCGCTCGAAGAATTCGGCGAGCCCGAACGGTACGGAACCTTCGTCGGCTGCGGACAGGTGGACCCGCAGCTCCTGGGGAAGCTGCGCGGCGAGGTCCCGGGCCTGGCCACCACTGATCCGTTCCGCCAACGCCTCCAGCGTGGCACGGGTGACGGGCTCGGCCTGCGACGGCAACACCCCAGGTCGTGACGCCACCGCCTGGATGAACTCCGCGTGGTTCACCTCGGACCTCCTCTCGCACCGGACCGTGCGGGTACCCGCGAGCGGATGGCCGAAACGGGGTCGGTCCCGCGCGGAGGCGCACCCCTGGCAGCACCGTGATGCGGGGCCGGGAAGCTCAGACCGCGGCGCGCGCCGCCGCGACGATGGCGCTGACCCCGATCCCCGCCTGGTCCATCAGCTCCGTCGGCGTCCCGGAGGTGGGCAGCCCGCGTACCGCCAGGTGGGTCAGCCGGAACGGCTCGGCGAGGTCGGCCAGTGATTCGAGGACGGCCGAGCCCAGGCCACCCTCGGGGTAGTGGTCCTCGACGACCACCAGCCGGCCGCCGGTGTCCCGGACGGCGGCGAGCAACCGCTCCCGGTCCAGCGGCTTGACCGAGTAGAGGTCGATGACCCGGGCGTTGATCCCGGCGGCGGCCAGCTCGTCGGCGGCGGCCAGGCAGTTGTGCACGGTCACCCCGGCCCCGATCAGCGCCACCCGGTCGTCGTCGCCGCCGCGCAGCAGCTTGCTGCCGCCCACCGGGAAGGGTTCGTCGTTGTCGTAGAGCACGGGGTGCGCGCCCCGGGTGGTGCGCAGGTAGTTGACGCCCTTGCGGTCGACCATCTGGGCGACGAGAGCGGCGCAGGAGACGGCGTCGCTGGGATAGAGCACCGTGGACCCCTGGACGGCGCGCATGGCGGCCAGGTCCTCCAGCCCCATCTGGGAGGGACCGTCCGCCCCGATCTCCACGCCCGCGTGGGACCCGGACAGGGCGATGTCGGCCCGGGAGACGGCGGCCATCCGGACGAAGTCGTAGGCGCGGGAGAAGAACGCCGCGAACGTCGAGGCGAAGGGGCGGTACCCGCGCACCTGCAACCCGACCGCCGCGGCGACCATCTGCTGCTCCGAGATGAACATCTCGAAGTAGCGGTCGGGATAGGCGTCGGTGAACCGGTCGGCGCGAGTGGAGTCGCTGACCTCACCGTCGAGGACGACCACCTCCGGCCGGACGCCCACCGCGCGCAGCGCGTCCCCGTACGCGTTGCGGGTGGCGACCTTCGCGCCCCGGTCGTAGCGCGGCAACTGGATGGGCTGAGCTGCGGGGGCGCCGGTGGGCGGGGCGGGCTCGGGCTGCGGCCCGGTGACGCGGATCTGGCGTACCCCGCCGAGAGCGTCGACGGCCCGCTCGGCGAGATCGGGTTTCAGCGGCTTGCCGTGCCAGTCCGGCTTGTTCTCGATCTCGGGTACGCCCTTGCCCTTGACCGTGCGGGCCAGCACGACGGTGGGACCGGTCGCCTGCCGGGCCCGGCCGAACGCGTCGTCGATCGCGGCCAGGTCGTGACCGTCGACGACGATCGCCTGGCAGCCGAACGCCTCGACCCGCCGCCGGTAGGTGTCCAGATCCCACTCCAGCTCGGTCGGCCCCCGCTGCCCCAACCGGTTCACGTCGACCAGCACGGTGAGGTTGCGCAGCCCGTAGTGGCCGGCCTTGTCCAGCGCCTCCCAGACGGAGCCCTCGGCCGTCTCGCTGTCGCCGCAGAGCACCCACACGTGGTACGGCAGCTGATCGAGGTACTGGCCGGCCAGCGCGATACCGACGCCGACCGGCAGTCCCTGACCGAGCGAACCGGTGGCGACGTCGACCCACGGCAACGCCGGGGTGGGATGCCCCTGCAGACGCGACCCGAACCGGCGGTAGGTGTCGACCAGCTCCTGGTCGCTGATCGCACCCACCGCCTTGAAGACCGCGTACAGCAGCGGCGAGGCGTGGCCCTTGGAGAAGATCAGGTGGTCGTTGGCGCGGTTGCCCGGCTCCGCCCAGTCGTAGCGCACGTGCCGGGAGATCAGCACCGCCAGCAGGTCGGCGGCGGAGAGGCTCGACGTCGGATGCCCGGACGCGGCCCTGGTGCTGCACCGGATCGCGTCCACCCGCAGCTGGGCGGCGAGCTCACCCAGCTGGGTGAGCTGCTCCTCGTCGAGAGTCCGCTCTGCTTCCATCGTCACCGGTATCGCCTCCAGCGATCGGCCCTTCGGCCAGCCCTCGGTGCCAGGCCGTCCGGCCGATCGACCGGGCCGCTCGCCGCTGACCGGCTCCGCACCTACGGTAGCCAGGAAACCGGGTCGCCATCCGGTAACCACCGATATGCCGGCCTGAGTCCCGAAGCTCACCTCGCGACCGGGCGGCGCGGGGCCGCCGGGGGTGTCCGGGCGCGCACCGCCGTTTGCCGTGGTGGTGCACGGGTAGATGCCGCCATTGGCCAAGAGGAGGGCTCCGACCGTGGACAGCAACGACTTCATCGGCATGGTGGCGAAGCGCGCGAACACGTCGTCGGCGCGAGCGACCGCTCTCACCCAGGCCACGCTGCGGACCTTGGCGGAACGGATAGACGGGGGCGAGGCTCGTGACCTCGCCACCCAGCTTCCCGAGGACCTCAAGGCGTACGCGTTCGCCTCCAGCGAGACCGGCGAGCGGTTCGGACTCGACGTCTTCGTGCAACGGGTCAGTGGACGGGCCGAGGTGGAGCCGGCGCTGGCCGAGATCGGCATGCGGGCGGTGTTCGACACCCTCCGCGAGACCATCCCACCCGGCGACTACGACGACGTGGTATCCCAGCTCCCGGCGGAACTCGGCCAGGTCGCCAACCCGGTGGCGCCCTTCGACGGGCGGCGCGCCCGCGGCTAGGCGCCGAAGTGCTGGTATTGACGATCTCTCCGCACTGAAGGACGGAGATTCCCTCCACGCTGCGCGTGGAACACGCGGCGTCCGGGAGGATTCCTGCTTCCTCGCGCGGCGCCGGCACGAGTGCCGGTCTTACCTGCGCTCCACAGGCGTTTAGGCTCTCGGCGCGTCCCGCCGCGAGCACGTTCATGGCCGCGTTGACGTCCCGGTCGTGGGTGCTGCCGCAGGGGCAGTCCCACGCTCGGACGTTGAGCGCCATTTTGTCGTTGATCCGGCCGCAGTCCGAGCACATCCGGGTGGACGGGAAGAACCGATCCACCCGGGCAAAGGTGCGCCCGTACCGGGCGGCCTTGTACTCCAACATGGCGGTGAAGCTGGCCCATCCTGCGTCGTGCACGGACTTGGCGAGCCGGGTCCGACCGAGACCGACGACGCAGATGTCCTCGACGTACACCGCTTGGTTGTCGCGGATGATCGTCGTGGAGAGTTTGTGCTGCCAGTCTCGTCGGGTGTCGGCCACCCGCGCGTGGGCGCGGGCGACCTTGACGACGGCCTTCTTGCGGTTCTGGCTGCCCCGCTGCTTGCGGGACAGGTCTTGCTGCAACCGGCGCAGCTTGCGGGCCGCGCGGCGTAGGAACTTCGGGGCGGCGACCTTCGTGCCGTCGGAGAGGACCGCGAAGTGGGTCAGCCCCAGGTCGATGCCCACCTCGGCCCCGGCTGGCGGCAGCGTCTCGTCCTGCGTGGTCTGCACGACGAACGACGCGAAGTACCGGCCCGCTGCATCCTTGATGATCGTCACACTGGACGGTGCGGAGGGCAGCGTCCGCGACCAGCGCACCTCCAGGTCGCCGATCTTCGGCAACCTGAGTCGGCCGTTGTCGAGGACCCTGAACCGGGCGTTGGCGGTGAAGCGGATGGCCTGCCGGTTGTCCTTGCGGGAACGGAACCGTGGCGGCGCGATCTTGCGGCCCTTGCGCTTGCCCGAGATCGAGGCGAAGAAGTTGCGGTACGCCGCGTTCAGATCGGCCAGGGCCTGTTGCAGGACAACCGAGGACACCTCGGAAAGCCACGCCCGCTCCGGGGTCGCCTTGGCTGCGGTGACCCGCTTGGACAGTTCGGCGTCCGACAGGTACGGCAGACCCTGCTCGCGGGCTTCCTGCCGCGCCCGCAGTCCGTCGTTGAACACCACCCGCGCGCACCCGAACGCTCGAGCCAGCGCTTCCTGCTGACTCGGCGTCGGGTAGACGCGGTAGTTGTAACGAAGCCGCACGTACAAAACGTACCACATGTACTATCGCCGGATGGACGATGCACCCCAGGTCGCGGTGAGCGACGCCCGCAAGGAAATCGGCAAGCTGATCGACGCGGCCCACTACGCCGGGCAGCACACCATCCTGGCGAAGAACGACGAACCACGCGCCGTTCTCGTGCCGTACCGGTGGTACATCGAACAGCGCAACCGCCCGGTTTAGGGGCACTGCTCGGGCCTTGGCGGCCCTCCCAGCGCGGGCCTTCACCCCCGCCCTCAAAGGGGCGGGGCACTGGCCCGCATCCCGGTCGGGTACTGGTTGTCGCCGCAGCCGTAGATCGCCTGGGAGACGTTGTTCTGCGCGCAGTAGTACGGCCCGGCGGCGAAGATCGCCGCGCCCCGGATCCGGGACGAGTAGGCGACGTGCAGCTGGGTGGCCATGTAGCCACCGGAGGAGACGCCGGCGACGTAGACGCCGGAGACGTTGTACGCCCGCAGCGACCCGGAGACCGGGGCCTTGGTGGACGGGGTGGCGGCCTGGGCGGGGGCGGTGGTGGTCAGGACCAGCAGCAGGACGGCGGCGAGGACGGTGGTGGCTTTCAGCGGTGTCTTCACAACGCTCTCCTGTCCGGGAGCGCCGGCGGTGGTGTCGGCGTGCGCAGACGCTAACGTGACATAGACCTCACTGGATATGAGCGGGGCCGACACGTCGGGCGGCGCCGGTGTGTAGCCCTCGCCCATTCGGGAAGCTGCCGATGCCGCCAGGCCGGGCCCGTTCCTAGCGCGCCGCGCAACCCCGCGGCAAGTAGCGCGTCGGGTCCCCGTCAGCAGAAGGACCTGAGTGGACGCTCAGCCCGTCCGCTCAGCGCCCCACCCCGCACCGTCGGCCCGATGGTTGTCAGACCGCCGGCCGAAACCTTCCCCCTGATGCGCCGGTGTCCGAACCGACCCCCGATGACTTGAATTCAAGGGGCAGAAAGTCTCCTCGGCACACCACCGGCCGACCCGCCGCGCAGGTGGCATCGAGGGCGAAGGGACCACCATGACCGTTCCGTCCAGCCTGCCCCTGGTGCTCTGCGGCCCCATCGTGCGCCGGGTCGACCCGACCAGTGCCACCGTCTTCGTCGCCCTGAAGGCGGACTGCACGGTGACGCTGACCGTCTTCGCGGTGGGCCCGGGCCCGGGTTTCGCCAGGGGCGCGACCGTGGGTACGGCCAGCCGCACGACCGTACGCCTCGCTGACCGGCTGCACGTCGTCGCGGTGACCGTCGCCGGGGTCACCCTCCAGCCCGGCACCCTCTACGGCTACGACCTGTCCTTCTCCGGCGGCGCGAGCGCCGGCAGCCTCTTCGACGCCGAAGTGGTGGCGGCCGACGCGGCCACCGCCCGGAAGGCGATGACGTACCAGGGGCACCCGCAGGCGCCCGGCGCGGTGCCGGCGTTCCCCACCTTCGCCACCCCGCCGGCCGACCCGAACCGCCTGCGGATCTTCCACGGGTCGTGCCGCAAGCCGCACGGCGAGGGGTACGACGCGTTCCCCGCCCTCGACCCGATCATCGCGACGGCCGGCGGTGACCCGCTGCTCCGGCCGCACCAGCTGGTGCTCGGCGGCGACCAGATCTACGCCGACGACGTGGCCGACCCGCTGATCGCGCTGGTCCACGGCCACCCCGCGGTCCCCGCCAGCGGCAGCGAGCCGGAGGTGCCCGCGTACCTCGGGGTGGCGGCGCGGCTCGGCCTGGCGCCGGAGACGCTGCCGATCGGGACCAGCGCACAGCCCACCGACGCGGCGTACCTACCGGGGAAGCGGGCCACCACGATCGAGCGGGACGCGAAGTTCACCTCCGGCGCAGCCGACAGCCACCTGATGTCGCTGCGCGAGTACCTGTGCATGTACCTGATGGTCTGGTCGGACGTGCTGTGGCCGGAGAGCTGGCCGGCGTTCGAGCACGTGCTGCCCGCCGACACCCGGATCCTGAAGGACCCGCAGGACCGCCGGCCGGGCGAAACGGTGTACGACCTGATGCGCGCCGGCCGGGCGTACACGCCGAGCGCCCAGCAGAAGGAGATCATCGGCCGGTACGAGCGGTGGCAGCGGCAGGCGCTGGGCCTGCGGGCGTTCCGGACCGGGCTGGCGGCGGTGCGCCGGCAACTGGCGAACGTGCCCACGCTGATGGTCGCCGACGACCACGAGGTCACCGACGACTGGAACATGACCCGCTCCTGGGTGACCGACGCGGTGGTGAACGCCCCGCTGGGCCGGCGGATCGTGCGCAACGCGATGGCCGCGTTCGCGGTGTTCCAGGCCTGGGGCAACACCCCGGACCGGTTCGCGGAGGCGGGCGCGGCGGGTGAGCCGGGGCGGGCAACGCTGGCGGCGCTGCGCGGCTGGTCGGCGACCCCTGGCGACGCCGACGACCAGGCGATGCGGACCCGGCTCGGCCTGCCCACGGGCGTGACGCCCGAGGGACGACTGGTCCGGCCGGCGGGCGCGCTGACCTACCACTACACGGTCACCTGGCCGCGCTACCAGCTCGTCGCGCTGGACACCCGCACCTGGCGGCAGTTCCCGGGCGGGGCCGGCCACCCGGGCGGGCTGCTGCTGGACGACGCACCCCTCGACGAAATGATCACCGGTGGCGGGGTGCTCGGCGACGACGCGGTGACCGTGGTCGCGCAACCGGTGGCGCTGTTCGGGGTGCCGATCCTGGAGCAGGTGGCGCAGCCGTTGGCCCGGGCGACCGCCGGCCGGTGGACGGCGGACGCCGAGGACGCGTGGGTGTCCAGCGACGCGGCCGTCCACAAGATTCTCGGGCGGTTGTTCGCCGCCGCGCCGGCCGGCCCCGACGGGGTACGCCGACGCCGGCTGGTGCTGCTCGGCGGCGACATCCACTTCGGCTCGGCCGAGCGGATCCGCTACTCGGCCGTCCTGCCGTACGGGTGCGGACCCGACCGGGCGAAGCCGTACCAGGGGGTCAACCGCACCGAGGGGGTGATCGCCGGCTTCGTCGCCAGCGCCCTGCGCAACGAGGACTGGAAGACCCGGGCGCTGCACAACGTCGGCTACGTGCCGCTGCTCGACGTCACCGGGCGGATCGACCTGGTGGGGTGGGCCAACGAACTGCCCGACAAGGAGGGGCAGCGGATGCAGGCCGGCCTGCAGGTGACCGTAGCCGCCGACGACGTCACCGGCTGGTGGGTGTCGGGGCGTCCCGCCGTCAGCGACATCGACGCGCTGCGCCGACTGATCCGGCAGCCGGACTGGAACGTGCACGTCGAGTTCGTCCGCCACGACGAGGCCGACCCGACGGTACGCCGCGACGGCACCCCCGAGTCGGTGGTGGACCCGGCAGGTCTGCCCCGCGACGAGGCCCTGGCCCAGTACCTGGCGGCGGCCCGCAACCTGGACCGTTACAAGGGATCGTGGGAGAGCGGCAAGGAGATCGTCGGCTACAACAACCTCGGCGAGATCACGTTCGACTGGCCCGCCGGCGAGTGCAAGTCGGCCACCCAGCGGCTCTGGTGGCACCTGCCGGGCGAGAAGCGCGCCGCCGCGCTGAGCACGTTCACCGTCGACCTCTCCTACGGCTGCTCGCTCACCGAGACCGCGCCCTACGGCGGCTGGCTGCTGCGCCCCGACGACCGGGACGCCACCGCCACCGCCAAGGCCCGCTACGACGGGGTGGAGCGCCCGGCCGTGCTGGTCACCGAGCGCTGGGTGAGCCGGTTGCAGCACGACCTGGCCACGCTGGGGTTCCTCACCCCGGGCGAGATCGACGGGGGGTACGGCATGGTCACCTACTGGGCGGTGCGCGAGTTCCAGACGTACGCCCGCGCCGCCCGTACCGCCGTCGAGGCGGCCGGGTCGACCGCGCCGCGCTGGTCGGACCGGCTGCAGCCGGTGGACGTGCCGGAGGCCGAGCGCTACCTCGGCCCGGTCAGCGGGGTGGCCGACCTGGCCACCCAGGTGGCGATGAAGCGGTGGCTGCAGAAGCGGTGGCGCTGCCCGGTGGTGGTGGAGTCCTGGCAGGTGGCCGGCGACAGCCCGCAGCGGTTGGCCGCGCCCAACGTGTGGATCTTCGACGAGGTGACCGCCGCCGACCAGCGGCTGTACTCGCGGGTGGTGACCGGCCGCCCGCCCGGCGCGGGCAGCGCCCCCGAGGGCCACCCGGAGCTGATCCGGCTGGGCTCCCACCGGCCGCACGTCACCGCCCCCGAGTGGTCCGGCCCGGTGCTCGCCGCCGAGTCGGAGCTGCTGCCCGAGGCCATCCTGCCCCGCCCGCAGGGGCACACCGCCGGCCCCACGCTGGGCGACCTGGCCGCCGCCATCGCGGCGGGCGGTGATCCGGGGGTACGCGCCGCGCGGCAACTCTCCACCTTCAAGGTGCTGCGCGCAGTGGCGGAGAACCGGGTGCCGGACGCCGCCGGCGGCTGGCTCGACTCGGTGGAGGCCTGCGACCCGGCGGTGATCCGGTTCGGCCCGTTCGGCTGGCGCGCGCACGGGCCGCTGGTCGCCCCGACCACGTTGCCGCCGGCGCTGGACATCGCCGCCGACCCCGGAGAGCTGTGGGCGTACCTGGCGTTCCTGCGCGCCACCGACCGCGACGCGTACGACGCCCTGGGCGGGCAGGGCGGCGTGACCGCCGTGCCGGGCTGGGGTCGAGACGGCGCGGGACTGCTCTTCACCGACCTGCGGGTCCTGCGGGCCCGAGCCGCGCAGGCCGACTCGACCGGGGCGGCCCGCGAGGGCATCGGCACCACCCTGGAGCTGCTCGGCCTGCGCTCCTGGCACTGGATGCACCGGTACGCCCTCGCGCTGCGCGGGCACGACGGAGTGCGGCGCGGGCTGTGGACGTTCGCCCGGCAGCGGCTGCACGACCTGCTCGCCACCGACTGGGACTCCCCCGACCCGGCGGTCACCCCGACGGTGGCGGACGTGCCCGCCGCCGACGGCACGCCCCGCCGGGCGCGGATCGGCGACCTGTTCACCTCGGAGCGGTCGGTGGCGGTGCTGGCCTGCTGGCAGCAGTACCGGGCGCACCAACTGGTCGCCCTCGGCCCACCCGCCTCGGCGGCGGAGAAACCCGAGTTCCGGACCCGCCCCCGCGCCGCCACCGAGCTGCACCAGGTGCTGGTGCGGGCGAAGACGCTCGGGCCGGACTTCGCCGGCGCGCCCACCGGCTGGACCGACGCGCACGAGACGGCGCTGGTCACCGCGGTCCGGCAGGTCGTCGCCGCCGACGGCGAGGTCGCCGCCGCGCTGGCCTCGGTGATCGGCTGGCCGTCCTGGCCGACCGGGCGGCGCTACACGCTGCCGGTGCCGGCGCTGCCCGCCGCCGAGCAGGGCCTCTCGGCGGCCCGCGGCTCGCTGCGACTGGACCTGGCTGACCTGCCGCGGGTGACGGCGTGACCGGGGCTGCGGCAGCCGCCGAGGACAGTGGCGTGACCCGGGCCGCGGCGGCCGACGGCCGGGCCGCCGGAGCGGCGGCCGGCAGCGGGACCGGCGGAGCGGACGGACAGGGGGACCGATGAGCGACCAGAAGAACGCCCTCGCGCTGCTGTGGGACGAGATCCTGCTGCTGGCCGAGCCGCTGCTGTCGGCGTACGACCCGTGGCGGCGGGCCCGGCTGCTGCGCGCGCTGGGCTGGGATCTGGAGGCGGCCAGCGGGTTCGACGCCGCCCGGTTCGAGCAGTGGCTGGGCACCATCGGCGCCGCGCTGGACACCCTGTCCGCGGCCCGCGACGACCTGAAGCTGAGCAGCCTGGACGGGCTGCGCGCGCTCGGCGAGGCCGGCGGGAAGGCGTTCGGCCAGATCGGCGCGCTGCCGCCGGGGCTGCCCGAGGGGCTGCCCCCCGGCCTGCCCGCGGAACTCGCAGACGACCTGGTCGACCTGCTGGTGCTGACCTACCTGCTGCGCCGGATGCCCTGGTCGATCCCGTTGCTGGACCTGCTCGGCCTGGTCACCCCCGCCGCCGAGGCGCCGCCGAGCCCGCCGATGCCGCCCGGGGACGCCCCGATCCGGCTCCCCCGCCGCCGCGACGAACTGCACCTGGAACGCGTCGTCGACCTGGTCGCCGACCCCGGCGGCTACCTGCGCACGCTGTACGCCCCGGACGGCGTGACCACCCCGGAGGCGGTCGCCGAGCTCTCCGCCCGGCTGCTGCCCCGGCTCGCCCGGGCCCTGCGCGCGCTCGGCCTCGACGCCGACCAGGGCGTCCGCCCCGACGTCGGGCCCAACCAGGGCGAGGTGGGCCGGCGGCTCGCCGACAACCTGCTGCGGCTGCGCTTCGGCGGGCTGCGCACCCCCGGCGGGCAGCCGCCGCCCGGAGCCGGTCTGGCCCCCTGGACCCCGACCTTCGGCATCGGGGCCACCCTCGGCCTCGCCAGCTGGGACGGACTGCTCACGGTGATCCTGGTCCCGACCGGCGAGGCACACCTGGAGGGCACGATCGGCGACTGGAACGTGGCCACCGACCTCGCCGGCGCCGGACCGGCCATCGCCGTCAACACGGCCGGGGTGACCGTCAGCGGCGGCGCCGCCGCCGTGAAATGGGTTGCGGAGATCGCCCGGATCGCCCCTGCCGGCCAGCCCGGCTGGGTGCTCGGCGCCCCGGACGGCACCCACCTCGCCATCGGACAGGTCGTCGTCACCGGCCGGGCCAGCCTCGGCGCCGGCCGCGACGACGTCGAACTGGGCATCCGCGCCGGCCGCGCCGAGCTGGTGGTCCGCCCCGGCGACGGCGACGGGTTGCTGGCCAAGCTGCTGCCCGCCGACGGGCTCCGGGTCGGGCTCGACCTCGGTGTGGCCTGGTCGATGCGGACCGGCGCGCACCTGGCCGGGGCCGCCGCGCTGGCCGCCGAGTACCCGGTCCACCTGTCCTGGCACGGCATCGAGGTGGAGGGACTGCGGATCGCCCTGGAGGCGTCCACCGCCACCCGGGCGGTCAGCGTCGTCATCAGCACCACCGTCCGCGCGGCGCTCGGACCGCTGCACGCCGTGGTGCAGAACATCGGCGTCCGCGCCGACCTGACCTTCCCGCCCGCCCTGCCCGCCGGCGACGGCACGCAGGCCCGCGGCGGCAACCTCGGGCCGGTCGACCTCACCCCCCGGTTCAAGGGACCCGACGGGGTCGCGCTACGGATGGACAACGGCATCGTCTCCGGTGGCGGCTATCTCTTCGTCGACGAGGCCCGCGGCATGTACGCCGGCGCCCTGCAACTGGGCATGACCTCCACGACGCCCCTCGCGCCGATGAAAGGTTTCCGGCTCCAGGCCACCGCGATCCTCAACACCCGCAACCCGGACGGCAGCCGGCTCGCCGAGGCCGACGGCCGGCACACCTTCTCCCTGCTGCTCGCCGGCACCTACGAGTGGTTCCCCGGGCTGGTGCTGTTCTGGGGCATCTCCATCACCGGCCTCGGCCTGATCGTGGGCTGGAACCGGCGCACCAACCCGGAGGAGGTGCGCGCCGCCGCCCGCGCCGGCACCCTCGACGCGCTGCTCTTCCCCCAGGATCCGGTCGGCAACGCCCCCGCCGTCATCGCCACCCTGAGTCGGATCTTCCCGGTCGACACCACCGGCACCGTGCTCGGCGCGATGGTCCGGTTGAACTTCCTCGGCGGCCAGGTCGTCGCCGACCTGGCCGTGCTGGTGGAGTTCCCCGACCCGGTCCGCATCCTGCTGCTCGGCCGGCTGGTCATCGACTTCAAGGCCGCCGGGAAGTTCCGCCTCGACTCCGCCGGCATCGTCGACGTGGCCCGCCGGGAGATCAGCGTCGACGCGGCCCTGATCGACTCGAAGCTGTTCGGCCGCCCGGTCTCCGGGGAGATGGCGCTGCGCGCCCGATGGGGCTCCGGCGGCACGTTCGCCGTGTCCATCGGCGGTTTCCACCCCCGCTTCCCCGCCCCGCCCGGCTTCCCCACCGTCAAACGGTTCACCATCGCGCTGCAGAAGTCCGGCAAGGGCATCGACCTGCAGGCGTACCTGGCCGTCACCAGCAACACCGCCCAGTTCGGCGCGGAGCTGAAGCTGCACTTCGAGGGCGGCGGCTTCGTCATCGACGGCCGGGCGTGGCTGGACGTGATGTTCCAGTTCAAGCCCTTCTGGTTCACCGCCGAGATCGGCGCCACCGTGTCGCTGAAGTACCACGACACGGAGCTGCTCGCGATCAATTTGATCATCGGCGTCAGCGGCCCGGGCCCCTGGAAGGCCTGGGGTGAGGCCAGGATCAAGTTCCTGTGCTGGGAGGTGTCCGGCCGCTTCTCCTGGACCGACGGCGACACCACCCACCCCCACGAACCCACCTACGTCAACGCCGGGGACACCCTCCAGGCGGCCCTGTCCACCCCCGACGCCTGGGAAATCCGGGCGATCGGTGCCGGCGAACCGGTCACGCTGCGGAACCTGACCGGCTGGACCGGGCCGATGCTGCTGCAACCCGGCGCGCTGCTGGGCGTCCGGGAGAACGTGCTGCCGCTGGACACGGACCTGCAACGCATGGGTACCTCCCGGATCACCGGGGCCAACCGGTTCACCCTGACCGGGGTTCGCGTCGGCACCGGCGAGGACGCCCTCGCCGGTCGGCTCGGCGACACGATCGTCGACGACTTCGCCCCCGGGCAGTTCCGCGACCTGTCGCCCGAGGAGCAGCTCACCACGCCCGGCGTCGTACCGCTGGCCGCCGGACGCACGGTGGCGCTGCCGGAGGGCACCTCGCTGCCGCCGGCCACGCTGACCACCTTCGCCGACCTGAGCGGCGACGCGGCGTACGACCGGGTGGTCATCGACGACCCCGACGCGGCCGGCCGGCCGCTGCCCGCGCCGCGACCCACCGCGCGCGTGGCCACCGGGGGCGGCGACCCGCTGGCCAGGTTCGCGGCGACCGCCCCGGCGGCCTTCGCGGAAAGCCGCCGAGCCGGCGCGGCCCGCTTCACCGGGCCCGCGCTGGACCTCGCCGCCACCCGTCCGAGACCCGGCGCCGCGACCGCCGACGGGCCGAGCGCCGCCGCGGCGACCCTCGACGACCCGAGGCCGGGCGCCGCCACCGGCGACGACCCGACGGCCGCAGGCCGCGCGGCGGTCGGAGGCCGAGAGCGGGCAGCGGGCGTGCCGACGCCCCGGCGGGCCGACCACGAACACCGGGGCGGCGGGGCACGCCGCCCCCGGGTCCGGGTGCCCCGTCCCCGGATCACCGCCGTCGAGCTGGAGGTGCGCTGACATGGGTGGCCTGCGTTTCCTGCCGTGGGTCCGCGACGGGGTGGCCCGGGTCATCTCCGACACCGACCCGCTCAGCGGCGCGCTGCCCCGCCCGCGCGCCCAGGTGGACCTGAACGTCACCGCGCTGGGCACGGACACCGCCACCGGCGACACCCGGGAGATCGCCGGCACCACCACCGCCCTCCTGCACGGGCCCGGCGACGTCGTCGGCGTCGATCCGCAGGAGATCATCCGCAGCTTCCCGGCGCCCGGAGCGGAGAACGTCGAGACGACGATGCTCGCGGCGGTCGAGTTCGACAGCCCCGAGCTGCCCTGGCTGTACACCCCGGCGCGCCCCGACGACCGGGGCGCGCTGCGCCCGTGGCTGGTGCTGGTCGTGGTGCCGGCCGGCACGGGCGGCCGGCTGCGCACCGAGGCCGGGCAGGCACTGACCCGCCTCACCACCACCGTGCGCCACCTGCCCGACCTGGCCGCGTCCTGGGCCTGGGCGCACGCCCAGGTGCTGGTGACCGCCGACGACGAGGACGTCGCCACGGTGATCGCCGTCGCCCCCGAGCGCACCCTGTCCAGGCTGCTCTGCCCCCGCCGGCTCGCCGGCGGCACCGACTACCTGGCCGCCGTCGTCCCGGCCTTCGCCGCCGGCGTCCGCGCCGGCCTCGGCGAACCGGTCGACGACACCGGCCCGCTCGCTCCGGCCTGGGGACCCGGCTCACCGCACCCCGGCGCCGACGATCCGCTGCTGCTGCCCGTCTACCACCACTGGACCTTCCGCACCGGCCCCGACGGCGACTTCGAGTCGCTGGCCCGCCGACTGCGCCCCCGCGTCCTGCCCGCCGGTGTCGGCCGGCAGCCGGTCGACATCGCCGCCCCCGGCGGCGGCCTGCCCACCGCCGACGAGGAGGGCGTCGAGGGCCGTTCGGTGCTCGGCTTCGAGGGCGCCCTCGCCTCCCCCGCGATGACCCCCACCGAATGGGCCGCCGACGTCCGCGACGCCTGGCGGGACACCCTCACCGCGCTGCTGCGCCACTCCGCCGACCGGCTCACCCCGCCGCTGTACGGCGACATCCACAGCCAGGAGCAGCGGCTGCCCGCCCCCGGCGCGGAACCGCAATGGCTGGCGGGGCTCAACCTCGACCCCCGGCAGCGGGCCGCCGCCGCGCTCGGCACCCAGGTGGTGCAGCGCCACCAGGAGGACCTGGCGGCCGCCGCCTGGGCCCGGGCCGCCGCGCTGCGCGACACCAACGACCGGCTGCGCCGGGGCCAGGCCGCCCGGGACACCGCCACCGCCCTGTTCACCCGGCGGCTCGATCCCGACACCCCCGGCGCGGCGGTCGCCGACGACCAACTCGTCGCGCTCACCCAGCCGGTGCACGACCTGGTGCGGGTGCCGGAGGCCGGCCTGGCCGCCGGGGACGGTGACCCGCTGGACGCACGGCTCGCCGCGAACCCGGGCGCGCGGGCCGCCGCCTCGGCCCCGATGCGCCGGCTGCTGCGCCCGCGCGGGCCGCTGGCCCGCCGGGTGGACCCGGACACCCCGCCCGCCGCGCTGACCCGGCTCGCCGACGGGGACAGCGCGGTGCCCGCCGCCCGCGTACCCACCGGCGGCACGGTGCTGGACACCCTGGTCGCCGACGGGAGCGGCCTCGGCGCGCTGACCCGCCAGGTGATCGAGCAGGCCGCCCGGAACCCGTGGTGGCACACCGGCCCGGCCACCCCCACCCTGCGCGCCGCCGCCGCGACGCTCGCCGACGACCCGGTCACCCGGGTCACCACCAACGGCGGCGACCTGCTCGGCGGCGACCGGTTCTTCGTCGGCACCGCCGACGGGCGGCTGTTCGAACGCCGCCGCCTGAGCGGCCAGTGGGTGTGGCGGGACCACGGCGCGCCGCCCGGCACCGCCGTGGTGACCTCCGGCGCCGCCGTGCCCCCGGGCCGGGTGTACGTGCGCACCCGCGACAGCCGGCTGTTCGAGCGGCGCTGGGACGGCGACCGGTGGGTGTGGACCGACTGCGGCGCCCCCACCCTCGGCGTGCACAGCCGGCCGGTGAGCGACGGCACCCGGCTGCACATGCTGGGCGGGGACGGCAACCTGCACCGCTACGACCCCGCCGGCCGGGCCTGGACGTCACTGGGCGCTCCCGCGCTGCGCAGCGGGGAGCGGCTGTGGGGATCGCCCCGCCCGTCCGTGGCCGGGGTGCTCGTCGCCACCAGCCAGAACCGGCTGTTCGGCCACAACGGACAGTGGCGACAGGTCGGCCCCGACACCCTGCCGACCTGGGGGTCGCCGGCCGCCCAGCACGTCTACCCGGACCGGGACCGGCGCACCGGCTACTCGTGGATCACCCCGGACGGGCGGCTGGTCTCCCAGTTCGCCGACGGGGCCACCATCCTGCACGGCGCGCCGGACGGCTGGCGGGTGGTGTCCCTGGCCCAGGAGGCCGCCCCGGTGGGCCACGAGGAGGAACTGGCGATCGTGGTGCTCGCCGCGAGCACCACCACCGGCGAGGTACGGCTGAAGCGCCGCTACCTGTGGTACCATGACGGACAGGAACGGTTCCTGTGGGCGTGGGGCCCGGTCACCGACACCGTGCCCGCCGGCGGGCTCGGGGCGCACCGCCCCCACCCGCTGCTCGGCGACTCCCGCGACGGCGAACTCTTCGCCGTAACCGGCGGCGGCCGGCTCACCTCCTACCGCTGGACGTACGGGTCGCCCGGCTGGATCGACCACGGCACCCCGCTCGATTCGCGCGGCGTCGGACCGCTGGACGACGCCGCCCCGGCCCACCTGCGCCACGCGCCCCGGGTCGGGCTGCTCGGCTCGCTGCTGTTCACCCACACCATCACCCAGGGCACCGGCAGCCGGGCCCGGATGCAGGCCGCCCACCACGTCGGCGACGACGGGGCGGTCCACGAACCGGCGCTCACCCCCGCCGTGGACGCCCCCGCCATCCCGGTGGCGGCCCGGGCCGCCGCCACCACGATCGGCACGGTCGCCCCGACCGGCCGACCGACCCTGGTCACCGCCGCCCTGCTGCCCGGCACCGTCGCCGGCACCTGCCGGATCGCGTACTGGGTGGGCCGGGAAGCCGACTCCGGGGGCGCGGCGGCCGGCGGCTGGACCGGCCCGTACGAGCTGCCCGACCCGGTCAGCGGCGACGCGGCCGGCCTGGACGTCGCCCTGGCCGACCTCGACGGCGACGGCCGCCCCGAACTCCTCGTCGCGTACGGGGTGAGCCGCTCCGGCGGCACCGACAACCGGGTGTACTACCGGGTCGGCTGGCGGCTCGACGAGTCCGGCGTGGTCACCCGGGGCTGGACCGACTCGCTGCCCACCCCGCAGCAGCTCGACCGGATCACCGCCGTCGGCGTCGACGTGGTCGACATGACCGGCGACCAGACGCCCGACCTGGTGGTCTTCGCGGCCGGCACCCTCGGCGGCGCACCGTGCGCCCGCCACCTCACCGGACGCGCCGTCAACCGGCGCGGCCGGGTGGTCGGCGGGTGGACCGCCCCGCGCGCGGTCGTCGACGAGGCCGCCGTCGCCGGCGCCGACGGGGCGGGCATCGCCGTGGCCGACGTCACCGGCACCCGCCGACCCGACCTGGTCGTGGCCCGCCGCACCGGCGCCACGGTCACCTACCGCGCCGCGTTCGACCTGGACCCGGACGGAGTGCCGGTCACGTGGAGCCCCACGTTCACCCTCACCGGCGCCGCCGACGCGGGTGCCGCCCGGGGCTGCGCCGTCGTGCTGGCGGACCTGCGCGCCGACCTGGTCGCCGACCGCGCCGCCATGGGTGACGCGTTCATGGCCGCCGCCGCCCGCCACCAGGACCGGCTCGCCCCGGCGCAGTCGCTGGCCCGCGACCACCAACCGGCGCCCGTCGACCTGGCCACCGCCGCGGCCGCCGTCCGCGAGACCGTACGCCCCGAGACGGCCGTCGCCGGGGAGGTGCTCGCCGGGCTCACCCTCGGCGACGGTGACCTGGTCGACGCCCTGCCCGACACCGGCGACCCGCTGCGCCGACTGCTCGCCGGCGTCACCTTCGACGTGCCCGCCTACGAGCTGCTGCGCGGGCTCTCCCAGGAGCACGTGGTGCCGAACCTGCCGGCGGTCGCGCCGGAGACGATGACCGCGCTGGCGGCGAACCCGCGCTTCATCGAGGCGTACCTGGTCGGCCTCAACCACGAGATGAGCCGGGAGATGCTCTGGCGGGAGTTCCCGGCCGACCCGCGACAGACCTGGTTCCGGCAGTTCTGGGACGTGCGCGGGGCGATGTCCGCCGGCGACCCGCTCACCGACCTCCCGCCGCTGACCGACCCGGCCTGGCGCAGCGGCCCGCTGGGCAGCCACCTCACCGCCGTCGGCGCGCCCGGCGAGGAGTCCCTGGTGCTGGTCGTTCGGGGTGAGCTGCTGCGCCGCTACCCCTCCACCGTGGTCACCATGCGGGAGGCCACCTGGACCGGCGACGAGGAGCGCAGTCCCACCGGACCCGACCTGCTGCCCATCTTCAACGCCTGGCTCTCCCCCGACCTGCTGCTCTTCGGCTTTCCCCGCACGGCGCAGGTGGCCCGCGGCGCCAGCCGGAAGCTCGACGGCCCGGCCGGCTGGTTCTTCCTGCTGCGGGAGCAGCCGGCCGCACCCCGCTTCGGCGTCGACGCCGAACCCCCACCCCCGGACGCGGTCGTCTTCGCCGACCACCGGCCCGGCAACGCCGCCGACACCGCCGCCGCCCTGCTGCAACGCCCCGTCCTGCTCGCCCGCCACGCCAGCGACCTGCTACCGGAGAACCGATGAGCACCGTGAACCGACCGCCGCTGGCCAGCGTGCTCACCGGCACCCCGTGGACGCTGCCCGCGACCGTGCCCGCCGTCCTGCTGCCGGTACGCCTGGAGACCCGGTTCACCGGCGCCACCCTGAAAATCCGGGTCTACCCGGACCAGATCCACGTCGACGACCACGAGCCGGGGCTGACCGCCGAGGAGCTCACCGCCGGGCGGGCGTACTGGGGCCACGGCCGCCCCGACGGGCCGTACCCGGTACCCGGGGAGGCCGCCTGGACGGATCTGACCCGCCGCTTCGGCGCGGCCCGGGCGGCCTGGATCGCCCGGGTCACCGAACCCGTCGCCGGGGTCTTCCCGGACCCGCTGCCCCGCGACGCCCCGTGGTGCGAACCGGCCCGGGCCCGGCTGCTGCCCAGCCTCTGGTACGCCGTCGGCCGTACCAGCGACGGCCGGCTCTTCAGCGGCGTCTCCGGCCCGGTCACCCCCGACCTACCGGTCGGCCCCACCCCGGTGCTGCCCGGCCGGCCCCCCACCGGCACCCCGATCGACGAACTGCCCGCCGAGTCGCCACCGGTCGACGCGGGGATGCGCTGGACCGTCGACTTCGACGCCGCCCTCGCCGCCGGCATGGCCCTGACCGTCACCGTCCCCACCGACGCCACAGGCAGGCCCGTACCGGTGGAGCGGCTGCTGGTGTTCGGGCTGGACACCGCCACCGGCCCGGCCGGCTCCGCCCGCGCCCTGGCCCGCCTGCTGGAGGCGCACGCCGCCACCGACGGGCTGGCGTTCCTGCCCCCGGACACCCCGACCAACAACACCGCCACCGTCACCCCGGCGGCGACCCCGACCGCCGGCCCGGTCACCGCCGACGACCAGGCCGACACTGCACCCGAGTCCGCCGCCGCCCTCGTGGCCGCCGCGCTGGGGGTGCCGCTGACCGCCGCGGCCGACGACGCGCTCACCGCCGCCCGCCGGCGCCCGGCCCGCGCCGGCGCGCCGAGCGCGCTCGCCCGGGGCACCGGCGCCGCCACCGTGGACCGGCCCACCGGACGACAGGTACGCCGGGCGCTCTGGCCGGCCAGCGTCGGTGCCCTGCTGCGGCACCTGCTGCCCGTGGCCACCCCCGCCGAGCAGGCCGCCGTACGCGAGCACTTCGTCGCCCACGTCCACGCCGAGGGGCCGCTGCCCACGCTGCGCGTCGGCCGCCAGCCGTACGGGCTGCTGCCGGTGACCAGCCTGCGCCACTGGCACCCGGCGAACCCGGCCGAGGCGCGGGCGGTGGGGCTGCTCGACGCCCTGCTGCGCACGGTGTGGCTGACCTCGCCGGTCCCCCGGATCACGCCCGGGCTGGCCGACCCGGAGGCGACCCTGCTGGAGATCCTCGCCACGGACGCCCGGGTGCTGGAGGTCCGCGCCCGCAGCATGCTCGGCAACGAGTACGTCAGCTGGCTGTGGCGTTTCGCCCGGCTCGGCCTCGGCCCCGGCTGGCGCGAACAGGTCGTCGAACCGGCCCGGGACCTGCTCGCCGCGCTCGGGCTGGGCGGTCCGACCGACCCGCGGCTGTCGCTGGCCGTGTTCGCCAAGGAGGCGTACGCCCTCGGCACACCGCTGCTGGACGGGCCCGGTGAGCCGCGCGCTGACCGGGTCCGCTCCTATCTCGACGCCCTGGCCACGGTCGGCCTGCGCGGCGACGAGGTGCCGGCGCGCCCCGGCGACGGGCCGGTGCCGCTGTTCCACCGGCTGCTACGCGCCGCGCTGATCGCCGAGCACTCCGCCGCCGCGGACGCGTTCGCCGCCGAGGCGGCTCTGCCCCGGGCGGCGGAGATCCCCGAACCGGAACTGGTCGACGTCCGCCCGCACGAGACCACCGCGGTGCTGCGCCGGCGGCTCGCCGTGCCAGTCCCCGGCGCGGGCGGGCAGCAGCTCGGCGCCTACCTCGCCGGCACCGTCGCCGACCCACGGCAGGTCCGGGCCACCGCCGAGCTGCGCGACTTCCGGGCCGCGCTGACCGACCTGCGCGACGCCCTCGACGACGGCCTGTCCCCCACCGACCTGGACCGCCACGTCGCCGGCACGCTGGGCCTGGCCGCGCACCGGCTGGACGCCTGGATCACCTCGCTGGCCACCCGCCGGCTCGCCGCGCTCACCGCCGGCCCGCCGCCCGGGGTGCACGTCGGCGGGTACGGCTGGCTGGTCGACCTGCGCCCGGCCCTGCCGCCCCGGATGGTCACCCGACCCGCCGACGTACCCCCGGAGGCGGCCCCACCGACGCTGGTGGCGGCGCCGGACGGCGCCGGGCACGTACTCGCCCCGTCACCGGCGCAGGCGGTGACCGCCGCGGTGCTGCGCAGCGCCTGGCGCGCGCACGGCGGTGCGGACAGCCCGCTGGCGGTCGACCTGTCGTCGCGCCGGGTACGCCTCGCCGCGCAGCTCCTCGACGGCGTCCGCGCCGGCCAGAGCCTCGGCGCGCTGCTCGGCTATCGCTTCGAACGCGGCCTGCACGACCACCCCGACGGCCCGCTGGACCACCTGCTGCCGCAGTTCCGCCGGCTCGCCCCGGCCCGCGCGCACCGCGTCGACCCGACCGACGACGGCGGCTCCACGATCACCGCCACCGTCGAGTCGACCGCCGGTGTGGACGGCCTGGAGCTGCACCGGCTGCACCAGGCCGGGGCGGTCGACGGGCAGCTCGCGGCGCTGCCACCGACCGCCCGGGACGCCGTCCGGCAGGTGCTCGCCGACCTGGCCGACGCCACCGACGCGGTCGCCGACGCGCTGCTCGCCGAGAGCGTCCACCAGCTCTCCCTCGGCGACATGAACCGGGCGGCCGCCGCCGTCGACGCCGCCTCCGGCGCGGCCGCCGACCCGCCGGAGCTGCATGTCACCCGCACCCCGGTCACCGGCGCCGCCCTCACCCACCGGGTGCTGCTGCTGGTCAACGTCGACGACCGGTTCGGCCGGCTGCGCCAGGACTGGCCCGCCGCCCGCGGCCACCACCCACGGATCATGACCGCGGCCACCGACGCGCTGGTCTCCGTGCTGCTGCCGCCGTCCTGGCGGGTCCGGTGGCGGCTGCGCTGGCACTCCCCGGACGGGGTCACCGCCACCACCTGGCGGGAGGCCACCCTTGACCGGCTGCAGATCCCGGCGATCGACCTGGTCGCCGCGCCACCGCACCCCGGCCGCCCCGACGACGCCGAGCTGGACCGGCGCATCGCCCTGGACGCCTGGGGATCGCCGCTGCCCGCCGGGGTGACCCGGGACTGGCGGCTGGAGCTGGACTACGACCGCGACCCCGCCTGGCCGCTGGAGCGGCTGAGCCTCGCCGAGTTCCTGCACGCCGTGACGGTGCTGCGCGACCTGATCGGCCGGGCCCGCCCGGTCGTCGCCGCCGACCTGCGCCTCGAACGGGACGCCCCGCCGCAGGTCGACCCCGTCACCAAGGCGCAGGCCGACGAGATGTGGCACCTCGCCCGGCAGCACAGCAGCGCGCTGCGGGCGGTCCCGGAGCCGGACGCGCCGGGCTGGGACGAACCGGCCGCCCGGCAGCTGCTCGACGCCGCCGCCGGGTTCGGCGTCATCGGCGCGGTGCCCCCACCGCCGGTGCCGGAGGGTGCCCGCGCCGTCGCCGACGCGGTGCTCGTCGCCCGCGCCGAACTGGCCCGCCGGCTGGTCGCGCACTGCGCGGTCGTCGGCGAGCTGTGGGACCGGGCGCCCTGCCCACCCGCGAGCTGCCGCTGCGACCCGGCGACCGACTTCGACCGACCGGACGCGCCACCGGACCGCCGCCGCGAGGCCCAGATCGCCCGGATCCGGGCGCTGCTCGGCCCGGACATGCCGGTGCTCACCCGCGCCGACGCCCCGGCGGAGCTGGCCGCCGCGCTGGCCGCCAGCGACGCCCTCCAGGGCGGCTCACCCCATCCGGTACGCCGCTGGCTGTCCCGGTACGCCCGGGTCCGCCCGGCGGTGGGTCGCCTCCAGGAGGTGCTGACCACCGCCGACGCGGCCGGCGCCGGCGGCGTGGTACGGCTGCCCGCCACGGTACGGGTGGCCCAGCTTCCCTACGCCCCCGACGACCGGTGGGTCGGCGAGGCCCCACCCCGGGCCGACACCGAGCCGGTGTCCCTGGTGGTGGTCGCCCCCGGCGGGCTGGACGTGACCCGACCGGTGCACGGGCTGCTGGTCGACGAGTGGACCGAGGTCGTCCCCGCCGGGCAGGTCCAGACCGGCCTCACCTTCGAGTACGACGCCCCGGGCGCCGCCGCTCCGCAGGCGGTGCTGCTCGGACTCGCCCCCGAAGGCGCGGCGAACTGGCAACCGGCCACCCTCGCCCAGGTGCTGGAGGAGACCCTCGACCTCGCCGTGGCCCGCGCGGTCGACCTGGACTCCCTCGGCGCGGCCGGGCAGTTCCTGCCCGCCCTCTACTTCCCCACCAACGTGACCGAGACCGCCACCACCACGGACTTCGTCCCGGACGCGACGCTCACGCCGCAGGGCGGACAGGAGGGCCAGTGACCAGCACCGAGCCGACGACCAGCGCACCGTCACCGGCGAGCACCGACGCGCCGGCCACCCTGCCGTCGGTGACCACCTGGACCCGGCTGGAGCCGCGTACCCGGCGGGCCGACCTGGCGCCCGCCGTGCAGGCGCGCACCGCCGATCCGCTGTGGCTGTTGGCCCGCCAGTGGCAGCTCGGCGAGTTCACCGGGGAGGACACCGGCTCGCCGGTCGCCGCCCGGGTGCACGCCCGGACCGCCGCGTTCACCCGCTACCGGCCGGGCCCCACCGCCGGCGCCGTCCGGCTGCCCGCCCACACGCCGCTGGAGGCGGTGGTGGAACGCGAACCGGCGGCCACCGCCACCGACCTGCGCTTCGCCGTGGACAGCGGCCAGCAGCTGCTACGCCTGCTCGCTGCGGCCGGCGCCGGGGAGCTGGCCGGGCAGCTGTGCACCACGTACCCGGTGCCGGCCAGCCCGCCCGACGCCGCCTCCGCCGCCGACCCGGAGACCGTCGGGTACCTGCGGATCGTCGCCGGCCGGGTGCCGCACGGCGACCTGGCGCTGCGGGCCTGGGCCGAGGGCCGGTTCCTCACCGAGGCGCAGGTCCCGGCCGCGCTGGTCGGCGCGGTCACCGGCGCGGTCACCCAGTGGCTGACCTGGCTGGGGGTGCCGCCCCGCCCGGCCGGCCCACCGCCGGGCTACCTGCTGCAACTGCCGGCCGTGCTGGCTCCCGGGGCGTCCCGACCGGCCGCGCCGCCCTGGCCGCCGGCCGACTTCACCCCGCTGTTCAGCACCCCCGGGCTGGAGGGCCCGGCCTGGCGGCGCGAGCGGATGGAGTACGACGCGGCCGTCGCCGCGCACGACGGCGACGACGAACTGGTACTCACCGCCCACGAGTACGACGGGGACCGGCTGGACTGGTACCACTTCGACCACGATCCCGGCGCCACCCTGGACGCCCACAAGTCGACAAAGGACCTGGTCAAGGTCCTGCTGCCGGCTCCCGTGTCGTACGCGGGCATGCCCTCCACCCGGTTCTGGGAGCTGGAGGACGCCCGGGTCAACCTGGCCGGCGTCGGGGCCGGCGTCGGCGACCTGGCCCGCCTGTTCGTCCTGGAGTACGGCCTGGTCTACGGCAACGACCATTTCGTGCTGCCCCTGGAGCTGCCCGTCGGCACCGCCACCCGGATCCGGTCGCTGATCGTCACCGACACCTTCGGCGTACGGACGCTGGTGCCGGCCGCGCCCGAACGGACCGCGCTGTTCCGCCCCTCCGGCCCCGCCGGCCCCGCCGACGTGCTGGTGCTGCCCGCCACCGCGGCCACCACCCTCGACTCCGCCCCGGTGGAGGAGGTCCGCCTCGGCCGCGACGAGATGGCCAACCTGGCCTGGGCGGTGGAGCGCACCGTCACCGGGGCGACCGGCCGCCCCGTCGACCGCACCGCCCAGGTCGCCCGCGCCGCCGTGCCACCCCGCCCCACCCCGGCCAGCACGGACGTGCCATCGCTGTCGTACGCCTTCGCCACCACCGTCCCGGAGAACTGGGTGCCGCTGATCCCCGGGCCCACCGACGGCCGCCCCGACGTGGTCCGGCTACGCCGGGTGCCGCTGCAACAACCCTCCCGGGAGGGACCGCCGGTGGCGGTGACCGGCCACAGCCGACTGCTCGACTGGCGCTGGCGCGACGACAACCTGGTCGAGCTGGCCTTCCCCGAGGAGGAGGTGCCCCGCGCCGGTGCCCGGGTGCTGCGCCGCTGGCAGCTCGCCCGGTGGACCGACGGCTCGGTGCACCTGTGGCTGGCCAGCACCCGCCGCGCCGGCACCGGCGAACTCTCCAGCGGCCTGCGCTACGACACCGTCCAGCCGCGCTGAACCACCCGTCGACCGAACGCGGAGAACCCGATGACGATCACCTGGAAGAACGACCTGCCCCTGCCGATGGCGCGGCCCCGCTACTACGACTACCAGTACCTGCGCGCGGGCGACCTCACCCAGGCCCTGGACTACCTGCTGGCCCGGCAGAACCTCACCGCCCGCCTGCTGCGCCCGATGGGCGTGGTCAACGGCCTGGATCTCTCCGCCACCGGCAGCGACGTGACGGTCAGCCAGGGCGTGGCCGTCGACGGCGACGGCCTGGTGGTCGTGCTGCCGGAGAACACCCGCCGGCCGCTGCCCGCCGACGGCACCTCCTGGTTCGTGGTGATCCGCTACCACGAGTACCTCGCCGAGCCGCGCGACGAGGGCGGCGTGGTCGCCGAGACCCGGTGGACCGAGGAGGGGCGCATCGAGTTCACCGCCACCGCGCCCACCGACACCACGCACGCCGTGGTGCTCGGCAAGGTCACCCGCGCCGGCGGCACGGTGAGCACACAGACCTCCGGACGGATGGTCGCCGGACTGCGGGTACCGGTGGGGGCGATCGTGCCGTCGGTGGGAGCCGGCTCCCAGTCCGGCATCACCTTCCCCGCCGATCCCGGCGGCGGCCTCGGCGACGAGGCGTACATCCGCTACTGGCCGTACGCCGGCGAGAACACCATCCTGCGCATCGCCAACAACAACGACCCCGATGACCTGATCGCCTTCACTCAGAGCGGCGCCGACCGGCTGCGCATCGGCGGCTCCATGCTGCACCTGGGCAGCATGGAGGGAGCCCCGGTCAGCGCCGGCCAGGTGGTGACCGCGCTGGGCTTCTGGGGCCCCGGCGTGCAGCACGCGCAGCTCTCCTTCCGCGCCGGCAAGGGCTTCGAGCTGGTCGACCGCAGCGCCGACGGGCCGGCGCTCGGCTACCCCGAGGGCAGCAAGCCCTACGCCGACCTCGCGGTGAAGGAGCTGCGCGCGGCGAGCCTGCGCGGACGCGGTGGGCTGTCGCTCACCGCGGAGGGAGCCTTCGCCGTACGGGCCACCGGCGGCGTCACCGTCGTCAAGGACGCCAACGGCAACGGCGACCTGGCGGTGCAGGGCAACCTCGCCCTCGGCGGGAACGTGTCGTTGCCCGCAGCCACCTGGCTCAACGCCGCCGGCCGGATGCACCTCAACGGCTCGGAGCGGCTGTACCTGCTCAACACCAACGGCGTCTACATCGGCTACGGCGGCGGCACCGGCCCCGAGACCGGCTGCGTGTGGGTCGAGAAGCGCGGCTTCTTCGGCGGTGACGTGCAAATCAACGGCCGCCTCGGGGTGGCGGTCAGCCCGAACTCCCTGCCGTCGTGGAGCGGGGGCGGCATCGGCACCTTCGACCTGTTCGCCCGGGGCGCCATCTACTGCGGCAACGAGTCCACCGGGTACACCATCAGCCTGGACGCCGGCAGCGGCATCATCAAGGGCAAGTCGAAGCAGTTCGCCATCGACCACCCGCTGGACGCCCCTGACGCGACCGACCGCCGCCAGCTGATCCACGCCGCCCTGGAGGGTGCCGAGAACGGCGTGTACTACCGCGGCGAGGGGCGGCTGCGCGGCGGGACGGCCACCGTGGAGCTGCCCGACTACTTCGAGGCGCTGACCCGGCCGGACGACCGGACCGTCCAGCTCACCCCGGTCTTCGACGACGACGAGCCGGTCTCGGCACTGGCCGCCTCCCGGGTACGCGACGGCGCGTTCCGGGTGCGCACGGTGGACGGTTCGCCGGCCGAGCACGGCTTCTACTGGGAGGTGAAGGCGGTCCGCGCCGACCTCGAGCCGCTGGCCGTGGAGGTCCCCGCGCCCCGCTGACCCCGGCGCCCGGACCTCTCGCGGTGGGTGGGAACCAGCGCGTGGCTCGGCCTGGTCATCCTCCTCGGCGAGGCCGGCCGCCACGATGGGCTCTGTGCGGCAGCCGCACCGCCGGATCTGGTCAGGTGAGTCGGTCTGCTCGCCCTCGCTGATCCGTCAGCGCAGGAATCCCGCCAGGGCCCGCACGAACCACTCGGGGTCGTCGAGCCACGGGTAGTGTCCGCCGCCGGGTTGCACAGCCGGTTCGCCCTGCGGGAACAGGCCGGCGTACTCGGCGGCGCGCTTCGGGGGGAGCGCCACGTCGTACTCGCCGGTGAGGAGGAGGACCGGCGCCTCGAGGCGGGTCAGGGCGGACCTGGTGGCATCCGGATCGGGGCCGCCGGCGGCGTAGTACCCGGCTGCCACGTCCGGGTTCCTGCCGCCCTCCTCCCGGGCCAGCTGGGCCTGCCGGGCGGCATCCCACCGTCCGTGCATGAACGGGGTGATCGCCGCCCAGTCCTCAGCCGTCGGTTCACCCGACCAGATCCGCTCGAAGGCCGCGAACGCCTCCGGGAACCAGGGCTCTCCGCGGCGCAGCTCGGCGATTTCACGGCGGTCCAGGTCGGTGATCTCCAGACCGACCGGCCGGGGGCTCGGGTTGACCAGCGCGAGACGGGCCACCCGGTCCGGGTGGCGGGCGGCGTACAGCACCGCGAGGCTGCCGCCGGCCGAGTGCCCGAGCAGGTCGATCCGGTCCCGGCCCAGGTGCACGCGCAGCGCTTCGACGTCGTCGACCAACCGGTCGCACCGGTAGGTCGCCGGGTCCGCCGGCGCCGCCGACTCCCCGGTCCCCCGCAGGTCGAGGCGGACCAACGACCGGTGCGCGGACAGTCCACCCAGGTCACCGAGGTACGCCGAGGCCAGCATCGGACCGCCGGGCAGACAGATCAGCGGATCGCCCGCGCCGACCCGGTGGTACGCCAGCCGGGTGCCGTCAGCAGTGTCGAATGTGGCCATGCGGAGATCATATCCGCCGGCACTCATGTCCAATAGCGACAGCTTGCCGGGGGTGGATATACCAATCAGGGCCACCCCTTGAAAGGGGTGGCCCTGATTGAATGGTTGTCCGGCGGTGTCCTACTCTCCCACACCCTCCCGAGTGCAGTACCATCGGCGCTGGAGGGCTTAGCTTCCGGGTT
>NZ_JBQHDC010000007.1:0-362863 GCF_052068075.1 Micromonospora sp. L31 | reverse complement strand
AACCCGGAAGCTAAGCCCTCCAGCGCCGATGGTACTGCACTCGGGAGGGTGTGGGAGAGTAGGACACCGCCGGACAACCATTCGATCAGGGCCACCCCTTTCAAGGGGTGGCCCTGATTGGTATATCCACCCCTTGGAAATCAACCTGCCCCTCGTTCGGCGAATCACCCGGGTGACCCACGTCTTCTCGGTACCGTCGGTGCGGGACCCGCGCCGCCGCGTGGTCCCCCGCCGTCATGGCGGGAAACGTGACGTGGAGTACGCCTCGTCCGCAATCGGTGCGGACCGGTCGGGGTACCTGTTTCACCGTACGACCGGAACTGACCGTCGGGACCGGCGGAGGCAGGAGTGGTCATGAAGATCGGAATCATCGGCTCGGGGCACATCGGTGGGACTCTCACCCGGCGGCTGCGCGCCCTCGACCACGACGTGACAGTCGCCAACTCGCGGGGGCCGCAGACCCTCACCGACCTGGCGCAGGAGACCGGCGCCACCGCGGGCACGGTGGAGCAGGCCGTGCAGGACGCCGAACTGGTGATCGTGGCGATCCCGCTGCTGGCCGTCCCCGAACTCCCCCCGGAGCTGTTCGACGGCAAGGTCGTCGTCGACGCCGACAACTACTACCCGCAGCGCGACGGCAACATCCCCGAGCTGCTGGACCGCAGCCTCAGCTCCAGCCGGTGGACCGCCGAGCACCTCAAGGGCGCCCGGGTGGTGAAGGCCTTCAACAACATCCAGGCCCAGCACCTGATGGACAACGGCCGCCCGGCCGGCGCCGGCGACCGGATCGGCCTGCCGGTGGCCGCCGACGACGCCGACGCGAAGCAGCTCGTGATGCAGCTGGTCGACTCGCTCGGCTTCGACCCGGTCGACGCCGGCACCCTCGACGAGAGCTGGCGGCAGCAGCCCGACACCCCCGTCTACGGCACGGACCGCGACGCCGACGGCGTACGGCAGGGACTGGCCGAGGCGCGGCCCTGAGCGGGCGTACGACAGAAGGAAGCCCCGCCGGCGATCAGCCGGCGGGGCTTCGTCGTGACCGGGGTCAGGACGGCTCGGGGCCGCAGATGAAGCGGGGCTCGGCGTCGTAGGTCCAGCTGAACTTCTCCCGCTTGACGACCTTGCCGTCCTTCTTGATGACCCGGAAGGCGTCCTGGGAGAACCCGTCGCTGCCCACGGCGGCGATGCAGGTGGGACCGGGCTCCAGATGGACCGTCTTCGGCTTGGTGATGTTGCGGCGCGGGCCGTACTCGGTCTTGACGCTGTCGTAGATCTTCGTGCTCCAGATCGACACGGTGATCGTGCTCGACGTGTACGAGGTGTCGATCAGGACGCCGTGCGGGGTGTTGTTGCGGAACTTGAAGTCCAGGTCCGGCCAGAAGATGGTCGACTCGATCACCGCCGGGTAGCGGCTGAAGTAGAACGAGTGCGGCTTGTGCTCGACGTCCTCCAGGCCCGCGTAGTAGGTGGCGTTGAACAGCGTCGTGGTGAACTGCGAGACGCCGCCACCCACGCCGGGCACCAGCTTGCCGTTGACGATCACCGGGGCGTCCTTGTAGCCCTGGTCGTACCCGCGCTCGCCGGTGTGGCCGTTGAGGGAGAACGTCTCACCCGGCTTGACCACCGTGCCGTCGACGTCCTTGGCGGCCTGGACGATGTTCTGGCTGCGCGGCGAGGAGAGCCCGCCGGGGAACCGGGTGGTGAAGGTGGAGACGCGCTCCTTGATGCCCAGCGCGCCGAGCTTCGCCTCGGTCAGCTCCGGCTCGGCCGGCTTGAGCTGCCCGCTGACCGTCCGCCCGTCCGTCTTGGGCAGGACGGCGAGCAGGTCGCGCCCGAGGGCGGCCGAGTCGAGCTGCTGGCCGGCGCGGCCGGGCACCATCTTCGGCTTGCCGCCGGAGATCGTCATCGTGGCGTCCTTCGGCGGCGACTCGATCGACGCCAGCTTGTCGCCGAGGGCGGCGCGCAGCCGCTTCACGTCCACCCGGGGGGTCAGCTTGCCGGCCTCGTCGGCGGAGAAGCGCAGGCCGCGCGCGATCGCCGCCGGCGGGATGGTCACCGTGCCCTTGTCGGTGGTGAGCGTGACCGGCTTGGCGACCGCCGGCCGGGCCAGCTCCTCGACCAGCCGGTCCACCTCCTCGGCGGTGGTCGCCGGGGCCTGCTCCACCAGCGGCACGGTCACCTGCCCGCCGGCGAGCCAGCCCTTCGTGACGACCTGGGCGGAGTGTTCCCGGTCCACCGACAGGGCCGGCTTCGGGTACACCGGCTTCGGGGTGGTGCCGGTGAAGATGATCGCCGGCATGGTCATCTCGCGACCCTGCTTGCCCATGACCCCGCGCAGCGCCGCGTCCAGCCGGTCGGCGTCGACCGTGACCACCGGGTCGACCGTGCGGGAGCCGAGCAGCCGGCTCACCGGGGGCGCGTCGGCCTCTGCGGCCGCCGCCACCGTGGCCTCGACGTCGATGGCCAGGCCCACGTCGGCCGGCCTGATCTCCGCCTTCTGCTCCCCCACCAGCACCGTCAGCGGGGCGTTCAGGGTGGCTGCCCGGCGCTCCAACTCGGCGCGCAGCTCCCGGGCCGCCTCGTCCCGGCTCCGGCCGCCGAGTTCGGCGCCGAGCACCGTCGTGCCCCGGGGCACGTCCCCGGCGTACGCGTAGGCACCGGCACCGCCGACACCGGCCAGCACCACGGCGGCCAGGCCGCCGGCGAGCAGCAGCCGGCCCCGGCGCGACCGTGACCAGCCCGAGCCGGTCTTGCCGCTCGGCTCCGGCTCGTCGCCCGGCCAGGTCACCGCGGTGACCTGCACCGTGGGCCGGTCGTCGGAGACACGTTTGTCGCCGTACAGGGTCACAGCCACCTCTATCGAGACGTACCACGTGGGGGGCTGCGGGCCCCCGGAAGAGACACCTACGGTAGCCAACTCTCGGCCGGACGACATCGTGCGGGCCGGTCAACATCGTCACCGCGTGTCGACCCCGCTCGCCCGAAGCTGCCGCCGCAGTGGCCCGGGTGTCCCCGCGAACGCCGCAGTGGCCCGGGTGTCCCCGGCGAACGCTGGCGAGAGAGGGCCGACCCGGCCGGGTCGGCCCTCTCCGCGTAGGCCGGTACGGCCAGCCCTCGCGCCGAGTCGGACCAGCGGCAACCTGCAGCCGGCCCCGCTCACCCGACGCTCCCGCTGCCGTGGCACGGTGTGCGGGTGGCGGATCGGGTGCTGGCGTACGGCGGCGGGTGGCTGGACCGGGCGGCGGCGCTGCGCGGCAACCGGGAGTGGATCTCCGCCCGGCTGACCGATCCCGGGGCCGTGCTGCTGCCGCTCTGGCGGGACCACTGCCTGGTCGACGCCGACCAGACGCCGGTCCGGCTGAGCCCGGCCGACGCCCCCGAGGTGCTCGCCGCCGCCGAGGAGATCGTCTTCCTGGGGCGGGACGGCGAGGCTCCGGTCTTCGCCGTGGACCTTTCCGGGCGTACCGCGCCCGAGGCGGCCCGGCTGGCCGGCGCGGCCGCCACCGCGGACGTGCGCGCCCTGGTCGCCTGGCTGGACCCGGCCCAGGCAGCGGTGCAGGCGTACGCGCGCGGGCTGCTGCACTGGCACCGGCAGCAGCGGTACTGCGGCAGCTGCGGCTCGGCCACCGTGGCACGCGACGGCGGGCACGTACGGGCCTGCTCGGGACCGCGCTGCGGACGGCTGCTCTTCCCCCGGATCGAACCGGCGATCATCGTGCTGGTCGAGGCGCCCGGGTCGCCCGACCGCTGTCTCCTGGCCCGGCACGCCGGCGCTCCGGAGGGGGCGTACTCGACGCTGGCCGGGTTCGTCGAGGTGGGCGAGAGCCTGGAGGACGCGGTCCGCCGGGAGATGGCCGAGGAGGCCGGGGTTACCCTCTCCGGGCTGTCGTACCAGGGCTCGCAGGCCTGGCCGTTCCCGGCCGGGCTGATGGTCGGGTTCCGGGCCACCGCCGCCTCCGAGGAGGTCCGGGTGGACGGCGAGGAGCTGCTGGAGGCGCGCTGGTTCACCCGGGACGAGCTTCGCCGCCGGGCGGCCGAGGGGCGGCCGCTGGGCCGGCCCGACTCGATCGACCACCACCTGCTCGGCAGCTGGCTCGCCGCCGGCGACTGACGTCCGCCCGGCCGCTCCCGACGCCGGAGATCGACTCCAGATCGCCGTGGTGGGGGTGTTGCGACCGCTCGGACACCTCGACGTCGCCGAAGCGGAGCGGATCAGGTGCCGGATCGGCCGGCCGGATCGCGGTGGGTCATCGCCGGGGGGACGGGTCGCGGGGGCGCAGCGCCAGCCAGGCCATCCCGGCGGCGGTCAGCGCGGCGGCGCCCAGCGCGCAGGTGAGGATCCCCTCGACCGTGCGCGGCGCGACCAGCACCGCCGCGCCGGCCAGCCCGACGGTGGCCACCCAGAGCGGGGCGGCCGGGAACCGGGCGCCGCTGGCCACCCGGTCGTTGATCAGCATGAAGACGACCGCGTAGAGGGCGCCGGTGGCGGCGAAGAGCGGGGCCTCGCCGGCCAGGTGCAGGTAGTCGGCGCCGCCGGCCAGCCGGAACGCCAGCTCGCCGCCGAGCGCGGCGGCCGCCACCAGGACCGCGCCGCAGGCGAGGATGACCGCCAGGCCGAGCGCCCGGGCCCGCCGGTCGCCCTGCGCCAGCCGGGGCAGCGCGAGCAGGGTCACCACCTGCGGTGCCCAGAGCGCGCCCTTGGTGAGCACCGCGCCGACCGCGTACGCCCCGGAGCCGTCCGCCGGCAGCAGCTGCCGGGCGAGGAGCAGATCGGCGTACGAGATGGTGAGCATCGCCAGCGTGGCCCCGCACGCGGTCATCACGTCAGTGGGTCGCAGGCCGCCCTCCGCTGCGGCGGACGGTCCCGGGCGGGCGGTGCGGGCGAGGCGGGCCAGCAGCGGCAGGACGAGCAGCCCGGTGCCGGTGGCGAGCAGCAGCGCGATGACCGGGCCCGCGCCGAGCGCCAGACCGACGATCAGCCCGCCGTACCGGCCGACGGCGAGCACGGTCATCCCGGCGGAGAGGCGCAGGAAGCGCTGGTCGCCCTGGAGCTCGCCGAGCCAGCGGCCGGCCAGCACGGTGGCGAAGGTGGTGGCCGCGAGCAGCAGGGTCAGCGCCACCGGCAGCCGCAGCAGCACGGTGAGCAGCGGCGCCGCCGCGACCGTGACCCCGGCGGTGACCCCGGCGGTGAGCAGCGCCAGCCGGCCGGTGGAGGTGGGGCCGCGCCGGGCGCGGTGCACGGCGACGGCGATCTGGAGCCCGAAGCCGGGCACGGCGGCGATCGCGCCCAGCGCCAGCACGGTGGCCAGCGCGCCCAGGTCGGCCGGGTCGAGCCGGCGGGCGCCGAGCACCGGCACCAGGTAGGCCAGGGCGTTGCTCAGGGTGGTGGCCACGGTGACGGCGGCGCCGGCGGCACCGAGCCGCGCCGCGCCGGTGTCCCTGCCGATGGTCTGTGTCATGCCGCCCCGAGTGGCCCGCGCTGCTCCGACGACCGCGGCTCGCGGCCGCCGGCGGCCGCGACCTCCCCGGCCCGACCTGGGAGACGGTACCGCTCGACCGTCCGGCCGTCAGCCCCGCACCCGCGACCCCTGCCCTCGGGGCCGGGAAGGGTCTAGTGTGCTGCCCCATGGCGTCGACGAACGTGGCCGCGGCAGCGACCTCCGGGCTGGCCGCGAAGCTTCCCGAGCGGTGGGTGGCGGACGGGATCCGGCTGGTCTATCCGCGGGTGGAGCCCGAACTGGCCCGGCTGGCCGACTTCGTGCCGCGCGGCGGCACCGCCGTGGACGTCGGCGCCTGGTACGGCCCGTGGACCGCGCGCCTGCTGCGCCGCGCCGACCGGGTCGTCTCGGTCGAGCCGACGCCCCCGCTGGCCCGCCAGCTGCGCACCGCCTTCCCCACCGTCGAGGTGGTCGAGGCGGCCGTCTCCGACCACGAGGGCACCGCCGCGCTCTACCTGCCCGACGGCGGCGCGATCGTCGGCACCTCGTCGCTGGAGCAGCCGGAGCAGGGCAGCCCGGTGCAGGTACGCCGGATCACCCTGGACTCGCTGGGCCTGACCGACGTGCGTTTCGTCAAGCTCGACATCGAGGGGCACGAGCTGCCGGCGCTGCGCGGCGGGGCGGAGACGATCCGCCGCGACCGGCCGGTGCTGCTGATCGAGGTGGAGGAGCGGATCCAGCCGGTGGAGCCGCTGCTGGAGCTGCTCACCGGCTGGGGTTACCGGGGGTACGTGCTGCCCGGGCGTACCTGGGTGCCGCTGGCCGACTTCGACCTCGGGCGGCACCAGCGGGAGGCGATCGCCCGGGTGGGCCAGAGCTTCGCCCGTCGGGTGCTCTGGCCCCGCCCCCGCTACGTCAACTCGGTGCTGTTCCGGCCGGAGTGACCCGGCCGGCGGCGTCACTGCTGCGGCGTCGGGGTGCCGATGGCGACCTCGTTGGTGCAGAGCGTGACGCCGGGGTCGGCGACGCTCAGTTCGGCCGTGTCCCCGCCGCCGGTGAACTCGAAGAAGATCTGGTTCAGCCCGGTCTTCACCGGGAACCGCTTCTCCTTGCCGCCGAACCGGAACGTGGCCGTGCTGTCGCCGGAGCTGAGGTAGCCGATCCGGACCACCCAGAACCAGTCGTCGCGCGGCCCGGTGAGCGGCATCCGCACCGTCTCGCCGTCGGTGACCTTCCAGCCGCACGCCTGCTCCGGCCCCGGCCGGACGGTGGGGCCGTCGATGCGGACCGGGGTGATCCGGCCGGTGGGGTCGAACAGTGACGGCGCCTCCGCCTCGGTGACGAAGACGGGCCGCTCCGGCAGGGCGCGGAAGAACGTCGACTGCCGGTTGTACGGCGCGGAGAGCGTGGGCACCACGTCACCGGGGACCGGCTGGTCGAAGAAGACCGTGCCGGGCGGGGCGGCGGCCAGTTCGGCGCGGACGGTGTCCAGGTAGGTGCGGCCGGCCTTGACCGCCCACTCGTCGCCGAACCGGGCGGTCGTCCAGGCGGTGCCGAGACCCCCGGCGACCAGGGCGAGGGCCAGGCCGGCGGAGACCGCCTCCCGGTGGCGTACCAGCACGGCCGGGGGCGGCGGGTCGTCCGGGTCCCGGCCGCCGGTGAACGCCGCCAGCCCGGCCGGCTGCTCCGGCCGGTCGACGGGCGGCTCGGTGGGGGTCGGGTCGCCGGTCCGGTCCGCCGGGTCGGGCGCGGCGCCGGGCGCAGCCGGCGGGGTGGCGGTCGGCGGGGTCGTGGCGGCGCCCGCGCCGGCCCGCTGCGGTGGCGCGTCGAACGGTCGCGCGGCCGGCGGACGGGCCGGGGGCGGCAGATCGTCGTCGTCGTACTCGGCGTGCAGGACGCCGTGGCCACGGTAGGCGGCGGCCGGCACGGCGACCCGGGGGGCCGGCTCGGGGCCGGCCCGGCGCTCGGCGTCGGCGGCGACCCGCTCGGGCTGGGCGGCGGACCGGTCCGGGTCCTCGTCGTCGGCGCCTGCGGTCGCGGTGCGGGTGGGCTCGCCGTCGGCGGCGGTGGTCGCCGGGGTCCCGTCGCCGTCCGCCCGCGCGGCATCTGCGCCGTCCGTGGCCGGGTCGGTCTCGTCGGCCCGGTCCGCCGGGGCCGGGCCGGCGGGGGCGAACCGGTCCGGCACCGGCCGCAGGCCGAGCAGCGCGACGCCGATGCAGAGCGCGGCCACCACCACCACGTCGCTGACGTACCGGGGGACGGCGCCGGCGACGTCGCTGTAGATCGAGCCCAGCCGGGTGGCACCCAGCAGGGCGGTCACCAGGGTCAGGTACGACGCCAGCAGCAGCCAGGCCCGGCCGGCGACCCGGCGCAGCCGGACGGTCAGCACCACCAGCACCAGGAAGGCCGCCCAGGCGATCCACCGGCCCAGCTCCGGCGGCGCGGTCACCGGGGCGCCGTCACCGGCCGGCAGCCAGCGCCACGGCCCGCCCAGCAGACCCGGTACGACGGTGGAGCCGAGCAGCTGCCAGAGGAAGGAGAAGACCTCGCCGAGCGAGTCCGGCCGGCGCAGCGACGACTCCGCCCGGGAGCCGTAGAGGGCCAGGAAGCCCAGCGACATGGCGGTCAGCAGCAGCCACGACGGCCAGTACCGGCGGACGGTGGTCAGCACCGCCCGCACCGGCGGGCCGCCGACGAAGAGGAACGCGGTCAGCAGGAAGACCAGCGGCACCACCAGCAGCGCCTTCTCGAAGAAGAGCAGCCCGAAGAGCACGGCCAGGCCGAGGGTCACCAGGTGCCGAAGCCGGCCGGTGCGCACGTACCGGACCTGGGCGCCGACCGCGAGGACCATGGCGATCTGCATCGGCAGCATGTTCACCCCGACCGCCCACCAGGAGGTCGCCTCCAGGGTCAGCGGGCTGAACAGGAACACCGCGAGCGGCACCAGCAGCGCCCAGCCGGGGCGGACCAGGGTGCGCAGCAGCCGGGCGAAGCTCACCGCGAGCACCGCCTGGGCGGCGGTGAGGAGCAGGACGTACGGCCAGTAGGCGAGGCCGACCGCCCGGGTCACCAGCCAGGTGGCCAGCAGCGCCGCCGGCATGAAGTGGTTGTTGTAGAGCGTGAGCAGGAAGCCCGGGGTCAGGTCGGCCTCCGCGGCCCGGGCGATCAGCACGTAGTCGTCGACCGCCAGGTAGCCGCGGGAGGCGAGCTGCGCCCGCCAGACCAGGCTGACCAGGATCATGGCGACGGCCACCGCCCGGACCGGGTGGACGCGCGCCCAGCCGCCGATGAGGCCGGTCCCTTCGGGGGAGGTGGTCGTGCCGGTCGATGCCATGGCGGGAAGACTGCCACACCGGCCACCTGGCGTCCCATCAGGTCATCGGGTGGTTCCCGGTCGTCGCCGGAGCGCGGCCGGGGCCGCGTACAGTGGCGAGCCACCACGGCGCGGTCGGGTCGCGTCCGGGCAGGCAGGTGGGGGTCGAGGGATGCGTGGACGGCTGGTGCCGTACGGCGTGGCCGCCGCCGTGGCGGCGGTGGTGCTCGCCCCGCTGGCGCTGCCCGGGTACGTCCTCAGCTACGACATGGTCTTCGTGCCCCGGCAGGCGTTGAGCTGGGACGTGATCGCCCCGGCCTCGGCGCTGCCCCGGGCCGTGCCGCAGGACGCCGTGGTCGCGCTCGCCACCCAGCTGATGCCCGGCTGGCTGCTGCAACGACTGGTGCTGGTGGCGATCCTCTGGTTCGCCGCGCTCGGCGCCGCCCGGCTGGTGCCCACCACGCGCACCGCCGTACGGGTGGTCGCCGCCCTCGGCTACGCCTGGACGCCGTACCTGGCCGAGCGGCTGCTGCTCGGGCAGTGGGGGCTGCTGCTGGCGTACGCGATGCTGCCCTGGCTGGTGGCGGCGGCGCTCGGGGTGCGCGCGGGCCGGCCCGGGGCGCTGCCCGGGCTGCTGCTGGCGGCGGCGGTCTCCGCGATCACCCCGACCGGCGGGTTGATCGCCCTGGTGGCGGTGGCGGTGCTGGTGCCCGGCCGCTACCCCGGCGCGGCCCGTCGGGCCGGCACCGCGCTCGCGGTGACGGTGCTGCTCAACGCGCCGTGGCTGGTGGCCGGGCTGGGCAGCGCCACCGGGGGCCGCTCCGACCCGGCCGGGGTGCCCGCCTTCGCCGCCCGCGCCGAGAACTGGGGCGGGTCGCTGGTCGCGCTCGCCGGCACCGGCGGGATCTGGAACGCGCTGACCGTCCCGGCGTCCCGCCAGGCCGCGGTGGTGCCGCTGGCCACCGGGCTGCTGCTGCTCCTCGCCGGGTACGGCCTGTCGCTGCTGCGCCGGCGCTGGCCGGCCGGCGCGCCCGCCCGGCTGCTGGTGCTGGCCGCCGGGTCGTGGCTGGTGGCGGCGCTCGGCGTGCTGCCCGGTGGGGGCGCGCTGCTCGGCTGGCTGGTCGACACGGCGCCCGGTGGCGGGCTGGTCCGCGACGGGCAGAAGCTGCTCGTCCCGTACGCGCTGGCCCTCGCGGTGGCCGTGGCGCTCGGCGCGGAACGGCTCGCCGACCGGCTGGCCACCCGGTTCGACCGGACCACCGGGACGGTGCTGCTGGTCGGCGCGGCGATGCTGCCGGTGGCGCTCCTGCCCGACCTGGCCTTCGGGGCGCTCGGCCGGTTGACGCCGGTGAACTACCCGGCGGACTGGGCGGTGGTCGCCCGGCAGGTGGCCGACCGGCCGGGTGAGGTGATCTCCCTGCCGTTCCAGGAGTACCAGCGGTACGCCTGGAACGGCGGCCGGGTGGTGATCGACCCGGCCCCGCGCCTGCTGTCGTCGCCGGTGCTGATCGACGACACCCTGTGGGTGGGTGACGTCGCGGTCGGCAAGGAGGACCCGCGCGCGGCCCAGGTGCGCGACCTGCTCGCCGCGGGCCGTCCGCTGGCCGCCATGGGGGCGCGCTGGGTGCTGGTGCAGCGGGCGTCGGGACCCGCCGTGCCCGTGACCTCGATGGTCGGGCTGCGGCTGGCCCACGCCGGCCCGGAGTTGACCCTCTACGAGAACCCGGCCTGGACGGCCCCGGCCGGGCGGAACGGCCCCGGCCCGGTCGGCTACGCCCACCTGCTGGCCGGAACGGTGGTGTTGGCCATCGGTTTTTCGGGCACTGCGCAGGTGCTGCGGCGCGTGGTAGCGTCCCGGCACGCGAGTCCCGCGGAAGGAGAAGGTGGATGAGGAACCTGCCCGCGTTCGTCGCCGTCGGGGTACTCGGGGTCGTGCTCGGCCTGCTCGGCAGCGTCGGTCTGGCGAATGCGCTCAGCCCGTCCGCCAAGGAGGCCGCCAACTCCAAGGTGAGTGAGCAGAGCTCCGAGAGCACGCTGTACGGCACGCGCTGAACCACCGTCGACCGGGGCGTCCGCTGATGCGGGCGCCCCGATCGCATGTCTGCGGCAGTTCGCGCGCCGGCCGTCAGCGGGTGGCGGTGAGCCGGGCGACCAGCTGCGCGAAGCGCGCCCCGGTCGCGGCCCAGGTGAAGCGGGCCGCATGCGCCAGCGCCGCCTCACCCATCGCCTTGCGCCGCACGTCGTCGGCGAGCAGCTCGCGCACCCGGTCGGTGAACTCGGCCTCGTCGTCGACCAGCAGGCCGGTCTCGGTGTCGACCATCGCCTCGGCGACGCCCCCGGCGTAGCGGAACGCGACTGTCGGGGTGCTCCGGGCGGCGGCCTCGACGATGGTCAGGCCCCAGCCCTCCTTGAGCGACGGGGTGAGCGCCAGCCAGCAGGAGGAGAGCACCTCGTGCTTCTCCTCCTCGCTGATGAAGCCGGTGAACCGGACCCGGTCGGCGACGCCGAGGGAGTCGGCGACCTCCCGCAGCGGCTGCTCCCACCAGCCCTGACCGGCCACCACCAGCTCCAGCTCCGGCAGCTCCCCGGCCAGCTCGGCCACCGTGCGCATCGCGATCTCCACCCGCTTGTGCGGCACCAGGCGGCCCAGCACCAGCAGCGACGGGTGGGCGGTGCGGGGCAGCGGCGGGCCGGTCACCGGCGGGGTGCCGTTGGGCACCACGTCGATCCGTTCCGCGTCCACCCCCAGCTCGGCCAGCTCGGTGCGGCTGGCCTCGGAGACCGTCACGTAGCGGCAGCGCCGGTAGAGCCGGACCGCCAGCCAGGACTCGATCCACCAGCCCAGCCGGCACATCCACGGGCCGAAGACCACCGGCCACTGCTCCCGGTGCACATGGTGCACCAGGGCGAGCACCGGGCGGCCGGCGTACAGCGGGGCGAAGAACGGCACGCCGTTGCAGACGTCCACCACCAGATCCGGCAGGCCGCCGCCGCGCCGGCCCAGCGGGCCCAGCCCGAACCGCCCGGCCAGGTACGTCAGGGCCGCGCGGGCGTACACCGTGTGGCGGGAGCCGCGGCGCAGCACGCGTACGCCGTCGGGGTTGGTCTCCTCCGGGCCGCCCTCCGAGTGGGCGGCGCAGAGCAGCGTCACCCGGTGGCCGGCGGCGACCAGTTCGGCGGCGATCCGCTCGATGTAGACCTCGGAACCGCCGCCCTCCGGGTTGCTGGTGTCGCGCCAGTTCAGGAACAGCACGTGGCGAGCGGTGGTGCTGCTGGAGGTGTCCACGCTGCTCCTACCGGTCAGTAAGTGGCACGATCGCGCCACCCTAGGGCGGCCCGGGCCGCGTACGCAATGGGTCGGACCGGCAGCGACGATCGGATAACAGCTCGTCGACCGGGGGTTTGCCGGGGACCCGAAACCTTGGCAGGGTGTGTCAGCGCGGCACGATGCGGGGTCGGTGAACACGCCGGTCGAGGCCGTCCGCGACACCCGTGACCTGCGGCAGCGTGCCGGCGGACGGGCGAGGAACGAGTAGGGGAGGCAGCCGTGGTGGGCGACGTTCCGGCGCGGTTGCTCGCCCGCCGTTCCCCGGTGGTGCTGCTCAGCGCGGCCCTGGTGCTGCTGCTGGTCGGCTGGGCCGGGTACGTCTGGCTGCGCGACGAGCGGGTGACGCCGGAGTGCGCCGAGCGGGTGCGGCTGCGGGTGGCCGCCGCCCCGGTGGTCGCTCCGGCGGTGGACCGGATCGCCCGCGCGTCGGTCGGCCGGCAGCCCTGCGTGTCGATCGCCGTGGAGTCCCGGGAGTCCGACGCCGTCGCCGCCGAGCTGGCCGGTGGCGCCGAGGTGGCCGACGCCTGGCTGCCCGAGTCGACGTTCTGGCTGCGGCGGGCGCGTACCGCCGGCGCCTTCGAGGTGCCCGGGCAGGGCACGTCGGTGGCGAGCACCCCGGTGGTGCTCGCGGTGACCGAGCCGGTGGCCCGCCGGTCGGGCTGGCCGGCCAAGCCGCTGACCTGGGCACCGCTGATCGGCCCCCGGGCCCGCGCCGGCACGGTGGGGCTTCCCGACCCGGCCGCCGACCCGGCCGGGGTGGCTGCCCTGCTCGGCGTCCGGGGGCTCGCCGCCGGGGAGCGCGATCCGCGCGCGGTGGTGGCGGCGACGCTGCGCCGGCTCGCCGGGCACACGTTCAGCCCCACTGGTACGCCGGCCGCGCTGCCGCCGGGCGCCGGGCTGCCCGGCCGCTCCGACGCGGTCGCCACCACCGAACAGGCGGTGCTCGGGCACAACGCGCTGGCCGGCGCCGACAAGCTGGTCGCCGCGTACCCGGAGGTGGCGGTGCCCTCGCTCGACCTGCCGTACGCGGTGCTGCCCGCCGCGCGCGACGCCGTGCGGGACGCCGCCGCCGGCTTCCTCAGCGACCTGCTGACCAGCGCCTCCCGCGAGGTGCTGACCGGATACGGCTTCCGCACCGCCGCCGGCTACCCGCCGGCGATGCCGCGCGACCGCCGCCTCGACCCGGCGGTCCGCGAACCGGTGGCGCTGCCGGCCGAGGAGACGGTCACCGAGATGCTGACCGGGTGGAGCGGCGTGCAGCGCAGCGCCCGGATCCTCACCGTGCTGGACATCTCCGGCTCGATGGCGGCCCGGGTGCCCGGCGGCGGCACCCGGCTCGACGTCACCCTGGGCGCCGCCCGCGAGGGCGCCGGGCTGCTGCTGGACAACAGCGAGCTCGGGATCTGGGTCTTCTCCACCAAGGTCGACGGCGACCGGGACTACCGGGAGATCCTGCCGGTCCGGCCGCTGCGCGCGCAGCGGGCCGCGCTGGCGCAGCGGCTGGCCGAGGTGAAGGTCAAGCCGAAGGGCGGCACCGGCCTGTACGACTCCACCCTGGCGGCGTACCGGGAGGCCCGGCGGCACTGGACCCCGGGACGGATCAACCTGGTGCTGGTGATGACCGACGGGCGCAACGAGGACGCCGAGGGCATCGACCGGAAGAAGTTCCTCGCCGAGCTGGCCGCGATGCAGGACCCGCGCCAGCCGCTGCCGATCCTCTTCATCGGCCTCGGCCCGGACGTCGACCCGGGCGAGCTGAACGCGATCGCCAAGGTCACCGGCGGGCAGGTCTACCGCACCGACCAGCCGAAGGGGATGCGGCAGATCTTCTTCACCGCCCTGGCCAAACTGAGCTGCCTGCCCCCGGAGTGCCGCCGGTGACCGCGGCCCCGGCGCGGCGGGTGCTGGACTGGATCGTCCGGCCCGTTCGCGAGGCCCCCGCCACCGCGCTCAGCCTGCTGCTGCTCACCGTGCTGGCGTTCGCGCAGCGCCCCGGCCAGGTCACCTTCGACACCAAGCTCGACCTGGCGGCGAACCCGCTGCACTTCATGGCCCGGGCGCTGCACCTGTGGAACCCGGAGGCCACCTCCGGAGAACTCCAGAACCAGGCGTACGGCTACCTCTTCCCGATGGGGCCGTTCTTCGGCGCCGGGCAGCTGCTCGGCGTGCCGCCGTGGATCACCCAGCGGCTCTGGTGCGCGGTGCTCTTCTGCGCCGCCTTCTACGGCCTGCTGCGGCTGGCCCGGGCGTTCGCCATCGGCACCGAACCGACCCGGTACGCCGCCGCGCTCGGCTACGCGCTGGCGCCCCGGATGCTCACCGAGATCGGCGCGCTCTCCTCGGAGGTCCTCTCCGCGGCGATGCTGCCCTGGGTGCTGCTGCCGCTGGTCCAGGTGAAGCGGATCGGCTCGCCGCGCCGGGCCGCCGCGCTCTCCGCGCTGGCCGTGCTGGGCATGGGCGGCATCAACGCCGCCGTGGTGCTGCTGGCCCTGGTGCTGCCCGGGGTGTGGCTGCTTACCCGCCGCTGGGACGCCGCCCACCTGCGGCTGGTCGGCTGGTGGTGCGTCTGCGTGATCGGGGTCTGCCTCTGGTGGATCGTGCCGCTGCTGCTGCTCGGCCAGTACAGCCTCCCGTTCCTCGACTACATCGAGTCGTCCACCACGACCACCGCGGTCGCCTCGCTGTTCCAGGCGGTACGCGGCACCAACCAGTGGGTGGCGTACATCGTCCAGGGCGACCCGTGGTGGCCGGCGGGCTGGCTGCTGATCGACCACCCGGCGCTGATGGCGCTCACCGCGGTGGTGGCGCTGGTCGGGCTGGCCGGGCTGGCCGGCAACCTGCTGCCCGAGCGGCGGTTCCTGGTGCTCGGCTTCCTGGCCGGGCTGACCCTGCTCACCATGGGCTACGTGGGCAGCCTGGACAGCCCCCTCTCCGAGCAGGTCCGCGACCTGCTGGACGGCCCGCTGGCGCCGTTCCGCAACGTGCACAAGCTGGAACCGGTGCTGCGGCTGCCGCTGATGCTCGGCTTCGCGCACGGAGTCGACGCCTGGATCACCCGGCTGCACACCGCCGCCCGTCACCGCCGGCCCGGGTTGCGGCTGCGCCCGATGGTGTTCGTACCGGTCTTCGCCCTGGTCCTGGGCGCGGCCGCGCCGGCCTGGACCGGGCTGCTGCGCCCCGGCCCCGGCTGGTCCGACCTGCCGCCGCACTGGCGGGCCGCGGCCACCTGGCTCGCCGACCGGGACGCGCTGGCCCGCACGCTGGTGGTGCCCGGCTCCGGCTTCGGCCAGTACGACTGGGGACGCACCGTAGACGAGCCGTTGCAGTCGCTGGCCGGGGCGCCCTGGGCGGTGCGCCACCAGATCCCGCTCGGCTCGATCGGCAACATCCGGATGATGGACACCGTCGAGACGGTGCTGGCCGGTGGCCGCGGCTCGGCCGGGCTGGCCGACTTCCTGGCCCGCTCCGGCTTCCGGCACCTGCTGCTGCGCAACGACATCGACCGTACGCAGACCGACGCCCCGCCGGTGGCGGTGCTGCGCCGGGCGCTGGCCGGGTCGCCGGGGATCACCCGGGTCGCCACCTTCGGCAGCACCGACGCGGTCGGTCGGGCCGCCGGCAGCCCGGTCGACGACGCCGCCGGCCCGCTGCCCGCCGTCGAGGTGTACGAGGTGGACCGCCCGGTGCCGGCCGCCTCGGCGGTGCTCACCGCCGACGTGCCCACGGTCAGCGGCGGCCCCGAGTCGCTGCTGCCCCTGCTCGAGCAGCGCGTGGTGGAGCGGGACCGGCCGGTGGTGCTGGCCGGGGACCGGCCCGACGCCGACGTCGGCGCCACCGGCGACCGGTGGATCGTCACCGACGGCCTGCGCCGCCGGGAACGGGACATCGGCCGGGTACGGGACAACCTCAGCCAGACCATGACCGCCGCCGAGTCGGGCCGGCAGGGGCGGGTGGCCCTCGACCTGCTGCCCTTCGGTGGCCGCCGGCACCAGACCGTCGCCACGTACCAGGGGCTGCGCGAGGTCAGCGCCTCCACGGCGGCCAGCTTCGTGGACAACCTGGCCCCGGCCGACCCGTCGCACCTGCCGTTCGCCGCCGTCGACGGCGACGCCGGCACCGCCTGGCACTCCGCGGCCCTGGCCGGGCCGGTGGGGCAGTGGCTCCAACTCGACCTGGACACCCCACGCGAGGTCCAGCAGGTTTCCCTGGCGTTCGTCGACGACCTCGGGGTCGGCTGGCCGGTGACCCGGTTCCGGATCAGCACCGACCGGGGTTCGGTCGACCACGACGTCGCCGCCGGGCTCGGCGCGCAGACGTACTACACCCTGCCCGGGGCCACCAGCACCATCCGGATCACCGTGCTGGCGGTGGCCGGCAACCGACTCGACGGCGCGGTGGGCATCCGGGAACTCACCGTCCCCGACGTCACGCCCCACCGGGCGCTGCGCGTGCCGACCGACCTGCCGGCCACCGGCACCGGCCCGGTCTCCTGGTCGTTCAGCCGGGGCGCCGGAGACCGGCCGGCGTGCTTCCCCGCCGAGGCGCCCGAACCGAACCCCCGCGCGGTCCCGGCCGGCTCGGACGGGGTCCCGCCCGGCTCCGACGCGGTGCCGGTGGCGCGGTCCACGACCGGTGTCCGTCCGGCGGGCAGCGTGGTGCGCTGCGACCGCTTCCTGGCCCGGGTCGGCGAGGAGCCGCTCGGGGTGGATCGGGTGTTCCGCAGCAGCACGGCGGGCACCTACCGGCTGACGGTCACCGCGCTGGCCCGCCCCGGTGGCGCGGTGACGCTGGCCGGGGCGTCGGTGACCGCCGGCGCCTCGTCGTACCTGGCCGGCGACCCGTCCGTGGCCCCGTACGCGGCGGTCGACGGGGACCCGGGCACCGCCTGGCTGGCCGGCACCGGCGACCTGCGACCCACCCTCACCCTGCGCTGGCAGGGGCAACGCCGGATCGACCGGCTCCGGCTGCGCCCGGCCGACCTGCCGATCGGCTCGCCGCCCACCCGGGTCGAGGTGCGCGCCGGTGGCCGTACCCAGCTCGTGCCGGTCGCTCCGGACGGGCTGGTCCGCTTCGCCGCGGTGCGGACCGACCGGGTGGAGATCGTCGTGCGGGAGGACACCGACCGGGTGGCGGACCGGCGCGGCAACGGCTGGACCGCGACGGCCGGCATCGCCGAGGTGGAGATCCCGGGGCTGGCGATCCGGCCGCTGCCCGCCGGCACCCGGATCTCCGCCCCGTGCGGCACCGGCCCCGCGGTGGAACTCGACGGCTTCCGGTACGACACCGCGGTCACCGGCACCCTCGGCGACGTCGCCGCCGGGCGGCCGATGCCGGTCACCCTCTGCGGGGAGACCGGCGCGGTGATGGACCTGCCGGCCGGCGGCCACCGGTTGGCCAGCTCCCCGTCCCGGGGGTACGTGGTGCAGGACGTGACCCTGCGGCCGGCCGGCCCGGCGGTCGCCGCACCCCGGCACCGCGACGTGTCGGTGCTGGACTGGGCGCCGACGCAGCGCCGGGTCCGGGTCGCCGGCGGGGAGAGCGCGCTGCTGGTCGTACCCGAGAACGCGAACGCCGGGTGGACGGCCACCCTGGACGGACGGGAGTTGCCGGCCACCCGGGTCGACGGGTGGCAGCAGGCCTGGGTGCTGCCGGCGGGGCCCGGCGGCGAGGTGCGGCTGGAGTTCGCCCCCGACCGGGCCTACCGGGGCGGCCTGGCGGTGGGCGCGCTGACCGCGCTCGGCGTGCTGGTGCTCGCCGCCTGGCCGGCCCGGCGGCGGCCGGAGGACGCATCCTCGCTGCCCGCGGAGAGCGCGCCCTGGTTCGTCGGGACGCTGCTGGTGGTGCTGCTCGCCGCGCTCGGCGGGGTGCTGCCGGTGGCGATCGTGCTCGCGGCGATGCTGCTGCGCCAGCTCGCCCGCCGGGCGCTGCCGGTGGTGGTCTTCGGCGGCCTGACCGTGGCCACGGTGGTAGCGGTCGCCGGCCGGTTGCGCGGGCACGGCCAGGAGTGGGCGTACGGGACGTGGGTGCAGGCGGCGATGCTGGTGGCGATCGGTGCGGTGGTCGCGGCGGTGGTCCCGGTCCCGGGCGCGGTGCCGGCGACCCCCGGGCCGGCGGCGCCGACCGACCCGACCGCCTCCGGGACGGCACTCCCCGATGACGCCGGCGTCTCCGGGACGCCGCAGACGGGCGACGGCGCCGGTGCGCCCGATGCGCCGCGGGCCGACGCGTCCGATGCGTGGCTGAGCGGGGCCGGCGCGCCCGGTGCGCCGCCGTTCGACGTGGGCGGTGGGACGCCGGGTGGGCCGGCGATGGGCGATGGCGGGGCGGGTGCGACAGTTCCGGCGGACGGTGACCGGCCGACCGCCGGTGAGGACGAGGACGGGACGGTAGTGCGATGACCGTTGGACAGGGACCGGCAGCCCGCCGCCGGTTCGCCACGCTGGGTCGTTCGGTGGCCCTGTTCCGGGCCTTCCTGGTCGAGCAGACCGACCCGGACCACTTCTACGGCCTGCTGGCCGACGACTCGGTACGCCAGGTCTCCGGCTACACCGGCCTGACCGGGCGGACGGTGCTCGACGTGGGCGGCGGGCCGGGCTACTTCGCGCAGGCGTTCCGCGCCGCCGGCGCCCGCTACGTGGGCCTCGACCCGGACGTCGGTGACTTCTCCGCGGCCGAGTCCTCGGCCGGGATGCTGCGCGGCAGCGGCACCGCGCTGCCGGTGCGCAGCGGCAGCGTCGACGTCTGCTTCTCGTCGAACGTGCTCGAACACGTCTCGGAGCCGCAGCGGATGCTCGACGAGATGGCCCGGGTGACGAAGCCCGGGGGCGTCCTGTTCGTCTCGTTCACCCCGTGGCTCTCCCCGTGGGGCGGGCACGAGACCGCGCCCTGGCACTACCTGGGCGGGCAGCGGGCCCGGCGGCGGTACGAGCGACGCAACGGACGCCCGCCGAAGAACCGGTTCGCCGAGACGCTCTTCCCGGTCTCGATCGCCGACGCGCTGCGGTGGGCGCGGGGCAATCCGGAGGTCGAGGTGCTGGACGCACTACCGCGCTATCACCCCTGGTGGGGCCGGTGGATCGTCCGGGTTCCCGGGGCACGGGAGATCGGCTCATGGAACTTCCTGCTCGTGCTGCGCCGGGCCGGTGAACGGCCGGAGGTTGCCGGGCAGGCGGAAAAAGTTGGGCTGACCGGGGGTCGCGTCCAGATGTGACCAGGTAGTAACCTCGCGGCCATCCCTCTGATCGACAACGACGAAATTGAGCTCCTCCAGGGAGGAAACATGAAGCACCGCGCCATCGGTGCCGTGCTGTTCGGGGTCGGCGTACTGCTCCTGGCGCTGGCCGCCGGGCTGGTGTTCGTCGTGACCCCCGCGCTGGCCAAGCTCCCCTACGACCTGAAGGCAGCGACGTCGGTGGCGGAAGCCTCCGGTGCGACGTTCCTGCAGATCAACAACGGGTCCATCAAGATCAACAATGGTGACCTCAGGTCGACCGTCCGGGTCAACCAGCTCAAGGACGAGACCGCGAAGCTGGGCGGCGACCTCGACGGCAAGGCCGTGGTGTGGCAGGTCGGTCAGACCGTCGACCGGGTCGACAACAAGGAGCTGGTCAGCGCGTACGGCGCCAAGCTGGCCATGGACCGGGTCTCCGGCGAGGCGCTGAAGTGGCAGGGCCAGTGGCTCGACGACACCGGCCAGCGCGACACCGGGGTCCAGTTCGCCGGCCAGATCTACAAGTTCCCCTTCAACACCGAGAAGCGGGACTACAAGATCTTCGACCGGGACATGCGCCAGGTCCGCGACGCCAAGTTCTCCGGTACGGAGAACATCAAGGGCATCGAGACGTACCGGTTCGAGCAGGTCATCACCGACGAGCAGCTGACCCTCGACCCGAGCCGGCTCACAGCGCTGCTGGCCACCTTCGCCCCGGGCGCCACCGACGCCAAACTCGTCTACAGCAACCAGCGCACCGTCTGGGTGGACCCGGTGACCGGGTCGTACATCAAGGTGCGCGAGGTGCAGAAGAAGGTCCTCACCCCGAACCTCGGCACGCCGACGACGCTGCTGGACGCGGACTTCACGTACAACGACGCGACCATCACCGCCTCGGCCGACCGGGCCAAGGAGAGCCGGAACAGCCTCCAGCTGATCAGCGTCTACGTACCGGTGGGTCTGGCCGTGCTGGGTCTGGTGCTGATGATCGGCGGCCTGCTGGTGGCCCGCCAGGGTGCGGTCGCCGCGGCCGGCGAGGCGCGGCACCGCGCGGACGTCCCGCCGGCCCCCGCTCCGACCCGCTACGACGGGCCGGTCGTGGACGAGGAGCGGCCGACCGCCGAGCAGCCCGCCGTGGACCGCGAGGGCGGCCCGCTGAGCGACGAGATCCCGCCCGCGTCGACGAACTGGCGCGCGGACGACGAGCCGACGGTGCCGACCCAGCGGCCGGCGTCGGACGAGCGGGAGAGGCACTGACGCGGTAGCACTCCGAAGAGGGCGGGTCGATTCGTCGACCCGCCCTCTTTTCGCGTTCGCGTCGTCACGCTCGGCACTTGTTACTTAATCGTAACTTATCGATGTTTGACTGCGGTGAGTCATCGGCCTGGCGCCGGAATGCCCCTTTTAGAAGGTTGATCCGATCGTGGATCCGGTGTCTCGCTCCACCGTGAGTGACGAGAGTTGATCACCGGGTGGTCCACAAGTTACGGGACCGTAGGTGAGGTCTTGTGACCCACGCCTCAGCGGGTGCACCATCATTCGCACGTTCGTTACTCGCCGGTAACAGGTGATACGGCCCGGCCCGGGACGCCCCCCGTCCACCGACCGGCACACCACCCCGAAGAGCACCGCCCCTCATCCAGGAGGAACCCGTGCAGGATCGGATCGAGAACCCGGGACGTACCCGGTGGCGGCGTTTCGCCGCGATGATGGTGCCCGCGACCGCAGCCGTCGGCGCCATCCTGTTCGGCATGCAGTCCGGCGCGATCGCGTCCGACATCACCGTCTCCGGCCAGACCTTCAAGATCGGTGCTGAGCGCCTGGAGGGCGACGGCTTCAAGCAGTACGGCGGCATCGTCAAGGAGAAGAACGGCAAGGTCCACCCCGTCGCCCTCTCCGAGATCAGCAGCGCCGAGCTGTACAAGCTCTGCCAGTCGGTCCGGGCCGACCTGCCCGGCCTGCCGGTGGTCCTCACCATCAACGCCGGTGACGACAAGCCGGCGACCGCCAAGGACATGCTGATCGCGATGGACAGCCTGGACGGCAACGCGACGTTCACCAACATCAGGATCGGCCGCGACGCCAGAGACCTGAACGCGTCGGCGCAGGCCGGCTCGTTCGGCCAGGACGCCCAGCACGTCACCATCACCGGCCTGGAGCAGGTGTCCCGCTACACCACGGCGGCCACCTTCAACCTGACCGGCCTCCGGCTGAAGGTCAACGTCGGGGACGCCGCCAAGGGCAAGGAGTGCTTCTGAGCTGAGCCGTGGCCCGCGGCGGGCACGCGCCGCGGGCCACCTCCCTGTCCCTCGTTCCCCCGCTCCGCCAGGAGGAGGAGTACGTGACAACCGCCGATCCGCAACACGTCCGCGCCGGTGGCCTCGGCCGGGCCTGGCGGGGGTTCCGCCGCTGGCGACGGACCCGGCCGTTCTGGGGCGGCCTGCTCACCGCGCTGGCCGGGGTGGAGATGTTCGCCTCCACCCGGATGACGCTCAACGGCCTGAGCTTCCAGTCCGGAGCCACCGGGCTCTACTCGCTGCTGATCCCCGTCATCCTGCTCACCTGTGGGCTGCTGCTCTGGTTCAGCCCGGGGCAGCGGCTCTTCTACGCGATCGTCGCCGCGGTCACCACGATCTACTCGCTGATGGGTCTCAACCTCGGCGGCTTCTTCGTCGGCCTGCTGCTCGGCATGGTCGGCAGCGCCCTCGGCTTCGCCTGGACGCCGCTCAGGTCGCCCGACGCCCCCGCCACCGCGGTGGACGCCCCGGGTGCCGAGGACACCGCCGGATCCGACGACCCCACGCTGGCGGACGAGTTGCTCCCGACCCTGCCCCACCAGCGCGGCGACGCGCCGGCGTACGAGCAGGAGCGTCCCGCCCCGGCTCCCGCCGGCTACGACGCCCCGCCCGCCGGGCCCCGCGACCCGCGCTACTTCGCCGTGGCGGTGGTGGTGCTCGGCCTCTCCGCCGCCGGGCTGGTCGCCACCCGCCCGTCGCCGGTGCAGGCCGCTCCGGCGGTCCCCGCTCCGGCCGCGACCACCACCTGCCCGTCCGTGCCGGCCGCCAGACCCTCCGCCACCCCTGGTCGGCACGCGCCGGCCGCCACGCCGTCGGCCAGCGCGAGCCCGTCGCCGACCCCCACCCGCGACGGCGGGGTGCTCGGCGACATCCTGCGCGGGATCGGTGACCTCTTCACCGGGGGTGGGCGCGAGGAGCCGAGCGCCAGCCCCTCGGCCAGCCCGACACCGAGCGCGACGGTGGCCGCGCCGACCGCCAGGCCGACCCCCACCGGTCGGACGTCGAGCCGCACCGGCTGCGCGCCGAGCCGGCCGAGTCGGCCGAGCCGGCCCGGCCAGGTCGAGCCCGGCAAGCTGCTGCCGCGGATCGCCCCCGAGCCGGGGCAGCCGAAGGTGGCCCAGCAGCCGTCCAAGTTGACCGGCTCCTCGGTCACCATGAGCTCGCTGCGGTTCGAGGGGATCGTCGACCTGCCGACCGCGAACGGCACGCTCAAGGCGCTGAAGTTCAGCATGAGCAAGGCGGTCACCGAGGACTTCAAGCTGGTGGCGGACGGCCCGGCGGGGCGCAACCAGCAGTACGTCACCGACCGGCTCACCGTGCAGGGCGACGTGGCGTTCTACGCCACCCGCTTCGTCGGTCGGCTGCTCGGCATCAAGATCACGCTGACGCCGGACCTGCCGTTCCCGGACGGCATCCCGGTCACCCTGCCGATCTCGGTCACCTTCACCGACCCGGTGATCGACCTGGCGTTCGTCGACTCGAACACGCTGACCGCCCGGCCGGCGCTGAAGCTCAGTCTCCCCTGACCTTCGTCCCACCACCCCTGGTGGCCGGGGGCGGGTCGTCCCGCCCGCCCCCCGGCACCGCACCCAGGGCCTGTGCCAAAGCCCCGGGCCCGCCGCAGGCCGGCCAGGGGCTTTGACGCAGGCCCTAGAGGCGGGCCAGCGCCTTGCGCAGCGGGTCGAGCCCCAGCGAGCCGAGGTCGAGCGCCTGCCGGTGGAACTCCTTGAGGTCGAAGTCGGCGCCCTTGCGGGCCTTCGCCTCCTCGCGGGCCTGGAGCCAGATCCGCTCGCCCACCTTGTACGACGGCGCCTGCCCCGGCCAACCCAGGTAGCGGTTGAGCTCGAAGCGCAGGTTCTCGTCCGGCACCCGGCAGTGCGCCCGCATGAACTCCCAGCCCAGCTCCGGCGTCCAGCGCTCGCCGGGGTGGAAGTCGAACGGGTTGTCCTTCGGGATCTCCAGCTCCAGGTGCATGCCGATGTCGACGATCACGCGGGCCGCCCGCATGGCCTGCCCGTCGAGCATGCCGAGCTTGTCGCCCGGATCCTCCAGGTAGCCCAGGTCGTCCATCAGCCGCTCGGAGTAGAGCGCCCAGCCCTCGCCGTGCCCGGAGACCCAGCAGAGCAGCCGCTGCCAGCGGTTGAGCAGCTCGGCCCGGACCGCCGTCTGCGCCACCTGGAGGTGGTGCCCCGGCACGCCCTCGTGGTAGACGGTGGTCACCTCGCGCCAGGTGGAGAAGTCGGTGATGCCCTGCGGCACCGCCCACCACATCCGCCCCGGGCGGGAGAAGTCCTCGCTCGGCCCGGTGTAGTAGATCGCCCCGTCACTGGTCGGCGCCAGGCAGCACTCGATCCGGCGGACCTGCTCCGGGATGTCGAAGTGGGTGCCGTGCAGGTCGCTGATGGCCTTGTCGGCCAGCGTCTGCATCCAGTCCCGGAACGCCTCCTTGCCCTGGATGGTCCGGGCCGGGTCGGCGTCGAGCGCCGCCACCGCCTCGTCGATGCTCGCGCCCGGGCCGACGATCCTCCCGGCCAGCGCCCGCATCTCGGCCTCCAGCCGGGCCAGCTCCGCGAAACCCCAGGCGTACGTCTCGTCGAGGTCGACCTTTGCGCCGAGGAAGTACTGGGAGGCCAGCTCGTACCGTTCCCGGCCGGCGGCCTGCTTGTCCCGCCCCTGCGGGGCCAGCTCGGTGCGGAGGAACTGGCCGAACTCGGCGGTGGCGGCGGTGGCGGACGCGGCGCCCCGGCGCAGGTCGGCGCCGAGGGTGCCGTCCGCGCCGAGCCGCTCCACCAGGCCGTGGAAGAAGTTGTCGCCGTTCGGGTCGGTCCAGACGTCGCACTGCTTGGCCACCTCGACCAGCTGCACCTTCGAGCTGATCCGGCCGGCGGCGGCCGCCTCGCGCAGGGTGGTCTTGTAACCCTCCAGCGTCGTGGCGAACCGGGTGAGTCGGGCGGCGATGTTGGCCTGGGCGGCCTCGCCCTCGGTCGGCATCAGGTCGAAGACCATGCGGATCTCGTGCAGCCCGCTGGCGATCACGTTGACCTCGCTGGTCACCTCACCCGCGTCGTATCGGGCGAGGTCCAGGCCGAGGCGTTCCTGCATGGCCTCCTTGGCCGTCCGCTCAATCTCCGTGTCCGGCTCGGTCACGTCGAGGTCGGCGAGGGTGCGCCGGGTCAGCTCGGCCCGGGCCTCGTAGCCGGCCGGGGAGAGGTCGTCGAGCTGGTCGTCGTAGCCGGCGATACCGACGTAGGTGGCGCCGGTCGGGCTCAGCGGGGCCCAGTCGGCCACGTAGCGGTTCGCGAGGTCATCGATTCGTCCCACGCTGCGACCCTACGTGACCGACCGGCCCTGATGTCGAGCGTGTTTGGCGTGTTCGGGGCAGCAGTCGCGCCGGGTCGACGTCGATCGGAAACGGCCACCGGGCGCGCAGCCGCTGCCCGCCGACCGCCCGCGCGGTGGGCACGTAGTGCCCGTCGCCGTCGAGGCCGAACAGCTCCACCACCACCCGGCGCATCCGGCCGCCGATCTCCACCCGCATGAAGTACGGCACGCCGCCCTCGGCGCAGCGACGCCGCTTGTCCGCCCCGTCCCACGCGGATCCGCCGGGCCGGACGAACTCCACGGCCAGGGCGCACAGCTGCGCCGGGACCCACCGCTCCTCCTCGTCGGTGGCGGGGAGGGTGTGCAGCACGGTGACGTCCGGCTGGATCCAGCAGGTCGGCGAGAAGGTCAGGTTGACCCGGCCGAGCACGTGTCGGCCGGCCGCCTCGGCCGCCGGCACCAGGGCGCTGGCCAGGCTCGCCGTCGCGATGCTCTCGATGGCGGGCGGGAACGGGGTGACCACCAGCCGACCGTCGACGCACTCGTGCCGCGCGCCGGCCAGCTCACCGACCCGCAGGTGGCGTTCCGCGCGCTGCACCGTCCACCCGCCGTCAAGGTCGAGCACCGGATCCGACCCGCGCGTCAGCAGCATCAACGCCTCACCCCTCCCGGCTGATCAACGACGGTGCGCCGCGCGGGGTTCCGTGTCGACTACGGCAGCAACTCCGCTGGAGCGAAGTCGATGGGGAAAGGCATGTCCGCCCGGAGCCGGCGCCCGCCCTGCGCCTTCGCCACGGTGGCGTACGCGCTCCAGTCGTCGAGCGAGAAGAGTTCCACGGAGACGTGCCGCAACCGACGGACGATCTCGACCCGCATGAAGTACGGCACCCCGGCCTCGGCGCACCGGCGCGGCTTGTCGAGGAAATCCTGCTGCCCGGCTGGCGGGTGAGACGAACTCGACCGCCATCGTGCAGTACCGCACCGGGACCCAGCGGTCCTCGTCGTCCGTCTTCGGCAAGGTGTGCAGCACGGTGACGTCGGGCTGGATCCAACTGCGCGGATTGAACGTCAGGTTGAGCTGGCCGTAGACGTACAGGTTCGCCGCCTCCGCCGCAGGCCCGAGTAGTCGAATGAGCTTGGCTTCGCCGAAACTGTTCGCACCGGCTTCCGCGGGGGTCATGACCAGCGTTCCGTCGACACGCTCGAAGCGCGCGTCCGGCAGGTCGCGCGGCGGGAGGTATCGGTCGGCCAGGCCCGTCGTCCAGACCCCGTCAAAGTCGTAGAGCCGGTCGAACCTCTCCGGCATTGCCATCGGGCACACCTCCTCGACTGGTCAACGCCTCCACTGCACGCCGGCTGCTGTGGCGGTCGACACGGCGTCCGATTTTCGCGGGACATCGTCGTACCCCTGCGGCAGAGTGTCAGGGGTGACCACCCATGTGACCCCTGACCGGGCGCCGCTGCGCAGCTGGCTGCCCGGCTTCCTGGCGCTCGCCGCGATCTGGGGTGCGAGCTTCCTCTTCATCAAGGTCGGCATCGAGGAGCTGCACCCGCTGCATCTCACCCTCTACCGGGTGGCCACCGGCGCGCTCACCCTGCTGGTGGTGCTCGCCGTGCTCCGCGACCGGCTGCCGCGGGAGCCCCGGGTCTGGGCGCACCTGGTCGTGGTCGCCGCGTTCGGGGTGGCGCTCCCGTTCACCCTCTTCGGCTACGGCGAGCAGCGGGTCGAGTCGATGCTCGCCGGCATCTGGAACGCCACCACGCCGCTCATCGTGCTGCCGCTGGCGGTGCTGGCCTTCCGCACCGAGCGGCTGACCACGCGCCGGGCGGTGGGGCTCGGGCTGGGCTTCCTCGGCGTGCTGGTGGTGCTCGGCGTCTGGGAGGGCGTCGGCGGCGCGCACTTCACCGGCCAGTTGATGTGCTTCGGTGCGGCGGCCTGCTACGGCGTGGCCATCCCGTACCAGAAGAAGTTCATCGCCGGCAGCTCGTACTCCGGGCTGTCGCTCTCCGCGGCGCAGCTGCTGGTGGCGACGGCGCAGCTCGCGGTGGTCGGTCCGCTGGTGGTCGGGGCGCCGCCCGTGCCGACCGAGCTGTCGGCGCCGGTGGTGGGCAGCGTGGTCACGCTCGGCGCGCTCGGCACCGGGCTGGCCTTCGTGATCAACCTGCGCAACATCCGGGTGGCCGGCGCGAGCACCGCCTCCACGGTGACCTACCTGATCCCGATCTTCGCGGTGCTGATCGGCGCGGTGGTGCTCGACGAGCGGCTGAACTGGCACCAGCCCGTCGGCGCGCTGGTCGTGCTGCTCGGCGTCGCGGTGACGCAGGGCCTGGTCGGCCCGCGCCGCCCGCGCGCCGAGGCGGTTACCGGCATCCCCGCCGTGCCGGCCGCGGAGCCCGCTGCCCGCTGACCCCGCCGGCCGGGGGTCAGCGGCGGGTGCGGGCCCACTTGAGCAGGCGGTCGGCCGGCCAGGTGTTGACCACCCGGTCGGCGGGGACGCCGCAGAGCGCCGCCCGCTCGCAGCCGAACCGCTGCCAGTCCAGCTGCCCCGGCGCGTGCGCGTCGGTGTTGATGGCGAACCGGCAGCCGGCCTCCAGGGCCCGGCGGATCAGCCGCTTCGGCGGGTCCTGCCGCTCCGGCCGGGAGTTGATCTCGACGGCCACGCCGCGCTCGGCGCACGCGGCGAAGACCGCGTCCGCGTCGAAGTCGCTCTCGCCCCGGGTACGCGGCCGGTGCGCGCGGTCACCCGGACCCTTCACCCCGGCCGGGCGGGACGACACCATCCGCCCGGTGCAGTGGCCGAGGATGTCCAGGTGCGGGTTGTCGATCGCGGCCAGCATCCGGCGGGTCATCTTCGCCCGCTCGTCGCTCAGCCCGCTGTGCACCGAGCCGACCACCACGTCCAGCCGGGCCAGCAGCTCGTCGGTCTGGTCCAGCGAGCCGTCGGCGAGGATGTCCACCTCGATGCCGGTGAGGATGCGGAACCCCTTGGGCAGGGCCTCGTTCACCGCCGCGACGTGGTCGAGTTGCTTGCGCAGGCGGTCCGCGGTGAGGCCCCGGGCCACCTTGAGCCGGGGCGAGTGGTCGGTCAGCACCACGTACTCGTGGCCCAGCTCGACCGCCGCGAGCGCCATCTCCTCGATCGGCGACCCGCCGTCGGACCAGTCGGAGTGGGTGTGGCAGTCGCCGCGCAGCGCGGTCCGCAGCGCGGTGGCCGCGGCGTCCAGGTCGGTGCCCTCGGTGGCGACCAGCCGGCGCAGGTAGACCGGCTCCTCGCCGGCCAGCGACTCGGCGACGCAGCGGGCCGTGACGTCACCGACGCCGGTCAGCTCGGTGAGCTTGCCGGTGCGGGCGCGCTCGGCGACCTCCTTCGCCGGCAGCTCGGTCAGGGCCTTCGCCGCCGACCGGAACGCCCGAACCCGGTAGGTGGCCTCGTTGGCCCGTTCCAGCAGGAACGCGATCCGGCGCAGGTCGGCGATGGGATCCCGGGCGGTCATGACCTGCAAACTACGCGCCCGCGCCGCCGGTCGGGGGTACGACCGGCGGCGCGGGCTGGTGGTGGTACGCCGGATCAGGCGTACGGCAGCGTGACGACCGAGCGGTCGCCGAGGCCGAGGGTGGTCGGGTTCGTGCCGATGGCGGACCAGACCTCCACCTTCACCGTGCCGTTCGACAGGTTGCCGAGGGCGCCGGTGGCGGAGAGCAGTCCGGCGTTCTGGGTGTAGTGCTCGTAGCCGGGAACCGGGTCGGTGGCGAAGTAGCGGTACGTCTCCACCCGGTCGACGGTCCCGTCACCGGTCAGGTCGTAGGAGACCCGCGCCTGCACCCCGTTGCCGACGGCCGAGCCGGCGTCGAGGAACAGGTCGAACCGGGTCTGCCCACCCGAGTACGCCATGGTCAGCCCGGTCGCGGTGAAGACCACCGGGTTGGTCGGCGTGCCGTCGTGGTTCGTGCCGCCGGCGCCGGCCACCGTGGTGGTCGTCGTGCCGCCGGCCGCCCCCAGGCCACCGCCGGGCAGCAGGTACCGCGTCGGCGAGCCGCTGGGCGGGGGCGTGGTCGGCGTCGGGCTCGGGGTGGTGGGTGTCGGGCTCGGCGTCGGGCTGGTCGGCGTCGGGCTCGGGCTCGTGCCGCCGCTGGCGTTGCCGCCGCTCCACGTGTACGCCCCGGTGGTCGCCGTCCGTCCGGCCGCGACCGTCAGCCGGGTGCCGTCGGACCAGGTCACCGTCAGCGGCGCGGCGGTGATGTTGCTGGCCACGTAGGTGCGGGCGCCGTTGCGGGTGAAGACGGCCGCCAGCGGGTGGTTCGCGGTGACGCCGGTGTCCACCTGGCCCAGTGCCGCCAGGTTGCGGATCCAGTGGAACGTGTGGGCGCGGCTCTCGCCCTCCTCCGGGCTGTAGCCGGGGTTGGCGCGCAGCTTCGTCAGTGCCGCGTCGGGGTCGCCGAGGGCCAGGAACTGCCAGAGGATGTCCTGCCAGACCGTGGGTTCGCCGCCGTTGTTGCGGACCAGTTCGGCGTAGTTGGTCCTGGGGTAGGCCGGGCGGTAACCCAGGTAGAGGTGGCCGCCGGTGACCGGCAGCATGTTGATGCCTTGGATCATCTCCGGGTCGGCGCTGAACCAGGTGGAGTACGCGCCACCGTCGCCCCAGACCATGCCGACCGTCGAGTGCCCGAAGGCGGCCGGGAAGTTCTCGTCGTCGACGTCGAACCAGTACTGCTGGATCGCCGCCGCCTGGTTGGTGTACATGAACATGCCGGCGTCCCGGACGGCGGTGTTGCCGGTGGCCTGTCCCCACTGGATGAGGGCGTTGGCGAAGTTCATCCCCTCCGACGACGACTCCTGGTTGTTGCCGGCGGCGAACGAGCCGTGCCCGGAGGCCCAGTCGTGCCCGGCGTAGATGTCGAAGTCTCGAAGGTACGGGAAGCGGGTGTCCTCGCGGCTGTAGTTGTTGGCGTCCCGGATGAGCAGGTCGACCATGCCGCCGTACCGGTCGGTGGTGGCCCAGGTCGGGTCGAACTTGGCCAGCGTCGCGGCGGCCGCGATGAAGTACCCGTAGTGGAAGTGGTGGTCGTTGAGCTCCTGGTCGGAGCCGTACGACGCGGGGTAGCCGATCAGGGTGCCCCAGTTCCGGTCGTAGTAGAAGACCCGGGCCGTCTTGCCGGGGGTGGCGGTGAACCAGTCGTTCAGCGTGGACCGGATGGCGTTCAGCGCGGCGGTACGGGTCTCCGTGTCACCGACCAGGTCGGCGATCTCGGCGATCCGGGCGGCCCGCCCGAGACCCTTGCCGGTCCAGTACGTGTCGGTGCCGCGCTGGTCCATCGGGTTGCCCCGCACCGCGGCGAGCTGCTCGCGGAGCTGGGCCAGGTCGGCGCCGGCGCCGGTGGCGACGGCGGGCAGCTCCGGCAGCACCCCCTGGTAGGTCATCGCGGTGCGGAACTGGCTGATGCCGGTGAGCACCTTCATCCGGCCGCGGGCGGACGGATAGCTCTGGCCGATCGGGGTGGCGCCGGCCAGCGCCTTCCACTGGTGCGGGTAGAGGCTCACCACGGTCTGGGTGGCGGTGCCCTCCCGGGGGGTGGTGGTGAAGGCGTACGTGGTGGTGACCCGGCTGCTGGCCTGGTCGTAGGAGTAGGAGACCCGGGTGCGGGTGACGTGTGCGTGGGCGTACCGGCCGTAGGCGGTGGCGAGGTCGGCGCGGGCGATGGCGTCGGTGCTCGGCGTGGTGGGCAGCAGGGCGACGGAGAAGTAGCCCTTGCCGGCCAGGGTGGAGGTGATCCGTCCACCGGCGACGGTCCAGGTGGCGCCGGTCGGGGCGTAGGCGACGTAGTCGTGGCCCCGGACGGTGAAACCGATGGTGGCCCCGTTCTGGGACCACACCGTCGGGCTGCCGCCGGTGGGGTTGATCAGCGCGTCGCCGCCGCTGGTCCGGAAGTAGGCGAACGGCAGGCCGTGGCCGATGGTGGCCCGCAGGGTACGAGTGCCGTCGCTCCAGTACGGGCTGACCGTCCAGTCGGTCCAGTCGTCGACCTTGACGACCGGGGCGCCGAGCCCGGTCACGCCGACCCGGATGTCCTCGGCGTACGCGTACTTGTACTCGCCCACCCCGGTCGCCGTGCCGGTGATGGTGGGGGTGGAGGTGGCGGAGAAGCCCAGGCCGTCGCCGAAGGGCTGGTAGGAGGCGGGGTGCGCGTGCAGCGGCTCGCTGTACGCGCAGTTGGTCCGCTTCCACAGCAATGACGACCACCAGTCGTTGGTGGGGATCGGGCCGGCGGGTGCGTTGGCGGTGACGAACTGCCGGGGGTTGGTGGACAGGTCCCCGCAGCCGGTGGGCAGGGGGCCGACCCGGTCGGTGGTGTAGCTGCCGGCGCCGACGGTGGCGGCCTCGGCGGTGGCGGTGGCCGTGAGGGCGAGACCGGCGACGACGACGGCCAGGGCGGTGGTGGTGGCGAGCACCCAGGGGGTGCGGCGGGGTGGGACGGGAGGGTTCATCGTTCCTCCAGCGCGGCTCCGGGATCGGGGGCCCGGTGTCGCGGTTCGTCGGAATCGGGAGGTTTGTTACCTGAGAGAGCGCTCTCTGACGCGGACGTTAACGATTGACACGACTTTCGTCAATGTGTCAGTCGGGTGACGACCGTGTTGCGCGGACTCCCGTGCCTCCGGTCAGCCGGCGTCCGTGGTCGTGCGCGGGGCCTTCGGGCAGCCGTGTTCGCGCTCCCAGGACGTCACCGCGGCGACCGGCGACCGGTTGCCGTCGCGGCGCCACGAATCCAGGTACTTCGCCGGCCACACCACGCCCCGGCGGATCCACCAGTCGTCGTGGCCGGTGCACTTCGGCGACAGGCCGAAGTGCAGGTGGCAGACGTTGTTGGCGTTGCCCGTCCGGCCCACCTTGCCGAGCTGCTGCCCCGCGCGGACCCGTACGCCGGCGTCCACACCGGCGCTGATCGCGCTCAGGTGCGAGCCGTAGTACCGCACCCCGTCGTCACCGAGCAACGACACCGAGAGCCCGCCGTTGTACGGCCCCAACGGCCCCCGTCGGTCGAACCGGTCCACCCGGCTCACCTCCAGGATCGTCCCGTCGGTCACCGCCACCACCGGCTCACCACAGTCGGCGAAGATGTCCGTGCCCGGATACGCCGAGTGCGTCGGGTGGTATGCGACCCTGCCGGCGCGTACCGGGAAGACCCGACGCAGCGGTGCGCGGCTCGGCGACGCTGACGGCGCGGCCGGGCTCGCGGAGGGCGCGGCCAACGGCGGCGCCGGCTGGTCCGCGGTGGCCGTCGCGGACGGAGCGTCCCAGACCGTGCTCGGCCCGGCGGCCGGCCGATCGCCGGGCGCACAGCCGGCGAGCAACGCCGGTGCCAGCAACAGCAGGACCGGATACGCCGGACGCGCGCGGCGGCCGGTCGATCGCGACGACATCCGGACATCCTGGCAGACGGATACGGTGGGAGGGTCCCCCGGAGCGCCGGGGGGTGCGTGGACGGGAGCGGTGACGGCGATGGATGGTCAGCCCACGTACCCGGCCGGGCCGGCCGCCGGGCAGTTCATGGCGCGTACCCCCTCGGGTCTGTTTCCGTCGGGGCGGCCGCGCCGGCCGACGTGGCGCGAGCCGCACCCGGTGACCGGCAGCGGGGTGGCCGCCGGCGCGGCGCTCGCCGCCGCCTGGCTGGTGCTCTTCGGCCTCCTCGGCCGCGGCGTCCCCGGGTACGCGTGGTGGACCGTGATCGCCGGCGTGGTGGCCTGGCTGGCCGCCCTCGGCCTCGTCCGGTACGGCGACCGGGGCGTGGCGACCGGGGTGGCGATCGTTACTGCGGGTGGTTGGAGCATCGCGTTCGCGATCGTGGTCGTGCGCTGGGCGACCAGCGCTGACTGGCCGATGTGGTGACGCTGCGTCATCGCCCGGCTTCGTTTCGAACGCCATCTTGACGTACTCGCTGTGACTGGGGAACCTTTCCGGTATGGCCTGGACCACCCCGCGGCTCGACCCCGAGCGCAGCCGTCGCCGCCTGCAGATTCTCGCCGAGTTGGCGGGGGCCCGCGCGGTACGACAGCGGGACAAGCCGCAGCGGGAGCGCACCGAGCGGCTGCGACAGCTGATCGCCACCCGGCGTCGCGTCGCCGGCTGAGGCGACTTTCTCAGGATTGACCGGCCCTTCGGGGCGTTGACCGGTCGCCTGCCGACCCGACCGGTTAACGTGCATCGCGTAACGAGTCGGCGTGCTGTGCCGAGGCCATTGGGGGGACCGTGTCGTACTTCGCTGCCGCCGTGGTGCGCGACGAGGGCGAGTGGAGCGCCGCCGAGGTGAACCTACGGGGCGCCTCCGACATCGACGAGGTCGCCGACCGGCTGCGCGACGTCGAGCCCGACGCCGACCTGTCGCTGCTCTTCGTCGAGGCGGACGACGCCTACCTGGTGATCCTGCGCCTGGACGAGGGGGAGGACCTGCGGATCTTCGGCTCCGACTCCGCGTACGCCGAGGAGTCCCGGCTGGGCGCGTTGCTCGTCGGTGACCTGAAGACCTCGGTCACCGGACTGGAGGAGAGCGAGGAGCCCCGGCCGTCCGCCGCCGGGACCGAGGAGAGCGAGCAGCCGGCGGTCGACCCCGAGGCGGACCCGGTCGGCGACGCGGACATCCTCGCCGACCTGGGCATCTCCGCCCAGAAGCTGCTCCGGCTCTGCGCCCACGAGGGGATGCTCCCGGCCGACGTCACGGCCGAGGTGTGCCAGGTGCTCGGGTGCGCCGACGAGGTCGAGGAACTGCGTGAGGTCTGACCCGCCGTCCGGCGACGGAGCCGCCCTGTCGGGCGGCGGTTCGCCGCTGGCCGGCGCCGCCGAGCCGGTCGACTCGACCGACCCGGCGCTGGAGACCGTACGCCCGGGGCAGCCGACCCCGGGCGCCGTCGGCCGCGTCGGGCCCGGCGCGGACGAGGGGCTGGCCGACCCGGACGGGGCGGGCCGCCGGCAGCGGCACGAACTGTGGATGCGCCGCGCGCTGGAGATCGCCGTCACCGGCCCGGACACGCCCGCCCCGGGCGCCGACGGCGCGGACGCCGCCGACGACATCCCGGTCGGCGCCGTGCTCTACGGCCCGGACGGGACCGAACTGTCGATCGGGCGCAACGAGCGCGAGCTGACCGGTGACCCGACCGCGCACGCCGAGGTGCTGGCGCTGCGCCGGGCCGCCGAGCGGCTGGGCCGCTGGCGGCTCGACGGCTGCACGCTGGTGGTCACCCTGGAACCCTGCACGATGTGTGCGGGCGCGCTGGTCCTGGCCCGGGTGTCCACCGTGGTCTTCGGTGCCTGGGAGCCCAAGACCGGGGCGGCCGGCTCGCTCTGGGACGTGCTGCGCGACCGCCGGCTCAACCACCGGCCGGAGGTCTACGGCGGCGTCCTGGAGTCCGAGAGCGCCGCCCTGCTGCGCGCCTTCTTCCGCTGACCGCCCGCCGCCCGGTCAGGCCGGGGTCGGGGTGGGGCGGAGCAGGTTCGCGGCCACCGCGCGGCCGGTCTCGGTCCACGGGGTGGGTCGCAGGGTCGCCGGGTCGAGCCGGACGATCGCCCGCCGGCCCTCGGCGTGCACGATGCTGCCGTCGAGCGAGCGGAACTGGTAGGCGTACTCGGCGCTGCTGGTGCCGAAGTGTTCGAGCCAGAAGTGCACCGCCACCGGCCCGGTGGCCGCGATCGGGGCGCGGTAGGTGATGGTGAACTCGCGTACCGCGTGGAAGGTGTCCGGCGCGCTGCGCTGCCCGCCCTGGTAGGAGACGCCCCGCTCGGCCCAGTAGGCGGTCAGGGCCCGCTCCAGCAGCACCACGTACCGGGAGTTGTGCAGGATCCCGAAGGCGTCGAGGTCGTCGAAGTACACGCTGACGTGCTCGACGTGGCCGTACTCGACGGCGGAGGGGGCGGCGAGGGCGTGGCTCATCAGAGGCCTTCCGGTAGCAGGGTCGGATCGGGGCACAAGGCCCGCAGGCGGTGCAGCAGGCCCTGGCGGGCGTGCCGGTAGGCGGTGTCGGGGTCCAGCAGCCGGGAGCGCAGTGCGGCGGCGATTCCCAGCGCGTCGATCTCGTACGCCAACTGCCGGACGTCGGTGTCGGCGGGGAGTTCGCCGGCGGCGACCGCCTCCCCGACGAGATGTTCGAGGAACGCGGTCCAGCGGCCGAACACCTCGGCGAGCCGGTCCCGGACCGGGCCGGGTCGGGCGTTGTACTCGAAGTCGGTGCTGGCGAAGAAGCAGCCGCCGGGGAGCACCCGGGCGGCGTAGAAGTCGATCCGGGCCTGGTGCAGCGCCCAGAGCCGCCGAACGCCCCGGGGGGCGCGCAGCGCCGGGTCGATGATCCGCTCCTGCCACTGCTCCACCGCCCGGTCGACGGTGGCGAGCTGGAGCGCCTCCTTGGAGCGCCAGTGCGCGAACAGGCCGGACTTGCTCACCCCGAGCGTGTCGGCGAGCTGCGCGAGCGAGAGCCCGTGCAGTCCGACCTCGGTGGCCAGCACCACCGCGGCGTCCAGCGCGGCGGCCCGGGTCCGGTCGCCGCGGGCGACGCGTCCGTCGACTGTCATGGGGAGAGGTTAACCAAAAAGCACGACCGGTCGTATTGTTTAAGTCGGTGACGGTGCTCACTCCGGACACGGCGGCGCCCCGCCATCCGATGCGGATGACGGGGCGCCGAGATAAGGAGGGGAACTCAGGCGATGGCGGTGTCCAGGGCGATCTCGACCATCTGGCTGAAGGTCTGCTCGCGCTCCTCGGCGGTGGTCTTCTCGCCGGTCTTGATGTGGTCGCTGACGGTCAGGATGGTCAGCGCCCGCGCCTTGAACCGGGCGGCGATCGTGTAGAGCGCCGCCGACTCCATCTCCACCGCCAGCACGCCGTAGTCGGCCAGTGTGTCGTAGAGGTCCGGCCGGTCGGTGTAGAAGGCGTCCGCCGCCAGGATCGGCCCGACCCGCATGCTGATGCCGCGCCGCTCGGCCACCTCGACCGAGGTACGCAGCAGCCCGAAGTCGGCGACCGGGGCGTAGTCGATCAGCCCGTCGAACCGCATCCGGTTCATGTTCGAGTCGGTGGAGGACCCGATCGCCGCGACCACGTCGCGCAGCTGGAGGTCCTCGGTCAGGGCGCCGCAGGAGCCGACCCGGATCAGGGTCTTCACGCCGTACTCGTTGACCAGCTCGTGGGCGTAGATGGAGGCGGACGGCATGCCCATGCCGGAGCCCTGGACGGAGACCGGCACGCCGTTCCAGCGACCGGTGAAGCCCAGCATGCCCCGGACCGTCGAGTAGCACGTGGCGTCCTCGAGGTAGGTCTCCGCGATCCACTTGGCCCGCAGCGGGTCGCCCGGCATCAGGACCCGCTCGGCGATCTCTCCCGGCTTCGCGCCGATGTGCGTACTCATGGCAAAGATCCTGCCAGGCCGGAGGCGGGCATACCGGTTCGGCATCCAGACCGGCGGTCCTGTACCCTCGTCGGCGGTGGCGTGTCCGAGTGGCCTAAGGAGCACGCCTCGAAAGCGTGTGAGGGGGCAACCCCTCCGCGGGTTCAAATCCCGCCGCCACCGCTCGTGAACAGCGAGAACGCCCGGTCGATCCGCGAGGATCGGCCGGGCGTTCCGCTTGTGGTCTCAGTTTTGGTCTCGGTTCGTGCTCAAGAGCCCGTCTCGGGTCCGCTGCCGGGCTGTCCCAGAGCAGCCCGCCGACGCGCTGGGCGATGTCCCGACGGACCTGGGCGGGGCGGTGGCGCGCCCCTGGTCCTGCTCGTCGTGCTCCATGCCGCAGGAGGTGGAGCGTCGGCCTCTACGCGGTGTTCACCAGCTGATTCCGGCCGCCACCGGCAGGTGGTCGCTGCCGGTGGCCGGCAGCACCCACGAGCTCTCCGGCTTCACGCCGCGGACCAGGATCTGGTCGATCCGCACCACCGGGAACTTTGCCGGCCAGCTGAAGCCGAAGCCGTCCCCGGCCGTGTCCTGGGCCGAGCGCAGCTGCGAGGTGATGTCGGCGAAGGCGCGGTCGTCCATGGCGCCGTTCAGGTCGCCGAGCAGCACCACCCGCTCGTTCTGCTCGGCGGCGATGGCCCTGCCGAGCGCCTGCGCGTTTCTGTCCCGATGGGCCGTCCAGAAGCCCGCCCTGGGATTCACCCGTACGGACCCCAGATGGGCCACGTACACCGCCAGCGGCCCCTGGTCCGTGGCCACCGTGGTGCGCAGCGCCCGGTTGTAGGCCATCTTGACGTCGACCGGCTTGCTGGCCGCCAGCGGCCCGGCGTCCATCTGGATGTCGACCGGCTGGGTGTCCGACAGCGGCAGCTTGCTCCACAGCCCGACCGTGCCCTGCACCGTGTGGTACGGGTACGCCTTCGCCAGCTCCATCTCGTACGTGCCCGTGGCCTGCGGGGTCAGCTCCACCAGGGCCAGCACGTCCGCCCCGGAGGCGGCCAGGTCGCGGGCAGTGCCGGCCGGGTCGGGATTGCCGGCGCCGACGTTGTGCTCGGCCACGGTGAGGTCGCCGCCCGGATGGGACTTGTCGCCGAGCAGCCCGCCGAAGAGGTTCAGCCACACCATGACCGGCAGCAGCAGCGCGGCCACCGCGGAGGCGGAGCGGCGCCACAGCGCCCCGATCAGCAGTACGGGGATGAACAGCCCGAACCACGGCAGGAAGGTCTCCACCAGGCTGCCGAGGTTCCCGATCCGGTTCGGGATCTTCGCGTGCAGCAGCATGAACAGGCCCAGCAGCAGCGCCAGCGCCGCGAGCAGCCGGCCGTGCTTCCAGGGGCCCGGCCGGGAGGCGGCGCGTATCGCCCGGCGGATGCGCGCGCGCCAGGTCCCGGCGCCGGCATCCCGGCGGCCGGCGCTGCCCGGCCCGGTCTCCGCCGTGTCCAGCTGCGTCATGTCGGTCCTCGCTCACTGCCGGTCACTGCCGCATCCTCGGGTCCCAGGTGGGGTCGGCGTACATACTCGGGCAGCAGCCGTCGTCGATCGCTTCGGGGCGCAGTTCGTAGTGCCAGGCCTCGTTGCGGTAGATCTGGCACAGCCCGTACTCGGCGCCGTGCTTGGCCGGCCACGCCGTCGATCGCAGCGTGGCTCGCCGCCGGCCTACACGTAGCCCATACCCGAGGTGGGCTGGCCATCCGCACCCCCGACCCAGAGTACCGAGAGATCAGGCACGTACCTCGTGACTACTGGGACGGCAACCGGTTCACCAAGCCGTACGAGGTGGTCACCGGCCCGGACCGGTCATGGCTCAACCGCAAGCTTGACGCTCTGAGGAAACCGCGGGGCCGATGAAGGAGAAGGGTGGAGCGGACGAGGCAGCCAGCGTCACGCGCTGGTTCAGCCCTCGCGATCCCGAGGCGGCACCGGACGAGAACGCCCGGTCGGTCCGCGAGGATCGGCCGGGCGTTCCGCTTTCGGCTCTCAGAGCCTCCGGCCCTGCGCGTCGTCGGCGACGATGCCGTCCAGGCGTACCCCGGGAGCCAGTTGCCGCGGGTCGAACCAGAAGATCACCACCTCCGGGTCCGCACTCCACTTCGCCAGCCGGGCGTCGATCTGACGGCCGTCGGCGGTGCCGATGATGCGCTTCGCAGGACCGACGAAGTATCCGAAGGTGGGCACCGGGTTGCGGTCCGGTCCGGGTCCCGACTGGTCGTAGCCGATCTGGTGGAATCCGGGGCGGCGGTCGTTGCCCTCGACGTCGTTGACCAGGAAGTCCGAGGTCAGCCTGCCGTCGGCGGCGCGGCGGCCGGCGACCAGTCCGATCGTCACCCCGGGTACGTCGGGTAGGTCGACGGCGATGAAGTAGAAGACCCGCTCGTCGGCGCCGTACCGCACCCCGCTGTCCACCACGCGACCGACCGGGACCGGTGGCGGCTCTTCCGGGCTCGGTGTGGGGTCCGCCGAGCGGTGGACGGCAGGTGCGGTGACGGCCGGCGCATCCGGCCGCTCGGGCTCCGGCGGGCCGGTCTGCTGCACAGCGGCCGTGACGCCGGCGACCACCGCCAGCACAACCGCCGCCGCGCCGGGGCCGGCGAGCCGCCGGCGGCGACGCAGGCGGCGACCCTCGCGCATGATCGTGGTCAGGTCGAGGGCGTCCCGCCCGGTCCGTTCGGTCGCCCGCATGGCCTGCCGGAGCTGCTCCGTCTCGTTCATCGGCGCGCCCCGTGGGTCGCCGGCGTTTCGGCGCCGGCCTTGCGCAGCTTCTCCAGGGCGCGGGAACTGGTGCTCTTGACCGTCCCGACCGACACGTCGAGTTCGTGGGCCACCTGCAGCTCCGGCAGATCGAAGTAGTAACGCAGGACGACGATGGCGCGCTCGCGCGGGCTGAGCGTGCCGAGGATGGCGAGCAGCCAGCGTCGGGTGGCGACCTCGTCCGCGACGTCGCCCCGACGTTGCTCCGGAACGTCCTCGCTGGGGTACTCGCGGATCGGGCGCCGCCAGCTGTCGACGAGATGGTTGACCATCACGGTCCGGGCGTATCCGTAGGCGTCGCTGTCGCGGACCCGGGACCATGACGCGTAGGTGCGGACCAGCGCGGTCTGCGCCGCGTCCTCGGCCTGGTGGTGGTCGCCGGTGATCAGGAAGGCGGCGTGCACCAGTCGACCGGACGCCGCCCGGGCGAACTCGACGAACTCCGCGTCACCCCGGGCCATGCCCGCCCTGCCCGCATCGCCCGCCCTTCGCGCATCCCACGACGGACAGGACGGGTGGGGCGGGTGAAAGGTTGAGTCCGCGCGAGATCAACTTTCTGGCCGGGTCACCCGTCCTCCTCGCTGCGCACGACCGGCCGGCGCTGCGCAGCGAGGGGAGACGCATGACAACGAAGACTACGGGTCGGACCCGCGCCACCGGCGCGGCACTGTCGCTGGCAGCCCTGCTGCTCAGCGCGGCGACCGGCTGCGCGCGACCGGCCGCTGGTCAGCCACCCGCCCCGGCCGCCGGGGCGGACACCACCACCCCCGCGCCGCCACCGGTGGCCGCCCGGCCACGAGCCGCCGCCATCAGCTATCCGGCTGACGGCGGCAACCGGTGGCGCCGCGCCGCTGCGGAAACACCGGCCCCCGGCGGGACCGGGCGGCTGCTGCGCTACCGGGTGGCGGTGGAGCGCGACATCCAGGGCCTGCCGGTGACCGAGTTCGCGGCGGAGGTCAGCAGGACGTTGAACGACCCGCAGGGGTGGACCGCGGGCGGGACGCTGCGGCTGCGCCGGGTCGGCTGGGGTCAGCCGGCCGACTTCACCATCTACCTCGCCACCCCAGGTACCCGCGACGAGCTGTGCCAGGACCTGCACGACGGCTACACCTCCTGCCGCAACGGAGACCGGGTGGTGCTCAACGTGGCCCGCTGGGTGAAGGGGGTGCCGCACTATGGCGCGAGCCTCGCCACCTACCGGCGATACATGATCAACCACGAGGTCGGGCACCGGCTCGGCATGGGTCACGAGCGGTGCCCGGGTCGGGGCCGACCGGCACCGGTGATGCAGCAGCAGTCGCTGGGCCTGCACGGCTGCACCGCGAACGCCCTGCCCTACCTCGACGGTGAGCGCTACACCGGACCGTCGGGCGCCTACGATGACCCCGTACCGCCCCGCGACCGAGGCCGGCTCGGCTGACACGATCCGCGCCGAGCGCCGGTCGGTGAGGCCGTCAACTGAACGGACGCGCGCGAGGGCGGGCGGCGACCCGGTGTCGGCCGGGATGCGGACCGCGGCCGCCGGTGATCACGTACGGGGAAGGCCCGGGCCCGAATGGACCCGAGCCTTCCCCGGCAAGACGTCAGGACTGCGGCAGGATGCCGATGTCCACCTGGGTCTCGGCGCCGTCGCGCACCTCGACAAGGGCGCTGAGCCCGTACGGGTAGTAGCCGCCGACGTAGCTGACGATGTCCGAGTCGGTGGCGTCGTCGCCCAGGTCGGGCGTGGTGAACTCGGTGGTGCTGCCGTCCCGCAGGTTGACCCTGACGGTGTACCGGCCCGGCATCAGCCGTCCGCCCCAGTAGGTCCCGCTGACCGTATTGGTGTAGATGCCCGTCCAGTCCCACGGCAGCGAGCCCGTCTCCGGCACCACGGTCATTCCGGCGATCTTGTCGAAGGCCATCGGCTCCCCGGCGTCGCGCTGGCCGTCCCGGTCGAGGTCGAGCCAGATGTGGCCGGCGACAGCGCCCTCGGCGATGTAGGTGACGGTGTCCGAGGCGGTGTTGTTCTCCGTCGACGACTCCGGCGTGCCGGCGGACGCGGTCGCGGTGAAGGTCAGCGGGCCGGCCGGCGTGCCGGGCTGCGCCCGCAGCTTCACCCGCATGTTGAGCCCGTCGGTGCCGATGTCCCAGTGCTCACGGGTGCACTCGACGAACCGGTCGGTCGTCTCCTCCAGTCGGCAGGCCCAGGAGGGGTCGCCGGCGTCAACGGAGAGGAACTCGACGGTCGGCGGGAGCGGGAGCCGGACCACGACTTCCTCCGCCGGGCTGCCACCCTCGGTGAACACGAACGCCGACACCTCGAACTCCTGGTTCGCCCGCAGCTCGTCCGTGCCGACCACGTTCAGCCCGTAGACGTTCAAATCGCCCGGAAGCGGGACGGCGTACGTGAACGTGGTCGTGCCGCTGTTGTTGGCCAGCGACTGCTCCGTCGCCGGAGTCGACACCGAGCCGGTCACCGTCCGGGTGTCGCCCGCCGTCCCGGCCGGGAAGTACGGGTAGAGGTTGAACTGGGCCGTCTCGCCCGGTCGGATCTCCTGGTCGTTCTCGCAGACCCAGACGGAGGTGGAGAAATCGCACTTCCACGACGGGTCGCTCTGGGTCCAGGAGCCAGCGACGGCGTCCGGTGGCATCTGGAAGGTGAAGCGGGCACCGGGGGCGGTGGAGGTGCCCTCGTTGACCGCCCAGGCCCCCACGGAACCGCGCGAGCCATTGCCGCCCAGGGTGGAGATCTCGCCGCCGTTCCACTGAACGAAGGAGAAGGCGAGGTCCGGCTTCGCCACGTACTCGATCGTGGCTGTGTTGGTGTTGTTGGTGGTGGACGACTCGTGGCTCGCGGTGGCGGCGGTGGCGGAGGCCGTCACCTTCCGACCGTCCGTGCCGGCGGGCAGGGTCGCCCAGACATCGAACTCGGTGGCGGCGCCCGCGGCGAGGTCGCCCCACTTGCACTTGGCGGCGGCAGCGTCGCAGCTCCAGCCGTTGAGTCCTTCGCCCCAGCCGAGGGTGGCGCCGGCCGGCAGTTGCAGTTTCACGGTGACGGCGTCGGCCTCGGTGCCCCCCGCGTTGCGTACCGAGACGTTGAGGCGGACGGGGCCGCCGTCCGGGCCGACCTCGCCGGGGTCGGTGAGCAGGCCGAGGACGACGTCGGCCGGGCTGGGCGCGGCTACCGCCGCGCCCGGGAGGGCGGTGAGCATCGACGCGACGACGGCGGTCGCGAGGGACCCGGTCCGCAGCGCTCGGCGGATCGTCGGGCGGAACACGTGGTTGACCATGGGTTCCTTGTCTGGTCGGGAACGGGGACGAGGGCCGGGACACGCGCTGGAGACGGTCACCTGGCCTGGCCGGGATCTTGGCCCGGTCGATATGTCAGGCGTCCCTCCGGCCGAAAGGGTTACATCCGCCGCGCCTCCCGCGCCTTCGCGTCGCTGTCGCCGCGCATCGACCGATCGGCGTACGGTGCCAGCCGGCCGGTGGTCGACCTGCCCGTTCGCCCAGTTATCGCCGATCATCCGTCCCTCTACGGTGTCGGGGCAGTTCACGACGATCGGGGGTTTTGGTGGGTCGAAGAACTACGAGTGCATCGCTGGTGGCCGTGCTGGCCGGTCTGGCGGTGGGTGCCCCCGCGCAGGCATCGGACGACGTGCGGGTCATCACGCGGGAAGGCGTCGTACTGCAGCATCACCGGGTGGCGAAGGCGACCACACCGGTGCGGGGGACCGGAGCAACGCGTTCCGACTTCGACGGCGACGGCGTCGATGACATTGCCGCCACCGCTGATCCTCTCAACGAAAATCTGCCCTCGGGCGCGACCGGTCTGGTCGTCGTGCGCTACTCGTCCGCGCCGCAGGTCGACTACCTCATCGGTGGCGCGACGCCAGAGGGTGGTAGCAACGCCTTCGGGCTGGCGCTCGCCGCCGGGGACTTCAACGGCGATCGGTACGACGACCTGGCCATCGGCAACATGGACGAGTTCGACCCGGGAAACAAGTCCCACGCCGGCGGGGTCTGGGTCATCCCGGGTAGCAGTGCCGGCCTGGTGGTCGATGCGGCGAAGCACTTCAACCAGAGCTCACCGGGTGTCCCGGGCGCGGCGGAGAACCAGGACTGGTTCGGTGCGACGCTGGCGGCCGGCGACATCAACGGGGACGGCCGCGAGGACCTCGCCATCGGCGCGTACGGGGAGGGGATCGGGGCCAAGACGGGCGCCGGCGCGGTCACCGTCCTCTTCGGTGGGGCGACCGGCCTGACGGCCACCGGTGCCCAGTACCTCCAGCAGGACCAGGCCGGGGTGCCGGGTGCGGCCGAGCGCGACGATTACTTCGGTTTCTCGCTGGCGATCGGGAAGGTCAACAACAACCGCTACAACGATTTGGTGATCGGCGCGCTTCGCGAGAACGAAGGCACGTTCTGGGGTGGCAGCGGCATGGTCACCCTGATGTGGGGTTCGCCGAGTGGCGTGTCGTCCACCGGCGCCACCTCGGCCACCGGAGCGGCGGTGCACGCCGCGACCGGCCAGCCCGACACCATCGCCTGGAACCTGGGCGCGACGCTCGCCATCGGCGACGTGAACGGCGACGGGCTGGGCGAGGTCGTCGCCGGCGCGCCCGGCGCCCAGACGCCGGACATCTACGGCGGCCTGATCGCGGTCTTCACGGGGCGGACCGCCGGCCTGTCCGGCGGTGCGGTCCGGATCGTCACGCAGCGCACCCCCGGGGTTCCGGGGGAGCCCGAGGGCTACGACCGCTTCGGCGCGTCGCTGGCGACCGGTGACGTGACCGGTGACGGCCGGGCGGACGTGCTGGTCGGCTCGCCGACCGAGGAGGTGGGCCCGACGGACGAGGGTGGGGTGGTGACCCTGCTCAGGGGTTCCGCCGCGGGGATCACCGGCAGCGGTGCTCAGGCCTTCGACCAGAACCACCCGAACATCCCGGGCACGGTCGAGCGTGGTGACAAGTTCGGCGCGTCGGTCGCGGTGTTGAACCTCAATGGCACCGGTCCGCTGGACGCCGTCGTGGCGTCGACCGGGGAGGAGGTGGCCGGCGACACCGTCGGGTACGCGTCCGGTTCGATGGTGCCGTTCCACGGTTCCACCGGCGGGCTCGTACCGCAGTTCGTCTCGTGGAGCGGCGCGAGCCTGCGTACCGACCGGATCTGGCCCATGCATTACGGCGTCCGGGTCGCCGGGCCGCAGGGCGGCGGCGGTAGGTACTGACCGGCTGCGCCATCGACGGAAGCGCCCGGTCGGTCCGCGAGGATCGGCCGGGCGTTCCGCTTCCCGGGGGGCGGACCCAGCACGCCTGCTCCGACCCACCCACGGCGCGCCGATTTCCCGCGCCCCGGCCGGGTCGTACGGACGCATCGACCGATCGGCCGACGGTGCCACCCGGTCGCCGGTCGACCTGCCCGTTCGCCCAGTTATCGCCGTTCGTCGCTGCCTCTAGCGTGTCGGGGCAATCCACGACGATCGGGGGTTTTTGTGGGCCGAAGAACTATGAGCGTGTCGCTGGTGGCGGTGCTGGCCGGACTCGCGGTCGGTGCCCCCGCGCAGGCGGCGGACGACGTCCAGACCCTCACCCGGGACGGCATCGTCCTCCAGCACCACCGGGTGGCGAAGGCCACCACGCCAGTGCGGGGGACCGGAGGCACCCGTTCCGACTTCGACGGCGACGGCGTCGACGACATCGCCGTCACCGGTGATCCCTTCAACACCAACCTGCCCTACAACTCCGCGACCGGCGTGGTCGTGGTGCGCTACTCGTCCGCCCCACAGGTGGACTACTTCCTCGGGGTGCTGTCCTCCGGCGGTGGCTGCGCCTGCTTCGGCATGGCGCTGGCGGCGGGCGACTTCAACGGAGACCGGTACGACGACCTGGCGATCGGCGACTCCGACGAGGTCGATGCGGGCAACAAGAGCCACGCCGGCGGGGTGTGGGTCGTCCCCGGCAGCAGCAGCGGCCTGGTCTTCAGCTCGACGAAGCACTTCAACCAGAGTTCGGCGGGCGTTCCCGGCGCGGCGGAGAGCCAGGACCGGTTCGGCGCGGCGCTGGCGGCCGGCGACATCAACGGCGACGGCCGCGAGGACCTCGCCGTCGGCGCGTGGGGGGAGGCGATCGGGACCAAGACGGAAGCCGGATCGGTCACCGTCCTCTACGGCGGGTCGACTGGTCTCACCGCCACCGGTGCGCAGTTCCTCCAGCAGGACCAGGCCGGCGTGCCGGGTGCCGCCGAGCGAAACGACAAGTTCGGTTTCTCGCTGGCGATCGGGAAGGTCAACAACAACCGCTACAACGACCTGGTGATCGGCGCGCCCTTCGAGAACGACGGGGCGTCCTGGAACGGCACCGGCATGGTGACCCTGATGTGGGGTTCGCCGACCGGCGTGTCGTCCGCCGGCGCCACCGCGGTCACCGGCGCGGGAATCCTCGGCTCGATCGGCCAGGCCGGCACCTACGCCTGGTACCTGGGGGAGACGCTCGCCATCGGTGACGTGAACGGGGACGGGCTGGGCGAGGTCGTCGCCGGTGCGCCCAGCGCCCAGACCCCGCACATCTACGGCGGTCTGGTCGCCGTGTTCACGGGGCGGACCGCCGGACTGTCCGGCAGTGCGGTCCGCGTCGTCACGCAGCGCACCGCCGGGGTGCCGGGCGAGCCGGAGGACAACGACCGCTTCGGTGCCTCGGTGGCGACCGGTGACGTGACCGGTGACGGCCGGGCGGACGTGCTGGTCGGCTCGCCCGGGGAGGAGGTCGGCCCGACGGACGAGGGCGGGGTGGTGACCCTGCTCAAGGGCTCCGCCGCGGGGATCACCGGCAGCGGCGCCCAGGCCTTCGACCAGAACCACCCCAACATCCCGGGCACGGTCGAGCGCGGTGACAAGTTCGGCGCGTCGGTCGCGGTGTTGAACCTCAACGGCACCGGCCCGCTGGACGCCGTCGTCACGTCGGTTGGGGAGGAGGTGACCGGCGACACCCCCGGTTACCCGTCAGGTTCGATGGTCCCGTTCCACGGTTCCACCGGTGGGCTCGTACCGCAGTTCGTCTCGTGGAGCGGCGCGAGCCTGCGTACCGATCGGGTCTGGCCTCAGCGGTACGGCATCCGGGTCGCCGGACCGCAGAGCGGCGGCCCGCTCTCCTGACGCTCCCTTTCTGCACGACAACGCCCGGCAGCTCCCCGCGAGCGGCCGGGCGTTTCGTGACCCGGCCCCAGGAGATCAGCTGATCCGGCCGGCCGGTCCGCCTACCTTCGGCTCGGTGGCGTGCCGGGGGGCCTCGCCGAGCCGTGCTTACCCCTAAGCTTGCTCCGCACGTAACCGTGGATCTTGGTCGCAAGGGGGTGGGACGTGCGGGTCAAGCAGCTGGCACGCCTCATGGTCGTGGCGCTCGGCGCGACGCTCGGCGTCGCATCGCCGCTGAGCTCCGGCGTGGCGCACGCCGACAGTACGGTCGGGCTCGGCATCACGACGTACTCGCAGATGGTCGTCGACTCGACGCGCGGGCATCTTTTCTTCAGCCCCGGGCGGACAGGGTCGGGCGTGCGGGTGACGGACCTGGCGGGCGGTTCGCAGACGACGATCCCGAACCTGCCGGACGCCTCCGGCATGGCGCTGAGCCCGGACGGGGCGACGCTGCACGTGGCGCTCATCGGGGCGGGCGCCATCGCCGCGATCGACACCAGGACGCTGACCGAGACACGCCGCTACAGCATCGGCGCCGGCACGTGTCCCACCTGGCTGGCTCCCGCCGGCGGGAAGCTCTACTTCGGGTACGGCTGTACGTACGGCAAGGGCCTGCTGGGCTCGCTCGACCTGCGCGGAGAGGCACCGGTCGTGGCCCTCGGCCTGCCGCTCAACGGCACGTTCGTCCGGCCCCCGTTGCTGCGGAGCAGCCCGGCCGACCCGGATCTGCTGTTCGTGGCGGACCAGTCCTCCGTCACCACCCCCTCCTCGGGCAGAGCGACCGTGTACGACGTCTCGTCCGGTACTCCTGCGCTGGTCGCGTCCATGCCGTCGGACACCTGCACCGGCCTGCACGACGCCGCGCTCACACCCGACGCGAGCAGGGTGATCCTGGGCTGTTCATTTCTGAACGGCGACCAGACGGCGGCCGCCACCCAGCACGTGGGTTTCTCGACGACGGACCTGTCGGCGGCGGGCGGTTACCCGTCCGGCACCTGGCCGACGGCCGTGACGACGTCCCCGAACGGTTCGTTCGTGATCGTCGCCAACACCAACAGGTCGGCGGAGACGTCCTCGACGATCCGGGTCGAGCGGCTTGACGGAAGCCTGGTGCGCAGCTACAAGCTGCCGGCGGACACCCACGTCGAGCGGCAGGGCCTCGCGGTCAGCGCCGACAACCGCACGCTCTACGCCGTCACCACCGACCACACCGGGACCAACCCCACCCTGCGGCTGCTGACCGACTTCACGAAGGCCGAGTCCTCGCTCACCCTGTCGGCGCCGTCCAGTACGTACCGGACGAAGATCACGGTCACCGGCACGCTGGCGTTCACCGGTGCCGCCGTGTCGTCGCCGTGGACGCTCCAGGTGGCGAAGCGGGACCGCTTCGGCACCCACGTCCTGCCCAACGTCACGACCACCGCGAACGGGACGTTCTCCTTCACCGACACGCCGCGCTTCGGTGGGGCCAACACCTACACCGTCACCTTCCCTGGCGACGCCGGGCACCTGGCGTCCAGCCGGTCCGTCACCGTGCAGGTGTCCCTGTTCACCACCGCGACGACGCGGTAGCCCGCGGCCGGGTTCGCGCCGCGACGGTGACCGCCCAGGCGGCGACCACCGGCAGGTCCTGCCGCCACTGCTCGTGAGATGCGGAAACGCCCGGTCGATCCATGAGGATCGGCCGGGCGTTCTCCGTGTGTGCGGCCTGGTCGGTGGGCCGACCCCGCAGGGCCGGCCCACCGATGCTCACGTGGTCGGGGCGCTGGCGTCCCGGTGAGTGAGCCGGTATGCCGCGTCCTTTCCGTCCGTCTCCAACAGCACCGTGACGGGGCCGTCCGGCAGGCTACAGGTCCGGGTGCCTTCGGCTTCGAGACCGCTCTGGCGGCCGCACCGCCAGCGGCCTCCGCTGTCGAAGACCGACACATCGGCGACTCCGGTGCCGGCGGTGCGCTTCCAGGTGAAGCTCTCCATCGCGGCGTGCTGGTCGGCCGGGATGGAGAAGCAGGCCACGAAGCGGTCCGCCCCGGTGGTCACCGCGGTCTCCACGTTCCTGGGGAGCACCGGGCAGGCGGGCGGTCCGTCGACCCGGGAGAAGGCCATCGCGTACGTGGCGGTGGGCCTGTTGATGACGCCGTTGATCAGGGCGAAGAAGGGTGCCTGCCCGATCAGTTCGCAGCTGTACGCGTTTGGCGAGCCGCACACTTCGGCGCCGGTTGCGTCCACCACCCGGGTCTCCGTCCGCCTGTCTGCGAACCCTTCGACCGGCTCCGAAAGCACGACCTGGGAGCCGGCCGGACTGGTCAGCTGGAGGCAGTTGATCTGCCCGGCGACCTGGAAGGCACCCCGGTGCGGCGCGTCCCGCCAGCCGGTGTCCGACACCGTGGCACAGCCCGACGGCGCCCACGGCACGACCGCGGCGGCGTGCTCGACATCGTTCTCGACCAAGCGCTGCGGCTCGAACACCAGTGTGTACCGGCCGGCGGTGGGAAAGTCGCAGCGGCCGGGGTGGCAGATCGTCCGCCCATCGCGGTCGTACACCAAGCTCAACACGGCGTCGTTGGTCGCGCTGACGGCGCGGAGTCGGTACCCGCCGGCCTCCGCGATCTCCACCGCGCGGCAGCGGATCCCGGTCAGTGCCGGCGCGGCGTCGTAGCTGCCGGGTACGAGGGTGGGGCAGCCGGCGGCGTCGGTGAGCCGCCGGATCTGCACCTGGTACGTCAGATCAAGGCTGTTGGAGACCCACCGCGACGGAAACCAGATCATCCGGTAGGTGCCGTCGGCCGGGAGCACGCAACCGCCGTCGCTGGGGGACCAGTCGTTGGGGGACAAGTTGGTGCAGATCCGGGTGCCGCTCTGGTCGACCAGCCATTCGATTGTCTCGACCGGCCCGGTGTACGCGACCACCCGGTCGCCGGCCCTGCCCTGAAACGGATGACAGGTGGTCTGCACCGGTGAGGTCAGCCGCACCTGCAGGGTGGGCTGGTCCCAGGAGATGCCGGTGCTGGCCCCGCACCCGTCGACGCTGTGCAGCGGGGTCACCGCCACCTGGTAGTCGCGCGCCCTGGTGTCGTTGCCGCTCCACGGCAGCAGCGTGTACCGCCCCGCCGTGGGCAGGTTGCAGTACTCGACGGAGGACTGGTCGCAGATGTACCGCCCGACGTTGTCGTACAGTCTCCACTCCATCGCGGACGGGTCGATGCGGACCGTGACCTGAGCGGTGGTGGTGGTGGAGAACGAGTGGCAGGCCCGCTCGTTCGGCTCCAGCCGGCCCCGGCCGACGGCCGCGCCGGGGTCACCGAACGGGGCCAGCGGCAGCGTCGGGCAGCCGACCGCCTGGGAGATGCGCGGCAGCCTGAGGTTGTACGCCGTCGCCTTGCCATCGATGTGCTCGACGAAGACCCGGTACGGCCCGGCCGTGCTCAGCGTGCAATCGGCGAAGCTGACGTGGGACTGGCAGAGCTGCTGGTGGCGCGCGTCCGTGATTTCCGCCCGCAGGCCGGTGAGATCACGCAGGTGCGGCTCGGCAATGAAAAACTTGCTGCCGATGGGCTGGTCAAACGTGAAGCACCGAGCGGCCGACCCGGCCGAGAGAGTGCCGCTGACCCCTGCCGACGCCCACGAGAAGGCGTCCGCCGGCAGTTGCTCGCAGGTTGACGGCGTCCGCCTCGACTCGACAGAAAGGGTGTAGCCCCCCTTCCCGCTGCCGTTCGTGGTGCTGACCGTGAGCGTGTAGGGGCCGGCGGGGCCGAGTCGACACTCGTCGAGGTATTCGTGGTAGGCGTTGATCTCGCAGGCTTTCCAGCCGTCCTGGTGGTTCACCCGGATGGTGAGGCTGACCCCGGACATCTCCACAACCTGGAGGTACAGCACGTCCGAGTCGGCGGTCGTGGTGAGCGTCCAGGTGTCCTGGGCCTGGCCAATGATCAGCCCGCAGTTGTTGACGGTGCCGAAGGTCAGCTTGCCGCCGCAGAACGAGCGGGGTTTCCGGGGGGCGGGGGTGATGGTGGCTGACCGGGTACGGGTCTGCTCCGTGGTCAGCCCGGCCGCCGTCTCTGCCGACGACGCCGTGGGCGTGGGGGACGCGGCGCGGGCCGGGGCGGTCGGCGACGACGCCCGGGGGGTCGCGGTGGCGGTCGGCGACGACACCGGGGAGACGGCGCCGGTGGACGCGGTGACGGTGGACGAACGGGCGGTGGCCGCGGTCGGCGTCGTCCCGCTGACACCTGCGGCCGACGGTCCTACCAGGATCGCCGGAACGGTCAGCACGGCCGCGGCGACCAGCGCGATCCGGGGGACTCCCCTGCGCGGCCGGTTCTCGGGGCAGGCGGACAGGGTTGTTCTCACATCAACTCCCCCATGAGATGCCGCGCGGCGACCCCGCGGGCGAGGAGATGATTCCACGGAAGCCGATCTTCGACAATCCGCCTTACATGCCGTCGGTGCCGCTGGTCAGCAGGGGCCGTAGCCCTCGTCGAAGAGGCGGCGGGCCCAGTCGGCGTACCCGGCGATGATCTCCCGCACGGAGGTGCCGTCGTGCAGGAAGAGGTACGCCCGGTCGCCGTCGCGGGCCAGCAGCCCGTCGAACCGGTACGTCCGCTGTGGAGCGTCCAGCCGGACCGCCGACGGGTAGTTGGCCAGCACCTCGTCGACCGGCGTGCCGACGGTGATCCCCTCGGGTGTGCTCATCGGGTCGTCGAGCCAGAGCAGCACCAGCCGGTCGTCCACGAAGATGGGGCTGGCCGCCCCGTGCCCGGCCAGCGTCGGCCCGCAGGCGTCGACCTCGGCGCGCAGCACACCCCGGCGGGTCAGCTCCTGCTCGCTGTCGCCGAACTCGATCTCGGCCAGGCCGCTCAGGTGGACCACCTCGGTGTCGCCGACCGGGCGGGCCGGCACGTCCGAACCCTGTGGACGGACACCGCTCCCCGAGATCGAGGCAGCCGTCAGCAGCGTGGCAATGAATACGAATTGTCGCAATTTCATGGAATCCCCCAGTCCCCAACGGAACCGGGCCGCTCAGGTTGCTGCTCCTCGCCGGATTGCCGGTATTCCCACTCCTCCGCCAGCTCGTCCCAGTAGTCGGCGGACAGGCCCCGCCGTCCGTGGACCAGCCAGCCGTCGGTGTGCCGCTCCAGGTGCAGACCCAGCTCGGCGAAGGGGTCGATCCACGGGCCGGGTTCGGTGCCCAACCGGGCCAGCGCCGCGTTGATCGGCCACTCTGGACGCGGCCCGTCGAGGAGCCGATCGACCCGCGGCCCCCAGCTCACCTCGCCACCCAGCCACACCACCGCCGACTGGTAGCCGAGACCCCCGGCGAACTCCGCCTCCAGGTACGCCACCGGCCCCCGCCGCGACCAGCGGGCCAGCAGCTCCGTCAACGCCGGCGAGAGGAGCAACTGGAACGGCTGCTCCGCGCTCGGCTCGTCGGTGGCGAAGTCGGGCAGCGCCCCGGTCAGCTCCTGGACGAGTTGCGGGGTCACCGGCAGCAGCGCGAAGTCCTGGCGTAGCGCGGCGAGGACGGCGTGGTCCAGCTCGGCGGTCTGCTCGCGGAGCAGCTCGACGTCCGCGACCACCGCGCTGAGCTGGTAACTCATCCGAGCCCTCCGGCATCCACAGGCTGTGGATGGAACATGTGTACGACGGATCCGGTGCCGCCGCAGATCACCGGACGGTACCCGCCGGATCGTCGGCCATCCGCCCCGTGCTGGCCGGAGCCCTGTTCCGTCAGGGTCGGGGCGCTCGCGCTCGGGTCAGGCCCGCTCGGTGACCCGGGCGACGAACGCGCGCCAGGCCGCTGGCGCGAAGACGAGCGCCGGTCCGGTCGGGTCCTTCGAGTCGCGTACGCCGACGATGCCGGGCAGGTTGTCGGCGACCTCGACGCAGGCACCGCCGTTGCCGCTGCTGCGGCTGCTCTTGCGCCACCGCGCGTTGTTCAGGCCCACGTCTCCGCCACCTCCGTTAGGTCGAACTGGTTGCCAGCGGACGGCGCCTGACCCTTCGGGGCCGGCGCTCCCGTTAAGCCTCCGGTCAGGCCCACTCGGCGACCCGGGCGACGAACGCCCGCCAGGCCGCCGGCGCGAAGGCCAGCGCCGGTCCGGTCGGGTCCTTCGAGTCGCGTACGCCGACGATGCCGGGCAGGTTGTCGGCGATCTCTATGCAGTTGCCGCCGTTGCCGCTGCTGCGGCTGCTCTTGCGCCACCGCGCGCCGTTCAGCTCCATGTCTCCGCCACTTCCGTGATGAGATCGACTGATTGCCAGTGGGACAAGGCCTCGCCGCGCACGTTCTCCCACGCTGCCATCATGGCCGCGATGTCCTCTGGGTCGCTAACCACTTGTCCCTGGAGTTGGTTGTCGAGGTAGCCGGCGATCCGGTGGTCGTGGCTGGTGGCGATCACGAAGGGCCCGTTGAGGCCCGCGTAGGCGCCCACCGTGGACGGCACGACGTGTACCCGGACGTGCGGCTCGGCGCACGCCGTGACCAGGGCCCGCAGTTGCTCGTGCATGGTGGCCCGGCCTCCGACCGGCCGGCGGAGGACCGCCTCGTCGACGACGGCCGTGAACTGCGGCGGGTCGTCCCGCCGGAGGATGCCCTGGCGGGCGAGCCGAGCCGCCAGATGCCGCTCCACGTCGCCCCGGGGAAGCTGGCCGGCGCCCGCGAGCACCGCACGGGCGTACTCCTCGGTCTGAAGGAGGCCGGGCAGCACGACGGATTCATACGACCGCAGCGACACCGCCTCCCGCTCGATTTCCTGCCACGGCCGGAACCAGATCGGGTCCCGACGTCTCGATGTGTCCGGCCATATGTCCGCCACGTCCCGGCCGAGCGCTTCGGCCGCCGTGAAGCGGTGCCGAGGGTGCGGGATGCGGCCCTCGGTCAGCCAGCGCGCGACCGTCTTCGGGTCGACGCCGACGCGTTCGGCGAGAGATTCGGTGGTGTGCCCGGTGTCGCTCAGCGCCGCCCGTAGCGCGTCGTTCACGGCCCCTCCATCGGATGTCTCGAATATCCGCCGACCATATAGCTACGCGGTGTACCTGTCCTGTGACGCGCGGAAGGGTGGTCGCACAGGACGGCGCGGCCGGTGGAGGTGATCCAGCCCGGCGGCCGGCGTCAGTCCGGGGCCGCCTCGACGGGGAGGCGGGGCGGCCCCCTCCACCGCGAAGGAGGCTCCGCCCATGCCGTCCACGACCCGCGTCGCCGTCGGCGCCACGATCCGCGTCGCGGCCGACGCGTACCGCTTCGGGAAGGGGCCGCTGACCCTGTGGATCACCGAGGTGCTGAGCGTCGGCCGGTTCGAGGGGGCGCTCTGGGCCGAGCTGCGCGGCCACGAGGTGAACCCGGACGGCACGCTCCGCATCCGCCAGCGCTTCGCGTTCGTCCGGGTCGACCGGGCCGTCGCCGTCGAGGTGCCGTCGCGGTGAGCCGCCGCCGGGAGCACGTCCCGACCCGACCCACCTGGCGCTGCCAGGCGTGCGGGATCGCCTGGCCCTGCTCGGCGGCGAAGCTGCGGCTGCTCGCCGAGTACCGCCACGACCGGGCCGCGCTCACCGTCTACCTGGCGACCCTCCAAGCCGAGGCCGCCGAAGAATTGGCCGGTTACGGTCCTGGCACGCCCCCGGTGGGCCTGATTGACCGGTTCGTCTCCTGGGCCCGCGCCCGCGGGTGACCTTTCTCGCGTACGACGAAGGGCCGGCCCCGTGCGGGGGCCGGCCCTTCGTGTCGCTCTGTCGAGCGGAGGATACGAGATTCGAACTCGTGAGGGTGTTAACCCAACACGCTTTCCAAGCGTGCGCCCTAGGCCTCTAGGCGAATCCTCCGCGAGCCAGGATACAGGTCCCCGGCGGGCCGGCCACCCCACCACCCCCTGATGATCCACCTGGAGTCGGGTAGGCTGGTGTCACCTCCCGTGCGGCGGTATCTCGTGAACCTCCCCAGGGCCGGAAGGCAGCAAGGATAAGCGAGCTCTGCCGGGTGCACGGGAGGCCTTTTTGTCTCCGGGCGCCGGTACCGTACCTGCGGGGTCAGGTCACGGGGTGGTGGGTGGTCACCCGCGCCTGACCGGCGCAGAATGGCTCGGTCGAGAGGAGGCGGTACGGGTGGCACTGGCCCTTTACCGCAAGTACCGGCCGCGCACCTTCGCCGAGGTCATCGGGCAGGAGCACGTCACCGAGCCGTTGTCGCAGGCGCTGCGCAGCGGCCGGCTCAACCACGCCTACCTCTTCTCCGGCCCCCGGGGCTGCGGCAAGACCTCCAGCGCCCGCATCCTGGCCCGCTCGCTCAACTGTGAGCAGGGCCCCACTCCGGAGCCCTGCGGCACCTGCGCGTCCTGCCGCTCGCTGGCCACCGACGGCACCGGCTCGATCGACGTGATCGAGATCGACGCAGCCAGCCACGGTGGTGTCGACGACGCCCGCGAGCTGCGCGAGAAGGCGTTCTTTGCGCCGGCCAGCAGCCGCTTCAAGATCTACGTCATCGACGAGGCGCACATGGTCTCGTCGGCCGGCTTCAACGCGCTGCTCAAGCTGGTCGAGGAGCCGCCGGAGTACGTCAAGTTCATCTTCGCCACCACCGAGCCGGAGAAGGTCCTCGGCACGATCAAGTCGCGGACCCACCACTACCCGTTCCGGCTGATCCCGCCGAAGACGCTCCGGCCGTACCTCGAACAGCTCTGCGAGGCGGAGGGCGCCACCGTCGAGCCGGCGGTCTTCCCACTGGTGGTGCGCGCCGGCGGCGGCAGCGCCCGGGACAGCCTCTCGGTGCTCGACCAGCTCATCGCCGGCGCCGGCCCGGAGGGGGTCACCTACGCCCGGGCCGCCGCGCTGCTCGGCGTCACCGACTCCGCGTTGATCGACGAGATGTGCGACGCGTTGGCCGCCGGGGACGGCGGTGCCGCGTACGCCACCGTCGACCGGGTGGCGGAGGCCGGGCACGACCCGCGCCGGTTCGCCTCCGACCTGCTGGAACGCCTGCGCGACCTGATCGTGCTCCAGCAGGTGCCGGACGCCGCGGCCAAGGGTCTGATCGACGGCCCGGCCGACCACATCGAGCGGATGGCCGCGCAGGCCCAGCGGCTCGGCCCGGGCACCCTGTCCCGCTGCGCCGACATCGTGCACAACGGCCTGGTCGACATGCGCGGCACCACCGCGCCCCGGCTGCTGCTGGAGCTGATCTGCGCCCGGATGATGCTGCCCGGCGCCGACGACACCACCGGCGGCCTGCTCCAGCGCCTGGAACGGATGGAGCGCCGGCTCACCCTGGGTGGCGCCGAGCTGCCGTCGGCCGCCGCCGGCCCCGCGCCGGTCGCCCCCGCTTCTCAGGTACGCCCCGAGCCCGCCCCCGCCGCCCCGAGCGCGCCCGCCCCGGCCGTGGAATCGCGGGACGTCGCCGTGCCGGCGGCCGCCCCGGCGGCGGAGCCGGTGACCCCGCAGGCCGCGCCCCGTCGGGTGCCGCCGGAGGCGGTGATGCCCGACCCGGCCACCCCCGCGCCGCCCCGTCCGGGCAGCAGCTCCCCGGGTGCGCTGGACGCGGTCGCGGTACGCCGTGCCTGGCCGGACATCGTCGCCAAGGTCAACCGGATCAAGAAGCCCGCGGCGGCGCTGATGCGCGACGCCGTGGTCCGTGACGTGGACGGCGACACCGTGGTGCTGACCGTCAAGTCGCCGGTCCTCGCCCAGATGATGGGCAACCACATCTCCGTGCTGTCCGACGCGCTCTACGAGGAGTTCGGCGGTCGCTGGCAGATCCGCTGCGAGGTGGCCGGCGAGCGTGGCGCGGCCACGCTCGGTGGCCCGAGCCGGGCGGCGGCGCCGACCCGACCGGCTTCCCCGCCGACCCCGACGCCCGCCGGCCCGGCCGCTGCCGGCCCGACCGGCGTGGGCCCCAGCGGCCCGTCCAGCGCGGCCAACGGCGTGGGCCCATCTGCCGCGACCAACGGTGCAGGCCGGTCCGACGCGACCAACGGTGGAGACCTGGGCGGTCCGGCGGGTCCGAATGGCGTGGGTCCGCGCGCTGCGTCGGGTGCTTCCGGCGGTGGAGCCGCCGGCGGTCCGGCCGGCCAGTCCACCGGCCGTGGCTCGGCCGGTGGCCCGGGGGCCGGGGGAGCTGGGACCGCCATGGGCGCAGCCGGTTCGGCTCACGGTGCCTCCGGTCCTGCCGGCGATGCCGGTGGCCCGGCGGGCAGCGACGGCGGGCGGCCCGGTGGTGCGGGACAGCCCGGTGGTGCCGGCGGCCCGACCGGCCCTGCGGCCCGGGCCCAGGCCGGTCCGGCGACCCACGGCGGGACCGGCCCGGCGGCGAGCGGCCCGAGCGGCCCGGGTGACGGTGCCGGAGACGACGAGGACTGGCCCGAGCCGGCCCGCCCCGGCGGTGCGGGCGACGGCGACGAGGGCTGGCCCGAGCCGGCCCGTCCGGGTGGTGCCGCGACCGCCACCCCGGGCGGCGACGACTGGCCGGAGCCCGCCCGCCCGGGTGGGGCGACGGCCACCGCGACCGCCGTACCGAGACCGGCCGGCCCGCAGTCGGCACCGTCGCCGGCCCCGGCGGCGGCGACCGGCGGCGCGCCGGTGAGCAGCGCGATCGCGGCGGCGCGGGCGGCTGCGGCGGCGGCCGGCACGGGCAAGGCGGCACGCCCTGCCCAGGCGGCACGGAAGACCGCGGACGCCGACTGGGCCGGCGAGCCGCCGTACGACCCGGACTTCGACGGGCCGCTGCGCGGCGGCGCCCACCCCCAGCCGGCGGCAACCCCGGCGTACGAGGGGTTCGACCCTGGTGACGAGCCGCTGGACGAGGTGATCGACGAGCGGACCGCCCGGCAGTCCAGCGAGGAGCAGGCGGTGCAGTTGCTCCGGGAGGCGTTCGGCGCCGAGAAGATCGACGAGGTCGACGCGCGCTGAGCGCGCGCCGGCCACCGAGGACGTGTGTCGCCGCCCGACTAGGCTGGGCGCGGCCGAGCAGACGAGTGCGAGAAGGAGCCCTCCGTGCGCCCAGGTGGACAGCCGAACATGCAGCAGATGCTGAAGCAGGCGCAGAAGATGCAGCAGCAGATTGCCAAGGCGCAGGCCGAGCTGGCCGAGGCCGAGCTGACCGGCACCGCCGGCGGCGGCCTGGTCACCGCGACCGTCTCCGGCGCCGGTGAGATCAAGAGCATCAAGATCGACCCGAAGGCGGTCGACCCGGAGGACGTGGAGACCCTGGAGGACCTGGTCGTCGCGGCCCTGCACAACGCCGCCGAGGCGGCCAAGGAGCTGACCGAGAAGAAGATGGGTCCGGTCGCCGGTGGCATGGGCGGCCTCGGCCTGCCCGGGTTCTGAGCCGGCTGATGTACGAAGGTGCCATCCAGGACCTGATCGACGAGTTGGGGCGGCTGCCGGGCGTGGGCCCGAAGAGTGCCCAGCGGATCGCGTTCCACGTCCTGTCGGCGGACCCTGCCGACGTCAACCGGTTGGCCGGCGCGTTGCGCAAGGTCAAGGAGCTGGTCCGGTTCTGCACCACCTGCTACAACGTGGCCGAGTCCGACCAGTGCCGGATCTGCCGCGACCCGCGCCGCACAGACGAGGTGCTCTGCGTGGTCGAGGAGCCCAAGGACGTGGTGGCGATCGAGCGGACCGGTGAGTTCCGGGGCCGGTACCACGTGCTCGGCGGGGCGATCAACCCGCTGGAGGGCATCGGGCCGGACAACCTGCGCATCCGCGAGCTGATGACCCGGCTCAGCGGCGGGACGGTCCGGGAGCTGATCCTGGCCACCGACCCGAACACCGAGGGCGAGGCGACGGCGACGTACCTGGCGCTGATGGTCAAGCCGATGGGCATCTCGGTCACCCGGCTGGCCAGCGGCCTGCCGGTCGGCGGCGACCTGGAGTACGCCGACGAGATCACTCTCGGCCGCGCCTTCGAGGGCCGCCGCGCCGTCTGAGCCGTCGTACTGGGCGGCCGAGTCGCATCCGATGGGTCCACGCGAACAGGCGTGGACCCATCGGCGTTCTCCTCGTTGATCAACCTCATGATCAACCCGAGGTGTTCCACTCGTCCGTGCGGGATCGGGTGCGGGTATGCCGCTGGCCGGCACCCCGGGTTCGGGGTGCCGGCCAGCGTGATCGTTCAGGTGGGTCAGTTGTTCCAGTGCTTGGCGACGAGGTCGGCGGCCTGCTTCTCCCACTGGGCGTAGTGGTCCGGGTAGGCCGAGACCTGCACGGTCTGCGCGGCCTTGGTCAGCGGCATGTCCTTCCAGCCGTCGACCTGCTTCAGACCCTTCAGGAACGCCATCGTCGAGTACTCGGGGTCGGTGATCTGCTCAACGGTGCCCCAACCGCTGGAGGGGCGCTGCTGGAACAGGCCCTGCGAGTCGTGGTCGTTGCGGTCACCCAGGTGACCCAGGTTCTCCAGCTTCGACTCCTGCAGCGCGGTGGCGATCGCGACCACGGCGGCCCGCTCGTCCATGCCCGACTTCTTCGTCGCGGCGATGATCGCCTTGACGTTGGCGGTCTGCTCGTCGTCCAGGTCGATGCGGGACTGCTTGCCCTGCACGCCGTGCGGGATCAGCTTGCTCTTGTCCACACCGGGCTTGTCGGCCTGCACCACGGCAACCGACTTCGCCTCAGCGGCCGGGGCGGCGTGGGCGTCGGTGACGGGGCCGGCGAAGACGCCGCCGGCGAAGGCGAGACCAGCGATACCCAGAACGCTCTTACGCAGAATGGTGGTGTTCATGGGGGAAGCTCCTTCAGGGGGTTGACGCCGCCGGTCGACCGGGGGATCGACATGACAGGCGGCGTAAGCACCACGAGCAGGCGCTCACACATACAAGGGGAAAGTCTCTGCCCGGCAGGCTTCGCAAGCGGGGGCTCACGGCGCCGGGTCCATGTGTAACGACCGGCGGCCCACCATCATTCCGGGGCCCGGCATCCCGGGCCGGCCACGTGATCGGGCCAGGCCAGCAGGCTTGCTGCTGCGATCGTCCAGGTGATGTAACGACACCGGCCCGGCCGCCATTCCGCCGCCAGGGTGCCGCCGGTCACGGGACCTGGGACCCGATCCGGGCACGAACCGGACATAGCGCCGGGCGGACACCGGCGTGAAGCGGACAGCCGCCGCAGATCATCCCGGCCCGGACCATCCGCCCGTGCTGTTCTGGGGCCAGTGGTTTGTCGCCGCACGACGACCCGACCGGACCTCGACCGACGCCGTTTCGCCGAGATGGCGGCCTCCACGCCGATCCGACACCGCCACGCCAGCGACATCGCCACGCCAGCGACATCGCCGCGACGGCGACATCGCCGCGACGGCGACACCGCCGCGACGGCGACACCGCCGCGACGGCGACACCGCCACGCCAGCGACACCGCCACGCCAGCGACACCGCCGCGACGGCGACACCGCCACGACGGCGAAATCGGCTGACGCCCACCCGACCCGGACGCCGATCACCGGACGTCGACGGGTGAGGACCGGTCGCCTCGGCCAGGCGGACACCGTCCGTCCGCCTGGCGGCAGGTAGGGCGGGTGTCCGCGTACCCGAAGAGGAGCCGGCGGGGGCGGGCGGTGGTGCGGAGGGAGGGTTTGCGGTGTTTCGGTGGGTTCTGGCCGGCGGGGCGGGATCGGTCCGGGCCGGGGTGCCGGGTGTGACAGTCCCGTTTGTCGGCCGATCCGAGGCTGTCAGACGCGGTCACTTGGTGTCGGCTTGATAGCGATTGCCTAACGGCCGTTCCGCTGCGGGTGAGTCCTGTCATAGCCTCCCGCTCACGGACCGGCCATGAAACCGGCGTGGTCACGCGGATGACAGAGGTGAGAGATGCAGGCGAGAAGGCTTAGAACGGCCGTGACCCTCGCGGCCGTTGCAGCCCTGGCGGTCGGCGCGGCCGGCTGTGCGGAAAGCGACCGCAGCGACGACAGCGGCGAGGCCAAGACGGGCGGCACCTTCATCTTCGCGGGTGCCGGTGACCCCAAGAACTTCGACCCGATCTTCAACGACGACGGTGAGTCGTTCCGGCCGATCCGGCAGATGTACGACACCCTCATTCAGCACAAGCCGGGCACGGCCGAGCTTCAGGGCGGCCTGGCGGAGAGCTGGGAGCACGACCCCGAGGGCAAGGTCTGGACCTTCAAGCTGCGCCAGGGCGTGAAGTTCCACGACGGCACCCCCTTCAACGCCACGGCGGTCTGCTTCAACTTCGACCGCTGGTACAACATGAAGGGCGCCGCCGCCCAGTCGCAGATGATCTACTACATGGACGTCTTCGGCGGCTTCGCGAAGAACGAGAACCCCGACGCCGGCAAGCCGGTCTACAACAAGTGCGAGGCCAAGGACGACGGCACCGCCGTCATCACCCTCAACCAGTACAAGGGTGCGTTCCCCGGCGCCTTCGCGCTGACCGCGCTCTCGATCGCCAGCCCGGAGGCCCTGAAGAAGGGCGACGCCGACACGGTCAAGCAGAACGGCGACTCCTTCGAGTACAGCTCGTTCGCCACCAGCGGCCCCGTCGGCACCGGTCCGTTCACGTTCGGCGGCTGGGACAAGGCCAAGAACGAGATCACCCTGAACCGGAACCCGGACTACTTCGGGGAGAAGGCCAAGGTCGACAAGCTGATCATCAAGATCATCAAGGACGAGAACACCCGCAAGCAGGAGCTGCGCGCGGGCACCGTCCAGGGCATCGACTTCCCGGCCCCGGCCGACCGCAAGGCGCTCGAGGGTGAGGGCTTCCAGGTCGTCGCCCGGCCGGCGTTCAACATCCTCTACCTGGGCATCAACCAGAAGAACCCGAAGCTGAAGGACCTGCGGGTGCGTCAGGCGATCGCCTACGCCCTCAACCGTCAGCAGCTCGTGCAGACCAAGGGCCCGGGTGGCTCGAAGGTCGCCGACCAGTTCATGCCGGACACCGTGCTCGGCTACGCCCCGGACGTGCAGAAGTACGAGTACAACCCGGAGAAGGCCAAGCAGCTGCTCAAGGAGGCCGGCGCCGAGGGTCTGACCCTCAACTTCTACTACCCGCCGGACGTCTCCCGGCCGTACATGCCGAACCCGCAGGAGATCTTCACGATCCTCGCCAACGACCTGCAGGCCGTCGGCATCAAGGTCAACGGCGTGCCGCGTCCGTGGAACGGTGGCTTCAAGGACGACGTGCAGCAGTTCGGCAAGCAGGACCTGCACATCCTGGGCTGGACCGGTGACTACAACGACCCGGGCAACTTCGTCGGCACGTTCTTCGGTCGGGGCAAGGTCGAGTTCGGCGACCAGTCGATGACCGAGATGTTCGACGCCATCGCCAAGGCCGACGGCACCGTCGACGAGGCGGCCAAGAAGGCGGCCTGGGAGCAGGTCAACCGGGACATCGCCAGCAAGTGGCTGCCGGCCGTGCCGGTCTGGCACGCCCCGCCGGCCATCGTCGTCACCAAGGACGTCAAGGGTCTGGTCGCCAGCCCGCTGACCGACGAGCGGTTCAACACGGTCAGCGTCACCAAGTGACGTACGTCGGCTGACGCCGTAGGCGCGTATCGGCCCGGGTCGGGGGCTCCACCCCGGCCCGGGCCGATTCCGCGAACATCGAGAGTCTGGTGTGTGAGAGATGTTGCGAGTCATAGTCCGCCGCCTGCTGCAGCTGGTGGTGACCCTGATAGCGCTGTCGGCGCTGATCTTCATCTGGCTGCGGAACCTGCCCGGCGGCCCGGTGGAGGCGCTGCTCGGCGAGCGGGCCACCCCGGAACGCCGCGCCCTGCTGATCAAGGCGCTCGGCTACGACCAGCCGATCCTGGTGCAGTACGGCAAGTTCATGCAGCGGGTCCTCACCGGGGACTTCGGCAACTCGATCCGGACCGGTGACCCGGTCAGTGAGGTGATCGGGCGCGCCTTCCCCGCCACCATCGAGCTGGCCCTCGCTGCGATGATCATCGCGGTGGGCCTGGGTATCCCGCTCGGCTACCTCGCCGCCCGCTGGCGCGGTCGCTCCCTCGACAACCTGACGATCGCCGGCACCCTGATCGGCATCTCGATCCCGATCTTCTTCCTGGGCTACCTGCTCAAGGACGTGTTCACCCAGAACATCCACTGGTTTCCGCCGTCCGGGCGGGTCACCACCGGGCTGGACAACACCAACATCACCGGGTTCTACGTCCTCGACGGCCTGCTGACCCGGGAGTTCGACGCCAGCGCCGACGCGCTCTGGCACCTGATCCTGCCGGCGGTCACGCTCGCCACCATCCCGCTGGCGGTGATCGTCCGGATCACCCGGGCCAGCGTGCTCGACGTGCTCAACGAGGACTACGTGCGCACCGCCGAGGCCAAGGGCCTGCGGCACCGGACCATCCGGGGCCGGCACATCCTGCGCAACGCCCTGCTGCCGGTGGTCACCACCATCGGCCTGCAGACCGGCGCGCTGCTCTCCGGCGCGGTGCTCACCGAGAAGGTCTACAACTGGGGCGGGCTCGGCACGCTGATCGTCGACTCGATCACCGGTGGCCGGGACTACCCGGTGCTCCAGGCGATCATCCTGCTGGCCGCCCTGGTCTTCGTGGTGGTCAACCTCCTGGTCGACCTCTCCTACGCCTTCATCGACCCGAGGGTGCGTGTCCGATGACCGATCCGACCACCCAGGCCGGCGCCACCGCGCCGGCGCCCCGTACCGGTGACGAGCGCACGGGCGGCGTGAGCGAGCGGAACATCGGCCTGCTCGGCGACCGGAAGAAGGCGCGGCTGGACGAGCTGGCGCGGGCCACCGCCGACAACGGCGGCGTCAGCCTCTTCCGCGACGCGCTGGGGCGGCTCCGGCGCAACCCGGTCGCCATCGTCGGCGCCATCATCGTCGGGCTGTTCATCCTGGTGGCGGTCTTCGCGCCGCTGATCGCGCCGCACGACCCGGCGCAGGAGTTCGACGCGCTCACCAAGAACCTGACCGTGGAGAACATCCCGGGGGCCACCGACGGGCACCCGCTCGGCTCCGACCCGCTGGGTCGCGACTTCCTCTCCCGGCTCATCTACGGCAGCCGACAGACCCTCTTCGTCGGCGTGCTCGCCACCCTGATCGGTCTCTCCCTCGGCGTGCTGCTCGGCGCGATCGCGGGGGCCTTCGGTGGCTGGGTCGACGTCGTCCTGATGCGACTCACCGACGTGATGCTGGCGCTGCCCAGCCTCCTGCTGGCGATCACCCTGGTCGCCATGGCGAGCAAGTCCAGCCAGTGGACGGTCATCTTCGCGGTGGCCATCGTCAGCGTGCCGATCTTCGCCCGGTTGCTGCGTGGCTCGATGCTCGCCCAGCGGGAGAGCGACCACGTGCTCGCCGCGCGGGCGCTCGGCGTCAAGGAGCGCAACATCGTGCTGCGGCACATGCTGCCCAACTCGCTGACCGCGGTGATCGTGCAGGCCACGCTCACCTTCGCGGTGGCGATCCTGGACGCGGCGGCGCTCTCCTTCCTCGGCCTCGGCGACCCGGACATCAACCGCGCCGAGTGGGGCCTGATGCTCGGCGTGGACGGCGTCCACTACTTCGAGGCCCGCCCCGAGCTGGCCTACTACCCGGCGCTCGCGATCATCGTGGTCGCGCTCGGCTTCACCCTGCTGGGCGAGGCGATGCGCGACGCAATCGACCCGAAGAACCGGCGGTGAGGGCGGTGCGGCGGACCAGCACGGCCGGCGTGGGCCGCCGGCGAGGGCGAGGAGTGAGCTTGCGAGCCCCGCAGTCGCGGGCGACGGACCAGTGCCGGCGAGCGCGAGGAGTGAGCTTGCGAGCCCCGCAGTCGCGAGCGAAGGACCAGTGCAGTGAGGAAGTGACCCGATGAGCCTGCTCGACGTACGCGACCTGAGCGTGGTGTTCCAGCGGCGGGGCGAGCGGCCGTTCACCGCCGTGGACAAGGTGAGCTTCAGCGTGGAGCCGGGCCAGACGGTCGGCCTGGTCGGCGAGTCCGGCTGCGGCAAGTCCGTCACCAGCCTCGCGATCATGGGCCTGCTGCCCAGGCGGGGCAACAAGGTCAGCGGCGAGGTGCTCTTCGACGGCGCCGACCTGCTCAAGCTCCGCCCGGACGACATGCGGGACCGGCGTGGCCGGGACATCGGCATGATCTTCCAGGACCCGCTCTCCTCGCTGAACCCGGTGATCCCGATCGGTGTGCAGGTGGCCGAGGTGCTGGAGCGGCACCAGGGGATGGACCGCAAGAAGGCGCTGCGGGAGGCCCGGGAACTGCTCGACGCGGTCGGCATCCCGGACCCGGAGCGCCGGCTGAAGGAGTACCCGCACCAGATCTCCGGCGGCATGCGGCAGCGCGCGCTGATCGCCATCGCGCTGGCCTGCAAGCCGCGGCTGCTGATCGCGGACGAGCCGACCACCGCCCTGGACGTGACCATCCAGGCGCAGATCCTCACCCTGCTCAAGCAGTTGGTCGACGAGACCGGCACCGCGCTCATCATGATCACGCACGACCTCGGTGTGGTGGCCGGCCTCTGCGACACGGTGAACGTGCTCTACGGCGGCAAGGTGGTCGAGCGGGCCGCCCGGCACGAGTTGTTCGCCCGGGCCCGGCACCCGTACACCCACGGGCTGCTCAGCTCGGTGCCCCGGCTGGACTCGCCGCGCGGCGAGCGGCTGCACGCCATCCGCGGCTCGGTGGCCGACAACATCCCGTGGGCCGAGGGGTGCGCGTTCGCGCCCCGCTGCGACAACGTCGTGGACGCCTGCCTGGAGGGTCCGCCCCCGCTGGAGCCCACCGCCACCGGCGGCGACCTTCGCTGCAACAACCCCGTTTCCGAGGAGGTGGCGGTCCCGTGACCGAGCGGACCGGACCACTGGTCGAACTGCGCGACCTCAAGGTCCACTTCCCGATCAAGAGCGGCCTGCTCTTCGACCGCACCGTCGGGTACGTCTACGCCGTCGACGGCGTCTCGCTCGCCATCCGGGCGGGTGAGACGTACGGGCTGGTCGGCGAGTCGGGCTGCGGCAAATCGACGCTGGGCCGGGGCCTGCTGCGGCTGGTCGAGCCGACCGACGGCGAGATCCTCTTCGACGGCGCCGACGTCCGGCAGCTCAAGGGCGAGAAGATGCGCCTGGCCCGCCGCCGGATGCAGATGATCTTCCAGGACCCGCTGTCCAGTCTGGACCCCCGGCAGTCGGTGGAGTCGCTGCTGGTCGAGGGGCTCAAGGCGCACGGCCTCGCCAACGACAAGGCGGCGACGAGCCGGCGGCTGCGGGAGACCCTGGAGGCGGTCGGCCTGCCCGCGTCGGCGCTGAGCAAGTACCCGCACGAGTTCTCCGGCGGCCAGCGCCAGCGCATCGGCATCGCCCGGGCGCTGGTGCTCAACCCGGAGCTGATCGTCGCCGACGAGCCGGTGTCGGCGCTCGACGTGTCCATCCAGGCGCAGGTGCTCAACCTGCTGGAGGACCTCCAGAACGAGCGCGGCCTGACGTACCTGATCATCGCGCACGACCTGGCGGTGGTCCGGCACATCGCCGACACGGTGGGCGTGATGTACCTGGGTGGCCTGGTGGAGGAGGCGTCCAGCGACGACCTCTACCGGGAGCCGATGCACCCGTACACCAAGGCGCTGATGTCGGCGGTACCGGTGCCGGACCCGCTGGTGGAGGACCGCCGCGAGCGGATCCTGCTCGCCGGCGACCTGCCCTCGCCGACCAACCCGCCGTCCGGGTGCCGCTTCCACACCCGGTGCCCGTGGGCGCAGCCGACCCGCTGCGCCGACGAGCGGCCGGCGCTGCGCGAGGTGGTCGGCGGGCACAAGGTCGCCTGCCACTACGCCGAGGAGATCGCGGCCGGCCGGATCCGGCCGCACGAGGTGGAGCCGGAGCTGGTCCGGCCGGACGACGGTGGGGCGCCGGACACCGGTGAGCTGATCCCGACGCCGTGAGCGTGTGCCGAGGCCCCCAACCCCGCGCGGGGTTGGGGGCCTCGGCGTGTCTCAGCCCTCCGGGCGGTTGAGCAGGGCGACCGCGACGGCGTGGACGGCGTCCAACCCGGCCGGGTCGGCCAGCGCGGCCTTCCCGCCGGTCACCGCGTACCACTCGTCGGCGTCCTTGTACTGCACGGAGAGGGTGACCTGCCCGTCGGCGTACCGGGTCTTCAGGGTCAGCTCGCCGGTCACCACGCCGGCCTCGTCGGTCATCACCCCGCCGGGCCCGGCGACCAGGTCGGCGGTCAGCTCCCGGGGGGACGCGTCCGGGCGGGTGTCGGCGCTCATCCCGGCCCCCGGCACGGCGGCGGGCGCCGCCGGGTGGCCGTCCGCGGTCATCCCGGCGGTGGCGGCCATCGTGCCGGTGCCACCACCGCTGCCGGTGGCGGCGGCCGCGTCGTACCCGCCGGCGTCCGGCATCTGCTCCGGCGCGGGAGTCGCTCCCGCACCGGTCACGGCTTGTTCGCCCATGTGCAACCCTCCAACATGTCGCTGAGGGCGGCCTTCTCGGCGCTGGTCACCGTCAGCCGCCAGTGATGCTTGACCGTCACCCAGCTTTCCGCGTACTTGCACCAGTACGACCGGTTCGCCGGTTTCCACTGCGACGGGTCCTGGTCACCCTTTGCCCGGTTGGAGGTCGCGGAAACCGCGATGAGCTGCGGTCGGGTCAGATCGTTGGCGAAGTCCCCGCGCTTGGCGTCGTCCCACTCGTTCGCCCCCGAGCGCCACGCGTTGGCCAGCGGCACCATGTGGTCGACGTCCACGTCGGAGGGATCGGTGAAGGTGCGCCCGTCGTACACGCTCTCCCAGTGGCCGGCGACCACGTTGCAGCCGGAGAGGCGGATGTCCTCCCCGTCGCGCTTGAGCACGCTGTCCCGGACGTCGCAGTTGGTGCCGGTGTCCCGCCAGTGCGGGAACCGCTCACGGCTGTAGCCCCGCATCGAGCCCGCCTTCGCGACGGTCAGCTCGGCCAGCTGTTCACCGACGTTGCCGGCGCTGCTCGGCGGCGCCTCCGGCTCGTCGAGCGAAACCTCGCAACCGCCCACGCCGAGGGCGAGCACCGCGGCGAGCGCGACGGCCACCGTCCCACGGGCTCCTGATCTGGTACGCACAGACGACACCTCTCCAGCTTGCGGGCTCCCGGCGATCCCGCACAGTACCCGGGCACGGTTTCGGCGTTTCGTGGAATCTCCCACGCGGCGCGGGCAGATTGGTACCCATGACCGCACCCCCTCACGCGCTCCGGCTCCGCAGCGGCGCGGGTCGGGGCACGTTGCTGGCGGCGATCCTCGCCTCCGGAATGGTCTTCCTGGACAGCACGGTGGTCAACGTGGCCCTGCCCCGGCTCGGCGCCGAACTCGAGGCGACCGTCGCGGGTCTGCAATGGACGGTCAACGGATACCTGCTGACCCTGTCCGCGTTCGTGCTGCTCGGCGGGGCGTTGGGCGACCGCTTCGGCCGGCGGCGCATCTTCCTGCTCGGGGTGGTCTGGTTCGCCGTCGCCTCCGTCCTCTGCGGCCTGGCCCAGGACACCGGCTGGCTGGTCGTCGCCCGGTTCCTCCAGGGCGCCGGCGGGGCGCTGCTCACCCCCGGCTCGCTCTCCGTGCTCCAGGCGAGCTTCCACCCCGACGACCGGGGCCGGGCCATCGGCGCCTGGTCCGGGCTGGCCGGCGTGACCACCGCACTCGGCCCCGTCATCGGTGGCTGGCTGATCGACGCGCTCTCCTGGCGGTGGATCTTCTTCATCAACCTCCCGCTGGCGGTCGCGGTGATCCTGGCCGCGCTGCGCTGGGTGCCGGAGAGCCGTGACGAGGACGCCTCACGCAGCGGAGGGAAGCGGTTCGACGTGACCGGGGCGCTGCTCGGCGCACTCGGCCTGACCGGCGTCACGTACGCCCTGATCGACGCCCCGGTGCGGGGCCCGCGCTCGCTGCCGGTGCTGCTGGCCGCGCTGGTCGGCGTTCTCGGCGCGGTGGCCTTCGTGCTGGTGGAGCGACGCCGAGAAGAGGCGGCGATGCTGCCCACCGGGCTGTTCACCAGCCGCCTCTTCTCGGCGCTCAACCTGTTCACCGTGGTGGTCTACGCGGCGCTCGGCGGCTTCATGTTCTTCTTCGCCGTCTACCTCCAGAACGTCGTCGGTTGGTCGGCGGTCCGCACCGGGCTGGCCAACGTCCCGATAACCGTGCTGCTGCTGGTCGGCTCGGCCCGGGCCGGTGCCCTGTCGGCGCGGATCGGCCCCCGGCTGCCGCTGACCGTCGGCCCGGTGATCGCCGCCGCCGGCCTGCTGCTGCTGCGCCGGGTCGGCCCGGGCGCGTCGTACTGGGTGGACGTGCTGCCCGGGGTGCTCCTCTTCGGGCTGGGGCTGACCCTGGTGGTGGCGCCGTTGACCGCGTCGGTGCTGGCCGCCGTCGCGGACCGGTTCGCCGGGGTGGCGAGCGGCTTCAACAACGCCGCGTCCCGGGTGGGCGGCCTGCTCGCGGTGGCCGCGCTGCCGCTGCTGGTCGGCCTCTCCGGCACCGGATACGAGCAGCCGGCCGAGCTGACCCACGCGTACCGGGGCGCGCTGGCCTGGTGCGCCGGGCTGCTGCTGGCCGGCGCGGTGACGGCCGGCCTGCTCGTGCACCGGCCGCCCCGGCCGGCCCCGCCGTCGTAGCCGCGCCCTCGCCGCCGCCTCGACCCACCGGACCGGTTGCTACGGTCGGCGGATGGACGATCATGACGACCGGCTGCGCTACCGGCTGCTGACCGGGCCGGACGACGCCGACTTCTGCCGCCGGGTCAGCGAGGCGCTGGCCGACGGCTACCGACTGCACGGCTCCCCGGCCATCACCTTCGACGGCGAGCGGGTGGTCGTCGCCCAGGCGGTGGTGCTCGGCGACAGCTGGTCGGCCGGGGTCACCCCGGTCTGACCGGGCGCGTGCGGCAGGGCCCGGCCGGAGCCGGACCCTGCCGTGGCACCTCAGTCGCGGGCGCGGTTGACCGCGCTGGTGACCGCCTTCACCGAGGCGGTGACGATGTTGGCGTCCATCCCGACGCCCCAGACCGTCCGACCGTCGACGTCGCACTCGACGTACGCGGCGGCCTGCGCGTCACCACCGGAGGAGAGCGCGTGCTCGTGGTAGTCGAGCACGCGTACCGCGACGCCGACCGACTGGAGCGCGTTGACGTACGCGTCGATCGGGCCGTTGCCGACCGCGGCGAGCGCGCGGCGCTCCCCGCCGAGTTCCACCTCGGCCTCGATCTCGACCTTGCCGTCGACGGTGCCGATCGTGTAGCCGGACAGCGTGACGGCCGGGTCGCTCTGGTGGTCGAGCAGGTAGTGCCGGGCGAAGATCTCCCACATCGCGCCCGGCTCGACCTCGCCGCCGCCGTGGTCCGTGACCTGCTGGACCACCCCGGAGAACTCGATCTGGAGCCGGCGCGGCAGGTCGAGCTGGTGCTCGGTCTTCATGATGTACGCGACGCCGCCCTTGCCGGACTGCGAGTTGACCCGGATGACCGCCTCGTAGGTGCGGCCCAGGTCCTTCGGGTCGATCGGCAGGTACGGCACCGCCCACTGCTGCTGGTCGACCGGCACCCCGGCCGCCGCCGCGTCCGCGGTCAGGGCGTCGAAGCCCTTGTTGATCGCGTCCTGGTGCGAGCCGGAGAAGGCGGTGTAGACCAGGTCGCCCGCGTACGGGTGGCGCTCGTGCACCGGCAGCTGGTTGCAGTACTCGACGGCCCGCTTGACCTCGTCGATGTTCGAGAAGTCGATCATCGGGTCGATGCCCTGGGAGAACAGGTTGAGCCCCAGCGTCACCAGGTCCACGTTGCCGGTGCGCTCGCCGTTGCCGAAGAGGCAGCCCTCGATCCGGTCGGCGCCGGCCAGCAGGCCCAGCTCGGCGGCGGCCACCCCGGTGCCCCGGTCGTTGTGCGGGTGCAGGCTCAGCACCAGGCTGTCCCGCCGGGGCAGGTGCCGGTGCATCCACTCGATCGAGTCGGCGTACACGTTCGGCATGGCCATCTCGACGGTGGCCGGCAGGTTGACGATCAGCTTGCGGTCGGGGGTCGGGTCGACCACCTCGATGACCTTCGCGCAGACCTCCAGCGCGTACTCCAGCTCGGTGCCCGTGTACGACTCCGGCGAGTACTCGTAGTGGATCTCGGTGTTCGGGGTGTGGATCTCGGCGTACTTCTGGCACAGCCGTGCGCCCTGGGTGGCGATGTCGGTGATGCCGTCGCGGTCCAGCCCGAAGACCACCCGGCGCTGGAGCGTCGAGGTGGAGTTGTAGAAGTGCACGATCGCCCGGCGCGCGCCGCGCAGCGACTCGAAGGTCCGGTCGATCAGGTGCTCCCGGCACTGGGTGAGCACCTGGATGGTGACGTCCTCCGGGATCAGGTCCTGCTCGATCAGCTGCCGGACGAAGTCGAAGTCGGTCTGGCTGGCCGAGGGGAAGCCGACCTCGATCTCCTTGTAGCCCATCTGCACCAGCAGCTGGAACATCCGGCGCTTGCGCTCTGGGGACATCGGGTCGATCAGGGCCTGGTTGCCGTCGCGCAGGTCGACCGCGCACCAGCGGGGCGCGACGTCGACGTGCCGGGTCGGCCAGGCGCGGTCCGGCAGGTCGATCCGGAACTGCTGCTGGTACGGCTGGTAGCGGTGGAACGGCATCCGGCTGGGGCGCTGCCGGGCGATCGGATCGGTCTCGGCGTCAGTGGCGGGTTGAGCCATGGCGGAGTGCTCCCGTGGGTCATGTCGGGCGTCAGCAATCGGAAGGTGTCGGCGGGTGCCGGGCGACGATGCCCGGGCGGTGCCGAGGGGAAGTTCGGATGTGCTGGACGGCGCGGTTCGACTCCGCGACGAGGTGCCGGCCGGTCAGGCCTCGTCGCGGCGACCAAGGAGGAGGTACGCCTGCCACATGACAGGGTCACCCTACGTGGTGAGACGGGGGGTGGGAAGGCAGGTCCGGACTATGGGATCGGAGTCACGGCCCTCTCCGCCGGCTCCGAAGCGGTCTCGCCGAGGCGCGGCGTCCGCTCAGCCCAGGCGACCACAGGTACCACGGCCAACCCGATGATCACGAAGAGCGCCGCCGTCGGGTACCAGCCCCAACCGCCGGTGGCGACGCCGAGCGCGGTCAGCCCGGCCGGCGCGATCAGGTACTGCAACTGCGTGCCGAGCCGGAACGCCCCGACGTACGCGCCGCGCTGGGCGGCCGGCGGCAGGGTGGCGGTCAGCCCCCAGGTGCCGGCCGACTCGATCAACTCGGCCACGACGAGCAGCGCCGCGGCGGCCACCAGCACCACCACCGTGAGCCCGCCGCGGGTCACCCCGGAGAGCGGCAGGACCAGGCAGAAACCGGCGATCAGCAGGGCACCCCGGCGGGACGCCCGGGCTGCGCCGGAGGTGGTGTCGGCACCCCGGCTGGCCCGTACCTGGAGCAGCACGATCAGGATCGTGTTCAGCAGCACCAGCCCGGCGATCACCGTCTTCGGGGCGTCGGTGTGGCTCAGGATCCACAACGGCATCACCGTCAGGTAGAGCGTCTGGTGCGCGGTGAGCAGCCCGGAGAGCAGGGACACCGCCATGAAGGGGCGGTCCCGGAGCACGGCCAGCCGGCTCATCGGCTCCGCCGGCCGGGCCACCTCGGGCAGCCGGGGAAGCCGGCGGACGAAGACCGCCGTGACCAGGAACACCGCCGCGATGAACCAGACCATCCCCCGGTACGCCGCCATCGTGTCCACCGCGAGCACCACGCCGCTGATCACCGCCCCGAGCCCGAATCCGACGTTCAGCGACGAGCGCTGGTACGCCATCGCGGTGACCCGCTCGGCGGGGGGCAGCGCGTTGATCGAGTAGACCTGCCGGGCCACCCCGGTGGCGGCGTCCACCGCGGCCAGCGTCACCACCACCGCGAGGAATCCGGCGAAACCGCCCACGAACGGGTACGCCGCGAAGAGCGCCGCGTCAAGCACCAGGCCGGCCAGCCAGACCCGCTGTGGGCCGTACCGGTCGGTGAGCCCGCCGAGCGGCACGGTGCCGAGCAGCGACACTCCGGCGGCGATGGACAGGCCGAGCCCGACCTGGGTGGCGCTGAGCCCGAGCGCGCGGGTGAAGAAGACCGCGCTGCCGGCCTGGAAAAGGCCGTTGCCGACGGCGTAGACCATCGCCTGCACGGCGAGGGCGCGAGTCAGGCCGGCGGGTGGCACGACGTGCCGGACGGCGGTGCGGATGGTGTCGCTGGTCCCCATGGCCGTCGAGCAAACCGTGCCCCCCACCGACGGGTCGAGCCTTTTAGGCTGGGCCGAATTCTCGACGGGGGTGGGGATGTCGCAGCTGCGGTTCGAAACCGCCGACGTCGCGGGGGTGCGGTTCGCGGTGTCCCCGGTCTGGGAGACCGTCTCCAGCCTCTGGGGGCTCGACGAGCCGGCCCGGCACGCCGTGCACCTGCCGTGGATCGACCGGGCCCGGCGGGTGCTCCGCCGGCCGGAGGTGGCCGTCCGGGTCCGCCCGCTGATCCAGCTGACCCAGCCGCGCCGCTGGTTGCCCGACTTCCTCACGCCCCCACCCACCCGCCCCGACGTGCAATTCGACGAGCAGCTCGACCAGATCGCGGCGACCCCGGCCGACGTGGTGGTCCGGGACCTGCTGGCCACCACGCCGTCGCGTCCGCTGAGCCCCTTCGGGGCGGCCCTGCGCGACGATCCGCGCGGCCTGCTGCCACAGCTCGTCACCGCACTGCGGGTGTGGCACGAGGAGGCGTTGGCGCCGGCCTGGCCACGGATGCGGTCCCTGTTGGAAGCGGACATCGCGCACCGGGCCGGCACGCTCGCCGAGCGAGGGGCCGGCGAGTTCTTCGCGCACCTGCACCCGACCCTGCGGTGGGCCGGTGACCGGTTGGTCAGCGACGACCCGTGGCGGCTCGACTTCGACCTGGGTGGGCGCGGCCTGACGCTCAACCCGGGCGTCTTCACCGACCGTCGGGTGCTGTGGAACCTGCTGGAGGACTCGCCGCCCGGCGGCACGTACCCGGTGCGGGCGGTGGCCACCCTCTGGGAGGCCGCCCCGGCGCCGCCCGGCGACCCGCTGGCCCGGGTGATCGGGTCGGGCCGGGCGGCGCTGCTCCAGCTGCTCGACAGCGCGGCCACCACCAGCGACCTGGCCCGGCGGACCGGGATGTCGGCGGGAAACGTCTCCCAGCACCTGGCCGCGCTGCACGCCGCCGGGCTGGTCTCCCGGGTCCGGCAGGGGCGGCACGTGCTCTACCGGGGAACCGACGTGGCGGCGGTGCTGCTGCGGGCCAGCCGGGGAGAGTGACCGCCCGACGACGGTTCTCCCTCCGGCCGGCCAGCGGGTGGCGCCGGATGGCTCAGCGCAGCAGCAGGGCGTGCATCGGGTGTCGGCGGCGCAGCGCGGTCTCCCGCCGGCGCAGCTCCTCGGGCAGGTCGAGCGGGTCGCCGAGTCGGCCCACCGCCACCACCACCAGCGGGCGTACGGCGGGTGGCAGGTCGAGGTCGGCGCAGAGCGCGGCGCGGTCGAAGCGGGTGAGCTGGTGCACGTACAGGCCGAGCGCGGTGGCCTGCACGGTGAGGTGGGCCATCGCCTGCCCCAGGTCGTACGCGGCCCGCTCCGGGTCGGTGCCGGCGTGCGCGCCCACCACCAGGGCGCCGGCGTGCCGGGCCCAGCGCTGGTCGGGTTCCGGGAGGCTGACCAGGGTCCGCTTCCAGGTCTCGTCGTCGCGGTGGCCGAGGGCGAACCGCCAGGGCTGGGCGTTGCCCGTCGAGGGGGCCCAGCGGGCGGCCTCCAGCAGCGAGGACGCCTCCTCCCCGGTCAGCTCGGCGGCCGGGTCGAAGGCCCGGGGACTCCAACGGAAGGCGAGTAGTGGGGTGAGGTCGACCATGCGAAGAGCGTCCCGTATGGGTGATTCGCCCGGCGAGGCGGGTGGGGGCAAATGTGGTCAATCGCACCCGTAACGCCGCGCCGGGTCAGGACGTTCCCGCGCCCGTGCTGTCGCTCGGCTCGGGTGCCGCCACGCCCAGCGGCTCGGCGTTCACCACCGGCCCGGCCAGCGGCGCGGTGGCCGGCCCCGGCCCGGGCGGCCCGGCCAGGGTGAGCGTGCCGAGGGCGGCTCGGACGTAGGTGGGCGTCCCGTCCGGCTCGTAGCAGTAGATCCCGACGTCCAGCGGCGGGTTGAGCGAGGCGGAGGTGGTCTCCACCGCGTAGCAGGTGCCGGCCACGCCGGCCGGCGCGGTGGCGGGGGAGACCGCGAGCGGCGTGCGTCGGTCGGTGAGCACCTCCAGCCAGTCGGTGAACGGGTGCTGCACCCGGGGGTCCAGCCGGCGCGGCACCGCGTCGTCCCGGTCGCCGAGGCGGACGCAGCTGGCCGCCTCCGGGCGGCCGGCAGACGGCAGGCCGCACTGGAAGAGGCCGTCGGCGGTGGCGGCCAGTGAGACGTCCGCCGTGCCGCCGAGCGCGCCCCCCGGGACGTCGACCCGCCAGGTGCCGTCCGCCGCGCTGGTCACCGTGACGTCCCGGGTCGGCCCGTCGGTGCCGGTGAGGGTGTAGCGGGCGGTCAGGTGGCGGTCCCGCGCCGCCGCCGCCAGCGCGGCCAGCTCGTCCCGGGCCGCGTCCACCTCGGCCGGTGCCGGGTCGGCGGACCCGGCGGTGGGTGGCGGGGCCGGCCGGTCGGCGGTGCAGCCGGTGAGGAGCGCCGGCAGGAGCAGGACCAGGACTCCGGCCGACCGGAACGTCGCGCGCAGATGGGCAGGCACCGGGTCATTCTGCGCCGCCCGCCCGCCGCCCACGGACCCGTGCCGTCGACGACGGCCGGCGTGTCGGCGGGCGTCGGCGCGACCGCCCTGGGCAGGGCGTCGACCGGGCGCTTCCGCCGGATGGTGGGATCACCCGACCCGTCCTCGCGTACCGCCCGATACCCTGGACAGGTCTGACACGCGCCGCCGGACCATTGACCGGCGGCGTCGGCACGCTCAGGGTCGTCGCTGGGAGGGAGTGCACCGTCGTGGCACTCGTGGTGCAGAAGTACGGCGGGTCCTCCGTCGCCAACGCCGAGCGCATCAAGCGGGTGGCGGAGCGGATCGTCGCCGCCCGCAAGGCCGGCGACGACGTGGTGGTGGTGGTGTCCGCGATGGGCGACACCACGGACGAGCTGCTCGACCTGGCCAACCAGGTCAGCCCGCTGCCGCCGGGCCGTGAGCTGGACATGCTGCTCACCGCCGGCGAGCGGATCTCCATGGCGCTGCTCGCGATGGCCATCCACAACCTGGGGTACGAGGCCCGCTCGTTCACCGGCTCGCAGGCCGGTGTCATCACGACCTCGGTACACGGACGGGCGCGGATCATCGACGTCACCCCGGGCCGGCTCAAGGGCGCGCTCGACGAGGGCGCGGTGGTGATCGTCGCCGGCTTCCAGGGCGTCTCGCAGGACACCAAGGATGTCACCACGCTGGGCCGGGGCGGCTCGGACACCACCGCCGTCGCGCTCGCCGCCGCGCTGCGCGCCGACGTCTGCGAGATCTACACCGACGTGGACGGCATCTTCAGCGCCGACCCGCGGATCGTGCCGAACGCCCGGCACATCAAGCAGATCACCTACGAGGAGATGCTGGAGCTGGCCGCCTGCGGCGCCAAGGTGCTGCACCTGCGCAGCGTGGAGTACGCGCGGCGCGCGGGGTTGCCGATCCACGTCCGTTCGTCATACTCGACCAACACCGGCACCATGGTCACCGGATCGATGGAGGACCTTCCCGTGGAACAGGCACTGATCACCGGGGTCGCCCACGACCGCAGTGAAGCCAAGATCACGATCGTCGGCGTGCCCGACGAGCCGGGTGCCGCCGCCAGGATCTTCGACACCGTGGCCGGTGCCGAGATCAACATCGACATGATCGTGCAGAACGTCTCCACCGAGGGCACCGGTCGCACGGACATCTCGTTCACGCTGCCCAAGACCGACGGCCCCACCGCGATGGCCGCGCTCAGCAAGATCCAGGAAGCCGTCAAGTTCCGTGGCCTGCTCTACGACGACCACGTCGGCAAGGTGTCGCTGATCGGCGCCGGCATGCGGTCGCACCCCGGTGTCGCGGCCGGCTTCTTCGCCGCGCTCGGAGCGGCCGGGGTCAACATCGAGATGATCTCCACGTCGGAGATCCGGGTCTCCGTGGTCTGCCGGGACACCGACCTCGACAAGGCGGTCCGGGCCATCCACGACCAGTTCGAGCTGGGCGGCGACTCCGAAGCCGTGGTCTACGCGGGGACGGGACGGTAGCGCCCGTGTCGGCGCAGCCCACGCTCGCCGTCGTCGGGGCGACCGGCGCCGTCGGGACCGTGATGTGCCAGCTGCTCTCCTCCCGGCGCAACGTCTGGGGCGAGATCCGGCTGCTCGCTTCCGAACGCTCCGTCGGGCGCAAGGTGCGCTGCCGGGGCGAGGAGTTGACCGTCGGCGCGCTCACCCCGGAGGCGTTCGACGGCGTCGACGTCGCCATGTTCGACGTGCCGGACGAGGTCTCCGTCGAGTGGGCGCCGGTCGCGGTGGCCCGCGGGGCGGTCGTGGTCGACAACTCCGGCGCGTTCCGGATGGACCGCGACGTGCCGCTGGTGGTCCCGGAGATCAACCCCGAGCAGGTACGCAACCGGCCCAAGGGGATCATCGCCAACGCGAACTGCACCACCCTCGTGATGATCGTGGCGATCGCCCCGCTGCACCGCGAGTACGGCCTGCGCGAGCTGGTGCTCTCCTCGTACCAGGCGGTGTCGGGGGCGGGTCAGGCCGGCGTGGACGCGCTGCACCTCCAGCTCGGCAAGATCGCCGGAGACCGGGTGCTCGGCTCCCGTCCCGGCGACGTGCGCCAGGCGGTCGGCGACGAGCTCGGCCCGTTCCCCGCGCCGCTGGCGCTCAACGTGGTGCCGTGGGCCGGGTCGCTCGTCGACTTCGGGTGGTCGTCCGAGGAGATGAAGATCCGCAACGAGTCGCGCAAGATCCTCGGGCTGCCCGACCTGAAGGTCTCCGCGACCTGCGTACGGGTGCCGGTGGTGACCGGCCACTCGGTGGCCGTGCACGCGGTCTTCGCCACCGAGGTGGACGCCGAGGGCGCCCGGGAGGCGCTGCGCAACGCCCCCGGCGTGATCCTGGTCGACGACCCCGCCGCCGGCGAGTTCCCGATGCCGATCGACGCGGTCGGCACCGACCCGTCCTGGGTCGGCCGGATCCGCCGCGCCCTGGACGACCCGCGCGCCCTGGACCTCTTCGTCACCGGCGACAACCTCCGCAAGGGCGCCGCCCTGAACACCGCCCAGATCGCCGAACTCCTCGCCAAGGACCTCACCCGCCCCTGACCCCACCTCAAGCGCCCCGCCCACCGGCGCCCTGCCCAAGGGTGGCCAGTTTCAGTGAAAGAGGCCCTATCCACGCCTGGATAGGGCCTCTTTCACTGAACGTGCGGGCGGAGAGTCGGTGGGGTGCGGTGGGGGTCGGTGGGGGTGGGTCAGGCGGCGGCTAGGCGGACGCCGTCGCGGCCGTGGCGTTTGACCGCGTAGAGGGCCTGGTCGGCGCGGCGGAGGGTGAGTTCCGGGGACTCGCCGGGCTGGGGGAGGGCCACGCCGACGCTGATGGTGCGCCCGGTACGTCGGGCCGCCTCGGTCAGCCGCTCGGCGATCCGGACCGCCTCGTCGGGGCGGCTCACCTCGATCACCGCGACGAACTCGTCGCCACCCACCCGGTACAGCTCGTCGCCTTGGCGCAGCGCGCCCTCCAGCGCCCGGGCCAGTCCGACCAGCAGCCGGTCGCCGGCCTGGTGGCCGTACGTGTCGTTGACGGTCTTGAACCCGTCCACGTCGATGGCGAGCAGGGCGGTACGCCCCGGCGTGGCCGCCCTGATCCGCTGGCCGAACGGCCCGGTGTGCCGGAGCCCGGTGAGCGGGTCGGAGCTGGCCTGCTCGCGGAGCCGGGCCAGCGTACGGAGCCGGTCCAGGGCACCCCATGCCTGCCCGGCCAGCAGCTCGATCAGGTTGACCGTGGTCGGGTCGGGCCGCAGCAGCCGCTCGTCGGCGACCAGCAGCACCCCGCCCGCGTCGGGCTGGCCGACCGGCACCGACACCAGGGTGCGTACCCCGGCCCGGGCCAGCGGCGCGTACTCGTCCGTGGGCGGATGACCCGCCTCGCCCAGCGTGTACGCGGTGCCGTGCCGGTGGGCCCGGGCCACCATCCGGCTGAGCGGCCCGGCCCCGGCCTCGGTCAGCTCGGCCCGGATGCGCGACTCCAACTCGCCCGGCGCGCCGGTCGGGTCGCCGAGGCGGGGGCCGCCCCGGCCGGCGAGGACCAGCACGGCGCAGGAGAGGGTGGAGACGTCCCGGGCCGCGGTGAGGGCCGCGGCCATCAGGTCCCGACCGGTCGGGGCGGCGGTGAACGCGGTGGAGTGTCGCAGCAGCTTCTCGCTGCGGCTCTCGGCCGGCGGTCCGCCGAGGGCCACGATCCGCGCGCCCAGCCGGCCGGCCAGCCGTTCCGCGGTCTGCCGCCACCGCCCCAGCTCGGCCGGCCCGCTCCATTGGAGGTCGAGCACCCCGATCGGGCGGCCCGCCGGGTCGAGCACCGGTACGCAGATCTCGGCGGTCACGTCCGGGCGCAGCGGGAGGTAGTCCGGGTCGGCGGTGACGTCGGGAACCGTGGCCCCCTCGGCGGAGGCGTAGACCCGGCCGACGATGCCGGACTTCGGCGGCACGGTGGAGAAGACCTGCCATGATCCGGTGGCGGCGACGCAGCGCAGCCGGTCGTGGACCTGGAGCAGGACGGAGATCGTCGCGGGGGCGTACCGGGCGAGCGCGGTGACGGTCCACTGGCACGCCTCGACGGCGGTCGACGCCATCGGCAGGCGGACCGTGACGTCGCGGACGACTCGCTCGTGATCCACGTTCTTCCAGGTGGGGGTGGGCCCGGCCGGCGCCGGGGCTGCGATCAAGCGTACTCAGCCGATGGCGGTCCGCCACGCGAAAGATCATCTGGCGTTCGTACACATGTGCCATCCACAGGCTGTGGACACGGCCTGTGGGCTGCGCGACGGGCCCGCCCGCGACGGCTCGCCGGGTTAGCGTGAAGGTCCCGGTCGCAGTGGAGGAGCCATGCTCATCGCCCAGCTGAGTGACCCGCACCTGACCACCGGCGTGCTCGGCGCCGTGCCCGCCGCCGGTCTGCACCGCGCGCTCGGCCGGGTGCTGGCGCTGCGCCCCCGCCCGGACTGCGTGGTGATCACCGGCGACCTGGTGGACCAGGGCCGCCCCGACGAGTACGCGGTGCTGCGCGAGGTGATCGGCCGGTATCCGCTGCCGGTGCACCTGGTCGCCGGCAACCACGACGACCGCGAGTCGCTGCTGGACGCCTTCGGCGGCACCCCGTACCTGGGCGGCGGCTTCTCCGCGTACTACCACGTCGACCATCCGGACGTGACCGTCGTGGTGCTGGACTCGCTGACCCCGGGGGAGGGCGGCGGCCGGCTCGGCGAGGACCAGCTCGGCTGGCTCGACGGGGTGCTGGCCGGCCGCCCGGACGTGCCCGCCCTGGTCTGCCTGCACCACCCGCCGGTCGCCGTCGGCGTCCCGGCCGCCGACGCCGTCCGGCTCGCCGACGGTGACGCGCTCGCCGAGGTCGTCCGCCGACACCCCCACGTGGTACGCGTCGCCGCCGGCCACCTGCACCGCCCGGTGACCACCGGGTACGCCGGCACCGTGCTGACCGTCGCGCCGAGCACCTGGCGGCAGGCGTCGCTGACCATGAGCGCCGACGACGAGATCGGCTGGGTCGACGAGCCGACCGCCTTCCTGCTGCACGCAGTGGACGACGGCGGCTGCGTCACCCACACCGTGCAGGTCAGCCACGCCGCCGGTCAGACCTGCGGCTACTGACCTTCGCCGGGTGCGGCTCCTCTGGTACGTCGCGTACGGGTCGAACATGGATCCGGCACGGCTCGGCTGGTACCTCTCCGGTGGCCGGCCACCCGGCGGGCTGCGGTCGTACCCCGGGTGTCGGGACTGCCGGCCACCGCGCCGGACGGAAGCGGTGCTGGTCCCCGGCGGCGTCTACTTCGCCGGGGAGTCCCGGGCCTGGACGGGCGGGATGGCGTTCTACGACCCCGAGCTGCCGGGCACGGCGGCGGCGCGCGGCTACCTGCTCACCGCCGGGCAGTTCGCCGACATCGCCGCGCAGGAGATGTACCGCCCGCCCGGCGCCGACCTCGACCTGGTCGCCGTGGCCGTCGAGGCCGGACGGGCCACCCTCGGCCCCGGCCGGTACGAGACGCTGCTGCGGGTCGGCGTGCGCGACGGGGTGCCGATGCTGACCTTCACCGCGCCCTGGCGGGCGGGCGAGGTGGAGTGGACCGCGCCGGCGCCGTTCTACCTGGGGATGATCGCGGCCGGGCTGCGGGCGGCGCACGGCTGGTCGGTCGTGCGGACCGTCGCCTACCTGGCCGACCGCCCCGGCGTGACCGGGCACTGGACCCAGGCCGACCTGACCGACCTGGTGACGGCCGTGCCGGCACGATGACCCGATCGCCGTCGGGCAGCCGTTGGACGACGCGCCGATCGGGCCGCGTCGCCGGCCGGTCGGCGGGCGGGCGTCGGCGGAAGGGCCGCTCCGGGGTCGACGATCGCACCGGCCCCGGTCACTGTCCAGTCTCGACCCACCGGACTCGCGGATCTGTTTGCCGACGCAGAGGTTTCACGGTCCACAATTGCCGAACGGCATCGATAGCCTCGGCCCACTCCGTGGCCGACCCCCGAGGTCGGCCCGACTGCTGACCGGCCACCGGGCGGGCCACCGACCCGCACGAGGCCCGGCTGCCGGTATCCCGAAAGGGGCGGGATGCCGGCACGCCATCCGACCGCCCCGGGCAGCGGGCGCCGGCTCCTCCGCACCGGGAGCCGCCACCCCCTGTCCGGGGCGGTCGACCACGTCTCCGGCGATCGCCTCTCGGCTGACCGGCGCTGCGGCCGATCAGCCGAGCAGGAGGCGGCGCAGCTCGGCGGCGAGCCGGTCGGCGGGCACCTCGTGGAAACCGCCCTCCAGGCTCACCCGCCGGGCACCCGGCACCGCCTCGGCGGTCGCGCCCGTCGCGTCGCGCAGCCACTGAGGGCTGCCCGTGCTGTCCAGCACCACCGTCGGCGCGGTGATGGTGGCGAGCCGGTCGGCGGGAAGAGTGCCGTCCCCGCTGACGGTGGCGTCGTGGACCAGGGACGGGGCCATCATCTCCAGCCAGGGCCACATCGGCTGGTCACGCATGCCGCGTACCTGGTCGGCGGGAAGGCCCACCGCGTCGCGCAGGAAGCACTCGACCGCGTCGCCCCGCCGCCCCGCCGACACCAGCTCGGCCAACCGGGGCGCGAGCGCCGCGACCGATCCGTCGTGCGGCCCGACCCGGAACGGCGGCTCGAAGAGGGCCAGCCCCGCGACCGGGAGCCCGGCGGCGGCCGCCAGGGCGGCGAGGATCGCGCCGGACGAGATCCCGTAGAGGTACGCCGTGCCACCGGCCGCCTCGATCAGCGCCGCCAGGTCCTCGATCTCCCGCTGCACCGCGTACGGGGCGGTGTCGTCACTGTCGCCCCGGCCGCGCCGGTCGTACCCGAACACGATGAAGTCCTCGGCCAGCGCGGCGGCCACCGCGCGGGTGGTGGTCCGATCGTTGAACGCGCCGCCCACCAGCACGATCGCCGGCCCGTCGCCGCTGCGCTCGTACGCGATGGTCGTGCCGTCGGCGGAGCGCACCGTGCCCACCGCCAGGGTCGCGTCAGTCATCCGTGGATCCTCTCCTCGTCGTCGTCTCCCATCCTGGTCGGTGCCACCGACGCGAATCCGACGCCGACCGCCGGACCGCCTTCACCTACCCGTCATGTCGGAATGGTCCGAACGTCCAGGCCGGGTCACCTCACGTATCCGCAGGTCTGTTCGACTTCCCCAGTCGACCGGCGGTGGCGGAGATGAGAGGCTGTCCCCTGACGGAGCGGCGACCCCCGACCGCCGCCATCCGCGATCGCCCCCTGTCACGGCACGGATCAGGGTGGCCGGGCGAACCATCGCCCGTGCCGCGTCCAACGCCGAACCTCACGAGGAGTTCCATGTCCGTCCCCGGGATGCGTCGGGCCGCCATCGGCCTGACCGCACTCGCCGCGGCCGCGCTGAGCACGGTCGCCGTCAACCCGAGCCAGGCCGAGGCCGGCCCCAAGCCGGTCGACGTCAAGCTGCTCGCCCTCAACGACTTCCACGGCAACCTCGAACCGCCGACCGGCTCCAGCGGCACCATCGCCGGCCAGCCCGCGGGTGGCGCCGAATACCTCGCCACCCAGCTCGCCGCCCTGCGCGGCGCCACCGAGGAGGAGCAGGAGCGCACCATCACGGTCGCCGCCGGTGACCTGATCGGCGCCTCCCCGCTGCTCTCCGCCGCGTTCCACGACGAGCCGACCATCGAGTCGCTCACCATGGCCGGGTTGGACTTCGCCAGCGTCGGCAACCACGAGTTCGACGAGGGCGCCAACGAGCTGCTGCGCATCCAGAACGGCGGCTGCCACCCGGTCGACGGCTGCGCGGACGGCACCCCGTACACGGGCGCAGGCTTCCAGTACCTCTCCGCCAACGCGTTCAAGACCGCCACCGGCCAGCCGCTGCTGCCGCCGTACGCGGTCAAGAAGGTCGACGGCGTCAAGGTCGGCTTCATCGGGATGACCCTGGAGGGCACCCCGCAGATCGTCTCTCAGGAGGGCGTCGCTGGCCTCACCTTCAGCGACGAGGCGGAGACCGCCAACAAGTACGCCCGCATCCTGCGCTCGCAGGGCGTGCAGAGCATCGTCGTGCTGCTGCACGAGGGCGGTCAGCAGGAGGCCACCGGCGGCATCAACGACTGCAAGGGCTTCACCGGCCCGGTCGTCGACATCGCCAACCGGATGGACCCGTCGATCGACGTGGTGGTCAGTGGGCACACCCACCAGGCGTACAACTGCGAGATCAACGGCAAGCTGGTCACCAGCGCCAGCTCGTTCGGACGCCTGGTCACCGACATCGACCTGCAGATCGACCGGAAGACCGGCGACGTGCTGACCGCCAAGGCCAACAACGTCGTGGTCACCCGGGACGTCACCAAGGACGCGGCGCAGACCGAGCTGATCACCCGTTACAAGACGGCGCTCGGCCCGGTCGCCACCAAGGTCGTCGGCGAGACCGCCGAGCCGCTCAACCGCGTGCAGGAGACCCTGTTCGGTACGGCCAAGGGCGAGTCCCCGCTCGGCAACGTGATCGCCGACGCGCAGTTCGCGGCGACCGACAACGAGCAGGGCGCGCTCGGCGCGTTCATGAACCCCGGTGGTGTCCGCGCCGACCTCGACGCCGGCCAGGTCACCTACGAGGAGGCGTTCACGGTCCAGCCGTTCGCCAACAACCTGGTCACGCTCGACCTCACCGGCGCGCAGCTCTACTGCGTGCTGGAGCAGCAGTTCGTCGTCGGCCGGACGCTCTACCCGTCCTCGACGGTCCGCTACACAGTCGACGTGAACGGCGCCACCGGCACCACCGCCGACCCGTGCGCCGGTACCCGGGTCGTCCGGGGCAGCCTCACCCTCGGCGGCGTGACGGTCACCGACGCCGGCACCTACCGGGTCACGGTGAACAACTTCCTGGCCGGTGGCGGTGACGGGTTCACCGCGCTCAAGAGCGGCACCAACCAGGTCACCGGCATGATCGACCTGGATGCCTTCGTGGCGTACCTGACCGCGTCCTCGCCGGTCTCCGCGCCGGCCCTGGACCGCATCCGCACCACCGCCGAGGTCCCCGCCGCCTGACGGCAGGACCCCGCCCACGAACGGGCCCCGGAGCAGTCGCTCCGGGGCCCGTCCCCGTCCCCGGTCGCCGCGCCCCGCCCCGCCGCGCATGCACTTTCACGGAAAACGGGCCTATGGAACGCGTCATAGCCACGCTTTCCGTGAAAGTGCCCGGAGCTTGCGGCGTGGTGGGGGCGTGGGTGGGGGTGGGAGTGGTCAGGCGGGGGTGGGTTCGGGGGTGCGGGCGGCGGGGGCGGGGACGCGACCGTCCTGGATGGCGGTGAGCAGGGGGCGCAGGGAGAGGGCGATCAGCGAGGCGGCCAGGCAGCCACCCACCACGACGGCGACCCAGACCTTGCCGTCGGCGGCGCCGATCAGCGGGCCGGCGGTGACCGGGCCGATCACCCCGCTGATCCCGAAGATCATCGAGCTCATCGCGTTGTACCGGCCGCGCAGCTCGTCGGTGGCCAGCGCGTTGGTCAGCGCCGGCATCACCGGCGACAGCATGGTCTCGCCGAACCCGAAGATCGCCGCGCAGGCCACCACGCCGAGCGCCGCCACCACGGCGTTGCCGGTGCCGATCAGGCCGGCCGCGCCGAGGGTGAGCCAGGCGGTCGCGAAGACCGCGCCGACCACCGCGAGCCCCCCGGTGCGGCTGCGCCCCTCCATCCGCCTGATCACCAGCAGCTGGGAGAGCACGATCATCAGGGTGTTGCCGGCCAGCGCCCAGGCGACGACACGCGGGGTCACCTCGACCACCCGGACCGCGTACGCGGTGAAGCCGACCTCGATCTGGGCGTACCCGCAGGTGGTGAGCACCAGGCCGAAGATCACCAGGCGACGGAACGGGCGGTCCCGCAGCACGGTGAGGTAACCCCCGCCGCCCGTCTTCGCGCCCGCCGCGCCGGCGGCGAGCCGGTGCCCGACGTGCGGCAGGGTCAGCAGGATGATCGCCGGCGTCAGGTAGCTGAGCGCGTCGAGCAGGTAGATCGCCTGGAAGGTCACCGGTCGGGCGACGTCGACGATGGCGCCGGAGGTCAGGCCGCCCACGCCGATGCCGAGGTTGAGCAGGGCGAAGTTCAGCCCGTACACCCGCTGCCGCTCGTCGTCGGCGGTGAGCGAGGCGAGGATGGTGTTCTGCCCCGACCAGATCGCGGAGCTGCCGATCGCGATCACCGTGGCCACCCCGAACGCGGAGGCGGTCGAGTCGACCAGCGCGAGCGACCCGGTGCCGATCGCCTCGATCAGCAGGGACGGCAGCACCACCCGGCGGGCGCCGAACCGGTCGATCAGCGTCCCGCCCAGCGGGGAGAGCGCCAGGGTGACCGCGCCGTACCAGCCGATGACCAGACCGGCGCGCGGGTCGGAGAGCCCGCGCACGTCGGTCAGGTAGATGAACAGGAACGGCAGAGTGAGGCCGCGACCGATCGCCGACAGCAGGGTGCCGAGCAGGATGCGTCGGGCTTCCGGGCGGCGGGGGAGGGATCGGCGCAGCATGCCGCGATTCTTTCCAGCGGGTCTGACAGGTCGCGACGGAATTTGCCGCCGCTCGCGCCTGCCACGTGATCAAGCGCACGTCGACCGGCGCTGTCGGTCGGCTCTGCCATGCTGGCCCGGTGAGCGTGACCTGGCGACACCTGCCCGCATCGGCCCGCGAGATCGCCGTCGCCGCCACCGACGCCGTCGAGGCCGCGAAGGCCCGCGACGGTGCGGCGTACGAGGCGGCGACCGCGAGGCTCGGCGGGGCCGAGCGGTCCGGCCTGGTCCTCGGCGCGGTGGTGCGGCTGCTGCTCGAGGAGACCCACCCGGACGGGCTGGACGGCGACGACATCCGGCAGGTGCTGGAGCACTGCGTCCGGGCGGCGGCCCCGTGGCGGCCGGAGGTCGACCCGCACGTGGTGCTGGTCCTGCTGGCCTCCGCGCTCGGCGTGTACGGCCCCGGCGAGGACGAATCCCCGCCCGATCCGGCGGCGATCGCCCGGCACGCCCCGCTGCTCGTCGCCGATCTGCTGGCGGTGACCGGCCGGCCGGTCGAGGGCTACCTGGGGGCGGCGTTCACCGAGATCGAACGCACCGAGCGGCACGACTGAGCCTGGTCGAGGGCGTCGGGGCGACCAGACGCCCGGTGACGTCGAGCCAGCATCCCTGCTACGGGGCCTGCCCGAAGCCGACGGCTGCGGTGCTCAAGGAGACCGCGTCCAACCTGGCCGTCGTCAAGATCGGTGCCAGCGGGGAGATCAGCGCGTTCCACAAAGAGCGGCGGCGCGACGCACGTCATCCCCCTTGCGCGCTGGCCGAACGGGCGAGGGCACCAACCGATCGGCGCTGATGAAATCGGCAGTCGTCCCGATACGCTCCGCGCACAACATGATCGACTTGTCGCGGGGGCGGTTGATGGACAGACGTGCGTGGGTACGGCTCGCGGTCGTACCACTGGTCGGCGGCGCGGGCCTGGTGGGTCCGGCGGCGCCCGTGGCGGTCGCCGCGCCGGCATCGGTCACCCAGGCGGTGGCCGACGAGCTGTACGTGAGCAACAAGCAGTGCTCGCCGGGCGGGGACGGCAGCCTGGACAAGCCGTTCTGCACCATCTCGGCGGCGGTGGCCGTCGCCCAGGCCGGGCAGACGGTCCTGGTCCACGCGGGCAACTATCCGGAGGCCGTCTCCTTCACCCGCTCGGGGGTCGACGGCGCACCGATCACCTTCCGGGCGGTCAACAGCCCGGACGGTTCCGTCGCCGTCGGCAACACCAGCGGCACCGTCACCGGCGCGATCTTCACGCTTGCCGGGGTGCACGACGTCACGATCGAGGGCTTCCGCCTGGTGAGCGCGACGGGCCAGGCCGCCGCGGTGGTGGACGGCTCGGACCGGATCACCATCGACGCGGTCGCCGTTCTGGCGTCGCGTCCGCTGCTGGGTGCCGTGCAGATCACCGGTGATTCGGACGGCGTCACCGTCAGCCGGAGCTACCTGGGGAACCTGCCCGCGGGCAATCCGGGCCTCGCGATCGACGCCGGGGTCACCGGCGCGGTGGTGAGCGGCAACCAGTTCTCCTACTCCGGGCTGCGGGTGACCGACGCGCCGGGCACCGTGATTACCAACAACACCCTCGTGACGAACTGCGTCCGGGGGATCGACGTGACCGGGGCCTCGCCGGGGGTGTCGATCGAGAACAACATCGTGCGCACCAACCGGACCCGGCAGGCGTGCACCACGCCGGCCAACGCGACCGCCATCGCGGTCTCGGCCTCGTCCGTGGCCGGCACAGTGCTGGATTACAACCTGGTCGACCCGATCACGGGTGGGACCCTCTACTCCTGGGGCGACACGGCGTACCAGGACCTGGCCGCCTTCCGTGCGGCTACCGGGCAGGGCGGTCACGACATCGTGGCGGACCCGCTGCTCGGAAGCCAGAGGACCGCCATGCGGTCGTGGTTCCCCCTGGAGTCGAACTCGCCGGCGGTCGACTCCGGCAACGCCTCGGCCAAGGGGGTCGCCCGCACCGACATGCTGGGCAACCCGCGTACCGACAACCCCGCCGTCGCCAACACCGGCACCGGCTCCGGTTACCACGACCGAGGCGCGGTCGAGGCGCAGGGCGGCGTGATCGGCGGCCAGGTCGGCATCCAGCGGCAGCGGGGCAGCGATCCGTTCGCCGTGACGGCGATCGCCGCCCCGCAGTACGCCTGGCCGACCGACGGTGACGGTGGCGCCATCGCGTACAAGTTCGCCGACGAGAAGTTCTGGCGGGTGACCGACGCCCGAACCCGCGACCACTCCTTCCGCCGGGGCGGTCCGGCCTGCGTACTGACCCGGACCAGCTTCACCGGGTTCCGGGTCGCCGCCGAGTACAGCTACTCCCACTGCACCACGGTCGGGGCGCCCTACACGCCGGTGGCGCCGACCCGGCTGCTGGACACCCGGGCGGCGATCGGCACCGCCACCACCACGGCGGTGCCGCCGAAGGGCGAGGTCGTCCTGCCGGTCCCGAGCGTCGGCGGCGTGCCGGCCCGGGACATCACCGCGCTGGTCCTCAACGTCACGGTCACCAGGCCGACGGCGTCGGGCTTCATCACCGTCTACCCGGACGGCACCCCGCTGCCCAGCTCGTCGAACGTCAACTTCGTCGCCAACGAAACCGTGCCGAACCTGGTCACCGTGCCGATGGGCGACAGCATCCGCTTCCGCAACACCAGCAGCGGCACCGTGCACCTGGTCGCCGACCTGCAGGGCTTCCACGGCCGGCAGGGCTCCGGCTTCAAGCCGCTCAGCCCGGTGCGCGTGCTGGACACCCGGACGTCGACGCCGGTGGCCGGGAACGCCGACCGGCAGCTGGACTTCGCCGGCCGGCTTCCGGCCGACGCGACGGCGGCGATCCTGAACGTGACGGTCACCAAGCCGACCGCGGCCGGCGTGCTGAAGGTCTACCCGAACGGCTCGCCGGTGCCGGTGGCCTCGAACCTCAACTTCGTGGCCGGGCAGACGATCCCCAACCTGGTGATCGTCCCGGTGGTCGCCGGCAAGGTGATGATCCGCAACGCCAGCTCCGGCACCACCCACGTGGTCGCCGACCTGGCCGGCTACTTCGGCTCGGCCGCGTCGGGCGCCAACCAGGTCTACGTGCCGTACGGGCCGACCCGGATCGCCGACACCCGGGACGGCTCGGGTTGGCTGGGGGTCTTCCCCGGCAAGCTGGTCAGATACCAGAAGGCGTCGGTCGCGGTGAAGAGCGAGACGGGCTGTGGCGTCGAGTGCCCCCGGCCGACCGCCGCCGTGCTGAACCTGACCGTCACCGCCCCGACGGCCGCGGGGGTGCTGACCGCGTACCCGGCGGGCGAGGCGGCGCCGACGGCGTCGAACGTCAACTTCGTCGCCGGGGAGACGGCGTCCAACCTGGCCGTGGTCAAGGTCGGCGCCAATGGCCAGGTCGCGGCGTTCAACAACAGCAGCGGCGACACCCACGCCATCGTCGACCAGTCCGGGTACTTCATCGCCCCGGCCTGACGGTTGCCGCCGGTCCGCAGCGGCCGCGCCCCGACACCGGGACGCGGCCGCTGCGTCGTCCGGGCCTGGCCGATCGGCCGACGGGCGCCGCCCGTCCGACCCTGATCACATCGGCGTCCGTCACGATACGCTCCGGCCAGGCATGATCGATTCGTCACGGGGGCGGTTGATGGACAGACGTGCGTGGGCGCGGCTCGCGGTCGTACCACTGGTCGGCGGTGCGGGCCTGGTGGCCCCGGCGGCGCCCGCGGCGGTCGCCGCGCCGGCGCCGGTCACCCAGGCGGTGGCGAGCGAGTTGTACGTGAGCAACAAGGACTGCGCGCCGGGCGGCAACGGCAGCATGACCGCGCCGTTCTGCACGATCTCGGCGGCGGCGGCCGTGGCCCAGCCGGGCCAGACCGTGCTGGTGCAGCCCGGCGCCTACCCGGAGGCGGTGACCTTCAACCGCTCGGGCACGGCGGATGCGCCCATCACCTTCCGCGCCGTCAACGGTCCGGAGGGCCGGGTCGACGTGGGCAGCGTCGACGGTAACGCCACCATCGGCACGGTCTTCACCGTGACCGGAGTGCACGACGTCGTGATCGAGGGCTTCCGGCTGGCGGCCCAGCCGGAGAAGACGCCCCTCGTGGTCGACGGCTCGACCCGGGTCACCGTCGACGGCGTCACGGCTTCCGTGTCGCGCGGCCCCGAGGTCGTGCGCATCACCGGAGGGTCCAGCGACGTCACCATCAGTCGGGGCTTCTTCAGCAACGTCGCCGCGACTCCGCAGCCGGCGGTGCGGATCGACCCGGGCGTCACCGGCAGTGTCGTCGTCCACAACCAGCTCTACTACGGGGGTCTGATCGCCACCGACGTCCCCGGCACGGTGGTCACCAACAACACAGTGCTCACCTACTGCACCCGGGGAATCGACGTGGCCGGAGCATCCCCCGGGGTGGAGATCCAGAACAACGTCGTGCGCACCAACCGGCTCCGCGCGGCCTGCACCACCACGCAGAACGCCACCGCGATCGCGGTCTCCCCGCAGTCCGTCGAGGGATCCGTCGCCGACTACAACCTGATCGACCCGATCAGCGGCGGCGCCGTCTACTCCTGGGCCGGGACCAGCTACCCCGACCTGCCGTCGTTCCGCGCCGCCACCGGGCAGGGCGGTCACGACATCGCCGCCGATCCGCGCATCGCCAACTGGCAGGGAGCGGCCCGGATGTACTTCCCGATCGACCCGGCCTCACCGGCGGTCGACTCGGCGAACGCCGCCGCCAAGGGGCTCACCCGCACCGACATGCTGCTCAACCCGCACAGCGACAACCCCGCCGTCGCCAACACGGGCACCGGTCCGGGTTACCACGACCGGGGCGCGGTGGAGGCTCAGGGTGGCGTCAACGGCGGTCAGGTGGGCATCCAGCGCAAGCGGGGCAGTGACCCGCTCGCCGTGACCGCGATCGCCGCGCCCCAGTACGCCTGGCCGTCCGACGGCGAGGGCGGCTCCATCGCCTACCGGTTCTGGGACGAGCCGTTCTGGCGGGTCACCGCCGCGCGGACGCTGGACCACTCGTTCCGTCGGGGCGGGGAGGCCTGCGTCACCACGCACACCAGCTTCACCGACTTCCGGAATGGGGCGGAATACACCTACTACCACTGCACCACGGTCGGTGCGCTCTACCAGCCGGTGACGCCGACGCGGCTGCTCGACACCCGTGCGGCCGTCGGCACCGCCACCACCACGCCGGTCGCCGCGAACTCCGAGATCGTGCTCCCGATCCCCAGCATCAGTGGCACGCCGGCCGCGGACATCACCGCGGTGGTGCTCAACGTGACGGTCACCAGGCCGACCGCCGCCGGGTTCATCACCGTCTACCCGGACGGCGACGGTGTGGGCGCGCCACAGTCGTCGAACGTCAACTTCGTCGCCGGGGAGACCGTCCCGAACCTCGTCACGGTGCCGATGGCCAACGGCCGCATCCGCCTGCGCAACACCGGCAGCGGGACGGTGCACCTGGTGGCCGACCTGCAGGGCTTCTACGGCCGGCAGGGCTCGGGCCTGAAGCCGTTCACCCCGACCCGCGTGCTGGACACCCGTACCGGCGCGGCGCTGGTTGCGAACGGTGAGCGGCGGTTGGACCTGTCGGGGAGGGTGCCGGTGGACGCGACGGCCGCGATCCTGAACGTCACCGTCACGAAGCCGACGGCGAGCGGCGTTCTCAAGGTCTACCCGGACGGGTCGCCCGTGCCGGTGGCCTCGAACCTGAACTTCGTGGCCGGGCAGACGATCCCCAACCTGGTGATCGTGCCGGTCGTCGCCGGCAAGGCGATGATCCGCAATGCCAGTTCGGGCACCACCCACGTGGTGGCCGACCTGGCCGGGTACTTCGGTTCGGCCGCGTCGGGCGCCGACCAGACCTATATGCCGCACGGACCGCACCGGATCGCCGACAGCCGGAACCGCACCGGCTGGATCAAGCCCTACGACGGGCCGTTCACGAAGTATGCGAAGGCGTCGGCCGGCGTCCTGGTGAGTCAGCAGTGCGACGGCGGATGTCCCCAGCCGACGGCGGCGGTGCTCAACCTGACCGTCACCGCGCCCACGGCCGCAGGGGTGCTCACCGCGTATCCGGCCGGCCAGGCCGCGCCGACCGCGTCGAACGTCAACTTCGTCGCGAAGGAGACCGCGTCCAACCTGGCCGTGGTGAAGGTCGGCGCCGACGGCCGGATCGCCGCGTACAACAACAGCAGTGGCAGCACCCACGTCGTCGTCGACCAGGCGGGCTACTTCATCGCTGCCCCCTGACCAGCCCGGCCCGCGGCGGCCGCGCCCGGTCTCGTCGACCCGGACGCGGCCGCTGCGCCGTTCGGCGCCTCTCCCGTCACCGACGACGGCCGAAGGCGCGGTCAGGGGCTGGCGGCGAGGAAGACGAACGCGGCCAGCAGCACCAGGTGGACCCGCCCTGAAGGACGGTCGCCCGGCCAGGGACGACGGTGAGCACCCCGGTCACCGCGGTCAGCGCCAACAGGGCCAACTGGGTGCCGCCGAGGCCGAGCAGCAGCGGTCCCTCCAGCCAGATCGAGGCGAGGGCGATCGCCGGGATGGTGAGACCGATGCTGGCCATGGCGGAGCCGAGGGCGAGGTTGAGGCTGATCTGCACCCGGTTCCGCCGGGCGGCCCGGGCCGCCGCGACCTTGTGCGCGACCACCTCGGCGTGGTGGACGGCCGCGAGCACCGCGCCGGCCAGGAAGCCGGCCACCAACGCGACCGCGACCCCGGAGAGGTCGCGACCCCAGGTGAGGACGAGCAGCACGACCGCGAGGATGGGTATGAATACGGTCCAGTTGGTCAAACGGGATCGAATCAGCGCGATCATGCCGTCAACAATGCCAGGCGCGCTGATCGGTCGCCGACGGTCAGCGCTCGACCGCCCTGTGTCGTCGTCGCGTAGGTCGCCCCGCGGACCGGCCGAACGGTGGGGGTCGGTGGCCTTCCGGCGCTGCTTCATCGGCGCCCGTCGGTGTACGCTCCCCGCTCGGGACACTTGATCACGGGGGTGGTTGATGACAACCGGACGACTGCTGGCGCTGCTCGCGGTCGTACCGCTGCTCGCGGGTGCGGCCCTGGTGGGGCCGGCGGCACCCGCGGCGGTCGCCGGGCCGGCGTCGGTCACGGCCGCGGGAACGGCCGCCGGCGAGCTGTATGTCAGCAAGACCTGGTGCCCGGCCGGCACCCCGGCCACCCGGGACGGCAGCGCGGCCAAGCCGTTCTGCACCATCTCGGAGGCGGCGGCGGTAGCCGGTCCCGGCCAGACAGTGCTGGTGCAGCCGGGCGAGTACCAGGAGAACGTGAAGTTCACCCGGTCCGGCACCGAGGCCGCACCGATCACCTTTCGGGCGATCAACGTCTCCTGGCAGTGGGCGCGGGTGGGCAAGTTCAACACCGGCGCGGTCACCGGGACCATCCTCGACCTCACCGGCGTGCACGACGTGGTGGTGGAAGGCTTCGTCGTGTATGGCGCCAACTACGCCGACGGGGTGCGGCTGAAGGACGTCAACCGGATCCGCCTCGACAAGCTCACCATCCTGGGCGGCGCCTACGGGCCCACAGCGGTGCGGATCAGCGGCGCCTCGGACGACGTCACGCTCAGCCGGAGCTTCCTCCGCAACTTCGCCGGCCCGTCCGTCACCGTCGAGTCGGGCGTCACCGGCACGACGGTCACCGCCAGCCAGCTCGACGTCTCCGGCCTGGTCGCCACCGACGCCCCCGGCCTGACGGCCACCGGCAACACCGTCAACACCCAATGCCGGCGCGGCATCGAGCTGGCCGGTGCCTCGCCGGGAGCCTCGATCCGCAACAACATCGTGGTGACCGACCGGCTGCGTCAGCCCACCTGCGCGAATTCGGTGGAGGCCACCGCCGTCACCGTCTCCGCCGAGTCGGCGCCGCAGACCAGCACCGACCACAACCTGATCGACCCGCTGGGCGGCGGGCTGCCCTACGTCTGGGCCGGCAGCCAGTACCCGACGCTGGCCCCGTTCGTCGAGGCGACCGGGCAGGCCACCCACGACATCGTCGCGGACCCGAAGCTCACGTGGGCGGCCGGCCAGGACCGGGGCTACCTGGAGACCAGGGAGGGTTCGCCGGCGCGCGACTCCGCCGACGCGGGCGCCCGGGGCGCCCTCGACACCGACATGCTCGACAACTCCTACGCCGACGATCCGGCCGTGTCGAACACCGGGACCGGCAGCGGCTACCGGGACCGGGGCGCGGTCGAGGCGCAGGGCCCGGCCACCCAGGACCCGGTGCGGCTCGAACGCAAGGTCGGCGGTGGCCCGTTCGACGTGGTCGCCCGGACGGGCCTGCACTCGCCCTGGCCGGTCGAGCGGGAGCGGGCCGCGTACGCGTACAAGTTCACCGACGAGCCGTACTGGCGGGTGAGCGACTCCGGCACCGCCGAGCACACCCTGCGCCGGGCCGGCTCCGCCTGCGTCCAGGTGCAGGCCAGCCAGAGCGACTTCCGGGTGGCCAGCACCTACCTCGAACCGGTCTGCACGCAGGTCGGCGCACGATACGTGCCGGTGGCGCCGACCCGGCTGCTGGACACCCGGATCCCGATCGGCGTCAACTACGCCGCCCCGGTGGGCGCGAACGGCACCATCTCCCTGCCGATCGAGAGCATCGCCGGGGTTCCGGTGGCGGACATCAGCGCGGTCGTGCTCAACGTGACCGTCACCCAGCCGACCGCCGCCGGTTTCATCACCGTCTACCCGACCGGCGGTGGCTGGCCGAATGCGTCGAACGTCAACTTCGTGGCCAAGGAGACGGTGCCGAACCAGGTCACCGTGCCGGTGGTCAACGGGTCCGTCTCGTTCCACCACTCCGGCCAGGGCACCGTCCACCTGGTCGCCGACCTCCAGGGCTTCTACGCGGAATCCGGGTCGGGCTTCGCCCCGGTGTCGCCGGTGCGGGTGCTCGACACCCGCGAAGGCGCCGCGGTCCCGATCCCGGCCAACGGCACCCGCCCGCTCGACCTGTCCGGCCGGCTGCCCGCCGGCGCGACGGCCGCCGTGCTCAACGTGACGGTCACCAGGCCGAGGGCGAACGGGGTACTCAAGGTCTTTCCGTACGGCTTGGCGGTGCCCACCGCGTCGAACCTGAACTTCGTCACCGGGCAGACCATCCCCAACCTGGTCACCGTGCCGGTGGTCAACGGCCAGGTCAGCCTTCACAACCAGAGCTCCGGAACCACTCACGTCGTCGCCGACCTGGCCGGTTGGTTCAGCCCGAACGCCACCCAGACCTTCGTGCCGATCACCCCGACCCGGGTCGCCGACACCCGCGACGGCACCGGGCTCTCCGGTCGCGGCTCCAGGCCGCTGGCCGCCCGGGAGACCGTACGCTTTCCTGCGCTGATGCCGACGGTGAACTGCGTGCCGGCCTGCCCGGCCCCGACCGCCCTGGTGGGCAACGTGACGGTGACCGGCCCGACCGCGCCGGGCGTGCTGATCGCCTACCCGGCTGGGCAGCCGCGGCCGACCGCCTCGAACGTCAACTTCGTCACGGGTGAGACCGCCTCGAACGCCGCGGTGGTCGCGGTCGGCTCGGGCATCGAGTTGTACAACAGCAGTGCGGGCACGGCCCACGCCGTCGTGGACCAGTCCGGGTACTTCATCGGCCCGGCATCCTGATCCGGCCCGGCACCGGCCATGGCAGCGTCCGGTCCGGGTTCTGCACGCATCCACAGGCGTCGTCCACAGTGGCGACGGATCGGATAGGCTGCCGCCGCACCTGCTCGATATCACGGGGGAGATCGATGAGAAGACACGGCACCGCGTTGCTCGCGGTCCTGCCACTGGTGGCGAGTGTCGGTCTGACGGGGCCGGCGGCGCCTGCGGTGGCCGCGCCCACCGTCACCCAGGAGGCCGCGTCGCGCGCCGAGGTGTACGTCAACAACAAGGACTGCACGCCGGACGCTGACGGCAGCACGGAGAAGCCGTACTGCACCATCGGTGCCGCGGCCGCGGTGGCGCAGCCGGGCCAGACGGTGTTGGTGCATCCGGGTGACTACCGGGAGACGGTGACCTTCGACCGGTCCGGCACCCCGGACGCGCCGATCACCTACCGGGCCGTGCACAGCCCCGACGGTGAGGTCCGCGTCGGCGACCACTACACCCTCACCGACACCGTCTTCCGCCTGGCGGGCGTGCACGATGTCGTCCTGGAGGGCTTCATCGCCGCCACCTGGGGCAGCAGCAGCACCGTCGTGGTGGACCGCTCCTCCCGGGTCACCCTGGACGGCCTGGCGATCCGCAACCAGTTCGAGGCCCCCGCGCTGATCCGGCTCACCGGCGGGTCCAGCGACGTCAGGGTGAGCCGGGCGTGGCTGCGAGCCCACGGCGGGGCCGCGGGAGTGGTGGTCGAGCCGGGGGTTACGGGGGCGGTGATCACCGGCAACGCCTTCGAGGACAGCCGGGTGGACGTCACCGACGCGCCGGGCACGGTGATCACCGGCAACACCGTCGTCAACGAGTGCGACGTGGCGATCCAGGTGGCCGGCGTCTCGCCGGGCGTCCGGCTGCACAACAACGTCGTCCAGACCGCGGGCGGCCCCGAGTACGACCCGCAGCCCTGCGACGCTCCGTCGCGGGCCACCGCGATCTCCGTCTCGCCGGAGTCGTCCGCCGGGTCGACGTCCGACCACAACCTGATCGGCTCCCGCAGTGGCGGTGTGCCGTACCGGTGGGGCGGCACCACCCACGAGACCCTCGACGCGTTCCGGGCCGCCACCGGGCAGGGCGGGCACGACATCCTCGACCTGGTGCGACTCGACCGGCGCGGCCAGTCCCGCAGCTGGTGGGAGCTCGAAAGCGGCTCACCCGGCCTGGACAGCGCTGACGCCGACGCGCCCGCTGTGCTCCGCACCGACCTGCTGGGCAACCCGCACGCCGACCTGCCGCACGTGTCGAACACCGGCACCGGCAACGGGTACCACGACCGCGGCGCGGTGGAGTGGGTCGGGCAGGGCAAGGTCGGCGCGACCGGCTTCCGTCGGGTGCCCGGGGGCGGGTTCCTCGACACGGAGGCCACCGCCGTGCCGACGTACTGGTACCCGACGGACGGGCCGGGCGGCTCGGTGGCGTTCAAGTTCACCGGTGACCGGTACTGGCGGGTCGGGACTGCCGGGTCGTTGCGGCACACGTTCCGCCGGGCGGGGAGCGTCGTCATGAACGCCCGGGTCGATTTCATCGGCTTCCGCGCGGCCGACCTCAGCACGAAGTCGCGCGCCGGCAACGCCTCGGTGGGCCCGCTGTTCACCGTGGTCGGCTCGCTGTACCAGCCGGTCGCCCCGACCCGGGTGCTGGACACCCGGTCGGCGGTCGGCGTGCCCACCCGGACGCCGGTGCCGGGCAACTCGGAGGTCGTGCTGTCGATTCCCGAGATCGGCGGGGTGCCGGCGGCGGACATCACCGCGGTCGTGCTGAACGTCACCGCGACCCAGCCGACCAGCGCCGGGTTCCTGACCGTGTACCCGGACGGCGTCAAGCTGCCGGACGCCTCGAACGTCAACTTCGTGCCGAAGGAGACGGTGCCGAACCTGGTCACCGTGCCGATGTCCAACGGCAAGCTGCGCATCCGCAACACCGGCAGCGGCACCGTGCACGTCGTCGCCGACCTGCAAGGCTGGTACGGCGCCAAGGGCAGTGGCCTGCGGACCCTGGCGCCCACCCGAATGCTGGACACCCGCGCCGGCGCCGCCGGGCCGTTCCCCGCCAACACCACCCGGCAGGTGGACCTTTCCGGCAAGCTGCCGGCCGGCGCGACGGCGGCGATCCTCAACGTCACGGTGACCCGGCCGACGGCGAACGGAGTGCTGAAGGTCTTCCCGGCGGGCTCGACCGTGCCGGTGGCATCGAACCTGAACTTCGTCACCGGGCAGACCATCCCCAACCTGGTGACCGTGCCCGTCGTCGCCGGAAAGGTCAGCATCCACAACGCCAGCTCGGGTACCACCCACGTGATCGCCGACCTGGCCGGCTACTACGGCTCCGCCGCCTCGGGCGCCGTCGACGGCTACGTGCCGCTGGACCCGCACCGGATCGTGGACACCCGGGCGAGCATCGGCCTGGACGGCCGGGGGTACGGCGGTCCGCTCCAGCCGTACGAGAAGGTCGCCTTCCTGCCCCGGTACGTCCAGACCGCGTGCCCGGCGACGTGTGCCACGCCCACCGCGGCCGTGTTCAACATGACCGCCACCCGACCGAGCGCCCCGGGCGTCCTCACCGCGTACCCGCGTACCGGGGCGGCGCCGCCCACCGCCTCGAACGTCAACTTCGTCGCCGGTGAGACGGCCGCGAACATGGCGGTCGTCCGGGCGGGCACCGGCGGGGAGATCGCCGTGTACCACAACAGCAAGGGTGGCACCGAGCTGATCGTGGACCAGGCGGGCTTCTTCATCGCGCCCTTGTCCTGACGTACGACCCGGAGCCGGCGACCCCCCGTGACCTGCGGGTTGTCGCCGGCTCCGGCATTTTCCGGTTCAGCCGTCCGACGGTGGGTAGGGATTATGGTGGACGAGAAAAGCTGCTCCCTCCCGCGTGGAGGGAGGTCGACCGGAACGAGGAGGATTGCCATGACCACCGTGGTCGAGAAGTCGATCGAAGTCGACGTCCCGGTCAGCACCGCCTACAACCAGTGGACGCAGTTCGAGGAGTTCCCCCGCTTCATGGGCGGCGTGCAGGAGGTGCGCCAGCTCGACGACCAGCGGATGCACTGGGTCGCCCAGATCGCCGGCGTCAAGCGTGAGTGGGACGCCAGGGTCCTGGAGCAGGTGCCCGACCAGAAGGTCGCCTGGGCGGCGACCGAGGGCGCGACCAACGCCGGTGCCGTCTACTTCCAGCCGGTGGGCGCGGGCCGCACCATGGTCCGGCTGCACCTGGAGTACGAGCCGGAGGGGCTGGTCGAGAAGACCGGCGACAAGCTGAACATCGTCGAGAAGCAGGCCGAGTCCGACCTGGAGAAGTTCAAGAGCTTCATCGAGTCCCGGGGCGCCGAGACCGGCGCCTGGCGCGGCTCGGTCGGCGAGGGGCACGGCGTGGGCACGCCGGGCGTCGCGCACGCGGCGTCGTCCCAGGCTGACAGCGGCAAGGCCGGTGTCTCGGGCACCGCGGTCGCGGCCGGCGCCGCCGCCGCGGGTGCCGCTGCCGCCGCCGGGATCGCCGCCGCCAAGCACCGCACGGGCGACGACGAGGACCGGACGCCGACGACCACCACCACCGACACCGAGTACGTGGTGACCGACGTCGAGGTCGTGCCCGACGCGGCCGCCACCGCGTACCCCGGTGGCCCGGTCAGCGAGCCGAACCGCCCGCTCTGACGTACCCCCTGCGGGGCCCGGCGGACCGACCACCCGGTCGGACCGCCGGGCCCCGCGCCTGTGCCCCTTAACCAAAACCAGTGATCCATTTAACTATGGCGCTGCGCCCGCCGCCGTACGGTCGGACGGTCACCATCCAGGTGGGATACGGGGCCCAGGAGGATTCCAGTGATCAAACGCAGTGTCGCCCGGCTCGCCGTCGCGTTCACGGGGGTGGTCGCCCTGCTCGTCGCGGGGCAGACCGCCGCCTACGCCGCACCGGCGAACGACGACTTCTCCGCCGCGACGACGGTGGGGACCACTCCCTTCACCACCACCATCGACACCACCGGCGCCACCACGGACCCGACGGACCCGACCGGGTGCGCCAACCGGGGGTCCGTCTGGTTCAGCTTCACCCCGACCGTGGACGGCCGCGTCGAGGCCCACACGTACGGCAGCGACTACTACAGCGTGCTCTCGGCCTGGACCGGTGGGCAGGGCTCCCTCACGCAGGTGGCCTGCAACGACGACAACGGCAGCCAGCGGTCGAGGATCCGCTTCGCGGTCACCGCGGGCACGACGTACCACCTCATGGTCGGCACCGGCGGCTTCGGCGACACCACCGGCGGTTCGCTGCGGTTCTCGCTCGACCAGGCCGTGGCGCCGGCCAACGACGACTTCGCCGACGCGATCACGGTAGGCGCACTGCCGTACGCCGACACCCGGAACTACGCCGGCGCGACCGCCGAGACCGGCGAGCCCTCGTCCTGCGGCGGCGCCGGCCACACGGCCTGGTACGCGTACACGCCGACGACCACCGGCTCGATCACGGCCCGGACGAACCCGGGCTACGCCGGCATCGCCGCCTACACGGGTTCCTCGCTGACCGCGCTCTCCCGGGTGGGGTGTACGCGCCTCTACGACTACGACCCGCTGACCTTCGTGGCGCAGGCCGGCCGCACGTACCTGTTCCAGGTGGGCTCGGACGGCAGCGCCGCGCACACCTTCCAGCTCGACGTGGCGGCCGACCCGACCGTCGACTTCTACCACTACCCGAGCGACCCCAGCTCCTACGACCAGGTCAGCCTCGGCAGCTCTGCCTACGACCCGGCCGGCGCCGGCTTCGCCTCCTTCGCCTGGGACTTCGGTGACGGGACGACGTCGACCGAGCTGTACCCGGTGCACCGGTTCCCCGGTGACGGCGACTGGACCGTCCGGCTCTCCGTGCGCACCCTCGACGGGCGCACCGCCTCGGTCAGCCACGTGGTGTCGGTCCGGACCCATGACGTCGCCGTCGTGAAGCTGAACGTGCCGTCGACGGCGCGGGTGGGGCAGACCATCGGGGTCGCGGTCCAGGTCCGGAACACCCGGTACGACGAGAACGTCCGGGTCGACCTCGAGCGGAGCACCCCCACCGGCTACGTGCCGGTCGGATCGTCCACCCATCCGGTACCGGCGACGGACAGCGGGAAGACCACCCGCTTCGTCATCGACTACACGGTCACGGCGGAGGACCTGGCCGTCGGCAAGGTCTCCTTCCGGGCGGTCGCCGAACTGCTCGACGCCCGGGACGCGCTCCCGTACGACAACGAACTGCGCTCGGCGCCGGTCAAGGTCGCCTGAACCGTCGACGCCCCGGCCGGCCGCACCGCGACCGCGCCGTCCGGGGCCTGTCCGGGGCTTCCGCGCCGCTCAGGAGGCGGCCAGCAGCGCCAGGGAGCCGATCACCGGCGCCGCGTACAGCAGGGGGAACGGGATGTGCGAGTACGAGCGCGCCCGGAGCACGGTGACGACGGCGCCGGTGAAGTAGAGCACCAGGCCGATCCCGGCCAGCACTCCGACGACCGGCACCAACAGGCCGGCCAGCAGTCCCGCCGCGCCGGCCGCCTTGGCGGTGCCGAGCCAGGGCCACCACGAGCGGGGTACGCCGTAGTCGGCCAGGGGCTGCACGACCCACGGGGCGCGGAGGAAGACGGAGGCGGCGGAGAAGCCGACCATGGCGGCGGCCAGCAGGGTCACGACGACGTGCGCGGTGGACATCAGGAGTGCTCCTCGGTGTGCGGCTCACCCGGGCGGGTCGTCCGGGGTTCCTCACCGCACTGACACCGGGCCGCGCCCGGTTGTGACCGACGTTTCGGACACTCGGGCGGACTCGGCCCGCAGCGCCGGGCGGGATCGGTGGTATGGCCCGCGACCCGTGAAGAGGCGTCCTACGCTCTGGGCAGATGGGCCGTGCACCTCTGTGACCTGCCGCAAGTCCGGGTAGCGCCGTCATCGAAATGCCCTCGCGAGGCAGGAGCGGGGTGCTTTGCCGTTTGTCGCGGCACGAGGGCAGAAGGCTCCCGCTCGACCTCTGATCAGCTCGAACGGAAGGTGGCCAGATGGCTGTCAAGACCGAAGCGCGCACGAGGACCGTGGAGATCCGGCCGTTCACCATCGAGGTGCCCGAGGCGGATCTGAAGGCGCTACGTGCGCGTATCGCGGCCACCCGCTGGCCGGAGAAGCAGACCGTCGGCGATCAGTCCCAGGGCGTGCCGCTCGAGACCAGCCAGGCGCTCGCCCGCTACTGGGAGAAGGAGTACGACTGGCGCAAGGTCGAGGCACGGCTGAACGCCGTACCGAATTTCATCACCGAGATCGACGGGCTGGACATCCACTTCCTCCACATCCGGTCGAAGCACGAGGACGCGCTGCCGCTCATCGTCACGCACGGCTGGCCGGGCTCGATCATCGAGCAGCTGAAGATCGTCGGTCCGCTCACCGACCCGACGGCACACGGCGCGGCCGCCTCGGACGCCTTCCACCTGGTGATCCCGTCGATGCCCGGCTTCGGGTTCTCCGGCAAGCCGACCGAGCCCGGCTGGGGCCCGGAGCGCATCGCCGGCGCCTGGATCGAGCTGATGAGGCGCCTCGGCTACCCGCGGTTCGTCGCGCAGGGCGGCGACTGGGGGGCGCTCATCACGGACGTCATCGCTCTGCAGGCGCCTCCGGAACTGGCCGGCATCCACACCAACATGCCCGGTGTCGTCCCGCCCGACATCGACACGCTGCTCCAGACCGGCGTCACCGGAGCCGCCAACCCGCTGGCCTCGCTGCCGGCCAACCTCTCCGCCGAGGAGAAGCAGACGTGCGAGCAGCTCGACTTCTTCTGGAAGCATTCCGCCTACGCCCTCTTGATGGGGACGCGTCCGGAGACACTGACCGGATTCGCGGATTCGCCCATCGCGCTGGCGAGCTACATGATCGACCATGACGCGGCCAGCCTGGACCTGATCTGCCAGGCCTTCGCCGGGAAATCCGTCGGCCTCACGCGGGACGACGTCCTCGACAACATCACGCTCTTCTGGCTGATGAACTCGGGAGTCTCCGCGGCCCGCATCTACTGGGAGAACAAGCTCTCCTTCTTCGCCGCCAAGGGCGTCTCCGTCCCGGCTGCCGTGAGCGTCTTCCCGAACGAGATGTATCAGGCCCCGAAGAGTTGGGCCGAGCAGGCGTATTCCAATCTGATCCACTACAACAAGCTCGACAAGGGCGGGCACTTCGCGGCCTGGGAACAGCCACAGCTCCTGTCCGAAGAGCTGCGCACCGCCTTCCGGTCGCTCCGCTAGCCGACCGCGTCCGGCCGGCTGCCCGTGCCTTCGCTCGGCGGGGCGGCCCGGCGGAGGCGACAGCCACGGAGACTTCCGGGGGTAGCCGGCCGGCTCCGACCGAGCGGTGAGCCCCAGGAGCGGGCCAAGCCCCCTCCGAGGAGGAGCCCTGACCTTCACTTACCTCTGGTCAGGTCACCGCTGCTGTTGGCTCCCTGCCCCCGGAGTTGCGAAAGTCCATAAATGCGGCCCGCTTCGACGGGTACGGAGACGGGACATGCCGGTGCCTAGTGGCGCGTCGAGGCGGCAAGGCGGTTGAGGATGACCAATCCCACCAGGACATTCTTCGATGATCTGTCCGATCGGGGGCACGTGCCGTGGTTGGAGCACGAGCACGGCCGGCTGCGCGTGGAGATTGTGGATGGGGACTGCTGGCAGCTGTGGACGCTGGTCTTCGATGACGGGAAGGTCAGGGTCGACCCGGCTGACTCCGAGGTGGATGCGGTCCTCCGCGCCGACCGCGCCTGGTTCGACCGCTTGGTAGCGGGTGAGGAGAAGCTGTTGCCGGCTGTGTTGCGGGGTGAGGTTCGCCTGGACGGAAGCCTTGACCTGGTTGTTCTGTTCGGTCGGCTGTTTCCCGGACCACCCGGGCAGGCCGGACCGGGGACGGCCGGCAGCGTGCATGGGGGGACCGGATGAGCGACGGCGCGGTGACGCTGTTGGATGGAAATACGTTCCTTGTCAGCACGGACAGTGGAGATATCGAGGCGACCCTCGCCGACCCGGCCGGCCTGTTCTCCTTCGACACGCGGTACCTGTCGACGTGGGTGTTGACCGTCGACGGGATGCGGCTCAGCTCGCTGTCGGTCGACGATGTGCAGTACTTCGAGACGCGCTTCTTCCTCGTGCCGGGAGCCGCGACGGTATACGTCAACGCCGAGCTGTCGGTGCTGCGGCATCGCACCTTATCCAGCGGGCTGGTCGAGGACGTGACGGTCATCAACCACGGCGAGGACCCGGCCGACGTGTGCGTGCGGGTCGACGCGGGCAGCGACTTCGCTGACCTGTTCGACGTCAAGAACGCCACGGCGAAGAAGGGCACCTACCTCAAGCGGGTCGAGGACGACCACCTCGTCCTGGGCTACCAGCGGGAGACCTTTCACCGGGAGACCGTCATCCGCGCCAACCAGCCCGCCCAGATCGACGAGCACGGGCTGACCTTCACGGTGCACATCGAGCCGGGCCAGGAATGGAGCACCCGGTTGCAGGTTGAACCGATCTTTGTCGTACGGGGTCGGTCCGTGCCGCTGGTGGCCCGTGGGGCGACCACCCGGACCATCGACGACATGGCGGCCGAGCTGCACCGGTGGCTCGAGCAGGCACCGACGCTGGAGACCGACTGGGAGCCGCTGAAGCGCACGTACCAGCGCAGCCTGACTGATCTAGCCGCACTACGCTTCCGGCCTGCCGTCGGCGGCGGGGACAGCATGCCCGCCGCCGGTCTGCCCTGGTTCATGACCATGTTCGGTCGCGACAGCATCATCACCAGCTTGCAGACGGTGCCGTTCCTGCCCGAGCTGGCCGCCACCACCATCCGGGTACTGGCCCGGTGGCAGGGCAGCAACATCGACGACTTCCGCGACGAGGACCCGGGGCGCATCCTGCACGAGATCCGGTACGGGGAGACCGCCGCGTTCGGGGAGCAGCCGCACAGCCCGTACTACGGCACCGCCGACGCCACTGCCCTGTTCGTGATCCTGCTCGACGAGTACGAGCGGTGGAGCGGCGACGCCACAACGGTGCGGCAGTTCGAACACGCCGCCCGCGCGGCGATCACCTGGATCGACGAATACGCCGACCTGATGGGCAACGGCTACGTGTCCTACCAGCGTCGCAACGAACAGACCGGGTTGGAGAACCAATGCTGGAAGGACTCCCTGGACTCCATCTCCTACCGTGACGGCCGGCTGCCCGGGTTCCCCCGAGCCACCTGTGAACTGCAGGGCTACACCTACGACGCGAAGCGGCGCGCGGCCCGGCTGGCCCGCCAGTTCTGGAACGATCCCGACTACGCCGCTCGTCTGGAAGGCGACGCGGCGGACCTCAAGCGCCGGTTCAACCGCGACTTCTGGCTCGAGGACCGGCAGTACTACGCCCTGGCCCTGGCCGGCCCCGGCGCGGACCGGGTCGACGCGCTGTCCTCCAACATCGGCCACCTGCTCGGCAGCGGCATCGTCGACGAAGACAAGGCTGAGGCGGTCGTGACACACCTGATGTCGCCCGCAATGTACTCCGGCTGGGGCGTGCGCACCCTGGCCACGACCGAACGACGGTACAACCCCGTCGGATACCACATCGGCACGGTCTGGCCATTCGAGAACTCCTTCATCGCCTGGGGACTGCGCCGCTACGGCTTCAACGAAGAGGCCGCCCGCATCGCCAGCGGCATTCTCGACGCCGCCACCTACTTCCAGGGCCGCCTCCCAGAAGCATTCGCCGGCTACCCCCGCGAACGCACCAGGTACCCGGTCGAGTACCCCACGGCATGCAGCCCCCAAGCCTGGTCCTCAGGAACGCCGCTCCTGCTGCTGCGTACCATGCTCGGCATCGAGCCAGTTGACGAGAACATGGTCACAAATCCCGCTATACCCGCACATATCGGCCACCTCCAACTCCTCGACATCCCAGGACGCTGGGGCTACATCGACGCGTACGGCCGCGGCCGCGACCGCCTCACTCACCGACGACGAATGGGCCCCCCTGATCAGAAGTAGCGCGGCAGCGGCCGGCGCGCGCTGAGGCGGCGGCGCATCCGGCCGTTCAGGGCCGCCTTGACGCGAGACCGGGATCGCAGGGTGCTGGCGTCGTCTGCTGCCTTCTCGCTGCCTTCGGAAGAGCAGTAGGCCGCAGGAACGAATCAAGGCCCCTCCGTGGAGGGGCCTTGACCTGCTGTTACCTCTGGTCGGGGTGGCCGGATTCGAACCGACGACCTCTTCGTCCCGAACGAAGCGCGCTACCAAGCTGCGCCACACCCCGAGGCGTGCCGACAAATAGTAGCCCACCCGGTCCGATGGTCAAACTCGGTACCCCCTCGACCCCGCCCCCGGGGCGCAGGCGCCGGGGAGCTCAGCGCGGGATGAGCGTCAGCACGCTCGCCTCCGGCGGGCAGGCGAACCGCACCGGAGCGGTGGGGTGGGTGCCCAGGCCGGCGGAGACGTGCAGCCAGGAGTCCGAGCCGGGCCAGCGGTGCAGCCCGCGGGCCATCGAACGGGGCAGCCCGCAGTTGGTCACCAGTGCCCCGTAGCCGGGTACGCAGACCTGGCCGCCGTGGGTGTGCCCGGCGAGCAGCAGGCTGAAGCCGTCCGCGGCCATCCGGTCCAGCACCGCCGGTTCGGGGGAGTGCGCGAGCGCGATGCCGAGGTCGGCCGAGGCGGCGACCGGCCCGGCGACGGCGTCGTAGTCGTCCCGCTCGATGTGCGGGTCGTCCACGCCGACCAGCTCCACCAGGCGGCCGCCGGCCTTCACCGATGTCCGGGCGTTGTTCAGGTCCGCCCAACCGGCCCCGGTGAACACGTCCCGCAGTTCCTCGTGCGGCAGCTCGACGCCCTCGGTGTACTCCCGGTTCGGCAGGAAGTAGGTGAACGGGTTCTTCCAGACCGGCCCGGTGTAGTCGTTCGATCCGAAGACGAACGCGCCCGGGTAGTCGAGCAGCGGTTGCAGGGCCCGCAGCACCCCTTCGACTGCTTCCGGGTGGGCCATGTTGTCGCCGGTGACCACCACCAGGTCCGGGTCGAGGGCGGCCAGCGAGGCCACCCACTGCTGCTTGCGTGCCTGGTCGGGCATCATGTGCAGGTCCGACAGGTGCAGCAGGCGCAGCGGCTCCGCGTCGGCCGGCAGCACCGGTACGTCGTACCGCCGCAGGGTGAACATGTTGCGCTCGACGAGCGACGCGTACGCCAGGGTGGCCGCGCCCGCGGCGACGGTTCCGGCGGCGAGGCGGAATAGTGTGCGCTTTCGCATGGCGTTCAGGGTAGTTTGACCGTCCATGAGCACGCTGAAGGACCGCCTCACTGCCGACATGCGCGCCGCTCTCAAGGCGCGCGACGAGCTGACCACCTCCACCCTGCGGATGGCCCTCGCGGCCGTCGGCACCGCCGAGGTCGCCGGCAAGGCCAAGCGCGAGCTCACTGACGACGAGGTGCTCGCGGTGCTGACCAAGGAGGCGAAGAAGCGGCGCGAGGCCGCCACCGCCTTCGCCGAGGCCGGCCGGGGCGACCAGGCCGCCAAGGAGACCGCCGAGGGTGAGGTGCTGGACCGCTACCTGCCCAAGCAGCTCTCCGACGACGAACTGGCCGAGCTGGTCGCGGGGGCGCTCGCGGCCGGCGGCTTCACCGGCAAGGCGCAGATGGGCCCGGCCATGAAGGCGGCCCAGGCCGCGGTGGCCGGCCAGGCCGAGGGGGGCCGGGTGGCCGCCGAGGTACGCCGACAGCTCGGCCTCTGACCCGGGTACGCGAAACGGGCGGGCACCCTCCAAAGGGTGCCCGCCCGTCGTTCGTGCGGAGGTCAGCCGCGGGGCCGAGGGGGTCGGCCCGGAGTCGGCGGGGTGGCGGGGCCGCCGGGGCCGGTGGTCGTCCCGGGCGGGGTGCCGCCGCCGCTGCTCACCTGGATGGTGACCACGCCGCCCTTGATGGTCCGGCCGTCCGGGCTGGTGCCGGCGGCCTTGCCGGCCGGGCAGCTCGACGGGACCTTGACGTCCGAGACGACCGCCTCGAAGCCAGCCCCGTTGATCCGGGACTTGGCGGCGTCCAGGTCCTGGCAGGTGACGCTCGGGATGGACCGCTGGTCGCCCTCGGAGATCTTCTTGCCGGGCGGCTCGAAGTTGATCCGTTCCTTGCCCTCCATCGCGTCGCGGAGCGTCTCGATGACCGGCGGGTTGATGCCGTCGGGCTGGTTGTGCTTCATCTTGACGTTGGTCTGCGGCCAGTCCGGGTCGGCCATGATGCCGGCCACCGCGTACTGCTTGGTCATCGCGACCAGGGCGGCGGTCTTCTCCGAGTCGGTGGTGCCGGACTTGCCGGCCACCGGCGCCTTGACGATCGTCTTCACCTGGCGGGCGGTACGGCTGTCGCCGCACTTGCTGGTGGAGGAGTTGTCGCCGACCGGGCAGCGGGCGGCGTCCACGGCGGCCCGGGCCACCTCGGTGCTGACCCGCTTCTCGCAGCGCGGGTTGGCGATGTCGAGCTTGTTGCCCTCCGGGTCCTTGATCTCCTGCACCGGGATCGGCTCGCAGAACTTGCCGTCCGCGGCGAGGGTCGCGTACGCGTTGGCCAGCTCCAGCGGGGTGGTCTGCGAGACGCCCAGGGTGAACGCGCCCCACTGGTGCGCCGCGTCCTTGGTGCCGGCGAACTTGGCGTCGTTGGCGGCCCGGAACTGGATGCCGAGGCGCTTCGCCGCGTCGACCACGTTCTCCGCCCCGACCTGCTGCTGGAGCGGGACGAAGTAGGTGTTGGTCGACTGGGAGAAGGCGCTCCACATGTTCAGCACGCCGCCGGCCTTGCCGGTCGAGTTGGTCGGGCAGTAGAAGTGTGTGCCCGGGCAGGCGGCCGGAGAGCTGCTGTCGATGATGTATTCCGACTTGAACTTCTGCTGCGCGTTGATGGTGTAGCCGAGCGGGATGCCCTTCTCCAGGGCGGCCACGATGGTGAAGATCTTGAAGGTGGAGCCCGCCTGGTAGCCGGTGATGCCCTGGCCACCGGTGAGCAGCGGGTTGACCGTGTTCGGGTAGTTACCGCGGATCTTCTTCTTGGCCTTCGCCGGGTCGCTGGAGATCTTGTTCTTCGGGTTCTTCGGGTCGTCGATCTTGAAGGACCGGTTCACCGCGAGCGCCCGCACCCGGCCGGTGCCCGGCTCCACCACGGCGACCATGGCGGCCTCCTTGGCGCCTTCCTTCTTCGCCTTGCGCACCGCCTTGTCCGCACCCCGCTGCGCCTGCGCGTCGAGGGTGGTGATGACGGTGTAGCCGCCGCTCTTGAGCCGCCGCTCGCGGTCGTACGTGGTCGAGCCGAACGTCTCCTGCTGCAGCCACCAGCGGTAGAAGTAGTCGCAGAAGAAGCCCCAGCCCTTCTCGTTGGTGGAGACGCAGCCGTTCGGGGTGCGCTTGTCCTTCACCACCATCGGGGCCGCCTTGGCGGCGTCGGCCTCCTGCTGGTTGATCGCGCCGATCTTGACCATGTTGTCGATCACGTAGTTGCGCCGGTCGAGGGCGAGCGGGCGGCCGCTACGGGTGGTCGGGTCGTTGGTGGTCGGCGCCTTGACCATGCCGGCCAGCATCGCCGCTTCCTCGATCTTCAGCTTGCTCGGCGGCTTGCCGAAGTAGACCTGGCTGGCGGCGTAGATGCCGTACGCGCCGTTGCCGAACGAGGCGATGTTCAGGTAGCGCTCCAGGATCTCGTCCTTGGAGAACTCCTTGTCGATCTGGATCGCGTAGCGCATCTCGCGCAGCTTGCGGGCGCTGGTGTCCTCGGTCGCCGCGACCACGTCGGCCGGGTGGGTCGCCGAGTAGGCGATGGCCAGCCGGACGTACTGCATCGTCAGCGTCGACGCGCCCTGCTGGGAGTTGGCGCCGGACTGGTTGTTGACGAAGGCACGGGCGACACCGTTGAGGTCGACGCCGTTGTGCTTGTAGAAGTCGTGGTCCTCGGCGGCGATGATCGCCTTCTGCATGACCGGCGCGATGTCGGCCAGCTTCACGTCCCGCCGGTTCTCGTCGTACATGGTCGCCAGCGGTGTCTTGCCGTCGGAGGCGAGCAGGTAGCTGATCTGCGGCGCGCGGGCCACGGTCAGTTCCTTCGGCAACGCGCCGAAGGTCTCGGCGCCGGCCTTCGCGGCCAAGCCGGACATCGCCACCGCGGGGAAGGCCGCCGCCGCGACCACCACGCCGGCCAGCAGGCCACAGACAAGCAGCGATGCGGCGTTGGTGAAGACATTGTGGTCACGTTTCCGCATCCAGGTCACCTCGACAGGGTACGCGAGTAGGGAACGAGGGGCGCTGGGGCGTTCTTTCCCCATTTCCTGCGCGCGCCGACCTCGTTGTGCTAAACGCACGACCCCCGGTACGTGGTTGCGTGTGACCTGCCGCGAGTCTCCACCGAACGGTGGAGCGTCCGCAGCGTTTTCACGTACCCGGGCCGGGTAAGCGGCGGGCGAAGGCCCGGTAAGCCGGGAGTGTCCGTAATGATGGATTTCGCCGACAACGTTGCGTAATCAGGCGACTACAGAGCATGATGGTGGCGGCGACAGCCACACGTCGTCCGTGCCTCCTTGGGGAAGGAACGGGCCGGACGACCGGGGGGGAAATTCACGGCTGGTCGCACGAGGTCGGTAGGTACTGCAAGGGGGGACGTGTACACATGGGCATGATCACTGACTGGCCGTCACTGGCGGCGTGTCAGAACGGGGACCCGGACGCGTTGTTCGTACAGGGCGCCGAACAGAACGTGGCGAAGAGGATCTGCCGGAGCTGCCCAGTTCGGTACGAGTGCCTGGCCGACGCGCTCGACAACCGGATCGAGTTCGGGGTGTGGGGTGGCATGACCGAACGCGAACGCCGGGCGCTGCTGCGCCGGCACCCGCAGGTGACGAGCTGGCGCAAGATGTTCGAGGCCGCGATGAAGAAGAACGCCAAGGACAAGACCGGCAAGGACAAGGTCCTGGTCACCGCCGCCGGCTGACGCCGGTCACGGCCGGCTGATCGCCGCGCCGATCGTCCGCAGCCCGTCGACGTCGTGCACGTCGGCGGGCTGCGCCGTCACCGACACGGCCGGCACCGTCGGGAACTCCTCGGTGAACCGGGTCGCCACCTGCTGTTCGCGTACCGCCTGCTGGGCCAGCGCGGCGTGCGCCCGCAGCACGTCGACGGTCGCGCCGTGCCCGCCCAGCTCCGCCAGCCGCCCCGCGGCGGCGACGCTCTCGGCCGCGCCCAGGTCGGGCACCGCCGGCCGGTGCACCCGGTTGAGCACCAGGCCGGCCAGCGGCATCCGCTCCTCGCGCAGCCGCCCGGCGAAGTAGGCCGCCTCCCGGACCGCGTCCGGTTCCGGCGCCGCGACCAGCAGGAAGGCCGTCTCCCGGGCCTGCAGGATGCGGTACGTCTGCTCCGCCCGCTGCCGGAAGCCGCCGAACATCGAGTCCAGCGCGGCGACGAAGCCGGAGAGGTCGGTGAGCAGCTGCGCGCCGAGCACCTTCTGCACCACCTTGGAGAACATCCCGAAGCTGGCCGTGACGAGGCTGAACATGCTCCGCCCCCCGCTGCGCGCCGGCGCCAGCAGCAGCCGCAGCATCCGCCCGTCGAGGAAGCGGGAGAGCCGGGCCGGGGCGTCCAGGAAGTCCAGCGCGGAGCGGGACGGCGGGGTGTCCACCACGATCAGGTCCCACTCGCCGCGGGCGTGCAGCTGACCCAGCTTCTCCATCGCCATGTACTCCTGCGTGCCGGCGAAGGTCGAGCTCATGGCCTGGTAGAAGGGGTTGGCGAAGATCTCCGCCGCCTTCGCCGGATCGGTGTGCTGGAGCACCACGTCGTCGAAGGTGCGCTTCATGTCCAGCATCATGGCGTGCAGCTCGCCACCGCTGGCCTCGACGTCGAGCCCCTTGACCTGGCGGGGTGTGTTGTCCAGCTCGGTCAGGCCGAGCGACTGGGCCAGCCGGCGGGCCGGGTCGATGGTGAGCACCACCGTCCGCCGGCCGTGCCGCTCGGCCGCCCGCAGGGCGAGCGCGGCGGCCGTGGTCGTCTTACCCACACCGCCGGCGCCGCAGCACACGACGATCCGCACGCCGGGATCGGCGAGGATCTGGTCGACGTCCAGCCGTGGCGCCGCGTCTTCGGAAGGCACCAATCGAGCGTATCGGGCCGGTGGGGTCCGTGCGCCCGTGCCGAGGTCAGGTGTGAGTCAATCGGCCCGGCCGAGGAGTTCGGCGAGCCGATCCAGCCCGGCCCGGTCCACCCCGTCGGGGAGCAGCGGCAGCTCGGTCAGGGGCAGCCCCAGCTCCACCAGGTCCGTCCGGAGGGAGTCCTCCAGCTCGCGCCGGATCTGCTGGTCCCGTGCCTCGCCGGCCAGCCCGGCCACGGTGGCCCGGTCGGCCGGCAGCCCGGCGGCGAGCAGCCCCCGCTTCAGCTCGGCCTGGGTGACCTCACGCCCGGCCGGCACCGGCGGCCGGGCGCCGTTGACGATCACCCGCCCCACCGGGAAGCCCAGCTGGGTCAGCTCGGCGATCGCGTCGACCGTCTCCTGGACCGGCATCTCCTCCAGCAGCGTGACCACGTGCACCGCGGTCATCGGGGAGCGCAGCAGCGCGGCGACCCCCTCGCTCTGGGTCTTGATCGGGCCGACCTTGGCCAGCCGGGCGGTCTCCGCGGTGACGTTGAGGAAGCGGCCGATCCGCCCGGTCGGCGGCGCGTCCAGCACCACCGCGTCGTACGCCCGGCGCTGGCCGGTGGTGCGGGTGGTCGCCTCCTTCACCTTGCCGGTGAGCAGCACGTCCCGCAGTCCCGGCGCGATGGTGGTGGCGAAGTCGATGGCGCCGAGCTTGCGCAGCGCCCGGCCGGCCGCCCCGAGCTTGTAGAACATGTCGAGGTACTCCAGCAGGGCCTCCTCGGCGTCCACCGCCAGGGCCCGTACCTCGCCGCCGCCCGGGGCGTCGGTGAGGTGCCGCTCCTCGTACGGCAGCGGGTCGGTGCCGAAGAGTTGGGCGATGCCCTGCCGCCCCTCGACCTCGACCAGCAGGGTGCGCCGGCCGCCGTCGGCCAGGGCCAGCGCCAGGGCCGCCGCGACGCTGGTCTTGCCGGTGCCGCCCTTGCCGGTGACCACGTGCAGGCGGGCCGGCCATCCATAGGCCGGGTCGGCCGGCCGCTCTGCTGCTCGCACCCGTCGAGCCTATCCACCCGGCGGCGTCAGGCCACCTCGCAGACCCACCAACCCGTCTTCCGTACGACGGTGAAGCGCAGCGCCTGCTCGGCGACCTTCTCGTCGGCGGTGGTCATGGTGACCTTGGTGGTGACGGTGGCCCGGTCCCCGGTCTGGTTGTCCACCTTCGGGCTGGCCCAGCGGAAGCGCGGGTTGGCGTAGCCGGCCGTGTACCTGCGCACCTCGGCCACCTTGGCGTCGAGCTTCTCCTGGTCGCGGGCGTCCGAGCAGACGTGGTCGGCCGCCTTCTTGGCGTCCTGGTCCCGGTAGACGGCGGTGAGGAAGTTGTCCACCGCGACCGCCGGCTCCTTGGCGCCCTCGCCGTCCTCGGTGTTCCGCAGGGCCAGGAAGGCGGCCGTCCCGCCCCCGCCGCAGAGCAGCAGAGCGCCGGCCAGCACGAGCGAGGCGATGAGCAGGCCGCGCCGGCGCCGGGCCACCGGCGCCTGGTACGCGGGGTAGGCGGGCGGGGACGCCGGGATGGCGCCCGGCCCGGGCTCGTCGGGGGTGGTGTCGCCCGGCGCTGGGGTGGCCGGCGATCCGGTCGCTCCGTCGTTCGGCGGTTGGGTCATCTGGTCCCCCGGGGATGGGCATCCTCGCCGCCGCTGGGCGTGGAAGAGGGTTCGGGCGCGGCGGGCGACGTCGCTCGCCCGTCCGAGGCAGAAGGGTAGCGGTCGATGGGTCCTTCCGTTGTGCACCGTTCACGAGCCGTCGGCCCGCGTCGTCACGTTCTGGACGAGGCATGTGTCGCATATGTGACTTCAGGTGATCGACCATGCGCGTCCCGTTGTGGCCGCCGGGCTGCGGTCCTACGTTCGTGCCGGCGGGGAGCGGGTCGGGCGGTGGGCCCGGTCCGGACGGCGGTCAGTTCATGGTTTGAGGCCCGGAGGCAGTACATGCGCGACGCGGACAATATCGCTCGAGCCCAGTTCCCGCCCGGCGACCGGGCGGGCCGGCTCACCGACCGGGGGGACGCGGACGGTCTCCCGATCAACGAGCGGTCGTACCGCCGGTGCGCGGAGCCGAACGAGGTGCTGCGCATCCCCAACCGCACGGGCGGGCGGGACGAGGACGAGCCCGGCTACGTCATCCACCTGCCGATCCGGGTCGCCGACCTGTCGGCGGCCACCGCGCTGGCCGGCACGGTGGCGGTCTCGCTGGGCTTCCTGCCCGAGCTGGACGCCGGGGACACCACCGTCTCGACCGCCGACGACCAGAACAACCGGCACCGCGTCTTCTGCGACCTGCTGCTGCCCGACAAGTCCCGCTGCCCCCAGCCGTACGACCACGAGGGCCCGTGCGGCGAGGTGCCGACCACCCCCGAGCAGCGTCCCGCGCCCCGGCCCACGCCCAAACCGTAGGCTGTGCCTGGAAACCAGTCCACGCCAGGCAAGGGAGCCTTCCACCGATGCAGAAGTGGGAATACGCCACGGTCCCGCTGCTGGTCCACGCGACCAAGCAGATCCTCGACAACTGGGGCGAGGACGGCTGGGAGTTGGTCGCCGTGGTCCCCGGCCCGAACCCGGACCAGCTGGTCGCCTACCTGAAGCGTCCGAAGGGCTGACGGGCATGAGCAACGGGCCTCACGCCAAGCTGGCGGAACTCGGGCTGGCCCTGCCCGAGGTCGTGCCGCCGGTGGCCAGTTACGTGCCGGCGGTGCAGTCCGGCCAGCACGTCTACGTCTCCGGCCAGCTGCCGATCGCCGAGGGCAAGCTGCTCGCCACCGGCAAGGTCGGCGCCGGCGTCTCCGCCGAGCAGGCCAAGGACCTCGCCGAGCGGTGCGCGCTGAACGCCCTCGCGGCGGTCGACGCCCTGGTCGGCCTGGAGAACGTCGTCAAGATCGTGAAGCTGACCGGCTTCGTCGCGAGCGCGTCCGGGTTCACCGGCCAGCCCGGCGTGATCAACGGTGCCTCGGACCTCTTCGGCGCGGTCTTCGGCGAGGCCGGCCGGCACGCCCGCTCCGCCGTCGGCGTCGCCGAGCTGCCGCTCGACGCCCCGGTCGAGGTCGAGGTCATCGTCGAGGTCGCCTGACCGCACCGCACTCTCCCCGCGATCCTGCGGATCCGTGGCCGCGGAAAGCCGCGAACGGCCACAAACCATCGGTCGAAGCTGCAAGATCGCGGGGAGTGGCGGGCGGGGTCGTACGATCGCAGCCATGGGCGGGCATGTGACGGGGCCGGTGGCCGCGCTCGCGGACGGGCTGCCCGGCTGGGTGACCCTGTTGCGGGCGCCCAACCCCGGGCCGATGACGCTGGACGGGACGAACACCTGGGTGCTGCGCGCCGCCCCGGGCGCGCCCGCCGTGGTGGTCGACCCCGGACCGGCCGACGAGGGCCACCTGGGCCGGATCGCCGCGCACGGCCCGATCGGCTCGGTGCTGATCACCCACGGGCACCCCGACCACACCGAGGGCTCCCCCCGCCTCGCCGACCTGCTCGACGGGGCCGCCGTGCGGGCCGCCGACCCGGCGCACACCATCGGCGCCGCGCCGCTGACCCCGGACGCCCCGGTGGAGGCCGCCGGCTTCACCGTCCGCCTGGTGCCGACCCCCGGGCACACCGCCGACTCGGTCTGCTTCCTCGCCGAGCACGGCGACGAGCGGGTCGTGCTCACCGGCGACACCATCCTCGGCCGGGGCACCACCGTGGTCGCCCACCCCGACGGGCACCTCGGCGACTACCTAGCCAGCCTCGAACTGCTCTCCGCGTACCGGGGGATCCCGGCGCTGCCCGGGCACGGCCCGGCACTGGCCGACTGCGGCGCCGCGGCGGAGTTCTACCTGGCCCACCGGCGGGCCCGGCTCGACCAGGTCCGCGCGGCGGTCGAGGCGGGTGCGACCACCGCGCCCGAGGTGGTCGCCCGGGTCTACGCCGACGTCGACCGGTCGCTCTGGTGGGCCGCCGAATGGTCGGTCCGGGCCCAACTTGAGTACCTGGGGGTCGCCCCCCGGGAATCCGGCACCGGGGTCACGGAGTTGGAGCAGCCGTGACCTGCCCCGTGTGCGGCACCGTGGCCGTGCCCGGCGCCCGCTTCTGCCACAACTGCGGCGCCGCGCTGCCGGCCGCCGCAACCCTGCCCGCCGCCGAGCGGCGGGTCGTCACCGTGCTCTTCGGCGACCTGTCCGACTTCACCTCCTGGTCTGAGGACCTGGACCCGGAGCGGGTCGGCGCGGTCACCGACCGGGTGCTCGCCGCGCTCGCCGGAGCGGTCAAGACCTTCGGCGGCCACGTCGACAAGCTCACCGGCGACGGCATCATGGCGGTCTTCGGCGCGCCGGTCGCGCACGAGGACGACGCCGAACGGGCGGTCCGCGCCGCGCTGTCCATGCAGCGGGCGGTCCGCCGGGTGCTCGACGACGAGCGGGGCGGCGGCGCGCCGCTCGGCCTGCGGGTCGGCCTGAACACCGGCGACGTGATCGCCGGCATCCAGGCGGCGATCGAGTACACCGTCATCGGCGACACGGTGAACACCGCCGCCCGGCTCGCCGACGCCTCCGCCGTCGGCGCGGTCTACGGCGGCGCACGCACCTCCGCCGCCACCCGGCACGTCGCCTCCTGGCGGGCGCTGCGCCCGCTGCGGCTCAAGGGCAAGCGCGAGCCGGTCGAGGCGTACGAGCTGCTGGGGCTCCTGGACGCCCCGGGCACCCGCTCGGGCCTCGGCGACGAGGCGCCGTTCGTGGGCCGGGAGACCGAGATCGGCCGGGTCGCCGGCCGGCTCGCCGAGGTGATCGACCGGGGCGAGCCCCGGGTGCTGCTGATGACCGCCGAGGCGGGGATCGGCAAGTCCCGCTTCGCCGCCGAGGTGGAACGCCTCGCCGCCGGCTATGACGTCGGCGCCGGCCGGTACGCCGCGCACACCGGCGCCCGGGTGCTCTCCGTCCGCTGCGCCGCCTTCGGCGAGCGGCGCCGGCTCGCCCCGCTGGCCGACCTGGTCCGGGCCGCGGTCGGCCTGCCCAACGACACGTCCACCGCGCTCACCCGCCCGGCCGTGGAGGAGCGGCTGCGCCGGCTCGGCCACCGGCTCGGCCGGCAGGGCGGCACCCCGCTCGCCACCGACCAACTGCTGGCCCTGCTCGGGTACGCCGAGCTGCCCGGCGGGCACGGCAGCGCCACCGACAACGGGGAGTGGACCGCCGGCGGCGCGCCCGCCGACGCCGAGGCCGTGCCGAACGCGGTCGCCGGCCTGCTCAGCGCCCTGGCCACCGAGGCGCCGCTGGTGATCGTCGTGGACGACCTGCACGACGCCACCGCCGAGACGATCAGCGCGCTCGGGCTGACGCTGTCCCGGCTCGCCGGCCCGGCGCTGGTGCTGCTGCTCGGCCGGCCGGAGCTGGTGCGCACGGCGGGGGCGCTGACCCGGGTCGCCGACGCCGAGGTGCACGCGCTGCCCCCGCTGCGCGGCGCCGACGCCGCCCGGCTGCTCACCACCTACCTCGGCGGCGGCCGGCTGCCGCAGGCCGACGCGGACCGGCTCCTCGCCACCGCCCAGGGCAACCCGTTCTACCTGGCCGAGCTGGTCACCCTGCTGATGGAGCGGGGCGCGCTCACCGCGGTCGCCGAGCGGGGCGCCGGCAACTCCGGCGGCTGGCGGCTGGCGCCCGGCTCGCTGGGCAGCCGGCTGCTCTCCCGCGACCTGGCCGCCGTGCTCGCCGCCCGCATCGACGCGCTGCCGGCGGACGCCCGCTCGGTGCTGCGGGACGCCGCCGTGGTCGGCGACACCGTGCCGACCGGCACCCTGGAGGCGCTCCGTGAACTGCGCGTCGGGCGGGACGGCCGCCCCGCCGCGGTGGCCGCGGTCGAGCTGGAGCGGGCCGTCGAGGAGCTGCTGCAACGCCGCATGCTGCACCGCACCCGCACCGGGTACGCCTTCGCCACCCCGCTCATGCGGGAGGCCGCGTACGCCGGGGTGAGCAAGGCCGAGCTGGCCGAGCGGCACGCCGCGCTGGCCCGGTGGGCGGCCCCGGTGCCGGACAGCCCGGTCACGCCGCCGGGCGGCTTCACCGACCCGGCCCGGGACGACTTCGTCGCCGAGCACGTCGAGCGGGCCGCCGTGCTCGCCGACGCGGTCAAGCTCCGGCCGGACGCGCCGGCCCGTACGGTCACCCCGCTGGGCGTGGCCGCGCTGGGCCGGGCCGTCCGCCGGTCCATGCACGCCGGCGAGCCGGCCCTGGCCGTCGAGTACGCCGAACGCGCCGCCGAGCTGGCCCGCGACGGGGTGCCCGCCGCCGACCGGGTGGTGCACGCCCGGGCCCTGCTCCAGGTGGGCCGCCCCGCCGACGCGCTCGCCTTCGCCGAGAAGATCGCGGCCAACGCCGGCGACGACGCGGCCACCCGGACGAGCGCGCTCCTGCTCGCCGGGCAGGCCCACCAGACCCTCGGCGACCAGGCCCGGGCGGTGACCTGCTGGCAGGAGGCGCTGCAGGTGGCCACCGCCGGCGGGCTGCCGACGCTGCGCGCCTCGGCGATGCGCCGGCTCGGGATGGCCGACTTCGTCGCCGGCCGGCTCGGCCAGGCCAGCAGCCGCCTCGCCGCGTCGTACCAGGTCAGCCTCGCCGCGCAGGACCGGCGGGGGCAGGCCTGGTCGTTGCAGAACCTGGCCTGGGTGACCACCACCCGGGGCGACTTCGCCGGCACCGACGCGGTGCTCGGCCGGGCCGCCCGGCTCTTCGCCGAGCTGAAGGACCCGTACGGGCGGGCCTGGCTGCGCGGCACCACCGCGTTCGCCCGGCTGCTCGCCGGCCGGCTGAACGAGGCGTGCCGGCTGGCGAACGTCTTCCTGCCCTTCGGTGAGCGGGTCGGCGAGGCGTGGGCGGTCGGCACGTTGCGCGCGGTCGAGGCGTTCGCCGGCGCCGAGCTGGGCGAGATCGCCGAGGCGGACCGGTCGGCCCGCCGGGCGTACCGGGACTTCGCCGAGGTCTCCGACGACTGGGGGCGCGGTTTCGCCCTGGTGGTGCGGGGTGTGGTGGCGCGTGGCCTGGGCGAGCCGGAGCACGCCGCCGACCTGCTCACCGACGCCCTCGCGTACGGCGAGCGGACCTCGCACCCGCTGCTCACCGGGATGGCCGGCACGCTGCGCGGCTTCGTCGCGCTGGACATGGGCGACTGCGAGACCGCCGAGCGGGACGCCCGGGCGGTGCTGACGGCCGTCGAACCGCACAACCCGCAGGCGCCGGCCCAGGTCGCGCCCCGGGTGCTGCTGGCGACCGCCCGGCTCGCCGCCGGCGACTCGGCCACCGCGGTCGGGCTGCTCGCCCCGGTGGCCACCACCGCCGCGAACGCCCCGACGCTGCTCTTCTCCCGCCGCCAGACGATGGCCCGGTACGCCTCCGCCCTGCTCGCCCACGGTCAGCGGGAGCAGGCGCTGGACTGGGCCCGCCGGGCCGTGGCCGCCCCCGCCGAGGACGTGCGCAGCCAGGTGATCGGGGCGAGGGTGCTGGCCGAGGCGCTGGCCGCCTGCGGCCGGCCCGTCGAGGCGCTGGCCTGCGCCGAGGAGGCGGTCCGCCTGGCGTACGCGACCGAGCAGCGCAGCGAACGCGCCGCCGCCGACGCCCTCCGCGCCCGCCTCACCCCCGGAGCCTGACCCACCCCAGGCCCCCTATGGCCCGCACTTTCAGAGAAGGAGTGGCTATCCACGCCGGAATAGCCACTCTTTCTCAGCAAGCGGCGACGGCGGGGGTGGGGGTGCTGCGGGAGGGAGGTCTGGCGGTTTCGGGGATGTGCGCGTCGGTGGGGGCGGTTAGCGTGTCCTTCCACGCGGTCGGTCACCCGGCCGCGCCCTGGGGGTGGGGAGGACAGATGAGGCTGCCGCGTTCCGGCGCCGGCTGGACGATCGCGGTCTTCGGCGTGCTGGCGCTCCTGCTCGGCGCGCTCGGGTTGGTCTGGCCCGAGGCGCAGTTGCGGATGCTCGGCTTCGAGGTGCCCGCGCGGCGGTCGGCCGGCGACTACACCGGCACGTTCCTCACCGCCTCCTCGATGGCCTCGTTCAACATGGGCGTCTACTACCTGCTGGCGGTCGCCACCGAGTGGCGGGCCTTCTACCGGTTCACGGTCGTCTTCCGGCTGGTCACCTTCACCGTCTTCACCCTGATCGTGCTGGCCGACGTCGCGCCGGACCGCTTCCTCGGCGTCGCTGCATGGGAGGGGCTGGGGGCGGTCGCCACCGCCGTCGGCCTGCGCTGGGACGCCCGCCGGGCGGTCGCGCCGACAGCCGTCGATGGCCCGGACGGCGTCGGGCCGGGTGCCGGTGAGAGCGCCGGTCCCGCACCGGCCGCCGGTACGGTCCGCTGAGCGCTCCGGCGAGACGGGTATTTTCAGAGCTGTGACCGAGACCCCGCCCGGCGCCCTCCGGCTGCCCATCGTGCCCGGTCTGACCGATCTGAAGGTGTTTGCCCGGGGTGGCTATGCGACCGTCTACCGGGCCACGCAGATCTCGGTGGGGCGCGAGGTCGCCGTCAAGGTGGAGAACCGCACGCTGGACAGCGAGCGGGACCAGGCCCGGTTCCTCCGGGAGGCGCGCGCCGCCGGGAAGATGTCGTCCCACCCGCACGTGGTGGACCTCTTCGACGTCGGGGTCACCGTCGACCAGCACCCTTATCTGATCATGGAGCTCTGCGACGGCTCGTACGCCGAGCGGATGCGGACCTCGCCGCTCGGCCCGGCGGAGACCCGCGACCTCGGCATCAAGATCGCTGACGCGCTGGCCCACTCCCACGCGGCCGGGGTGCTGCACCGCGACGTCAAGCCGGCCAACATCCTGCACTCGCACTTCAACCCGGCGGTGCTGGCCGACTTCGGGCTGGCGGTGCTGGCCGAGGTGCGCGACGCCTCGGTCACCCTGGAGGTGCTCACCCCGGCGTACGCCCCGCCGGAGATGTTCAGCCACAGCCCGCCCTCGCCGGCCGTCGACGTGTACGCGCTCTGCGCCACCCTCTACGCGGTGATGCACGGCCGCCCGCCGCGCTGGCAGTCGGAGCGGAACCCGAGCCTGGTCACCGTGCTGGAGATGTTCAACCAGCCCATCCCGGAGCTGCCCGGGGTGCCGACCGAACTGGTCGACGTGCTGCGCGCCGGGATGTCCAACGACCCGGGCGCGCGTCCGTCCGCGCTCGAGCTGCGGGACCTGCTCACCGCCCTGCCGCTCGGCGCGGTCCCGTCGTCCCCGGTCAGCGGGGCGCCGGTGAGCGGAGCGCCGATCTCCGGGGGCCCCTCCGGGCCGTACACCGTGGACCGGTCCGGCCCGCCGCGGCCGGTGCCCGAGGACGCCCACCCGACCGTGCCGCACGGGCGACGCCGGCGGCGGCGGTGGTTCCTCGGCGGCGCCGCGGTCCTCGCCCTGGCCGCCTCGGCGAGCGCCGGTGCCTGGGTCGCCGGCAACGCCGCGTCCGTGGCCGCCCCCACGCCGACGCCGACCGCCACCGGATCCGCCTCGCCGGCCGCGTGGGGCTCGCTGCCGGGCTGCGGCGCCGGCTCGTCCACCCTGACCCTGCCCCCCGGGGCACACTGCGCGTCCGGGCTGGAGTGCTTCGGGCCGGTCCGGTTGCGCGGCGACCGGGCCGTGGCGCCGCAGGTGTCCTGCGACGGCCGGCACACCTGGGAGACCTATGTGGAGGGTGAGCTGCCTTCCGCGCTGGTCGGCGCCGGGCACGCCGCGATCAGCGCGGACCCGACCGTCCGCCGGGTCTGCAACGCGCGGACCTTCCGGCTCACCAGCGGGTTGGCCTATCCCACCGGCTGGAACCTGGAGGTCCTGCCGCCGAGCGGCACGGACGCCGGCCGGACCTACCGTTGCCTGGCGGGCAAGGGCGTGGACGCACTCGCCTCGCCCACCCTCATCGGTCCCTGAGGTCGTCCAGCTCCTCCAGCTTCCTGCGGACGGCCGCGCTGTCGAGCGCGTCGAGGGTGTCCGCGTCGAGCACCGGGGGGCCGGCGTCCGGCGGCCCCGGCGGGGTGACGCCCGTCGCCGAGGGCTGCTCGCGCAGGGCGGCCACGGCGGTGCCGGCGACCGTGGCGAGCAGCACGCAGAGCAGCGCCAGCCCCACCGTCAGGATGTTGGCGGGGTGCCGCACGAGCAGGGTCACCAGCACCGCGACGGCGGCGAGCGACGCGACCGCCGCCACGGCGCGCGGGTCCGGCCTGAGGATTCGTCCCACCCGACAAGCATCTCCGGGTGGGACGCGCTGTCAATCCGCGCACCGGTGGGTCGCGGCGGCGGATCCGCCGGCGACCCGGTGCGATGATCCGACCACTTCGTCCGAAGGAGGAACGCCGATGCGCCGGACGTCCCGGATCGTCGTCGCACTGCTGGTGTCGGGCCCGCTCGGCGCCTGCGGGTCGGGCTCGTCGCCGGAGGAGGCGCGCCCCTCCGTGCTGGTCACCACCTCCGCCGCCGCACCCTCGCCGCCGCCGGCGACCCGATCGGCGGCGCCGGTGTCCCGCGCTGAGGCCCTGTCCCGCTACGTGACCGCTACCTACGGCGGCGACCACCGGTACGTCGGTGACTGCGCCGGCGCCCGGCCGGACCCGAGGGGCGTCTGCTCGCTGGAGAAGGCCATCGTGGACGCCGGCACCGTGTACGCCGTCGGCGCGCCGTACAGCGAGATCGACGCCTTCCTGCTGCTGCGTGCGGACGCCGCCGGTTGGCGGGTGGTCGACGATCACGTGCCGCCGGAGTCGGGCGGGCCGACATCCGGGCCGGAGCCGGACTGGTTCGAGGAGGTCGGCTCCTGAGTGGCGGAAGGATGCCAAACAGCGTCGACAATGAAAATTTCGTTACATCCTCCGGATAATTGGTCCCTTTGATGGCGTTTCGCCGGGCCGCGATCGTTGTCTGCCGCCCCTAGGGTGACGGAGGTCGAGGGTCACCTCGACGTATCCCCGTCCTCCACCGGAAGGCAGCACATGCCACGTACTTCCCGGTCCCTGGCCGCGGCAGGAATCGCCGGCCTCTTCCTCGCCGGATCGGCGATCGCGCCCGCAACCGCGTCGCCCGTCACCACCGGCTGGGGTCGACCCACCACATCGGACCGCACCAGTCCCGCCGAGGCCCGGCGGGTCGACCGCGTGCCCACGCCCAAGCTCGACTGGTACGCCTGCTACGGCTACGCCGAGTGCGCGACCACCCGGTTGCCGCTGGACTACGACCAGCCCAAGGGGGCCACCACCGAGATCGCGCTGCTCCGGGTCAAGGCACGCGACCAGCAGAGCCGGATCGGCAGCCTCTTCCTCAACCCGGGCGGCCCCGGCGGCTCCGGCACCGACATCGCGCTCGCCGCGCCGTACTTCCTCTCCGACGAACTGCTGGACCGCTTCGACATCGTCGGGGTCGACCCGCGCGGCGTCGCCGCCAGCGACAACGTCAAGTGCTTCCCGTCCGTCAAGGACCAGACCAGGGCGTACGCCGGGCTGAACGTGGCGTTCCCGTGGACGAAGGCCGAGGAGAAGGCGTACATCGCCTCGTCGAAGGCGGTCGGTCGGGCCTGCTCCACCACGGGCAAGCCGCTCACCGGGGCGATGTCCACCGCCGAGGTCGCCCGGGACATGGAGGTGCTGCGCCGGGCGGTGGGCGACAAGAAGCTGAGCTACCTCGGCTTCAGCTACGGCACCGCGCTCGGCCAGTACTACGCCAACATGTTCCCGGACCGGTTCCGGGCGCTGGCCGTCGACGGGATGCTCGACCCGAACGCCTGGGTCGGCCAGGGCAAGGCCCGCGGCGAGCTCCAGGAGACCCGGCTGCGCAGCGCCGACGGCGCGTACCAGGCGCTGCGCGAGATCCTGCTCCGCTGCGACAAGGCCGGCGAGGAGAAGTGCTCCCTGGCGGCCGGCGACCCGGTCGCCTCGTACGAGCTGGTGGCGCAGCGGCTGCGCAAGAAGCCGGTGGTGATCGAGGACCCGGACGGCGGGTCGTTCACCGTCACCTACGCCGACTTCGTCGGCGCCAGCCTCAGCTCCCTCTACAGCCCGTACGGCTACGCCGACATCGCCTCGATCACCGCCGACCTGCTGGTGCTCACCGATCCGGGATCGGCCACCGCGGCCCGCCTGGCGCAGGCCCGCACGGCCGTCGCCAAGCGCGCCGAGCAGGCCCGGCAGCAGCGCCGGTACGACTTCCCGTACAACAACGGGCTGGAGACGTTCCTCGGTGTCGACTGCACCGACGCGTACCACCCGAAGGACGCGGGTGCCTGGCCGGCGCTGACGGCCAAGGAGGACAAGCGGGCCCCGTACTTCGGGCGGGCCTGGGGCTGGAGCGCCGCGCCGTGCGCCCGGGACACCTGGACGGTGCGCGACGAGGACGCCTACACCGGTCCGTTCAACCGGAAGACCAGCGCCCCGGTGCTGGTGGTCGGCAACTACTGGGACCCGGCCACCAACTACGACGCGGCGGTCAGCTCGGCGAAGCTGCTGCCGAACAGCCGGCTGCTCAGCAGCGACAGCTGGGGGCACACCGCCTACGGGACGTCCGCCTGCGTGACCGGCGCCGTCGACGCCTACCTGCTCAAGGGCACGTTGCCGAAGAAGGGCACCCTCTGCACCGGTGACGTGCAGCCCTTCGTCGAGGTGCCGGCCGCGCCGGAGACGTCGCGGGCCGCCGCGCCGAAGAGCGCGCTGGCCGCCGAGGGCGAGCCGGCCCGGGGCGAGCCGAAGCGGCTCCCCCCGGTCGTCGCGCCGCGGCCCGCCGTGGGCACGCTGACGGTGCGCTGACGGTTCGGTGAAGGACGCCGGGGTACGGCGGGCGCTCGGGTCGCCTGTCGTACCCCGGTCACTTTCCACGCCGTTCCGATGACCACCGAAGTGGTGGGAAACCGCTACTCTCGGTGTTTCGCAGGCCCTGTCCGTCAGCGAGGTAGTTCGATGAACGACAGCTCCTCCCCGAGGTTCCGCTCGGTCGCGACCACGCTGGCCGTGGCGCTGACCCTGACGCTGGCCGCCGCGGCCGGTTGCGACAACCGGCAGGATCCGCCGCTCCCCTCGGTGCTGGACAAGTTGCGCGAGTCGCACATCGACGGCCAGCCGAAGATCAGGATCGGGGTGGCGGCCACCGAGCCGCTGATGGGCGAGCTGCGCAACGGCACGTACGTCGGCTTCGACGTCGAGATCGCCCGGTACATCGCCGCCTCGCTGGGCTACGAGGGCGACCAGCGGATCGACTTCGTCTCGCTGGCCACCGAGGACCGCATCCCGGCCCTCCAGGGCGGTGTGGTCGACCTGGTGGTCTCCAGTTTCTCGATCACCGAGGAGCGCAAGAAGCAGGTCGGCTTCGCCGGGCCGTACTTCGTCACCACCCAGGAGGTGATGGTCCCGAACCGGTTGAAGGACAAGATCCGCACCATCGAGGACCTTCGCGACCCGGCGTACAAGATCTGCACCAGTGGCGGCTCCACCACCGAGGCCGAGCTGGAGAAACACCAGGTCAAGGCGCTGGTGGTGAAGCGGGTCGGCGACTGCGTCAACGGCATCCGCGAGGGGCGGTACGACGCGGTCAGTTCCGACGAGACCATCCTCGCCGGCTTCCTCTCCCAGTACCCGACCGAGTTCGAGATCGTCGACATGCCGTTCGGCACCAGCGAGACGCTCGGCATCGGGGTGCCGATCGGCGATCCGGCCCTGCGCGACCTGGTCGCCTTCTTCCTCGACAAGAGCTACCAGCAGGGGCGCAGCGGGATCAGCAGCCCCTGGCTGACCGCGTACAACCGAACGCTGGGGCCCTGGATGAAGGCGCCGAAGTCACAGCCGCAGCCGCTGGACGTACCCAAGCTGGTCGACTTCGACGACAAGGCGCCCCGGCGGTGAGCGCCCCGGCGGTGCCCGCCCAGCGTGACGTGGGCCCCGCCGGGCCGGCGCGGGAGGGGAGCGACCCGGCCGAGCGGCGGGCCCGGGCCAGCCAGTCGTTCTGGACGGCCGTGGTCGGCGTGCCGGCGATCTTCTCCGTGCTCCGGCTCGGCGTCGAGGCCGGCGGCGAACTCCAGACCACCCTGCTCCTGGTGGCGAACGTCGGCCCGGTGAACCTGCTGGCCGGCTTCCTCACCACGGCCGCCCGCCTGCTCTCCACGGGCCTGGTCGCGGTCTTCGCGCTCGGCGCGGTGCTCCGGGTGAGCGTGGAGCGGATGCCGGCCAGCTTCCGCCGGCCGCTCTTCGCCCGCTGGGTGGACATCACCCCGGCCTGGTTCGTGGTCGCCAGCTTCCTGCTCGCCCTGGTCACCTGGCAGCTGCTCTACCTGCCGCTGCTGATCCCGGCGTTCGTCGCCGCCTTCCAGCTCACCCCGGCCCGGTTGCACGAGCAGGTCGCGCCCCGGCTGCTGCTGCTCGCCGCCCTGTTCGTCGGGTACGCCTGGCTGCTCGCGCCGACCCTGCGGGACGCCTGGCGGCAGGGGGAACTGCTGGCCCTGCTGCTGCTCGTCGCGCCGCCACTGCTCGCGCTCGGCGTCACCGGTCCGCTGCCGGCGGCGGTGATCCGGCCACTGGCGTCGCTGACCGAGGCGGCCGTACTCGCCATGCTGGTCTGGGCCGCGCTGCCGGTGATCAGCACGCCGGTGCTACCGCTCACCGTCACCACCGTGGAGTCGACGCCCGGCGTCACCGAGGACGTCCGGGGGCACGTGGTGACCGTGGACGACGTCAACGTGGTGCTGCTCCAGGAGCGCGGCGGCGTCCGCTACGTGCCGGTGGACCAGGTGCGCGCCCAGGTGCTCTGCCCCAGCGAGGAGGAGCTGCCCCGGCACCGGTTGCGCATCCGCGACTTCCACGTCGAGGACTCGCTGCTGGAGGGGACGGGCCGGCGGGTGCGCCCGGTGCACCGCATCGACGCCGCCTGCCGCGCCGTGCGCTGAGCTCCACCGCCACGACGGCTGGACCACCGATCGGCCTCCGCCGCTTCTGACCGCCCGGGCCGGGGGATTCTGGCCAGCGGGCCCGGCCCGGGAGTCGAACTCGCTCAGTAGGACTTGTCCTGGCCAAGGACGTGCTGGGCGACGAAGTTGAGGATCATCTCCCGGCTGACCGGGGCGATCCGGCCGGCGCGTACCGCGCCGAGCAGGGTGGCCACGCCGTACTCGGTGGTCATGCCGGCCCCGCCGAGGGCCTGCACGGCGGTGTCCACGGCCAGCGCGGCGGCCTCGCCGGCGGCGTACTTGGCCATGTTGCCGGAGATGCCGGCCTCCAGGTCCCGGCCGGCGTCGTAGAGGGTGGCCGCCTTGTGGATCATCAGTCGGGCCAGTTCCACCTGCACCGCCGCGTGTGCGAGGGGATGGGCCACGCCCTGGTGCGAGCCGATGCTCCGCCCACCCCAGACCTTGCGGGTCGCGGTGTACTCGCTGGCCCGCTCGATCGCGTACCGGCCGGTGCCAGCGCCCATCGCGGCGACGGTGATCCGCTCCGGATTGAGCCCGGCGAACAGCGCCGGCAGTCCGGCGTCCAGGGACTCGCCGACCAGCGCGTCGGCGGGCAGCCGCACGTCGTCGAGGTAGAGCAGGAACTGGTTCTCCGGGGAGAGGATCTCCATGTCCAGCTTGGAGCGGGTCAGCCCCGGCGCGTCGGTCGGCACGATGAACAGCGCCGGCTTCAGCTTCTGAGGGGACGCGTCCCCTGAGCCGCCCGGGCCGTCCCCGACGGCGACACGGGCCACGACCAGCACGTACTGCGCCTCGTCGACCCCCGAGATGTAGCACTTGCGGCCGGAGAGCAGCCAGTCGTCGCCGTCGCGGCGGGCCACCGTGCCGAGCCGGTGGAAGTTCGAGCCGGCCTCCGGCTCGGTGATCGCGAAGACGATCTTCTGGGTGCCGTCGGCCAGGCCGGGCAGGTGGCGCTTGCGCTGCTCGTCGGTGCCGTGCTTGTTGATCACCGTGGCGGCGATGGCCGGGGAGACCACCAGCAGCAGCAGCGGGCAGCCCGCCGCCGCCAGCTCCTCGCAGACGAGGGCCAGTTCGGTGATGCCGCCGCCCCCGCCGCCGTACTCGGTGGGGATGTTGACGCCGAGGTAGCCGAGCCGGCCGGCCTCGCTCCACAGCTCGGTGGTGTGTTCCCCCGACTTCGCTTTCGCCACGAAATAGGAGTGACCGTACCTGCGGCCCAGCGCGCGGACGGCGTCGCGGAGCTGGTCCTGCTCTGGGGTGAGGTCGAAGTTCATCGCGGGTCCTCCTCGGGGTTGACCACGGCCAGCACGGCGCCGGTGTCGACCTGGCCGCCGGCCGGCACCGGCAGTTCGGCGACCACGCCGTCGGTCGGGGCGAGCACGGGGTGTTCGAGCTTCATCGCTTCCAGGGTCAGCAGCAGGTCGCCGGCGGCGACCCGCTGACCGACCGCCACGTGCAGCCGGCTCACCGCGCCGGGCAGCGGCGCCAGCAGCGACCCGGCCGCCAGCTCCGTGGTGGGCAGGGGGAACCGGGGCAGCTCGGTCAGGCTCGTCGCCCCGTCCGGGCCGTCCACGAAGACCGCCGACCCCACCCGGTGTACGCGGAACGCCCGGCGCACGCCGTCCACGTCGAGCACGACCCGGTCCGGCCTCGCCTGCACCAGCGCGACCGTCGGCGGCTGCCCGGACCGGTCGGCTCCGACCGGGTCGGCCCCCGCCGCGGGCCCTGGCCCCGCCGGCGGCCCGTCGGCCGAGGTCACGCCGGGGTCGGTGTGCCACTGCGCCAGTGCGCCGGCGCGGTCCAGCCGGTAGCGCACCTCGATCTCGCCGCCGTCCGGCCCGGCGTAGCGGGTGACCTGGGGGAACGCCGGCACGTTCCGCCAGCCGGAGGGGAGCCCGGCGAGCACGCCCGCCTCGGCGCGGCGGGCGGCGGCCGAGGCGAGCGCGGCGGCCAGCGCCGTTAGCGGCGACCGGTCGGCGGGGAGCAGCGGGGCGAAGACCTCGGGGTGCCGGTCCAGGAAGCCGGTGTCCGCCTCGGCCGCCGCGAACTCAGCGCTGCGCAGTACCCGGACCAGCAGGTCCCGGTTGGTGGCGACGCCGTGGAACTCGGCCCGGGCCAGCGCACCCGCCAGCGCCCGGACCGCCTCCGCCCGGGTCGGCGCCCAGGCGACCAGCTTGGCCAGCATCGAGTCGTAGTGCACGCCCACCGTCGAGCCGTCCGTCACGCCCGAGTCCAGTCGCAGCCCCTTCGTCGGGGCGAACGCGCCGGCCACCCCCGGGACGGCGAACCGGTGCAACGTGCCGGTCGCGGGACGGAAGCCCTGGGCCGGGTCCTCCGCGCAGAGGCGTACCTCGATCGCGTGGCCGTCGGTCGGCGGGGTCGCCGCCACCGGCAGCGGCTCGCCCTCGGCGACCAGCAGTTGCAGCCGGACCAGATCCAGTCCGGTGACCGCCTCGGTGACCGGGTGCTCCACCTGGAGTCGGGTGTTCATCTCCAGGAAGAAGAACTCGCCGGTCGGGGCGAGCAGGAACTCCACCGTGCCCGCACCGACGTAGTCGACGGCCCGGCCGGCGGCGACCGCCGCCTCGTGCAGCCGCTGCCGCAGCTGCGGCCCGACGACGGCCGGGGCCTCTTCGACGATCTTCTGGTGCCGGCGCTGGATCGAGCAGTCCCGCTCGCCCAGGGCGACCACGGTGCCGTGGGTGTCGCCGAAGATCTGCACCTCGACGTGCCGGCCGCGCTCCACGTACCGCTCGACGAAGACCGTGCCGTCGCCGAACGCGGCGGCCGCCTCGCGGCGCGCGGAGGCGACGGCCTCGGCGAGGTCGGCGGCGTCGCGGACCACGCGCATGCCCCGCCCGCCGCCGCCGGCGGACGCCTTGACCAGCACCGGGAAGTCGGTGATCTGGTCGGGGTCGGTCCAGGTCGGCAGCATCGGCACGCCCGCCTCGGCGAGCAGCGCCTTCGCCTCCATCTTGTCGCCCATCGCGGCGATCGCCTTGGCCGGTGGGCCGACCCAGGTCAGCCCCGCGTCGGTCACCGCCGCGGCGAACTCGGCGTTCTCGGCGAGGAAGCCGTAACCCGGGTGGACGGCGTCCGCGCCGGTCCGCCGGGCCGCGTCCAGGATCTTCTCGATCCGCAGGTACGTCTCGGCCGGCGTGTTTCCCGGCAGGCGCACCGCGTGGTCGGCCTCGGCCACGAACGGCGCGTCGGCGTCGGCGTCCGAGTGCACGGCGACCGTCTCGACGCCGAGCGCCCGGCAGGTGGCGAAGACCCGGCGGGCGATCTCGCCCCGGTTGGCCACGAGCAGTCGGTTGATCATGAGTGGCCCCTCTACATCCGGAAGACGCCGAAACCGTCGGCGCCCTTCACCGGTCCGTTGTGGATCGCCGACAGGCAGAGCCCGAGGACGGTACGGGTGTCCCGGGGGTCGATCACCCCGTCGTCGTAGAGCCGGCCGGAGAGGAAGAGCGCGCCGGACTGGGACTCGATCTGCTGCTCGACCATCATCCGCATCGCCGCGTCGGACTCCTCGTCAAAGGAGCGCCCCCGGGCGGCGGCGGCCTGCCGGGCGACGATGGAGAGCACCCCGGCGAGCTGCGCCGGCCCCATCACCGCCGACTTCGCGTTCGGCCAGGTGAACAGGAATCGCGGCTCGTACGCCCGGCCGCACATGCCGTAGTTGCCGGCGCCGTAGGAGGCGCCCAGGTTGACCGTCAGGTGCGGCACCCTCGAGTTCGAGACCGCGTTGATCATCAACGCGCCGTGCTTGATGATGCCGCGCTGCTCGTACTCGGTGCCGACCATGTAGCCGGTGGTGTTCTGCAGGAAGACCAGCGGGATGTCGGCGGCGTTCGCGAGCTGGATGAACTGGGCCGCCTTCTGCGCCTCCTCGCTGAACAGCACGCCCCGGGCGTTGGCCAGCACCCCGACCGGGTACCCGTGCAGCTCGCTCCAGCCGGTGACCAGCGCCGTGCCGTAGGCCGGTTTGAACTCGTCGAACTCGCTGCCGTCGAGGACCCGGGCCAGCACCTCGCGGGGGTCGAAGGGCACCTTGAGGTCGGCGCTGGCGATGCCGAGCAGCTCCTCCGGGTCGTACTTGGGAGGCTGGGGGACTCCGGTGCGCGGCGACGGGCCCTGCTTGCGCCAGTTGAGCCGGCGCACGCACTGCCGGGCCAGCCGGATGCCGTCCCGCTCGTCCTCGGCGAGAAAGTCGGCCAACCCGGACGTCGAGGCGTGCATCGCCGCCCCGCCGAGGGACTCGTCGTCGGTGACCTCGCCGGTGGCCATCTTCACCAGCGGCGGGCCGGCCAGGTACACCTGCGAACGGTCCCGGATCATGATGACGTGGTCGGACATCCCGGGCACGTACGCGCCGCCGGCGGTGGCGTTGCCGAAGACCACGCTGACCGTGGGGATCTTCGCCGCGGAGAGCCGGGTCAGGTCGCGGAACACCCGGCCGCCCGGGATGAAGATCTCCGCCTGGGTGGGCAGGTCGGCGCCGGCCGACTCGACCAGGTTGACCATCGGCAGCCGGTTGGCCAGGGCGATCTCCCCGGCCCGCCGGGTCTTCGCCAGCGACCAGGGGTTGACCGCGCCGCCGCGTACCGTCGGGTCGTTGGCGACGACCAGGCACTCCACGCCCTCGACCACGCCGATGCCGGTCACCACGCTGGCCCCGACCGGGAAGTCGGTGCCGTACGCCGCCACCGGGGACAGCTCCAGGAACGGGCTGTCCGGGTCGAGCAGCAGCTCGATCCGCTCCCGGGGGAGCAGCTTGCCGCGCGCGTGGTGCCGGGTCACGTACTTCTCGCCACCGCCGGCCCGGGCCCGGTCCAGCGTGGCGTCCAGCTCGGCGAGGCGTTCCAGCAGCGCCTCCCGGTTGGCCCGGTAGGTCGGCGAGGCGGGGTCGAGTGTGCTGTCCAGTGTGCTCACAGGCCCATGCCCTTCGCGATGATCTCGTTCATGATCTCGGTGGTGCCGCCGCCGATGCCGAGGATCCGGGCGTCCCGGTAGTGCCGCTCCACCTCGGCGTCGCGCAGGTAGCCGAAGCCGCCGTGCAGTTGCAGCGCCTGGTCGACCACCTGGTCGCAGGCGGCCACCGCGACGTTCTTCGCCATCGCCACCTCGGTCACCACCGGCTCGCCCGCCGCGACCCGGGTGGCCACCTCGTGCACGTACGCCCGGGCCGCCTCGGCGCGGGTGTGCATCTCGGCGAGCCGGTGCCGAATCAGCTGCCGGCTGGCCAGCGGGCGGCCGAAGGTGGCCCGGTCCCGGCACCAGCGGGTGGCCAGCTCCACGCAGCGCTGCGCGGTCGCGTACGCCTGGGTGGCCAGCGAGAGCCGCTCCGCGGCGAAGTGCTGCATGATCGCGAGGAAGCCGGTGTTCTCCTCGCCGATCCGGTTGGTCACCGGCACCCGGACGTCGACGAAGGACAGTTCTGCGGTGTCCGAGCAGTGCCAGCCCAGCTTCTCCAGCCGGCGCCCGACGGTGAAGCCGGGCGTGCCCTTGTCGATGACCAGCAGGCTGAGCTCGCCGCTGCCCGGGAAGTCGGTGCAGACCGCGGTGGTCACGAAGTCGGCGCGCACTCCGCTGGTGATGTAGGTCTTCGAGCCGTTCACCACGTAGTGGTCGCCGTCGCGGCGGGCGGTGGTGCGGATCGCGGCGACGTCCGAGCCGCCGTCCGGCTCGGTGATCGCCAACGCGCCGATCATCGTCCCGGCCAGGGTGGGCCGGACGTACCGGTCGACCAGGTCGTCGTCGCCCCGGAGCTGGCCGCCCCCGAGCCGGCCGCGGAGCAGGCCACCGCTCTGGCCGCCGGCGGCGGCGACCATGTGCGGCAGCGCGATGCCGTGCGTGAAGAGCGCCGCGATCAGCCCCGACGAGCCGCCCGAGCGGATGATCTCCTCGGTGACGACGATCGAGTCGAGCAGGTCGCCGCCGCTGCCGCCGACCGACTCGGGGAACCCGATGCCGAGCAGGCCGATCTTCGCGGCGGTGGCGTGCAGCTCGCGCGGCACCTCGCCGGCCCGCTCCCAGTCGGCCAGGTGCGGCAGCACCTCCCGGGTGACGAAGGCCCGGGTCAGCTCGCGCAGCTGCCGCCGTTCCGGGGTGTCCACGATGGTCATGCGCCGGCCTCCCCGACTCGTTCCGGTGGACCCGTCGGCAGGTCTGCGGGCAGGTCGACGACCCGGCAGCGCAGCAGCTCCCCGAGGGTCTTGGCCTGCGGGTCGAACCGCGTGGAGGCGGCCACGCCCTGCCCGAGCAGGCCCCGCACCACGAAGTTGACCGCCCGCAGGTGGGGCAGCTCGTACCGCTCCACGGTCAGCGGGGCGGTCTCCGGCAGCAGTTCGGCCAGCCGCTCGACGGTGAGCCAGCCGCGCAGCCAGGCGTACGTGGCGTCGGTGCGGGCCCAGACGCCCAGGTTGGCGTCGCCGCCCTTGTCGCCGGAGCGCGCCCCGACCAGTTCGCCCAGCGGCGCCCGTCGGGTGGGGCCGGTGCCCGCCGGCCGTGTCGGCGCACCGCCGGTGTCCGGTACGACCTCCGTGGCGTGCGCGGCGGCGGCGTCGGTCCGGGTCGGCGGCGGGATCGGCACCCGTTCCCCGCCGGGCAGTATCGCGACGTGCTCGACGGCGTCCTGGGGCACGGTGTCGGCGGTGAAGACGCCGTACGGGGTGGCGTCGCCGGGCAGCGTGGTCAGCGTGCAGCCGGGGTAGGAGGCCAGGGCCAGCTCCACCGCGGCCGCCGAGAAGGCCCGCCCGGCCCGCGCCTTGTCACCGTCGCGCAGGTGTACGTGCAGCAGCGCGCTCGCCGCCTCGGTGTCGGCCGCGTCCGGGTGGTCGGTGCGGGCCAGCGTGAACTCCAGCCCTTCCTTGCCGACCGCCTCCTCGAGCTGCCCTCGTACCAGGGCCGCCTTGGCGGGGACGTCCAGTCCGCAGAGGACGAAGGTCATCGAGTTGCGGAACCCGCCGAGGTTGTTGACGCCGACCTTGAGGGTGTCCGGCGGCGGCGTGCCCCGGACGCCGGAGACGCGGACCCGGTCGGGCCCGTCCTGGTGCAGCCGTACCGTGTCCAGCCGGGTAACCACGTCCGGCCCCAGGTACGCCGGGCCGCCCACCTCGTACAGCAGCTGCGCGGTGACGGTCTCGACGGTGACCGCGCCGCCGGTGCCGGGGTGCTTGGTGAGCACCGAGGAACCGTCCGGGTGGATCTCCGCGATCGGGAAACCGGGTCGGTGGCCGCCGTCGGGCAGCTCGGTGAAGAAGCTGAAGTTGCCGCCGGTGACCTGCGCCCCGCACTCGATCAGGTGCCCGGCGACGGTCGCCCCGGCCAGCGCGTCCAGGTCGTCCCGGCCCCAGCCGAACCGGGCGATCGCCGGCCCGACGGCCAGCGAGGCGTCGGTGACCCGGCCGGTGACCACCACGTCCGCCCCGGCGTCGAGGCAGGCGGCGATGCCGAACGCGCCGAGATAGACGTTCGCGGTGAGCGCGTCGGGACGGGCGAGGGCGTCGCCCTCGACGTACCCGATCCGGGCGGTGAGGCCGAGCCGGTCGGCGAGCGAGCCGATCGCGGCGGCCAGGCCGGCCGGGTTCAGCCCGCCGGCGTTGGTCACGATCCGCACGCCCCGGTCCAGCGCGGTGCCGAGGCAGCCTTCCATCTGGCGGAGGAACGTCTTCGCGTATCCCAGGGCGGGGTCGCGCATCCGGTCGCGGCCGAGGATCAGCATGGTCAGCTCGGCCAGGTAGTCGCCGGTGAGCACGTCCAGCTCGCCGCCGTCGAGCATCTCCCGCCAGGCCGTGGCGCGGTCGCCGTAGAAGCCGGAGGCGTTGCCGACCCGGAGCGGGGCGCTCATGCCGGGGCTCCGGCGCCGCTCGCCGGGCGCGGCTCCCGGCCGGCGCCGGGCGGCCCGGCGAAGGCCTGCGCCACGTCCAGCCACTCGTCGGCGGTGGCGCCGGTGGCGGTCAGGGCCAGGTCGGCGCGGTGCCGGCGCTGGGTGACCAGCAGGCAGAAGTCGAGCGCCGGGCCGGTGACCCGGTCCGCCGCGTCCGCCGGCCCAAAGGCCCAGACGTCGCCGGCCGAGCCGTCCGCGCTCGCGGCTGCGGGGCTCGCGAGCGCATCGCTCGCGCTCGCCGGCGCGGTCAGTTCGACCCGGACCGGGGCCGTGGGCAGCGTCCGGCCGTGGGCGGCGAAGCCGTGCCCGAGGGTACGGAAGCCGAGGTGGGCGACGTGCCGCAGCCGGGCGGTCGGGGCGCGGGTGACGCCCAGCGCGTCGGCCACGTCCTCGCCGTGCGCCCAGGTCTCCATGATCCGGGCGGTGGCCATCGAGGCGGGCGACATCCGGGTGCCGTACCAGGGCAACTTCTCCCCGGCGGGGACGGCCGTGAGGGCGTCGATGAGCGCGGCCCGGCCGGCACGCCAGCGGGCCAGCAGCTCGGCCGGCGGGGCCAGGAACCGCTCCGCGCCGTCGTCGACGAGCCGGCTCACGTCCGGCGCCGAGGTGACCGAGGCGTAGAAGGCGTCGACGTCGGTGGCGGCGAGCCGGGCCATCTCGTCGGTCCAGGCGAGGTGGGCGATCTGGTGGCCGACTGTCCACCCGGGAGCGGGGGTGGGCCGCGCCCACGCCTGCGGCGGCAGCGGCGCGACGAGGGCGTCGAGCTGCTCGGACTCGGCGGCCAGATCCGCGAGCAGTGCTGTCAGGTCGACCATGGTGCCTCCGGGGGCGGGGTGTGCCGGTCAGGACGGGCGGGTCACTGCCTGTCGCGCTCGGGCCCCGGCGTGGCGCGCCCCGGTGGGCCGGCATCGGGCGTGAGCAGGGCGGCGAGCTGGCGTTTCCAGGTGTGCAGCAGGGCGGTACGGCGGGCCGAGTCGTCGTTGAGCAGGTTGGCCACGCCCAGTCCGCGGAGCAGGTCGAGGGTGGCCTGCACGGCCTCCCGTACGCCGGGGCGGCGCTCGTCCACGCCGAGCAGCGCCACGGTCAGCCGGTGCATCTCCCGGCCGACCCGGGCCTCCAGCGGCACCAGGGCGCGGCGCAGCTCGGCGTCGGTGCGGGCGGCGACCCAGAGCTCCAGCGCGGCGACGAAGAGCGGCCCGGTGAAGGCCACGCCGAGCAGGTCGACCACCCGGTCGAGCCGCTGTGGCCCGGCCGGCAGGGCCTCCGCCTCGGTGCGCAGCTCCGCCGCCCGTCGGTCGGCGAGGTGGGCGACGGCGGCGGTCACCAGGGCCGCCCTGGTCGGGTAGTGGTGCAGCTGCGCGCCGCGGGAGACGCCGGCCCGGGCCGCGACCACTGTGGTGGTGGTGCCGGACCAGCCGTACTCCACCAGGCAGTCGACGGTCGCCTCGAGCAGCCGGGCCCGGGTGGCGCGGCTGCGCTCCTGCTGAGGGACGCGCGTCGATGCGGTGGACACGGGGACAGCGTGCCGCCCCCGAAACAAACAGTCAAGCCTGACTTTTTCTGCTTTCACCGCCCCGCGCGCCCGCCCGGGTCCGCGCCGCCCGCCCAGGGGCCGCCCGCCTGGGTCCGCTCCGGCCTTGCCCGGGTCTGTTTTCGGCCCGCGAGAACGACCTCTTCCCGGTCCTTGTGGTGGTGTTGCGGTCCTTTGGAGCTGATGACGTATTCGACTCAGCGGGCGATCCGTTTACGTCATCAGCTCGAAAGGACCCGCCAGTGAACCGGGCGATGGGACGAGCCCTGACAGCCGCCCGCACCGGCCACCGCGCGGGCCGCACCGGCCGTGCCCAGGCGCACCGGCCGCACCGGCCGCGCCGGCCGCGTGAGCCGCGCAGCATCGCACGGCGGAGTTCTCTGCTCAGGTTCGCCGGGGTCAGCGACCGTCCCTGGGGCCGAACACGGTGAGCGCGTCGGCGTCGCTGTGCCGGGAGCGCAGGTACTCGTCGGCCCACTCGGCGGCTTCGGGGAAACCCGACTCGGCGGCGACCCGGGCGCAGGCGGCATCCACGTCGAACGGGGTGCGGCGCAGTTGCACGCCCGGTCCGAGCAGGGCCCACCAGGCTCCGGCGCCGCCGTACGGCATCCCGATGCTGCCCGGGTTGACCACCAGCCGCCGGTCGGCCAGGCGGGTGAACGGCATGTGGGTGTGCCCGCAGACGATCGTGCCCACCTCGGCCGGCACCCCGGCGAGCACCTCGGCCCAGCGGTCCATCCGGGAGTCCACCAGCACCACCTCCTCGTCGTCGCGGGGCGTGGCGTGGCAGAAGAGCACCGGACCGAGGCCGGCCACCTCCAAGGTCACCGTCAGCGGCAGCGCCGCCAGCCGGGCCGCCTGATCGTCCCGGAGCTGCTGGGCGGCCCAGTTCGAGACCGCGATCGGAGAGCTCCGACCGGCCCGGGCCTCGACCAGCTCCCGGTCGGCGTTGCCGCCCACCCAGCAGGCCCGGTCGCCGAGGTCGGCGAGCAGGTCCAGCACCTCGACCGGCTGCGGTCCGGCCGCGATGTCACCGGTGAGCACGATTAGGTCGGCGGCGGCCACGTCCGGCTCGGCCAGGACGGCCTCCAGCGCGGGCAGCGCCCCGTGGATGTCGGAGAGTACGGCTACGCGTTCGAGCATGCGCTCACCGTGCCGGGCGGCCGTCACGATGTCGAGGAATTCTGCGCCCGGCAGAGAAACCCCGGACACGACGAGGCCAGGGACACCCTGGAGTGTTCCCTGGCCTCGGTCGTCGATCGGGTCAGACCCGCGCGCGGCGGGCCAGACGCTCCGGGTCGAGGATGATGATGCTCTTGCCGTCCAGCCGCAGCCAGCCCCGCGAGGCGAAGTCGGCCAGCGCCTTGTTGACCGTCTCCCGGGAGGCGCCGACGAGCTGGGCGATCTCCTCCTGGGTGAGGTCGTGGGTCACCCGCAGCACGCCGCCGTCGCGGGTGCCGAAGCGGCCGGCCATCTGGAGCAGGTTCTTGGCGACCCGGCCCGGCACGTCGGTGAAGATCAGGTCGGCCAGCGAGTCGTTGGTCCGGCGGAGCCGGCGGGCCAGCACCCGCAGCAGCTGCTCGGCGATCTCGGGCCGGTTGTTCAGCCAGGGCCGCAGCGCCTGCTTGCGCAGCCGCACCAGCCGGGTGTCGGTGACCGCGGTGGCCGTGGCCGTACGCGGACCGGGGTCGAAGAGCGACAGCTCACCGACCATGTCCGACGGGCCCATCACGGCGATCAGGTTCTGCCGGCCGTCGGCCGCCCGACGCCCGACCTTGATCTTGCCTGACAGGAGGATGTAGAGACTGTCGCCGGGCTCGCCCTCGTTGAACACGATCTCGCCCTTGCGGACGTCGATCGTCTCCATCTCCTTGGCGAGCGCCTCGGCAGCCTCCGGGTCGACACCCTGGAAGATCCCGCTGCGGGCCAGTACCTCGTCCATCGCGCACCTCCGGTTGCGCGTCGCCGTCCGTCGGCGGGGTCCGCCGTCCGCTTATCCCTCGCGCGCCGACAAGTCTAGGCGCACGTGAGCACGAATCAGAGGCGCACCCCTGGAATCTTGATCCTTGGACGTAACCTTCCCGCCCTGATCAGGGGCTAGTATCGCGCGGCCGTGTCCGGGTGGTGACCGGGCGTCGCCGTCGATGGCCGTAGGGTGACGGGCGTGCTGAGCGACCCCACCCTGACCAGCCGTCCCGAGGACGGCCGGGACATCCCGCTGCTGGTGTGGCGCGCCGGGGCGCCCCTGCGGGCGGCCAGTTCCGGCCCGCTCGGCGGCGGGATCGGCGTCCGGAACTGGGTGGTGAACGCGACCGTGCCGATGTCGTACCACCGGGACGACCCGGCCGCCCACCTCGCCGCGCTGGCCGGCGGCCTCGGCCTGGCCGGACCCGGGATCGGCCTGCTCACCGGGGTGGACGTCGCCGAGGTGGTGGCCCGGGCCGACACCGGCGTGCGGGCCTGGGCGACGGTCGGGCTGGGCATGCCGGTCTGGGCCGCCGCGCCGGCCCCGGCGGCGCCGGCCCAGCGGGTGGGCACGGTCAACATCGTCGTGTACGTCCCGGCGGCGCTCGGCGACGCCGCGCTGGTCAACGCCGTCGCCACGGCGACCGAGGCGAAGGCCCAGGCGATCTGGGAACTCGGCCTGCCCGCCACCGGTACGCCCACCGACGCGGTCACCGTCCTCTGCCCGGCCGACGGCCCCGCCGAGCCCTACGGCGGCCCCCGGTCCACCTGGGGCGCCCCGCTGGCCCGGGCCGTGCACGCCGCCGTCCGCGACGGCGGGTCGGTGCCCTGCGTGCCCTGGTCCGACCGGCGGGCGGGCTGAACTTTGGTCCGAAAGGCCATCGTCGTGCCGTTACCTACCGGGTAGGGTCGCCAGCGATGTCCGCTCCCGCGCCTGCCAGGGCCCGCCGCCGTGCCGCACTCGCCGTCGGCGCGGTCCTCGCCGTGCTGCTCACCGCCGGCTGTAGCACGTCGGACGACGACGCCACGCCGGTCTGGCAGCGCGGTGGCGGCGGGGGCGCCACCGGTGCGCCGGTCCCGTCCGGCGGCGCCTCGGAGCCGGCCGGCGAGGCCGTCTCGCTCTCGGCGACCGGCGACATCATCATGGGCAACGCCCCCTCCCGGCTCCCCGCCAACGGCGGGCGGGGCTTCTTCGACGAGATCTCCGACGCGCTCGACGCCGACCTGGTGATGGGCAACCTGGAGGAGCCGCTGACCGAGGACACCGGCACCGGCAAGTGCGGGGCCAACTCCACCGCCTGCTTCCAGTTCCGGGCCCCGTCCAGCTACGCCGCCCACCTCAAGGACGCCGGCTTCGAGCTGCTCAACCAGGCCAACAACCACGGCTACGACTACGGCCCGCAGGGGTACGCGAACACCCAGAAGGCGCTGGAGAAGCAGGGCCTCAAGCACACCGGCGCGCCGGACCAGATCACCGTGGTGGAGGTCAAGGGCGTCAAGATCGCGGTGGCCGGCTTCTCGTCGTACCCCTGGTCGAACAGCCTGACCGACATCGACGCGGCGACGGCGGTCATCGAGAAGGCCGCCACGATGGCCGACCTCGTGGTGGTGCAGGTGCACATGGGTGCCGAGGGCGCCGACCGGACCAAGGTCAAGCCGGGCACCGAGCTGTTCTACGGCGAGAACCGGGGCGACCCGGTGAAGTTCTCCCACGCCATGATCGACGCCGGGGCGGACCTGATCGTCGGGCACGGCCCGCACGTGCTGCGCGGCATGGAGTTCTACCAGGGCCGGCTGATCGCCTACAGCCTCGGCAACTTCGCCGGCGGCGGCCGGTCGCTCAACCCGAGCGGGCGGCTCGGCTGGGGCGGGGTGCTCAAGGTGTCGCTCAAGCCGGACGGCAGCTTCGCCGGCGGCTCCTTCACCTCCACCCGAATGAACTCCGTCGGCAAGCCGACCATGGACTCCGCCGACCAGGGCCTCGGGCTGGTCAAGCAGCTCAGCCGGGCCGACTTCCCGCGTACCGGGGCCCGGTTCGACGCCGAGGGCAGGATCAGCGCGCCGCAGGCCGGCTGAGCCGGGCGTGGGCCCGGCGGGTGGTCGTCCCGGCGACGTAGGCTGGCCGGCGTGACCATCAGCTCCACCGAGACGGACCTCGGCCGGACCCGGCGCGCCCGGCGGATCGGCCGGGCGCTGACCGAGGCGCACCCCGACGCGCACTGTGAGCTCGACCACTCCAACGCGTTGGAGCTGGCCGTCGCCACCATCCTCTCCGCGCAGTGCACCGACAAGAAGGTCAACGAGGTCACCCCGAAGCTCTTCGTCCGCTACCCGACGGCGGCGGCCTACGCCGGGGCCGACCGAGCGGAGCTGGAGGAGCTGATCCGGCCGACCGGCTTCTACCGCAACAAGACGGACTCGCTGATCAAGCTGGGCCAGGCCCTGGTCGAGCGGTACGACGGCACGGTCCCCGGCCGGCTGGCCGACCTGGTGACGCTGCCCGGGATCGGCCGCAAGACCGCCAACGTCATCCTCGGCAACGCCTTCGACGTCCCGGGGATCACCGTCGACACCCACTTCCAGCGGCTCGTGCAGCGCTGGAAGCTGACCGCGCAGACCGACCCGGTGAAGATCGAGCACGAGATCGGCGCGCTCTTCCCCAAGCGCGAGTGGACCATGCTCTCGCACCGGATCATCTTCCACGGCCGGCGGGTCTGCCACGCCCGCAAGCCGGCCTGCGGGGCCTGCACGCTGGCGAAGCTCTGCCCGTCGTACGGGACCGGGCCGACCGAGCCGGCCGCCGCCGCGAAGCTGCTCAAGGGCCCCCGGGCCCGGGACCTCGCGGCCGCCGCCGGGGTCGACCCCGAGCTGGTGCCGCGGCAGGCCGTCGCCGCGGAGGTGCCGTGAACCGGCGGCTGGCTGCCCTGCTCGTCCCGGCGGTGCTGGCCGTCGCCGGCTGCACCGCCACCGGTCAGGGCAGCGCCACCACCCCGACCGCCCGGGCCGAACGCCCCTCGCCGTTCGCCGACTGCGCGACGCTGACCCGCCCGCCGGCCACGGCCGGTGCCGCCACCCCGTCAGGTGCCGCCGCGCCGGCCGCCAGCGGAGCCGTCGGGGCGGGCGGTGCCGGGGCGATGCTGCCCGGCCTGATTCTCTCCTGCTTCACCGGCGGCACGCCGGTGGCGCTGCGGGACGTCCGGGGCCCCGCCGTGGTCAACGTCTGGGCCTCCTGGTGCCCGCCCTGCCGCAAGGAGCTGCCCGCCTTCCAGCGGCTCAGCGAGCGTGCGGCCGGCCGGCTCCAGGTGATCGGCGTCAACAGCCGGGACACCCGCAGCGCCGCCCAGTCCATCGGCGAGGACTACGGCATCCGCTTCCCGATGCTGTTCGACCAGGGCGAGGCGCTGCAACGCGAGCTGGGGCGCAACGCCCTTCCGCTGACCCTCCTCGTCGACGCGCAGGGCCGGGTACGCCACACCGACGCCACCGGCGCCCTCGACGACGCCCGGCTCGCCGCGCTGGTCCGGCAGCACCTCGGCGTGGAGGTTGCCGCATGACCCGCCCGCCGGCCTGGATCGACCCGCTGCTCGGCCGGCTCGGCACCGCCCGGGTGGAGGACTTCACCCGGCTCACCACCCCGGAGGAGGGCGGCCGGGAGAGCGCGGTGCTGGTGCTGCTCGGCGAGGAGCCCGGCGTCGGCCCGGACGTGCTGGTGCTCCAGCGGGCCGCGACCCTGCGCAACCACGCCGGCCAGCCGGCCTTCCCCGGCGGCGCGGCCGACCCGGAGGACGCCGACGCCTCCGCGACCGCGCTGCGCGAGGCGAACGAGGAGGTCGGCCTCGACCCGGCCAGCGTGACCGTGCTGGCCGAGCTGCCCAGGCTGTGGATCCCGGTCAGCGACTTCGTGGTGACCCCGGTGCTGGCCTGGTGGCACGCGCCGCACCCGGTGCACCCCCGGGAGCCGGCCGAGGTCGCCCACGTCGCCCGGCTGCCCGTCGCCGAGCTGGTCGACCCGGAGAACCGGATGCGGGTACGCCATCCGAGCGGCTGGATCGGGCCCGCCTTCTCCGTGCGCGGCATGCTGGTCTGGGGCTTCACCGCCGGGGTGCTCGCCACGCTCCTCGAGATGGGGGGCTGGGCGCGTCCCTGGCCGCGCGGCCGGGTGATCGAACTGCCGCCCGTCGGGGCCACCCCGGCGCCCTCCGCCGGCACCGACGAGGTCGACGAGATGGCTGGCCCGCTGACCTGACCGTCACGTTCCGCAAGCGCAACGCCCCGGTCGTGCCCGGTGCCCGTACCCTTGACGCGTGTCCGTCGTGGATCTCGTCCTGCTCCTGCTCATGCTCGTGTTCGCGATCAGCGGATACCGCCAGGGCTTCGCCATCGGGGCGCTCTCGCTCTCCGGCTTCTTCCTGGGCGCGCTCCTCGGCCTCCAGGTCGGCCCGATCTTCGCCCGGCAGTTCGTCGACAGCGGCACCCGGGTACTGATCTCCCTGGTCGCCGTCTTCGGGTTGGCCGTGCTCGGGCAGGCGCTCGCCGGTTGGCTCGGCTCGCACCTGCGCAGGACGATCACCAACGACGTGGCGAAGCGGGCCGACGACATCGGCGGCGCGTTCGTCTCGCTCTTCGCCGTGATGCTGGTGGCCTGGCTGGTCGCCGTCCCGCTGGCCTCCTCCCCGCTGCCCTGGCTGTCCGCCTCGGTCAAGAACAGCGCGCTGCTGACCGTGGTGGACCGGGTGCTGCCCGACCGGGCCCAGGAGCTCTCCACCGCCCTGCGCGACACGGTGGACACCGACGGCTTCCCGGACGTCTTCAACGGCCTGGGCCGCACCCAGGCGCGGCAGGTCTCCCCGCCCGACCCGGCCCTCGCCGGCTCCCAGGTGGTGGCGAACAGCCAGCGGTCGGTGGTCAAGGTGCTGGGTTCCGCGCCGAGCTGCGCGCGCCGCATCGAGGGCTCCGGCTTCGTGTACGCCGACGACCGGGTGATGACCAACGCGCACGTGGTGGCCGGCACCCGCTCCGTCGCCGTGGAACTGCGCGGCGAGCGGTACGACGGCGAGGTGGTCGTCTACGACCCGGACCGCGACCTCGCCGTGCTGCACGTGCCCGGGCTGCCCGGCCCGTCCCTGCGCTTCGCCGCCGGGCAGGCCGGCAGCGGCTCGGACGCGATCGTGCTCGGCTTCCCCCTCGACGGCCCGTACGACGCGCGGCCGGCCCGGGTGCGCGACGTCGACCGGATCACCGGGCCGGACATCTACTCCTCGGGCGACGTGACCCGGGAGATCTACACGATCCGGGCGCTGGTCCGCAGCGGCAACTCCGGCGGCCCGCTGGTCTCCTCCAACGGCCTGGTGCTCGGCGTGATCTTCGCGGCGGCGGCGGACGACCCGAACACCGGTTTCGCGGTCACCGCGGCGGAGGCGCGGTCGGTGGCGTTGGAGGGCGCGGAGCGTACCCGTGGGGTGGGCACGGGCGACTGCACCTGAGCCCCGCCGCGGCGGCCGGGTGACCGCGGCCGGGGTCAGCTCCGGGCGCGGGCGGCGGCCACGTCCCCGCCCGACGGGGTGACCCCGGGCAGCCGCGCCCGGCCCCAGTTCAGCGTCCGGTCCAGCGCCGCCCGGGCCATCACCGCCACGCAGGTGCCGCCGTTGACGAAGGACGCCACCACGTCGCTCGGGTGGTGCATGCCCCGGTACATCCGGGTCAGCGCCACCCCGACCGGCACCAGGACCAGCAGGGCCCACCAGGTGACCTTGGCGGCGGTGCTCCTCGCCCGCAGCGCCAGCAGCAGCGCGATGCCGACGTAGAGCGCCACCGCCGCCGAGGTGTGCCCGGACGGGAAGCTGGAGGTGGGCGGCGAGACGTCCATCTGCTCGACGGCCGGGCGACGCCGGTCGATGGCCATCGTGGTCAGCAGGAAGACCAGCGCCTGGGCGCTGACCGCGGCGCACAGGAACAGCGGCTCCCGCCAGCGGTGCAGCACCAGCCGCAGGACCAGCGCCGCCACCACGGTGACCAGGACGACCACCTGGGTGCTGGCGAGCGTGCTGAACACCAGCGAGACGTCGTTCCAGCCGCCGGTGCGGTCGGCGGCCAGTTCCCGGTTGACCGCGTCCTCCACGGTGAACGGCCAGACCCGGTCCAGCACCCGGGTGACCAGCACCCCGAGCAGGACCATGAAGGCGAGCAGCAGGGCCACCGGCACCAGCACCCGCTTGACGACCTGCACCGCGAAGTCGGACATGGGCCGCCCATTACCCCCGCCGGGCCACAACTACGCGTCGGGCTCGTTCCGGCCGTCGGCCAGCTCCGGTTGCACGCCCTCGGCGGCGGGCCGGGCGGCGGGCCGGCCGGTCCGCTCCCGCCACGTGGTGAACGCGGCGGAGGTCGCCACCACCACCGCCACGCCGAGCAGCCAGCCACCCAGCACGTCGCTGGTCCAGTGCACGCCGAGCGCCACCCGACTCAGCCCGGTCACCCCGGCCACCAGCACCGCCGCCACCCAGAGCGCCACCCGCGCCGGCGTCCGGCCCCGGGCGTACGGCAGGAAGACCAGCAGCAGCACGCCGGCGGCCAGGGTGGCGTTCAGCGTGTGCCCGGACGGGAAGGCGAAGCCGGCCGCCCGGGCCACCGGGTCGAGCAGATCCGGCCGGCTCCGGCCGACCAGCAGTTTCAGCAGCGCGCCGAGCAGCCCGCCGACGGTCATCGTGGTGACCACCCAGAGGGCCAGCCGGCGGGCCCGGCGGGTCCACAGCCAGACCACCAGGGCCAGCGCCGCCACCCGCAGCGGCCCCGGGCCGAAGAGGTTGGTCCACCCGTTCATCGCCCGCACCCAGGCGGGGTGGTCGACGGCGTAGCGGTACAGCGCGTCGGTCACCACCGCGTCCAGGTGGTGCAGCGGCGGCCAGGCGCCCACCACCAGCACGGCCAGCAGCGCGAACGGCACCAGCACCAGGAACGCCGCCGCCGAGGCCAGGGTCAGCCGCAGACCCAGCGAGTGGTCGCGGTCCAGGCGTCGACCCCGCCAGGAGCGGGTCGACGGGCGTACGGAGGTGCGCTGGCCGGAATTGCTCATGGCGTCAGCTCTTACCCAGCGAGGTGGCCGATCAGGCCGGGTCAGCGGCCCCAGAGACGGAACCGGCGGATCATCAGCGCGGTGCCGGTGACCAGGGCGACGAGGATGGCCACGCCGGTCCAGAGCCGGCGCGGCGCGGTGTCGTCCTCCGCGCCGGCCGGCTGGGCGGACCAGCGGGTGTGCTGCCGGGGCGCGGTGAAGCCGAGCGGCTCGGAGCCGGTGCCGCCGGCCTGGGCGTCGTCGGTCGACCCGGGTGCCGGGCCGAAGCCGACCACGCCGGGGGAGGCCTGGTCGTCGAGCGGGTTGCGGTGCACCAGCGGCACGTCCGCGGTCACCGCGGCCACCGGGTCGACCAGGCCGTACCCGAAGCGGTCGTCCCGACCGGTGGGGCCGATGTCCTTCGCGGTGGTCAGCAGCCGGTTGACCACGTCCCCGGCGGACATCTCCGGGAACCGGGCGCGCACCAGCGCGGCGGTCGCCGCCACCAGCGGTGCGGCGAAGCTGGTGCCCTGCACCCCCCAGTAACCGTCCGGTGGACGGGCCCCGACCAGGCGGGTGGCCGGTGCGGTGAGGGTGGTGGCGTGCCCGGTGATCGAGCCGGACCACAGGTTCTCGCTGCTGCCCTCCAGCCCGGCCACGGCGATCACGCCGGGCTCCCGGGCCGGGTACCAGACCTTGGGGCTGGACGAGGTGGCGAGGTTGCCGGTGCAGGCGACCACGACCACGTCCCGGGCGAAGGCGTAGTCGAGCGCGGCAGCCAGCGCCGGGCTGTCGCCGCTGCCACCGAGGGACAGGTTGATCACGCGGGCGCCGTTGTCGACCGCCCAGCGCACCCCCTTGGCGACGATCATCGCGTCGTCGTAGCGGTTCTCGTCGTCGAGCACCCGGACGGGCAGGATGCGGGCACCCGGGGCCAGCCCGGCCACGCCCTTCCGGTCGTCGTTGCGCCCGGCGATCAGGCTGGCCACCGTGGTGCCATGACCCACCGGGTCCGGCTCGTCGGCGCCGGCGGGGGAGACCAGGTCGATGCCGGGCAGCACCTGGCCGGCCAGATCCGGGTGGGCGGCGTCCACACCGGAGTCGATCACCGCGACGGTGACCCCCCGGCCGGTGGAGGCGCTCCACGCGGTGCTGGCCCGCAGTTCATTGAGCTGCCACTGGTCGTCGCGGACCCGGTCGGCCCGGGCCGTGGTCTCCAGCGGGACGAAACCCGGCTCGGCCAGCGGCGTGCCGGCGGCCCGCGCGGCGACGGCGACCGGTCGGGACGGGGCGGCCGACGCCGGTGGTGGCACCGCGCCGACGACCGTCACGGCGGTCGCCGCGACACCGAGCAACGCCCGGCCGGCGAACCGGTTGAGCGCAGTCGGGGAGCCGTGCCGAACCCTGGTCACATCCTCCGCCATTCATCGTCCATGACACGTGCTGCTCGGCAGATTACCGGTTTTCCCCTCCCCGGCGGGGCGTTCCGCCGGACACGCTCACGGTGGGGGCAGATGTGCCAACTGGAGCAGGCGTACGCCCTCACGCCGGGTGACCAGCCGGCCCCGCCCGGGCGGCAGCGGCCCGGGACGGACCTGCCCGACAAGCGGTCCCTCGTCCGGGCTGCCGCTCATCACCAGCCCGGCGGTGGAGAGTTCGCGCAGCCGCTGCACGATCGGCTCGTACTGGGCCCGGGCGGCACCGCCGGAACGGCGGACCAGCACCAGGTGCAGCCCGATGTCGCGGGCCTGCGGCAGGTGCTCCTCCAGGCCGCGCAGCGGGTTCGCCGGGCCGCTGGACACCAGGTCGTAGTCGTCGACCAGCACGAACAGCTCCGGCCCCGACCACCAGGACCGCTCCCGCAGCTGCGCCGGGGTCACGTCCGGCCCGGGCAGCCGGGCCCGCATGTAGCCGGCGACCGACTCGACCAGCTCGGCGGTGTGCGCCGCCGCGCTGCCGTACCCGATCACGTGCGGGTCGTCGATCAGGCTGTACAGGCTGCGCCGGTAGTCGACCAGGATGATCCGGGCCTGCTCCGGGGTGAACCGGTTGATGATCGAGGTGGCCAGTGCGCGCAGGAACGAAGACTTGCCGCACTCCGCGTCGCCGAAGACGACGAAGTGCGGCTCGCTGGCGAAGTCCACCGCCACCGGGCGCAGGTCCGCCTCGGCCACGCCGATCGGGAAGGCCAGCCCGGTGGCGGCGGAGGTGTCGAGGTCGGCGTAGGGGAGCACCGGCGGGAGCAGTCGCACCCGCGGGGCGGGCGGACCGGACCAGGCTCCGGCGACCGCCTTCACCAGGTCGGCCGGCTCGGCCCCGGCCAGCTGGGGCAGCGCGGTGAGGAAGTGCAGGCTCTGCGCGGTGATGCCCCGGCCGGGTGACTTCTCCGGCACGCCCGCCGCGGCGACCCGCTTCACCGCCGAGTCCGCCGGGTCGCCGAGTCGCAGCTCCAGTCGGGAGCCGAACAGGTCCCGGATGGCCGGCCGGAAGTCCATCCAGCGGACCGCACTCGCCACCACGTGCACCCCGTACGACAGGCCGCGGGTGGCCAGGTCGGTGACCAGTGGTTCCAGGTCGTCGTACTCGCCGCGCAGGGTGGCCCAGCCGTCGACCACCAGGAAGACGTCGCCGAACGGGTCGACGGTCGGCTGGCCGGCCCCCGCCAACCCGGACCGGCGTTGCCGCCAGGCCGCCATCGACTCGACGCCCAGCTCGGCGAAGCGGCGCTCCCGCTCGGCGAGCAGGGTGGCGATCTCACCGATGGTCCGGCGCACCACGGTCGGGTCGGACCGCCCCGCCACCTGACCGACGTGCGGCAGGTCGCGCAGCGCGGCGAGCCCGCCACCGCCGAAGTCCAGGCAGTAGACCTGGGCCTCGGCCGGCGTGTGGGTGAGCGCCAGCGCGCAGACCAGCGTACGGAGCAGGTGCGACTTGCCGCTCTGCGGCCCGCCGACCACCGCCACGTGCCCGGCCGCGCCGTCCAGCGCCAGCCAGAGCAGGTCGCGGCGCTGCTCGAAGGGCTTGTCCACCACGGCCACCGGCACCTGGAGCGCGCCGTGCAGCTCCGGGTTGGCCACGGTGAGGCCGCGCTGCGGGTCGATGGCGGCCGGCCCGAGCAGCTCGTCCAGGGTGGGCGCGGTGTCGAGCGGGGGCAGCCAGACCGGGTGCGCCGGCGGGCCCTGCCCGGCGAGCCGGCCGACCAGCACGTCGAGCAGTTTCTCCGTCTCCTCCTCGACGGCGGGCAGCGCCGGGGTGGCCGGCTCCGACACCGGCACCAGGTGGGTGGAGAAGGTGAGCAGCCGGGTGCTGCCGCCCGCGCCGCCGGCCGCCGCGCCGCGCCGGCGGACCGGCCCGGAGACGTACGCGGCCTTGAACCGGACCAGCGGGTCGGTGCCGGCGCGCAGGTAGCCGTGCCCGGGCGAGCGGGGCAGCTCGTGCGCGTCCGGCACCCCGAGCACCGTCCGGGACTCCAGCGCCGAGAAGGTGCGCAACCCGATCCGGTACGACAGGTGGGTGTCGAGCCCCCGCAGCCGCCCCTCCTCCAGTCGCTGGCTGGCCAGCAGCAGGTGCACCCCGAGCGACCGGCCCAGCCGTCCGATCTGGACGAACAGGTCGATGAAGTCCGGCTTGGCGGAGAGCAGCTCGGAGAACTCGTCGCAGATCAGCAGCAGCGAGGGCAGCGGGGCCAGCGGAGTGCCGGCGGCCCGGGCCCGCTCGTAGTCGCGCAGGCTGGCGAAGTTGCCGGCCCGGCGCAGCAGCTCCTGGCGGCGCATCAGCTCGCCGTTGATGGCGTCCACCATCCGGTCCACCAGCGGCAGCGCGTCGGCCAGGTTGGTGATCACGGCGGCGGTGTGCGGCAGCCGGTCGAAGGAGGCGAAGGTGGCGCCGCCCTTGAAGTCGACCAGCACGAAGTTGAGCTGTTCCGAGCTGTGCGTGGCGGCCAGGCCGAGCACCAGGGTGCGCAGCAGCTCCGACTTGCCGGAGCCGGTCGCGCCGATCAGCAGGCCGTGCGGACCCATGCCGTCCTGCGCCGACTCCTTCAGGTCCAGCTCGATCGCGCCGCCGTCGGCACCGACCCCGATCGGCACCCGCAGCCGGTCCCGCCCCGACCGGGGCGCCCAGCCCTGCTCGGCGGTGAAGCCCTCCGGGTCGCCGATGCCGAGAAGCTCGGGCAGGCCCAGCTCGGCCCCGGGCGTGGTCTCGCCCCCGCGTACGGTGGTGGCCAGCCGCAGCGGCGCGAGCCGGCGGGCCACCGCCTCGGCGTCGGCGACCTCCAGCCGGTCGGCGGTGCCCACCTCGGCGTGCCCCTCGGCCGACCGGGAGTGCAGCCGGTCGCCGCGCAGCTCGAGCAGGAGGGCGAAGCGGTCGAGCAGCCGTGGCGGCGGGGTGTCCAGGTCGATGACGGTGACCGCGTCGATGCCGCCGTCCCCGGCCAGCTCGGTCGCCCCGGTCAGGTCGCCGCCGTCGAGCAGGACCACCACGTGCGGCCCGTCGGTGGCCGGGCCGGCCGGGCTGAACCGGGACCGGCTGGCCAGCACCTCGTCGAGCAGCCGTTCGAGTTCGGCGGCGGAGCTGCTGACCAGCCGGACCGGACCGAGGGCGTCGGTGCGGCCGGGGTGGTGGGCGTGCGGCAGCCACTTGACCCACTCCCAGAGCGCCCGCCGCTCCGGCCCGGCGCAGACCGCGATGAGCAGTTCGTCCGGGGCGTGGAAGACGGCGAGCTGGGTGAGCATGGCCCGGGCCAGCGCCTGCGCCCCGGGCGAGCCGGTGCCGCCACGCGCGTCCCCGGCCTCGCCGCGGACGAAGACCCGGGCGAAGCTGCGCATCGACAGCGCCACCGGCAGGTCCGGCACCACCGAGTACGCGTCGAGGAAGCGCCGCAGCGCCCCCGCGGTCATCGGTTCCAGCTCCTCCAGCGGCCGCGTGACCGGGGGGATCAGGGGCGTCGCCAGGGTCTGCGGGCCGACGGCCACCCGGACCACGGCGAAGTCCGGGTCACCCGGCCGGCGCTCCCAGACGCGGTGGCTGTCGACGGTCGACCAGAGCCGGCCCGGATCCGGGTGCCGGTAGAAGAGCCCGGCCCGCTGCTGGCCGGCCGTCTGCCGGACCCGGCGGCGCAGCGCGGCCAGGTGCCGCAGGTACTCGCGGCGGGCGGCCATCATCTCCGACTTCTTCGGGGTGCCGGCGGCGCTGCCCCAGGAGGTCACCAGCATCGCCACCGAGGAGAGCCCGAACATGCCGCCCACCACGTACGAGTAGGCGCCGCCGCCGCGGCCGAACATCATCGCCATCGCCACCGTGCCGCCCAGCATGGGCAGCACCATCAGCGCCTGCTGCCAGCGGCCGCCGGTCACCGCGGGGATCTCCGGCGGCGCCTCGACGGGCAGCTCACCGACCGGTATCTCCGGCGCCGGACGGCGCGGCGGTCGTTTGATGACGACAGTGGACACTGACCCTCCAAGGTGGCGCTCGGTAACCCGAGCCTGGCTCATGGTAGGTAAAGTCCTGTCGTCCGTCAGCCACCGCTCCCGCTCGATATGGAGATCAGTCGATGACTACCGGGCTGGCAAGGGTCACCATCAGCGCCCCGCAACGACGCGTCGACGTGGCCCTGCCGGAGCAGGTGCCCCTCGCCGAACTGCTGCCCGAGGTGCTGCGGCACGCCGGCGAGGGGCTGGCCGACGACGGCGAGCGGCACGGCGGCTGGGTGCTGCGCCGCACCGACGGGGCGGTGCTGGCGACCGCGCAGGCGCTGCTCCCGCAGGGGGTGCGCGACGGCGAGGTGCTGCACCTCGTGCCGGCCCACGCCGAGTGGCCCGAGCTGGAGTACGACGACGTGGTGGAGGCGATCGCCGACGGCGCCCGCCGGCGCGGCAGTGCCTGGTCCCCGGCCGCCACCCGGGCCGCCGCGCTCGCCGGTGCCGCCGTGCCGCTGGCCGTCGGACTGGTCGCCGTCCTGGCCGGCGGGCCGCAGCACCGGGCCGGCTGGCCGCTGGCGGTCACCGTCGCGCTGCTGCTCGCGCTCGCCGGCACGGTCGCCTCCCGCGCCTACGGGGACGGCCCGACCGGCGCCACCCTCGGTGGGTACGCGCTGCCGTACGCCGCGGCGGCCGGCGCCCTCGCGGTCAGCTCCGGCGACCCGGTCGGTGAGTTCCGGCCGCTGCCCTGGCTGGGCGCCCCCGAGCTGCTGGCCGGCGCGGTGGCGCTGCTGCTGGTGTCGGTGCTCGGCCTGCTCGGCACCGCCACCCGGCTGCGGGTCTTCGTGGCCGGCGCGACCCTCGGCGCGGTCGGCGCGGCGGCCGCCCTCGGCGGGCTGCTGCTCGGGCCGGCGGAGACCGCGGCGGTGCTGCTCTGCGTGCTGGTCTTCGCCCTCGGCGGGCTGCCGCTGCTGGCGATCCGGCTGGGCAAGCTGCCGCTGCCGCCGATCACCCTGCCCACCGGCCCGACCGGCGGCCCGGACGGCGTGCGGGACCTGCCCGACCGGGCGCGGGTGCACGCGGCGGTGGCCCGGACCGAGGAGATGCTGACCGGGATGCTGATCGGGCACGGCGCGCTGGCGCTCGCCGCGGCGCTGGTGCTCGGCGTGACCGGTGGGCTGGCCGGGCGGCTGCTGGTGGCCGTCGTCTCGGCGGTGCTGCTGCTGCGGTCCCGGCTCTTCGTGGCGGTCCGCCACCGGGTGCCGCCCGTGCTGGCGGGGCTGGCCGGGTTCGCGGTGCTCGGCGTGGTGCTGGCCGCCGGAGCCGGCGATGCGGGGGTGCTGGCGCTGACCGTGGGCGGGCTGCTGGTGGCGCTCACCGCCGTGGCGGCCGGCACCACGTACGCCCGGCGGCCGGTGTCGCCGTACGTCGGTCGGGTGGCCGACCTGACCGACACCGCGCTGGTGGTCTCCGTGGTACCGGTGGCCTGCGCGGTGCTGGGCCTCTACGACGCCGCGCGCGGCCTGCTCGGTTAGGGCTCTGACACCGGCCCTGAGCGGACGACGAAGGGCCCGGGGTGAACCCGGGCCCAACGTGGCGGTGCTGGTCAGTGCGCGGTGTCGCCGCGCTCCTCCGCGTCCTTGGCCCGCTGGTACGACGCGTGGATCTCGGCCTCGGCCTCGACCCGGCCCACCCAGGTGGCGCCCTCGACCGACTTGCCCGGCTCCAGGTCCTTGTAGACCTCGAAGAAGTGCTGGATCTCCAGCCGGTCGAACTCGCCCAGGTGGTGGATGTCGCGCAGGTGCTCCTGGCGCGGGTCCTCGTAGGGCACGCAGAGGACCTTGTCGTCGCCGCCCTTCTCGTCCGTCATCCGGAACATGCCGATGGTGCGGCAGCGGATCAGGCAGCCCGGGAAGGTCGGCTCGGGGACGAGCACCAGCGCGTCCAGCGGGTCGCCGTCCTCGCCGAGGGTGCCCTCGATGAAGCCGTAGTCGGCCGGGTACTGGGTCGACGTGAAGAGGGTGCGGTCCAGCCGGATCCGGCCGGTCACGTGGTCCACCTCGTACTTGTTTCGGTGACCCTTCGGGATCTCAACCGTGACGTCGAAATCCATCTCCCACGCTCCCTTGTCTGCCCACGCTGGCTGAACGGAACCACAGACGCCCCCGGTACGGGTGATTGGCCACCCACCGGCTCCGGACGCCGCATAGTCTTCGGACCGAAGTAGTGTCACCCAGGCTGGTTCCGGAGGCGGGAGGAGGGGGTCGTGGGGAGGGAAGATTCACACTACCGCCCGGAGGGGGTTGACGGGCGCGGGTCCGGTGGATCCGCGAGCGGGCGCATGCCGGTGCCCGGTGTGCACCCGTCCGACCGTTCTGCACCGCCCGGGCCCGGCGCCGGGCAGCCGCCGTCGGGGCCGGTTCCGCCGGCCTGGCCGGGCGATTCCCGCAACACCGGCCGGTTCCCCGAGGTGAACCCGCCCGGCCGTCCCGCCGCCGGCTCCGCCCGCGTGCCGTCCGGGCCGCCGCCGGCCGCCGGGTCGGCCCGGGTCCCGCCGCCGACCTGGGACGCCCCGGCCACCGGGCCCGGCCAGGTGCACCGCGCCGGCCAGGGCCACGTCTACGGCGCCGCGCCGGTCTCGCCCCCGTCGGGTCCGGTCTCCCCGGCCGCCGGCTCCGTGCCCGTCTCCCCGCCGCCGGCGGGCGCCGGGCCGCTGGCTCCGCCGCCCCCCGCGCCGCGCCGGCGTCGCCGGCTGCTGCCGGTGGCGGCGCTCGCCACGGTGCTGCTGCTCGCGCTGGCCGGGGTCGCCGTGGTGCTCCGCCCCGGGCCGGTCGCCGGGTGGCTGGGCGACGACGCCGCCGGACCGGCCGCCGCCGCTCAGGCGCCGGAGCCGGACCCGTCGCCGGTGCTCGCCGGCCCGGACGCCAACGCCCCGCTGCCCACCGCCGCCGGGGTACGCGCCGCCGTGGAGCCGCTGCTCGGGGCCGCCGCCCTGGGCAGCCGGGTGAACATCTCGGTGGCCGACCTGACCACCGGGCAGTCCATCTACGCCCGGGGCGGCGACGACGGCACGGTGCCCGCCTCGGTGACCAAGCTGGCGACCGGTGTGACCGTGCTGGAGGCCCGGGGCCCCGGGTACCGCATCCCCACCCGGGCGGTGGCCGGGGCGAACCCGGGCGAGGTGGTGCTCGTCGGTGGCGGCGACCCGACCCTCGCCGTGGACGGCAAGGGCTTCTACCCCGGTGCGGCCCGCCTCGACACGCTGGCCAAGCAGGTGAAGCAGGCGCTCGGCGGCACCGCTCCCACCAAGGTCGTCGTCGACTCCTCGCTCTTCCCCGGCCCGGTGCACGGCCCCGGCTGGGACGACGACATCCCGACCGGCGGCTACGGCGCGTCGATCACCGCGCTGATGACCGACGGCGCGCGCAGCGACCCCGAGGCGGCCCGGAAGACCTTCGACGACACCCACGGCGCGGCCGAGCGGGCCCCGGAGCCCGACCTGACCGCCGGCCGCTCCTTCGCCCGGCTCCTCGGCCTCGGCGGGGACGCCCAGGTCACCCGGGGCACCGCCCCACCGGCCGGGGGCGGGGCCGCGGCCAGCGGCGCCCCGGCGCCCGGCACCGAACTGGGCAAGGTCGAGTCGCTGCCGATGATCCGCCTGGTCGACATCATGATCAGCGACAGCGACAACGTGATCGCCGAGGCGCTGGCCCGGCAGGTGGCGCTGGCCCGCAACCAGCCGGCGAGCTTCGTCGGCGGGGCGGCGGCGATGGACGAGGTCATCGGCGAGCTGGGCCTGCCGGCCGGCGAGATCAGCCTCTCCGACGGCAGCGGGCTGTCCCGGAACAACCGGATCAGCCCGTCCCTGCTCACCGACCTGATCGCGCTCGCCGGCAAGGGCGACCACCCGGAACTGGGCGCCATCTTCGGCGGCCTGCCGGTCGGCGGGTGGTCCGGCACCCTGGGTGACCGTTACCGGGTCGACGCGACCGAAGCCGGTGCCGGGGTGGTCCGGGCCAAGACCGGCACGCTGACCGGGGTGCACGCCATCGCCGGACTGGTCACCACGGCCGAGGGGCGGCTGCTCACCTTCGCGGTCCTCACTGACCGGGCCCCGGCCGGCGACTCGGACGTCAGCCGTCAGGCCCTCGACCGGATCGCCGGTGCCCTGGCCGGCTGCGGCTGCCGCTGACCCGGACCGCCGGAGCCCCTGCTCGCACGCCGGGCCGGGGTGTTCCGGCGCGGGTACGGTGGGTGCATGGCGCAGTTCGTGGACTGGGATCTGGCCGCCGCGACCGCGGGGGCGCTGGGCAAGTCGGGCCCCCGGGTGTCGTACGCCGAGGCCACCGACGTGGTCGTCGACCTGCGACGGCTCACCGAGGAGGCGGCCGGGCACGTCGCCGACTACACCGGGCTGCGCTCGCAGGTGACGCACCCGCCGGTGCGGGTGGTGGACCGCCGGGACTGGGCGGCCGCCAACATCGCCGGCCTGCGCGAGGTGATCACCCCGCTGGTCAACCGGCTCTCCGGCGACAAGCGTCCCGGGCCGCTCACCGAGGCGATCGGCTCCCGGCTGACCGGGATGCAGGCCGGCACGGTGCTCGCCTACCTCTCCGGCCGGGTCCTCGGCCAGTACGAGGTGTTCTCCGCCGACCCGGGGCAGCTGCTGTTGGTCGCGCCGAACATCGTCGAGGTGGAGCGGAAGCTGGAGGCGAACCCGCGCGACTTCCGGCTCTGGGTCTGCCTGCACGAGGTCACCCACCGCACCCAGTTCACCTCGGTGCCCTGGATGCGGGCGTACTTCCTCGGCGAGGTGAACGCCTTCGTCGACGCCGCGCAGGGCAACGAGCACCTGCTGGAGCGGCTGCGCCGGGGCGTCGCCACCCTCTCCGACGCGATCAAGGACCCGGAGAGCCGCACCAGTGTGCTGGACATCGTGCAGACTCCGGCCCAGCGGGCCGTGCTGGACCGACTCACCGCGCTGATGACCCTGCTGGAAGGGCACGCCGAGTTCGTGATGGACGGCGTCGGCCCGCAGGTCATCCCCAGCGTGGAGCGGATCCGGGCGGGGTTCAACCGACGCCGCGAGGCCGGCAACCCACTGGAGAAGGCGATTCGCCGGCTGCTCGGCGTCGACGTCAAGATGCGCCAGTACGCCGAGGGCCGCAAGTTCGTGCACGGCGTGGTCGACCGGGTCGGCATGGACGGCTTCAACAAGATCTTCGGCTCCCCGCTGACCCTGCCCCGGCTCAACGAGCTGGGCGACCCGGACGCCTGGGTGGCCCGGGTGCACGGGCCGGCCGGCGCCACCCCGACCGCCGGCTGAGCGGACGGCCGTGGCCGCCCTCGCCCCGCCGGTCGCCGCGATCCGGATCGCCGTCCGCCGCGCGCTGACCCCGCTGCCGGCCGACGGGCCGGTGCTGGTGGCCTGCTCCGGCGGGGCCGACTCGCTCGCGCTGGCCGCCGCGACCGCCTTCGTGGCGCCTCGGCTCGGCCGGCGGGCCGGTCTGGTGACCGTGGACCACGGGTTGCAGGAGGGCTCGGCCGGGCGGGCCGAGGCGGTGGCCCGGTGGGCCGTCGAGGCCGGTCTCGACCCGGTCGAGGCGGTGCCGGTGACCGTGGCCGGACGCCCCGGCGGCCCGGAGGCGGCCGCCCGCGAGGCCCGCTACCAGGCGCTGGTCGACGCCGCCCGGCGACACCGCGCGGCGGCGCTGCTGGTCGGGCACACCCGCGACGACCAGGCCGAGACGGTGCTGCTCGCGCTGGCCCGGGGTGCCGGACCGCGCGGACTGGCCGGCATGCCCGAGCGCCGCGAACTGGACGGGGTGCCGCTGCTGCGCCCGTTGCTCGACGTCACCCGGGACGACACCCGCAAGGCGTGCGCCGCGCTCGGGCTGACCCCGTGGGAGGACCCGCACAACGCCGACCCCTCGTACGCCCGCGCCCGGGTGCGCGCCGACGTGCTGCCGGTGCTGCTGCGGGCGCTCGGCCCGGGGGTGCTGGACAACCTGGCCCGGACCGCCCGACTGGTGGCCGCCGACACCGCCGCCCTGGACGACCTGGCCGCCGCCGCGCTCGCCGCCCCGGCCGGGGTACGGGCCGTCGACGGCGGACTCTCCGTGGCGGCCCTGGCCGCGCTGGCCCCGGCGGTGCGTACCCGGGTGCTGCACGCCTGGGCCCGGGAACTGGGCGCTTCTCCAGCGGCGCTGTCGCACCGGCACGTGGCCGCGTTGGACGCGCTGGTCACCGACTGGCGCGGGCAGGGCGCGACGCACCTGCCGGGCGGGCTGCGGGTGTCCCGCCGCGCCGGCCGTCTGCTCCGGGTCGACTGAGGCAGGGCCCTGGCCGCCGGTCGAGCCGTGATCGGGTGACGATCTCCGAGGGATCCGACGGCGGGTCGTCCCGGTTTCCGGGTTCCGATCACGGGGGAGGCGAGGCGGGCCCTCCCCGGGAGCCGCCGGAGGCGGTAGACATGGCGGATGGCGTACCCGCGACAGCCGCTCTTCGCCCCGAACGGTGCCGTCGCGACCAGCCAGCCGCTCGCGGCGGCCGCGGGTCTGGCCGTGCTGCGGCGCGGCGGCAACGCCGTCGACGCCGCGCTGGCCACGGCGATCGCGCTCACCGTGGTGCAGCCGCCCTCCAACGACATCGGTGGTGACCTGTTCGCGATCGTCTGGGACGGCGAGCGGCTGCACGGGTTGAACGCCTCCGGCCGGTCCCCGGCCGCGCTGACCCGGGAGGTGGTGCTCACCGCGACCGCAGGGCGCGCGCCGGCGGCGGTGGACGCGCTCGGCGGCGCGCAGGCGCGCGGTCCGGCGATGCCGGCCCGGGGTTGGCTGCCGGTGACCGTGCCCGGCGCGCCGGCCGGCTGGCGGGACCTGCACGACCGGTTCGGGTCGCTGCCCTTCGCGGACCTCTTCACCGACGCGATCTCCTACGCCGAGCACGGCTACCCGGTCGCCGCCGGCACCGCCGCCACCTGGGACCGGGCGCTGGCCGCGCGGGTCGAGCCGGGCGGCGAGGAGTACGCCGAGTTCGACCGGGTGTTCACCATCGACGGGCGGGCGCCGCGCCCCGGCGAGCGGTGGCGCAACCCGGACGCCGCCCGCACCCTGCGCCGCATCGCCGAGACCGGCGCGGAGGACTTCTACCGGGGCGACATCGCCGCCGCGCTCGACGCCCACGCGGCCCGCACGGGTGGCCTGCTCACCGGCGACGACCTGGCCCGGCACGCCGGCACCTGGGTGGACCCGGTCGGCGCCCGCTACCGGGGGCACGAGGTCTGGGAACTGCCGCCCAACGGGCAGGGGATCGCCGCCCTGCTCGCGCTGAACATCCTGGACGGCACGTACCTCGCCGCGCTCGACGCCGGGGAGCGGCTGCACCGCCAGATCGAGGCGGTCAAGCTCGGCTTCGCCGACGCCCACGCCCACGTGGCCGACCCGGAGCGGGCCCCGGTGCCGACCGCCGCCCTGCTCGACCCCGGCTACGCGGCGGCCCGGCGGGCCCTGGTCACCGACCGGGCCGGCGACCCGGTGGCCGGCGACCCGGAGCGCGGCGGCACCGTCTACCTGTGCACCGCCGACGCGGGCGGGATGATGGTCAGCCTGATCCAGTCCACCTACCTGGCGTTCGGTTCCCGGGTGGTGCTGCCCGGGCACGGCTTCGCGTTGCAGAACCGGGGCCTCGGTTTCCGTCTCGACCCGGCGCACCCGAACGTGGTCGGGCCGGCCAAGCGGCCCTTCCACACGATCATCCCGGGCTTCCTGACCCGCGACGGCGCGCCGGTCGGCCCGTTCGGCGTGATGGGCGGGCACATGCAGCCACAGGGGCACGTCCAGCTCGTCTCCGCCACCCTGGACGCCGGCCTCGACCCGCAGGCCGCGCTGGACGCTCCCCGCTGGTACTGGCACGCCGGCCGGACCCTGCTGGTCGAGCCGGCACTGGCGGCGGTGCCCGGCCTGGTCGCGGGGTTGCGCTCGCGGGGGCACGAGGTCACCGTCGCGGAGGAGCCTTCGGTCTTCGGGTACGGGCAGGCGGTGTGGCGGGGTCCGTCCGGCGGGTACGTGGTGGGGTCGGAGTCGCGGGTGGACGGGGCTGCGGTCGGGTTCTGATCTTCGGTTGCCGGGTGGTTCTGGCGCTTTCGGTTCGTCGGGGGCGGGGTGGGGTTTCGCCGGAGCCCGACCCGCTCCGGGCGGTCAGGCTTGATCCCTGCGCGGGTCGGGCTCCGGCGAAACCCGGGTGGCCGAGCTGGGTGGGTCCCGCCGGTCGGGTGGGTGGATCTTTTGGTGGTCGCGGTGGTCGCGGTGGTCGCGGTGGTCGCGGTGGTCGGGGTCGCGGTGGTCGCGGTGGTTGGAACCAGCCTTCTCCGCAGGTCCGTAGCCCGCGGGGTGGGCGCGGTCGTTCCGGTCGTGGCGGGGGCTGGTGGCCGTGGGGCTGGTTGCGGTCGACGTGGGGCTGGGCGTGGGTCAGGTGGTGGTGGTGACGCGGTCGCGGAAGGTGGTGCGGTAGGCGTGCGGGGTGGTGCCGACGCGGCGGGTGAAGTGGTGGCGTAGCGCGGCGGCGTCGCCGAAGCCGGCCCGGTCGGCGACGGTGTCGACGCTGAGCTTGGTCTCCTCCAGCAGCCGGCGGGCCAGCAGCACGCGCTGGTTGGTGAGCCAGTCGTGCGGGGTGGTGCCGGTCTCGGCCCGGAACCGGCGGGCGAAGGTCCGCGCCGACATGCCGGCCCGGGCGGCCAGTTCGTCCACCGTGGTCGGCCGGTCCAGGTGCCCGATCAGCCAGCTCAGCACCGGCTCCAGCGTGGGGGCCTCCGGCGTGACCGGGATCGGCGCCTCGACGTACTGGGACTGGCCGCCGTCGCGGTGCGGGGGGACGACCATCCGGCGGGCCAGCCGGGTGGCGATGGCGGAGCCGTGCTCCTGGCGTACCAGGTGCAGGCAGGCGTCGATGCCGGCGGCGGTGCCGGCGCTGGTGAGCACCCTCCCGTCGGCGACGTAGAGCGAGTTGCACCGGACCCGGGCCGCCGGGTGGCGGCGTTGCAGCTCGTCGACGTACCGCCAGTGGGTGGTGCACTCGCGTCCGTCGAGCAGCCCGGCGGCGCCCAGCACGAACGCGCCCGAGCAGACGCTGAGCAGGTACGCCCCCCGGTCGGCGGCCCGGCGCAGGGCGTCCAGCACCGGCTCGGGCACCGCGCAGCCCTGGCTGTGCGCCGGCACGGCGACCAGGTCGGCCTCCTCGACCGGGCCGAGGTCGGCGTGCGGGGTCAGCCCGAAGCCGGAGGAGGTGCGGACGGGGCCGCCGTCGGCGGTGCAGACGGCGAACCGGTAGCCGGGGAACCCGTCCGCCGTGCGGTCGGTGCCGAAGACCTCGGCGAGCACGCCGAGCTCGAACGGGGCGACCTTGTCCAGCGCGAGGACGGCGACGGATCGGAGCATGTGACGAGGGTAACCCCGCCGGTGGCAGAAAATCGAGGGGCAAGGGCATTCCTGCCACTGTCCGGCTCCTCGCGGCGGACGGAAACTGGTACCAGTCCGGTGCGCACCGGCGGCGATAACACTCCAAACAACGCGAAAGCGAGCGCCGCCATGGAACTCCTGCTGCTTCTGCTCTTCCTCGTCGGTCTGGCCGTCGCCTCGGCCGCCGGCCTCACCGCGGACAGCCACGACTCGGCCGACTGGAAGCCGACCGACCAGGGCCGCCGCTGGCAGTCCCGCACCTGCTGAGGTGATTGGTCCGGATTGCCGAAAAAATCCCTGGCGGGACCGCTCCAAAAGGGGCGGCCCCGCCGACGGAGGCCAGCCGGCGTACGGCAGGCTAGGAGTCATGGCTGACGGCTCCTGGTACGACGCCGACATCGATCACGTGATCATCTCCGAGGCGCAGATCCGCGAGAAGACCGCGGAACTGGCCAAGCAGGTCTCGGCGGACTACGCCGGCGTCGAGGACGGACTCCTGCTCGTCTGCGTGCTCAAGGGCGCGATCATGTTCATGGCCGATTTCGCCCGGGCGCTGGGCCGGAACGGTCCGCCGGCCGAGCTGGACTTCATGGCCATCTCCTCGTACGGCCAGGGCACCACCTCCTCCGGCGTGGTCCGCATCCTCAAGGACCTGGACCGGGACATCGCCGGCCGGCACGTGGTGGTGGTCGAGGACATCGTCGACTCCGGGCTGACCCTCTCCTGGCTGCTGCGCTACCTGGAGTCCCGCTCCGCGGCCAGCGTCGAGGTGGTCGCCCTGTTCCGCAAGCCGGAGGCGGTGAAGGTCCCCGTCCCGGTGAAGTACGTCGGCTTCGACATCCCGACCGAGTTCGTGGTCGGCTACGGCCTCGACTTCGGCGAGCGCTACCGCGAGCTGCCCTACGTCGGCGTGCTCAAGCCGGAGGTCTACGCCCGGGCCTGAGCCCCTCGCCGGCCGGGTCCGCTCCCGCCGCCGGCCCGGCGGTGGTCCCGGCAGGCCGGGCCGAGAGCTGCTCGTATCGGTGTCCATCGAGCGGACGTTCAGCGGGCTCTCAGCAAATCGGACTACGGTAGGTGCCGGTGGCGTGGAGGCAATCTCCACGCCCGACCCCTCGACTGGTGTGTGACCGGCGGTCGGGTGGCCGGGTGCGGAGCTCCCGCCACGCCGGCTGAACCCCGGTTCGCCGTCCGCGTAAGTGCTGGGCTCAGAAGCTCACTCCTGGCGCACACGGTGTACCGTCGAATGACCGCGGCGCGGCAGTTGGCGCGCCTCGGGGTCGAGGCCGGCCCGCACGGCGGCTCGGCGCCGCCAACGCGGCGACACCATTCAGACGGTCAGGACGTCGATCAGGAGGATGCGGGCGTCTCGGCGCTCGACAACAGCATGGAACGTACGCGTTTCTTCCGCCGACCGGTGGTCTGGATCATCCTGGTCATCCTCGGCGCCGTTGTGCTCAGTCAGCTGTTCACCGCTGGTCCCAGCTACCACCGCGTGGACACTTCCGTTGCGCTCGACCAGCTCCACACTGCCAAGATCAACAAGGTCGTCTTCCAGGACAAGGAGCAGACGCTCCAGCTCAACCTGGCCGAGAAGGCCAAGTTCGGCGACACCACGACCGACCGTATCGAGGCCCAGTTCCCGTACGAGGTCGGCGACGAGGTCTGGAACGACGTCCTCGCGGCGAAGGCGGCCAACCGGGTCACCGGCCCGGCCGACGCCAAGGTGTCGTCCGACAGCATCTGGGTGAGCCTGCTGGTCAACCTGCTCCCGATCGCCCTGCTGGTGCTCCTGCTGATCTTCTTCATGTCGCAGATGCAGGGCGGCGGCTCCCGGGTGCTCAACTTCGGCAAGTCCAAGGCGAAGATGATCACCAAGGACACGCCGAAGACCACGTTCGCGGACGTGGCGGGGGCCGAGGAGGCCGTCGAGGAGCTGCACGAGATCAAGGACTTCCTGCAGAACCCGGCGAAGTATCAGGCCCTGGGCGCCAAGATCCCCAAGGGCGTGCTGCTCTTCGGCCCGCCCGGTACCGGTAAGACGCTGCTCGCCCGCGCGGTGGCCGGCGAGGCCGGGGTGCCGTTCTACTCGATCTCCGGTTCCGACTTCGTGGAGATGTTCGTCGGTGTCGGCGCCAGCCGGGTCCGCGACCTCTTCGAGCAGGCCAAGGCGAACGCCCCGGCGATCGTCTTCGTGGACGAGATCGACGCCGTCGGCCGGCACCGTGGCGCCGGCATGGGCGGCGGCCACGACGAGCGCGAGCAGACCCTCAACCAGCTGCTCGTCGAGATGGACGGCTTCGACACCAAGGGCGGGGTCATCCTGATCGCCGCCACCAACCGGCCGGACATCCTCGACCCGGCGCTGCTGCGCCCGGGCCGCTTCGACCGGCAGATCCCGGTGGACGCCCCCGACATGGAGGGCCGCAAGGCGATCCTGCGGGTGCACGCCAAGGGCAAGCCGTTCACCCCCGACGTCGACCTCGACTCGGTGGCCCGGCGTACCCCCGGCTTCAGCGGCGCCGACCTCGCCAACGTGATCAACGAGTCGGCACTGCTCACCGCCCGTAAGGACCAGCGGGCGATCACCAACGACTCCCTGGAGGAGTCGATCGACCGGGTGATCGCGGGTCCGCAGCGCCGGACCCGGGTGATGAGCGACCAGGAGAAGAAGATCACCGCGTACCACGAGGGTGGCCACGCGCTGGTCGCCTGGGCGCTGCCGCACGCGGCGCCGGTGCACAAGGTGACCATCCTGTCCCGCGGCCGCTCGCTGGGCCACACCCTGGTCCTGCCGACCGAGGACAAGTACACCCAGACCCGCGCCGAGATGGTCGACACCCTGGCGTACGCGCTGGGTGGCCGGGCCGCCGAGGAGTTGGTCTTCCACGAGCCGACCACCGGCGCCGGCAACGACATCGAGAAGGCCACCCAGCTGGCCCGCGCGATGATCACCCAGTACGGCATGAGCTCCAAGCTCGGTGCGATCAAGTACGGCACCAGCGGCGACGAGCCGTTCCTCGGCCGCAACATGGGCCACGAGCGGGACTACTCCGACGTGGTGGCGGCCGAGATCGACGGCGAGATGCGGGCCCTGATCGAGCTGGCCCACGACGAGGCCTGGGAGATCCTGGTGGAATACCGGGACGTCCTGGACAACATCGTCCTGGAGCTGATGGAGAAGGAGACCCTCTCCACCGCCGACATGGCCCGGATCTGTGCCCGGGTGGCGAAGCGTCCGCCGATGGCCCCCTACAACGGCTTCGGCAAGCGTCAGCCCTCCACCGAGCCCCCGGTGCTCACCCCGGCCGAGAAGGACAAGCTCAAGGCCCAGGCGCAGGCCGACGGCGCGTCGGTCGGCGGCTCGAACAACTCGGACGGTACCCACTGAACACGGACGCTGCGGCCAGCCCCGAGAACTCGGGGCTGGCCGCCTCGTCGACCGAGCCCGACGGCGACGAGGCCCTGGACTACGTCGCGGCCCGGCTGATCAGCGGCAAGCTGACCGGCCGTCCGATCGAGGACACCATGGACCTCGCCCGGATCGAGAAGGCCGTCCGCGAGATCCTCATCGCGGTCGGGGAGGACCCCGACCGGGACGGACTCCAGCAGACCCCGGCCCGGGTGGCCCGGGCGTACGCGGAACTCTTCGCCGGCCTCCGGGTCGACCCGGCCCAGGTGCTCAGCACCACCTTCGAGGCCAACCACCAGGAGCTGGTGCTCGTCCGGGACATCGACGTGATGAGCCTCTGCGAGCACCACCTGCTGCCGTTCCGGGGCAGCGCGCACATCGGCTACATCCCCGGGCCGGACGGCCGGATCACCGGGCTGTCCAAGCTGGCCCGGCTGGTCGAGGTCTTCGCCCGCCGCCCGCAGGTCCAGGAGCGGCTCACCTCGCAGATCGCCGACCTGCTGATGAGCAAGCTGGCGCCGCGCGGCGTCGTCGTGGTGCTCGAGTGCGAGCACATGTGCATGGCGATGCGCGGCATCCAGAAGAGTGGCGCCAAGACCATCACCTCCGCGGTGCGGGGCACCCTCCAGCACGACGCGAAGTCGCGGGCCGAGGCGATGGCCCTGATCATTCCGCGCTGACCCGTAGCATCCCGACCGGCCGCGTCGCTCCCCCGTGGGGGCGGGGCGGCCGTCGCGTCTCAGCCGGCCAGCAGCGCCAGCATGATCACGCTGGCCGTCACCAACGCCGGGAGCAGGCAGGTCAGCGCCCCCAGCCGGGCCGTCCGGTCCAGCCGCTCGCCCGGGCGCGGCGGGAAGAGCCGACCCACCGCCACCCAGCCCGCCCCGAAGGCGACCGCCGGCATCGGCAGCCCGACGACCAGCGCCACGAGGCTCGCCGCGCCGGCCCCGGCGGCCGCGAGGACGATCAGCTGGACCATCGGTACCAGCAGCGCCAGTGGGCCGTACACCAGCAGGTTGCGGGCCCGGGGCGGCCAGGCCGCCGGTCGCAGCGGACCCCGCGCGGCCAGCGTCGCGTCGGCCGCGTCCGCCCAGCCGCGGGCCACCCGCAACGCGGCCAGCACGGCGGCCGGGCCACCGACCATCGACCGGGCCGCCTCGGTCAGCTCCGGCGGCGTCGGGGTCAGCGTGATCGCCGGTACGCCCAGCTCCCGCAGCCCGGCCTGCTGCGGCGCCAACCGGGCGTGCAGCCCGGCCAGCTCCTCGCGGGCCGCCTCCACCGCCCGGGCCTGCTCGGCGGCGGCGGTGGCGGCGGCGCGGCGTACCCCGTCCAGCTGCCGCGCGGCGGCCAGGTAGTCCGTCCAGGCGGCGGCCACCGCGCCGACCGGCTCGTTCCCGATTCGCTGCCGGACCGGCGTCGCCGGGGACGCCTCGTCGACGCCCGCCGCGCCGGCCCGCTCGTCGCGCCCGCTCACGCCGGCTCCTCCCCGTCCGCGAAGGGCACCAGCACCGTGCCCCGCTCACCCGGGCCGTCCCAGAGCACCACCCGGCCGGGGCGCGGCCGCCACTCCACCGGTCGCCCGAAGACCGCGCCGAGCATCGCCCCCGGCACGTCCACCGCGGCGACCGCGGCCAGCTTGTCGACCTCGCCGTCCGGCTCCAGCAGCGCCGCGAACGGCGGCACGGTACGCCACCAGCCCAGCAGGTGGATGCCGGTCGGCGGACCCTCGCGCAGCAGCGTGCGCAACCGCTCCACCGGCAGCTCCTCCGCCGTCGCCAGGTCCACCCCGAACACCACCAGGTAGGCCGGCCCGTCGCCGTCCATCGCCGCCAGCAGGCCCGCCGCGTCGACCGTCTCCACCCGCTGCCGCTGCGCCAGCTCGGTCGCCAACCCGGCCGCCAGCGCGGCGGAGCCCTCGGCCAGCGCCGCGAGCACGAACCGGGCGGCACCCGGTGGATGGTGGGCAGCGGTGCTCCGCGCGGCGTTCGCCAGCAACCCGGCCGCCCCCGTACCCGCCCCGAGGACGGCGAGGTTGCGGCCGGCCACCGGGCCGAGCGGGACGGCGACCGTCGTCCGGGCCACGTCCACCGCTCGGCCGAGCAGAGCGGCCGGCCCACCGGCCCGGCCGGCCAGGGCGGCCCGCAGCCGGGGGTCGTTGCGCAGCAGCGGCCGGGCCCAGCCCGCGAAGACCACCGGCGGGATGGTCCCCTCCGGGCGGGCCTCGAAGAGCCGGTGCCGGAGCTGCTCGATCGTCTCCGGGGCGTCGTGCGGGTCGGGGAAGCGGACCAGCCGCTCGTGACCCCGGGTGGCGCCGCGCGGCCCGCCCAACCCGCCCGCGGTGTTGACCACCGCGCTGCCCACCGCCAGGCCCGCCGCCGCGTCGTTGGTGGGCGCGAGCACCGCCCCGCCACCGGAGAGCGCCACCCGCACCGGGAACTGGCCCAACACCGAGTCGCGCGGCGCCGGGCCCGCCCCGATGCCCAGGTCACCCGCGCCGGCCAGCACCAGGTGGATGCCGTACGCGCGCCCGGCGCGGGCCAGGCCGTCCAGCCGGGCGAGCACGTCCGCGGCGACCGGATCCCGGGTCGCCAGCAGCAGCGGGAAGTTGTCGATCACACAGACGATCCGGGGCAGCGACTGGTGCTCCCGCAGTTGCGCGTAGCGCTGCCCGCCGGCCCGGGCGCCCGCCTCCTCCCGCCGGCGGGTCTCCGCCGCCAACTGGTCGAACAGGTCCCGCACGTACTCCGGGTCGGCGGCCATCGCGGCGGCCCGGACCTGCGGCACCCACGAGCGGTCCCGCTCGGTCTGCAGGAACTCCACGAAGGACTCGCCGTCACCGAGGTCCACCAGGTGCAGCACCAGCTCGTCCGGGCCGTACCGCGCGGCGAGGCCGAGCAGTGCGTTGGTGAGGAACGCCGACCGGCCGGCGTCGGAGCGACCGCTGATCAGCCAGTGCGGCGTCAGCTCGGTGAAGCCGACGGTCACCGGCCGCCCGTTGGCGTCGCCCACCGTGGTGGAGAGCCCGTCGGTCGAGCCGGCCTGCCAGAGCGGCTCCTCCGGCGGCGGCAGCAGCTCGGCCAGGCAGAGCCGGGAACCTTCCTCCACCTGCGCGGCCAACCGCCGGCAGACCTGCCCGATCAGGTCCGGCCCCGGGTCCTCGTCCACGAAGACCGGAGAGTTCAGGCCGCCCGGCCCGTCGCCGCCCGGCCCACCGAACGGGCTGCCGGGCGGATCGCCGAGCAGCGCGTACGCGGTCCGCAGCTCCAGCCGGGTGGCCTCCGGCAGCGGCGGGCGGGCCGCGTACGGGCCGGGTGGGGGCCAGCCGGCGACCACCAGGTGCAGGCCGGCGGGGCGGCCCTGGGCGGCCAGCGCCTCGATCCGGGCCAGGTCGCTCGGGCCGGTCAGCTCCGGCAGCCCGGCGATCATCAGCAGCAGCGTCCGGTCGTGCCGGCGGGGCCGGCCGGTGCCCGGGGAGACCCATTGCTCGGCCTCGGTCAGCACCGCCCGCAGGCCGGCCACGTCCACCGCCGGCGGCGGCAGCAGGCCCGCGTCGGCCAGCGGCGCGAAGGACGCGAAGGTGTCGCCCGCGCTCGCGCCGTCCACCGCGCGTACCAGCAGGCAGCCGGCCGGCGTCGCGGCCAGCAGCCGCAGCAGTACGGCCCGGAGCAGCCCGACCGCCCGGGGCTCCCGGGCGTCGACGTCGAGCGTCAGGTGGCCGGCGCCGAGCAGCGGCACCAGCGCGGGGAAGCGCGCGTCGTCCAGCGGGGCCGCGGTGCCGACCCGGACGAACGGCGGGTTCTCCTCGCCGGCCGGGGTGTCCGGCGGCAAAATGTCCAGCGGGGCACCGGCCCAGCCCGGCGCGAGCACCGCCGCCGCGGTCCGCAGCCGGTCGGCCAGCTCGTACTGCCGGCGCTGGTCGGCGGGGGCCGGGCGGGTCTCGTCGAGCACGCCGGCGGCGGCTACGGCGGTGGCGGCGGCCCGCCGGTGCAGGGCGGCGGCACGGTTCGTACGCGACTTCGGACCGGCCACCGTGTCCACCCCTCTTTCCGAGGTTGGAAACCTCCCCGAACCCCGACGGTATCCCAGGTCCGACCGCTCACCCGGGAAGCGCGGCGGTGCGGGACCGTCTTGTCGCAAAGCGTGGCGAACTCTCACGTCACGGGTTCGTCCTGTCACGATCCGCAGGATCTGGGGCATTGGGTGCGGGGCGCTCAGCCGATAGCCTCAGGGGGTGGAATCAGTGCAGCCCCCCGCCGGTTCCCAGGTCTCCCGCGTACCGGCGCAGCGGACCCCGCCGGACCAGTTGGCGCCCCCGGCCGCCCCGCCGGCGCCACAGCAGCAGCCCCGCCGGACCCGCACCGTCCTCACCGTGGTCGCGGGGGTGCTGGCGCTGCTCTGCGTGAGCGGTGCGGTGATCGGCTACGTGCTGTACGACCGCGCGACAGCGCCGGACCGTAGCACTCCAGACGTCGTGGTGGCCGGGTACATCCAGGCATTTCTCGCGGATCGCGATGACACGAGAGCAAGTGAGCTCGCCTGCCAGGAAGGTGCCGACATCAACGATCTACGGCTCCTTCGCGATGATCTTGTAGCGCGAGAGCGCCGCTTCGGCACGAAGATCTCGACAAGCTGGGAAGATTTCAAGATTCAGCAGCAGGGTGACCGCGCTAGCGTCGAAGTCGTCCTCATCCTCTCAGCCTTCATGGACGGAATCTCGCAGAGCGATCGTCAGGGCTGGCGGTTCGAGACGCAGCGTAAGGACGGCTGGCGGGTATGTACCGCGAAGCGCTCCTGACCGTCCTTACTCGATCCACAACAGGTGCACCGGAACCTCCAGGGTGGTCGGTGGCTGCCCGCGCCAGGCCCACCGGTACCACTCCAGTTCCGGGGTGACCCGGACGCAGATGTCGCCGTCGGCGCCGGAGTAGGTTTCGGTCACCGCGCGCAGATCCCGGTGCTCGACCGAATCCTCGACGTGCACCACCCGCCGGCCGCTGACCGTGTCGGCCTCGAAGACCGGCGTCGGTATCCGGTGGGCCGGCTCGTCCAACGAGACCAGCCGGATGCCCTGCTCGCGACCGGCTGCGCCCGGTGACGGGCGCTCGCCGAGCGTCTCGACCCAGACCCGCTCCACCGGGATCAACGGCGCGAACACCTCGACCTGGTCGGACTCGGCCCGGTACCACTCGTGCTCGGGGATCACCGGAACGTAGGTCCGGCTGCCCTGCACCACCCGTTCGTCGGCCCGCAGGTCACCCCGCCAGCCCAGGCCCGGCAGCCCGACCAGGACCCGCCGGCCACGCAGCTCGACCCGCCCGGTGGCGGGCACGATCTCGACCGGCCGGGGGGTCAGCGGCGCCCAGTCGGGCTGGCCGGCGAAGGGATCCGGCAGCGGACCGCTCATCGTGCCGCTTGCCTCGGGCTCGACCCGTTGAGGGGCGCTCCCCGCTGCAGCATGAACGGCACCGGGTCGATCGCCCCGAGGGAGCTGCGGTCACTATCCCGGTGCACCTCGAAGTGCAGGTGCGGGCCGGAGGAGTTGCCGCTGCTGCCCACCCGTCCGATGATCTCACCGGCCCGCACCTCCTGACCGGGGACGACCAGCGGCTTCTCCACCATGTGGCAGTAGCGGGAGATGTAACCGCCGGCGTGCAGGATGTCGACGAACCAACCGCAGCCGCCCTTGCCCGGGTAGCCGTCCACGTCGCAGTCGAGCCGGCCCCGGTGGTCCGGGTCGCAGCGCGCCACCAGCACCCGTCCGGTGGCCGCCGCGTGGATCGGCGTGGTCCCCTTCGGCGCGGCGATGTCCACCCCGTTGTGCTGCGGTCGGCTCGCGGTCCGGAAGCCCGAGCCCACTCTGCCGGGGATCGGTGACGTCCAGCCGGAGGCGGCGATCGTCTTGGCGGAGGCCCGGTCGCAGACGGTCTTGTCGGCGATCCGCACCGTCCGGGCGGCACCCTGGGCCAGCGCGTTCACGATCCGGCCGGCGGTGTCCTCGTGCTTGGCGTACGCGTCCGGGTAGGCGCTGATCTGGACCCGCTGGGCGGCGAGGGTCAGCGGGAGCCGCTCCCAACCGTCGACCTTGAGCAGCTTCTCGTAGAACTTGCGGGCGGCATAGTCCGGGCTCATCCGCTGCGCGACGCTGCCCCACCCGGCCCGCTGCTGGAACAGGCCGACCGAGTCGTGGTCGCGCCCGACCCCCTCGTTGGGGATGTCGCGGGATCCGGCGACGGTGCTGTTCGCCAGGTTGCGCAGGGCCGACTCCTGCATCGCGGTCGCCACCGCGATCACCCAGCCGCGGGGTGGCACCTTCATCTCCTGCCCGACCTTGATGATGACGGCGGCGTTGCGCAGTTGGCTGTCGCCGTAGTCGGACATGCGCGGCATCCTGCCGGTGACGTCGACCCGGTGGTCCTCGCCGCACGTCTGTTCCGTGGAGACCATGCTCTGCTCCTCGCCGCCGAGGTTGGTGAGGAAGAACGCGGCCGTGCCGCCGCCGCAGCAGAGCAGAGTGAAGGTGGCGGTCAGCGCGGTGACCACGGCGCCGACCCGGAGTCGGCGACGGGGCGGCTGGCCCACCCCCGGCAGCTCGGCAGTCATTCCCGCTCCCAGTCCACGGCGTCCACCAACCAGCGCCCGTCCGGCGCCACCAACTCCAGCCGGAGCCGCCCGGTCTCCAAGGGGACCAGCACCTCCGCGAAGGCCTCCGTGCGCGGCCGGAGAACCAGTTCCCCGGTCACCTTCTCCGCCGGCACCCCCGCTGGATCGGCGCCCGTCAGCTTCTCGGTGAGCCCCGCCGTGGACAGCGGGCGCAGGTCCGAATGCCACTTCTCCGCCGTGACGGCCGGCCCACCGAGCCACGCCTTGGCGAACCGGTCCGCAATCTGCTGAGGGGTCGGCTCACCGGGACGCGTCCGGGGGGACGCCGGCACCGGTGTGGCGATGACGCCGTCGTCGCCCTCCGCGGGGTCCACGGTGGTGATCGGCTCGCGCGGGCGGTTGCTGAGCCCGATGGCCGGGTCGACGGGGCCGGTCACCAGGCGGGCGGTCCCGATCACCGCGAAGACCAGCACGGCGATCGCGAGCGCGATGCCGATCCGGGACCGCAGGACCCGGGTGGCCAGGAACTCGATCGCTCGCCGCATGGCCGTCACCGTGCCTCGGAGCGCACCCGCGGGTTCGGCCTGCTGGCCGGTGTGCGCTCGGCGGGATCCGGTCGGTACACGACGAAGGACGGCGACTCATCGGGCACGTCCGGCTCCGTCCAGCTGGCCGGCTGCCGACGGCGGGGACGCGGCGCGGTGGTGCGCGCACCGTCGCCGGAGCGCACCTCCGGCGGATCCGTCTCGTCCGCGCGCTCCCGACCGTCCGGTCGATCCCGCACCGCGAGCGTGCTGGAGGAGTGCGAAGGGTCCTCGCGCCGGGCCTCCGGTCGCAGGTTCGACGGTTCCAACGCCAGTCCGCGGCGTCGGGCGAGGACCGGCTCGGTCGTGCCGCCCGGCTCCACCACGTCGAGCCGCGCGGCGACCCGCATGTCGCGGAAGAAGCGACGGTGCCAGGAGCCGGCCGAGCTGACCGCCTCGCTGCTGTCCTTGCCGCCAAGCTGGGTGATCCGCCGGTACGGGCGCAGCAGCAGCCAGCCGACCACGCCGCAGAGCCAGACCAGCACCACCTGGAGCCAGCCGGCCAGGGTGGGCGTGCTCATGATCAGGTCCACCGCGAAGAGATAGATGGCGGCTCCGGTGCCGAAGATGGCGATGTTGAACACCGCCGCGACGACCGCGTTGCCGAGTCGCCGCAACCCGGCGCTGGCCGGTCTCAGCAGGCCGACCGTGCCCAGGATCGGTGCCGCGATGACCGCCCAGCGGAAGATCAGGAAGCCGAGCAGCACCAGCAGCGAGGCGGTCAGGTCGAACATGGCGAAGAGCAGCGCGGCCAGCACGGCGATGAACCCGGAACCGATCCGGTCCATGTCCCGGGCTCCGGTGAGGTATTCGTACGCCTCCGGGTCTTCCTTCTTGATCTGCTCGGCGATGGTCATCCACTGCTGCTGCTTGGCCTTGATGACCACTTCACGAGTGGCAGGACTGGTCCGGATGGACTGCGCCTCACCCCAGGAGAGCGACTTGGCGTCGTAGAGCCCGCGGCCGTACTTCTTGGCGGTCTCGCTGTCCGCCGAACCGAGCACCCCACGCATCCAGTTGCGGTAGAGCATCGATTCGGTTGCCGTGTCGCTCGCCCGGACCGCCGGTGGCCTCTTGTCGACGCAGGCGTCGGGATTCGGAAGTACGCACTTGTCGGCGGGAATGTCCCTCGAAGCCGGCCCCACCGCATCGTGCACGACGCCGAGAGTGGTGATGAGCGTGCCGTCGGCGATGTTGGCGGACTTGACCGGCCAGGCGGCCAGGGCGGTCACCGCGACCATCACCAGCAGCGCCCAGCCGGCCGTGGTCATCGCGTTGCTCATGTCCGACTGGCGGGACCGCCAGAGCAGGTAGAGGCCCACCACGCAGAGCGTGACGATGCCGAAGACGCTGAACACCTTCTGGTAGACGGCCTTGGTCGCCTTCTCCACCAGCGGGTCGGCCCAGCCCCACATCGAGCGCGGGTCCCAGGCCCGCTCCCGCATGGCGTTCGAGGCGCCGATGATCGCCGTGGCGAACATGAACTCGCCGTTGGCGACCGTGGTGGTGAACTTGTAGTCCGGATGCAGCACCGTGGAGGCGCAGCCGCCCTCGACGTCATAGGTGTTGAAGCTGTAACCCGCGTAGCCGTAATCGCTGTAGAAGCCCTTCGGCCCGGGCAACTTGGACGAGTCCGGCCGCGAGGCGAACCAGCCGGCCAGGCCGGAGTCCGGTGCGGAGGCGACCGGGGGCTTCCTGCAGGTGATTTCGCTCTCGCTGATCTGCTGCAGCTTCCGGAAGCAGGCGCGGAAGTCGGCCTGCCACTCCTTGGTGCTGCACAGCTCCGCCGCCGCCTGGGCCGTCACCGGCGGGGCCGCCGAGGCCGGTGTCGCCCCGACCACCGGCCAGGCGATCGTGGCACCGGCGAGTACGCCGATCGCGAGGAGGAGCGCCGCGATCCGTGCCCGGGCCCTCGCCATGTCACGCCTCCAGGTCAGCCAGGACGGTCGGCAGTTGCCCGGCCACCTGGGCGACCCCGCCGGGGGTGGTGTCCAGGTGTGCCAGCAGCCCTTCGACGTACGACACGTCGACCCGGACCTTCTGCACCCGGCCGTCCACGTCGCGCATCACGAACTCGCGGAAGCCGAGCCGGTCCGCCGAGGTGGCGTCCACGGCCGAGAGGGAGGCGAGGGTGGCCTCGTACCCGTCGTCGACCGGCACCCGGAGCAGCCGCAGCGCCTCGGAGGCGATCTCGGCGTCCTCGGCGATCCGCCCGACGAAGACGGTGGAGACGAGGTTCTGCACGTCGAGGCCGAGGATGTCCTTCGGGTTCTGCGAGGCGACCAGGGCGGCGAGGTTCCACTTGCGGGAGTCCCGGGCGAGCCGGACCAGGAACGACCGGCCGGAGCGCCAGCCCTCCATGAAGTGAGCCTCGTCCAGGCCGACCAGCTTGCGCGACGACATCGACCCGCCGTAGCAGCGACGCACCGCGAGCCGGTGCGCGGTGTGCAGCATCGGCAGGGCCAGCGCCTCCTCGGCGGACCAGTACTCCCGCTCGATCTTGAGGTCGGGGAGCCGGAGGCCGGCCATCGTGATCACGGTGAGCGCGGCGTCGGCGCCGAGCAGCCCCTCCGGCGGGCGGCCGAAGAAGAGCATCGCCAGCGGCATCTCTGCGGTGTCGAGCAGCAGGTTGGCCAGCTCCCGGCCGGCGTCGTCGTCCATCCCCTGCAGGCAGGCGACCACGTCGTCCAGCGTGGAGGTCTCCTCCGCAGGCACCTGTCGTACGGCGTGCCGGAACAGGGTCGCGGTGGACGCCTCGCGGGCCACCTGCGGCGGCACCAGCATCATGCAGATGTCCTGCACGAGCATCCGGCGCTCGGCCCGGGCGTTGGAGACCGCGATCTCGAACTCCCGGTCGCCCGCCGCGCCACTGCCGAACTCGCTGCGCAGCGGGGTGGGGATGAGCGAGTACGGGGCCAGCGTCCCGTGCTCCGACCCGGTCAGGTTGAGCACCCGTGCGTACGGTCGCAGCTCCGGCATCGCGCAGAGCCGGGCCAGCGGGCCGGACGGGTCCAGCAGGGTCACCTGCACCCCGCGCCGCGCGGCCAGGTAGCCCAGGGCGCCGAGCAGGGTCGACTTGCCACCACCGGGCTCGGCGACGAAGACCGCCAGGCCGGAGCGTTCGCGGACCTCCATCGGGAAGTGCAGGTCGAGGAAGACCGGGCGGCGGCAGGTGCCGGCGGTACGCCCGATCAGGTCGCCCCGGCGGTCGCCGACGGTGGAGGCGGCCTGCGGCAGCGCGGCGGCGAGCAGGTTGACCGGCATCCGCCGGACGTAGCCGGTGTTGGCGATCGGCTCGCCGGGGATGAACTCGCGGGCCAGCCAGTCCTGGTTCTTCGGGTGTTGCAGCGAGATGCGCAGCTCGCGGGAGTAGAGCTGGATGAGCCGGCGGGCCCGCTCCAGGCACTCCTCCCTGGTCCGGCCGCCGACCGCGATCCGGTGCCAGCCGTGCGCGCGGGCCGAGTCCACCGGCAGGCCGGTGGTCATCTCGTCGCCGATCACCAGCGCCCGCTTGGCCAGTCGTTCCAGCTCGGGCGGGGCGTCGATGCCGTGCTCGGCGTAGTCGAGCTGCTGCGAGCGGATCATCCGCAGCCGGTGCTCGAGGTTACGGAAGGAGTCGCCGGAGCCGAGGATGTCGACCCGGGTGGAGATCTCCATCGGCCAGGGCAGCCGCTCGTGGAAGTGCAGCCACGGCTCGTGCCGCTCGGGGATCTCCAGCGGCTCCATCCGGCCGACGGCGAGCACGGCGACGTGCCGCTCCTCGCCGGTCATCCGGTTGACCAGCTTCACCGTGGAGCCGTACGGGGTGCGGTACCGCTCGACCTGCTCGGTGAGGGCGAGCAGGTCACCCCGCTCCCACCGGCCGTTGGTCACCGGGGAGAGCGTGCCGGGGGGCGCCATGCAGAGCGCGACCGAGCGGTAGAGCAGCCATTCCAGCTCCTGCGCGGTGACCCGGCGGCCGCGCATGCCGAACGCGCCCAGCACCTCGTCGAACTGCTCGACGGTGCGGCCGAGCCTGCGGCGCTCGCCGTCGGCGGTGCCCCGGCCGAAGGTGCGCAGCAGCCGTTCGGTGAGCGAGTCGCCGAGCGAGCGCCGGGCGAAGGTGACGCCGAGGTAGGTCTGCCCCTCGGCGTGGTTGACCGACATCAGGTGCCGCTGGGCGGCGACCAGGTGGTCTGCCCAGCCGGGCGTGCCGGGGACGTCGGGCAGCGGCGCGGCCGTGTGCGCGTCGATGGTGCGGGCCCACTCGTCGGCCGGGAAGGGGCGGGTGGTGCGGCGCAGGTGCAGCCGGAACCCGGCCAGGCCGGCGTACTGCTCCGAGATCGCCGAGAGCAGCGCCTCCCGTTCGGCGTCCGGGCGGAACGCCCAGCGCACCTCGGGCAGCCAGTACCAGGCGGTGACGGTGTTGGGGGTGAAGGTCAGGTGGCCGGCGATCTCGGTGATCGCCAGGTCGATCGACGGGTCCCGGTCACCGAACTTGATTTTCGGAGGGCGTACCCGGACGGGCTTGGCGGGGGTGCGCCGGCCGGCCGCGCGCTGGCGCGGCGGCGCCAGCTCCCGGGACGCCCGTTCCGCCGGCTCCTGCGGTCCGGGCTCGGCCAGCTCGCGCCGGCCCGGTTCGGCGATCGCGTGCCGGGCCGGCTCCTCGATCTCGCGTCGTGACGGCCCGACGGGCGCCGACCGGGGCAGCTCCTCCGGCTCCGGCCACTCCGGCTCGGCCGGCTCGGCCGGCTCGGGACGGACCGGTGCGACGGTCTCCCGGCGGGCCCGCGCGGCGGCCTCCCGCAGGGCCCGTTCGACGGCCTCCCGCCGGCTGCGTTCGGTGGCCTCGCGCGAGGTCAGCGGCTCGGCGGGCAGCGCGCGCGGCAGGCGTGGCACCGGGGTCTCCACCGGTCGGTCCGCGACCGGCTCGGCCTCCGCCGGCGGGCGCAGCACGGGCAGGCGGTCGCCGGGCTGGTGCGGGACCCGGGTGCGGGCGGGTCGCTCGGCGGCCGGCGCCTCGATCGCCGCCGGCGTCTCCGGCGCGATGGCGGGCTGCGGCGGGGCCGAGGCGGGGGGCGCCGGCTGGTGCGGGATCGGCGGGTGCTCCCGGCCGCGGCGGGGGGACGACACCGGGGGCGGCGGGCCGGGGCGCGGGGGCGCGCCGGGGCCGCCGAAGAGGTCGAGGAACGGGGAGTCGATGTCGGTGCCGTCGCCGACGAGCATCGGCGGGCCCGGCTCGACCGGCGTTACGCCCCGGCCGTTCGCCGGCCGCGGTGGCTGGAAGACGCCGACACCACCCTGTCCCGGACTGGTCACCAGGGCCGGGTCGGACGGCTGCTCGTCCTGGATCTCCTCCTCCGGGTAGTCGAGCGACCGCGCACGGTTACCGTGCGGGGCGCTGTGACGTCCGGCCGGGAAACCCGGCGTGGAAGAGCGACTCATGCGACCGCCTCACCCGTGTGGTTCGACTGCCCGATCGACGTACGCCCGGTCATGCCAGTTCCTCCCGGATCCTGATCCGGCTGCCGACCAGGCGGGGGTCCCGCAGCTCGGCGGCCGGCTCCCGGGTGCGTCGCCAGTCGGTCAGGGCGGTGCGGATGACCATCCGTGCCGGCCGGTCCGGGTCGACGTACCGGAAGATGAACGAGGTGCTCACGATGGCGAGCGCGATCTCCCAGGCGGGGAAGAGCTCGACCTGCAGCGTGAACAGCCAGTGGATGAACATGTAGAGGGGTACGAGCAGCATGAACAGGCCGTACTGGGCGTACGGCAGGTGGACGGGAAGGGTGTAGCCGGGCGGCCCGAGGTAGACCAGGCGAGCCCGGTAGATGTCGTCGTCGGTGCGCAGCCGCATGTCTCGCCCGGGCCTATTCGAAGATCAGGTCGATCAGGTAGTCGCCGACGAAGAAGAGTGTGGCCGCCCCGGCGATGAAGGCCAGGCCGACGATCGCGATGGCCGAGCTGGTGAGCACCTTGGAGATCTCACCCCGGCTGGCCCGGCCGATGAAGATGACACCGAGCACGGCGAGCAGGATGGGCGCGATCTTGCTGGCGAAGAAGGTGACGACGCCGTTGGTGTCGATGCCCTTCGGAGCCTCTTCGGCGAGCGGTGTCGTCGCCAGGGTGTGCAGGGCCTGCGCGACGCCGGACGTCGCCGTCTGCATGAGCTCGAAGGCGATCACTGGAACCTCCCCATGTCGCGGCCGGCGGTGCCGCGGCGGTGCAGTAGGCAAGCCTGGCGGGAAATGTGCTCACTCAGCGCAGCGTCGGCGACGCTACGTTCGTTACCCACCACGGAGAGTGGTGAGCTTTGGGGGGATTCTTCCCGCTTCGGCCCTCCCTCCAGGCTTCGCCATCTCGATGCTGGGCAATTCCACAGCGTACGGCCCGCCCTCCTTTGCGACAACCCGCGAAGAGTCGGCCCGATTCGGCCCGGACGACCGATCGTACACCTGTTCCAATGCGCATGTCAGGGGGTCGCCGGAGCGGGCGTGGACGACCGGTACCGTCTAGTCGTGACCGATCTGGTACGGGCCCAGGCCCCGGTGGTGATGGGCGTCCTCAACGTCACGCCCGACTCCTTCTCCGACGGTGGCCGCTACGCCGACCTCGACGCCGCGGTCGCACACGGCGTACGGCTGCGGGCGGAGGGCGCCGCGCTGATCGACGTCGGTGGCGAGTCCACCCGGCCGGGCGCCGACCGGGTCGACCCCGCGACCGAGGCGGCCCGGGTGCTGCCGGTGATCCGGGAGCTGGCCGCGGCCGGCGTCGCGGTGAGCATCGACACCAGCCGGGCCTCGGTTGCCGAGGCGGCCCTGACCGCCGGGGCCACCGTCGTCAACGACGTCTCCGGCGGGCTCGCCGACCCCGACATGGCAAGGGTGGTGCGCGACGCCGGCTGTCCCTGGGTGCTGATGCACTGGCGCGGGCACTCGCGGGGGATGCGCGAGCTGGCCACCTACACCGACGTGGTCGCCGACGTGCGCGCCGAGCTGGGCCGGCGGGTCGACGAGGCGCTGGCCGCCGGGGTGGCCGCCGACCGGATCATCGTCGACCCCGGCCTCGGCTTCGCCAAGACCGCCGCCCACAACTGGGAGCTCAGCGCCCGTCTGCCGGAGCTGGTCGCGCTCGGCTTCCCGCTGCTGTTCGGGGCGAGCCGCAAGTCGTACCTCGGCCGGCTGCTGGCCGACGCCGACGGCGAGCCGCGCCCCACCGCCGACCGGGAGGCGGCCACCGCCGCCACCAGCCTGCTGGCCGTCGCCGCCGGCGCCTGGGGGGTACGCGTGCACGACGTGCGCGGCACCGCCGACGCGCTCGCGGTCTGGCAGGCCACCGGCCGCCCTCGCCTGGTCGCCGAGCCGGCCGCGCGCCGAGCCGGCCGCGACGGCGCGGCACCGGGCGGTGCCGGCGTGCCCGCGGTGGGGGCGGCCGGGCCTGCCGACCGGCAGGAGAGCGAGCCGGCGCGGTGACCGCGTCGGGGCTGGGGAGCGCCGCGAACGTCGGCCGGAACGAGGGAGAACGATGACCGACCGGATCGAGCTGACCGGCCTGCGGGCACGCGGTCGGCACGGCGTCTACGACTTCGAACGCGCCCAGGGGCAGGAGTTCGTCGTCGACGCGGTGCTCGAACTCGACCTCGCCCCGGCGGCCCGCTCCGACGAGGTGACCGACACGGTGCACTACGGCGAGCTGGCCGAGAAGCTGGTCGCCGTCATCACCGGCGAACCGGTCGCGCTGATCGAGACGCTCGCCGACCGGCTGCTCGCGGTCTGCCTGGCCGAGCCGCTGGTCGCCGCCGCCACGGTCACCGTGCACAAGCCCGAGGCGCCGATCCCGCACACCTTCTCCGACGTCGCCGTGACGATGCGGCGTACCCGATGACCCGGGCCGTGCTCTCCCTCGGCAGCAACCTGGGCGACCGCCTCGCCCACCTGCGTGCCGCGGTCGCCGGACTCGGCGACGCGGTCCTGGTGGTCTCCGGGGTCTACGAGACTCCACCGTGGGGGGACGCCGACCAGCCGGCGTACCTCAACGCGGCGGTGATGGTCGCGGACCCGGCGGCGACCCCGCGCGACTGGCTGGAGCGGGCCCGGGCCGCCGAGCGGGCGGCCGGCCGGGTCCGCGACCCCGAGCGCCGGTTCGGACCGCGCACCCTGGACGTGGACGTCATCGCCGTCTGGGACGCGGCCGGCGAGCCGGTGCTCAGCGACGACCCCGAACTCACCCTGCCGCACCCCCGCGCCCACCTGCGCGCGTTCGTGCTGCGGCCGTGGATCGACATCGAGCCGCACGGGCGGCTGCCCGGGCACGGCTGGCTGACCGACCTGCTCAACGACGAGCCGTTGGCCTCCGACGCGCTGGAACTGAGCCCCCGGCCCGATCTGGCGTTAGAGTCGACCCCATGACCGAGTGGAGCCGGCCGGCATGACCCAGGCGCAGCCCCCGCGCGGAAGCGAGCCCGACCGCTTCCGGATGGGCCCCACCCGGATCTCCACCCTGGTCGTCGCCGCCCTCGCCGCCGCGGCGGTGGCCTGGTTGCTGATCAGCACCTTCTACTACGACGTCGCGCCGGACCTGCCCTGGCTGCCGGTGGTCACGCTGGCCGCGCTCGCGGTGCTGGAGGCGTACGCGGCGGCCAACACCCGCAGCCGGATCGAGCGCCGGCCGGGCCGCGACCCGGTCAACCCGCTGCTGGTCGCCCGGTTCGTGGTGCTGGCCAAGGCGTCCGCCCTGGCCGGGGCGATCTTCACGGGCTGCTACGCGGGGCTGACCGCGTGGCTCTTCATCGAGAACACCAACGCCGCCATGGACGACCGGCCGGCGGCCGGTGCCGGCCTGCTCGCCGCGCTCGCCCTGACCGCCGCCGCGCTCTGGCTCGAACGCGCCTGCCGGGTCCCCGAGCAGGAGGACGACGAGGACCGGGAGCCCGGCGAGCGCCAGGGCGGCCCGCCCCGCCGCTGATCAGGGGGGTTACGCGCGGCCTCGTGCGCAGGTACCGTCCCTGGCGACCGGAGAGCAGACGACCGTCAACGAGGACGGCCGGCCACGTGGGAGGCGCGCGGCATGGCGTACGACGAACCAGGCCGGGCCGGATTCGTGGAGCCCACGCCGGGGGTGCCCGCCGCCGTGCTGGAGAACGTCTTCGACGATCCCGCGCACGGTGAGCCGGGCCGGGACCGGGTCGGCGTGCACCTGGTGTGGGAGACGCTCCTCCTGGTCGTCCTGGTCGGTGTGGTGCTGCTGCTGCGCCGCGAGGACGCCGACGCGCTGCGCGGCGACGGGCTGCGCACCCTCCTGGTCGACGTGGTCGCGCTCGGCCTGCTGGCCCTCGCCGCGGGGCTGAGCCTGCGGACCGCGGCGGTGAACCTGGCGGTCGGGCCGGTCGCCGTCGCCGCCGCGCTGCACTTCGCCGAGCAGGGCGATCGGGGCGTCACGGCGGCGCTCACCCCGGCCCTGGTGGCCGCCGCCGTCGGTGGCCTCGCTCTGGCCCTGGCCGTGGTGGCGCTGCACGTGCCCGGCTGGGCGGCCAGCCTCGCCGCCGCCGCGGGCGTGATCGTCTACATCGAGCGGCGCTCCGGCGCGGTCGGAGTGCAGGCCGACTACGACCCGCGCCGCACGGCCTTCTACCTCTTCGCCGGGTTCGCGGCCGTCGCCGTGCTGGGCGGGATCTTCGGCGCGATCCGGGCGATCCGGCGGGTGGTCGGCCGGTTCCGGCCGGTGGTCGACCCGGCCCGCCGCCGGGGCGTGCTGGCGGCCCTGGTGACCGCCGCGGCGCTGGTCGGTTCCACCGTCCTCGCCACGCTGGCCGGGGTGCTGCTGGCCGCCAACGCCGCCGGTCCGGTCGTACCGGGGTCGGGGCTGGACTGGACGGTGCTGGCGGTCGGCCTGGCGATGCTCGCCGGCACCAGCGCGTACGGCCGGCGCGGCGGGATCTTCGGCACCCTGCTCGCGGTGGGCGTGGTGGTGGTCTTCCTGACCTGGGCCACCGCGCACGGCTGGACGGTCTCCCGGTGGACCGTGGGCGGCGCGGCGCTGGGCGTCGGGCTGGTGGTGACCCGGCTGGTCGAGGCGTGCGGGCGGCCACGTCGGGCGACCGGCGAGCCGGCCGAGACGACGCCCGCCGGCGACGGCACGATCAGCACCGGCTGGTCGCTGCCCCGGCCGAGCACCGTCGACAACTGGGCGCCCGCGCTGCCGGCCCAGTCGACCGCCACCCCGCCGGACCCGTGGGAGACCCCCCGCTGGGAGACCGGGTCGCGCCGCTGGGACGACGACGACCGGTGAGGCCGTACCCGCGTCCGACGGGCCGTAGGTGATCTCGCCGGTTAGGCTCGCGGGCATGAGCGAGACTCCTTCCGCCGGTACCGGCCGCACCTTCGACGAGCTCGACGCGCTCTCCACCGAGGAGCTGCGGGAGCGGGCCTTCGCGCTGGCCCGGGAGCGCCGCGACGTGGGCTTCTTCTGGTCGGTGCTGCGCCACCTGCCGAACGCCGACGAGGCCGCCGCGCTGGACGGGGCGCCGAACTCCATCGGCCCGATCATCGACGAGGCCTCGGCGCTGTGGCGGGAGCTGACCGGGCATGGCTACGAGGAGGCGGAGCCGCTGCTGCGCGCTGCGTTCATCGACTACCTGGTGAAGCACTGACCGGTCGTACCGGCGGCTGGCGGAGGTTTGCCCGACCGGGTGGGTCGGGAACTTCCCGCCGCATGGCCCTCACCAACCGTCCCCGGACCGTCAGCGGGTACGGCACCGCCGCCGGCACCGGCACCCTGGCCGCGCTCATCCTGGTCGGGGTCTGCGGCAGCCCGTGGTACGTCGACTGGGCCGAGGCGCACACCGACCCGAACTCCGCCGGCGGCTGGTTCCTGCGGCTGCTCGCCTGGCCGGCCTGGCGCCTGGAGGCCGCCGGTGGCGAGCACGGGGTGCTCGCCACCGACCTGCGGGCCATCCTGCTGCTGGTGTTCGCCGCGACCTTCCTCTACCTGCTGCCCACCTCGCAGGTGGCCCGGGTGCAGGGATCGGTGAGCCAGTTCTTCTCCGGCTGGGCCGCGTACGTCCTGGCCGCCGCCACGGCGACCCTGCTGGCGGCGCTGCTGACCTCGGACGGGCCGCTGCTCGCCGACTTCCAGACCACCGGCACGGGCGCCACCTACGGCTTCTTCGCCGGCTGGATCGTCGGCACCGCCAGCCTCGGCGGCCGAGCCTGAGCCTCCCTGCCTGACCTGCGTCGCCGGAACGGCCGGGTCGTCGGCCGCGACGTCGTCGGCCGGCGGGGCCGGGTCAGGCCCCGGTCTGGCCGAGTTCGAGCACCCGAGCCCGGCTGAGCGCGCCGACCGGCTCGCCGTCGGCGGTGACCACGACCGCCTCGGAGCCCGTGGTGAGCATCGCCGCCAGCGCGTCGTACGCCGAACCGCCCAGTGGCACCGCCGGCAGGTCGGCGGTCGCGCCGGTGAGCGGGGCCAGCGTGTCCCGGGTGAGCGGGGTGACGGCGAGCCGGCGGATGCCCCGGTCCGCGCCGACGAACTCGCGGACGAACGGCGAGGCGGGGGCGCCGAGCAGGGCGGCCGGGGTGTCGTACTGCTCCAGCCGACCCCCCTGGGAGAGCACCGCGATCCGGTCGCCGAGCCGGACCGCCTCGTCCAGGTCGTGGGTGACCAGCACGATGGTCTTGCGGACCTCGGCCTGGAGTCGCAGGAACTCCTCCTGCAACCGGGTCCGGACGATCGGGTCGACCGCCGAGAACGGCTCGTCCATCAGCAGCACCACCGGGTCGGCGGCGAGCGCCCGGGCCACCCCGACCCGCTGCCGCTGCCCGCCGGAGAGCTCGTGCGGGTAGCGGCGGCCGAACTGCGCCGGGTCGAGCCCGACCAGTTCCAGCAGTTCGTCGGCGCGGCGGCGGATCCGCTCCTTCGGCCAGCCGAGCAGCCGGGGCACCGTGCCCACGTTGGTGTGCACCGTCTGGTGCGGGAAGAGCCCGACGTTCTGGATCACGTAGCCGATCCGGCGGCGCAGCTTCACCGGGTCGACCCGGGTGATGTCCTCGTCGCCGAGCAGGATCCGGCCGCCGGTCGGCTCGATCAGCCGGTTGACCATCCGCAGCACGGTGGACTTCCCGCAGCCCGAGGGGCCGATCAGGACCACCAGCTCGCCGGCCTTGACCTCCAGGCTCAGCTCGCGCACGGCCTCGGTGCCGTCCGGGTAGCGCTTCCGGATGCCGTCCAGGGTGATCGAGGCAGCGCTGTGCCCGGCCGCGCCGATGGGTCCCGGGGTAACGTCCACGTGTGTCCCTCCACCTGAGCTACCGGGCCGACCCCGGTAACCCGTGGTTCTCCTGGCAGTACGTGCGGGACAACTCTGACACCATCCTCGCCGCGCTGCGCGAGCACGCCTCGCTGACCGCCCGGGCGGTGCTGATCGCCGCCCTGGTGGCCCTGCCGTTGGCGGTGGCGGCGTACTGGTTTCGCGCCCTCGCCGGGCCGATTCTCGCACTCACCGGCGTGCTGTACACCGTCCCGTCGCTGGCGCTGTTCGCCTTCATCGCGCCCTACCTCGGCATCGGCGCGATCACCGTGCTGACCGTGGTGGTGCTGTACGCGCTGCTGGTGATCGTGCGCAACGCGGTGGCCGGGCTGAACCAGGTGCCCCCCGAGGTCCGCGACGCGGCCGAGGGCATGGGGTACGGCCGCTGGGCGCGGCTGTTCCGGATCGACCTGCCGCTGGCCCTGCCCGGCATCCTCACCGGGGTACGCCTCGCCACCGTCTCGACGGTCGCCCTGGTCACCGTCGGGGTGGTGGTCGGTCGCGGCGGCCTCGGGCAGCTCATCTTCGCCGGCTTCCAGAACAACTTCTACAAGGCCCAGATCATGACCGGGACGCTGCTCTGCGTGCTGCTCGCCCTGGTGCTGGACCTGCTCCTCGCCGGGGTGGGCCGGCTGCTCACGCCGTGGCTGCGCGGGCGGACCGGATGACGGCCGCGGCCGCCCGGGCGGGCACGAATCCGGTCGAGCAGGCGGTGGTCTGGCTCAACGACCCGTTGAACTGGACCAACCCGGGCGGCATCCTGGACCGGCTCGAGGAGCACCTGAGCATGTCCGCCGCCGCGGTGCTGCTCGGCTGCCTGGTGGCCTGGCCGATCGGGCTCTGGCTCGGGCACAGCGGTCGCGGTGGCGGGCTGGTCCTGCTGATCTCCAACGTCACGCTGGCGATCCCCACCCTGGCGCTGCTGACCATCCTGCCGCTGACCTTCCTCGGGTTCGGTCGGCCGGCGGTGGTGGTGGCGCTGGCCGTCTTCGCGGTGCCGCCGCTGCTGGCCAACGCGTACACGGGGGTGCGGCAGGCCGATCCGGAGGCCCGGGACGCGGCGCGGGGGATGGGGCTGTCCGGGGGGCAGCTGCTGCGCCGGGTGGAGCTGCCGCTGGCGGTGCCGTACCTGGCGGCCGGGTTCCGGACCGCGGCGGTGCAGGTGGTGGCGACCGCCGCGCTCGCCTCGTTCGTCAACGGCGGCGGGCTCGGCCAGATCATCCGGGCGGGCTTCGGGCTGGACATCGCGGCCGGCGGCGGCCAGATCATCGCCGGGGGCGTGCTGGTGGCCGGGCTGGCGCTGCTGGTCGAGGGGGTGTTGGCGCTGGTCGAGCGGGCCGTCACCCCGCGCCCGCTGCGGCGGGCCCGGGGCCGGGCGAAGCGGCGAGCGGCGGCCGCAGTCGCCGGAAACTGAGCGATCCGGTGACGATCCGGTGAAGAACTCCGCCCAAATTTGTCGGTCGGGCCCGGAGGATATTGGCTGGAATCGCGGGCGGCATCCGATCGCCCGTCGGACACGCGGCCGGCCCACTCGGGTCGCGCCGGGACACGGAAGGCGGGCGCGATCATGCGCGTACGGACACGAGTGGCGGTCGGCGCGATCGGCGCGCTCACCGTGGCAGGTCTGCTCACCGGCTGCGGGGACGAAGGGTCCTCCGGCACGGACGCACCCCAGCAGGGCGCGAGCGGGGCGGGCTGCGCCCCGGTCGCCGGCGACCAGCTGGTCGTCCTCGACGACGACAAGAAGCTCCAGAACACCGACAACATCATCCCGGCGATCAACGTCGACGCGGCCAACCCGCAGCTGGTCGCCGCGCTCGACAAGGTCTCCACCGCGCTGGACACGCCGAAGCTGATCGCGCTCAACAAGGCCGTCGACGTCGACCGCAAGACCCCCAAGGCCGCCGCCGAGGAGTTCGCCTCGGCGAACAACCTCACCGCCGGCATCGCCAAGGGCCCCGGCGGGCAGATCGTGGTCGGCGCCGGCAACTTCAGCGAGAGCCAGACCCTGGCCGAGCTCTACAAGGTCGCCCTCACCGCGGCCGGCTACCAGGTCAAGGTGCAGCAGATCGGCAACCGCGAGCTCTACGAGCCGGCCCTGGAGAAGGGCCAGATCCAGGTCGTCCCGGAGTACGCGGCGACCATGGCGGAGTTCCTCAACACCAAGGCCAACGGGAAGAACGCCACCCCGGTCTCCTCGCCGGAGCTGGACAAGACCGTCACCGCGCTGAAGGCCGCCGGCGACAAGGTGGGCATCACCTTCGGCGCGCCCGCCGCCGCGCAGGACCAGAACGCCTTCGCCGTGACGAAGGCGTTCGCCGACAAGTACGGCGTGCGGACGATCTCCGACCTGGCGGCCAAGTGCTCCGGCTCGGCGACCGTGCTGGCCGGCCCGCCGGAGTGCCCGCAGCGGCCGAAGTGCCAGGCCGGTCTGGTGGAGGTCTACGACTTCAAGGCCGGCTCGTTCAGCTCGCTGGACGCCGGTGGCCCGCAGACCAAGAACGCGCTGAAGACCGGCACCGCCAGCGTCGGTCTGGTCTTCTCCTCCGACGGCGCGCTCGCCACCGGCTGACCACGGGTTCCGGGCGCGGCGGCACCCCGCCGGCCGCGCCCGGCCCGCACCCCCTGACGTCGCGATTCGGTCCTCGGGACCGTTCCCACCCAGGGCATCTCTCGGTAGGCTCCACAGCCATGCCCGCCCCGGTCGTGCCCGAGAAGCACCACCCGCAGCTGCTGACCGTCCTGTTCTGGATCGGTGTGGCGATCGCGCCCGTCGCGGCGCTGATCCTGCTGATCGCCGACGGCAACGGTCCGCTCCGGTTCGCCGCCGTACTGGCCATCATGGCCGTGGTCCTGATCGGTCTGTCGATCGCGCTGCGCGCCGACGGCGGCCAGCCGCGCGGCGAGGAGTTCCTCGACGAGCTGGAGCAGCTTCGCCGGGAGCTGCGGGCCGAGATCGTGGCCGCCGCCCAGCGCGGCAACCAGGCACTCGACCAGTCCCAGCGGGTGGAGGACCAGGTCACCGCGCTGCGCCGCCGGCTGGACGCGGCGGCGGCCGGCATCGCCGCGGCCGCCGGGATCACCGGGGCGGTGGCCGAGGAACCGGCCGGCGCCGGCCGGGCCCGGGTGTCCGCCCCGCAGGAGCAGGCGTCGGGCGGGCGGCGGTGGGCCGCCGCGCCGGAGGAGACCCCGTCCACCTGGGGCCGCACCACCGATCGGGACGATGAAGAGCCGGCCGGACGCCGCTACGGCGCGGAGCGTTCCGCCGCCGGCCAGGCCGGGGTGTACGGCGCTCCCCGCGAACCGCGCGGCGCCGCCCCCACCCCCGAGGCGGGCGGCCGTCCCGTGCTGCGACACACCGAGACCGTGCACGTGACCACCCGGCACACCGTGGTGGACGGCGCGGACCCGGCGGTCGGCAACGCCTACGCCGGGTACGCCGGGCGCTGGTCCCCGGCGCCGGAGGAGTCGTCCTGGAGCGGCGCGGAGCCGGAGAACTCCTGGTCGGAGCGGGCCGAGCCGGAGCGGGGCTGGGCCGGTCAACGCGACGAACGGTCGAGCGGCCAGCGGGAGGACCGGCCCTGGCCGGGCGGGCAGCCCGAGGAGCGGTCCTGGTCGGGTGCCGCCGACGACCGTGCCGACCAGTCCTGGGCGGGCGGGTCGTACCCGGCGGAGGAGAACTGGTCCGGGGTACGGGCCGGCGACCGCTGGGCCGAGGTACGCGACGACGGGCGGGGCCGCGAGGTGCGGGTCGGTGAGCGCCGGGCGGAGCTGCACGCCGACGGTGCCGAGTTCCGCATGCAGGACCGGTGGGCGTCGGTACGCCACGACGAGCCCCGCCGGCCCGCCGAGCAGTGGGGTGGCGGCGGTTGGGTCGAGGCGGAGGAGCATCCCGCGCTGCCGGCCGGCGGCGTGCCGGTGCCGCAGGAGTGGCGGGGGCAGGCGCGCGGCCAGCAGCACGCCGAGCAGTCGTGGGGCGAGCGGTCGGCCGACCAGTGGCGAGCGCCCGCGCAGCGGGAACCGGTGGACTCCTGGCGGGCCGCCGAGCCGGAGCCGCGCGCCCGCCAGCAGTGGGCCGCCGAGCCGGAGCCGCGCGCCCGCCAGCAGTGGGGCGGCGAGCAGCGGTACGGCCAACCGCCGCAGGACGACTCCCCGCGCGCCGGTGGCCGCTGGCGCTGATCCGGTCAGCCGCCGTTACTTGTCGATGTCGCCGACCACGAAGAACATCGAGCCGAGGATGGCGATCAGGTCCGGCACCAGGGCGCCGGGGAGCAGGCTGGCCAGCGCCTGCACGTTCGCGTACGACGCGGTGCGCAGCTTGAGCCGCCACGGGGTCTTCTCGCCCCGGGAGACCAGGTAGTAGCCGTTGATGCCAAGCGGGTTCTCGGTCCAGGCGTAGGTGTGCCCCTCGGGCGCCTTGACCACCTTGGGCAGTCGGGTGTTCACCGGCCCGGTCAGCCGGTCGACCCGGTCCAGGCACTGCTCGGCGAGGTCGAGTGAGGCGTACACCTGGTCGAGCAGCACCTCGAAGCGGGCGTGGCAGTCCCCGGCGGTGCGGGTCACCACCGGCACGTCGAGCTGGTCGTAGGCGAGGTAGGGCTCGTCGCGGCGCAGGTCCAGGTCGAGGCCGGAGGCGCGGGCGACCGGCCCGGAGGCGCCGAACGCGGCGGCGTCGGCGGCGGAGAGCACCCCCACCCCGACGGTACGGGCCAGGAAGATCTCGTTGCGCCGGATGAGCCGGTCCAGGTCGGGCATCCGGCGGCGGACCTCGCCGATCGCGGCGCGGGCCCGGCCGGTCCAGCCGGCGGGCACCTCCTCCTTGAGGCCGCCGACCCGGTTGAACATGTAGTGGATCCGGCCGCCGGAGACCTCCTCCATCACCGCCTGGATCGTTTCCCGCTCGCGGAACGCGTAGAAGACCGGGGTGATCGCGCCGATCTCCAGCGGGTACGAGCCGAGGAACATCAGGTGGTTGAGCACCCGGTTCAGCTCGGCGAGGGCCATCCGCAGCCAGGTGGCCCGCTCGGGCACCTCCATGCCCATCAGCCGCTCGACGGCGAGCACCACGCCCAGCTCGTTGGAGAACGCCGACAGCCAGTCGTGCCGGTTGGCCAGCACGATGATCTGCCGGTAGTCGCGGACCTCGAAGAGCTTCTCCGCGCCCCGGTGCATGTAGCCGACGATCGGCTCGGCCGCGACGACCCGTTCGCCGTCGAGCACCAGCTTGAGCCGGAGCACCCCGTGCGTGGACGGGTGCTGGGGGCCGATGTTGAGCACCATGTCGGCGCCCAGCTGCTCGCCGCCCGCGCCGGTGCCGACGGTCAGCTCGCGGAGGTCGCCGGCGTCCGTGGTCATGTGGGTCATCGTGCCATGAACGCCGCGGGGTCGACGCCGACCGGTTGCCGCAGCCACCAGTGCCCGCCGAGGCCGGCCGGGTCGGTCAGCTCGGCCACCGCCGAGGCGGCGGCCAGCGCCCGCAGGTAGCCGGCCGGGTCGCTGCCGGCCAGGGTCAGCGGCGGTCGGCCGCCGTCGGCCCCGAGCGCCCGCAGCGCCTCCCGCTGTGACACCAGCGTGTACGCGCACCCGACGACCCGTGCGCCGGCGGCGGCGACCGAGTCCACGGCGACGTGCGCGGTGACGTCGCGGGAGCCGTCGGGTACGGGTGGCACCTGCCGGCCGGCGCGGTACCCGGTCAGCGTTCCGTCCACCGGCCGCTCCTGCCGCAGGTGTCCGTAGTCGACGGCCAGCGCGAGTCCCCGGTCGAGCCTGCCGACCGCGTCGGCCCAGGCGTCGTCCCTGGTCCGGCCGATCTCGGCCCGCCCGACGGTCACCGGGGCGGGCCACCAGCGGCGCAGCCAGTCGAGGTCGGCGGCGTCGACCCGGTCGCCCACCGACTCCGCCCCGCTCGCCGGGTCGACGAGCAGGTACCGCCAGCCGTCGCCGTCGTGCACCGCGGCGTCGAGCGGGACGTTGTCCAGCCATTCGGTGGCGATCAGCAGGCCGGTGACCCCGTGCGGGATCTCGTTCCGCCAGTCGATGCCGGCGGGCAGGTTGTCGGGGCGGGGCGCCCGCTCGACGGCGGTGAGCCGTACCCGGTGGGCGAGCGGCACCGGCGCGGCGGGTGACGGCGCGGCGGCGGCCGGGGCGGTCGGGGTTTCCGGGGAGGCCGGTCGCCCGGTGGGATCCCCGTCGGTGCCCACGGCCCGGGCGAGGGAGCGCAGCAGCTCGCCCCGGCCGGCGCCCACGTCGATCACGTCCAGCCGGTCGGGCCGGCCCAGGGCGGCGTCCACCTGGTCGACCAGGCGGGACAGCGCGCTGGCGAGGACACCCGAGGCGTGCGCGCTGGTGCGGAAGTGCGCGGCGGGTCCGGCCCCGGCGACGAAGAAGCCGTTCGGGCCGTAGAGGGCGGCCTCCATGGCGTCCCGCCAGCGCATCGAGTTCATTCCGCGTTCAGGGTGCGTCACCGTGCCGACCCTACGGTCAGCCGGTATGAGACGACTGTTCATCCCCGCCCTGGCGGTCGTGCCGATGGTGCTGGCCGCCGTCCCCGCCGTCGCCGCCCCGACCGGCGACGGGCTCCGCGAGGTCCGCGCGGTGGCTGAGACCCCCTCCCTCTTCGACGACGATGCCGGCGGGGACGCCGACGCCGACGACCCGGCGATCTGGGTGCACCCGACGGACCGGGCGGGCAGCCTGGTGGTGGCCACCGCGAAGAACGGCGGCCTGCGGGTGTACGACCTGCGCGCCCGGGAGCGGCAGCGCATCGCCACCCCGCCGGCGCCCGGCCCGGAGCACGAGTCCGGCCGGTTCAACAACGTCGACCTGGTCTCCGGGTTCCGGCTGGCCGGCCGTGCCACCGACCTCGCCGTGGTCACCGACCGGGGCCGGGACCAGCTCCGCTTCTACCGGATCGACCCGGGTACCCGGCTGCTGACCGACGTCACGGCGGCGGACGTGCCGTTCGCCTTCAGCGCGGACCAGGCCGAGGTCGACGAGCAGCGCACCGCGTACGGGCTGGGCACCTTCACCGACGTCGACGGCGCCGCGTACGCGGTGGTCAGCCGGCGCAGCACTCCGGAGGTGGGGCTGTTCCGGCTGGTCGTCAGGGGTGACACGGTCAGCTATCGGCGGGTGGACCGGCTGACGTTGCCGTCGACGTTCACCCTGCCGAACGGCGCGCGCTGGTCGCCGTGCACCGACCCGGGTGACGGGCCCCAGGTGGAGGGCACCGTGGTCGACCCGGCGACCGGCGTGGTGCACCTGGCCCAGGAGAAGGTCGGGCTGTGGCGGACGCGACTGGTGGGCGGCCGGTTCGCCGGCGGTCTGACACCGGTCGAGCGGGTCCGCGAGTACGGCGTCCCGGCGGCCTTCGACGTCGAGGAGGACGACTGCGTGACCGATTACGCGGCCGACCCGGGCTTCGGTGGTCGGGTCGCCCAGGACGTGGAGGGGCTGACCATCCACCGGACCGGCCGGTTCACCGGCACCCTCGTCGTCTCCAGCCAGGGCGACGACACGTTCTACACGTACGACCGGCGCACCGACCGCCCCACGGGCCGGTTCGCGGTGGTCGACGGCCGCGTGGACGGGGCCCAGGAGTGCGACGGCGCGGCGGTGACCGCCACCCCGCTGCCGGGCTTCCCCGGCGGCCTGCTGGTGGTCCACGACGGCCACAACACCCCGGAGACCACCGGCGCGGACGGCGAGGCCCGCCCGGACACGGACTTCAAGTTCGTCGACGCCGGTTTCCTGCGCGCCCAGGGCTGAGGCCCGGGACCGGGTCGTCGCCGCCGGGGCGGGCGGCCCGGTCCGTACCGGATCGGACGTCCGGGAGGCCGGGCCGGCGGGGCGGCACTGTAACCGCGGCGCGTGGTCCGCGCCGCCCGGAAACCGCCCGCCCACCGGCCGGTGAAGGTTTTCACACACTCTTGTTAGGGCTCCGTAACCCCAGCGCATACTTGCGGTCGACCGGTACCCCCTTCGAGGACTGGATCGTTGCCATGAGCGCACCGCTGCGCCCGCGTCCGGGCGCCCCGCGTGAGGCCGCCGTTCCCGCGGGCGGCGCCCCTGCCGGCGCCCCGCTCGTCTTCCCCCGCACCCTGACCGTCGGCATCATCGGCGCCGGCCGGGTCGGTGCGGTGCTGGGGGCGGCGCTCGTCGCCGCCGGCCACCGGGTGGTCGCCGCCGCCGGCGTCTCCGGGGCCGCGAAGGCCCGGATCGCGCTGCTGCTGCCCGGCACCCGCAACCGCTCGGCCACCTCGGTCGCCCGCGCCGCCACCGACCTGCTGCTGATCGCCGTCCCGGACGACGCGCTGGCCGGCGTGGTCGCCGGGCTGGCCGAGACCGGGGCGCTGCGCCCCGGCCAGGTGGTCGCCCACACCTCCGGCGCGCACGGCCTGGCCGTGCTGGCCCCGGCCGCCGCCGTCGGCGCGCGCCCGCTGGCGCTGCACCCGGCGATGACCTTCACCGGTACGCCCGACGACCTCGGCCGGCTGGCCGGCATCTCGTACGGGGTGACCGCCCCGGCGGAGTTGCGCCCGCTCGCCGCCCGGCTCGTCGCCGACCTGGGCGGGGTGCCGGAGTGGGTCGCCGAGGGGGACCGCGCGCTCTACCACGCGGCGTTGGCGCACGGCGCGAACCACCTGGTGACCCTGGTCAACGAGGCGGCTGACCGGCTGCGCGACGCCGGGGTGGCCCAGCCCGAGAAGGTGCTGGCCCCGCTGCTGCGGGCGGCCCTGGAGAACGCGCTCCGGTTCGGCGACGACGCGCTGACCGGCCCGGTGTCCCGGGGTGACGCGGGCACCGTGCGACGGCACCTGGACCGGCTGGCGGAGACCGCCCCGGAATCGGTGGCCCCCTATCTGGCGTTGGCACGACGGAGCGCGGATCGGGCGATCGCGGCCGGTCGGCTGCGGCCGGTGGACGCCGAGTCGCTGCTCGACGTGCTGGCCGGGATCCATCGGGAGGTGGCGGCATGACGGAGCTGGTGCACAGCCGGGCCGAGCTGGCGAAGGCGCGGGACGGACTCAAGGGCACCGTCGGCGTGGTGATGACCATGGGTGCGCTGCACCCGGGGCACGAGACGCTGCTGCGGGCGGCCCGGGAGCGGGCGGACCACGTGCTCGTCACGATCTTCGTCAACCCGCTGCAGTTCGGGCCGAACGAGGACTTCGACCGCTATCCGCGCACCCTCGACGCCGACCTGGAGATCTGCCGTCGGGCCGGGGCCGACGTGGTGTTCGCCCCCGCCGTGTCGGACATGTACCCGGACGGGCAGCCGGCGGTCCGGGTGAACCCGGGGCAGCTCGGCGAGGACCTGGAGGGGCAGAGCCGGCCCGGCTTCTTCCACGGGGTGCTGACCGTGGTCATGAAGCTGCTCCAGCTCACCCGCCCCGATCTCGCCTTCTTCGGCGAGAAGGACTACCAGCAGCTCACCCTGGTCCGCCGGATGGCCCGCGACCTGGACGTCCCGGTGGAGGTGGTCGGCGTGCCGACCGTCCGCGAACCGGACGGGCTGGCCCTGTCCAGCCGTAACCGCTACCTCTCGCCGGAGCAGCGGCGGACCGCGCTGAGCCTGTCGGCCGCGCTGCGGGCCGGCGCGACCGCCGCCGAGCAGGGCCGGGACGCCGGGGAGGTGCTGGCCGCCGCGCACCGGACGTTCGCCGCGGTCGGTGCCGACGCCCGGCTGGACTATCTGGTGCTCACCGATCCGGACCTGGAACCGGGTCCGGTGGCCGGCCCGGCCCGGCTGCTGGTCGCGGCCTGGGTGGGCGACACCCGCCTGATCGACAACATGGCGATCCGACTCGCCCCGCGTTCCTGACCACCTGACCACCGCACCCGCTGAGAGGCGACCGATGTTCCGGACCATGCTCAAGTCGAAGATCCACCGGGCCACGGTGACCCAGGCGGACCTGCACTACGTCGGCTCGGTCACCGTGGACCAGGATCTGCTCGACGCCGCCGACCTGCTCCCCGGCGAGCAGGTGGCGATCGTGGACGTGACCAACGGGGCCCGGCTGGAGACGTACGTCATCCCCGGTGAGCGGGGCAGCGGGGTGATCGGCATCAACGGCGCGGCGGCGCACCTGGTGCACCCCGGCGACCTGGTCATCCTCATCTCGTACGGTCAGATGGACGACGCCGAGGCGCGCTCGTACCGGCCCCGGGTGGTGCACGTCGACGCCGACAACAAGGTCGTCGACCTGGGCGTCGACCCGGCCGCCGTGGCTCCCGGCACCGCCGGTGACCCCACCCCCAGCCCGCTGGCCGTGGTGGGCTGAGCGCATTTCCGGTCTGTCACCGGAAGGTCATTGTTGGTTACCCTGGGCGGACCGTCGGGTTTGACGGTCGTCGGCTGGGGGAGGCCGCGATGCGCCGTGCGATGACGAGACCGGTCGCCGCGTTGATCGCCGTGGCCCTGCTGGCCGGGTGCGCCGCCACCGCCGGGGTCGACGGGGACCTCACCGACGACTGGGCCGCCCCGGCGGTTGCCGGGCCGTTCACCCCCGAGGCCGGCGTCTGCCAGGTCGGCGACTTCACCGACACGGTGGCGCTGGACGGGTACGCGCCGGTGGACTGCGCCGTGGCGCACCGGGTGGAGACGGTGCACGTGGGGGCCTTCCCGGCCGGCGGGGCGGACCCGCCCGTCACCGGCTCGCCCGACCTGCGTGGCGCCTTCGCCGAGTGCGACGCGCGCGCCACCGGGTACGTCGGCGACGACTGGCGCGCCGGCCGGCTGCGGCTGGCCGTGGCGCTGCCCACCCGTCCCGGCTGGGCGGCCGGCTCCCGCTGGTACCGCTGCGACCTCAGCGAGTTGACCACCGTCGAGGCGGCGGCGGCCGTGGTGACCCGCACCGGCAGCCTGCGTGACGCCCTGAAGGGCCCGTCGCCGCTGCGCCTGGGCTGCCAGCGCACCCGCACCGGCACCGGCCGGGGCGTGCAGGTGCTGCTCCCGGCGGAGTGCGCCACCGCCCACGACGCCGAGTTCGTCGGCGTGTGGAAGGCGCCCGATCGGCCGTACCCGACCCGGGACGCCGACTGGCTGCCGCTCTACGCCGGCTGCCGCAGCGTCCTCGCCCGGTACGTCGGCGTGCCGGACGACGCCGACCTGCGCTTCCGCAGCGGCGTGGTGGTCCGCCCGCCCGGTGCCGGCCGCTGGCGGGCGGGTGACCGGGGTGTGCGCTGCCACCTGTGGCTCAGCGACCGGACGGTGACCGCCTCGCTCAAGGGCGCCGGCCCGGCCGGGCTGCCCGTCCGGACGAAGTAGCGGACGCCGTAGTCCAAACCACTCGTCGTGCCCCCGCCGCCCGGGATGAGGGGCGTTCGGGTTGACTGTGCTCATGGACCTTCCGACCGTCGACCTGCCGGCCCTGCCCAGACTGCTGGCCGCGCCCGCGCCCGGCTGGGTGGAGACCACCGACGTGATCGTGGTCGGTTCCGGGGTCGCCGGGCTCACCGCCGCGCTGCACCTGCGCGAGGCCGGCCTGCACGTCACGGTGGTCACCAAGGTCAACATTGACGAGGGCTCCACCCGGTGGGCGCAGGGCGGCATCGCGGCGGTGCTCGATCCGACGGACACCCCGGGCGCGCATGCCCACGACACCGAGATCGCCGGCGTCGGGCTCTGCGACCCGGCGGCCGTGCGGGTGCTGGTGGAGGAGGGGCCGACCCGGCTCCGCGAGCTGATGCGCATCGGCGCGGAGTTCGACCGCAACCCGGACGGGTCACTGATGCTCACCCGGGAGGGCGGGCACCGGGCGGACCGGATCGTGCACGCCGGCGGCGACGCCACCGGCGCCGAGGTGCAGCGCGCGCTGCACGCGGCGGTCCGCCGCGACCCGTGGATCCGCCTGGTCGAGCACGCCCTGGTGCTGGACCTGCTGCGCGCCCCCGGCGACGGCCCGGACGGCCTCGGCCCGGCCTGCGGCATCACTCTGCACGTGCTGGGCGAGGGCAGCGAGGACGGCGTCGGCGCGCTGCTGGCCCGGGCGGTGGTGCTGGCCACCGGCGGGATGGGGCAGATCTTCTCGGCAACCACCAACCCGGCCGTCTCCACCGGCGACGGGGTGGCCCTGGCCATGCGGGCCGGCGCGGCGGTCACCGACGTGGAGTTCGTCCAGTTCCACCCGACCGCGCTGATCGTGCCGCAGGCGGCCCGGGTGCCCGGCGCCGGCCTCGCCCAGCAGCCGCTGGTCTCCGAGGCGCTGCGCGGCGAGGGGGCCCACCTGGTCGACGGTGACGGCAAGCGGTTCATGGTCGGCCAGCACGAGCTGGCCGAACTGGCCCCCCGGGACGTGGTGGCCAAGGGCATCCACCGGGTGCTGCTGGCCACCGGCGCGGACCACGTCTGGCTGGACGCCCGGCACCTGGGCGGCGACTTCCTGGCCGGGCGGTTCCCCACCATCGTCGCCTCCTGCCTGGCCATCGGCGTGGACCCGGCCACCGACCTGATCCCGGTCGCCCCGGCCGCCCACTACGCCTCCGGCGGCGTCCGTACCGACCTGCACGGCCGCACCTCCATCCCCGGCCTGTACGCCTGCGGCGAGGTCGCCTGCACCGGCGTGCACGGTGCCAACCGGCTGGCCAGCAACTCGCTGCTGGAGGGGCTGGTCTTCTCCCGTCGGATCGCCGAGGACATCGCCGCCGGGCTGCCCGAGCAGGCCCGGCCGGCGGAGACGGGCGCGTGGGTGGGCGGCGAGGGCTGGGTGGTGCCGGCCGAGGGCACGTCGGCGCTCCAGCGGGCGATGACCCGGGGTGCCGGGGTGCTGCGGTCGGCCGCCACGCTGACCGGGACCGCCGCCGTCCTGGGCGAGCTGGGCCTGGGCCGGGGCACGCCGCGTACCGCCGACTGGGAGGCGACGAACCTGCTCACCGTGGCGTCGACCCTGGTCGCCGCCGCGTACGCCCGGCAGGAGACCCGGGGGTGCCACTGGCGGGAGGACTTCCCGGCCGCCGACGAGCGGTGGCGGGGCCATCTGCTCGGTGCGGTCGGTGCGCAGGGTCGGTTGACGTCCCGGTGGGAGGAGTTGGCGTGAGCGCGAGGAGTGAGTCGGTCCTGCGAGCCCCGCAGTCGCGAACGAAGGTGGTCCGGTGAGCGCGAGGAGTGAGTCGGTCTTGCAGGCGCGGATCGGGGTGGCGGCGTGAGGGAGTCGACGGAGCGGGCGTTGCGGGCCGGTGGCCTGGACCCGGCGCAGGTGCGGGCGGTCGTCGTGGGGGCGCTCGCCGAGGACCTGGGGCCGGACTTCCTCGACGTGACCAGCGTGGCCACCATCCCCGACACGCAGACCGACACCGCCGACGTGGTCGCCCGCGCCGACGGCGTGGTGGCCGGGCTGGCTGTGGCGGCGGCGGCCTTCGAGCTGGTCGGCGAGGTGACCGGTGCGGGCCGTACCGTCGAGGTGTCGCTGGTGGCCCGGGACGGGCAGCGGGTGGCGCGCGGCGACGTGCTGGCCACGGTGACCGGCCCGACCCGGCTGGTGCTCACCGCCGAGCGCACGGCGCTCAACCTGCTCAGCCGGATGTCCGGGGTGGCCACCCACACCCGGGCCTGGGCCGACGCCCTGGCCGGTACGAAGGCGATGGTGCTGGACACCCGCAAGACCACCCCGGGCCTGCGCGCCCTGGAGAAGTACGCGGTGCGCGCCGGCGGCGGCACGAACAAGCGGATGGGCCTGCACGACGTCGCCATGATCAAGGACAACCACAAGTTCGCCGCGGGCGGCATCGCGCCCGCCTTCCGCCGGGTCCGGGAGGCGTTCCCCGACGTGCCGGTGCAGGTGGAGGTCGACACCGTCGCCGAGGCGGTGGAGGCGGTCGAGGCCGGCGCGGACTTCCTGCTGCTGGACAACATGACCCCGGAGACGCTGCGGGAGGTGGTCGCCCGGGTGGGCGACCGGGCGGAGCTGGAGGCGACCGGCGGGCTCACCCTCGCGGTGGCGGCCGAGTACGCGGCCACCGGTGTGGACTTCCTGTCGGTGGGCGCGCTGACCCACTCCTCGCCGATCCTGGACATCGCGCTGGACCTGCGGACGCGGTGAGCCCACGGGCGGTGAGTCCGGCGCGGTGGGCCGGGCCGGCCGGCCGGCGGCTCGGCGGGTTCGCCCCGCCGGGCGGCGTCTAGGCTGCGCGTGTGCTGCTCTGCATCGACATCGGAAACACCAACACCGTGCTGGCGACCTTCGACGGCGACAAGCTGGTGCACTCCTGGCGGATCAAGACCGACGCCCGGTCCACGGCGGACGAGCTGGGTCTGATGTTCCGCGGGCTGCTCGCCGGTGACGCGGTGGAGATCACCGGGGTGGCGGCCTGCTCCACGGTTCCGGCGGCGCTGCGCTCGCTGCGGTCCATGCTGGCCCGCTACTACGCCGACCTGCCCAGCGTGATCGTCGAGCCGGGGGTGCGCACCGGCGTCCAGCTCGCGATCGACAACCCCAAGGAGGTCGGCTCGGACCGGGTGGTCAACACCCTCGCCGCGTACACCCTCTACGGCGGTCCGTCGATCGTGGTCGACTTCGGCACCACCACGAACTTCGACGTGATCAGCGGCCGAGGTGAGTTCCTCGGCGGCGCCTTCGCCCCGGGCATCGAGATCTCGTTCGACGCCCTGGCTGCCCGGGCCGCTCAGCTGCGCAAGGTGGAGGCGACCAAGCCCCGGTCGGTGATCGGCAAGAACACCGTCGAGTGCCTCCAGTCCGGCCTCTACTTCGGCTTCGCCGGGCAGGTCGACCGGATCGTCGAGCGGATGACCGAGGAGTTGGGCGAGGTGAAGGCGGTGATCGCCACCGGCGGGCTGGCCTCGGTGGTGATCGGCGAGTGCCGCACCATCACCCACCACGAGCCGATGATCACCCTGATCGGCCTGCGGATGGTCTACGAGCGCAACAACTGACCCCGGCCGCCGGGGTCGGGCGCCGCCCGGGGGTCAGCGCCGCCGGGCCCGGAAGACGAGCGTCCGGTACGGCAGCTCGACCGTCTCCCGCCCGGCCAGGTCGGGGTGGGTGGCGAACAGCTCGCGCAGCTCCGAGTCGACCCGCTGCCGTTGCCGCGGCGTGGCGGTCAGCCAGTTCGAGCGGGTACGCAGCACGCCGACCACCTCGTCCGGGGTGAGCGTGGCCCGGTGGGTGAACTCGCCCAGCTCGACCGCGCCGAAGGCCCGGCCGAAATCGGTGATCTTCTCGGTCAGGTCACCGGCGTCGTCGTGGGTCCCGGCGATCCGGTCCAGCTCGGCGACCCAGCCGACGCTCCCGTCCCGGGTGTTCCAGATCGGGGCGAACGTTCCGCCGGCCCGGAGCACCCGGGCGATCTCGCCGTGCGCCGGCTCCTTGTCGAACCAGTGGTAGGCCTGCCCCACCAGGACCGCGTCGGCCGTCCCGGCCGGCAGCGGCACCGCCTCGGCGCTGCCGGCCAGCGCGGTGCTGCCCGGCGTGGCAGCGGCCAACTGGGCGCGCATCCCCGGATCGGGCTCCACCGGCAGCACCTCGTGGCCCAGGTCGAGGATCGCGCGGCTGAGGATGCCGGTGCCGGCGCCGAGGTCGACCACCCGGGCCGGCGCGTCGACGCCCGCCAGGGCCCAGCGGACGGCGGACTGCGGATAACGGGGCCGGAACCGGTCGTAGTCGGTGGCGGCCGCCCCGAAGGACAGCGCCGGAGTGGGGTCGGTCATGGGCGGCAGGTTATCCCGTAACGGCGACCTGGGCGCTTGAGTACGCTCGGGGGCTGACCCCGCCGATATCTCCTTTCTGAGGACAGTGCCGTGATCGAGCAGAACGCCGTGCCAGTGGACCCCGCCGACGACCTTCCCGAGCAGATGAAGGTCCGCCGGGAGAAGCGGGACCGGATGCTCGCCGAGGGCATCGAGCCGTACCCGGTCGGTTTCCCCCGGACCAGCACGCTGGCCGAGGTCCGCGCGAAGTACGCCGAGCTGCCCACCGACACCGCCACCGGCGACCAGGTCTCGGTCACCGGCCGGGTGATCTTCGTACGGAACACCGGCAAGCTCTGCTTCGCGACGCTGCGCGACGGCGACGGCACCGAACTCCAGGCCATGCTCTCCCTGGACCGGGTGGGCGCCGAGCGGCTGGAGGACTGGAAGCGCCTGGTCGACCTCGGTGACCACGTCGGGGTGACCGGTGAGGTGATCACCAGCCGCCGGGGCGAGCTGTCCGTGCTGGCCCAGGAGTGGGCGGTCACCGCCAAGGCGCTGCGCCCGCTGCCGGTGGCGCACAAGCCGCTCAGCGAGGAGGCCCGGGTCCGCCAGCGCTACGTCGACCTGGTCGTCCGCCCGCAGGCGCGGCAGATGGTGCGTACCCGGGCGGCGGCGGTGCGCAGCCTGCGTGATTCGCTGCACGGGCAGGGATTCATCGAGGTCGAGACCCCGATGCTGCAGTTGCTGCACGGCGGGGCGGCGGCCCGCCCATTCGTGACCCACAGCAATGCGTTGAACACCGATCTGTATCTGCGAATCGCGCCGGAACTGTTTCTCAAGCGGGCCGTGGTCGGCGGCGTCGACCGGGTCTTCGAGATCAACCGCAACTTCCGTAATGAGGGCGTCGACTCTTCGCACTCCCCAGAGTTCGCGATGCTGGAGACCTACCAGGCGTACGGCGACTACGACACGATGGCCGAGCTGACCCGCAATCTGGTGCAGCAGGCGGCGATCGCGGTCAGCGGCTCGACCGTGGTGACCCACGCCGACGGCCGCGAGTTCGACCTGGGCGGCGAGTGGCGCTCGGTGACGCTGTTCGGGGTGCTTTCCGAGGCGCTCGGCGAGGAGGTCACGGTCCGCACCGAACGGTCCCGCCTGGTCGAGTACGCCGACAAGGTCGGACTCGCAGTGGACCCGAAGTGGGGTCCGGGCAAGCTGGCCGAGGAACTGTTCGAGGAGTTGGTCGTGCCAGGCCTGCAGGCCCCCACCTTCGTGCGCGACTACCCGGAGGAGACCAGCCCGCTGACCCGGGTGCACCGCAGCGAGCCGGGGCTGGCCGAGAAGTGGGACCTCTACGTGCTCGGCTTCGAGCTGGGCACCGCGTACTCCGAGCTGGTGGACCCGGTGGTGCAGCGGGAGAAGCTGGTCGCCCAGGCGCAGTTGGCCGCCCGCGGCGACGACGAGGCCATGCGGCTGGACGAGGACTTTCTGCGCGCGATGGAGTACGGAATGCCGCCGGCCGGCGGTATGGGAATGGGAATCGACCGGCTTCTGATGGCGCTGACCGGTCTCGGAATTCGGGAGACCATCCTCTTCCCGTTGGTCCGCCCGGAGTGAGTCGGAAGCTTCTTCTCCGGCTCGTTACGGCATCCTATTGACGCGTCGAGCGCCACGCGGGTTATTGTGCTCCTATTGCAGGAGCACCCTGCTCGAAAGGAATGTGGGACGTGGCCAAGCAGATCATTCACAAGCTGGTCGATGACCTGGACGGCGGGGACGCGGACGAGACCGTCAAGTTCGCCCTCGACGGCGTTCAGTACGAGATCGACCTGTCGAACTCCAACGCCGAGAAATTGCGCGAGGTATTCGCGCCGTACGTGGCGGCGGGCACCCGGGTCGGTCGGGGCGGCGTGGTCGTGGGTGGCCGGGCGGCGCGGGGCCGGGGCGGCGCCACCGCCGACCGCGAGCAGAACAAGGCGATCCGGGCCTGGGCCAAGAAGGCCGGCAAGGAGATCTCCGACCGGGGCCGCATCCCGCAGGAGATCGTCGACGAGTACCACTCCAAGGCGGGTCACTGACGACAGCGCCAAGGGGCGACACGACGCCGGGCCGGAGCACCACTCCGGGCCGGCGTCGCCGTTTTCCCGGCCCGTGGTCGGGTGGGGTCGGTGTGCTCGCTGTGACGAACGGGTCGCGGCGGTCCGGAGTTGCCTCCTGCGGCGCCGCGCGGCGGTGCCGGGGCGGATGCCGGGCGGGCGGGAAGATTCCCGCCGGGGGCGGCGTTGTCCACAGGCGGTGGAAGATCTGTCCACAACCTGTGGACGAGCCACCGGTCCGCCGGGGAGCTTCCGCACCCGGGGCGAATTTCGCTCTGCGCGTACAGGTCGGGGTCCCGGAACACCTCCTGAGCGCGGATGGTTGGTCAAAACGACGTCAGAACGGCTCATCGCGGGGACACACGACCTCAGCGGAGTCGGTCGGCGGCGATAGAGTAAGGAGGCACGGACGCCCGTCCCGGACGTCCGCGCACCGGCCCCGCCAAGATCTAGAACATCAAGGCGCACGGCACGTGAGGAGCACGAGGGCATGTTCGAGCGGTTCACCGACCGAGCGCGACGGGTTGTCGTCCTGGCCCAAGAAGAGGCCCGGATGCTCAACCACAACTACATCGGTACGGAGCACATCCTGCTGGGCCTCATCCACGAGGGTGAAGGCGTCGCGGCAAAGGCCCTGGAGAGCCTCGGCATCTCCCTCGAGGGCGTCCGCCAGCAGGTCGAGGAGATCATCGGCCAGGGCCAGCAGGCGCCGAGCGGGCACATCCCGTTCACGCCGCGGGCCAAGAAGGTGCTGGAGCTGTCGCTGCGCGAGGCGCTGCAGCTCGGCCACAACTACATCGGCACGGAGCACATCCTGCTCGGTCTGATCCGCGAGGGTGAGGGCGTCGCCGCCCAGGTGCTGGTCAAGCTCGGCGCGGACCTCAACCGGGTCCGCCAGCAGGTGATCCAGCTGCTCTCCGGCTACCAGGGCAAGGAGCCGGCCGCGGCGGGCGCCGCGCCGGGTGAGGCCGCGCCGTCGACCAGCCTCGTGCTGGACCAGTTCGGCCGCAACCTGACCCAGGCCGCCCGCGAGGGCAAGCTCGACCCGGTGATCGGGCGCGAGAAGGAAATCGAGCGGGTCATGCAGGTGCTCTCCCGCCGTACCAAGAACAACCCGGTCCTGATCGGTGAGCCCGGCGTCGGCAAGACCGCCGTGGTGGAGGGGCTGTCCCAGAAGATCATCAAGGGCGAGGTGCCCGAGACGCTCAAGGACAAGCAGCTCTACACGCTGGACCTCGGCGCTCTGGTCGCCGGTTCCCGCTACCGCGGTGACTTCGAGGAGCGCCTCAAGAAGGTGCTCAAGGAGATCCGCACCCGCGGCGACATCATCCTGTTCATCGACGAGATCCACACCCTGGTGGGTGCGGGTGCCGCCGAGGGCGCGATCGACGCGGCGAGCATCCTCAAGCCGATGCTGGCCCGTGGCGAGCTGCAGACCATCGGTGCGACCACTCTCGACGAGTACCGCAAGCACCTGGAGAAGGACGCCGCTCTCGAGCGCCGCTTCCAGCCGATCCAGGTGGGTGAGCCGTCGCTGGCCCACACCATCGAGATCCTCAAGGGGCTGCGCGACCGGTACGAGGCGCACCACCGGGTGAGCATCACCGACGCTGCCCTGGTGGCCGCCGCAACCCTGGCCGACAGGTACATCTCGGACCGCTTCCTGCCGGACAAGGCGATCGACCTGATCGACGAGGCCGGTGCCCGGATGCGGATCCGTCGGATGACCGCGCCGCCAGACCTGCGCGACTTCGACGAGCGCATCGCCCAGGTGCGCCGCGACAAGGAGTCCGCGATCGACGCGCAGGACTTCGAGCGCGCCGCCCAGCTGCGTGACAAGGAGAAGCAGCTCCTCGGTCAGAAGGCGCAGCGGGAGAAGGAGTGGAAGGCCGGTGACCTGGACGTCGTCAGCGAGGTGGACGACGAGCAGATCGCCGAGGTGCTCGGCAACTGGACCGGTATCCCGGTCTACAAGCTGACCGAGGAGGAGACCTCGCGCCTGCTGCGCATGGAGGACGAGCTGCACAAGCGCGTCATCGGCCAGGAGGACGCGGTCAAGGCGGTCTCGAAGGCGATCCGGCGTACCCGGGCCGGCCTGAAGGACCCGAAGCGTCCGTCCGGCTCGTTCATCTTCGCCGGCCCGTCCGGCGTGGGTAAGACCGAGCTCTCCAAGGCGCTGGCCGAGTTCCTGTTCGGCAGCGAGGACGCCCTCATCCAGCTGGACATGTCCGAGTTCCACGACCGCTACACGGTCTCCCGGCTGGTGGGTGCCCCTCCCGGCTACGTCGGGTACGACGAGGGTGGTCAGCTGACCGAGAAGGTGCGGCGTCGGCCGTTCTCGGTGGTCCTCTTCGACGAGATCGAGAAGGCCCACCCGGACGTGTTCAACACGCTGCTCCAGATCCTGGAGGACGGTCGGCTCACCGACGGTCAGGGTCGGATCGTGGACTTCAAGAACACGGTCATCATCCTGACCACCAACCTCGGTACCCGTGACGTCGCCAAGGCGGTGTCGCTGGGCTTCCAGGCCTCTGAGGACTCCGAGTCGAACTACGACCGGATGAAGCAGAAGGTCAACGACGAGCTCAAGCAGCACTTCCGGCCTGAGTTCCTGAACCGGATCGACGACACCATCGTCTTCCACCAGCTGCGGCAGAGCGAGATCCTCTCGATCGTGGACATCATGATCGCCCGGATCGAGTCGCAGCTGCGCAACAAGGACATGGGTCTGGAGCTGACCGACAACGCCAAGAAGTACCTGGCGAAGAAGGGCTTCGACCCGGTGCTGGGTGCCCGTCCGCTGCGTCGCACGATCCAGCGCGACATCGAGGACAACCTCTCGGAGCGGATCCTCTTCAACGAGCTGACCCCGGGTCAGATCGTGGTGGTGGACTGCGAGGGCGACCCGGAGAACATCGACAAGTCCAAGCTGGTCTTCCGCGGCTCGGACCGGCCGGCCGAGGTGCCGGACGCCGTTCCGGCCGACCTCGGTGGCGCGGCTACCGCGGGGGCGGACGAGTAAGGACGACAGCACGAGGGCGGCGGCCCCGGACGGCGAAAGCCATCCGGGGCCGCCGCCTTTTGCATGCCCGATCCCGGCGTGCCCGGCCGCGTGATCCACTCGCTTTGCGGCGTGTCGCGGTATCCCGGGCGCCGGACACCGCGACACACCGCAAACGGCGTCGAAGCCGGGCCAGGCACCCGGAGCGGAGGCGGGGTCAGGGGCGGGGGAGTGGGGTGGCGGGGCCGTCGCCGACCAGGCGGAAGGCCGCCTCGCCGACCGGTTCCACCAGTCCGTCGGTGACCAGCCCGGCCAGCGCCCGCGCCCGCTGTACGTCGTCGCTCCACACCTGGTCGAGGCGCTGGTGCGGGACCGGGCCGGTGGTCTCCCGGAGCACTCCGAGCAGCAGCCCGCGCACCTGCCGGTCGGTGCCGGCGTACCGCTGGGGGCGTCGGGTCGGGCCGGCGGGCGCCTCCTGGCCGGAGGCCCGCCACGCGCAGACCGACTCGACCGGGCAGGCCGGGCAGCGCGGCGAGCGGGCCGTGCACACCACCGCGCCGAGTTCCATGAACGCCGCACTGGCCAGCGCGGCGGCGGCCGGTTCGAGCGGCAGCAGCTCCTCGCAGGCGACCAGGTCGGCCGGTCGGGTGGCCGGTCCGGCGTCCGGCTCGCCGGCCACCGCCCGGGACACCACCCGCCGGACGTTGGTGTCCACCACCGGGTGCCGTTGCCCGTACGCGAAGGCCGCCACCGCCCGCGCCGTGTACGTGCCGACGCCGGGCAGCGCCAGCAGCTGGTCCAGCTTGTCGGGCACCGCGCCGCCGTGCCGTTCGACGATCGCCACCGCGCAGTCGCGCAGCCGTACCGCCCGACGGGGGTAGCCGAGCCGGCCCCACATCCGGATCGCCTCGGCCGGCGTGTCGGCGGCCAGCGCGGCCGGGTCGGGCCAGCGGTCCAGCCAGGCCCGCCAGGCGGGCAGCACCCGGACCACCGGGGTCTGCTGGAGCATCACCTCGCTGACCAGGATCGCCCAGGCGCCGACCCCGGGCTCGCGCCAGGGCAGGTCGCGGGCGTTCTCCTCGTACCACCGGCTGACCAGGGTGGCGAAAGTCGGTTCACTCATCGCGTCGCCGATGATGTCACGCGGGACGGTCCCGCTGGATGGGCGACCCGGGCGGGGCGACGCGGCCCGCCGACGCGGATCGTGCAGAATGCCCGGATGAACGAGCTCGCGATCACCGTCATCGGCCGGGACCGGCCGGGCATCGTGGCCGACGTCGCCGAGGTGCTCGCCCGGCTCGGCGCGAACCTCACCGACTCCACCATGACCCGGCTGCGCGGTCACTTCGCGATGACCCTGATCTGCGTCGGCCCGGCCGCCGCCGAGGTGGAGGCCGCCCTGGCCCCGCTCGCCGCCGACGGCCAGCTGCTGGCCACGGTACGCGCGGTCACGCCCGACGGGGTGGCGGCGCGGGCCGGGGAGCCGTACGTGATGGCGGTGCACGGCGCGGACCGGATGGGCATCGTGGCGGCGATGACCCGGGTGCTCGCCGACGCCGGCGGCAACGTGACCGACCTGAGCACCCGGCTCGCCGGTTCGCTCTACGTGGTGGTGGCCGAGGTGGACCTGCCGCCGGGCAGCGCGGACGAGCTGGCCGGACGCCTCGCGGCCACCGCCGCCGAGCTGGGCGTCGAGGTGTCCCTGCGGCCGGCCGACCCGGACCTGCTGTGAGCGAGGAGGAGTACGCCGGCCTCGGCGACTGGACTCCGGAGACGCTGGCCCTGCCCGGCGAGGTACGTCAGGTGGTCGCCGCCCCGCACCCGGTGCTCAGCCGGCCCGGTGGCGCGGTCGACCCCACCGCGGTGGAGACCGTCCAGCTGGCCGCCGACCTGATCGCCACCATGCGGGTCTCGCCGGGCTGCGTGGGGCTGGCCGCCCCGCAGGTGGGCGTGGGCGCGCAGGTGTTCGCCGTGGACGTCACGGGTCACCCGAAGGCGGTCACCGTGCACGGCACCTTCGTGCTCTGCAACGCGCGGGTGGTCGAGGCGACCCGGTGGAAGCCGGGGCGGGAGGGCTGCATGTCGGTGCCGGACCTGACCGGGGACGTGAAGCGGGCCAGCCGGCTGGTGGTGGAGGCGGACCTGCCCGGCACCGGGAAGCCGGTGCGGCTGGTCACCGACGGCTTCGAGGCGCGCGCGCTGCAACACGAGATCGATCACTGCTCGGGGCTGCTCTTCCTCGATCGGGTCGCCGGCGCGCACGCCGTCTACCAGCGCAAGGTCTACCTGTGACCGGCCGCCGCCGGCTGTCGTGAGTGGAGGGTGGAGGCGGTGATCCGGGCGGTGTCCGGCGCGTCGCGACGGGTCGGAGTGGGGTGCGCCGCTACGGTGGGGGCATCATGCGTCTGACGGTCGGTCCCCTGCCATCCGCCGTGTACTGGCGGCGTCGCGCCGTGGTACTCGGAGCGGGGCTTCTCTTCCTGATTGTCCTGCTCTATTCCTGCAACCAGTCGGGGGACACCGCCACGACACCGCGGGCGAGGTCCACCCCGACGTCGCCGGCCGTCGATCCGGCACCGACCGGTTCGGCGCCCGCTTCCGGCTCCGCCGCACCGACGGCCACGCCGGAGGCGCCGGACTCCGGAGGCGGTCCGGCCGGGGATCCGGGTACGACCACCGCGCCGCCGGCCGCGCCGCCCGTCGTGCCCGCCGGCCCGACCGTGGTGGACGACGGCACCTGCACGGACGCCGAGCTCAGCGTGACGTCGCAGGCGCTCCCGTCCGAGGTGCGCCGGGGCGCCCTGGTCGACCTGACGCTGCGGGTCAAGAACACCGCCCAGCGGACCTGCAGCCGGGACGTCGGGGCCGACCTCCAGGAGCTCTACATCAAGCGGGGCGCGGAGAAGGTCTGGTCGTCGGACACCTGCGGCACCGGCAAGGGCTCGGACGTGCAGTCGTTCACCCCGGGCTTCGAGCGCTCCTACCAACTGACCTGGAACGGCAAGGACGTCAGCCGGTGCGCCGGCGGGGTGGCCGCCGGGCCGAACCCGCCCGCCGGGACGTACCAGGTCTTCGCCCGGGTCGGCACCAAGCTCAGCGAGCCCGTGAAGCTGGTCATCACCGGCTGACCGGACCGGTCAGACGTACCGCTCCAGGATGGACGCCTCGGCGAGCCGGGACAGCCCCTCCCGTACGCCCCGGGCCCGGGCGTCGCCGACCCCGTCGACGGCCTGGAGGTCCTCCACGGTGGCGCCGAGGAGCCGCTGGAGGCTGCCGAAGTGCACGACCAGCCGGTCGACGATCGCCACCGGCAGCCGGGGCACCTTGGCCAGCAGCCGGAAGCCACGCGGGCTGACCGCCGCGTCGAGGGCGTCGGAGGCGGCCGGGTAGCCGATCGCCTTGGCCACCGAGACCAGGTCGATCAGTTCGGTGGCGCCGAGCAGGTCCAGCTCGACCAGCGCCTCGTCCAGGGTGCGCGACTTGCGGCCGGTGGGCAGGTAGTCGCGGATGACCAGGGTGCGGTCGGCGTCCACGCCGGCCATCAGCTCGTCGAGCTGGAGGGCGAGCAGCCGGCCGTCGGTGCCCAGCTCCACCACGTACCCGGCGATCTCGTCGGCGATCCGGCGGACCATCTCCAGCCGCTGCACCACCGCGACCGCGTCGCGGACGGTGACCAGGTCCTCGATCTCCAGCGCGGAGAGGGTGCCGGAGACCTCGTCCAGGCGGAGCTTGTAGCGCTCCAGGGTGGCCAGCGCCTGGTTGGCCCGGGACAGGATGGCCGCCGAGTCGTCCAGGACGTGCCGCTGGCCGTTGACGTAGAGGCTGATGATCCGCATGGACTGGCTGACCGAGATGACCGGATAGCCGGTCTGTCGGGCGACCCGCTCCGCGGTGCGGTGCCGGGTGCCGGACTCCTCGGTCGGGATGGACGGGTCGGGCATCAGGTGCACGCCCGCCTGGACGATCCGGGTGCCGTCGCTGGAGAGCACCACGGCACCGTCCATCTTGCACAGCTCGCGGACCCGGGTGGCCGAGAACTCGACGTCCATCGGGAATCCGCCGGTGCAGATCTGGTCGACGACCTTGTCGTAGCCGAGCACGATCAGGGCGCCGGTGCGGCCCCGGAGGATCCGCTCGAGGCCGTCGCGCAGCGCGGTGCCGGGCGCCATCAGGGCGAGGTTCGCCCGCAGCGGATCGCCGGCGCTCCCGGCGCCCCCGGTCACGCTCACGCTGATCGGGCGGGCGGGCGAGCCCACGGCAGCGGTGCGGGCGTGGGGCGTCGCGCCGGCAGGCTTGGTGGTATCGCGGTCGATCGGCACGCGCACAGTCTACGGACTGCCGTGCGGTGGGTGCTGTCGTGGTTACTGTGATGTGTCACGGCGTCGGATCCCTGAAGTGCCGGCGGCTGTGCCGGGCCTGTCCGGTATGGCCCGCGCGGTCCGGCCCCGGCGGCCACCGTCGGTCATTCGGCGGATGCGCGGGCGACACACTGTAGCGCCGAGCGCACGTCCGTGACCTCCATCACTCGCATGTTGTCCGGGCCCGCCCCGGTGCTGCCGGGCCCGCAGCCCTGCGGCACCAGCGCCACCCGGAAGCCGAGCCGGGCCGCCTCCGCCAGCCGGCGGGGGACCGCGCCCACCCGCCGCACCTCGCCGGTCAGCCCGACCTCGCCGATCGCCACCAGGTTGGGGGCGATGGCCAGGTTGAGCCCGCCGGACGCGACGGCCAGGGCGACGGCCAGGTCGGCCGCCGGCTCCACCACCCGGATGCCGCCGACGGTGGCGGCGAACACCTCCCGGTCGTGCAGCGTCAGCCGCTCGGTGCGGCGCTGGAGCACGGCCAGCACCATGGCCAGCCGGGCCCCGTCCAGCCCGGAGACCGTCCGCCTCGGCGAGCCGGCGACCGTCGCGCCGATCAGCGCTTGCACCTCGGTGACCAGGGCCCGCCGCCCCTCCATCGCGACCGTCACGCAGGTGCCGGGCACCGGCTCCGAGTAGCGGGTCAGGAAGAGCCCGGACGGGTCGGCGAGGCTGCTGATGCCCCCCTCGTGCATCTCGAAGCAGCCGACCTCGTCGGCGGCGCCGAACCGGTTCTTGACGCCCCGGACCATCCGCAGCGACGAGTGCTTGTCGCCCTCGAAGTGCAGCACCACGTCGACCAGGTGCTCCAGCACCCGGGGACCGGCGACCTGGCCGTCCTTGGTGACGTGGCCGACCAGCACGGTGGCGATGCCGCGCTCCTTGGCGACGGCGACCAGGGCGGCGGTGACCGCCCGGACCTGGGTGACCCCGCCCGGCACCCCCTCGGTGCCGGTGGTGGAGATGGTCTGCACCGAGTCGAGCACCAGCAGCCCCGGCTTGACCGCGTCGAGGTGGCCGAGCACCGCGCTCAGGTCGCTCTCGGCGGCCAGGTAGAGCTGGTCGTGCAGGGTGCCCATCCGCTCGGCGCGCAGCCGGACCTGGCTGACCGACTCCTCGCCGCTGACCACCAGGGAAGGGCTGCCCGCGCCGGCGGCCCACTGCTGGGCCACGTCGAGCAGCAGCGTCGACTTGCCGACCCCGGGCTCGCCGGCGAGCAGCACCACCGCGCCGGGCACGAGGCCGCCGCCGAGGACCCGGTCGAGCTCGCTGACCCCGGTGGGCCGGGCCCGGGCGGGGGCGGCGCTGATCGTGGCGATCGGCCGGGCCGGCTCGGCCGGCAGCCGGGAGCTGACCACCCGGCCGGAGACCATCGGCCCGGTCACCGTGCACTCGACCACCGAGCCCCACTCACCGCACTCGGGGCAGCGCCCCACCCACTTGGGTGGCTGGTGCCCGCAGGCGTCGCACTCGTAGGCCGGGCGGGGCTCGCGGGCGGCCCGGCCGCGGGAGGCGCCGGAGGCCGCGCCACCCCGTGCCGGGGTCGATCGGGAGGTGGTCACCACAGGACGCTAACCCCCTGGTACGACGAAACACCGCCGGCGTGGTGGTCACCACGCCGGCGGTGCCGACAGTTCCGTGCGGGGATCAGCCGCCGTGGCCGGAGCCGCCCTCCTCGCCACCGCCCTCGTGGCCGCCCTCGCGCTCGATGATCGGGGAGACCGGGGCGGCCGGGGTCAGCGGCACGCCGACCGGCGCGCCGGTCTGGATCGTCCTGCCGTTGCCGAAGTCGAAGGTCAGGTTGACCTGCTGGCCGACGCGCAGCGCCTCGGTCAGCCCGACGAGCTGGAGGTAACGGCCACCCTGCACGTTGAGCTGCACGTAGCTCTGCGCCGGGATCTCGAAGCGGGCCGGCTGGCCGGCCGGGGCCGAGGGGCTGGGGCTGGCCGTGGCGCTCTCCGACGGGCTGGCCGAGGCCGAGCCGGACGGCGACGGGCTCTCGGCGTGGGAGGCGCTCTCCGACGGCGACGCGCTCGGCGACGGCTCGGTGCCTTCCGGCGGGGGCGTCGAGCCCGGCTTGCCGGTGATCACGACTTCGCGCGCGCTGTCCGTGGTGACGGTCACGGTCACCGGGTCCCGCGTGTCGTTGTAGATCACGGCGTTGAGCGCGGCGTTCGCGCCGGTGCGCAGGCCCTCGGTGCCGGGGTACTCCACGTAGAGGCCGCGCACCTTGTAGGCGTTGTCCGGAGTCTCGACGTTGATGCCCTGGATCGACGGCGCCTTGTTGGCGGTCTCGGCCACCTGGCCGGCCCCGCATCCCGTCGCCAGCAGGGCGGTCGCCGCCGCCATGCCGGACAGCAGCAGGGCCGCCCGCCGGGAACCCCTGATCGAGCGCGTCACGTCGGTCCTCCTCGTCACGATCCCCACCCGGCCGTACCCCGGGCGCGGGGTGGTCATACCCGCGCAGACCGCGCTCCAGGGTAGTTGGGGCTGATCGACGGTCGCACGGCGACCCGGTATTGCCACCTGGCCGGGTGCCGGTCAGATCACCCGACCGCTCGCGACCAGCAGCACCACATCGATCAGGGCCACCACCATCACCGCCCGGAAAGCCGTCACCGGCCGTCCGCCGGCCTCGCCTGCGCCGCGCCGCCCGCCGTACCAGCCGAGCGGTGGCACCACGGCGGCGGCCGCCACGGCCGACAGGCCCAGCCAGGAAGGGGGCCCGGGCGGCCCGACGACCAGGGCGACCGTCGCGGCCAGCAGCAGCGCGGCGGCGGCGACCCGGCTGCCCGCCGGGCCGAGCCGGTGCGGCAGCCCGCGCACCCCGGTGCGCGCGTCGTCGGCGAGGTCCGGCAGGACGTTGGCGAAATGGGCCCCCGCGCCGAGGCAGGCCCCGGCGGCGACCAGCCACGCCGGTGGCGCGGGCGCGCCGGGCAGGGCCAGCACCACGAAGGCGGGCAGCGCCCCGAAGGAGACCGCGTACGGCAGCACGGAGACCGGGCTGGACTTCAGCGGCCAGTCGTAGAGCAGCGCCGAGACCAGGGCGATCGTGACCCAGAGCGCGGCGGTCGGGTTGGTGGTCACCGCCAGCAGCGGGGTCGCCAGGGCCGCGAGCACCGCGCCCACCGCCACCGTGCGCCGGCTCACCGCGCCCGCGGCGACCGGCTTGTCGGTACGCCCCACCGCGGCGTCCCGCCCGGCGTCCAGCGCGTCGTTGGTCCAGCCGACGGCGAGTTGGCTGGCCAGCACCGTCGCGGTGACCGCGGCGACGCCGGTCGGGGAGTGTCCGGCCCCCCACGCGAGCAGACCGGAGACCGCGGTGACCGCCGCGGACGGCTCCGGATGGCTCGCCCTGACCAGCCCTAACACCGTCGACGACATAAGGGAAGTCTGGTCGTTACCGGGGAGTCGTGCCACGCTCGGTCCATGCGGAACGGTCCCGTGTCCACTCCGCCGCGCGTCCTGCCTCCCAACGACCCCCGTCAGTACGACGACCTGGCCGGCGAATGGTGGCGACCGGACGGCGCGTTCGCCATGCTGCACTGGCTGGCCCGGTCCCGCGCCGCCCTGGTGCCGCCCGCCACCCGGCCCGACGCCCTGCTGGTCGACCTGGGCTGCGGTGCCGGGCTGCTCGCCCCGCACCTGGCCGGCAAGGGCTACCGGCACGTCGGGGTCGACCTGACCCGGTCCGCGCTGGAGCAGGCCGCCGCGCACGGGGTGACGGTGGTCAACGGCGACGCCACGGCGGTGCCGCTGGTCGACCGCTGTGCCGACGTGGTGGCCGCCGGCGAGCTGCTGGAGCACGTACCGGACTGGCGGCGCGTGGTGGCCGAGGCGTGCCGGCTGCTGCGCCCCGGCGGTCTGCTGGTGCTGGACACCCTCAACGACACCGCGCTGGCCCGGCTGGTGGCGGTACGCATCGGGGAGCGGCTGCCGACGGTCCCCCGGGGCATCCACGATCCACGGTTGTTCGTGGACGCTCGGGAGCTGGTGGCCGAGTGCGCGCGGCACGGCGTCCACCTGCGGATCCGGGGCATCCGGCCGAGCCTGCGTGGGACGCTGGCCTGGCTCGTCCGGCGGGCCCGCGGCCGTCCTTCCGGGACGGTCGACGGGCGGCAGCCCCGGATCAAGCCGACCCGGTCGGTCGCCGTGCTCTACCAGGGACACGGGGTGCGGCACGGGTAACCGGACCGCCCGGGGGTACAGGGACGCAGGAGGGGGCGAGATGACGGTGAACGCGCTGGAGGCGGCCCGCCGGTTGGCGCCCCGGTTCGCCGCGCGGGCGGCACGGCACGACCGGGACGGCTCGTTCCCCGTGGACGACTTCGCCGATCTGCGCGAGGCCGGGCTCTTCGGGCTGATGGTGCCGCGCGAGCTGGGTGGGGCGGGCGCCACCTTCGCCGAGTACGCGGCCGTCGCCACCGAGCTGGCCCGGGGCAACGGCGCGACCGCGCTGGTGTTCAACATGCACGCCTCGGTCACCGGCGCGCTGGGCGCGGTCACCGAGGAACTGGCCGAGGCGCTGGGCGTACCCGACGAGGCGCTGGCCGCCCGGGACCGCCTGCTCCGCGCGGCGGCCGAGGGCTCCTGGTACGCGGTCGCGATGAGCGAACGCGGCGCGGGCGCGCGGCTGTCCCAGCTCAGCACGGTCTACGAGCCGGTCGACGGCGGCTGGCACGTCAAGGGCAGCAAGACCTTCTGCTCCGGCGCCGGGCACCCGGACGGCTATCTGGTGGCCGCGCGCAGCGCCGCCGACCAGTCGGTGGTCTCCCAGTTCCTGGTGCCGGCCGGCGAGGGGCTGACCGTGGAGCCGACCTGGGACTCGCTCGGCATGCGGGCCACCTCCTCGCACGACCTGCACCTGGACGTGACCGTCCCGGCGGACCGGCTGCTCGGTGGGGTGGAGGGGCTGGCGCTGGTGGTGGCCCAGCTGATGCCGCACTGGCTGGTGGCCAGCTACGCCGCCGTCTACGTCGGGGTGGCCCGGGCGGCGGTGGACGCGGCGGCCGAGCACCTGAACGCCCGCAACCTGGCCGGCCTGCCGGCGGTACGGGCCAGGTTGGGTCGGGCCGACGCGGCGGTGGCGGCGGCGCAGCTGGTGGTGGCGGAGGCGGCCCGCCGGGTCGACAAGGCCCCCGGTGACGCCGAGACCAACCGTTGGGTCTGGCGGGCCAAGCTGCTCGCCGGGACGACCGCGGCCGACGTGGCGGCGTCCGTGCTGGAGGCGGCCGGCACGTCGGCGACCCGACGGGGCCACCCGCTGGAGCGGCTCTACCGGGACGCCCGCTGCGGGTCGCTGCACCCCGCGACCTCGGACGTCTGCGCGGACTGGCTCGGCATCGCGGCGTTGGGCGGGGACCCGGATCGCGACGGATCGACCCCTCGTTGGTGAGGGCGAGGAGTTCGCCGGGTTTGCGAGCCCCGCAGCCCGAACGGAGGGCGGGACGGTGAGGGCGAGGAGTTCGCCGGGTTTGCGAGCCCCGCAGCCCGAACGGAGGGCGGGACGGTGAGGGCGAGGAGTTCGCCGGGTTTGCGAGCCCCGCAGCCCGAACGGAGGGCGGGACGGTGAGGGCGAGGAGTTCGCCGGGTTTGCGAGCCCCGCAGCCCGAACGGAGGGCGGGACGGTGAGGGCGAGGAGTTCGCCGGCTCGGCTAGCCCCGCAGCCCGAGCGGGAGGCGGCACGGTGAAGGCGGTGGGGGTGGTCGTTCCTGGGGCGGGGGCGGTCGCCGGGCGTGCAGTCGTGGACGAGAGGTGGGGGACATGGCCGTACCAGTGATCGCGGGACTCGGTACGGCACAGCCGCCGGGCGCCGCACAGGACGAGCTCTGGGAGGGCTTCTTCTCCCGGCACTTCTCCGGCACCACCCGGGCGCTGGCCGAGCGGATCTTCGCCAACTCCGGCGTGACCCGCCGGCAGGCGGCGGTGAACCCGCTGCTGGAGGACGTCTCCGAGTGGCCGACCGAGCGCCGGATGCGTCGCTACCAGGTCGAGGCGCTGCCGCTGGGCAAGGAGGCGGTGGGCCGGGCGTTGACCTCGGCCGGTCTCGCCGCCGGCGACATCGGGCTCTTCGTGGTCTGCTCCTGCACCGGGTACGCCACGCCAGGGCTGGACATCCTGCTCGCCCGGGACCTGGGCATGGCCCCCGACACGCAGCGGATGTTCGTCGGGCACATGGGCTGCTACGCCGCGCTGCCCGGGCTCGGCGCGGCGGCCGACTTCGTCACCGCGCGGGGGCGCCCGGCGCTGCTGCTCTGCGCCGAGCTGACCAGCCTGCACATCCAGCCGGCCAGCGCGCGGATGGACACCCAGCAGATCGTCTCGCACGCGCTCTTCTCCGACGCCGCGGTCGCCGCGGTGGTGGTCCCCGGCGCGGCCGGCCCCGGATCGCCCGGCGGGTACGCGGTGCGCGAGGTCACCTCGGTCACCGACACCTCCACCGCCGACCACATGACCTGGGACGTCACCGACACCGGTTTCCGGATGGGCCTGTCGCCGAAGGTCCCGCAGGTGCTCTCCACGCACGTTCGCGGGCTGGTCGACGACCTGCTGGCCCGCCACGGCACGGGCATCGCCGAGCTGGACGGCTGGGCGGTGCACCCGGGCGGCCCGCGCATCCTCAACGTGGTGGAGCGCGAGCTGGCCCTGCCGCCGGAGGCCCTCGCGGCCTCCCGGGCGACGTTGGACGAGCACGGCAACTGTTCGTCCCCGACGGTGCTGCTGATCCTGGACCGACTGGTGCGGGCTGCCGTGCCGCCGCGGCGGATCGTGATGCTGGCCTTCGGGCCGGGCCTCACCCTCTACGCCGCCCTGCTGGAACGTCGCGGTTAGGCTCGCCGGGTGGACGACCGGGCCGACGACCGGCTGCGTGGCGAGCTGCTGGCGGCGGCCGCCCTGCTCGCCGTGGCGGCGGGCGGAGCCTGGTGGTGGGCCAACTCGCCGGCCACCGGCCCGCCCGGGGTGTCGGTCGGCGCGAGCCCGGCACCGCGCGGCGTCGTCCCGTCCCGTTCGCCGCAGACCCTCGACGAGCTGCTGGCCGCCCACCCCGGCACGGCCGTCCGGGTCCACATCGACGGCGAGACCGGCCGCGTCATCGAGGCGACCGAGCTGCCGGGCGAGGGAAGCTACCTGACACTGCCCCGGTTCACCGACACTCTCTGGCGGGAGCACCTGACGCTGACCCCGGGTCAGGAACCGGTACGCCGGGAGTCGCTGCCCGACGGGGCGCGGCACCTGTTGCAGTACCGCTGCACCGGCCCGGGCGAGCTGCTGATCTCGATCGTCCGTGGCCCGACCACGGACACCGCCCGGACGACCTGCGACGGCGAGCGGGGTGAGCTCGACCTGTCCCACCCGATGGAGCCGGGGCCCGCCCTGCCCGCGCAGTCCGCGCCGACCCGGATCGAGTTCTCCGCCGTCGGCCCCCGGCCGGTCCAGGTGCAGGCGGAGCTCGTCGCCGTCCCCTGAGCCGAGCCTCCCGGTCGCGTCGCGTGATCGGCCGTGACCGTGCCGGGCCACGGCGGGCCCGCGACGCACGCTCCGAGCGGGGGTCAGCGGACCAGTCGGGCGAGGTCGGCGCGGTAGTCGCCGGCGATGGCCAGGTCGGGGATCACCCGCTGGACCGTGCCGGAGCGGTCGACCAGCAGCGCGGTGGCGACGCCGGGGCGGGGGTCGAGGTGCAGGGCCGCCCGTACGCCGCCAGCCGGGTCGGCGAGGGCGCGTACGGGGCCGCCGGGAACGGGGTCGGGGCCGACCGTACGGCCGCCGGTGACGGTGACCACCGAGACGCCGGCGGGTGCGGCGGCCTCCGCCGCGGCGACCTGTTCGGCGCAGGCGCAGGCGTCCACCAGGATGATCATCGCGGGCAGCAGCCGCCGCAGCGGCACCGGCGACTGGCCGGCGTCGACCAGGTCCAGCGCCGGCAGTGGCCGGCCGGTCAGCGTGCCGGGCGAGGTGGACGAGGGATACGGCAGGACGGTCGGCCGCTCGGTGCCCCGGGGCGAGCGGGGCCAGGTGACGGCGAGCAGGCCGCCGATGGTGGTGAGCAGGGCCACCACCAGGATCAGCACGGGCAGGGCGAGGGGTGGCCGGCCGTCGGCGCGCGGGGTCAGGCCCAACCGCCGGCGCCAGCGCGCGCCGGAGGTGCGGCGCCGCAGCTCGCGACGGAGCTGCTCGGCCTCTTCGGCCAGCGCCGACGCGTCGTCCGGTACGACCACCCGACCCCACTCCGGTGGCAGGTCGGGCAGCCCGTCGGACGGGCCGTGGCCCTCTGCGTCAGGCATGCCCATCGGACCCCCGGCAAAGTGGCTCGTGAGCGGACAGCGGTACCCCTCCAGCGTCCCGCACCGCCCCTCCTGCCGCCAGACCTGGGCGGGCCGGGCGCTGCCGGGCTACCATGGGAAAAGCGCATAGCCCGAGAAATCCACGCTCCGATCACCCGTACCGGGTTGTCATCCGTTCGTCACGGAGCGTGCTCGAACCATCGGTTTGACTGCCTGTCAAGCTGAAGAAATACCTCTCACAGGGCCCCTGAGCTGCGCCAACGGTCAGGACAGCGGTGAGACATCGGTGCCTGAGCGTGTTACCCTAGACACAGCGAAAGGGGTTTCGAACCTATGGTTTTCAGTGTCGGCGAGACCGTTGTTTACCCCCACCACGGGGCCGCACTCATCGAGGCAATCGAGACTCGGGTCATCAAGGGCGAGCCCAGGGAATACCTCGTCCTGAGGGTCGCGCAGGGTGACCTGACGGTCCGGGTGCCCGCTGAGAACGCCGAGATCGTGGGCGTGCGCGAGGTGGTCGGCGAAGAGGGCCTCGGCAAGGTCTTCGACGTGCTCCGTGCACCGCACACCGAGGAGCCGACCAACTGGTCGCGGCGTTACAAGGCGAATCTGGAGAAGTTGGCCTCCGGCAACCCGCTGAAGGTCGCCGAGGTCGTTCGCGACCTGTGGCGCCGGGAGCGGGAGCGGGGCCTGTCCGCGGGCGAGAAGCGCATGCTCGCCAAGGCCCGCGACATTCTCGTCGGCGAGGTCGCGCTGGCCGAGAAGAGCACCAAGGACGAGGCGGAGACGCTGCTCGACAAGGTGCTGGGCGAGGCCTAGTCCCCACGGCATCGTCGTACCCGTCCCGCAGCAAAGAAACCACCAGGACCGCGACGTGACCGCGCAGCTGAACCCGCGCGGTGACGTCGCGGTCCTCGTGCCTGCGGCCGGTGCCGGGGTACGCCTCGGCCCGGGCGCGCCGAAGGCGCTGCGCCTGCTGGGCGGCGAGCCGCTGCTGGTGCACGCGGTACGCCGGATCGCGGCCGCGCCGTCGGTGCACACCATCGTGGTGGCCGCTCCGGCGGCCGAACTGGATGCGGTCCGGCGGCTGCTAGCACCCGTGGCGCCGGTGCTGGTCGTGCCCGGCGGTGCGGAGCGGCAGGCGTCCGTGGCGGCCGCCCTGGCCGCCGTGCCACTAGGGCCCGACATCGTGCTCGTGCACGACGCCGCCCGCGCGCTCACCCCACCGGAGCTGGTCGAGTCGGTGGCCGGGGCGGTCCGCGCCGGGCACCACGCGGTGATCCCGGTGCTCCCGGTGGTCGACACGATCAAGGAGGTCGGCGCGGGCGAGGTTGTGCTCGGCACCGTCGACCGCTCCGCGCTGCGCGCGGTGCAGACCCCGCAGGGCTTCCGCCGGAGCGTGCTGACCGCCGCGCACGCCGCGGCGGGTGATTCGCTCACCGACGACGCCGGGCTGGTCGAGAAGCAGGGCGTACCGGTGTTCTGCGTGCCCGGCTCGGAGTACGCGCTGAAGGTCACCCGCCCGTTCGACCTCGCGCTCGCCGAGCACCTGCTGGCCGCCGGCCTCTGACGCGTACCCTCGGCTCATGATCGTTCCTCGGGTGGCCGTCGGCACCGACATCCACGCCTTCGCGCCCGGCCGGGCCTGCTGGCTGGCCGGACTGCACTGGCCGGGCCAGGACGGCCTGGCCGGTCACTCCGACGCCGACGTGGTCGCGCACGCCGCCTGCAACGCGCTGCTCTCCGCCGCCGGGCTCGGTGATCTCGGCGCGAACTTCGGCGTCGACCAGCCCGAGTGGGCCGGCGCCTCCGGGGTGGCGCTGTTGAGCGAGTCGGCCCGGCGGGTCCGGTCGGCCGGCTTCGAGATCGGCAACGTCTCGGTCCAGGTGGTCGGCAACCGTCCGAAGATCGGGCCGCGCCGGGAGGAGGCGCAGCGGGTGCTCTCCGCGGCGGTCGGCGCGCCGGTCACCGTCTCCGCCGCGACCAGCGACGGGCTCGGCTTCACCGGACGCGGCGAGGGGCTCGCCGGCGTCGCGGTGGCCCTGGTGTACGAGGCGCCGACCGCCTGAGGGGGCCGTCAGGGGCGCCGGGACCAGGTCCAGGCGTACCCCTCGTCCTCGCACTCGCCGGCCGCGTCGCAGAGGTCGAGCGGGCGGAAGGTGTCCACCATGACGGCCAGCTCGTCGAAGAAGTCGACGCCGATGGAGCGCTCCGCCGCACCCGGCTGCGGCCCGTGGGTGAAGCCCGACGGGTGCAGCGAGATGGAGCCCTGCTCGATGCCGGAACCGCGCCGGGCCTCGTAGTTGCCGCCGGTGTAGAAGAGCATCTCGTCGGAGTCGACGTTGTGGTGGTTGTACGGCACCGGGATGGCGTCCGGGTGGTAGTCCACCTTGCGCGGGACGAACGAGCAGATGACGAAGTTCGGGCCCTGGAAGGTCTGGTGCACGGGCGGCGGCTGGTGGATCCGGCCGGTGATCGGCTCGAAGTCGTGGATGGAGAAGGCCCACGGGTACATGTGCCCGTCCCAGCCGACCACGTCGAACGGGTGGTTCGCGTAGACGTGCTTAGTCCACCCGCGCCGGTGGCGTACCAGCACCTCGACGTCGGTGCCGTCGACCAGCAGCGGCGCGTCCGGTCCCCGGACGTCCCGCTCGCAGTACGGCGAGTGCTCCAGGAACTGGCCGCGCACCGACAGGTAGCGCTTGGGCGGGCCGATGTGGCCGCTGGCTTCGACGGCGAGCAGCCGGGTGGGGGCGTCGCCGGTCGGCACCAGCCGGTGCACGGTGGAGGTGGGGATGATCACGTAGTCGCCGGCGATCGCGTCGAGCACGCCGAAGGTCGACTCCACCCGCAGCGTGCCGGCCTCCACGTAGAGGCACTCGTCGCCGGTGGCGTTGCGGTAGAGCGGGGACGGCCGGTCGGCCAGCACGTACGCGATCCGCACGTCGTCGTTGGCCAGCAGGTAGCGCCGGCCGAGGACCGGGTCCGCGCCGGTGCCGTCGAGCTTGTGGGTACGCAGGTGGCGCGGCTTGAGCGGGAGGTTCGGCACCCGGGTGTACGCCGGCGGGGTGAACTCCTCGGCGGCGACGATCGCGGTGGGCGCGTACCGGTGGTAGAGCAGGGAAGAGTCGGAGGAGAAGCCCTCCTGGCCCATCAGCTCCTCGGCATAGAGGCTGCCGTCGGGCTGGCGGAACTGGGTGTGCCGCTTGCGGGGCACCTCGCCGACGCTGCGGTAGTACGGCATGTCGCCTCCCGTTATGTCCCGTTCTCCGGCCGGTGACGTCCGATAATCGGACGCTGTTGTCCGTTCCTTGTAGCGTCCCGTAGATTCTTGTCTCGTGTCAACGCAGGTGCCCCGCCTCTTCGCCGGCCTCGTCGACGACGCCGCCGTCTTCCCGCCCGGCAGCGCGTCCCTGCCGGACGCCGTCGCCGCGCACCGCGAGCACCGCGCCGCCTGGTACGCCGACATGGTCGGCCCGCTGCTGCTGCCCGCCTCGACGCTGCCGGCCCTGGCCGACCTGCTCGGCCCCGGCGAACGGATCGCCGTCGGCGTCATCGGTGACCTGCCGATCGGGCGGCTCGACGCGGCGCTCGCCGGGACCGACCCCCGGATCACCGTCCGTCAGGTCGAGGCGGCGGTCGCCAAGCGCGGCGAGGACCCGCAGCCCGGCCTGGCCGAGCTGCTGAAGCTCGCCGAGCGGCTGACCAATGTCGACGTCTACGCCGAGGTCCCGCTGACCTTCGGGCTCACCGGCGCGCTGGACACCCTGGCCGGGGCGCGGGCCGACGGGCTGCCGGTCGCGGCGAAGTTCCGCACCGGCGGACTGGCCGCCGAACTCTTCCCCACCCCGGTCGAGCTGGCCGCGGTGATCTGCGCCTGCCGCGACCGGCGCCTGCCGTTCAAGCTGACCGCCGGGCTGCACCACGCGCTGCGCCACCTCGACCCGGAGACCGGCTTCACCCACCACGGCTTCGGCAACGTGCTGGCCGCGACGCTCGCCGCCGCCCAGGGTGCCGAGGTGGACGCCGTCGCCGCCCTGCTCGCCGCGACCGACCCGCTGCCCCTGGTCGAGCAGGCGCGGGCGCGGCGCGACGAGGAGCGCCCGCTCTGGGTCGGCTTCGGCTCGTGCAGCATCCTGGAACCACTGACCGATCTGATCCGGCTGGGGCTGGTGAACGTGGGAGACGACCGATGAGCGAGCGCAGCGAGCGAATCAGCAGGCGCAGTGCGATGGTGCCTCATGGCGGCACGGAGCGGAGCGGAGTGGCGGCATGAGCTGGGTGACGGGTGCCGACGGTTCGCCGTACGGGGTGACCAACCTGCCGTACGGGGTGTTCCGGGCCGGCGGGCGCGGGCCGCGGATCGGCGTACGCATCGCCGATCTCGTGCTCGACCTGGCCGGCGCGGAGGCGGCCGGCCTGGTGCTCGCCGCCGGGGCGCTGGGCCGCCCCACCCTCAACGACTTCATGGCGCTGGGCCGTCCGCAGTGGACGGCGGTGCGGCAGCGGATCGTCGAACTGCTCACCGACACCGCGCACCGGGCGGCGGTGGAGCCGCTGCTGGTCCCGCTCGACGAGGTGGAGCTGCTGCTGCCGTTCGAGGTGGCGGACTACGTCGACTTCTACTCCTCCGAGCACCACGCCTCGAACGTCGGCCAGATCTTCCGCCCCGGCCAGCCGCCGCTGCTGCCGAACTGGAAGCACCTGCCGATCGGCTACCACGGCCGCGCCGGCACGGTGGTCGTCTCCGGCACCCCGGTGGTCCGCCCCACCGGGCAGCGCGCCACCGCGCAGGGCCCGACCGCCGGCCCCTCCGTACGCCTCGACATCGAGGCCGAGGTGGGTTTCGTGGTCGGTGTGCCGAGCGCCCTCGGCGACCGGGTCGCCGCCGCCGACTTCACCGACCACGTCTTCGGTGTGGTGCTGGTCAACGACTGGTCCGCCCGGGACATCCAGGCCTGGGAGTACCAGCCGCTCGGCCCGTTCCTGGGCAAGTCCTTCGCCACCTCGATCTCGGCCTGGGTGACTCCGCTGGACGCGCTCGCCGACGCGTTCGTGCCGGCGCCGGAGCAGGACCCGCCGGTGCAGGACTACCTGCGCGACACCCCGCACCTGGGGTTGGACCTGCGCCTCGCGGTGGAGTGGAACGGCGAGCGGGTGGCCGAACCGCCGTTCGCGACCATGTACTGGACGCCCGCCCAGCAGCTCGCCCACCTCACCGTCAACGGGGCCTCGCTGCGCACCGGCGACCTCTACGCCTCCGGCACCGTGTCCGGCCCGGACCGCGGCCAGGTCGGCTCGTTCCTGGAGCTGACCTGGGGCGGCGCCGAGCCGGTCAAGGTCGGCGGCGGCGAGACCCGCACCTTCCTGGAGGACGGCGACACCGTCACCATCCGGGCCACCGCCCCCGGCCCGGACGGCACCACCGTCGCCCTGGGCGAGGTCACCGGGCGGATCCTGCCGGCCCGCTGAGTCGCGTATCTGCCGGTCGCACCGGCTGTGCGACCGGCCGGCCCTCCTGCCGCGTTTGATCGACCGGATTCGGTCACCACTCCACGCCGTCCCGTCCCGGGGCGGCGTGGGTCGTGACCGGCATGGCACATCCCAGCGGACAGGAGGTACGGGCATGGACGATCTCGTGGGCGCGGTCTGGCGCACCAGTAGTCGGTCAAATGATCAAGGGCTCTGCGTGGAGGTGGCGGACAACCTCGCACGCGACCGGGGTGTGGTCGGGATACGTGATTCCAAGGACCCGGACGGGCCGGTGCTCGTCGTCGGCCCGCCGGGCTGGACGGCGTTCGTCGGGGCGATCCGCCAGGGTGGCTTCCGCCCCTGACTCGCGCCTGATCCGCGCCGCGGGACCGCACCGGTGCCCCGATCCGGGGCACCGGTGACGGAAATTCCACCGCAGGACCCCCCGTGGCGCCCTCACCCGCCGTACCGTGGACGCCACGGGAGGTGTCATGTCGACGGTCACGGTCACCGAGTTCATCGAGGCGCGGGCCGACGACGTGTGGGCGCTCCTGGTCGACCTGCCGGTCCGGGCCGACTGGCTCTGCACCGTCGGCGGCGTGGAGTTGCTGACCCAGGGCCGGTTGGGGCCGGGCACCGCCTGGCGGGAGACCCGCACCAGGCCGGACGGCGGTGACCAGGCGGAGGAGTTCGTGGTGCTGGAGGCCCGGCCGCCGCACCGACTCGTGCTCAGCTCCCCTGGCATCGGGGTGGACTACCGGATCACCTGGACGCTGCGCACCGTGCGGCGTCGGGGCCGCGGCTGCACCGCGGTGACCGTGGAGCACCAGGCGGTGCCGATCGCCCCGTACGGGCGGGTGGTCGCGCTGCTCTTCGGCGGGCTGGCCGCGCGGGCGGTGGAGGGAGCCATCCGGCGCGACCTCGCCGACCTGGCCGCCGCCGCCCGGCGTGCCAGCGGCGCCGAGGCCGCCTGAACCGCCGCACCCCGCCGCCGCGACCTGCGCGGGGCGGCGGCGGGCTGCCTCGGTAGGGTGCCGGGCGGAGGTGTGCATGGGTGTCCCGAAGGGCCGGCGACGGATCACCGTCGCGGTCGCGGCGCTGCTCGCCCTCGGGGTCGTCGGCGCCATCGGCTACCGGGTGCTGGCCCCCGCCGAGGTCGTCACGCCCGCCCAGGACGACCTGCCGCCCCTGGACACTTCGGCGACCGGGGTGGTGGGTCGACTGCCCGCCGCGCCGCTGATCGTCGACGGTCGGCTCCGGGTGTACGCGGCGCAGCGCCAGGTCTACGCCGACCGGCCGGCCGACAGCAAGCACCGGGTCACCCCGTTCTGGTCGTACCGGCGGTGGCCGGCCCAGCTCAACGGGGTGCTGGTGGCGGGTACCACGGTGGTGAGCCGCTGGTCCGACGGGAAGATCGTCGCGCTGGACGGCCGTACCGGGAAGGTGGCCTGGCGGGCCGACGGCCCGGCGCCGGGGAAGGGCTTCCCGGCCCGGCGCACCGGCGCGGCCATCGTCTGGGACCCGCGGGGGATCTTCCTCGCGTCGGGTCCGGGCGGCCGGACGACGCTGGTGGTTTCCGGCGCGGGCGACCTGCGCGGGTACGCGCTGGCCGACGGGCGGGAGCTGTGGCGGGCCGCCGGTGACGCCGACTGCCGGACCGATCTCGGGACCACGGCCGCCGGCCAGGTCCTGTCGGTGGACGCCTGTGCCGGCCCGGCGGCCGTGGAGTTCCGCGACGCGACGACCGGCGCGGTGGCCACCCGCTGGCGTCCTCCCGGCGCCGGCCCGGAGCTGGCCGTCACGGCGCTGGGCTGCCTGACCCCGCGCTCGCAGTGCCGGGGCCTGCGCACCTCGGACGGCCAGGGCTGGCTGGTCGGCCCCGGTGAGCCGCGTCCCGCGCCGGCCCTGGGCGCCGCCGACGTCATCCTCTCGGGCGAGTTCGCCATCGCGGTCACCGACGGCGTGCTGACCGGCTGGGACGCGCGCACCGGAGAGAAGCGGTGGCGGCGTGGCGACCTGGGCGAGGTGCGGGTGATCGCGGTCGAGCCCGGCCGGGTGCACGTGCTGAGCCGGCAGCGGGACCTGATCACCCTGGACCCGCGGACCGGGGCGCAGCGGTCCCGCTTCCCGCTCACCCTCGGGCAGGACGGGATCGGCTGGGTGCCGGGGCTGGCGTACGCGGCCGACGGCTACGTGGCCGTGGAACGGTTGCGCGAGCGGGCCCGCCCGGACGACGACGACCAGGGGTACTTCCTGATGGCCGAGCCGGTCGTGCTCGCGGTGACCTGAGCGATTGACCGACAAATAGGACAAAAGCCGGCAAAAGTTGCATAGCATGCCGGTGTCGGTCCGCCTCCGATCGGGGTTGGCGGAGGCGGACCGGTTCCGGGCTCAGGCGAGCGCCGACTCCGCGGCCAGGAGGAAAGCGTCGTTCTCGGCCGGGGTGCCGATGGTGACCCGGACCCCGTCGCCGGCGAACGGCCGGACGATCACACCGCGCGCCTCGCACGCCTTGCCGAAGTCCACCGCCCGCTCGCCCAGCGGCAGCCAGACGAAGTTGGCCTGGCTGGACGGCACGTCCGGGACCAGCTTGCGCAGCGCCTCGGTGACCCGGTCCCGCTCGGCGACGACCAGCGCGCAGCGCCGCTCGACCTCGTCCGCCTGCGCCAGCGCGGCCAGCGCGCCGGCCTGGGCGGCCATGCTGGTGGAGAAGGGGGTGACCACCTTGCGTACGGCCGCGGCCACCTCCGGGGCGGCGACCAGGAAGCCGATCCGCAGCCCGGCCAGCCCCCAGGCCTTGGAGAGCGTGCGCAGCACCACCACGTTCGGCCGGTCGAGGTAGGTCAGGCCGTCCGGCACCTCCGGGTCGGTGACGAACTCGCGGTACGCCTCGTCGATGACGACCAGCACGTCCTCGCCGACGGAGTCGAGGAACCGGTCCAGCTCCGCCCGGCGCACGGCCGTACCGGTGGGGTTGTTCGGGTTGCAGACCAGCACCATCCGGGTCCGGTCGGTCACCGCCGCGGCCATCGCCGCCAGGTCGTGGCCGTGGCCGGCGTCGTTGGGCACCCGCACGCTGGTCGCGCCGCTGGTCGCCGCGATGATCGGGTACGCCTCGAACGACCGCCACGAGTAGAGCAGCTCGTCGCCGGGCAGGCAGGTGGCCCGGACCAGGTGCTCGGCCAGCGCCACCGAACCGCAGCCGGTGGCGATCCGGTCGGCGTCCACCCCGTACCGCTCGGCCAGCGCCTGGCGCAGCGCCACCACGCCCATGTCCGGGTAGCGGTGCGAGCCGGTGACCGCCTCGGTGACCGCCTCGACCACGCCGGGCAACGGCCCGTACGGCACCTCGTTGCTGGCCAGCTTGATCGCCTCCGGCAGGCCCAGCTCCCGGGCCAGGTCGGCGGGGCTGCGACCGGGCACGTAGTTCGGCAGCGCGTCCAGGTCGGCGCGGGTCAGGCGCAGCGCGGGCTGGTGACGTCCGGTGTCGGTCATGGGGTGTCTCCCGGGGAGTCGGCACGGTCGTGCGGGGTGGCGGGGGTGGCGGGGCCGCCGGGTTGCGGCAGCCGCACCACGACGGTCTGGGCGCGCTTGTCGTGCAGCGCCTGGCGCAGCGGGTGGTCGAAGAGGACCGAGACCGCGTCGACGAGCTGGAGGAGCAGGCCGAAACCGCAGCAGTACCAGAGCAGGGTGGGCATGCCCAACGTGCTCCACCGGCGGGTCGCCCGGCCGAAGCCGAGCGGCTGGTCCGCCTCGACGGGCACCGCCCGGATCCGCATCACCCGCTTGCCGAAGGTCTGCCCGCCGGCGGCCATCGCCGGCACCTCGTACGCGAACCAGAGCGCGGTGGCGATCACCAGGATGGCGATCTGGAGGCCGGCTGCCTGCTCACCGGGGGCCGGCAGCGGCGCGTTGGTGGTGTCGCCCGTGGTGGCCCGGCGCCACGCCTCGTCGAGGGCGGGCGAGAGCTCGCGGACGTACCGGTAGACGAACCAGCCGTTGACCAGCACGTTGAGCAGGAGGAGCAGTCCGAGGTCGATCAGTCGGGCGACCAGTCGGGCGCCGTAGCCGGCCAGCGGCAGGCCGTGCGGGCGGGGCTCCGGCGGACGCCCCGGCCAGGTGGGGTACGGCCAGCCCGGCGGCGGTCCCTGGGGATGGCCCGCGCCCGGGCCGGGCGGCAGCCCGACGCCGGGCGGGACGCCCTGGCCGTGCGGTGCGCCGGCACCCCCCGCGCCGGGGCCGGGCGGCGCCGGGAACCCGGTGGCCGGCGCGGCGGGTGAGGCCGGCGGCTCGGGGGCGGGCGGCGGCTCCGGCGGCGGAGGACCCTCGGGCGGGGTGACGTCGACCGGGACGGGCGCGCCGACCCAACCCTCGCCGTCCCACCAACGCCTGGTGGTGGGCTCGGCGGGGTCGACGTACCAGCCTGGTTCAACGCTCACCCGGACACCTTAACGACGACGGTGCGGGCGAACTTGTCGTGGAGGCACTGCTGCCAGGGCTTGTCCCAGAGCTGCCAGAGGCCGTCGAGGTAGCTGAAGCCCGGGATGAACGACCCGCCGACCTGGTGCACGAGCCACCGCTTCGCCGCGGCCTTGCGGTCGAGCTGCTGAGTCGGGTCGATCGGCACCACGCGCAGCTTCATCACGCGCTTGCCGACCGTCTGTCCGGTCTTGAACATCATCTCCACGTGGAACAGGTAGGTGACACCGAGGGCGAACAGGAAGATCGCGGCTTCCAGGGCCAGGAAGGGCAGCAGGAAGTCCGTGAACGGGTCCGACTCCAGGGTGCCGTCGGGCGCGGTGGCGGTCAGGTCCGGCGTCACCCAGACGAAGAAGGCGATCACCGCGGGCAGGATGACGACCATGCAGGCCGCCATGAGCACCAGCCCGTCGATCAGCACCGCCAGCAGCCGGTCGCCGAAGCTGGCCAGGGGCTGGCCGCTCGGAGCGAACGGCACCCCGGGCAGGCCGGGCTGGAACGGTGCGCCGGGCGGTCCCGCCGGATAGCTCGGCAGGCCGGAGTACGGGCCGGGCTGCGGCGGGACGGCGTACCCCTGGGGGGTGGGACCGGAGGGCGGCGCGAAGCCGCCGGCGGCGGGCGAGGGCCCACCGGCCGGCGGCGTCGGGTACGTCGGAGGCTGCGTCACGCTCGACAGTGTTACAGGTTGCCGCGCGCTTCCTGCTCCCGCTCGATCGCCTCGAAGAGCGCCTTGAAGTTGCCCTTGCCGAAGCCGAGCGAGCCGTGCCGCTCGATCAGCTCGAAGAAGACGGTCGGGCGGTCCTGCACCGGCTTGGTGAAGATCTGGAGCAGGTAGCCGTCCTCGTCCCGGTCGACCAGGATCTTGCGGGACTTCAGCTCCTCGATCGGCACCCGGACCTCGCCGATCCGGGCGCGCAGCTCCGGGTCGTCGTAGTACGAGTCCGGGGTGTCCAGGAACTCGACGCCGGCGGCCCGCATCGCGTCGACGCTGGCCAGGATGTCGTTGGTGGCCACGGCGATGTGCTGGGCGCCCGGGCCCTGGTAGAACTCCAGGTACTCGTCGATCTGCGACTTCTTGCGGGCGATCGCCGGCTCGTTGAGCGGGAACTTCACCTTGCGGGTGCCGTTGGCGACGACCTTGCTCATCAGCGCCGAGTAGTCGGTGGCGATGTCGTCGCCGATGAACTCGGCCATGTTCGAGAAGCCCATGACCCGCTTGTAGAACTCGACCCACTCGTCCATCCGGCCGAGCTCGACGTTGCCGACCACGTGGTCGACCGCCTGGAAGAAGCGCTTCGGCTGGATACCGGCGTCGATCATGGGCTGGCGGTCCACGATCGGGCCGCGGGCGACGAAGCCGGGCAGGAACGGGCCGGTGTAGCGGGACCGGTCGACCAGGGTGTGCCGGGTGTCGCCGTAGGCGGCGATGGCGGCCATCCGCACGGTGCCGTGCTCGTCGGTGACGTCGTGCGGCTCGACCAGGCCGGTCGCGCCCTGGGCGGTGGCGTGCGCGTACGCGGCGTCGACGTCCGGCACCTCCAGCGCGATGTCGGAGACGCCGTCGCTGTGCTTCGCGACGTGGTCGGCGCCGGCGGCGTCCGGGCGGACCGCGCCGGTCAGCACGAACCGGGCCGAGCCGCTGGTCAGCACGTACTGGGCGTGGTCCCGGTAGCCCTGCTCCGGCCCCCGGTACGCGACACAGGTCATGCCGAAGGCGGTGGAGTAGTAGTGCGCGGCCTGCTTGGCGTTGCCGACCAGGAAGTGCACGTGGTCGAGGCCCTTGACCGGGAACGGGTCCCGGGTGATGTCGTGGTCGACGGCGCCGACGAGGGCGTCGACGTCGACCTCCTCGGTCGACTGGGGTCGGTCGATCGCCTGGGTCATGGTGTCCTCCCTTGCGTACCGGCCGGCCTCGTGGGCCGCCGCGGTGTTTCCGGTGCTCTTGCCAGGAGGATCGCGGTGATCCGGCGCACTGGGCAACCGTCGCGGTTTCGGCTGGTCATCCTGCACATTCGGTAGGGTGTTGAAACATGAACGCTGGACAGGATGTACAGCTCGACGAACTGGACGCCAGGTTGATCCAGTTGCTCGCCGACGAGCCGCGGATCGGGGTGCTGGAGTGTTCCCGCCGGCTCGGGGTGGCCCGGGGCACCGTCCAGGCCCGGCTGGACAAGCTGGTCGAGCGGCGGGTGATCGGCGGCTTCGGGCCGGACGTCTCGCCGGCCGCGATCGGCTTCGGGGTGACCAGCTTCGTCACCCTGGAGATCAGCCAGCGGCACGGCCACGACGCGGTCACCGCCCACCTGGCGGCCATCCCCGAGGTGCTGGAGGCGCACACCATCACCGGCTCCAGCGACCTGCTCTGCCGGATCGTCGCCAGGTCCAACACCGACCTCCAGCGGGTGATCGACCAGATCGTCTCGTACGAGGGCATCCGCCGCGCCTCCACGATCATCGCGCTGGCCGAGCAGATCCCGTACCGCGTCCTGCCCCTGGTCCGCTCCGCCGCCGCGCCCCGCTGACGCCCCGCGCTCCCGCGCCGGACAGCCCCGGCGCCCGGCGCCAACGCGCAGAAAGGGCGGCGACACTCCGGCGCGGGGCCGGGGGAGTTCGGTGATCGTCGCTACCGTGTGCGGTGTGAAGGGCCTTGGCGTACGCGGCTGGTTGCTGCTGGGGCTCATCACCGTGGTCGTGCTCGCCGCCACCGGGGTCTGGAACCCGTTCCCCGCGATCTGGGACTGGGTCGACCGGCGGCAGCCGATCTCCGACCCGGACGTGGTCTGGCAGCAGCGCATCGGCGGCACCCCGAAGAGCGTGACCATCGCCGGGGACACCGTCGTCATCGAGCAGCGGACCCGGGTCGAGGCGCGCAGCCTGGCCACCGGCACCCAACTGTGGGAGCGCAAGGCGGACTGGGCGGCGGTGGCCGGCGGGACCCGGGACCCGGTGGTAGCCGTGGGCAAGCTGCTGGTCAAGGGGTACGAACTGCTCGACCCGACGACCGGGGTGGTGCGCCGGCGCGACGACGACGCGGTGGCCGTCTGGACGTACCGGAACATGCTGCTCGACGCGCACTGCGTCGAGCCGACCGACTGCACCCTGACCGCCTGGGACCCGCGCGGCACCCGACCACTCTGGACGGCGTTCCTGCCCGGGGTCAGCACCGGCCTGTTCGCCGACAACCCCAACCTGCTCGGCACCCGCCGGCTCACCGCGCCCCGGATCGACGGCGGGGTGGCCGGCCCCGAGTCGGTGCCGCCGCTGCTCGGCTTCCCGGTCGACGGCCGGGTGCACGTGGTGGACACCGCCACCGGGCGGGTGGTGCAGAACGTCGAGCCGGGGCGGGACGAGCGGCTCGCCGTGATCGGCGGCCGGATGCTGCGGATCAGCGCCGTCTCCCGGGACGGCACCTGCCAGTACGTCATCTCCGCCCGCGACCCGGCCACCGGCCAGGAGGCGTGGCGAAAGGCCGGGGTCAACCTGCGCACCGCCGACAGCGCCGGCTGCGTGCAGCGGGAGGACCCGCAGGGCGCGCGGAACGTGCTGATCGGCGTGGCGCCGGACGGCCGGGAGGCGGTCATCGACGGGTACGACGGGCGGCTGCTGCTCGTCGACGCGGAGGGCGAGAAGCTGCTCGCCGTCGACGACCGGTACGCGCTGGTGCGCACCGCCGACAAGGACACCGTCGTCGGCCGGGAACTGGGCGTCGACCGGGTCCGCTGGAACCGTCCCGCCGGCGACCGGGCGGGCGCGGCGCTCACCCCGTACGCGGCGATCGTCACCCAGGAGAAGCCGAACCGGCTGGTCGCGCTCGACCCGCGGACCGGTCGGGAACTGGTGGTGCTGCGGACCAGCGCCAACGCGCTGGCGGTCGGGCCGAACGGCATGATCATCGGGGAGGGGCGGGAGATCGGGTACGTCCGGTTCGGCGGTGGTGGCGCCGAGCCGCCGCCCGACGGTGAGGGTGTGCCCGACCCCGACACCGGGAGCTCCCCCGGCCCGGCCACCGGGGGCGGCCCCGGGGACCAGCCGGACTGCGGGCCGAAGCGGGAACTCTGCCCCGACCCGGGTGACGAGGACAAGTGAGCGCGGCGGGCCCGCCCCGGGTGAGAGCGGCATCCCACGACGCACCCGGCGGGTGCCACCGATCGACCGGTCTGCCCTAGGCTTTCCCGTCATGAGCAGTGCCGCCGCGTTCTCGTACGCCCCCTTGCTGCCGACCGGTCCGGACCAGACGGAGTACCGCCTGGTCACCGACGAGGGCGTCGATGTCGTCAACGGCCCGGGTGGCCGTCGTTTCCTCACCGTGGAGCCGGCCGCGCTGACCGCGCTGACCGCCGAGGCGATGCACGACATCGCCCACTTCCTGCGCCCCGCGCACCTGGCCCAGCTCCGGTCGATCATCGACGACCCGGCCGCCTCGCCGAACGACCGGTTCGTCGCGCTCGACCTGCTGCGCAACGCCAACATCGCCGCCGGCGGCGTGCTACCGATGTGCCAGGACACCGGCACCGCGATCGTGATGGGCAAGCGCGGCCGGCACGTGCTCACCGACGGCGCCGACGCCGAGGCGATCTCGCGCGGTGTCTACCAGGCGTACACCCGGCTCAACCTGCGCTACTCGCAGCTCGCCCCGCTGACCATGTGGGACGAGCGGAACACCGGCAGCAACCTGCCGGCCCAGGTGGAGCTCTACGCCGAGGACCCGGACGGGCACCCGGACGCCTACAAGTTCCTCTTCATGGCCAAGGGCGGCGGCTCGGCCAACAAGTCCTACCTCTACCAGGAGACCAAGGCGCTGTTGAATCCGACGCGGATGATGCAGTTCCTGGAGGAGAAGCTGCGGCTCATCGGCACCGCGGCCTGCCCGCCGTACCACCTGGCCATCGTCATCGGCGGCACCTCCGCCGAGTACGCCCTGAAGACCGCCAAGTACGCCTCGGCCAAGTACCTCGACGCGCTGCCCACCGCCGGCTCGATGACCGCGCACGGCTTCCGTGACCTGGAGCTGGAGGCGGAGGTGCTGGAGCTGACCCGCAACTTCGGCATCGGCGCGCAGTTCGGCGGCCGGTACTTCTGCCACGACGTGCGGGTCGTCCGGCTGCCCCGGCACGGCGCCTCCTGCCCGGTGGCGATCGCCGTCTCCTGCTCCGCCGACCGACAGGCGGTCGCCAAGATCACGCCGTCCGGGGTCTGGCTGGAGCGGCTGGAGACCGACCCGGCCCGGTTCCTGCCCGACGTCACCGATGAGACGCTGGACGCCGAGATGGTCGTCAAGGTCGACCTCAACCGGCCGATGGACGAGATCCGCGCCGAGCTGGCGAAGTACCCGGTGAAGACCCGGCTGTCGCTGACCGGCCCGCTGGTCGTCGCCCGGGACATCGCCCACGCGAAGATCGCCGAGCGGCTGGACGCGGGCGAGCCGATGCCGCAGTACCTGCGCGACCACGCTGTCTACTACGCCGGCCCGGCAAAGACCCCGGAGGGCTACGCCTCCGGCTCGTTCGGCCCGACCACCGCCGGCCGGATGGACGCCTACGTGGAGAAGTTCCAGGCCGCCGGCGGCTCCCAGGTGATGCTCGCCAAGGGCAACCGCTCGGCCCAGGTCACCCGCTCCTGCCAGCAGCACGGCGGCTTCTACCTCGGCTCGATCGGCGGCCCGGCGGCCCGGCTCGCCCAGGACTGCATCAAGCACGTCGAGGTGCTCGAATACCCGGAGCTGGGCATGGAGGCGGTCTGGAAGATCCAGGTCGAGGACTTCCCGGCGTTCATCGTGGTCGACGACAAGGGCAACGACTTCTTCGCCGAGGTCACCAAGCCGGTGCTGACCGTCGGTCGCCGCTGAGCTTCGACGTACGCGAAAGGGGCGCCGGGTGGGATCCCACCCGGCGCCCCTTCGTCGTGCCGCCGGTCAGCCCTGGTCGATCCAGATGCTGTAGTAGGCCGAGCCGGAGGTCACCCCGCTCGCGGTGCGGCTGCGCACGGTCAGGTCATGGCTGTACGCCGACTCGGCGGTCCAGGTGACCCGGGCCGTGCCCGCCGCGTCGGCCGGCACGGTGCGCTCCGGCCCCCCGTCGAAGGAGTAGACGAACTCGGTGGTGCCGGGGAGCTGGGCGGTGAAGAGGAAGTCACCGGTCTGGCCGACCGTTGCGCTGCCGCCCCAGACGAAGACGTCCGAGGAGACCATCGGGCTCAGCGGGTCCACCTGGAACGAGTAGAAGTCCGGGTCGGTGGTCACCCCGTCCGCCGTCCGGGCCCGCACCTGAAGCTCCATCCAACCGCCCCACATCTCGTCGAGGCTGCTCGGCGTCCACTGGATGGTGGCCGTGCCGTCCGGTCCCGCCTCGACGGTCCGCTCCGGCTCGCCGCGGAAGGTGTAGACGTACGACGTGATCCCGGCGCTGTCCGGGTGCGGGCGGAAGGTGAAGGTGCCGGGCACACCCGGGCCGCCCCCGGTCGCGTTGCGCGGGTAGACGGTGGACTCGGCGACCGGGGCACGCGAGGCCACCTCGAACGACAGATCGGCGGTTGCCGACTCGACGCCGTCCGCGGTCCGGCTGAACACCTGCATGGAGTGGTAGTACGCCGACTCCGGGGTGTAGCTGAGCGTCGCGGAGCCGTCCTCGCCCGCCGGCACGGTCTTCTGCTCACCCCAGTTGAACGAGTAGACGTACTCGGTCACGCCGTCCATCCCGGGCTTGAGGACGAAACTGCCCTTCGTGCCGACCGGTGCGCCGACCGAGCCGTCCAGCGGCCACTGCGCCGAGCTGACCAGCGGCTCGGTCCGGACGTAGAAGTTGACTGCGGCGTCGCCGGAGACCAGCCCGCCTCCGGTGCGGCTGCGGACGTGCAGGGTGTTCCACGCGGTGGTCGGGGTCACCGAGGCCGTGGCCCGACCCTCGCCGTCGGCGGTCACCGTGTGCTCCGGCCCGTCGTTGAGCTGCCAGACGTACTCCACCACGTCCGTCATGTTCGGCGCGAAGGTGAATGTGCGGGCTTGACCCAGCCGCCCGTCCGGGTTGCCGTCGGTGACCGTCGGCGCGGTGTTGCGCACGACGAACTCGTAGACGGTGTCGGGGGAACGGTTGCCGGTCCTGTCCACGGTCTGCACGTACAGCCGGGTCGGCCCGTCCCGCTCCGGGGTGATCGAGACGGTCGCCGTGCCCGGCCCGTCGGCGGCGACATACGTGGTCGCGCCCCAGAAGCCGTAGCGGAAGCCCGCGAGGTCGTCGGCCTTGGCGGTGAAGGTGAACCGGCCGGGGATGCCGACCCCGCCGTGCCCGGGCCAGTTCCAGCCGGAGGGGTAGTCGGTCGAGGTGACCGTGGGCACCGGCGGGACCTTCGTGTCGACGGTGAACCGGCACTCCGGCGACCAGCCGGAGGCGGCGCGCTCGTCGGCGGCCTTGACCGCGAAGGCGTACGTGCCGCCGTCGACCATCAGCCCCGGCTGGACCGAGTACGTGAAGCGGGCGGGCGCGTACCTCGAGTACGAGGTCCACTCGGTCCGCTGCTCCGGGTGGTCGACCGGCCACCAGGCGAACGTGGCGGTGACCTGGTCGCCCGCGAAGCCGTCGGTCCTGTCGGGGTCGGTCACCTCGGCGGAGAAGGTCGGCGTGGTGGTGCCGATCCGCAGCCCCTCTGCGCAGGCCAGACCGGAGACGGTGAGCTTGCCCGGCACGTCCGGCGCGGCGTTCGCGTTGAGCGAGATGCCCGGCTGCTCGATCCGCCGGCCGAAGTGCTTGCCCTCCTCGTGGTCCCCGGCGACCCGGGCCATCAGGGTGAGCGAGTCCCGCCCCTCGTCGACCGCCCGCTGCACCGCCGCGGTGACCAGCATCTCCAGGTAGCCCGCCGGGCAGCGGGTCGCCGTGGCGCCCAGGTTGCCGACCTTCTCCCGCACCGCCGGGGCGTCCGCCCAGGTCGGCGCGTCCGCCGGGGTGTCCGTACGCCACAGCTCCAGCTCGCGCGGCTTCGTGCAGTCGTCGACCGACGTCTCGCCGGTCTGGAGTTCGGCGCTAATGATCTCCTTGCCCAGGTACGGCGTGAGGTCGAAGCTGAAGTAGGCCCGGGAGGTGTGCTTGTCACCGTCGGCCTCCCAGGTGCCGACCGGCAGGGCCTCGCCCGCGGCGACCGGGAAGGCCCGCGTCGGCTGGTGGACGTCGGTGTAGCTGGCGCTGGTCGGCGTGACCCAGCGGGTGAAACCGGCGGCGGCCGGCTGCCCGGTCGCCGCCAGCGCGCCCGTGGTGGTGAGCAGGGCCGCGAGGCCCGTGCTGAGAAACCGGCGCGATACGCGCCGCCGGCGTGCCGTGGACACGCCGGGGGAACCCCCGTTGAACTGCAAGGTGAAGCCTCCGAGGAGAGTGGAGAGATTTGCATGATCTTAAGTAGGTGAGTGTCCGGGGCGCGCCCGACTTTCGGTCAGCCCGCATCGACCGTTGTGAGGGACCGCGGAGGGGCGATTCGCTGCGGGCGCGGGCCAGGACTCGCCGGTCGTCATCGACATCGGTGCGCCCGCCCGGATGTTCCACCCCGGGCGGGCGCACCGCCCCCGTCGGATGCGCTGGACCTCTGGCGGCGCCTCGGATTGCACCACGAGGTGCGGAACACTCTGGGCAATCTCGCGACCTCCCACACCGCCAACGGGGACATCCGACAAGGGCTGGCGTGCTACCAGGCCGCCAAGGCCATGTACCAGGGACCAGACGAACTGGGTCAACTGAGCCACCTGCTCAACAACCTGGCCTTCGCCCACTTCTTGGCGGGGCGGTACGACGAGGCGTTGCGGGTCAGCCGCCGGCACCTGTCACTGGCGCGCCAGGTCGGCGACGCGCGCCAGGTGGCGCACGCGATCGCCCACCTCGGGATGATCCGCCAACGGCTGGGGCACGGGGAGCCGGCCCACCGGCTGCTGCGGCTGGGTCTCCGCCTCAAGCGGAGTGCCGGCAACCGGTTCGGTGAGGGGGAGATGCTCAACGAGATCGGGCTGACCGAGCGCCGGGCCGGCCGGCCGGACGCGGCTGCCGCCCTTCACCGGGAGGCGCTGGTCCTCATGATGGAGGTCGGCGACCGGATCGGGCAGTGCGGCTCGCGCAACCTGCTGGCCCGGGCACTGCTCGACCAGGGTGACGTCGCCAGCGCGCTCGACCTGCACCGCCGGGTACTCGCCGATGCCACCCGGCTCGCCGCCCGCTACGAGCAGGCGCGGGCCCTGGACGGGATGGCCCGCTGCCTGCGCGGCACCGACCGGGCCCAGGCGCGGACGTACGCCAGCCGGGCGCTGGCGCTGTTCCGTCAGATCGAGTCACCCGATCAGCAGCCGACCGCGGAGCTGCTGGCCGAGCTGGGCTGAAGCCCGACCCGCTTTCCCTGCGGGCCGCCGACCAGCGCGGCAGGATGGTACGCGTGACGACTCCAGAGGCAGCGGGTTACCGGATCGAACGCGACTCGATGGGCGAGGTGGAGGTGCCCGCCGAGGCGCTGTGGCGGGCGCAGACCCAGCGCGCGGTGCAGAACTTCCCGATCTCGGGGCGCGGCATCGAGCCGGCCCAGATCAAGGCCCTGGCCCAGATCAAGGGTGCCGCCGCGCAGGTCAACGGGGAGCTGGGCGTGATCGGCGCGGACGTCGCCACCGCGATCGCCGCCGCCGCCGCCCACGTGGCCGACGGCGGGTACGACGACCAGTTCCCGATCGACGTGTTCCAGACCGGCTCGGGCACCTCGTCCAACATGAACACCAACGAGGTGATCGCCACCCTGGCCGGCCGCGAGCTGGGCCGGGACGTGCACCCGAACGATGACGTCAACGCCTCGCAGTCCAGCAACGACGTCTTTCCGTCCTCCATCCACCTGGCCGCCACTCAGGCCGTGGTCGAGGACCTGCTGCCCGCGCTGAAGCACCTGGCCGGCGCGCTGGAGGAGAAGGCGGCGGAGTTCGAGACGGTGGTCAAGGCCGGCCGTACCCACCTGATGGACGCCACGCCGGTCACCCTCGGGCAGGAGTTCGGCGGGTACGCCGCGCAGGTCCGCTACGGCGTGGAGCGGCTGGAGGGGGCGCTGCCCCGGCTGGCCGAGCTGCCGCTGGGCGGCACCGCCGTGGGCACCGGCATCAACACCCCGCTCGGCTTCGCCGCGAAGGTGATCGAGAAGCTGCGCGCCTCCACGGGACTGCCGCTGACCGAGGCGCGCAACCACTTCGAGGCGCAGGGCGCCCGGGACGCGCTGGTGGAGACCTCCGGGCAGCTGCGTACCGTCGCCGTCGGGCTCTACAAGATGGCCAACGACATCCGCTGGATGGGTTCCGGCCCCCGCGCCGGCCTGCGCGAGCTGCGCATCCCCGACCTCCAGCCCGGCTCGTCGATCATGCCGGGCAAGGTGAACCCGGTGGTCGCCGAGGCGATGCGGCAGGTCTGCGCGCAGGTGATCGGCAACGATGCGACGGTCGCCTTCGCCGGCTCCCAGGGCGACTTCGAGCTGAACGTGATGCTCCCGGTGATGGGCCGCAACCTGCTGGAGTCGATCCGGCTGCTGGCCGCGTCGAGCCGGCTCTTCGCCGACCGGCTGGTGGTCGGTCTGGTCGCGGACGCCGAGGTCTGCCTGGCGTACGCGGCGGGGTCGCCGTCGATCGTCACCCCGCTCAACCGCCACCTCGGGTACGACGAGGCCGCCTCGATCGCGAAGGAGGCGCTGGCGAAGCAGATCTCGATCCGCGAGGTGGTGATCGCGCGGGGCCACGTGGACTCCGGCAAGCTCAGCGAGACCCAGCTCGACGAGGCCCTCGACCTCCTCCGCATGACCCACCCCTGACCCCTGACCCCTGACCCCGTTTGCGGCGTGTTGCGGTGTCCTGGCGGTGGGACACCGCGATACGCCGCGAACGGAGTGGATCAGCGGTCTTCCGGCGTCGCCTGGCCACGGGGGACCCAGGCGAGGAAGCGTCCGAAGAGGGCCGCCGGGTCCGGTCCGTCGTGCGGGTGGAGTCGGTACAGGTCGGCGGCCGCGTCGTGCAGCACCGCGCAGAGGTAGACGCTGAGCCCGACCCGGTCGTGGGCGTACTCGGCGATGAGGGCGAGCCGGGCCGTCGCGCAGGGCCACGGCGCGGCGCAGGTCCGGCAGATCCAGAGCGGGCGCAGCGGCAGATGCGGGTGGGCCGCGCCGCTCACCACGGGCCGTGGCCGGGCCGCCCGGACGACCCCGGGGTGTGCCGCCCGGACGACGCGGAGACGAGCCGCCGGGACGAGGTTGGCGTGAGCCGGCCGGCCGGGTCTGGTGCCGGCCCCTCCGCCGGCAGAGGCGTACGCGAGGACCAGGGTTGCCAGGCGGACCGGGGCATGTGGACTCCCTACGAGGCTGAAACGGCTGCGTCGTCTCCCCCGGTCGGTGGGACCGCCCGGCCGGGGGAGCGGGCGGTCCCACACGACACCGGCGCTGCCGGAGGGTTGGCCGCGCGGTGTCGCTCTTCACAGTCTGGTGATGAACCCACTACGTTCGGAGGGGTTTGCGCCCGTTCCGAGAGGTGCCGTGTGCTTCGGTCCCGGCCGGCTGGCGCGGCGCTGGAGTCGATCATCGGGGCGCTGGAGGGCGGCTGGGATGGCGGACGGGCGGATGACGGCGACTGCCTTCCTGGTCGCCGAGCTGCGCCGGGCGCGGATGCGTCGAGGCTGGAGCCAGGACGAGTTGGCCAAGGCGGTCAGTTACTCGGCGTCGATGGTGAGCGCGGTCGAGCTGGGCCAGCAGCAACCCACGGCCAAGTACCTCGAACTGGTCGACAAGGCCCTGGATACGGGTGGCCTCTTCGGCCGGATGCTCACCGAACTGGTCAGCCTGGACAAGGCGCAGGTGTGGCTACGCGGTTGGCGCGCGATTCTCGCCGAAGCGCAGGTGATGCGATGGTACGAACCGCGCTATGTGCCGGGCCTCCTCCAGACCGACGGCTACGCACGAGCGGTCTTCGAGGCTGGCGACCTGCTCAGCCAGGACGAGGTGGAACGGCGGCTCGCCGAGCGGATGGACAGCCAGGGCTGTCTGGGCGGCGAGCGGACGATCAAGCTGGTGGCGGTGCTCGACGAGACCGTGCTGCGCCGCTGCGTGGGCGGCCACAAGGCGATGTCGGAGCAGGCCCTGCACCTGGCGCGGATCGCAACCGAGCACCCGCACGTCCGGCTGCATCTCGTGCCACGCTCCGCAGGCGAGTATCCCGGACTAGGTGGACCCTTCATCCTGGCCTCGATGCCCGATGGGAGCGAACTGGGCGTCATCAGTGGACAGGGTCGTGGTGAGGAGCTGCACCAGCCGGCCGATCTGCGGCGGCTCCAACAAGTCTGGGAAGTTAGCCTGGGAGCGGCCCTGCCGCAGCAGGAGTCGATCGAGCTGTTGAGGGAGATAGCCGAGTCATGGAACTGACCGGTGCCCGATGGCGAAAGAGCACCAAGAGCGATCAGGCGACCCAGTGTGTCGAGGTGTCGACGAATCTGCCGGGCGTCGTCGGGGTGCGGGACAGCAAGGATCCGGCTGGTCCGGTGCTCACCTTCGACCCGTACGCGTGGCGGGTCTTCGTGGCCGCGCCGCCGCGCTGAGGTGACCCTGCGCCGGTCGGGCTGCCCATGATCGGGTAGCAACTTCCGCCACCCGGCGCGGCGTGTCTTCTCGGAAATCGCGACCCGATCATGGGACTGGCTACGCGGCGGCGCGGGATATCGGTCGACCGGTTCGGGTGGGGCGCGGCATCATCCCGGCATGACCGCTGACGTGCTGCTGGAGACCGAGCGGCTGCGGCTGCGCCGGTTCACCCCCGACGACGTGGACCACCTCGTCGAGCTGGACAGTGACCCGGAGGTCATGCGCTTCCTGACCGGTGGCCGGCCGACCCCGCGCGCCACCGTGCGCGACGAGCAGTTGCCCCGGCTGCTGCGCCAGTACGACGAGCACCCCGGGCTGGGGCGTTGGGCCGCGGAGGACCGGGAGAGCGACGACTTCCTGGGCTGGTTCGCGCTCGACCCGTCCGACGACGGTAAGGAGGCGGAGCTGGGCTACCGGCTGCGCCGTGGCGCGTGGGGGCGCGGCCTGGCCACCGAGGGTTCCCGGGCGTTGATCCGGTACGCCTTCATCGAGCTGGACGTCCGGCGCATCTGGGCCGAGACGATGGCGGTGAACACCCGCTCCCGGCAGGTGATGGCGAAGTCCGGCCTGCGGTACGTGCGCACCTTCCACCTGCACTTCGACGACCCGGCCCCGGGGACCGAGCACGGCGAGGTGGAGTACGAGCTGCTCAGGAGCGAGTGGCCGCCTTCCGCGCCCGGTACGCGCTGACCGCGGCCCGGTTGCCGCAGCCCGCCTCGCAGAACCGGCGGGACCGGTTCTTCGACAGGTCGACCAGCACGTTCTCGCAGTCCGGGTGGGCGCAGATCCGCAGCCGGCCCAGCTCGCCGGCGCGGACCAGGTCGGCCAGGGCCATCGCCGCCTCGACCGCCATCCGGGTGGCCAGCGGCGCGTCCCGGGGCACCGCGTGCAGGTGGTACGGCTCGTCGTCGTGCCGGATGAGCTGCGGCAGCGCGTGGGACTCCCGGAGCAGTTCGTTGACGACGGCGACGATCTCGTCGACGTCGGCGTGCCAGATCCGGCGCAGCCGGGGGCGCAGGTCGCGTACCGCCCGCAGCTCGGCCTCGGTGTGTTCGTGCCGGCCGGTCCAGCCGTAGGTGACGACGAACCGGTCCAGCGCCGCGACGTCGGGGAGCCCTTCGTCCTCGGGGTCGTCGGTGTTGACCAGGGCGGTCGCGGCGATCAACCCACATTCGGTGTCATGGGCAAAAAGCAACTTGACTCCTGTCAGAGTCGGCCGTTAGCGTCACCAGCATAGGCGTTGTTCGGTCATGACAACTACCGGCGAGGAGAGCCCGATGCACGAACGATCCGCCGGCGCCGGCCTGGGGCTGGCCCTGCTGTCAGCCGTCACCTTCGCCACCTCGGGCACCTTCGCCCGCTCCCTGATCGACGCCGGCTGGTCGGCCGAGGCGGTCGTCGTCGCCCGGGTCGGGATCGCCGCCCTGGTGCTCGCGGTGCCGGCCGTGCTGTCGCTGCGCGGCAAGGGCGCCGTGCTGCGTCGCACCCTCGGCCCGGTGAGCGTCTTCGGCCTGCTCGGCGTCGCCACCGCCCAGGCGTGCTTCTTCAACGCCGTCCGCTACCTGCCGGTCGGCGTGGCCCTGCTGCTGGAGTACCTCGGCATCATCCTGGTGGTGGCCTGGATGTGGCTGGTGCACGGGCAGCGTCCCCGACGGCTCACCGTGGTCGGCTCGGTCGCCGCGCTGGCCGGCCTGGCCTTCGTGCTCGACGTGACCGGCACCGGCCGCCTCGACCCGGTGGGTGTGCTCTGGGGGCTCGGGGCCGGGGTGGGGCTGGCCGGCTACTTCGTGCTCGCCGCCCGGGTCGACCCCGCGCTGCCGTCGGTCGCCATGGCCAGCGGCGGCATGGCGATCGGCGCCGCGGTCCTCGCCCTGCTCGGGCTGGTCGGGGTGCTGCCGCTGCGGGCCACCTTCGGCGACGTCGAGTTCGCCGGGCAGCGCACCAGCTGGCTGGTCCCGATCGTCGGGCTGTCGCTGGTCGCCGCGGTGATCGCGTACCAGGCCGGTATCGCGGCGACCCGGATCCTCGGCGCCCGGCTGTCGTCCTTCGTCGGGCTCACCGAGGTGATGTTCGCGGTGCTCATCGCCTGGCTGGTGCTGGGCGAACTGCCCACCGTGGTGCAACTGCTCGGCGGCGCGCTGATCGTCGCCGGGGTGGCGCTGGTCCGCCTCGACGAGCTGCGCGGCGACCGGGTGGAACGGTCGGAGACCCCGGCCGAGGAACCCGCCCTGACGTGAGATGGTCGGTGCCGTGCTGACCGTGCTGGTGTTCGACGCCGACGAGACCCTGCTCGACCTGCGCCCGGCGGTCACCGGCGGCCTGGTGGCCGTACTCGAGGAAATGCGGCGGCTGACCCCGGCGGCGGCCGAGGTGTCGCTCGCGGACCTGGAGTCGGACTGGGGTGCGGTCTTCGGTGCGATGAGCGCCGCCCCGGTGCAGGAGATCCGGCGGGCCGCGCTGGCCCGCTCGCTGGCGCGGGCCGGCCTGGTGGACCGCCTCGACGAACTGGCGGCGCGCTTCTTCGCCCGGCGGTTCGCGCTGACCCGGCCCTACGCCGACGTGCTTCCCGCGCTGGCCATGCTGCGCGGCCGGTTCCGGCTGGGCTACGCCACCAACGGCAACAGCCGCGCCGAACGCTGCGGGCTCGCCGGCGAGTTCGCCTTCGAGCGGTACGCGCACGACGACGGCCTGCCGAAGAAGCCCGACCCCGGGTTCTACGCGGCGGTCATCGAGGCCGCCGGCGTGCCGGCGGAGCAGATCGCGTACGTCGGAGACTCGCCCGCCCACGACGTGGTCGGCCCGCAGCGCGCCGGCCTGCGCGGGATCTGGCTCAACCGGCTCGGCCTGCCCTGCCCGCCGGGGGTACGACCCGACGCCGAGATCACCGGCCTGGGCGCGCTCCCGGCCGCGCTGGCCGCCCTCCAGCCGGTCAAAGCCGGATAAGCGTCCATTCCGGACGGCCGTCTGGCGCAACCCGCATCGGTGTTGTCTGATGGCTGCCACGTCCCTCAACGAGAGGATCTGATGTGGTGAGCAAGCGCTTCACCGCCGGGGCCGTCGCGACCGCGGCGACCCTGGCACTCACGGTGACCGGACTGGTGGCCCCGGCCAACGCCGAGCCGACCAGCACCCGGACCTTCACCGTGGTCGCCGAGGACGGCGTCTCGGCGGACGCGGCCATCGCCGCCATCCGGTCGGCGGGCGGGACCGTGGTGTCCCGTACCGACGACGTCGGCCTGTTCCAGGTGACCAGCGACCGGGCCGACTTCGCCAGCCGGGCGACCGCCGCCGGCGAGCTGATCGGCGCCGCCGAGCAGAAGGCCATCGGCCGCAAGCCCAAGCTGGACCGGGTCGAGCAGGAACACCTGCTCACCCAGGCCAAGGGAGTCGCCAAGGGGCACGGCAAGAAGCTCGACCCGCTGGACGACAAGCTCTGGGGTCTCGACATGATCCGGGCCGACCAGGCCCGGAAGATCGAGCCGGGTGACCGTCGGGTGACCGTCGGCATCCTGGACACGGGCGTCGACGCCAGCCAGCCGGACCTCGCGCCGAACTTCAACTGGTCGCTGTCGCGCAACTTCGCGCCGGACAAGACGGACGTCGACGGCGCCTGCGAGGTGGCGAGCTGCCTCGACCCGGTCGGCACCGACGACGGCGGGCACGGCACCCACGTCGCCGGGACGATCGGCGCCGCGGCGAACGGCTTCGGCCTCTCCGGTGTCGCCCCGAAGGTCTCGCTGGTCGAGCTCAAGGGCGGCCAGGACTCCGGCTACTTCTTCCTCGACCCGGTGGTCAACGCCCTGGTGTACGCCGGTAAGGCCGGCATCGACGTGGTGAACATGTCCTTCTACGTCGACCCGTGGCTCTACAACTGCACCGCCAACCCGGCCGACTCGCCGGAGGCGCAGGCCGAGCAGCGGGCGATCATCAAGGCCATGACCCGGGCCCTGGACTACGCCCACCGCAAGGGCGTGACCCTGGTCGGCTCGCTCGGCAACAACCACGAGGACCTCGGTGCGCCCCGGACCGACGTCTCCAGCCCGGACTACGGTTCCACCCCGTACCCGCGGCCGATCGACAACAACAGCTGCTGGGACCTCCCGGTCGAGGGGCCGCACGTGATCGGCGTGTCCGCCCTCGGCCCGTCCGGCAAGAAGGCCGACTACTCCAACTACGGCACCGAGCAGATCTCCGTCTCCGCGCCGGGTGGCTGGTTCCGGGACGGCTTCGGCACCGACACCTACCGCACCGACGCCAACATGATCCTCTCCACGTACCCGAAGAAGGTGCTCCAGGAGGAGGGGTCGGTCGACGAGGACGGCAACATCGTCGCCGGTTTCGAGAACTCGGTCTTCAAGCAGTGCACGACCGACGGTGAGTGCGGGTACTACACCTACCTGCAGGGCACCTCGATGGCGTCGCCGCACGTCAGCGGCATCGCCGGCCTGATCGTCAGCAAGTTCGGCAAGAAGCAGGGCCGCAACGGCTTCGGCCTGGCGCCGGACCTGGTGGAGCGGCACCTCTACCGGACCGCCGCCGAGCACGCCTGCCCCGAGCCGCGCCTGCAGACCTACACCAACGAGGGCCGTTCGGCCGAGTTCGACGCGTACTGCACCGGCTCGCTGAACTTCAACGGCTTCTACGGGTACGGCGTCGTCGACGCGTACGCCGCGGTGAAGAGCCCGCTCAAGCCGCACGTCCAGCCGTAACGCAGCTCCAGGGAGGGCCCGGGCGACTGCCGTCGCCCGGGCCCTCCGCCGTCCCCGTCTCCTGGGCCGCCTTTCTCCGCCCCCCGTTTGCGGCGTGTCGGGGTGTCCTGGTGGGCGGAAGGTGCGACACGCCGCAAACGGGGGCGGTCATCGCCGCCAGCCCTGGGCGGCGAGGGCGGTTCGGATCTCGCGGAGGAGCGCCGCGAAGTCGTTGCGGAGGCGGCGGGCGGTAACGTGCAGCACGATCCAGCCGGCGGCCACCAACTGGTTGAGGCGTTGTCGGTCGCGGTGCAGTTGGTCGGGGTCGGCGTGCCACTGGCCGTCGTACTCCACCGCCACCCGGAACTCCGGCCAGGCCAGGTCGGGATGCAGCACCAGGCCGGACGGCGACCGGACCGGGTGCTGGGTGACCGGCCGGGGCAGGCCGGCGAGGACCAGGCGTACCCGAAGGTGGGACTCCGGCGGCGACTGCGCTCCCGGGTCGGCCAGGTCGAACACTCGGCGGGCCCGTCGACCACCGGGGCGGTCGGCGAAGCGCTCAGCCACCTCGGCGAGGGCGTCGGGGTCGGTCAGCCCGCTGGCGAGCAACGAGTCGACGATGCCCACCGCCCGCACCGGATCCAGCCAGGCGCCCGTCTCCCAGGCGGCGACAGCCGGATGCGACCAGGGCGACATGTCGGTCGCGCGGAAGAACGGTGGGCCGCTCGGCGGGAGGCCACCGCGCGGCGTGGGCGGACCGCCGACCACCGCACCGAGCATGGGCGGGCCGCCGACCACCGCACCCGGCGTGAGTCGTCGCCCGAGTCGGCCCGACGCGACGGTATCGCCCGCCCGTCGTGGCGCCAGCGTCGTGTGGACCCGCACGCCGCGCTGACTACGGACGCTCGTCGCCCATGGGGCGAGGACGTGCACGTCGTCGGCGAATCCCGCCGCGTGCTCGACGCCGTGCAGGTAGGCCGCCGACGGCCCGGCGAGCACCGTCCCGGCGGGCATCCGCAAGGACACTGCTCGGCAGGCCAACCCGTGGTCCCGTTCGAGGCGAGCGTCGGCGTAGACGTCGTGACGCAGTCGTACCCACGCGGAGCTGCGCAACTGGTCGGGGCTCAGCACCCCGTGCCGGACCGCGTCGGAGCCACGGAAGACCTGCCAGGCCAGCAGGCGCGGCCGGTGTGCGAGAGGAGGCATGCCGACTAGCGTGGGGACCGGGATCCGCTTCCCGACGCCCCTGTGGACAACGCGCCGCCACTCTGGCCGCCCTGTGGAGAAAGCCCGCCGGCAGGCCGGCTCTGCTATGGGCGCCGCGTGCTTGATCCACTCGATTTGCGGCGTGTTGGCGTGTCGACGCTCTGGGACACCCCGACTCGCCGCAAACGGGGAGCGACCAAGGGGGGCAGGTCAGGAGAGGGCGGCGGCGATCGACTGGGCGGCGGCGAGCACCTGCGCGCCGACGGTGTCAGCGTCCAGCGGGGCCAGCGCCACCACCCCGACGCTCGCCTCCAGGCCCGGCACCCCCAGCACCGGCGCCGCCACCCCGTACGCCCCGGGTTGGAGTTCCCCGACGGTGCTCACGGGGTCGGCCACTCCCGACCGGCCGGCGAGGATGGCCAGGCCGGCCGCCCCGCGCTCCAGCGGGTGCCGGGCACCGGTCCGGTACGCCACATGGAACGACGTCCAGCTCGGCTCGACCACCGCCAGCGCCACCCCCTCGCCGCCCTCGACCACGGTGAGGTGCGCGGTCGCGCCGGCCTGCTCGGCCAGCCGGCGCAGCGCCGGCAGCGCCCCCTCGGCGAGCAGCGGCTGGGCCCGACGGGCCAGGTGCAGCACGCCGGCCCCGAGGCGCAGCCGGCCGTCGCCGTCCCGGCGCAGCATCCCGTGCCCGGTCAGCGCCCCGACCAGCCGGTAGACGGCCGCCCGGCCGATGCCCAACCGGTTCGCCGCCTCGGTCACGGTCAGCCCGGCGGGAGCGTCGGCCACCAGGTGCAGCAGCCGCAGGCCCCGGTCCAGGGTCTGCGCCGTCTCCCCGGGCCGGCCCGCCGCCTCGCCGCCCGCCGTCCGGTCCCGCTCCGTCGCACCGACGCCGAGCCGTTCCGGCGCCCCGACGCCGTCCCGCTCCGGGGCCCCGACGCCGACCCGTTCCGTCGCACCGGCTCCGGCCCGGACCGCCGCGTCCCCGGGCTCGCCGGACCTCGCCGTCGTCTCCACAGCACGCAGCGTACGACCCGGCTCCGGGCGACCCCGGAATGCGTGGACGGCTACCCTTGTACGGTGACGCTACGCCTGTATGACACCGCCACCCGATCGGTGCGGGACTTCGTCCCGCGGGAAGCCGGCAAGGTGGGGGTCTACCTGTGTGGTCTCACCCTCCAGGCCCCGCCGCACATCGGCCACCTTCGCTCCGGCGTCAACTACGACGTGCTGCGCCGCTGGCTGCTCACCGCCGGCTACGAGGTCAACTTCATCCGCAACGTGACCGACATCGACGACAAGATCCTGGTCAAGGCGATGGAGCAGGGCCGCCCGTTCTGGTCCATCGCGTACGCCAACGAGCTGATCCTGGCCGAGTCGTACCGGGCGCTGAACGTGCTGCCGCCGACGTACGAGCCGCGCGCCACGGGGCACATCCCGGAGATGCACCAGCTGATCGCCGAGCTGATCGAGACCGGGCACGCCTACCCGGCCACCGACGGCTCCGGCGACGTCTACTTCGACGTGGCCTCCTGGCCGGCGTACGGGTCGTTGTCCGGGCAGTCGCCCGACGACATGCAGTCCGCCGGGGACGCCCCCGAGCGCGGCAAGCGCGACCCGCGCGACTTCGCGCTCTGGAAGGGCGCCAAGCCGGACGAGCCGGCCGACGCCTACTGGCCGTCGCCGTGGGGCCGGGGCCGCCCCGGCTGGCACATCGAGTGCTCGGCGATGTGCTGGCGCTACCTGGGTGCCGAGTTCGACATCCACGGCGGCGGGCTGGACCTGACGTTCCCGCACCACGAGAACGAGATCGCCCAGTCCCAGGCCGCCGGGATGCCCTTCGCCCGGTACTGGGTGCACCACGGCCTGCTCAGCATCGGCGGCGCCAAGATGGGCAAGTCGCTCGGCAACGCCCTCGACCTGACGTACGTCGACTCGCTCGGGGTGCGCCCGGTGGAACTGCGCTACTACTACGCCGCCGCGCACTACCGCTCCCGGATCGACTACTCGGAGGACGCGCTGCGCGAGGCCGCGGTGGCGTACCGGAGGATCGAGGGCTTCGTCCAGCGGGCCGCCGAGCGGGTCGGCGGCGGGCAGCTCGGCGAGCTGCCGACTGGCTTCGTCGCGGCGATGGACGACGACCTGAACACCTCCGCCGCCCTCGCGGTGCTGCACGAGGTGGTCCGGGACGGCAACACCGCGCTGACCGCCGGCGACGATGTGACCGTCCGCACGACCCTGGCCTCCACTCGCGCCATGCTGGATATCCTGGGGGTTGACCCGCTGGACCCGGCATGGACCGGCGGCGACCGCGCCGACGACCTACGCGGCGTGGTCGACTCCCTGGTCGCGCTGGCCCTGGAGCAGCGTGCCCAGGCCCGCGGCCGCAAGGACTGGGCCGCCGCCGACGCCGTACGCGACCAGCTCAAGCAGGCCGGCGTGGTGGTGGAGGACACCCCCCAGGGCCCCCGTTGGACTATTGGAGAGCAGGACTGATGGCCGGCAACTCACAGCGCCGTGGCCGGCGACTGACGCCGAAGGCGGGCGCCCCGAAGGGCACCGGCGGCAAGGGCAAGGACGCTCTGGCCGGCCGGGGCAGGACCCTGCCCGCCGACGAGCGGCCCTGGCACAAGGCGTACTCGGGCACCGAGAAGCTGCCGCAGCGCACCGCCTGGAAGCAGGACAAGGAGCGCCGCGCGGCGGCCGAGGAGGGGCGCGCGCCCAAGATCGGTCAGCCGGGCAGCAAGGACACCACCTGGGGCAAGGGTGGTGGCCGGGGCGTTCCGGCGGGTCGTCCCACCGGCGGTCGGGGCGGCAAGCCCGCCGGCCGGACCGGCCCGCGGGTCGCGCCGGGGCGCAAGTCCAACCCGGCCAAGGACACCCCGGAGCTGCTGGTCGGCCGCAACCCGGTGCTGGAGTCGCTGCGCGCGCAGGTGCCGGCGACCGCGCTCTACACCGCGCAGGGCATGGACGCGGACGACCGGGTCAACGAGATCATCCGGACCGCCGCCGACCGGGGCATCGCCATCCTGGAGATCAGTCGCGCGGAGCTGGACCGGATGACCGGCGGCGTGCTGCACCAGGGCGTCGGCCTCCAGGTGCCGCCGTTCGCCTACGAGCCGTTCGAGGACCTGATCGCCGCGTCGGTGGAGCACACCGCCCCGCTGCTGGTGGCCCTCGACGGGGTCACCGACCCGCGCAACCTGGGTGCGGTGATCCGCTCCGCCGCCGCGTTCGGCGCGCAGGGCGTCTTCGTACCCGAGCGGCGGGCCGCCGGGATCACCGCGACCGCCTGGCGGACCAGCGCCGGCGCGGCCGCGCGGGTGCCGGTCGCCCAGGTCACCAACCTGACCCGGGCGCTGAAGGCCTGCCAGGACGCCGGCTTCATGGTGGTCGGCCTGGACGCCGACGGCGAAACCGACCTGTACGACCTGGAAGCCGCCGTCGGCCCGCTGGTCGTGGTGGTCGGCTCGGAGGGGCGCGGGCTGTCCCGGCTGGTCGGCGAGACCTGCGACCTGACCGTCAGCATCCCGATGATCTCCGACGTGGAGTCGCTGAACGCCAGCGTCGCCGCCGCGGTCACCCTCGCCGAGGTGGCCCGGCGCCGCGCCGCCGAGGTCTGACCCACCCGCGCACGCGCAGACGAGAAAGGGGCGGCCCGCCGAAGCGGACCGCCCCTTTCGCGTACGTCAGTGCAGCCGGTACGTCAGATCCGCTTGCCGGTGACGGCGTGGAAGACGTGACTGCGTCCGGCGCGCGGCTTGACGAACACGGTGTCACCCATGTTCGGCATGGTGCGCCGGTCGGTGCGGACGACGAACCGCTCGTTCGCGCCCTCGAGCGCGGCGTGCCCGTAGACGTTGGCGTCCGAGCCGAGGTCCTCGACCAGCTCGACCACGACCGGCATGCCGCCCTCGGTCGGGCTGACCAGGTCGCAGTCCTCCGGGCGGAAGCCGACGGTCACCTTGCCGTCGCCACCCTCCTCCTTGGCCGCGGCGATCTGCTCCCGGGTGAGCGGGATCTGCAGGTCGGCGAAGGCGGCGCCCTGCTCGTTCAGCGGCACGGTCTTGATGTTCATGGCGGGGGAGCCCATGAAGCCGGCGACGAAGACGTTGGCCGGGGTGTCGTACAGCGCACGGGGGGTGTCCACCTGCTGGAGCACGCCGTCGAGCATGACCGCCACCCGGTGACCCATCGTCATCGCCTCGACCTGGTCGTGCGTGACGTAGACCGTGGTGATGCCGAGCTTGGCCTGCAGCGAGGCGATCTGGGTACGGGTCTGCACCCGGAGCTTGGCGTCGAGGTTCGACAGCGGCTCGTCCATGAGGAAGACCTGCGGCTCGCGGACGATCGCGCGGCCCATGGCCACCCGCTGGCGCTGGCCACCGGAGAGCGCCTTCGGCTTGCGGTTGAGGAACTCCTCCAGCTGGAGCAGCCCCGCCGCCTCCTTGACCCGCCGGTCGATCTCGTCCTTGGAGGTCTTGCGCAGCTTCAGCGCGAACGCCATGTTCTCGTACACCGACATGTGCGGGTAGAGGGCGTAGTTCTGGAAGACCATCGCGATGTCGCGGGCCTTCGGCGGCAGGTGGGTGACGTCCCGGTCGTCGATGTAGATCGCGCCGTCGTCGACGTCCTCGAGGCCGGCGAGCATCCGCAGGCTGGTGGACTTACCGCAACCCGACGGGCCGACCAGGACGAGGAACTCCCCGTCGCCGATCTGGAGGTCGAGCTGGTTGACCGCGGGGCGTTCGGTGCCCGGGTAGATCCGGGACGCCTTCGCGTACGTGACCGTAGCCATGGTGGTGCGCTTCCTTTCACCGGCAGGAACGTGCCGGACGATCCGAGTGAAGGAGCCACCGGCACCCTCGGTGCCGGTCCTCGGGCGACGTCCCCCGGGCGGCCGGAGCCGATCAGGGGTGTCGTCCGTGTCACTGCACGGTAAACGGCTTTCCCGACCCTGCCAAGACAGGGGACAGCGGGTGGGATCGACCGCATACGCATTCCGGGCAGTCGGGCACGGCCGGGCATCAATCGGCACAGGCGGCCGCGTGAGCCACGGCGATGCGTCGGACCCGGGGGTCGGGAAATTGACGTTTTCCGTGCTCGGGACACCTGCCGAGCGGGATTTCCGGACACCAGTCGCTATGCTGACGTCGACGCACGCGCCCCTGTAGCTCAGCTGGCCAGAGCACTCGCCTTGTAAGCGAGATGTCGCCGGTTCGATCCCGGCCGGGGGCTCCGATTCCACCAGGCAGTTCCACCGGACGCTGCCGCATGCCGACCGGTTGACAGCAGCCGGGGGCAGGACAGCCGCCCGTGGAGCTTGCCGAGCGCCTGACGGGCAACCGGCTGCACGGTCTGCTCAACTCGCAGTGCGCCCTCGGCCAGGTCGACATCCGACCAGCGAAGACCGACCAGCTCGCCGCGGACGCGGTAAAGGCCGCCGGCTGTTGCCGGCGGCCTTTACCCTCAGCTCCCCGAGTGGTGCGGTATTGATGCTCAGCCGAGCAGGGACAGGATCCGGTTGAGCAGGGCGACGACGCCGTTCAGCGCGCCACCGCCAGGGTTGTCGAGCAGGCCGGCGACCGCGCAGAGCAGGTTGCCGAGAAGGTTGCCCGGACCCTGCTGGGCGGTGATGTCCAGCACGACCTCGTCCAGGTGGACCTGAAGGCCGAGCAGGTCAAGATCCAGCGGCCCGAGGTTCAGGTGCAGGATGTCGCAGGTACCGCTGGCCTGCAGGGGCGTGGTGACCTGCTGCGTCACGGTGCCGAGCGTGGTCCCCACCGAGTTGGTCAGGGTGCCGGTGAGCGTGCCGACGGCGGCGAGCTGGCCGTTCTGGTTGACGAAACGAGTGGGCGTGAACGTACCGGCGAAGGTGCCGGTACCGCCGAGAGCGTCAGTGAAGCTCCCCGTGACCGGGGTGGGCAACGCGGACGCGGCGGGTGCGACGGCCGGAGCCTGCTGCGTCACCGGGGCGGCCTGAGCCACTCCGGCCCCGCCGAGGACGAGACCCGCTCCCGCCGCGAGCGCAGCGACAGTGGTGCCGAGGCGTGCTAAGCGCATGAGCTGTTTCCTTCCTTGTCGGTTGCCTTGCGTCCAGTTCCTACCCGCGGCTGGCAGGGCAAACCTTTGGAGGAAACTTCACATTGGAGTGGACGGGGCAGAGCGCCGAGGCGTCACTGCCCGTCGCCTGTCGTCAGGTGGGACGCCAGGTAGCGGATGACGGGCCCGCCGGGATCCCCGTAGTCGAGGATGATGTGGGGTTCACCGCTCTCCCCCGAAGGGGCGCCGCCAGTCTCTCGGTAGCCGGCGTTCCCGCCGGGTGCCCTGGTGGTAGGGGCAGTCACGCTGATGTTGACGCGCTGTGCGAAGCGGTCGGTCTCGGTGGCCAACCCGCTCGTGATCACGACGATGGTCGAACCGTGCTCCTGCCGATCCCGCGGCGAGCCGCCTGCGTCGTCGGGGTTCGGCTCGTTGGGTAGACAACGGCAGGCCCGGCCGCGAGCGTGCAACGCCTGCGCCAGGTGGTCGACAAGGGCAAGGTGGGTATTCGGGCAGTCCAGGGCCACCCACAGGCCGCGACCGACGGACGCTGCCACGATCGCGTCGGCAATGGTCGTCAGCGCTGCCCGCTCGCGCGCGATCGCGGAAACATCAGACACAGCCGTGCCCTTCATCCAGGCGTGACTTCACCTCGCTACAGGCGCGGCTGATCAGGTCCTTGTTACATCCCGCCCTCAGCGTCGATGCCACCCTGGCGGTGGCTCCAGCGTCCCGACGCGCACCGGTGCCCGCTCGTCCCCGGGCGGGCACCGGAGGCGCAGCGGATTCAGACCGTCCTGCGGAGACCGGCGAGCTGCAGAGCGGTGAAGCCGGCGACCACCACCGCCTGTGCGATCACAAGTGCGGTGCCAAGGCCGGTCAGCGGGAACCACCCGGCGATGAGCAGCTCCACGCTCGCGACCACCCATGCGATGTTGACAGCGATCACGACACCCACGGCGGGCCTGCTCACTGTCGGCTTCGACGCGAGGGAGAGCAGAGCGGCCGCGAAAGCGACCAGAAACGCGCCGATCGGGTAGAGGAACGCGGCGGGAAGGCCGAACATCTCGCCGAAGATCGCCGCGGCGGCGAGGTAGACGACTCCGTTGGCACCCGAGCCGATCGCGTCCTGCTTGAGGGCGAAGCGGAGCAGCTTGGCGTCGTCGGCGGTCTGGACGGTGCTGGCGGCGGTAACCATCTCGGAGGTCCCTTCGTGGTGCTGACGTGCGTGTGATCACGAAGCTACGGAGGTCGGCGCGATCGGCGAATCAGTCGTCGTGACGGTAGGTTGCCAGGCGTGCTGCACGGGCGGGCCAGGGAACAGGCGCAGATCGAACGGCTGTTGGAAGGCGCCCGGAACGGTCACAGCGGCACGTTGGTGATGCGCGGCCCGGCGGGGATCGGCAAGTCGGCGCTCCTCGAGTACGCCGCCGGGCGGGCAGCCGGCATGCGGGTGTTGCGCGGCGTCGGTATCGAGTCCGAGGCGGCACTGCCGTTCGCCGCACTCCACCTGCTTCTGCGCACCGGGCTCGACCGGATCCACGCGCTGCCCGACCCGCAGGCCGCCGCGCTCCGCGGTGCACTGGGGTTGGGCGACGCCCCGCCGGAAAGCCGGTTCCTGGTCGGACTGGCCACGCTGAGCCTGCTGTCCGAGCTGGCCGGGGACGGCGCGCTGCTCTGTCTCATCGACGACGCGCAGTGGTTCGACCAGGCGTCCACCGACGCCCTCGTCTTCGCCGCGCGCCGACTCGAGGCGGACGGCATCGCCATGATCTTCGCCGCTCGCCCGGATTTCCCTGCCCCGGGGCTTGGCGAGCTGCGGCTGGGTGGCCTGGACGGCACCGCGGCCGCCGCCCTGCTCCCCGCCGACCTTCCGCCCCAGGTGCGGGAGCGCCTCATCCAGGAGTCGGACGGCAACCCGCTGGCGCTCATCGAGTTGCCCGCCGCGCTCAGCCCCGAACAGCGGGCGGGACGACTGTCGCCGGTGGGTGCGATGCCGGTGGCCGATCGCGTCCAGGCGGCGTTCCACGCGCAGATGGCGGAGCTTCCCGAGCACGCGCGCACCGCGCTGCTGATCGCGGCGGCGGGCGGCTCCGGTGAGCTTGCGACGCTGGTCGCGGCCGGCGCGTCCCTCCCCGGTCTCGAAGCGGCCGAGCGGAGCCGGCTGATCGAGATCAGCGGGTCGATGGTCGGTTTCCGTCATCCCCTGATCAGGGCTGCCGCCTATCACAGCGCTTCCGTCAGCCGACGCCTCGCCGTACATCGCGCCCTTGCCGACGCGCTGACCAGCTCGACCGCGCCGGATGCCGCTGACCGGCGGACCTGGCACCTGGCCGCCGCCGCGCTCGGTCCCGACGAGGACGTCGCGGAACAGTTGGAGGAGGCGGCGGGCCGCGCCCGTACCCGTGGCGGCCATGCCGCGATGGCGGCCGCCTACGAACGAGCCGCGGAGCTCACCGCCGATCCGGTACGCCGATCCGCGCGGCTGGCCGCCGCCGCGCTGGCCGCGAGCGACGCCGGCCTGATGCGCCGTGCCGCCGCACTCGCCGACAGCGCCACCCCCGACGTGGACGACCCCACGATGATCCTGGCGCTGACCCAGGTACGCGCCCATCGCGAGTTCGAGTTGGGCACCCCGCTGGCGGCGGGCCGCATCATCATGGACACCGTCCCGCGCGTAGCCGCCCACGCCACCGAGCAGGCGCACTGGCTGCTGGTGGAGGCCGTCCGCTGCGCCTGGTTCGCGGGCGACCCGCGGCTGGCGGAGCAGGCCGCCGCGAAGCTCCATGCGCTTCCCGGTTCGCCGCTGGCCAGCCAGGCGATCGGGCTGACCCGGCTGCTGCGCGGCGACATCCCCGGCGGGATCAAGCTCATCAGCGAGGTGCTCGACCTACCTGCGCTCGCCGGGCTGGGCGTGCCCGGGCTGACCTTCACCGCCGCTGTCTGCCTTCCCGCGGGCCGTGCCGCCCGCTGCGAAGAGATCACCGGACGGGTGGTGGCGGAATGCCAGCAGAGCGGCATGATCGGCTGGCTGGCTTTCGCGCTGCAGGACCATGGGTTCGCACAGGGGTTGCTCGGCTCGTACGGCGAGGCGCTGGCGACGCTCGACGCGGGGCTGCGGCTGGCGACGGAGCTGGGTCACGAGCACCGGGTCACCCACCTCACCAGCTGCATCGCCTGGGTGCTCGCCCATCAGGCGGACGTGCCGGGGTGTCGCGAGAAGGCCGAGGAAGGTGTCCGGCGAGCCGACGACCAGGGGCTGGTTCTCGCCGCGAGCATCGGGCGCTGGGCGCTCGGCCGGCTCGAACTCGGCCTGGGACACCCGGACGCCGCCCTGCGGCAGTTGGCGGCCATCCCGCCGACGGGAATCGGCGTCCTCTGCGCCGCCGACCAGATCGAGGCAGCCGTCCGCAGTGACCAGCCGGAACGGGCCAAGGAGCCGCTGGAGCGCTACCTGACCTGGGCGCGGCACGTCGGTCAGCCGGCATCGGACGCGATCGCCCTACGCTGCCGGGCCCTCGTCGAGCAGGATGAAGCGCACTTCGTGGCGGCCGTTCGTGTCCACGAGAGCGGCGATCAACCATACGAACAGGCGAGGACGCGGCTCGCCTACGGCGAGTGGCTGCGACGGGTCCGAAGGCGGGCGGACGCCCGGGCGCAGCTACGTGGCGCACTGGAGATTTTCGATCGGCTCGGTGCGGAGCTGTGGGCCGGGCGGGCCCGTGCCGAGCTGCGTGCGACCGGGGACGTGCCGGCCGCGCCCCGCAGGGCCGGCGACCCGCTCAGTGTCCTCACGCCCCAGGAACGGGAAGTCGTACGGCTGGCGGCCGGTGGCGCCTCCAACCGCGACATCGGCGCCCAGCTCTTCCTCAGCCCGCGGACGGTCGGCTACCACCTCTACAAGGCGTTCCCCAAGCTGGGCATCACCTCCCGGTCCCAGCTGGCCGCCATCGTCCGGTCCTCGTCGATCGACTGCTGACGCCCGCGCCGCCGGTGGCGGGCGGCCGCGCGTGGGAACCGCCTCACTCGCCGCCGTTCGACTCCTCGTGGAAGTAGACGGTGAGCGAGTACCAGTCACCGTGTTCGTTGATCTCGTTCTCGAAGGTCACGTCCTGGATCCACACCGGCCCGAGCTCCTCGATGGTGTCCGCGACCCGCCGGAGCAGCGCCGGTACGTCGTCCTGGCCGGGCCCGACGGGGTTCGCCGTGGCGAAGTACCGGACGGTGGGGAATTGGGAAACCTCGTTCACAATAAGATTGTTGCATCGATAGATAACGTTGCGTTGTCCCTCGGTGCCGGTGGCAGGCGACGGCGATAGCCTGGCGCTGACGGCGGGGACGACGGGTGGGGGCCGATGAGTCGTGCGGTGGAGGAGTCGAACCGGGCCATGCTGCGCGCCCGGGACGCCATGGACCGGGCGTACGCCGAGCCGCTGGACATCCCGGCGCTGGCCCGGATAGCGCTCGTCTCCGAGGCGCACTTCATCCGGACCTTCCGCGCCACCTTCGGCGAGACCCCGCACCGCTACCTGCAACGGCGGCGGGTGGAGCGCGCGATGTCGATGCTGATCGAGAGCGAGCGGGACGTCACCGACATCTGCTTCGCGGTCGGCTTCAGCAGCCTCGGGACGTTCAGCCGGACGTTCCGGCAGATCGTCGGCGAGTCGCCGAGCGACTTCCGCAGGCGCCGGTCGGCCGCCGCCGCGACCGTGCCGAGCTGCTTCGCCAAGGCCTGGACCAGACCCAGCAGTTTTGGATAAGCGGCAGGTCAGGCCCACCCTCTAGCGTGATGGGCATGACGATGAACGCGATCAGCCGCTCCCAGATCTACGTCCTCGACCAGGACGAGGCCCTCGACTTCTACGTCGGCAAGCTCGGCATGGAGGTCAACACCGACCAGGACCTCGGCTTCATGCGCTGGCTCACGGTCAACCTGCCCGGCGACCCGGAGCGCGAGATCCTGCTGGAGAAGCCGGGGCCGCCCGCGCTGGACCCGGCCACCGCCGAGCAGGTCCGGGAGCTGCTCACCAAGGGGGCGCTGGGTGGCTACCTCTTCATGACCACCGACGACGCCCGCAAGACGCACGAGGACCTGGTCGCCAAGGGCGTCGAGATCACCGACGAGCCGGAGGAGCGCCCGTACGGGATCGACTTCGGCATCCGGGACCCGTTCGGCAACAAGATCCGTATCGGCCAGATGTTCCCCCGGGCCTGACGGGAGCGGGGCCGTGACCGACGCGATCACCCTGCCCGCCGCCGGACCGGCCGCCCTCGGCCGGGACCGGGCCCTGCTGGTCGGCGGCATCCTCGCCGGCCCGGTCTTCGCCGTGTCCGCGCTGGCCCAGGGCCTCACCCGGGACGGCTTCGACTTCCGGCGGCACCCGGTCAGCATGTTGAGCACGGGCGACCTGGGTTGGCTCCAGATCGCCACCTTCCTGGCCACCGGTGCGCTCTGCGTCGGCGCCGCCGCCGCGGTGCGCCGCCGGCCGGTGACCGGCTCGACCTGGCTGCCCCGGCTGCTCGCCCTCTGGGGGTTCGGCCTGATGGCGGCCGGGGTCTTCAGCGCCGACCCGGCCGACGGCTTCCCGGCCGGCACGCCGCGCGGGCCCGGGCAGATCAGCTGGCACGGCGGGCTGCACTTCCTCGCGGCGGCGGTCGCCTTCGGGTCGCTGATCGTGGCGACCGTCGTCGCCGGCCGCCGGGCCGCCCGCGACGGCGACCGGGTGTGGGCCGTCACCAGCATCGCGACCGGGGTGTTCTTCGCGCTCGCCTGGGGCGCGCTGATGGTCCGGCCCGGCCCGGTGGCCATGGTCGCCTTCGGTCTGGCGGTGACCGCCGGCTGGGCCTGGGTGACCGCGACGTTCGTGGCGGCGCTGCGACGGTCGCCTCGCTGAGCGTGATCGGGGCGGCGACGGCCGGGAGGCGCGGGTTAGCATCGCGCCTCCCGGCCGCACGAGGAGACGACGATGGCCACCCGGCTGCTCTACCTGGCCCGGCACGGCGAGCAGGACCGCCCGGAGATCGAGTCGCCGGAGGTGGGGCTCTCAGAGCGGGGCCGCCGGCAGGCGGCGCTGCTCGGTCAGCGACTGCGGGCCGTACCGTTGCGCGCCGTCCACCACGGCCCGCTGCGCCGGGCCGTCGAGACCGCGGAGCTGGTCGCCGGGTCACTGCCGACGGTCCCGGTGTACGCGACGGAGCTGGCCGGCGATCACCTGCCGCACGACACCGACCCGGCCGGGCTGCCGGTGACGTACGCGAGTTTCCTGGCCGGCTTCTCGGCGCGCGAGCGGGCCGACGGGCCGCGACTGGCGGCGGAGGCCGTCGCCCGGTTCGCCACCGCCCCGCTCGACGGTGACGTCCGCGAGCTGGTGATCACGCACAACTTCCTGATCGCCTGGCTGGTCCGGCACGCCCTGGGCGCCCCGGAGCGGCGCTGGCTGGGCCTCAACCACCACAATGCCGGGCTGACCGTGATCCGCTACAGCTCGACCGGGCCGCCCAGCCTGATCGCCTTCAACGACGTGTCCCACCTGCCGCCCGAGCTGCGCGGCACCGGACTGCCCAGCGATTATCGGGTGTGACCGGGCGCGGTGCCGGCTACGGTCGCCGGATGACGACGCCGCCGCCCGACCTGCCGAAGACCGAGTTCGCCTTCCCGGGGCCGCTGCGGGACCAGCTCGTCGCGGCCGTCCTTTCCGTCGCGAAGACCTCCACCACCGGTCTGTTCCAGGACCACGAGCGCGACGGCGAGCCGCTGCCGGTGGTCGGTGCCCGCTCGGTGGTGGTCGATTCCGCCGACCGTCCGGTCGCGGTCATCGAGCTGACCGAGGTACGCCTCGTCCGGCTCGGCGACGTCGACCTGGACCACGCCCGGGACGAGGGCGAGGGGTACGACTCCGTCGCCGCCTGGCGCGCCGGGCACGAGACGTACTGGCACGGCCCCGACTACCGGGGCTGGCTCGGCGACCCCGACTTCACCGTCACCGACGACACCCTCGCGGTCGCCGTACGCTTCCGCCTCCTCCAGCGCCTCTGACGGCCGAACCGTCCCCGGAAGGAGTGGCCGTTCCACCGGGAACAGCCACTCCGTCCGGGCGTCCGCGCCCGCCGAGGGGGTCAGCGGGAGGCGACGGTCCTGACGACGGCTTCGGCCATGGCCCGGGCGGACTGCGGGTTCTGGCCCGTGACCAGGCGGCCGTCGACGACGACGTGCTCGGTGAAGTTCGGCGCCGGTACGTGGACGGCACCGGCCTCGGTGAGCTTGTCGGCCAGCAGGAAGGGGACCTCGTCGCTGAGGCCGACGGCGTTCTCCTCGTCGTTGGTGAAGCCGGCCACCCGCTTGCCCGCCACCAGGTGGGAGCCGTCGGAGAGCTTCAGGTTCACCAGCGCGGACGGGCCGTGGCAGACCGCCGAGACGACCCCGCCCCGCTCGTAGACGGTCGCGGCGATGCGCGCCAGGTCCGGGTCGTTCGGGAAGTCCCACATGGTGCCGTGACCGCCGGCGAAGACGATCACGTCGTACCCGGTCGGGTCGACGTCCGCGGCCTTCGGGGTGTGCTCCACGCCGGCGGTGGCCAGGAAGTCGTTCTGGGTCCGGTCGTTCTCGTCCCGGCCGTCCAGCGGCGGCTGGCCGCCGGCCACCGAGACCAGGTCGACGTCCCAGCCGGCGGCCCGGAACACCTCCCACGGCTCCGCGGCCTCCCCGACGTAGAAGCCGGTCTCGCGGCCGGTGGTGCCGAGCTGGCGGTGGCTGGTCAGAGCGATGAGTGCACGTGTCATGTCGACCATGCTGGCGCGCGAATCCATAGCTGACCAATAGGCGAACGACACAGCAGCGATAGGTTTGCTGATGTGAAGGTGTCGCTCGACCTGCTCCGCAGCTTCCTGGCCGTGCACCGGTCCGGTTCGATCACCGCCGCCGCGGAACTGCTCGGGCTGGCCCAGCCGACGGTCACCGCCCAGATCCGCGCGCTGGAGGAGGCGGTGGGCCGGCCGCTCTTCGACCGGGTGCCGAGGGGCGTGCTGCCCACCCCGGCCGGCGACGAACTGGCCCGCCGGGTGGCCGATCCGCTGGACCGCCTCGACGCCGTGCTCGCCGACGACACGGCCACGCCGTACCCGCGGACGGTCTTCCTCGGCGGGCCGGCCGAGTTCCTCGCGGAGCTGGCGCTGCCGGCGGTGGCCGGCCTGGTCGCCGAGGGTCTGGAGCTGCGGGTCTCCGCGGGGCTGCCCGAGCAGCTCCTGGACGACGTCGCCGCCGGCCGGCTCGACCTGGTGGTGAGCAGCGTGCGCCCCCGGCGGCGGGGGCTCGCCGTCGAGCCGCTCTACGACGAGGAGTTCGCGCTGGTCGCCGCGCCCGCCTGGGGCGAGCGGCTGCCGGACCCGGTGACCCCGCAGGCCCTGCGGGACGTGCCGCTGGTCGCCTACGCGGAGGAGGCGCCGATCCTGCGTCGCTGGTGGCGGACGGTCTTCGACACCCGACTCACCCGTACGCCCAGCCTGGTGGTGGCCGATCTGCGCGCGGTGCTGGCGGCCGTGGTGGCCGGCGCCGGGGCGAGCGTGCTGCCGACGTACCTGTGTCGCAGTGAGCTGGCCTCCGGCGCGCTGCGTCCGCTGTCGAGCCCGGCGGTGCCGCCGCTCAACACGCTCTTCCTGGCCGCCCGGCCGGCGGTGGCGGGGCGGCGCGAGGTGCAGGCCGTGCGGCGGGCGCTGCTGGCGGCGGCGGCCGGCTGGTAGCCCGGCGTCACCGCAGGGCGCCGGCCCGGAGCAGGAGGTCGGCCAGGGCGGAGGCGGCGGCCGGCGGCTGGGGGCCGCTCGCGCAGTCGGTCCACTCGACCGGGTTCGCGCCGATGGTCAGCCGGTAGGTGTAGGTGTCCGCGCAGCGCACGTCGGGGCGGGCGGGGCCGCCGCCGCTGGGGGCGCTGCCCGCCAGCGCGCGCAGCCGGTCGAGATCGGCCGGGGAGAGCTGACCGGTCCGGGTCGCGCCGGTGCGACCGGTCGCCGTCCACCGGCCGTCCGGTTCCACGGTGACCGTGTCCGCGCCGCCCGCGATGCCGCCGCTGCGGGTCAGCGTCACCCGGGAGGCGGTCGCGGCGGGGGCGCCGCTGGCGGTGCCGCCCGGCGTGGCGGTGCCCGGCGTGGCCGTGGCGGTCCCACCGGTGGGGGTGCCCGTCGCCGGCGCAGGTGAACCGGAACCGGTTGCTGAGCAGCCGGTCAGGAGGCTGGCCACAGTTACGATCTTGACAATGGCCAGGACGGATGATCTCATGCCGTTCGGACGTGCATCGACGCCGCCGGGTTCCCTCACCAGGGCTCATCCTCCGTTCGGCCAGTGTCGCGGGATGGAAGCGCTTCCCCCTTCTCTTTTCTTCGATGTATCTGCATATTTACATGCGTGACTACCCCCGTCACATCTTTCCTTGTCAGGAGGGCACGTGAGAAGAACCCTCGCCGCCGTCAGCGCAGCGCTGCTTACCAGCGGCATGCTGACCTGGGTCGCCACCGCAGCGCAGGCGGCCCCTAGCGCCCCCGCACCGGACACCTCACCCGCAACTCGCGCCGAAAGCCTGCTCCGCAACAACCCCGGCGCCGTCCAGGGCGTCAGCGGAGAGTCGTACCAGGCGGTTCGCACGAAGGTGGACGCGAACGGCGCGGCGCACACCCGCTACACCCGGACCTACCAGGGCCTGCGCGTCTACGGTGGCGACTTCGTCATCCACACGACGCCCACCGGCGGCTACGCCGGCTCCTCGGTCGGCCTCGCCGCGCCGCTCACCCTCGGCACCGCGCCGAAGGTCACGCCGGCCAGAGCCAAGGCGACGGCCAGGAAGGCGTTCTCCGGCAAGCTGGAGAGCGTCGGCGCCCCGGAGCTCTTCGTCGACGCCAGCTCCGGCACCGGCCGCCTCGCCTACGAGACGGTGCTCTCCGGGTGGCACACCGACGGCCAGACCCCGTCCCGGCTGCACGTCATCAGCGACGCCGTCAACGGCAAGGTGATCGGCTCGTACGACGAGATCGAGATGGTCGCCGGCACGGGCCAGAGCGTCTACTCCGGCACGGTCGCCATCGACACCACGCTCTCCGGCAGCACGTACCAGATGATCGACCCGTCGCACGGCAACGGCTCCACCTGCGACATGAACCAGGGCACGTCGACCTGCACGACGTTCACCAACACGGACAACAGCTGGGGTGACACCAACACCCGCCAGCGCGCCGCCGTCGACGCGCACTTCGGCGCGGCCAAGACGTTCGACTACTTCAAGAACGTGCACGGCCGCAACGGCATCTTCGGCGACGGCCGCGGGGTGCCCAGCCGGGTGCACTACGGCAACAACTACGTCAACGCCTTCTGGGACGGCTCCCAGATGACGTACGGCGACGGTTCCGGCAACTCCCGCCCGCTGGTCTCGCTCGACGTGGCCGGTCACGAGATGGCCCACGGTGTGACCGAGAGCCTGGTGTCCGGCGGCCTGACCTACTCCGGCGAGTCCGGCGGCATCAACGAGGCCACCAGCGACATCTTCGGCAGCATGGTCGAGTTCTACGCCAACACCACGGCCGACCCGGGTGACTACCAGGTCGGCGAGAAGATCAACATCAACGGCAACGGTACGCCGCTGCGCTACATGTACGACCCGGCGCTTGACGGCTCGTCCGACCGTTGCTGGACCACCAGCACCAAGAACAAAGACGTGCACTACTCGTCCGGCCCGGCCAACCACTTCTTCTTCAACCTGGCCGAGGGCACCGGCGCCACCCCGTACGGCACCTCGCCGGTCTGCGGCACCGCGCCGGCGGTGACGGGCATCGGCCGGGCCAAGGCGGAGAAGATCTGGTACCGCGCCCTGGACGTGTACTTCACCTCTAACACCTCGTACGTCAACACCACCACGCCGTCGAACACCGCTCGGGCCTACACGTTGCGCGCGGCGACCGACCTGTACGGCAACTGCTCCACCGAGTACAAGGCCGTCCAGGCGGCGTGGACCGCGGTGGCCGTCTCCGGCAACGACGCGCCCTGCTCGTCGACCGGTAACGACTTCTCCGTCTCGCTCTCCCCGACCTCCGGCTCGGTGACCGCGGGCGGCTCGGTCTCGACCACCGTCGCCACCGCCACCACCGGTGGCACCGCGCAGACCGTGACGTTCTCCGCGTCCGGCCTGCCGACCGGCGCCACCGCCACGTTCAACCCGACCTCGGTCACCTCGGGCGGCTCGTCGACCCTCACCATCGCCACCTCGGCCGGCACCCCGGCCGGCACCTACCCGGTGACCGTGACCGGCGCCGGCTCGGTGAACCGGACGGCGACCTACACGCTGACCGTCAACGGCACCGGTGGCGGCTGCACCGGCGCCGGCCAGAAGCTCGGCAACCCCGGCTTCGAGTCCGGCACCACCCCGTGGGCGTCGACCTCGGGCGTCATCGGCTCGTTCACCGGCCAGCCCGCCCGTACCGGCACCCGCAACGCCTGGCTGGACGGCTACGGCAGCACCCACACCGACACGCTCTCGCAGGCGGTGACCCTGCCGGCCGGGTGCACGTCGTACAACTTCACCTTCTGGCTGCACATCGACTCGGCGGAGACCACCACCGGCACCGCGTACGACACGTTCAAGGTGCAGGTGCTCAACTCCTCCGGGACGGTGCTGGCGACCCTGGCGACCTACTCGAACCTGAACAAGGCCGCCGGGTACTCGCAGAAGTCGTTCTCGCTGGCCTCGTACGCCGGCCAGACCGTCACCCTGAAGTTCACCGGCACCGAGGACTCCTCGCTCCAGACGTCCTTCGTGGTCGACGACACCGCGGTCAACGTCTCCTGACCTGACCTCGCCGTCGGCGGGCCCGGCGGCCACCCCTCGCGGGTGGTCGTCGGGCCCGCGCCGTTATGGTCGCCGGACCGGGTCGGCGCGGGCCGGCCGGCGGAAGGGGTGGTGTCGGTGTCGGACGCGGAGCTGACCGTCGAGGTGACCGGCGCGGTGGCGACGGTGACGATCCGGAACCCGGCCCGGCGCAACGCGATGACCCCGGACATGTGGCGGCGGCTGCCGGTGCTGCTCGACGCCCTGGAGGCCGACCCGGCGGTACGCGCCCTGGTGCTCACCGGCGCGGACGGCACCTTCTGCGCCGGCGCCGACCTGGGCGACCTGGACGAGTTGCTGGACGCCGGCGACCACAGCATCGCGGTCGTCGCCGAGGAACGGCTGGCCGCCTTCGCCAAGCCGACGGTCGCCGCCGTGCAGGGGCCCTGCGTCGGCGGTGGTTGCCAGCTCGCCGTGGCCTGCGACCTGCGGGTCGCCGCCCCGGACGCCCGCTTCGGCGTGCCGCCGGCCCGGCTCGGGCTGGTCTACCCGGCCCCGACCACCCGCCGGCTGACCCGGCTGGTCGGCCCGGCGACGGCGAAGTTCCTGCTCTTCACCGCCGAGCTGATCGACGCCGAGCGGGCGCTGCGGGTCGGCCTGGTGGACGAGGTGGTCGACGACCTGGCCGGCCGGGTGGCCGCGATCACCACCGCCATCGCGCAGCGCTCGCAGCTCAGTGTCGCCGCCGCCAAGGAGATCGTCGACGACCGGGCCGCGCCGGCCCGGGTCGCCTGGTGGCACCGGAAGGTGCGGGACAGCGGCGAGGCCCGCGAGGGGGTCGCCGCCCACCGCGAGCGCCGCGCGCCGAACTTCACCTGGTCGCCGTCCGACCGCCCCTGACCGTCGTGCCCTGATCCGCGGTACGACACCAGGGGTCGGCCCCCGGCCCCCTCGGACATCTCACGGGCGCTACGGACCTGATGACGTGAACGAATCGCCAGGTCGACGTCGAGCCGGGAATGCGCCTGCCAGGCGTACCCGGGAGGCTCTACCGTCCCTGCCGTGCCGCATCTTCGCCCGCCTGCCGACAAGCTCGACGTGACGATCCGATGCCAGGCGCATCCGGGCGTGTCCGTCCGCCTGCACAGCCGTCGCTTCCCGGACGAGTACGGCGTCGGCTTCTCGGTCGAGGCCCGGGCCGACGGTCTGCGTGCCGAGCTTCCCGGGGTGGAGGTCTGAATCTGGGACGACGCCTCGCCGCCGACCTCCGCGAGTTCCTCCCAAACCCGAGTCCACGACATCAGGTCTGTAGCGTCGGCAACCCTCTCGCCGGCGCGTCGGCCAGTCCGGGCGGCAGTGAGCTTCGGCGGTGAGGACGTGTGGGGGTCCGTCAGCCGCCGGTCCCCGGAGCCGGCGGAGTCGAAGGCGACGTGACGAGCCTCAGCAGCTCGTCGACCGACCACTGGTCGTAGACGTGCTCGCCGTGCCTGCTGGCCAGGACCGAGCCGTCCGGGGCGATCAGGAAGTCGGCGGGGAGCCCGAACCGCCCGCCGTGCGGGACGACCGCCGGTGGGCGCTCCCGGCCCCGCAGGACGGCCCACGAGCTGCGCAGCACCGCACGCAGGATCGGCAGCCAGGCGCGCGGGCTGAGCAGTGCGCGCACGGACGGCTCGACGCCGAACTCGCGGTAGAGCCGCTTGTCGGGGTCGGCGATGACGGCGAAGGGCAGGTCGTCGGTGTGCTCCCGCAGTTCGTCGGCGGGGGAGTGGAAGACCACGACCTCGCGTACCCCGGCCGCCTCGATCTCGGCGTGCCGGCGGACGATCGAGCGCAGGTGCAGGTTGCAGACCGGACAGCCGGCGAACCGGCGGAACTGGAGGTGGACCAGGCGTTCGGCATCGGGGACGGCGACCGGCGGCCCGGAGACCGGGGTGAGCCGACGGCGGGACACGGTCGAACCGGGGGCGGACGGGCGGGACATGGTTGCCTCCCTGTCGTAGGCGTACGACGTACTCCTACAGGGTTAGGCTTACGTTGTACGCTGTCAAGGCCATGCCTCGCCCCCGCTCACTCACCCCGGCCCAACTCGCCTCGGCCGCGCTGGCCGTCATCGACCGCGACGGGCTTCCCGCGCTCACCATGCGAGCGGTCGCCCAGGAGTTGGGCACCAGCCCGATGGCCCTCTACCGCTACGTCGCCGACCGGGACGAACTGGAGGCGCTGGTCGTGGAGGAGGTGCTGTCCATGGTCGACACCGCCGCTCCGCCGGACGAAAGTTGGCAGGACCGGGTGGGCGTGCTGGTCCAGCGGATGCGAACCGCGATCGGCGGACATCCCGCCGTGGTGCCGCTGCTCCCCGTGCACCGGCACCGGTCGCCGACCGTGCTGCGCTGGACGGAGACCGTGCTCGGCATCCTCGCCGAGGCGGGCTTCGCCGGCACCCGCCGGGTGGTCGCGCTGCGCGCCCTGCTCGCGTACGCCGTCGGCGCGATCCAGCTCGAACACCTGGGCCCGCTCTCGGGCAGCGGCACCGACGCGATGGCGGGACTGTCCCCGGCGGAGTTCCCGCATCTGTCGGCCACCGCCGCCGACGCCCGGCGGGTGGGACCGGACGTGGAGTTCGACGGCGGACTCGAGCTACTGCTGCGCGGCCTGGCCGTCTCCGCCGACTGACCGGGGCGGAGGGACCGGCGGGCGCCGCGCCGGAGGCGTACCTCCGACGCGGCCCCCTGTGCCCGCCGGCCGGCGGGTCACCGCCCGGCGAACGCGGCCCAGCTCGGCGTCACCGGCTCGCGCCGCAGCGGCATGCCCGCCTCGGCCGGCGTCCGGTCGCCCTTGCGCTGGTTGCAGGCGTAGCAGGCGGCGGTCGTGTTCTTCCAGGTGTTCCGGCCGCCGCGCGAGCGGGGCAGGATGTGGTCGATGGTGCTGGCCGGGCCGCCGCAGTACGCGCAGCACCGGTCGTCGCGCCGCAGCACGGCGGCGCGGGACCAGGCCGGCCCGGCGTGGAACCGCCAGCGGGTGACCACGTACCGGACGAGGCGGACCACCCGGGGAACCGGGAAGACCCCGATCACCTGGTCCGGCTCGGCCTCGTGGATCTCGGCGACCCGGCGGCACAGCATCCGGATCGCGTGCTGGACGGTGACCCGGTGCAGCGGGCCGAGGTCGGCGTTGATGACGAGGACGGCGTCCACCGGGCTCTCCCTTCACGATCGGCGGCGGACCGGTCCGGACAGCGAAAAGCCGCCCGGTCCGGGTGGGGGACGGGCGGCTGGAGCGCGTGCGGGCACGCGTCAGTCGGGCCACCCGTCCCGGGGACCTTCAGCTCGGCAACCATCGAGCGGCAGCGTCGACCACGCGCACGTGACGTGCGACAACGACATGACTGACTCCCGGCGGGCTGGTTGACCTTGCGCGATCACGGTAGGGCGGGCCGGGGCGGGCCGGCAACGCATTTCGATGCCCGCCCGGGGGAGAGCCGACCGGTCCGGCCGCTCAGCGTCGGGCCAGCAGCCCGCGCGGCCGGACGGACCGGACCGGCTCGGCAGCCGCGCCCTCGGCCCGCAGGATGTGGTTGGCGGCGATGACGCCGGTGGCCGCCGCGCGCTCCATCAGCGCGCTCGGGAACTCCGTCCGGATGCCGTCGCCGGCCAGGTAGAGGCCGTTCGCGTCGGTGCGTACCCCCGGCCGGTCGGCGTGGCTGCCCGGGGTGAACGCCGGGGCCTGGGCCTCCACCCGGGCGCGCAGCTCCCGGACCCGCAGCCCGGCCGCCTCCGGCCAGAGCGTGGTCAGCTCGACCCGCATCCGCTCGGCCAGCTCCTCGGCGGGCACGCCCTCGTCGCAGGCGTACGCGTGCAACTCCAGCACCGAGCCGCCGGTCCGCTCGGCCCACCGGCGGGAGGAGTTCTCCAGCCGGTGGTAGAGGGTCACCGAGTCCAGGGTGGGCTGCCGGGACACCCCGCTGAACACCGCCCGGTCGGCGCGGACGTCCCCGTCCATCCAGTACCGCGCCACCGCGTACGGCGGACCGGGCCGGCCGAACGCGGGCATCCGCGCCACCAGCCGGGGTGCCGCCCCGGGCAGGCCGGGGGAGGCCGCGACCAGGGCGGCCAGTGCGGGCGGGTCGACGGCGAGCACCACGTGCGCGGCGCGGTACGCCGAGCCGTCCGCGGTCCGCACCCGCCAGCCGCCGGGCTCCCGGTCCAGCCGGGTGGCGGCGGCCTCGGTGACCACCCGGCCGCCGTGCTTCTCGACGTGCCGGGTCAGCGGCTGCCAGATCGCCGTCGCGTAGTCCTCGTCCGGGCAGTCGAAGGCCAGCCCCTCCGGGTTGCCGAGCAGGTAGAAGTGGAACTGGGCGATCATCTCGGCGGCCGACATCTCCGCCTCGCGGTTGAAGAACGAGTGTGAGAAGACCTCGAAGAGCATGGCCCGGGCCCGGTCCGGCAGCTTCAGCGAGGTCAGCAGCTGGTCGGCGGTGGTGGTGTCGAACTCGGCGTAGGTGCGTTCCGGGTGGTAGCTGAACAGCGGCAGCGCGGCGCGCCGGTCCATCCGGCGCAGGTCGGCCAGGCGCAGGCTGGGGCTGCGCAGCACGAGGGCGAGCAGGTTGAGCGGCGCGGCCGGCGGCAGCCGGCCGAACTCCTCCGTCGGCCACTGCCCGCTCAGGATCGGGTACCCGGGGACCGGCTTGAGGAAGCCCAGGCCCGGATCGACCCGGCGCAGGATCGCCCGCCAGTTGTAGTACTGCCGGAAGAATGCGTGGAACCCGTGCTCGATGAGCTGGGTGCCGTCGGTCAGGGCCGCCGGCCAGGCGGCGAGCCGGCCGCCGAGCGTCGGCGCGGCCTCCAGCACGGTCACCGCCACGCCCCGCTCGGCGAGCACCACCGCCGCGGACATGCCGGCGATCCCGCCGCCGACCACCACGGCCTCGACCGGGCGCGGCACCCGGGCGGCGCCACCGCCGCCCGGGTCGAGCACCCGCTGCCGTACGCCGATGAGCCGGCCCAGCATCTGTGACAGCGCCATGTGCACCTTCCCGGCCGAAGAAATTTCAGTCTGCCCGGTCAGCTCTCGGACGGCAGCAGACAGCGCCGTTCCCGGTCCGAGGCGGGCCAGACGTACTCCAGGTCGGGCGGGATGTCGCCGAACTGCGGCCGGTAGTGCTCCGGGTCCTTGCGCAGCAGCGACGAGCGGTGGCTCAGGTGCAGGTCCTCTCGGCCCAGCCAGGGTGGCAGCTCGCCGGCCCCGGCCAGCTCGGCCTGGGTTCGGACCCGCTCGATCCCGCAGGCGGCGGCCAGGTCGGTGGTCATGGTGCCGGCGCAGGTGTCCGCCCGGCCCGGCTCGCACCAGACCGCGCACATGTCCAGCCCGTACCGGGTCAGCGCCTCCTCGTAGCCGGCCCACATCTTCACCGCCGGATGGTTGCGCCAGCCGTAGGTGGGCCGGGTCAGCCCGCGCAGCACCTGGATGGTCTCCACCCGCTGCTTGCCCAGCCGCTTCTGGTCCAGCGTCCGGGCGCTCGCCAGGAAGTCCGGGTACGGGAGGAACGTCTGCATGTCGCTGCACTACCCGCCGTACGCCCCGACATGCGCTCATGATCAGCGGGGCTGCGCCCGGTGCGACCGGCTGACTACGATCCGGTCATGGCGGAACCCCTGCGCGACCGCGCGCGCCGCGCGACCGGCTGGCGGTTACGGGCCAACGGCGAGACGCGGCCGCACTACGTCGTCTGCGGCAACGACCCGCTCGCCTACTGGGTGGTCAAGGCGCTGCTCGCCACCGAGCTGGCGCAGGGCCGGGTCCGCATCACGCTCATCGTGCCCGAGCGCCGTCGCTCCGAGGGGCCGGACGGCCGCGACGTCGACGGCATCCAGGTGGTCCGCGCCGACCGGCTCGACGAGGCCGCCTTCCGCCGGGCCGGCCTGGCCGGCGCGGACGGGCTGGCCCTGCTGCAGCAGGACGACGTGGGCAACATGCACGCGGCGCTCTGCGCCCAGGAGGTCGAGCCCCGGCTGCGCCTGGTGGTGCGCATGTTCAACACCAGCCTGGCCAACGGCCTGCGCGAGCTCTTTCCCGACTCGGCGGTGCTCTCCGACGCCTCGATCGCCGCCCCCGCGTTCGTGGCCGCCGCTCTCGGTGAGGTCGCCCCCACCCATTTCCGGCACGCCGGGCGCACCCTCTACGTGGCCCGCCGCGAGGACGTACGCGCCCGCGACGTGGTCTGCGGCCTGGCCGTCACCACGGATCCGGCCCTGGTCCGCGTGCTGCCCGCCGACGAGCCGGCGGCCGACGTGGTGCTCGCCGAGGCGACCGGCCAGCCGGCCGGCACCGAGCTGGCGGCCCGCCGGCTGGTCCGGGCCCGCCGCCGCCGGCAGCCGGTCGCGGTGCTGCTCCGGGCGGTCCGCAGCTTCGCCACCCGCAAGATCGGGATCGCGGTGATGGTGCTGCTCGCGGTGATCGCGGTGCTCGGCTGGCTCAACTCCCGCGCGGTGGACGTGAGCTGGACCGAGGCGCTCTACCTGACCCTGGTCACCACACTCAGCGGCCAGGATCCGGACGTCACCAAGCCGGCCGCCGCGCAGATCATGCAGGTGGTGCTCAACCTCGCCGGGCTGGCGCTGATCCCGCTGATCACCGCCGTGGTGGTGGACGGCATCGTCAACGCCCGGCTCGCCCTGCACGCCGGCCGGATCCAGCCGCAGCGCACCGGGCACGTCGTGGTGGTGGGGCTGGGCAACATCGGCACCCGGGTGATGGCCCAGCTGCGTGACTTCGGCGTCGAGGTGGTCGCGATCGACCGGACCGCCGAGGCGCGCGGCGCGGCGCTGGCCCGTCGGCTGGGCGTACCGCTGATCGTCGGGGACGCGGCCCGGGAGGAGACCCTGCGGTCCGCCTCGGTGGAGACCTGCCAGGCGCTGGTGGTGGTCTCCACCGACGACGGGGTCAACCTGCGCGCCGCGCTCAATGCCCGGGGACTCAACGCCGAGCTGCGGGTGGTGCTGCGGCTCTTCGACGGCGACTTCGCCGAGCGGATCCAGCAGGCGTTCGGGATCGGCATCTCGCGCAGCGTGTCGTACCTGGCCGCGCCCGCGTTCGCGGCGGCGCTGCTGGACCGGGCGGTGATCGCCACCATCCCGGTCGACCGGCACGCGCTGCTGGTGGTGGAGGTGCCGGTGGTGGCCGGCGCGCCGCTGGACGGCCGGCCGCTGGCCGCCGTGGCCCGCCCCGGCGAGGTGCGCCTGCTCGCGCACACCCGCTTGGGGCAGAGGACCGACTGGAAGGCCGACCCGCGGATGGTGATTTCGGCGGGGGACCGGCTGACCGTGGTGGCCCGCCGGGCCGGGCTCGCCGCGCTGCTGCGCGAGTCCACCCCGCCACCGCCGGCGGTTCCGCCCGCGCCGGCCGCCCCGGCCGCGCCGGTACCCCGGGAGGGCCAGGACTGAATTCCGCGACGCGTAGTCTCTCGCCGTGCTTGGTGGAGGCTTGGGACGTCGGATCCGGGAACAGCAGCGTGCCGGGCGGGCGGGCGCTCTCCCGTCGTGGTTGAGGGCGCGCCCGCCGTGGTGGGCGATGGTCGCCGTGCTCGTGGTGGTCGCCGGTGTGCTGGCGTGGGCGCTGTGGCCGGCCGCCGCGCCGCCGCCGCGCCAGCGCGAGTACCGGGCGGAGACGGCGTGCCTGCTCACGGGAGAGAAGGGTGTCGCGGCGCCGGAGGCGGTCCCGGTCTGGGCCGGCATGCAGGAGGCGTCGCTGGCCACCCACGTCAAGATCCAGTACCTCGAGGTGAGCGGCCCGCAGACGCCCGAGAACGCCGAGACGTACCTCGCCAGTCTGGTGCAGAGCCGTTGTGATCTTATTCTCACCGTGGGTGCGGCACCGGTGGGCGCATTGCGGGCTGGAGGGGCAAGATTCCCAACTGTCCGCTTCGTGGGAATCAATGGTGGAAACGCGTCGAGCAACGTGTCCGTTGTGGAGGCAAATAGCCCGCAAGTCGCGCAGCAGAAATCGCGAGAGCTGATCGCCGCGCTCGCCTCCTGAGGGGAGCCGTCTTCCCAGGCTCCTCTCAGGATTGTCTGAACGGATGACTTGTTGCATCCGTCGGTTGGACCCCAGACTCCCGAGGAAATTTTTCACTTCACGGGGAGGGGACCGGCCGTGCGCCGATCCGTCACCAGTGCTGCGCGCCGTCTGGCCATCGTTGTTGCGGTGGTCTTCGGGCTCAGCGTCGCGGTGCCAGCTGATGTAGTCCGTCCGGGCGGCGAGTTTCCGCTGACCTGGCTGACCTGGTTCGCTCAGCGGCCGGCCTGGTCGGCCACCGCGGCCTTCCTGGGCCTTCCCGTGCAGGAGAAGGGTCGGCCCGTCACGGTCGACCACCACGTCCCCGCCGCCGCGACCGACGCCCGGCAGGGCGCCGGGCGGGCGCCGAAGCCGGCCGCCGGGACGCTCGAGTCGTACCAGCCGCACGAGATCGAGAGCACGCCGGACACCACCGGCCCCGCCGAGCAGGGGTTCGACAGCCGGACCAGCAAGCGGCTCGCCGCCCGCTCCAGTGTCCGGTCCGACGTGTTCGCCAACGCGGACGGCTCGTACACCAAGCGGACCTACAACCGCCCGGTCAACTACCGGGCGGCCGACGGCACCTGGCAGAAGATCGACTCTGACCTGATCCGGCGCGCCGACGGCCGGCTGCACGTGAAGGCGAACCGGCTGGGTGTCTCCGTCGCCGGCACCGCGGCGCCGGCCGCCCGGCCGGCCCGGGACGCCGCCCCCTCGGCCGACGCGACCGCGACCACCGGCCCCGAGCTGGCACAGCTCACGCTGCCGACCGGTGAGAGCGTCGGGTACCAGCTCCAGGGTGCCAACGTCACCGTGCCGACAGTGGACGGCGCGACCGCCCGCTACCGTGACATCCTCCGGCAGACCGACCTGGAGCTGACCACCTTCGACGCCGGCGTCAAGGAGACCCTGGTCCTGCGCTCGCCCGAGGCGGCGTCGAGCTGGGTCTTCCCGCTGCGGCTCAAGGGCCTCACCCCGCGGCTGACCGCGCAGGGCTCGGTGGAACTGCTCAACGCCGACGGCAAGGCCGTCGCCTGGTTCCCGCACGGCTCGATGAGCGACTCAAAGATCGACCCGAAGTCCGGCGCCCCGGCCGAGTCCGACAAGGTCACCTTCGAGCTGGTCACCGTCGACGGCGCTCCCGCGCTGAAGGTCACCGCCGACCAGGCCTGGCTGCGGGACCCCGCCCGGCAGTACCCGGTGCGGATCGACCCGACCGCCACCACCGGCACCACCGGTGACGTCTTCGTCGACAACGACAGCACCACCACCAACAACGGCGACAACCTGCCGGTCGGCACCTACAACGGCGGCACGACCAAGGCTCGCTCGTTCATCCACCTCGACGAATTCGACAACGACGGCTTCGTCGGCAAGCGGTTCAGCGCGGCGAAGCTGTTCCTGTACCACACGTGGTCGTACGACTGCGCCACCCACAAGCCGTTCTACGTGCACCGGGCCACCCAGGCATGGACCGTCGCGGACCTCAGCGCGGGCAGCTACCCGGGCCCGGCGATCTCGTCGTCGATCGGCTCGCTGACCATCAGCGACAACAACCCGGCCTGCACCAACAGCGGGGCCGACCGGACCGTCGGCAAGTGGGTCAGCGTCCCGCTCAACGTCGACACCTTCAACGACTGGTCGACCGGCGGCGCGAACGAGGGTCTCGCGCTGACCGCGTCGGAGACCGACTCGTACGCCTGGAAGCGGTTCACCTCAGCGAACTTCGGCGCCGGGGCGTACAAGCCGTACCTGGAGTTCACCTACACCAACGACGTCGCGCCGCAGGTCAACCTCCGCTACCCGGCCAACAACGCGGTCGTGCAGACGCTCACCCCCGAGCTGCTCTCCCGCGCCGTCGACCCGGACAACTGGCCGGCCAAGGGCCTGACCTACAACTACGTGGTCAAGGACGCCGGGACCAACGCCACCGTGGTCAGCTCGGGCTGGATCACCGGCCCCAGCTGGACGGTGCCGTCCGGCAAGTTGACCTGGAACAAGACCTACCTCTACACGGTCCAGGTCTACGACAAGGCCGCGTACAGCGCCGTCTCCCCGGCGTACGCCTTCACCACCTCGGTACCGCAGCCGCTGCTCACCGCGAACCTCGCGCAGAACGCTGGCAAGGGCTACGACCCGAGCGTCGGCAACTACACCACCTCGGCCACCGACGCCAGCGTGAGCACGGTGGGCCCGTCGCTCTCCGTCACCCGCAGCTACAACAGCCTCGACACCCGGCGCGGCAACGCCTTCGGCGCCGGTTGGTCCAGTCTGCTGGACGTGCGCGCGGCCCAGGTCAAGGACGTGGCGGGCAGCATCCAGTCGGTGCTCGTCACCTACCCCACCGGCCAGGACGTGGCCATGGGGCGCAACGCCGACGGCAGCTTCACCACCACCTCCGGCCGGTACTCGGTGTTCAAGGAGAACAAGGACACCGCGGGAGCGGTGAACGGCTACACGCTGACGGACAAGGACGGCACGGTCTACGTCTTCAGCCAGCCGGCCGGCACCGGCGTCTACAAGGTCACCCAGATCACCGACGCCAACGGCCGCTCGCTCAGCTTCTCCTACGACACCTCGGGGAATCTGACCAAGCTCACCTCGGCCTCCGGCCGGTCGCTGTACGTCACCTGGTCGACCCCGGCCGGGTCCAGTGCTCCGCACGTCGCGACGGTCTACACCGACCCGGCCACCGCCGGCGACCCGAGCACCGTGGCGACCTGGCAGTACAGCTACGGCGCCAACGACTCGCTGACCAGGGTCTGCCCGCCGACGGACTGGGCCAACTGCACCACGTACCAGGCGGACACCACCTCCCAGTACGCCAACGCGGTGCTGAACGCCGGCCCGTACTCGTACTGGCCGCTGAGCGAGGCGAGCGGCGCGACCATCGCGGGGAGCCGGGTGCTCAGCAACGCCGGTGTCGACAACGCCCGCTACAACGGCGTGACCCTGGGCCAGCCGGCCGGCCTGGCCGGCTCGACCGCCACCACCGCCGGCTTCAACGGGACCAGCTCGTACGTGCAGCTTCCTGGCAAGCTGGTCGCCGACGGCCAGTACCAGTCGATCAGCATGTGGTTCAAGACCACCGCCCTCAACGGCGTGCTGTTCAGCTACAACGGCGACGCGATCACCAAGGGCACCACGACCGGCAACTACACTCCGGCGCTCTACATCGGCAGCGACGGCAAGCTGCACGGCCAGTGGTACCAGGGCAACGCCACGCAGGCCATGGCATCCACCTCGGTGGTGAACAACGGCGCCTGGCACCACGTGGTGCTCACCGGCGCGGGTGACACGCAGTCCCTGTACCTCGACGGCACCCTCCACGGCACCCTGGCCGGCACCATCGCCCAGGTCCCCAACGGCTCGGCGAACGTGCAGATCGGCGCCGGCTTCGTCGGCGGCGGGTGGCCCAGCCACAAGAACACCGGCGCCTCCCCGGCGGTGGCCAACTACTTCTCCGGCTCGATCTCCGACGTGGCGTTCTTCAACCAGGCGTTGACCGGCACCACGATCGCCGCGCTGAACAGCGCCGGCCGGACCAGCCATCCGGTGCTCAGCAGGGTGGTCCGCCCCTCCGGCGGCGTCACCGCGGAGATCTCGTACGACAAGACCACGGGTCGGGTCGCCAGCGTCAAGGACGAGAACGGCGGCACCTGGACCATGGGTACGCCGACCGTCTCCGGTGACAGCGACGTGTACGCCGCCTCGGTGCTCGGCGCGAAGCCGGTCGACTACTGGCGGCTCGGCGAGGTCGACGTCACCGACGCGATCAACGAGGTCGAGGGTGGCACGGCCACCTTCAACAACACCACGCTCGGCGTCGCCGGCCCGTTCAGCGACAGCAAGGCCGCCTCGTTCAACGGCTCCAGCTCGTACCTTCAGCTGCCGGCGGAGGACGTCCCCACCACCGGACCCAACTCGGTCGAGATGTGGTTCAAGATGCCGTCCGGCAGCACCGCCGGTGGCACGCTCTTCAGCTTCCAGACGGAGGACATCGCCACCCCCACGTTCACCGGCAACTGGGTGCCCGCGCTCTACGTCGGCACCGACGGCAAGCTGCGCGGCAAGTGGTGCTATTGCGGCAGCAACACCACGAACCCGCCGATCACCACGGCTGCTGTCAACGACGGCAAGTGGCACCACGTCGCACTCACCCTCAGCGGCTCCACCCAGAAGCTCTACCTCGACGGGGCGACCGTCGGCTCGCTCGCCCTGGCTGGGGAGACCACCACCGCCGTCAACGCCTACATCGGCGCCGGCTACACCAAGTCGTGGCCGTCCTCCCCGACGAGCGGGGTGGCGTACTTCCCGGGCTCCATCGCCGAGGTGGCGTTCTACCGCACGCAGCTCAGCGACGCCCAGGTCAGCTCCCACTTCCAGGCGTCGAAGCAGACCGTTCCGCTCGCGGTGACCATGGTGAACGGGCAGACCACGCCCGTCGCGATGCCGGTCTCGACGGTCACGGTCACCGGCCCGACCGGTGAGCAGCTCTCCTACAGCTACGACGTGGTCAACGGCAACCGGATGGTGGCGCAGACCGACCCGCTGGGGAACACCACCAAGTTCGGTTACGACGTCGGCGGCTTCGGCAACCTGACCTACGACCCGAACGGTGTGTGGACGCAGGAACTCCAGGACGTTCGGGGCAACACCAAGCAGGTCGTGACCTGCCAGGACCAGTCGGCCAACAAGTGCTCGTCGGTCCACTACAGCTACTACGCGAACTCGGCGGACCCGCTCGACTGGTCCACCGCCCAGCTGCCGGTGATGTTCAACGACTTCGACGGCGACGGCTACCCGGACATCGTCTACCGGGAGGACACCGACGACAGCATCCAGATGGTGCGGAGCAATGGTTCCGGCGGCTGGCTGACCAGCATCCCGACGAAGATCGGCACGAGCATCGCCTCCGCCAACCTGATCGTCGGCAGCAAGGACTTCAACGGCGACGGCAAGCCGGACATCCTCTGGCGCAGCTCGACCGACAGCAACATGTACCTGCTCGCCGGCAACGGCAAGGGCGGCTGGGTGACCGGCAGCTCGGTGAAGATCGGCCCGGCTGTCGGCTCGGCGAACCTCATGGTGATGTCCCGCGACTTCAGTGGTGACGGCAAGCCAGACCTGATCTTCCGCAGCTCGGTCGACAACAACCTGTACATGCTCAAGGGCAACGGCACCGGCGGTTGGATCAGCACCGTCGCGACGCAGATCGGCAGCGGCTGGCAGAACGCCGACCTGCTGGCCGCCCCGGGGGACTTCAACGGTGACGGCAAGGACGACATCGTCTACCGCAACTCCTCCGACAAGAACCTCTACATGGTCGCCGGCAACGGCACCGGCGGCTGGTCGACCGGTACGTCCGTCAAGATCGGGTCGAGCTGGGGTTCGGCGAACGCGCTGCTCACCGCAGGCGACTTCGACGGCGACAAGAAGGCCGACTTCGTCTACCGCAAGTCGACCGACAACGACATGTACCTGGTCTCGGGCAACGGCAACGGCGGCTGGGTCAGCGGCGCCTCGGTCCTGATCGGTGGCCAGCCGGACCCGCGGAACGACGTCATCCTGACGATGCGGGACGGCCGGTCGGCGTCCGAGAACGACGGCACCTACCTGACGTCGTACGCGTACGACGCCAAGGGCAACCAGACCAGCATCACCGACCCGCTCGGCCGGGTCACCCGCACCGCCTACACCGACGGCACCACGGTGGCGGCCAAGGACGGTGGCTTCGCCCCGGCCGGCCTGGCCTCGACGGTGACCACACCGGGTGGGCAGGTCCAGAAGGTCGTCTACTACGCCAGCGGTGACATCGCCGAGGTGATCGAGCAGACCGGCAAGATCACCCGGTACACCTACGACGGTCTGGGTCGGCCGGTCAGCGAGACGGAGGTGACCGACACCTTCCCGTCGGGTCTGACCACCGTTCGCACCTTCGACAAGCTGGGCCGACCGGTCAGCGAGACCGAGCCGGGCGTGACCAACCGGGTCACCGGCGCGGTGCACACGGCGAAGACCGACACCAGCTACGACCTGGACGGCAACGTCGTCGAGCAGACGGTCAGCGACACCACCGGCGGTGACGCGCCGCGCACCGAGAAGCACACCTACAACGCGTACGGCCAGGAGACGGCGACCACCAACGCGGCGAACGAGACCACCAACCTCGAGTACGACCTGTACGGCCGGGTGGTCAAGGAGATCGAGGCGGACGGCGGCGTCACCACCAGCACGTACGACGCCGAGGGCAACCTGCTCACCTCGACGGTGGTCGGCTGGACCGGCGACCCGAACAACCCGTCGGCGCCGCGTGACCTGGTCACCAGCCGGCGGTCGTACGACCCGGCGGGCCGGCTCGCGTCGGAGACCGACGCGATGGGCTGGACCACGTCGTTCACCTACACCGACAACGGCCTGGAAGCCAAGGTCGTCCGCACCGACAACAACGGCAAGACCTTCGTGGTGGAGGAGCACACCTACGACGCGGCGGGCAACGAGCTGACCGAGGTCGGCAACAACGGCCGCAGCACCACCAGCACGAAGTACGACGCCGCGGGTCGGCCCTACATGACCATCGTCGACCCGAACGGGTTGAAGCGGACCACCACCCTCACCTACGACGCCAACGACAACGTCATCTCCACCGTCTCCACCGACGGTGTGACCGGTGCCGTCACCGGCACCTCGGAGGCGCTCTACGACAGGGCCGGCCGGGCGGTCGCCGAGACGACGTACCCGTCGGCGGCGCTGACTCCGGTCGCGCGCTGGAAGCTCAACGAGACCTCGGGTACGAGGGCCGCGGACTCGGCGGGCAACAGCCCGGCGACCGCGACCGGTAACGTCACCTGGTCCACGGACCGGGGCGGCTCGGCGACGTTCGACGGGGTCAGCAGCTACCTCAAGGCCCCGAGAGTGGTCGACTCCACCCGAGCATTCACCATCTCCGCCTGGGCCAAGCTTGCCTCGAAGAATCCCGCGCTCGGGAATGCCGAGCAGTTGGTCTTCGCTGCTGCGGGCGACATCGGCAACTCCGCGCTGAAGCTCTTCTACGCGCCCGGTGACGATCGCTGGTACGCCGGTATGGCGGTCCGCAAGGCGGACGGCACCACCGCGTGGTTCGGGGGCGGCGGCGCGAACGGTTCCGTGGTGGCGGGCGCTTGGACGCATCTGGCACTCACTGCGGATCCGGTCGGCAAGACCATGAAGCTCTACGCCGACGGTGTGCTGCTGACCACGGTGCCCACGACCGAGGCCTTCAACAACGTGGCGACGAATCTGACCATCGGCGGTGCGGACGGCTTCGGCTGGTTCCCGGGTTCGGTCAGCGACGTGCAGGCCTACCAGAAGGCGCTGTCGGCGACCGAGATCTCGCAGCTGAAGGCCGGCACCGCACCGGCCGCCGACGCGCAGGTCATCCGTACCTCGCAGGTGCTCGACCAGGACGGCCTGCCGATCGCGATCACCGACGCGAACGGCAACACCACCTACCAGGGCTACGACGAGGAAGGCCGGGTGGCGCGCTCCACCGCGCCGGCGGCGATGGTGGAACAGGCCGGGCAACTGCCGGCGCTGGCGAACGCGGTCAGCTACGCGGGTTACAACACCTTCGACGAGCTGACCGACGCCCGCGACGCCAACGGCAACTGGTCGGTGACCGGCTACGACGCCGCCGGCCGGGTCGTCTCGCAGAAGGACCCCGCCTACACCCCGCCGGGCTCGAGCGTCCCGATCGTGCCGGAGAGCACCCAGACGTACGACGTGACCGGGCAGGTCACCGCGGTGACCGACCCGCTGGGCAAGGTCACCCGCTACGAGTACGACCAGCTCGGCCGGCTCGCGAAGGAGACCGCGCCGAACGACGGGGTGACCACCTACACCTACGACGAGGCGGGCAACCTGCTCTCGTCGAAGGACCCGTCCGGCGCGGTCAGCACGAGCACGTACGACTACCTGGGCCGGCCGCTCACCTCGACCGACGTGGTCCGGCAGAGCAGCACCAACTACACCACCCGATACACCTACGACGACACCGCCGCCGACCAGAAGACCACCGTCACCTCGGCTGCCGGGGTGGCCAGCTCGACCAGCTACAACATGGCGGGCGAGCCGGTCGCGGTGATGGACGGCGCCGGGAACACCACCCGCTACGAGTACGACAGCGAGGGCCGGACCACCAGGAGCATCCGCCCGGACAGCTCGTACGCCACGGTCTCGTACGACATGGCGGACCGGGCGACCGGCACGGCCGAGTACAGCCCGGGCGGCACGCTGCTGTCGTCGCAGTCGGCGAAGTACGACCGGGCCGGCAACATGGTGGCCACCACGGACGCCCGCGGCACCACCACCACCATGGAGTACGACGCGACGGGCGCGCTGATCAAGGAGATCCAGCCGATCTCCGGGTCGGACTCGATCCAGACCACGTTCGGCTACGACCTGGAGGGCAACCGCACCCGGTTCACCGACGGTCGGGGCAACGCCTTCTACACCACGTACAACACGTGGGGGCTGCCCGAGTCGCAGATCGAGCCGGCCACGGCGGCCCACCCGGACGCCGCGGACCGGACCTTCACCATCGCCTACGACCAGGGCGGGCGGCCGTCGAAGCAGTTGCTGCCCGGCGGCGTGTCGGTCACCAACGCGTACGACGCCATGGGTCGGCTGATCCGGCAGAGCGGGACGGGCGCCGAGGCGGCCACCGAGGACCGGGTCTTCGACTACGACGTGGCCGGCCGGATGACGTCGCTGTCCGGCTCGGGCGGCACGAACACGATCAGCTACGACGACCGTGGTCTGCCGTTGTCGGTGAGCGGCCCGTCGGGGAACTCGTCATTCGGTTACGACCCGGACGGTCGACTGGCCTCCCGCCAGGACGCCGCCGGTGCCACCTCGTACAACTACGACCAGGCGGGCCGGCTCTCGAAGCTGGACAATCCGACCGCCGGCGTGCAGATGGCGTACACCTACAACTCGCTCTCGCAGGTCAGCAAGATCACCTACGGGACGAACGGGAACACCCGTAACTTCACCTTCGACCCGCTGCGCCGGCTCACCGGCGACGAGCTGAAGTCGTCGACGGGCACCTCGCTGGCGAAGATCACCTACGGCTGGGACGCCAACAGCAACATCACCTCGAAGACCACCACGGGCTTCGCGGGCTCGGCGGCCAACACCTACACCTACGACCTGGCCGACCGGCTGACGTCGTGGAACAACGGCGCCGACACCACGGTGTACGCCTACGACAAGTCCGGCAACCGCGTGCAGAACGGCTCGAAGCTGTTCACGTACGACCAGCGCAACCGGCTCCAGACCGCGGACGGGGTCAGCTACAGCTACACCGCCCGCGGCACGCTCGCGACGGCCGGCGGCAACACCACCAACACCGACGCGTTCGGTCAGGTGGTGTCGCAGCAGTCCGCCGGTGGCACGCAGACCTACACGTACGACGGTCTGGGTCGGGCGATCCGCCCCAACTTCTCGTACACCGGTCTGGGCAACGACCTGGCCGGCGACAGCGCCGCCACCTACGTGCGGGGCCCCTCCGGCGAGGTGGTCGGCACCGCCGCCGGCGGCACCCAGCGGATGGTCTGGACGGACCTGCACACCGACGTGGTCGGGCAGTTCACGGCGACCGGGACGGCCCTGGCCGGCTCGATGGCCTACGATCCGCTCGGCAAGGTGGTCAACACCAGCGGCCTGCTCGGCTCGCTGGGCTACCAGTCGGAGTGGACCGACGCGCTCACCTCGCGGGTCAACATGCACGCCCGCTGGTACAACACCGACACCGGCCAGTTCGACACCCGGGACACCGCCAACAACAGCCCGGTGCCGGACTCGATCAACGCGAACCGCTACCAGTACGGCGACGCCAACCCGCTGACCGTCACCGACCCGACCGGCCACTGGGGCCTGGGCAGCCTGAAGCGGGCGTTCACCTCGACGGTCAACTCGGTGCGCTCGTACGCCTCGTCGGCCTACTCGTACGCGTCGTCGTACACGTCGAGCTACTACTCGTACGCCTCCTCGTACGTCAGCAACCGGTACCAGGCGGCGAAGAGCGCCGTGAAGAAGACGTACCACCGGGCCAAGACGACGGTAAAGAAGCGCTACCACCAGGCCAAACGGAAGTACAACCAGGTCAAGCGCTACGCCAAGAAGAAGTACCACCAGGCCAAGCGGTACGTGAAGAAGAAGTACGAACAGGGTCGCAAGTACGTCTCGAAGAAGATCGCCGCAGCCAAGAAACGCGCGAAACACCTCTACAACAAGGCCAAGCAGGCCGGCAAGAAGATCGCCGCGAAGGCCCACCGGGTCGCCCAGAAGGCGGTCAGCCACGTCAAGGATGCCGCGAACGCGACCAAGAAATGGGTCAAGGAGCACAAGGACGTCCTGATCGAGGTGGCCGCGATCGGCGGGGCCATCCTCGCCGGCATGGCCTGCACCGCGGTCACCGCCGGCGCCGGCGCCATCGCCTGCATGGCCGGTACCGCCGCACTGATCAACCTGGCCAAGGACGCCGCGCAGGGCGACATCCACAGCATCGGTGACGCCCTGGGCTCGCTCGGCACCGGCGCGGTGACCGGCATGATCGGTGGTGCCGGTGGCGCCCTGGCCAGCCGGGTCGGCGCGATCGTCGCCAAGAAGGTCGGCACCGGTCTGGCCGGCCGGCTCGCCACCGAGGCGGCGGAGAACACCGTCGAGGACGCGGTCGACCAGGTCGCGACGTCGGGTCGGTACAACCCGCGGGCCGCCGTGGAGAACATGATCCCGGGCCTGAACCTGATCGGCGGGGGTGGCGGTGGCGGCTCGTGCCCGGCCAGGCGTCCGTCTTCTGGTCGTCGGCACAGCTTCGATCCGAAGACCCGGGTCCTGATGGCGGACGGCACCACCCGTCCGATCGAGGATGTCAACGTCGGGGACAAGGTCACCGCGACCGACCCGAAGACTGGCAAGTCGCAGCCCAAGCAGGTCACCCAGCTGCATCGCAACAATGACAAGGACCTGACCGACGTCACCGTCCGCGACCGGAACGGCAAGACCACGAAGGTCAAGACCACGTGGCACCACCCGTTCTGGAACGCCTCAAAGCGCAAGTGGGACGACGCCAAGGACCTGAAGCCGGGCACGAAGCTGCTGGTGCGCGGCACGGGTGCGGTCACCGTCGTCGCGGTGCTCAACAAGCTGGGCGCCGAGGAGATGCGCGACCTTACCGTCGCCGACATCCACACCTACTATGTGGTCGCCGGTGACGAGCCTGTGCTCGTTCACAACAATGACGGAAGGCTGGTTTCGCCCGGAGACTGCTCCCCAACGAGCACGAGTCCGCAGCAGCTGCTGGATGACGCGAAGGAGCTGCATGATACGTTCGGGGTCGGGACTCGGGCCGACAAGGGAGCGACCGTGGCCACGGCCGAGCTTGGTGGGCGAAAGGTCTACGCGGTCAATCAGAACGGTACGAACACCAAGCTGCGTGCCCTCGCTAAGGCGAAGGGCTACGAACGGGCCTACGAAACCGATCTGACGCCACAGGTCCACACCGACGCGGAACAAATCCTGTTCAACGCGGTGGATGAGGGTGAGTATGCCGCCGACGGGATCATCGCGTCATCGCGTCCCGCCTGCGGGCCCAAGAGGCAGAACTGCGCGGCACGGGCCGACGAGCCGCAGTACAGCAAGATTCAACTCTGGGAACGACGAAGATAGTTGATGGGAAGAGGGGCAGGCAGGCGTGGAATTGTGGGACAGGGACGTTGCTCCGCGAGCTGAGCGTCTCGACGAACTGCCTGCCCCTCTGCTCTACCAGCTAGCGACAGAGGTCATCGAAAGAACCATTCCAGTCTTCGAGCCCCGGTTCGAGGAGTTCTTTCCTCCTTCCGCCGTAGCGCTCGTCCGCCGCTTTCTTGCCGAGTGCAAGGATCGGCTCCCTGATCGCCGGCTTCTGGAGACTGAAGTGGACGAGTACTTCTCGGTGCAGGAAGAATTGGCGCTGGTCCCCACCAGGTTGGGCGTCGGTCCTTTCCTGGTCGCGTTGGGCCGTCTCGTGGAGTCGTCAGGAGAGCGAGGAATTGATGGGGAGCAGGTCCTGGAGATTCTTTCCGCCTGTTACGAAAGCATCGTGATGTCCAATATCTCCGGCAGGGAAAGCATCGAGAAGGAATTGGCGAATCCCCTCTGTATGGCGGAGATCAAAATGCAGCACGAGCTCCTGGGCCGCTACGGATTGTAGGTCGGGTGAACCCGACGGCCACCCTCGCGCTACGGAGTGAACCGCGACTTCCCCGCGTACCAGGCGGCGCCGAGGGCGAGCACGCCGAACCCGGCGAGCACGCCGGTCGGCGGCAGGTTGACCGCGAGCACCACGCACCCGACCAGCCCCAACGCGGCCAGCACCTGCACCGGCAGCTTCCGGGCCGGATCCCGGCCGAGCGTCAGCGCCGACGCGTTGGTTATCGCGTAGTAGACCAGCACGGTGCAGCTGGAGAAGCCGATCGCGCCGCGGACGTCGCCGAGCGCGACCACCAGGATCACCACGGCGGCCACCGCCAGCTCCGCCCGGTGCGGCACCCTGTGGACCGGGTGCACCGCGGCCAGCGCGCCGGGCAGGTCGTGGCGGCGGGCCATCGCGAGCAGGGTCCGGCCGACGCCGGCGAGCAGGGAGAGCAGGACCCCGGTCACCGCGACGGTCGCCCCGGCCCGGACCAGCCAGGCCAGGTCGGGCAGCCCGGCGGCGGCCACCACGTCGACCAGGGGCGCGGCCGAGGCGGCCAGCCGGTCGGCCCCGAGCACGCCGACCGCGACCACGGCGAGGAGCAGGTAGACCGCCAGCACCACGCCGAGGGCCAGCGGCACCGCCCGGGGGATGGTCCGCTCCGGGTCGCGTACCTCCTCGCCGAGGGTGGCGATCCGGGCGTACCCGGCGAAGGCGAAGAAGAGCAGCCCGGCCGCGGTGAGCACGCCCCGGACCGAGCCGCCGGCTTCGGTGAGCCGGTCGAGCCGGACGTCGCCGGCCGCCACCCCGGCCACCGCGACCAGGGCCAGCACCGCCAGCACCACGACCACCAGGAACTTCGTCGCGGCAGCGGTCTTGCCGATGCCGCGCAGGTTCACCGCGGTCACCGCGACCACGGCGGCGACGGCGACCAGCCGGGCCTGCCCGGGCCAGAGGTACGCCCCGATGGTCAGCGCCATCGCCGCGCAGCTCGCCGTCTTGCCGACCACGAATCCCCAGCCGGCCAGGAAGCCGGCGAACGGGTTCAGCCGCTCCCGCCCGTAGACGTACGTGCCGCCCGACTCGGGATAGCGCGCGGCCAGCCGGGCCGAGCTGGTCGCGTTGCAGAAGGCGATGAAGCCGGCCAGCGCCAGCGCGACCAGCAGCCCGGCGCCGCCGGCCGCGGCGGCGGCCGGGGCGAAGACCACGAAGACGCCCGCGCCGAGCATCGACCCCAGCCCGATCACCACCGCGTCGGGTACGCCCAGCCGGCGCCTCAGTCGCTCCACCGGCAGCAGGCTAGGTGATTGAGGTGAACGGACGGTCCCAGGCGTGCAACCGGCCGGGAAGAGGCAGGCCGTCCCACGGCACCCGGTGCAGCAGCCGGTCCAGCAGCAGCCCGAGCAGCAGCCCGGCCACCGAGTCGGTCAGCCAGTGCCAGCCCAGGTAGGTGGTGGTGGTCGTCACCACCAGCGGCGGCACCAGCCGGACGACGGTGACCAGCCAGGTCGGCAGCCGCCGGCCGAAGCTGCGCAGCAGCGGCGCGATCAGCAGCGCCAGCACGCCGTACCAGACGATCGCGTTGGCGACGTGGCCCGACGGGTAGGACTGCGCGTAGCTGACCGGCAGGTCGTGCTGGAACAGCGGCAGGGTCCGCTCGGGCGGCAGGAAGGGCTCCTTGACGCTCGCGCTGGGGGCGGGGCGGGCGGTCCACACCTTCAGTGGCCCGATCGTCAGGTAGGTCAGCGCGAAGGCGGCCACCGGGGGCAGCACCGGGCGGACCGAACGCAGCCGGACCGCCAGCAGCACGCCCAGCCCGGCGGCGAGGAGCGTCAACGGGGTGCCCTGGCCCAGGAAGTTGAACACCCGGGCCACCCAGTACGCCGCCGCCGGCCGGTGCTCCCCGGCCCAGTCGGCCACCGCCCGGTCGAGGCCGAAGAAGTGGTCGGTGGCGAGCGCCACGGTCAGCCCGACCAGCCCGGCCAGCAACAGGGCGTCCCACCACCAGCCGGCGGGGCGTACCCGCGGTGGTCGGGACGCGCCGCGTACCGTCGTGGTCTCCCGCACGCGATCACGCTACCGGCCCCGGGCGGCGACCGGCCGGCGCGGGCCGTGGCGGCTGTGTGCCGAGCCACGAAGGGAAGCGTTGGGCGGGGCGACCCTTCACACTTGTCCCCGTGCGGATCACCTCGGCCCTCGTCGACCCGGCGCTGCTCGACCTTCCCTGGTCGACGCCGCTGGAGCAGTGGCCTGCCCAGCACCTGGTGGCGCTGCCCCAGGGCATCTCCCGGCACATCGTCCGGTTCGTCCGGCTCGGTGACTACGTGTACGCCTTCAAGGAGACCCGCGAGCGGATCGCCGAACGGGAGTACGACCTGCTCCGTGCCCTGGAGCGGATCGACTTCCCGTCGGTCGAGGCGGTGGCGGTCGTCGCCGACCGGCAGACCGAGGACGGGGAACCGCTGGAGTCGGTGCTGATCACCCGGCACCTGCAGTTCTCGCTGCCCTACCGGGCGCTCTTCTCGCACACCCTGCGACCGGAGACGATGGGCCGGCTGCTCGACGCGCTCGCCGCGCTGATCGTGCGGATGCACCTGACCGGCTTCTTCTGGGGCGACTGCTCGCTGTCGAACACCCTCTTCCGCCGGGACGCCGGCGCGTTCGCCGCCTACCTGGTCGACGCCGAGACCGGTGCGCTGCACAGCTCGCTCTCCAACGGCCAGCGCGGCGAGGACCTGGAGATCGCCCGGGTCAACATCTTCGGCGAGGCGCTGGACCTCCAGGCCGCCGGGCTGCTGCACGAGTCGATCGACCCGGAGGTGGTCTGCGAGGAGGTCGTGCAGCGCTACGAGCGGCTCTGGCACGAGATCACCTACGAGCAGCAGGTCGAGCGGGAGGCCCGGCACGACATCGAGGGGCGGATCCGCCGCCTCAACGAGCTGGGCTTCGACGTGGCCGAGGTGGCCCTGTCGACGGTCGACAACGGCCGGTACCTGGTCCGCCCGAAGGTGGTCGACGCCGGCTACCACACCCGGCGGCTGCTCCGGCTTACCGGCCTGGACGCCGAGGAGAACCAGGCTCGCCGGCTGCTCAACGACCTCGACGCGTACCGGGTGGAGAGCGACCTGACCGACGAGCAGCAGGCCGCCCACCGCTGGCTGACCGAGGTCTTCGAGCCGGTGGTCCGGGCGGTGCCGGCGCACCTGCGCCGCAAGCTGGAGCCGCAGGAGCTCTTCGCGCAGATCATCGAGCACAAGTGGCTGCTCTCCGAGCAGGCCGGCCGGGACGTCGGCATGGGCCCGGCGGTGCAGTCGTACCTGGCCGACGTGCTGGTGCACCGCCCGGACGAGCAGGCGGTGCTGGGCGTCGAGGTGCCCAGCGCGGGCTGACGCGCACGGCCCATGCCCGCCCGGTTCGATTCGCGCCCGCGGCTGTTCCGTGGCTGCTCCGTGGCGCCGGTTCGACCCGGGCGGCGTGTGTGGTGCCGCGTCCTTTGGAGCTGATGTCGTAAACGATTCGCGCCGGCGGCCCGGCCGCAGCTGTCCACTGCGTCTCGCCGGTGTGGCGGTGTCCGGGGCCGGGGGATGGCGCCACCTCGGCGAAACGGAGTGAATCACCGAGGGATGACCGGTGATTCGTCTACGACATCAGCTCCAAAGGGAGTCGCCGGGCGTGCCGGCCCTACGGAGGGGCTCAGTCCAGCCAGGAGCCGCCGCGCATCACCCGGACCACGTTCAGCTCGTCGTCGAGCACGACGAGGTCGGCGCGGAGTCCGACCTGGAGCGCGCCGAGCCGGTCGCCGAGGCCGATCGCGCGGGCCGGCGTGGTGGCCACCATGCGGACCGCGTCGGCGATCGGGATGCCGGCGTCCACGGCGTGCCGCAGCGCGGCGTCCATGGTCAGGGTGCTGCCGGCGATCGCGCCGTCGCGGGCGAGCCGGGCCACCCCGTCGGCCACGGTGACCGCCTGGCCGCCCAGCTCGTACTCGCCGTCGGGCATCCCGGCCGCGGCCATCGCGTCGGTGATCAGCGCGGCCCGCTCCGCGCCGGCGGTCGCGGTGGTGAAGGTGAGGATCCCGTCGTGCAGGTGCACGCCGTCGGCGACCAGCTCGCAGACCACGTTCGGGGCGTCCAGCAGCGCCACGATCGGGCCGGGCTCGCGGTGGTGCAGCGGCCGCATGCCGTTGAACAGGTGGGTGGCGACGCTCGCGCCCGCCGCCACGGCGGCCCGGGTCTCGTCGTACGTGGCGTCGGTGTGCCCCACCGCGGCGACCACGGCGTGCGAGGTGAGCAGCTTGATCGCGTCCAGCGCGCCGGCCCGCTCCGGGGCCAGCGTCACCATCCGCACCGCGCCCGCGCCCAGCTCGATCAGCTCCGCCAGCTCGTCGGTCGAGGGGTCGCGCAGGTACTCCGGGTTCTGCGCGCCGCACCGCGTCGCCGACAGGTACGGCCCTTCGAAGTGGACGCCGGCCAGCACCCCCTCGCTGACCAGCGGGGCGAACGCGGCGGTGGCGTCCCGCATCAGCTCGATCGGGGAGCTGACCAGGCTGGCCAGCAGCGTGGTGGTGCCGTGCCGCAGGTGGAAGGCGGCCGCCGCGCGGGCGGCGTCGGCGTCGCCGGTGGTGAAGGTGTGCCCGCCGCCGCCGTGGGTGTGCATGTCCACGAACCCGGGCACGATCCAGTGCCCGTCGCGCTTCGCCGGGTACTCGGCGACCGCGGTGATCCGGTCGCCGTTGATCTCCACACACCCCTGCCGGATCACACCGGTCGGGGTCACCACCTTGCCGTTCACCCGCAGGGCCATCACTACTCCAGTCTGTCGAGGGCGAGCAGGGCGGCGCCGAGGCAGCCGGCCTCGTCGCCGAGGGCCGCCGCGACCAGGCGCGGCTCCCGGTGGAAGGTCATCCGTTCCCGCAGCGCCGCCCGCAGCGGGTCGAACAGCCGCGCGCCGGCCCGGGCCAGCCCGCCGCCGATCACCATGGTCTCCACGTCGTAGAGCGCCTGGGCGGTGGCGAGTCCGTCGGCGAGCGCCTCGACGGCCTCCCGCCAGACCTGCCCGGCCAGCTCGTCACCGGCCGCCGCCCGGTCGGCCACCTCGGCGGCGGTCAGTGGGGTGCCGGCCAGCTCGGTGTACCGGCGGCCGACGGCCGAGGCCGAGGCGACCGCCTCCAGGCAGCCGGGCCGCCCGCAGCCGCAGCGCGGGCCGTCGGGGCGTACCTGGATGTGGCCCAGCTCGCCGGCGGCGCCGTGCGCCCCGGCGGCGGCCGAACCGCCGACCACGTGGGCGGCCGCGATGCCGGTGCCGACGGCGACGAAGAGGACATGGCCGACGCCCCGGCCGGCGCCGAGCCGGCTCTCGGCGAGGCCACCGACGCGCACGTCGTGGCCGAGCGCCGTGGGCAGTCCGAGCCGCGTGGCGGCCAGCTCCCGCAGGGGTACGTCCCGGAAGCCGATGTTGGACGACCAGACCGCCACCCCGGCGACCTCGTCCACCAGCCCCGGCACCCCGATGCCGCAGGCGACCGGGGTCAGACCCTCGGCGCGGGCCTTGCCGGCCAGCCCTTCCGCCACGTCCAGGATGGTGTCGACCACGGCGGCGGGTCCGCGCTCGGCGCCGGTGGGGTGCCGTTCGGCGTGCACCACGGCGCCGTCCGGGCGGACCAGCGCGCACTTCATCCCGGTGCCGCCGACGTCCAGTGCGACGACGACCGGGGCACCGTCGGGGGCGTCGGTCACGCGAGGACCACGGAGCGGCTCAGGTGCCGGGGCGCGTCCGGGTCGAGGCCGCGGCTGGTGGCCAGGGCGACCGCGAAGCGCTGGGCCAGGATCAGGTCGGCCATCGGGTCGACCGGGGTACGCCCCGCCGCCCAGCTGCCCAGCACGGTGCGGCAGCCGTGGTGGCGGCTGTGCACGAACGCCGCGCCGGTGGCCGCCACGTCCTCGGGCAACCCCTCGGGCAGCTCGCCGAACGCCCAGACCAGCCGGCCGGGTGCGGCGATCGAGATCGGGCCGTGCCGGTAGTCCATCGCCGGGTACGCCTCGGCCCAGAAGGTGGCCGCCTCCCGGCACTTCAGCGCGGCCTCCTGGGCCAGCCCGACCGTCCAGCCCCGGCCGAGGAAGGTGGCCTGCTCGATGCGGGCCGGGTCGATCGGCAGCGGGGCCCGGACGGTCACCTCGGCGTCGGCGGCGAGCGCCTCGACGTTGTCGCCGAGGTGGGCGCGGAGCAGCGCCAGGGCGGTGGTCGCGAACCGGGTCTGCACCACCGACCGCTCGTCGGCGAAGGGCATGGTCACCGCCGCGTCGGCCAGCCCGGTGGCGGGCGAGGCGGGGTCGCCGACGAGGACCGTGGTGGGGGTCTGTCCGCGCAGCGCGGCGAGCAGGTCGAGCACCTCGGTGGTGGTGCCGGAGCGGGTGATCGCGATCAGCCGGTCGTAGCGGCGGCCGGTGGGGAACTCGCTGGCCTGGAAGGCGTCGGTCTCGCCGTGGCCGGCGCGCTCGCGCAGCCCGCCGTACGCCGCCGCCATGAACCAGGAGGTGCCGCACCCGACGACGGCGACCCGCTCACCGGGGAGCGGCAGGTCGGCGGCCACGGTGCCGGCGAGCTGTGCCGCCTCCCGCCAGCAGTCGGGCTGGCTCGCGATCTCCGCGTCGACGTACGCCATGAGAACTCCTCGCACAGGGCGGCGGTGCGCAATACGGCTCATTACAGCCGTCTTTCGCGCGTTATTCTGCGCGAACCCGGGTGGCCGTGGCAACCAGGTCCCAGATCGCGCAGGTGGTGGTTTTGCGCCCTGGTAGTTTCGCGCACTACTGTGCACGCAATCAATCACCGTTCGTGCAGAGTCAACGGAGGCCCCCGCGGTGGACCGGTACGCGAGATGGAACGCTCTGCTCGAGATGCTGACCGACAGTGGTCGGGTCAGCGTCGAGGAGGCGGCCGAGCGGCTGGACGTCTCGCAGGCCACCATCCGCCGTGACTTCGACCAGCTCGCCCAGCAGCAGATGATCACCCGGACCCGGGGCGGCGCGGTCGCCAACGGCGTCTCGTACGACCTGCCGCTGCGCTACAAGACCGCGAAGCACTCCGCCGAGAAGCAGCGGATCGGCGCGGCCGCCGCCGCCCTGGTCACCCCGGGCACCGTGGTCGGCCTCAACGGCGGCACCACCAGCACCGAGGTCGCCCGCGCCCTGGCCGTCCGCCCCGACCTGAACACCAGCGCCGAGGGCGCCCAGCTGACCGTGGTGACCAACGCCCTGAACATCGCCAACGAGCTGCTGGTCCGCTCCCGGATGAAGGTCGTGGTCGCCGGCGGGGTGGTGCGCCCGAAGTCGTTCGAGCTGGTCGGCCCGCTGGGCGGGGCGCTGCTGCGCGAGGTCACCCTGGACGTCGCCCTGCTCGGCGTGGACGCCGTCGACCCGCAGCTCGGCGCCGCCGCCCACCACGAGGGCGAGGCGGCGATGAACAACCTGATGGTGGCCCGGGCCAAGCGCGTCGTGATCATCGCGGACTCGTCCAAGCTCGGCGGGCACGCCTTCGCCCGGATCTGCCCGGTGGACCGGGTGGAGACGCTGGTCACCGACTCCGGGGCGGCGACCGACGTGGTGGAGGCGTTCCGCGCCGCCGGGGTCAACGTCATCTGCGCCTGAGTGTCTCGTTGATACACGGTCGGTAGCGACTCGATGCCCCGATGCATACCGGGTATTGCCCTCCTGAGCATACCGAGTATGGTGACCGCTGTCATGAGCCAACCATCGGGGGAGGCGCAGCTTGTCGGCTGTCCTGGAGATCGAAGGTCTACGTAAGACGTACAAGAGCCGCCGGCGGGGCACCCGCAACGCGCTGGACGGCTTCGACATGCGGGTCGAGGCGGGCCAGGTGCACGGCTTCCTCGGCCCCAACGGGTCGGGCAAGACCACCACCCTGCGGACCCTGCTCGGCCTCATCCGGCCCGACGGCGGCCGGATGACCATCCTCGGGCACGAGGTGCCCGCGGCGCTGCCGACCGTGGCCGGTCAGGTCGGCGCGATCGTCGAGAGCCCGCAGTTCTTCCCGCACTTCACCGCGCGCGACACCCTGTCGCTGCTCGCCGGCGCCGGCGACGTGCCAATCAACCGGGTCGACGAGGTGCTGGAGCTGGTCGGCCTGCGCGACCGGGCCGGTGAGCGGGTCAGGACGTACTCGCTCGGCATGAAGCAGCGGCTCGCGGTCGCCTCGGCCCTGCTCAAGAACCCGAGGCTGCTGATCCTCGACGAGCCGGCCAACGGCCTCGACCCCGGCGGCATCCGGGAGATGCGCACCCTGATGCGCACCCTCGCCGAATCCGGGATGACCGTGGTGCTCTCCAGCCACATCCTCGGCGAGATCCAGCTCATCTGCGACTCGGTCACCATCATCTCGCTGGGCCGGCGGGTCGCCTTCGGCCCGGTCGACCAGGTGCTCGCCGCGCACTCGCACGGCGGGGTCCGGGTCCGGCTGGAGGCGGCCGAGGACCTCGCCGCCGCCGCCGACCTGCTGGACCGTTCCGGCGTGTCGGTGACCCGGCACCCCGACCACCTGATGCTGGCCGGCGTGGACAAGCCCGCCTCGGTCAGCCGGCTCCTCGCCGAGCAGCACCTGTACGTCAGCGAACTGGCCCCGGTCGCGGTGGACCTGGAGAGCGTCTTCCTGGAGCTGACCGCGACCGCGCCGGTGCCCGGTCAGCACCGCCAGGTCGACCAGTCCACGAAGGTCGGTGGGTCGGAGCAGGCCGCCGGAGGAGGTTGGGGAGCATGAGTCTCTACCGTACGGAGCTGCGCCGGCTGACCAAGCGGCGCCTGACCCGCTGGTCGGCCCTGCTGGGACTGCTGGTCCTGACCGCCGTGGTGGTGGGGGTCTTCTTCACCAACCAGAAGATCGACGCGAGTACGCGGGCCACGGCCGAGCGTGCCGCCGAGCAGCAGTGGCAGCAGGACGTCCGCAGCAACGAGCAGTATCGCGCCGAGTGCGAGAAGGCGAAGACCAGCGGCACTGCCCAGCCCGGCCAGTTCCCCGATGACTGCTCGATGATCCAGCCGCCGCCTCGGGAGGCGATCCAGGCGGAGTGGTTCCTGCCCTCCACCTTCGACTTCCGCACCAACTTCGGCGACACCCTGCTGCCGCTCGCGGCCATCCTGGCGATGGTCGGGTTCGTGGTGGGGGCCTCCTTCGTCGGTGCGGAGTGGAGCACCGGCGGGATGATGAATCTGCTGCTGTGGCGGCCGAAGCGGTTGACCGTACTCCTGACCAAGCTGGCGGCGCTGCTCACCGGCCTGCTCGCGGTGGCGGTGCCCACGACGGTGCTCTGGTTCGGCAGCTTCTGGCTGGTGGCCAACCTGCGCGGGAGCACCGCGAAGATGACCTCCGGCACCTGGCAGTCGTTCGCTCTCGGCGGGCTGCGCGGGGTGGTGCTGGCCCTGGTGACCGCGACCATCGGCTTCGCGCTCGCCTCCCTGGGGCGGCACACCGCGATGGCCCTGGGCGGGGTGATCGCCCTGATGGTGGTCGGCCAGTTCGGCCTCGGGATCCTCTTGGAAATGGCGGGTGTGCGCTTCGCCGCAGCGTGGCTGCTGCCCACTTATGCGCTGGCCTGGATGCAGAAGAAGGTCACCCTGGAGGACTGGGACTCGTGCCAGGCCACCTACTTCGGGGAGTGCAAGCCGGACACCCTCACCATCACCTGGCAGCAGTCCTCGGTGCTGCTGGCGGTGGGGCTGACGGTGATCCTCGGCGCGGCCCTCTGGACGATGCGGCGGCGCGACATCTCCTGACCCGCCGGCCGGGTCCCGCGCCACCGCGCGGGGCCCGGCGCGCGTCGGGTGCGCCGGACAGCGGCCCTGGTTACGCTGGGGTCCCCCCGGTCGGCGTTCGGAGTTGCCGGCCGTCCGCGCTGTGTGAGGAGCGACCATGCCCGCCGACGCGTCCGCCGCCGCCAGCGACCGGCCGGAGCCGTCCGGGCAGGCCGTCACCGACCAGCGGCCCGGAGCCGTCGTCCCCACGCCGCGCAGCGCGCCGCCGGTCGAGGACGCCCCGGAGCCCGTCGACGCCGCTGCCGTCCTCGCCGCCATGGCGGACGACGGGCCGGAGGTCGAGGGGTCGTCGGCCGAAGCGGTGCCCGCGCAGCGCGGACCGGGCTCGGCGGACACCCTCACCGAGCGGGAGCAGCAAATTCTCGCCTTCGAACAGCAGTGGTGGAAGCACGCCGGGGCCAAGGAACAGGCCATCCGGGACACCTTCGGCCTCTCCGCCACCCGCTACTACCAACTGCTCAACGCCCTGCTGGACCGGCCCGCCGCGCTCGCCGCCGAGCCGGTGCTGGTCGGGCGGCTGCGCCGGCTGCGCTCCTCGCGGGCCCGCAACCGCCGGCGCTGACCACTTCCCGTCCGTGCGCAGGCCGCCGCCGGTGGTGGGGAAGGTCGGTGCCCACCCGGTGAGCTGTTTGCCGGGGCCACGCCGCGCCGGTTGCTGACGCTAGCGTCGGTGACCGGCGCGTACCGGCGGGTTCGTCCGAATCCCGGCGACGCCGGAGACGGGCATGGCGTGGGCCGGGCCGGGTAGCCGGGCTCGGACGACGGCGAGGGGAGCGGGCTGATGGTGGGACCGGAGGCGCGGCACCCGGCGGGGCACACGGTGCGGACCGTCGGCGAGGCGTACGCGATGCGGGTGCGGTCCGTCTCGGTGGCGGCGCCCGGCCGCCCGGAGAACGAGGACGTGGTGTTCCGGTTCGGTCCGCTGGTGGGCGTCCTCGACGGGGCGACCGTGCCGGAGGGCTTCGACACCGGGTGCGTGCACGGGCCCGCGTGGTTCGTCCGCCACCTGGCCGCCCGGATCGGGCTGGCCGTCGCCGCCCGGCCGACGGCGACCCTGGTGAGCAGCCTCGCCGCAGCACTGCTGGCGGTCCGCGCCGACCACGGGGACGCCTGCGACCTGGACCATCCGGGCACCCCGTCGGCGACCGTCTGCCTGCTCCGGGAGGGCGGCGACGAGGTCGACTACCTGGTGCTCTGCGACAGCCCGCTGGTCCTCGACGTCGGCGGCCGGGTCGAGGTGATCTCCGACGACCGGCTGGACGACGCGCTGGCCGACCTGCGCCGGATCGTGGCGGGACTGCCGGCCGCGGAGGTCGACGCGGAGACCCGGTTCCGGCAGGCGGTGCAGGTGCAGCGGGAGCGGATGAACCGCACCCACGGTTACTGGGTGGCCGCGACGAACCCGGACGCCGCGTACCACGCGGTCACCGGAACCCTGCCGCTGCGCGGGCCGGACGCGGTCCGCCGGGCGGTGCTGCTCTCCGACGGCGCGTCCAGTGCCGTGGAGCAGTTCGGCCTGTTCGACTGGGCCGGACTGCTCGACCTGGTGACCACGCAGGGGCCCGGGGCGCTCATCGACCGGGTACGCGCCGCGGAGCGCGACCATCCCGAACTGCTGCGCCGACACAAGCGCGCCGACGACGCCTCGGCGGTGCTCTGCGAGTTCCCGTCCCGAACCTGAGCCGGCGCGGCCCGGCCGGTGCCGGCGCTGGCCGCCGACAGCGGAGCGTGACGCGGAACACCCCGATGGGACGACCGGCCGGTACCTGGAGACCGGAGGGCCATTCGCGGCCCAAAGGGCTGGACGACCGGCGGCGGTACCGGCAGACTGCGGCACTGTGACGGGTGCGGTACGACTGGAGCCACTGGACGAGCGGAACCTGGAGCCGTTGCTCTCCGTAGCGGTGGCCGAGGCGGAGGCGGGTGACGTGATGCCCCCGGTCGAGGCACCCGCCGGCTGGTCGCTGGCCCGTCGGGAGGCGTTCCGGGAGTTCCACCGGGCCAACTTCGCCGGGCTCGACGGTCCCACCCGCACCCGCATGTACGCGATCGTCGCCGGTGGCGAGGTGGTCGGCATGGTGCGGATGAGCCGCTGCGAGGAGCCCGGCGTGGTGGAGACCGGGATGTGGCTCGGGCGTTCGGCGCGCGGCCAGGGCCTCGGCGTCGGCGCCCTGCGCGAGTTGCTCAACGAGGCCGCCGCAGCCGGCATGCACGCCGTGGTCGCGGACACCACCCGGGACAACATCGGGGCCGTCCAGGTGCTGAAGAAATGCGGCGCGAAACTGCTCGAAAATGGCGACAAGGTTCACGCCGAAATCTGCCTCGACTCCACTCCGCCGGCATTCTGACAATTCTTCGCGAGGTTTGATCTATCTCGCGTCCTTCCTGGTCGAGGCGCTCTGACTGTCCGGTTTGTGGCCTTGGTTGCCGCCTGGACGACTCCTTCACCTCCTTGCCGTAATGCGGCCAGGAATTGCCGGGAAATGTTTTGCACCGGGGCGGGCGGGTACTGCCGGCCGGGTCCGTAACAACGGGACGTCCCGACGCAGGACCGCCGTGCGCATTTCCCCGGTGCTGGTTTCCGGCCCTCGGTGGAGACGGGTCGTCCCGACCACCGGGGAGTGAAGGAGAACCGATGAAGAGCGGAATGCGGGTCGGCCTCGCGGTCGGCCTCGGATACGTCCTCGGCCGGCGGAAGAAGCTGCGTACCGCCCTCACCCTGGCCGCCGCCGTCGCCGCCGGGCGGGCCAGCCGTGATCCCCACCTGCTCAAGCGCGGCGGTGACCTGTTGACCTCGGCTCCCCATCTGGCGGGCCTCGGCAAGCTGGGCAGCCCACTCGCCTCGGCCGGCAAGGCCGCCGCGACCGCCGCCGCCGGCAGCGGCATCGACGCCATCAGCGGCAAGCTGCGCGGCAGCGCGGACGCCCTGCGCCGCAGGTCCGGCGGAGGTGGGGGCGACGACGGGCAGCGGTCCGCGCCCGACGAGGAGCAGGAGCTGGGCGACCAGCCGCAGCCGGGTGAGGGCGGCACCGACCCGGCGACGTCGAAGCGGGGGCGGTGACCATGGCGGCCAACGATCCCGGCGCCCTGGCCAACCGGGCGAAGGAGCAGCTCGGCGCCGACCTGCGGGACCTGGCGTCCGCGATCGGCGAGCGGGCCGTCTCGGTGGTCACCGAGCGGATCACCGGCGCCACCGGCCGGCTCAGCGAGTACGCGAAACAGGGCGGCGGCCCCGGCCTGATCGCCGCCGCCACCGGCGCTCAGCAGCTCGCCGAGGGCAAATCCCCCGTGCAGGCCATGTTCCGGGCCGGCCTGGCCGGCGGTAAGGAGAAGGTGATGTCGGTGTTCGGTCGTGGCGGCGGCAAGGGTGGCAAGGGCGGCGGCAAGAAGCTCAAGGTCACCAACATCGTCGAGACGATCGAGGTCGGCGTGCCGGTCCGGGTCGCGTACAACCAGTGGACCCAGTTCGGCGACTTCCCGAGCTTCATGAAGAAGGTCGAGCAGGCCGACTGCGAGTCGGACGAGAAGATGACCTGGAAGGCGCAGGTCTTCTGGTCGCACCGGAGCTGGGAGTCGACCATCGTCCGGCAGATCCCGGACCGGCTCATCCACTGGCGGTCCAAGGGTGAGAAGGGTTCGGTGGACGGCACCGTCAGTTTCCACGAGGTGACCCCCGACCTGACCCGCATCCTGGTGGTCCTGGAGTACCACCCGCAGGGGCTCTTCGAGCACACCGGCAATCTCTGGCGCGCCCAGGGCCGACGGGTCCGGCTGGAGCTGAAGCACTTCGTCCGGCACGTGATGACCAGCACCGTGCTCGACCCGGACTCCGTCGAGGGCTGGCGGGGCGAGATCGAGGACTCCCAGGTGGTCAAGGACCACGAGACCGCGCTGCGCGAGGAGCAGGAGGCCCGCGAGGAGCAGGAGCAGCGGGGCCGGGCCGAGGAGGCCGAGGAGCAGCCGGAGGAGCCCGAGGAGGAGCGCCGGCCCGCCGAGCGCGGCCGCCGTCGACCGCCGGAGCGCCGCCGGCCCCCGGCGGACGAGTACGACGCGTACGACGAGGGCGAGGACTACGACGAGGGGTACGACGAGGCGGAGCCCGAGGAGGAGCCGCCGCCCCCGCCACGCCGGCGACCCGAACGGGCCCGCCGACCCCAGCCTCCGCGCGAGGAGCCGGAGCGCCCTCGCCCGGCGGCCCGACGTGCCCCGGAGCCCCCGCGTCGCCCGGTGGTCCGCCGCCGGCGTGAGGAGCGTGGCCAGTGACGATCGCGACGACGAGCGGCGCCCAGGGCGGTAGCGCCCTGGAACGCGCCGGAGGCGGTGCCGGCGGGAGCAACCTCGCCGACGTGGTGGAGACGGTGCTGGACAAGGGCGTGGTGATCGACGCCCAGGTCTCGGTCGCCGTGGTCGGCATCCAGTTGTTGGAGATCAACGCTCGGATCGTGATCGCCAGCGTGGAGACGTACCTGCGGTTCGCCGAGGCGGTCGACCGGCTGAGCATCACCCCGAAGAACCAGAAGGGGCTGCCCGACCTGGTGGGGGACGCGGCCGGTGCGGCGACCAAGGGCAAGGCGATCTCCGGCCTCGGCAAGGCGGCCCAGGAGATCAGCGGCGCGGTGGCGGACTCGCTGGGCGACCGCGGCCGGGACCGGCAGCGGGAACGGCCACGCCGGCGCCGGGACGAGGAGCGGTGAGATGACTGACGAGCAGGCTCAGCCGGGCGGCGAGCTCGGGCTGTTCATCTACGGCATCGTGCCGTCCGACGTGGAGCCGACCCCGGACGCGGAAGGGGTCGGCGACCCGCCGGGCGAGGTGGCCGCGATCCGGCACGGCGAGCTGGCGGCGCTGGTCAGCGAGGTCGGGTTGGTGGAGCCGTTGGGCCGCCCCGCCGACCTGACCGCGTACCAGACGCTGCTGGACGGGACGGCGGCCGTCGCGCCGGTGCTGCCGGTGCGGTTCGGCACGGTGGTGACCGGGCCGGACGCGGTCGAGGATCTGCTGGAGGCCCACCACGACCGGTTCGCCGCCGCCCTCGACGAGTTCGAGGACCGGGTGCAGTACACCGTGCACGGCCGCTTCGACGAGGAGGAGATGATCAGCGACTTCCTGGCCGAGAACCCCTCCGCCGCGGCGCTCGCCGACCAGGTGCGCGGCCGGCCGGAGGCGGAGAGCCGGGAGGAGCGGATCCGGCTGGGCGAGATGATCAGTCAAGGGGTGGAGCTGCGCCGGGAGGCGGAGAACCGGGCGCTGATCGACACGCTCACCCCGTACGCGGTGGCGCACGCGCCGCGCCTGCCGAGCAGCGAGCTGGACGCGATGAACGTCGCCTTCCTGATCGACGCCGACGACGAGGAGGAGTTCGTCCGGGTGCTGGAGGAGTTCGCCGAGCAGCGCCGGGACCTGATCCGGATGCGGCTGCTCGGGCCGCTCGCCCCGTACGACTTCGTCAGCGCGCACCAGCTGGTGGAGTGACCGGTGGACATCCTCTGGACGCTGCTGACCCTGCCGTACGCCCCGGTGCGGGGGCTCACCTCGGTGGTCAAGGTGATCGCCCGGGAGGCGGAGTCGCGGCAGTACGACCCGGCCAACATCCGGCGCGAGCTGGAGGAGCTGGACCGGGCGGCGGACGCCGGCGACATCACCCCGGAAGAACGGGACCGGGGACAGCAGCGGGTCCTGGACCGGTTGACCGGTGCCGGCGGCGGCCGCGGGGCGGACACCGCCGCCGCGCCGGCCCGCCCGCCCCGGCGGCCGCCCGCCCGCCGCCGCGCGGCGGGTCAGGCACGGCCGGTGGACCGGCGGGACGACCCCGACCGACGGCGAGGGAGGTGAGCGGGATGGCCCCAGGACGTGCCCGGGGAGACGGCGACCGCGAGCGCCGGCAGGAGCCGGTGCGGCAGGACGAGCGGTACGACGACGAGGACTACGAGCCGGTCTCGGCCGCCGAGGCGGCCCGCGAGGGGCTGCGCCAGCTCGTCGGCCTGACCGGCAAGGACCCGCTCGGCGTCACCTCGATCCAGCCCACCGACGACGGCTGGCTGGTCGGGGTGGAGGTGGTGGAGGACCACCGCATCCCGGCCTCCACCGACCTGCTCGGCCTCTACGAGGTCGAACTCGACATGGCGGGTGGCCTGCTGGGCTACCGGCGGACGCGCCGCTACCAGCGGGGCAAGGGCGACGGGGGTTGAGATGACCAGTCCGCGGCCAGCGGTGGTGCAGAACACCGGCCAGGTGATGGGCGCCGGGCACGAGCCGGCCAACCTCGGCGACATCCTCGAACGGGTGCTCGACCGGGGCATCGTGATCGCCGGCGACATCCGGGTCAGCCTGCTCGACATCGAGCTGCTGACGTTGAAACTGCGGCTGGTCATCGCCTCGGTGGACACCGCGCGGCAGATCGGCATCGACTGGTGGGAGCACGATCCGTGGCTCAGCTCGAAGGCCCGCCCGCCGGTCGAGCCGGGGCCGCGCGACCCGGAGCAGGTGGAGGCGGAACGCCGGCCCCGGGTGGCCCGGCGGGCGGCCGCACGGGAGGGGTGGAATGAGTACGGCACTTGATCCGGCGGTCACCGTCGGCGCCTGGCTGCACGGTGTGGTCCGCGACCCGGACCCGGCCGCCCTGGCCGCGGCCCCCGGCATGGACGGTGGGCCGGTGCGGGCCGTCCGGGCCGCCGGCCTGGCGGCGGTGGTCAGCGCCGCGCCGCTGACCGAGTACGGCGAGGAGGCGCTGCGCCGCAACCTGGAGGACCTGGTCTGGCTGGAGCGCGCGGCGCGGGCGCACCATGCGGTGGTGGACGCGCTCAGCCGGGCCGGTGCGGTGGTGCCGGCCCGGCTGGCCACCGTGCACCACGACGACACCCGGGTCGCCGCCATGCTCGCCGAGCGGCAGGCCGAGCTGGCCGCGACGCTGGACCGGCTGACCGGCCGCGGCGAGTGGGGGGTGAAGGGGTACGTGGTGCCGGGTGCCCTGCCCCGCACCGAGGCGAACGACGGCGGGGGCGGGGCGGGCGCGGCGTACCTGCGGCGGCGCCGGGCCGAGCTGACCGCCCGCGACGAGGGGCAGCGGATCGCCGGGGAGGCCGCCGCGGCGGTGCACGCCGCCCTCGCCGGGTACGCCGCCGCCGCGCGCCGGCACGCTCCCCAGGACCGGCGGCTCTCCGGCGCCCCGACCGCCATGGTGCTCAACGGCGCGTACCTGGTGGAGACCGCCGGGGTGGCGGGCTTCGCCGCGCTGGTCCGGGAACTCGCCGACCGGCATCCGGAGATCCGGCTGGAGCTGACCGGCCCGTGGCCGCCGTACTCCTTCGTGGCGGCGGACGGTCCGGAGGAGCCCGCGCACCTGGTGCGGCGGGAGCCGGCGTGGTGACCACCTCGCTCGCCCCGAGCAGTGCCGACGACCCGTTGGCCTACCGCCCGGTGGCGCTGGTCGACCTGCTCGACCGGGTGCTCGCCACCGGTGTGGTGATCTCCGGCGACATCACCCTGGCCATCGCCGACATCGACCTGGTCCGCATCTCGCTGCGCGCGCTGGTCGCGTCGGTCGGCGCGCTCACCCCGCCCGAGCTGCCCGATCCGCTCGGGGAGGCGCCGCCCGGTGCGGTCGGGTCGCCCGGTGTCGTGGTGCTGCCCGAGGAGGTCGGGTGACCGGGCCGGGGCCGCGCCGGGACGAGGCAGCCGACCTGGCCGCGGCCCTCGGCGAGACGGCCGCCTGGCAGGCCCCCCGGGTGACGCCGCTGGACCGGCGGCTCGCCGTCGACCGGGACTCCGTCGAGCGGGGGCTGGCCAGCCTCGTGCTAACCGTGATCGAGCTGCTGCGCCAGCTGATGGAACGGCAGGCGCTGCGCCGGGTCGACCTCGGCGACCTCACCGAGGAGCAGATCGAACGGGTGGGCGCCACGCTGATGGCGCTGGAGGAGCAGATGACCGAGCTGCGCCAGTACTTCGGCCTCGCCCCCGAGGACCTCAACCTCGACCTCGGCCCGCTGGGCCCGCTGCTGCCCACCGACTGAGCGCCCCGGACGCCCTCGACGGGTGCCCGTCAGCGTGCCGCCTGCTTCTCCGCGTACGCGGCCAGCCAGGCCACCTGCGCCGGGTCGAGTGAGGGGCGCACCCGCCGCCGCGCGGTGGCCACGTGCGCGGCGGTGACCGTGGACGCGGCCAGCGACTCGCGCATCGCGGCCAGCGCGGCCTCCCGGACCAGCGCGGCGCAGTCCGCCGCCGAGAAGCCGTCCAGCTTCCCGCCGAGCGCGGCGAGGTCCACGTCCGGCGCGAGCGGCACGGTCCGGGACGCGGCGCGCAGGATCTCCGCCCGGGCGGGACCGTCCGGCGGCGGCACGTAGACCAGCCGTTCCAGCCGCCCGGGGCGCAGCAGTGCGGGGTCGACCAGGTCCGGCCGGTTGGTCGCGGCGACCACCACCACGTTGCGCAGCGCCTCCACCCCGTCCAGCTCGGTGAGGAGCGCGGCGACCACCCGGTCGGTCGTACCCCCGTCGCTGGCCTGGCCGCGCACCGGGGCCAGCGCGTCCACCTCGTCGAGGAAGACCAGCGTGGGCGCGGCCTCGCGGGCCCGGCGGAACAGCTCCCGGACGGCGCGTTCGCTCTCGCCGACCCACTTGGAGAGCAGTTCCGCGCCCTTCACCGACAGCACGTTCGCCCGGCCGGACCCGGCCAGCGCCGTCACCAGGTAGGTCTTGCCGCATCCGGGCGGCCCGTAGAGCAGCACGCCCCGGGGCGGCTGCACGCCCAGCCGGGCGAAGGTGTCCGGATAGGTCAACGGCCACAGCACCGACTCGGTGAGGGTCTGCTTCACCTCGACCAGGTCGCCGACGTCGTCCAGGGTGACCGAGGCCAGCTCCAGGGTGGACGCGGCCATCGTGGTCGGCCGGACCACCTCCAGCGCCGCCGTGAAATCGGCCATCGCCACCGTCGGCCGCTCGACGGCCTTCTGCCGCAGGGCCGCGCGCACTCCGGCCTCGCGCACCAGCGCGGCCAGGTCGGCGGCGACGAAACCGGGGGTACGGCCGGCGACCTCGTCCAGCCGCACGTCCTCGGCCAGTGGCACCTGCCGGGTCAGCACGGTGAGCTGCTCGCGACGCAGCGCCGGATCGGGCAGCGGGACGGTGATCCGCAGGGAGAGCAGGTCCGGGGCGCGCAGCGCCGGGTCGACCGCCTCGGGACGGGAGGTGGTGCAGACCACTGCGGCCCCGGCGCGGACGGTCTCGACGATCGCCTGGCGGAACACGGTGGCCAGTGGACCGGGCTCCTCGGCCGGGGCCAGCGCCTCCACGTCGGTGACCAGGAGCACGGCTGGCCCGCCGGCGCGTACCTCGGTGGCGGCCTCGCGGAGCCGGCGGGCCGCCGCGTCGTTGCTCAGCGCGGCCAGCTCGGGCGCCCAGAGCGGGCGCACCCGTGCGCCGACGGCGGCGGCGACCGCCCGGACCAGCGCCGACTTGCCCGAGCCGGCCGGCCCGCTGAGCAGCACGCCGAGTGAGACGGTGGTGCCGAGCCGGCCCAGCACCTCGCGGTGGTGGAAGCCGAGGTCGAGCAGCTCGGTCAACTCCTCGGCCTGGGTACGCAGCCCGGGCAGCTCGTCCACGTGCGGCGCCTCGTCCGCCGCGGCCGTCCCGCTGCCGTCCAGCCCGGTGCCGTCCAGGCTGGGGCCGTTCCGGTACCGGAGCGTCCCGGTCGGGTCCTGGGTCGTGCCGTTCCGGCCGGTCCCGGTCGTGGGGTGGGCGCCCGGCGCCGAGCCGGGTGCGAGGCGGGCGGTGGTGGGGCGGGCCGGTCCCGGCGAGCCGTGGGTGGCCGGCCCGTGCTCCCAGCCGACCACGGTGTCCATGGTGACCAGCGCGCCCGCGTCCGGCTCGGCGTCCACGACGGTGAGCAGGGTGCTGGTCCAGGCGTACCCGACGGTGTTGGCGAGGCTGCGCCGCGCGGCCTCGACCAGGCTGCGCACCGAGGCGTCCGGCAGCACGTCCTGCGGCAGCAGGGAGACGTCGTCGCCGGGGGTGACCATCTTGCCCAGCAGGGCGAGCCGCAGCATCTCCGGCGACACCGCGGCCACCACCGCCACCGGGCCGCTCAGCGTCACCCGGCGGGCGGGGACCACCGGCGCCGGCCCGATCGTCACCCGGCCACCGTCGCGCAGCCCGAGGTTGCCCAGTACCAGATCGTCGGCGTAGAGCAGGGCGGCGCTCGCGGTCGGCTCGGCGGGCGCCACGATGCCGGCGGTCACCCGCCGGCCGACCAGCCGCACCGGGTCGCCGGGGCGCAACGCCAGCGCGGTCAGCACCTCCGGGTGCAGCCGCACGATGCCCCGTCGGGCGTCCAGCGCGGCAGGCCGCAGGCTCGCGGTGAGGGTCAGGTCCGGTTCGGCCACCGCCCGACAGTAGCGGCCCCCGACACGGCCCGCCCGGCCGTCACGTCACTGGTCGTCGGCGAGCAGCGACGGGTCCCGGCGGACCATCTCGGCCAGCCGGGCCGCCTGGTCGGCGCTCGTCCCGTCCCGGCCCGCCGACCACACCGGCCCGGTGTTGACCGGCCTCGGCCAGGGCGGCGGGGGCGTGGCCGTGTTCTCCGCGGCGACCGTCACCGCCGTGTCCGCCCAGTCGACCCGCAGCGGGTACGTCCGGCCCTCGTGCTCCACCCGCACGACGACCGACAACCCGGGGTGCTCGGCCACCACCCGGCGGACCGCCTCGGCGACCTCCTCCACCGGGTCGCGCCCGTCGACGGCGGACCGTCCCACGCCGGTCTGCGCCACCTCCGGCCGGCCGGCCCCGTCCCACCCCGGGCCGTCCGACCCCCCGGGGTGGCCGGTCGCCTCGAAGGCGACGGTCGACGCCCCGGCCTCCTCGCCCGGCTCGCCCGCCCGGCGCCGCAGCGCCTCCTCCCGGCGGGCCAGCCGGGCCAGCGTCTCGTCCAGACCACCTCTCATCACGTCCCCCTTCTCCTGATGAACGGGTCGTACCAGCGAGGAGGTTCACGTCCCCCTCTCCCGGGTGGCCCGGTCCAGCGCGCGGTCCAGGACGACCAGCAGCGCGTCCCGCACCGAGATCCGGTCCCGGGCGTCGAACCGCACCAGCGGTACGTGGTCGCCGATCGCCAGCGCCCACCGGATCGCCCCCAGGTCGTGCGCCAGCCGTCCGTCGAAGGCGTTCACCCCGACGACGAACGGCAGCCCGGCCCGCTCGAAGAAGTCGATGGCCGGGTAGCAGTCGTCCAGCCGCGCGCTGTCCACCACCACCAGCGCGCCGAGCGCGCCCCGGGCCAGGTCCTCCCACATGAACCCGAACCGGGCCTGGCCGGGCGTGCCGAACAGGTAGAGCTTGAGGCTGCGGTCGATGGTGACGCAGCCGAAGTCCATCGCCACCGTGGTGGTGGTCTTCGCGCTCCGTACGCCCGGATCGTCCACGCCGATGCCCGCGCTGGTCATCGACGCCTCGGTGGTCAGCGGGGCGATCTCGGAGATCGCGCCGACCGTGGTGGTCTTGCCGACGCCGAAGCCCCCGGCGATCAGGATCTTCACCGGGATCGGCGGCCGGCCACCCGGCGCGGTCCGGGCCGCCCTGCCCGCGGCGGCCGGCGGCCGGTACGGCGGCGGCGGGGCCGCGGGCGGCGCGGGCGGTACGTCCTGCCCACCGCCCACCGGGCTGCCGTAGCGGGTGGCGGCGCTGTTCGAAGAGATCCCGCCCGGCGGGGCGACCGGCCATTCAGGAGATCGCACGGAGTCCATCAATCACTCGCAGGATGAGGTCGGGGTCGAGGGCGTCGTCGACGTCCCCGACGTGCACGTCGAGGTGGCCGGCGGCCCGCAGGTCGCCGACCAGGACGCAGGCCACGCCGAAGTGCATCCGCATCCGGGCGGAGATCTCGGCGACCGAGATCGGTTCACCGCAGAGCGCGATGATCGCCTGCAACTCCGGGGCGAGCCGGGCCGCCGGGGTGGCCGTCCACGGGTTGCCGCCTGGTCGGGCCGTCACCTGGGTCTCCAGACCGATCGCCGGGTCGGTGCCGGTGACCCGCCCGGCGGTGAGCACGAACGGGCGCGGGCCGGCCGGCCGCTCGGCCCGCGGGTCGGGCCCGGGCGCCGGCCTCGTCGCCGGTACGCCCCCGCCGGTCGGTGCCGGCGTCCGCAGGTAGGGACGGATCCGGACCATCGGGTCCGGTTCCGGTTCCTCGCCGGCGGCCTGCGGGGTCATTGCTGAACGGCGTTCTTCAGCTCGGCGATGAGGGTCGGGCTGAGGGCGCCGCCGGCCCGCCCGGCGAAGAGGGTCATCTCGTACGCCACGGTGCCCAGGTTGGCCGACCGGTCGGCGACGACACCGAGCACCGAGCCGCTGCTGATCGCGCTGATCAGCAGGTAGCCGTCGGCCATGTCCACGATCACCCGGTTCAGGCCGCCGAGGGCGTACCAGCTCGCCGCGCCGCCGGCCAGGCTCGTCATGCCGGAGACGACGGCGGCGAGCCGCTCGGCGTTGGACCGGTCCTTGATGGCCGACATGGCCATCAGCAGCCCGTCCGAGGACACGGCGATCGCCTCCAGGACGCCGGCGGTGCTCGACGTGAACGAGTCCAGCAGCCAGTTGAAGGTGCGCGCCTCCGGGCTGAGGTCGGGCCCGGCGTGGGTCGGGTGGTCGACGTTGTCGTGCAGGAAGGGGCTGGTCACCGTGATGATTCCTCTTCGTCGTGGCGGTGGTCGGTGTGGACTTCACGCAGAGCCCGGGCGACGCCCGCCTCGAACTGGCTGATCAGCTCCCGGACCTCGGTCGGGTCCTGCGGCGGCTGGCTCACCGGGGCCTGCTGCGGCGGGGTGACCGCCAGGTTGGCCCCGGGCACCCGTCGGTTCAGCCGTGGCCGGCCCGGGGTGGCGCCGAGGTCGGCCCAGCCGGGCTGCTCGGCCCGGCGTACCCCGGACTGGAACTGCTCGACCAGCGTCCGGGCGGCGTCCGGGTCCGCGCCGGTGGCGTCCACCGGGCCGACCGCCGGCTCGGCCGGTGGCAGGGTCGCCCCCGGCACCCGCTGCCGGACCGTCGGCGCCCCGGCCCCGCCGGGCGGTGGCCAGGACGGCGGGGCCGGCGCGAACAGCGACGGCGCGGGCGCCGCCGGGACGGGCGGCGCCTCCGCCCACGGTGGGTCGGCCGCCGGCGCGAAGAGCGACGGCGCGAGCGACAGCTCCACCGACTGCGGCGCGGAGGCCGGCGGCCGGCCGGCGACCGGCACGTCCGCACCGGTCGGCGCGGGCCGGCCGGCGACCTCGTCGGGCCGGCGCCGTCGCGGCAGCCCGCCGGGGGTGGCCGGGTCCGCCGCGGCGTCCGGGTCGGGCTGCCGGATCTCCAGGAACGCGGTGCCCCCGGTCGGTGCCGCCCCGGCGCCGAACGCGTCCCAGGATCCGCCGGCCGCCATCGTGCGGGTGGCCCGGCTCAGCAGCGCGGGATCGAAGGTGGCGGCCGGGCTGTCGGCCGGCGCCGCGGTGAGTGCGCGGCCGGGCCGGGCCGGGTCGATCGCGGCGGCCGGCGACCACCGGTCCCGAGCCGGTACGGCGGCCCGCGCCACGGTCGCGCCGGCCGGGTCGGCCGGCCGTACCACCAGCAGCGGGTGCGGCACGTCCAGCCGGGCAGTGACCCCGCCGCCGGCGGTCGGGGCGAGGCGCACCGTCCAGCCGTGCCGGCGGGCCAGCCGGCCCACCACGAAGAGGCCGAGCACCTCGGTGGGGGCCAGGTCCAGGCGCTCCCGGCGGGTCAGCCGGGCGTTCTCCTCGGCCAGCCGGTCCTCGGTCATGCCGATGCCCCGGTCCACCACGCAGATCCGGCCGCCGATCTCGGTCAGCTCGCCGGAGACCACCACCCGGGTGTGCGGCGGGGAGAAGACGGTGGCGTTCTCCATCAGCTCGGCCAACGCCAGCACCAGGTCGCCGGCGATGGCGGGCGCGGCGGAGACCTCGGCCGGCACCCGCACGTCGACCCGGGTGTAGTCCTCGATCTCGCCCAGCGCCAGCCGTACCACGTCGGCCAGCGGCACCGGGGCGACGTGCCCGTCGCTGCCGGTCGCGCCGGAGAGCACCACCAGGCTGCCCGCGTTGCGGCGCAGCCGGCTGGAGATGTGGTCCAGCCGGTACAGGTGCGCCAGCCGGCCCGGGTCGGTCTCCTGCCGCTCCAGCCGGTCGATCAGCGCGATCTGCCGGCCGACCAGGTTCTGGGTACGCCGTCCGACGTGGCCGAACATCTGCGCCACGTTGCGCCGGCCGGCCACCTGGCGCTCGACCAGCCGGGCGGCGGTGCTCTGCACCCGCTCGAAGGCGCGGGCAAGGTCGCCGATCTCGTCCCGGGCCCGGACGTCGACCGGGTCGAGGCGTACCGGAGGGCCGGTGTCGGACTCGTCGTCGGCGACCCGCACCAGCTCGGCTTCGGCGACCCGGGCCACCCGGTCGGCGGAGCGGGTGAGTCGGGTCAGCGGCTGGGCGACCGTACGGGCCACCGCGACGCTGAGCAGCACCACGGTCAGCAGGACCAGTCCGGCCGCCCCGGCCACCAGCCAGGCCGTGGTGAGCGCCCAGCGCTTGTCGGCGGTGGTCTGGGCGATGACGTCGGCGACGACCTTCTTCTCCACGAACTGGCCGAGGGTGATCATCGAGCGGACCGACGGGAAGAGCGCGTCCAGCGGGACGTCCCGGATCGCCGCGATCGGGTCCTGAACGCTGTCGACGAGGAAGGTCGGGCTGGTCCGGGCGGCCACCGCCGCGTCGTCCAGCAGGGCGAGCTGGTACTGCTCCGGGGTGATCAGGCTGCGGAACCGCAGGTTGTCCACCTGGAGCGCGGCCATGCAGGCGATGTAGGAGGCGGACACCCGTGGGTTGCTGGTCGCCTTGACCAGCACGATCAGGGTGGCGCAGGCGCCCAGCCCCTCGTCGGCCCGCAGCAGCGCGTCCAGCGCCAGCACCTGCCGCCCGGCGGGGACGGTGGTGTCCACCTTCGACGGCAGCTCCAACGAGTCGATCAGGGCCATGTCGATCGGTCCGTACGCCTCCATGACCTGGGTCGGGGTGGCGGCGCGGGTGAGCACCAGGGTCCGCAGCTCGGCCAGTTCGTGCACCCCGTCCAGGGCGGCCGTGGTCTCGGCGGAGAGCCGGCCGGCGTAGTCGGCGCGCAGGTCGGCGATCCGGTCGTCCACCGTGGCCGCCTTCTGGATCAGCTCGCTGCGCTGCACCCGGCCGAGCAGCAGCCCTACCGACATGACGCGTTCCTGCTGGAGGTCCTGGACCAGGCTGCCGATCCGGCTGGCGAGCCGTACGGTGTCGGCGGTCTCGCCGGCCCGCTGGGCGGCGGCGACCCGGTCGAGCACCACCGGTACGGCCAGCCCGACCGTGCTGAGCAGCGGAATGAAGACCAGCAGGGCGAGCTTTCCCCGGATCCGGAGCCTACCGAGCAGCATCGAAGGTCCCCCAGCGTTCGGATCCGCCGTCGCGGCCCGAGCCGGCCGGCTGGAGCAGCCGGTGGTCCTCCGGGCGGATGCTCCGCTCCGCCGCCGGCGGCGCCCAGCGCTGCGGCTCGGGAACCGTGCCGGTGTCGCTGTCGCCCGCGCGCCGGGCCTCGGCGGCGTGCCGCCGCGCCCGCCGGTACGCGGCGATCAGCACGCCGGCGAGGACCAGCACGAGCAGCACCGCCGTGGCGGCGGCCCCGGCGGCCAGCCGGCGGTCCCGGTCGTACGACTCGATCCGCTCCTTCAGCAGCGCGTCGAGCTGGTCGAGGATGACCGGCTGGAGCTGCCGGGCGGCGGACTGCGCGTTGAGCCGGGCGGCGGCGACCTGGCCGGGGTCGGCGAGCCCGGTCTTCGACCCGGCGCTCGGCCCGGAGAAGGCGGCGAGCGCCTCGACGGCACGCTGGTAGGTGTCCAGCGGGGTGAGCACGTGGGGACCGAGGTCGGTGCTCTCCGAGCTGTCCACCGCCTCGCGCAGGTCGGCGACCAGGTCGGTGGCGGAGGCGAGCGCGCCGACCCGCAGCTCGGCCAGTTCACCCTGGGTGCGGGCGCGTTCGGCGGCCGGCCGGGTGGCCCCGAGCGCGCTCAGGTCGGCGAGCCGGCCGGCGGCGACCATCGCGGTCGGCAGGTCCAGGCCGATGCTGTCCTGGAGGAAGAAGGAGTCCTGCCGGGGGTCGCGGACCAGACCGGAGCTCTCCCGCACCTTGCGGTGCAGGGCCAGCAGCAGGTCGGTGACCTCCCCGTACGCGACGAAGGCGGCCTCCGGGTCGGTGAGCGGCCGCTCCGGCAGCGCCTCCAGCTTGGCGCGCAGGCCGGCCCACCGCTCGTGGGTGCGCAGCTCGTCGCCGATGCGCACGTCGACCCGGGCGGCGTCCCGGACGGCCCGGTCCAGCGCGTCGCGGCCGGCGGGGCGGCCGGCCACCGCGGCGGACTGGGCGTCCACCAGCGCCTCGGTCACCGGGCCGAGCGCGCGCAGGTACTCGACGCCGAGTCGTTCCCGGACCGCCAGGTCCCGGTCGTCGCCGGTGAGCCGGTGGTGCTGCGCGAAGAGGAAGGCCACCGGCGCCAGCATCGCCACGACGAGCAGCAGCGGCAGCACGCGGCTGGAGGGCCGTCGACGGACCCGCTGCGCGGGGACGGTCATGGGTCTGTCTCCTCCGGCGACGGCGGGGGATCTCCTCCGGGTGTCGGGGGTCGCCAATGGAGTCCCGTACACCGGACCGGAAAACTAACCGACCCGGCCCTGGCTCATGCCGTGGTTGTTCAGTCATTTTCGCGTCACTACGAGCGATGTCACATGCCGTTCACCGATCGCCACGGAAAGTGCCGTCGGGGTAGCCGTCATGGTCTGATCCGAGTCGATTTCGGAGCGAAGATCGGAATTCACGTGATCCGAAGTCGGCCCGCCGGTAATGGTCTGGACGGCGCGCCGTCGATCGACCCCGCTCGTCGATCGGACGAACCGGACGGACGTACGGAGGATCCCAGCCAACGCTCAGGAACCGGGCCGTACCGTGAGCCACATGAGATCACCGCTGTCGGCCGCGTGGCTGCGGCGCGTCCTGGCCAGCCGTCGCCGGGTCGCGGTCGCGTCGGTGGTCGTCGTGCTGCTGGCCGCCGCCGCCGTCTGGGCGGCCCGGCCGGACCGGCCCGGCTTCCGCACCGAGTCCGCCCTGGTCACCGTCCGATCCGGACCTGCCGGCGACCAGCCGGTCGAACTGGACACCACGCTCTGGCTGCCCGACGACGCCTCGGCCGACCGTAGGGTGCCGGCGGTGCTGCTGGCGCACGGTTTCGGCGGTACGAAGGACTCGGTCCGGTCCGACGCGGAGGACCTGGTCACCCGCGGCTACGCCGTGCTGACCTGGACCGCGCGTGGCTTCGGCCGCAGCGGCGGCCAGATCCACCTGGACCACCCCGACTACGAGATCCGGGACGCCCAGCGGCTGCTGGACCGGCTCGCGGAGCGACCGGAGATCCGCACCGACGCCGCCGGCGACCCCCGGGTGGGCGTGGTCGGCGGCTCGTACGGCGGTGGCCTGGCCCTGCTGCTGGCCGCCCAGGACCAGCGGGTCGACGCGATCGTCCCGATGATCACCTGGAACGACCTCTCCCGGGCCTTCCTCCCGGAGAGCACCGGCCGACCGGCGACCGACGGGGTGTTCAAGAAGGGCTGGGCCGGGATCTTCTTCGGCGGCGGCGGCAACGCGGGCTCCGGGCCGGCCGGGCTCTCCGGCACCTCGGCCGCCCAGCCGGAGGGCGCTCCCGCTTCCGCCGGACCGCCCAGCCCGGCGCCGGGCGCGGGACCGGGCACCGGTCCGGGGCCCGGCCCCGCGCCGGCCGCCGACCCGTCCTGCGGCCGGTTCGCCGCCGACATCTGCGCCGCGTACCTGCGGATCGCCACCACCGGGCGGGCCGACCAGGCGGCGGTGGACCTGCTGCGCCGCTCCTCCCCGGCCGGCGTCGTCGACCGGATCAAGGCACCGACCCTGCTGGTGCAGGGCGAGGCGGACAGCCTCTTCCCGCTGACCGAGGCGGACGCCAACGCGCGCGGCATCGCCGCCGCCGGCACCCCGGTGCGGGTCGCCTGGTACACCGGCGGCCACGACGGCGGCACCGGGCCGACCAGCGACTCCGACCGGGTGAAGTTCCTGACCGCGCAGTGGCTCGACCACTACGTCAAGGGCGAGGGGGCGGCTCCCGGCGACGGCTTCACCTTCTCCCGGATCGCCGGCTTCGACGCCCTCGACCGGGGCCTGGTGGCCACCGGCTACCGCACCGCCGACTACCCGGGCGTCGCCGGGGACGCCCGGCGCGAGATCGCCGTCACCGGCCCGGCCCAGCCGATCGCCAACCCGCCGAACGGCAACCCGGCGGCGATCTCCTCGGTGCCCTTCGCCGGCGCGCTCGGCTCGCTGCTCGGCGGGGTGGCCGGCGACGTCCCCGGCCAGCACGCCCGGTTCGAGTCGGCCCCGCTGGCCGACGCCGTGGACGTCGCCGGGTCACCCACCTTCGCGCTCCGGGCGGCCTCGCCGACCGGTGAGGCGGTGCTCTTCGTCAAGCTCTACGACGTCGACCCGAACGGCGCCGCGACGCTCCCCGACGGACTGGTCGCCCCGGTGCGGCTGACCGGCCTGCCGAAGAGCCTCGACGGCGCGCGGCCGGTCACCGTCACGCTGCCGGCGATCGTCCGCCGGATCGAGGCCGGGCACCGGCTGCGGGTCGTGGTCGCCACCTCCGACCAGGCGTACACCACACCCGCCGAGTCGGCTGTCTACACGGTCGCGGCGGGCGACGCCCCGGTCAGCCTGCCGACGGTCGACGCCGAGCCGATCCCCACCACCGCCACCGTCTGGCGCTGGGTGCTGGTCGGGCTGCTCGCCGCCATCGCGGTCGGGCTCGCCGTGGTCGTCGCCGTCGCCCGCCGCCGGCACCGCCGCCAGGACAGCTCGGTCCACCCGGAGTACGCCGGCGTCCCGCTCGCCGTCCGCCAGCTCCGCAAGGAGTACGCCGACGGCTTCGTCGCCGTCTCCAACGTGGACTTCGAGGTGCACCCGGGGCAGGTGGTCGGCCTGCTCGGGCCGAACGGCGCGGGCAAGACCACCACCCTGCGGGTGCTGATGGGGCTGACCCAACCCACCGCCGGCGAGATCTACGTCTTCGGGCACCGGCTGGTGCCGGGCTCGCCGGTGCTGTCCCGGATCGGCGCGCTGGTCGAGGGGCCCGGCTTCCTGCCGCACCTGTCCGGGCTGGAGAATCTGAGGGCGTACTGGCGGGCCACCGGGCGGCCGGCTGCCGACGCGCACTTCGACGAGGCGCTGGAGATCGCCGGACTGGGCGACTCGGTGCACCGGCGGATCAAGAACTACAGCCACGGCATGAAGCAGCGGCTGGCCATCGCGCAGGCCATGCTCGGCCTGCCGGAGCTGCTGGTGCTGGACGAGCCGACCGACGGGCTCGACCCGCCGCAGATCGCCGAGATGCGCCGGGTGCTCCAGCGGTACGCCACCGACGGCCGGGCGGTGCTGGTCTCCAGCCACCTGCTCGCCGAGGTGGAGCAGACCTGCACCCACGCGGTGGTGGTCAACAAGGGCCGGATCGTCGCCTCCGGGCCGGTCGAGGAGATCGTCGGCGATTCGCCGAGCGTGCTCTTCGACGTGACCGACCCGGCCGCCGCGCGGGTCGTGCTGGACCGCCTGAAGGGGGTCCGGGTGCTGCCCGACGGTGACGGCGGCCTGGTGGTGGACACCAACGGCACCGCGCGCAGCGAGGTGGTGGCGGAGCTGGTCCGGGCCGGGATCGGGGTGGACCGGGTGGTGCCGCGACGCCGCCTGGAGGACGCGTTCCTCGCCCTGGTGGGCGAGAACTCTCGGGGAAGCGGGGACCGGTGATGGCGGGCTCATCCATCGACACGGCGGGTGCGGCCGACGCCGGCCGGGTCGGCCCGGGCGGGGCGGCGGCCGGCTACCGGCCGTCGGCGACCCTGCCGTTCGCGGCCGAGTTCCGCCGGCAGGCGTCGCGGCGGCGTACCCAGCTCGCGCTGGGGTTCATGGTGCTGCTGCCGCTGATCATCCTGATCGCCTTCCAGTTCGACTCCGGCGGCGACGACGACAACGGGCGCAACGAGTTCGGCAGCCTGGTCGAGCTGGCCACCTCGGGCGGGCTCAACTTCACCCTCTTCTCGATCTTCGTCTCGGCGTCGTTCCTGCTGGTCGTGGTGGTGGCGCTGTTCTGCGGGGACACCGTGGCCAGCGAGGCGAGCTGGGGCAGCCTGCGCTACCTGCTGGCGGTGCCGGTGCCCCGGGCCCGGTTGCTCGCGGTGAAGCTGCTGGTCGCGCTGGCGTACTCGGCGTTGGCCCTGCTGCTGCTCGCCGGCACCGCCCTGCTCGCCGGCACCCTGCGGTACGGCTGGGAGCCGCTGCGCAGCCAGGTCGCGGCGGAACTGGCACCGGCCGACGGGCTGCTGCGGCTGCTGGCGGTGCTCGGCTACCTGGCGGTCGTCCTGCTGGTGGTGGCCGGGTTGGCGTTCCTGCTGTCGGTGACCACGGACGCCGCGCTCGGCGCGGTCGGCGGCGCCGTGCTGCTCTGGATCCTCTCCAGCATCCTGGACCAGATCACCGCCCTCGGCGGGCTGCGCAACTTCCTGCCGACGCACTACAGCACCGCCTGGCTCGGCCTGCTCTCCACTCCGGTGCAGACCGACGACGTGGTGCGGGGCGCGATCTCGGCGGTGAGCTACGCGACGCTCTTCTGGGGGCTGGCCTTCTGGCGGTTCACCCGAAAGGATGTCACGAGCTGACGGCGGGGTGGCCTGAGCGTTAAATCGCCCAGTCGACGCGTTCGTTAACAAAAAGTTCATTAGGTCGGATATTTCCTGGCTGATCCTGGGTGCACCGTTCCACTCACCCGGAGGTAGCGAGATGAATCTCGACCGGTTCAACGGACCCGCCCTGTCCCTCTTCCGTATGGTCATCGGCCTGCTCTTCCTCTGCCACGGCCTGTCGTCGCTCTTCGGCGTGCTCGGTGGCGCCCGCGGCACAGGCGAGTCGCTGCCCGTGGGGCAGTGGCCGGGTTGGTGGGCGGCGCTGATCCAGGCGGTGTGCGGCACGCTGGTGCTGGTCGGGCTCCTCACCCGGCCCGCCGCGCTGCTCGCCTCCGGCTCGATGGCGTACGCCTACTTCGTCGTGCATCAGCCGGACGGGCTGTTGCCTATACACAACAACGGCGAGCTCGCCGCCCTGTTCTGCTGGGCGTTCGCCCTGGTGGTCGTGCTCGGGCCGGGCAGTTGGGCGCTCGACCGCCTGATCGGTCGACGCCGCGCCAGCGTGGCCACCCCCGCGCCGGCGGGCCGGAACTCCGTACCCGCCTGACCCGTCGGCCACCCGCCGCCGGAGCCGTTCCGCACGGCTCCGGCGGCGATGCGGTCAGGGCGTGTACGGCGCGTCGGTGTGGCCCACCTCGACCAGCGTCGGGCCCGAGAGCCGGTACGTCGACGTGCGCCTGATGTCCAGCTCGGCCATGCTCCTGCCGTCGCTGCGGGTCAGCCAGACGACGGTGGCCTGCTGCCCGGCCACCTTGACCGACAGGACCGGGGTGCGGTCGCCGAGGTCGGCCAGCGCCCGGAAGGCCGGCTTGCCGCCGCTGTTGCGCCAGACGAGCACGGTGAAGAAGGTGCCGCTGCCCCCGCCGTTCAACGCGACCACGCCGACCGCGTCGGCCGCCCCGTCCCCGTCGAGGTCGCCGATCCCGCACGGCTTCTGCAACAGCACGGTCGCGCCGTCCTCGCCGGACCACCGGCCCTCGGTCAGCGGCAGGTGGTCCGGGTAGCCGTTGTAGGGCACCTTGGCGCTGCCGACGTGCGCACCGGCGAGCTGCTTGCAGGTCAGCGCCGGGGCGGCGGGCGGCTTCGGCTTCGCCGTCAGGGTCTCCGCCGGAGCGGGCGCGGCCGGCGCCGCCGTGGTCGGCGTGGCGCTGGGGGCGATGGCGGCCGGAGCCGCGGCGGTGGGCGCGTCCGCCGACGGGGTGACGGTGGTGGACGCGGTGTCGGTCGTCCCGGTGTCACCTCCGCACGCGGTGAGCAGGCAGACCAGCGTGACGGCCGCGAAGCTCGGCAGGGTCCGGCGCATGGGCGGAGGCTTCCTCTCTCGACGTGATCGCCCGCACCGTACTGACCCCCCGCCACCCACGGCCTCAGCTCACAGCGTGGGAACCGGGGTCGGATTCGGGTCGCGGAACTTCTAGACTCGGTGGCACAACTGCATACCTCATCCAGAGGGGCTGAGGGATACGGCCCGACGACGCCCCGGCAACCACCCGCACGCTCGATGACGAGCCGGCGCGGGCAGGTGCCAATTCCGTCCCCGCCGCAGGGTGCGATGCGGGGAAAGATGAGAGGACTCTCGACATGACGTCGACGCTTCCCGCCGCCCCCGGCATCGACACCACCGCCAGCCCGGCCCGCGCCCTGGTCTGCCGCGCCTGTTCCGCGCGGTACCCGCTCGCCGCCCAGCACGCCTGCTACGAGTGTTTCGGGCCGCTGGAGGTCGACTACGACACCGCCGCCCTGGCCGCCGTCACCCGGGAGCGGATCGAGGCCGGCCCGCAGAACATCTGGCGGTACGCCGCCCTGCTCCCCGCCGGCCAGGACCCGGCCACCCGGGTGACGCTCGACCCGGGGCTGACCCCCCTGGTCGCCGCCCCGCACCTGGCCGCCGAGCTGGGCATCACCGCGCCGCTCTGGGTCAAGGACGACAGCGCCAACCCGACCCACTCGTTCAAGGACCGGGTGGTCTCGGTGGCGCTGACCGCCGCCCGGGCGCTCGGCTTCACCCGGTTCGCCTGCGCCTCCACCGGCAACCTGGCCAACTCGGTGGCCGCCCACGCGGCCCGGGCCGGCGTGCCCTCGGTGGTCTTCATCCCCGGTGACCTGGAGCAGGGCAAGGTGGTCACCACCGCCGTCTACGGCGGCGAGCTGGTCGCCATCGACGGGTCGTACGACGACGTGAACCGGCTCTGCGGCGAGCTGGTGGAGACCGACGAGTTCGAGGACACCGCGTTCGTCAACGTCAACGTCCGGCCGTACTACGCGGAGGGTTCCAAGACCCTCGGCTACGAGGTGGCCGAGCAGCTCGGCTGGCGGATCCCGGCCCAGGTGGTCATCCCGATGGCCAGCGGCGAGCTGCTCACCAAGATCGACAAGGCGTTCTCCGAGCTGGTCGAGATCGGCCTGGTCGAGGCGCCGGCCGGTGGCTGGAAGGTCTTCGGCGCCCAGTCCGCCGGCTGCAATCCGATCGCGGTCGCGCTGCACGGCGACAGCGACACCATCGTCCCGGTCAAGCCGACCGGCATCGCCAAGTCGCTCAACATCGGCGACCCGGCCGCCGGCCTCTACGCCTTGGAGGCCGTGCGCCGCACCGGCGGCTGGATGGAGTACGTGGACGACGAGGAGATCCGGGCCGGCATCCGGCTGCTCGCCCGGACCACCGGGGTGTTCGCCGAGACGGCCGGCGGGGTGACCGTGGCGGTGCTGCGCAAGCTGGTCGAGTCCGGCCGGCTCGACCCGACCGCGGAGACCGTCGTGTTCAACACCGGCGAGGGCCTGAAGACCATCGACGCGGTCGCCGGCCAGGTCGGCCCGACCCACCGGATCAAGCCCTCGCTGCGCGCCGCCCGCGACGCCGGCCTCCTCGCCTGACCCCGCCGGCCCGCCGCCCTCGATGCCCGTCGGTCGGCCCCGCTTGCTCGACCCCGTTTGCGGCGTGTCGCGGCCTCCCGCCGTCGGGACACCGCGACACGCCGCAAACGGGGGCGGCGGGCGGCGCCAGCGCGGCCGGAGCGGGGCGGGGGTCGGCCGGGTGGGGGATGGGCGGCTCGCCCGGACGGGGGATCGGGTCGATCCGCCGGGTAACTGGCTTTTCGCTGTGAGTGTGGAAAACCCGCCGACAAGGACTTGACGACAGGAACCGGACGGCGCAAGATGCTCCGTGCGGGAGGGCGATCCGCCGGAGACTTTGAGTTCTTACGACCCAACGCCGGAGGCGTTGTGTGGACGTCCCTCCCGACCAACGTCCGAACGGGCCAGCGAGAAAATCGCTGGCCCGTTCGCTTTCCGGTGCCGCAGGCTCACCGGCATGGGCATCTCCCTCACGGCGCTGGAGCCGACCGACCAGACCGCCGTCGACGCGGCGTACCGGATCGGGGCGGCGGCCACCGACGCGGACGCGCCGGACCTCCCGCCGTACTGCCGGCGGCGCTTCGAGGCGCTGGTCCGGCACCCGATGCCGGGCCTTGTCGTGCACTGGGCGCTGGCCCGGCTCGACGGGGTGCCGGCCGGCTGGCTCCGCCTCGGGCTGCCGCAACTGGACAACACCGACAACGCCGTCGCCGAGCTGGTGGTGCATCCGGCGTACCGGCGGCGGGGCGTCGGCCGGGCACTGCACGAGCACGGGGTGCGGCTGCTCCGCGACGCGGGGCGCAAGCGGGTGGTGGGGGAGGTCGTCTCGGCCCTGCCCGGCGGCCCGGCGCGCGACCCCGCCGGAGCGGCCTTCGCCGCGGCGGTCGGCGCTCGCCCCGCGCTGGCGGCGGTACGCCGCCGGCTGGACATCACCACGCTCGACCGGGCCGCGGTGGACACCCTGCTGGCCGGCGCCCGGAGCGCGGCCGTCGGTTACCGCACCGTCCGCTGGCAGGAGGCCACCCCCGAGGAGTACGTCGACGACGTCGCCTACCTGGAGGGCCGGCTGACGACCGACGCGCCCCTGGGCGACCTGGAGTGGGAGCAGGAGCGGGTCGACGCGGACCGGATCCGGGGCATCGAGCGGGCGCTCGACCTCCGGGGCAGCCGCCGCTACCACGTAGCGGCGGTCGACGAGGGCTCCGGCCGGCTGGTCGCCTGGAGCATGCTCAGCCTCGGCGCCAGCGCGGACTGGCACGCCTGGCAGCAGATCACCATCGTCGACCCGGCCCACCGCGGCCGCCGGCTCGGTCTGCTCACCAAGATCGAGAACCTGGGGCACGCCCTGGCGTACGAGCCGGCGCTGCGCGCGATCGACACCTTCAACGCGGCGGAGAACGAGCACATGATCCGGATCAACGTGCAGCTCGGCTTCCGGCCGGTCGACGCCTCGACGGAGTGGCAACTGGCGCTCTGACCGCCGGGTTCACCGGCCCAGCCGCTCCACCAGGTCCCCGACGGCCCGGTAAAGGTCGTCGTCGGGGGTGAACCGGTGCCCGCCGATCGGCGGCGGGACGGTACCCCCGGGCGGGATGAACAGGCCCACCGGGTCGCGCACCCGCCGGTCCACCCGGGTCGCGGGATCCTCGGGCCGGACGGGACCGGGGGTAAAGACCCAGCCGCCGATCGGATCGGTCAGGCGCCACAGGTTGACCCACCGCCAGTCCAGCCGCTCGCCCACGTCGCGCAGCACGTCCGGTCCGAGGTGAGCGGGGAACGCCCGGCTGTAGAGCCGGCCCAGCGGGGAGGCGTAGGTCAGCAGCGCCACCCGCGACCGGTTGGCGGCGGGGAGTTGCAGGACGGTGGCCACGGCCAGCACGCTGCCGTGGCTCTGCCCGGAGAGCACCACCCCGTCCCCGCCCGCGGTCAGGTGGGCGATCCGCCGAGTCAGGTCCGGGACGGCCCGCTCGGCGTAGCAGGGCGCGGCGAACGGGTGGGCCGCGCGGGGCCAGAAGGTGGCGAGTTCCCAGAGCACACCGACCAGCCGGATCGCGCTGGACCGGTAGGCGAACAATCCGGCCGCGGCGAGCGCCAGCGCGAACACGGCGATCAGCAGGCTGCCCAGGTCGGTCGCGAAGACCACCGGCCGGGCCAGCGACAACCCGCCGACCCGCAGCGCCACCGTGCCCGGCCCGTGGTACTGGATCGACAGCCCGGCCGCGCCGAGGGTCAGCACCGCCAGCACCGCGTACGCCGCCGACAGCAGCGAACCGAGGCGGTGGGTGGCCGTGGCCCGGGCGATCCGGTCCCGGACGGCGCGGACCCGCTCCGGCGGCACGCGGGCCGCCTCCGGGTAGTCGCGACGCACGACCTCCTCCGCCGCCCGTCGCCGCAGGGTGCGCCCGTGGCGGCTGCCGAGCACCAGCACCACCACCACGAGCACCAGCGCCCCCGAGAAGCCCAGCAGGGCCCAGCGGTACGGGACCGGCGGGGACAGCGGCGGCGCGCCGGGCGGCAGCGGCCGGACCGGGGTCGGACTGGAGCCCCGGTCCAGGAACTCGGCGAGCGCGTAGCTCGGCCCGGAGGAGAAGGCGACCGCCACCCCGATCGCGACCGACACCAGCACCGGCGCGCCCAGCCCACGCAGCAGGGCCGGCGCGCCGTGCCGGCGGCGGGTCAGGATCAACCCGGCCAGCACCAGCAGCAGGATCATCTGACTGGCGAAGAGACCGGCGACCAGAACGTCGTAGCCGGGCAGCCCACCCTCGGCGGTCCACGGCCCGCGCGGCAGGGCGGCGTACGCCACGGTGAGCGCGGTCAGCGCCACGGCGCACCATGCGGCCACCCTGGTCGGCCACGGTCGCCCGTTCGTCGTGATCGACCGTTCGACGACCGGCACGCAGAGCAGCGCCAGGGCCGTGACGAGCAGGGCGACGGCGGCCGCCACCAGGGCGTATCCGGCCGGATGCCGGTCGTGCGGGGCGAGGACGGCGAGCAGGGCCAGGTCGAGGGTGCCCAGGGCGACCGCCACGTGCAGCGAGGCCAGTCGCCACAGCAGCGCCCGGTTGTCCCAGAACGCGGGCGAGTCCAGCCGGTCGGCCCCGGCGGCCTGCCGGGTGGCGACGGTGTTCTCCGGCAGTTGCCAGGTGCGCGCGCCGAGCCGGCGCAGCAGGGCCACCGCGGCGATCGGCAGCACGGACAGCGCGGCCAGCCGCTGGCCGGGCGGCAGACCCCCCAGCCAGGAGATCGCCCGACGGCCCTCCAGGCACCGGGGGTACGCGGCGCACTGCCACGCCAGCAGGTCCAGCGCCATGCCGACCGCGGCGAGCACGTACATCGCGGTGAGGGTGGCGGCCAGCAGCCGGCACAGCGACTTGCCCACCGCCTCCGCCCCGGGGCGCGGCGGCAGCATCCAGACCGCGATGTTGCTCAGGACGAACGGCAGGAGCAGGACCAGCGAGAACGTCCGGATGGCGGTGCCGCCGGTCAGGCCGCTCCACCGGTACGCCTCCAGCGTCGCGCCACTCGGGCCGGTCGGGTCCCCGAATCCGGGGCGGACCCGGTGGAAGCCGGCGTCCCGGTCGCCCGCCACCCGGGTCACCACCGGCCGGTCCAGCACCGTCTCCGGGCCCTTGTCGGCAACCCCGTGCACCCGGATCTCGGTCGTCCGCACCCGCCGCCGCCCCTCCGCCCGCCGGCCGCGCGGTTACCCGGCACCCGCCGGGTCAATCCCGCGCCGGACGGGTACCGGCGGCCGGGGGGCCTCACCGAGCGGCGGGTGACGATCCCACTTGTGACACTGCTCTACTGATCTGGGACCAACCTGTTGCATGATGGCGGGCATGACGGAGACCCCGCACCCCCTGTACGACAGGCACGCCGACACCCTGAACCGTGCGCTGACCGCCATCACGGAGCGGGGATACTGGTCCGCCTATCCCGAGTCCCCCAGCCCCCGCGTGTACGGCGAGACCGCCGCCGCCGACGGCAAGGCCGCCTTCGAGGCGTACCTGAACGGCGACTTCCCCCTCGACCAGCCCGGCTCGGGCGACCGGGTCGCCACCGAGACCAGCCCCTTCGGGCTGGAGCTGAACGTGCGCTACCCGCACGCCGGCGCCGACGAGCTGGTCGCCGCCGCCTCGGCCGCCCTGCCGGCCTGGCGCGACGCCGGCCCGCAGGCCCGCGTGGGCGTCTGCCTGGAGATCCTCGACCGGCTGCACAAGCACATCTTCGAGCTCGCCAACGCGGTGCAGTTCACCAGCGGCCAGGCGTTCGTGATGGCCTTCCAGGCCGGCGGCGCGCACGCGCTGGACCGCGCGCTGGAGGCGCTCGCCTACGCGTACGCCGAGATGACCCGGCACCCGGGGACGGCCGGCTGGGAGAAGGCGGCCGGCAAGGGCGACCCGCTGCGGATGACCAAGACGTTCCACGTGGTGCCCCGGGGCGTGGCGCTGGTGATCGGCTGCAACACCTTCCCCACCTGGAACTCGTACCCGGGTCTCTTCGCCTCGCTGGTCACCGGCAACCCGGTGGTCGTCAAGCCGCACCCGCGCGCGGTGCTGCCGCTGGCCATCACCGTCCGGTACGCCCGCGAGGTGCTGGCCGAGGCCGGCTTCGACCCCAACCTGGTGCTGCTCGCCTCCGAGGGGCCGGGCGAGAAGCTCGCCTCCACCCTGGCGCTGCACCCCGCCGTGAAGATCGTCGACTTCACCGGCTCCACCGAGTACGGCGACTGGCTGGAGGCGAACGCCCGGCAGGCGGCCGTCTACACCGAGAAGGCCGGCCTGAACACGGTGGTCATCGACTCCACCGACGACTTCGCCGGGTTGTGCCGCAACCTCGGCTTCACGCTGACCCTGTACAGCGGCCAGATGTGCACCACCTCGCAGAACATCCTCATCCCGGCCGGCGGCATCGAGACCGACCAGGGGCACAAGAGCTTCGACGAGGTGGCCGCCGGCATCGCCGGCGCGGTCGGCAAGCTCACCGCCGACCCGGCCCGCGGCGTCGAGCTGACCGGCGCCATCGTCAACGACGGGGTGCTGGAGCGGCTCGACGAGGTGACCAAGGTCGGCGAGCCGGTGCTGGAGTCGCGTGCCGTCGAGCACCCGGCGCTGCCCGGCGCGGTGGTGCGGACGCCGACCATCGTGAAGCTGGCCGCCGACGACACCGCGACCTACGGCCGCGAGTGGTTCGGGCCGATCTCCTTCGTCATCGCCACCGACTCCACCGCGCACAGCCTGGAGATCATGCGCGCGACGGTGGGGGAGAAGGGCGCGCTGACCGCCGCCGTCTACTCCACCGACGAGGCCGTGCTGGACGCGACCGAGGCCGCCGCGGTCGACGTCGGGGTGCACCTGTCCTGCAACCTGACCGGCGGGGTCTTCGTGAACCAGTCGGCCGCGTTCTCGGACTTCCACGGCAGCGGCGCCAACCCGGCCGCGAACGCCGCGCTGACCGACGGCGCGTACGTGGCGAACCGGTTCCGGATCGTGCAGAGCCGGCGGCACGTCTAGGTTTTCGCCTTTGGTCCAGGTCGGGGTTTCCGGGGGAGCCCGCCCGCTCCAGGCGGTCAGGCTTGATCCTTCCGCGGGCGGGCTCCCCCGGAAACCCGTGCGGGGTGCGCTTCGGGCGTCGCTGCCGGGACCGGGGGTGTGGCTCGTCGGGGTGCTGCCCTGCGTGGTGTTAGCGGTGGGGGTCAGGCGGGGCGGCGCATCTGGAGTTCGCGCATGGCGGGGACGGTGGGGTGCGGCACGCGTACGCCGGTGTCGGTGAAGCCCAGCCGCTGGTAGGCGCGGTAGGCGCGGTCGTTGCCGACCACCACCTCCAGCAGCAGTTCCGGGCGGCCGGCGGCGCGGGACCAGGCGGCCACCCCGTCGATCAGGTCGGCGAGCAGGCCGCTGCCCCGCCAGGTGGGGGTCACGTAGACGGCGTAGACGACGGTCAGGCCCGGCTCGTCGGGGGAGGCGGTGCCGCCGGCGTGGCCGACCAGCCGGCCACCGGGGTCGGCGACGAACTGCGCGGTGTGGTCACCCCGGGAGACGTACGCGATCCGGGCCGCGTAGTCGGCGTGCGGGCGGGCGGCGGCCTGGGCGACGGTCTCCAGGAACGCCAGCGGCGCGTCCGCGAGCATCTCCAGCCGCAGCGCCCGCATCCGGGCGGCGTCCTCGGGGCGTACCCGGCGGACGGTGGCTCTCCGGGCTTCCGGCGGGGCCGGGGCAGGTGTCATGTCCGCATGCATACCGCAGCGACCACCGCCGATGGACGGACGGTCGGCGGAGCGCCGGAATATGCCCGATTTGTGGTCGTGCGCCGCCGTCACGCCTCGTGTAGCGTGCGATTTCGGTCACCGATTCAGCGGCCCTCACCGATCGCCGAAGCGGTGGTCCTCCGGTGCCGGTCCGCCGGCCCCGGGGTCGTGGAACGCCGCGCAGAGTGAGGAAGTGCACCGTGGCACAGGGCACCGTGAAGTGGTTCAACGCCGAGAAGGGCTACGGCTTCATCGCCGTCGACGGCGGCCAGGACGTCTTCGTCCACTTCTCCGCCATCGAGATGGACGGCTACAAGGCGCTGGACGACGGGCAGCGGGTGGAGTTCGACATCGCCCAGGGCCAGAAGGGCCCGCAGGCCGAGCGGGTGCGCGTCATCGCCTGAGTCGCGTCCGGTTCCGCTCGTCGGCCGGCCCCCTCGGGGCAGCGGCGCGGGCGGGCACCAGGGAAGATCGTGGGCCGATCCAGCCGTCGCTGAGGAGTGCTCATGTCCGACCAGTCCCCGTCGGGTCCGCCCGGACCCGATCCCGTGGACCCGCCCCCGCCGGGCGGCCCGGTCGGGCCCGCCGGCCCGTACCAGGGTTGGGTCTTCCCGCCCACCGGCGGCTACCCGCCCGGCGCCGACCCGTACGCCGGCTTCCCGCCGGGCTACCCGCCGTACGCCGGCCACCTCCCGTACGGCTGGCCGGCCGCCGGCGGCTGGGACCCGGCCGACCCGCTGGTGAACCCGCCACACGCCGGCGTCGACGGCTGGTTCACCCGGTGCGCCAGCGCGCTGCGTCGTGGCTGGCGCACGCTGCTGCCGATCATGCTGCTCACCCAGGCGCTCCCCGCCGCGGTGGTCTCGATCATCACCCTCGGGTTGGAGCCGTCCTCGCAGGTGCCGGCCGACGGTTCGCTGCCCCCGGGCTACCTGGGTGACCTCCTGACGTTCGGGGGCGCGACGCTGGTCGCCGCCCTGCTGCTCTACCTGCTGCAGAGCGTGGGCTGGGCGGCCGGCACCTGGGTGGTCACCCGGCAGGCGGCCGGCGAGCCGGCCGACCTCGGCGGCGCGCTGCGCTACGGCCTGCGCCGGGCGCCCGGGCTGTACGGCTGGACCCTGCTGGTCGGCGTGATCGTCACGGCCGGTATCTGCTTCTGCGTGCTGCCCGGCGTCTACCTCGCGTTCGCCCTCGCCCTGGCCGGTCCGGTCTACCTCTTCGAGCGGCAGAACCCGATCGGCCGCTCGTTCCGCTTCTTCCACGACCGGCTCGGCATGGTGCTGGGCCGGGTCGGGCTGGTGGCGGTGGCGATCGTCCTCGGCGGCGTGCTGGGCGCGGTGCTGGAGGCCGTCGGCACGGCGCCGCTGGGCACCGACCCGTTCGCGGCGCCGGGCACCGCGGTGGGCGCCGTCGTGGTGGTCACGCTGGCCGCGGTGCTGGTCGTCCCGGTCTACCTGGTCCAGCTGGTCGGGCTGGTCGTGGCGTACGCCGAGCAGCGGGCCCACGAGGGGCCGGTGAACGCCGCGCAACTGGCGGCGGAACTCGGCTGACCGGCCCGAGTGTGCTTGCACTCGGCAGGGGAGAGTGCTAAACAAGTCATTGGCACTCGCATACCGTGAGTGCCAGTGGTCGGGACGGTGGGGCCAAGGTTCCAGCGGCGTTGGAGACGCCGATGGGGCACACGGCCGGTCGTCGCGGGCTATCCGGCCCGGCCGAAGGACGTCGTCGTCGCCAGGTGGCGACGTCCCAAGGTGCGTACACCAGGCGGCCCATCCGGGGCACAAACACTCGGGTGGCCCGTGAGTGTCCAGGAGGACAACGCCGTATGGCCAAGATGATCGCGTTCGACGAAGAGGCGCGCCGCGGCCTCGAGCGGGGCATGAACCAGCTCGCCGACGCCGTGAAGGTGACGCTCGGCCCCAAGGGCCGCAACGTCGTGCTCGAGAAGAAGTGGGGTGCCCCCACCATCACCAACGATGGTGTGAGCATCGCCAAGGAGATCGAGCTCGAGGACCCCTACGAGAAGATCGGCGCCGAGCTGGTCAAGGAGGTCGCCAAGAAGACCGACGACGTCGCCGGTGACGGCACGACGACGGCGACCGTCCTGGCCCAGGCCCTGGTTCGCGAGGGCCTGCGCAACGTGGCCGCCGGCGCCAACCCGATCGCCCTGAAGCGGGGCATCGAGGCCGCCGTGGCCAGCGTCTCGGAGGAGCTGCTCAAGCTCGCCAAGGACGTCGAGACCAAGGAGCAGATCGCCTCCACCGCCTCCATCTCCGCCGGTGACAACACCGTCGGCGAGATCATCGCCGAGGCGATGGACAAGGTCGGCAAGGAAGGCGTCATCACCGTCGAGGAGAGCAACACCTTCGGCCTGGAGCTCGAGCTCACCGAGGGCATGCGCTTCGACAAGGGGTACATCTCCGCGTACTTCATGACCGACCCGGAGCGTATGGAGGCCGTCTTCGACGACCCCTACCTCCTGATCGTCAACAGCAAGATCTCGTCGGTGAAGGACCTGCTCCCGATCCTGGAGAAGGTCATGCAGTCGGGCAAGCCGCTGCTGATCATCGCCGAGGACATCGAGGGCGAGGCCCTGGCGACCCTGGTCGTCAACAAGGTCCGCGGCACCTTCAAGTCGGTCGCCGTCAAGGCGCCGGGCTTCGGTGACCGCCGCAAGGCCATGCTGGCCGACATCGCCATCCTCACCGGTGGCCAGGTCATCAGCGAGGAGGTCGGCCTCAAGCTGGACGCCGTCGGCCTCGACATGCTGGGCCGCGCCCGCAAGGTCGTGGTGACCAAGGACGAGACCACCATCGTCGACGGTGCCGGCGACGCCGAGCAGATCCAGGGCCGGGTCAACCAGATCCGGGCCGAGATCGACCGGAGCGACTCCGACTACGACCGCGAGAAGCTGCAGGAGCGCCTGGCCAAGCTGGCCGGCGGTGTCGCGGTGATCAAGGTCGGCGCGGCCACCGAGGTCGAGCTGAAGGAGCGCAAGCACCGCATCGAGGACGCCGTCCGCAACGCGAAGGCCGCCGTCGAGGAGGGCATCGTCCCGGGTGGTGGCGTCGCGCTGGTGCAGGCCGGCAAGACCGCCTTCGACAAGCTGGACCTGACCGGCGACGAGGCGACCGGTGCGCAGATCGTCAAGATCGCGCTGGACGCCCCGCTGCGGCAGATCGCCGTCAACGCCGGCCTCGAGGGTGGCGTCGTCGTCGAGCACGTCCGCAACCTCGAGCCGGGTCACGGCCTCAACGCCGCCAACGGCGAGTACGTCGACCTGCTGGCCGCGGGCATCATCGACCCGGCCAAGGTGACCCGGTCGGCGCTGCAGAACGCCGCGTCGATCGCGGCGCTCTTCCTCACCACCGAGGCCGTCGTGGCGGACAAGCCGGAGAAGACCCCGGCCGCCCCGGCTGGTCCGGGTGGCGGGGACATGGACTTCTGAGTCCAGCCCCACCAATGCCGAAAGGGGCGGGCCGCGCGAGCGGTCCGCCCCTTTCCGTCTCCTCAGGGCAGACTGCGCTGGTTACGCCGCTTCTGCGCCCGGTCGTACGGCGGGCGGATGGCGACCGGCTCGTCCACCACGGTCACCAGGTCCTCGGCCTCCGGCTCGTCGACGCCGGTCATCTCGGCGAGCTGCTCCGCGTCGCCGTAGTCCCGCCGGTCGAACGGCACCGCGATGGGCGGGTCGCCGACCGGTACCCAGGTGCGGGGCATCCCGTCGTCGGTCTGTTCGTCGTCCGTGGTCATGGTCCGCCTCCTCTACCGAAACGGTAGGGGGCGGCCATCACTCATGCGGGCGAATGGCATTATCAGGGTCTATATCCCATTCGCCCGTTTATCGATGTATCGCGGTCCTTCCCGGGGCCGAGCGCCGCGTCCGGCCGGCCGGCAGGGGCCGTCAGAGCGTGCGGCGGTACAGGAAGAAGACCCGCTCGATCCGGGCGCCCGCGCTGCCGGAGTAGAACGGCACCGGGCCCACCCAGCCGATCTGCGCCGCGCCGATCCCGGCCTCGTGCTGGTCGCGCAGGCAGCGGCGCAGCAGCACCCCGCCGATGCCCGAGCCCGCCGCAGCCGGCGCGGTGCCCATCGGCCCGAACCAGCTCGGCCGCGACGAGCCCCAGGCCGCGAAGCCGAGGATCTCGCCGTCCCGCTCCGCGAGGTGGCAGCCCGCGTCGGCGCGGCCGACCGAGCCGGCCAGCTCGCCGTCCCAGGCGCCGCCGAAGGTGGAGCGGGCGAACGCGGCCAGCGCCGGCAGGTCCGCCGGCTCCGCCCGGCGTACGGTCACGCCCTGGCCGGCCAGCCTCGCCTCCGCCGGCTCCGTCGTGCGCAGCGCCGGCGACCCGTCGTACGACAGGTCGGCGGTCATGTTCCAGGCCGTACGGTCCTGCCGGTAGCCCAGCGCCAGCGCCAGGCAGACCGCCGGGGTGTACCGCACGTCGATGCCCGGCCAGGCGTAGTACGGCGGGTTCCCGGCCAGCAGCAGCTCGGCCGCGCCGAGGCCGGCGAGCCGCCGTTCCGCCTCGGCCACCAGCGCCCGGCCGACCCCCCGGCGCCGCCACTGCGGCGTGACGGCCAGCAGGTCCACGTGCCCGAGGCGCTCCTCCGCCGCCGAGACCGATCCGATCAGCACCCCGACCAGTTCGTCCCCCGCGTACGCCCCGACCGCCAGCACGGTCCGGTCGGCCGAGGCCCGGGGCCAGAGGGCGGTGACCACGGACTCCGCCTCGGCGGCGTCCTCGGGCAGGTCGAGCGCGCGTCCACAGAGCGCGACGACGGCGGGGACCCGGTCGGCGGTCAGGTCGGCGAGGGTGAACTCCATGGTGGCCGACCCTAGATCAACCACCACGGGTGGGCGCAAGACCCGATCAGCCGGCCCGGGCCGCCCGCACCGCCGCGTACGCGTCGACGAGGCCCGCGCCGGTGATGTTCGCGTCCCCGCCGCAGGCGTCCTGCGGCGCGCGGGAGCGGTAGCTCGGCCGCGCGGGCTGCGCCGTCTCCCGCAGGATCCGGCGGGTGCGCTCCAGGTCGCCGACGAGCGCCGGGTTCGCCGACCACATCAGCGCCACCACGCCCGCCACCTGCGGCGTCGCCATCGAGGTGCCGTCCAGGGTGGCGTAGCCGCCGCCCGGCATCGCGGAGAGCACGCCCGCGCCCGGGGCGAGCACGTCCGGCTTGGCCGCGCCGCCCGGGGCCGGTCCGCGACTGGAGAAGAGGGTCACCCGGCGGTGCCGGTCCACCGCGCCGACGGTCAACACGTCCGGGTACGGCGCGGGCGGGTCGGCGATCGAGCCGCAGTACGGGCCGGTGTTGCCGGCCGCCGCGACCACCAGGATGCCGGCGGCGGCCAGCGCGTCGGCGGCCGGCCGGAGCGCCCGCGGGTCGCAGCCCTCGATCGGCGGGCAGCCCCAGGAGTTGGTCAGCACGTCCGGCGCGCGCGCCGGACGGCCGTCGGTGAACGGGTCCGCGCCGGGCGGGAAGGGGGCCAGCATGAACTGGAGGCAGTCCAGGTAGTGCGCGGGGCTGCCGAGGTTGCGGTCGAGGTTGACGCAGCCCACCCAGCGCGCACCCGGGGCCACCCCGATGCCGTCCCGACCCACCGCGCTGCCCACCGTGTGGGTGCCGTGCCCGCCCGCGTCGTTCGGGGAGCGGGTGCGGTCCCAGGGGTCGTACCAGGAGTCGTCGCCGCCCCGGAAGCCGTCGGCCAGCGCCGGGTGGCGGCCGTCCACGCCCGAGTCGGAGCTGCCGACCACCACGCCGGAACCGGTCACCCCCAGCTCCGACCAGACCCGGTCGGCGCCGAGCAGCCGGATGTTCCAGGCCGGGCCGGCCGGCGCCGGCGCGTCGCCGGAGGTGGTCGGGGCGGGGGCGGGCAACGGCCGTACCCGCTGGCTGAGCAGCACGCGGGAGACCTCGGGACGGCCCGACAGCCAGGCCCGCACCGCCGGACCACCGTCGATCTCGATCGCGTTGACCAGGTAGTACGGCCTCGGGCTCAGGCGCAGCCGGGACAGCTCCCGGCGCAGGTCGCCCTGGGTCCGCTCGGCGGTGGCGACCAGCCGGCGGTACACCTCGGCGGCGCGCGCGTCCCGACCGGCCCGGCCCGGCGTACCGGCCGGGATACCGGTCAGGTCGGCCTGCTCGCGCAGCACCACCAGCAGCCGCTCGCCGTGCAGCCCGGGCTGCCCGGGGACCACGGCGACCACCCCGACCGCGACCAGCAGCACGCCGGCGGCCAGCACGGCCACCCGTCGGCTGGGCGTGACCGCCCGGGGCCGGGCGAGCAGGACGCCGTACCCGACGGCGAGCAGGACCGCGACGGCGAGCCCGGCGACCGCGGCGGCGGCCACCCAGAACGGCACGTCGCGGGTGGTGGCCAGGAGGACCGAGACCTCCTCCGGGTCGGCCAGGGCGAGCGGGCCGAACAGCGCCAGGCCGACCAGCCAGCGGACCGGTGCTACGGCCCGGGTGCCGGTCCGGCGGGCGGCCGCGTACAGGGCGGCCAGCGTGAAGGCGACCGGCGGCACGGCGAGCAGGGCGGGCAGTTGGGCCCCGGACTGCCCGGTGCCGGCGGCGAGCAGCAGCAGGGTGACCCCGCCGACCAGCCCGCCGAGGAACACCAGCCGGGCGGGCCGGGGTGGCTCGCCGCCCCCGAGCCGGCACCAGAACCGCCCGTCGAGCAGCACCCCGGCCAGCGCGCCGAGCGCCGCCGCGGCCAGTGCGGCGAGGACGGTCTCCAGCAGGCCGCCCAGCGCGCCGAGCCAGGCCCAGGGGAGCAGCAGGGCCAGCCCGGCGGCCACCGCGAGCAGGGTGACCGGATCGGGCCGGCGGCCGCCTGCCCCGCCGGTGCCGCTCGCCCGCCGCTCGGTGCGGGATGCGCCGTCCGGTGCATCGGGAGTGGCCGCAGGCCCGGGCTCGCCGTCCCGTGCAGCGGGGGTGGTCGCCGGCTCCGGCTCGCCCCCTGGTGCAGCGGGGGTGGTCGCCGATTCGGGCTCGCCCCCCGATCCGTCGGGCAGGGCGCGGCGTCGGGCCGGCAGCCGGGCGGCGACCAGGGCCAGCCCGGCGGCGGTGGCGGCCAGCGCCGCCAGGTAGAGCTCGTGGTGTACCGGCGGGAGGGCACGCAGCGCGCCGAGCGCGCCGAGCGCCAGCGCTCCGGCCAGCCAGGCCCGGCCGGTGCCCCGCAGCGCCGGGGACCGGGGGAGCAGCGTCAGCAGCAGGGCCGGCAGGCCGACCAGCAGGACGCCGGCCAGGGAGACCACCGGCCAGAGCCACGGCCACCGGTCCAGCCCGCTGACGAGGCGTACCTGGTCGACGGACCAGCCGGCGACCTGGAGCAGCACGGTGGTCGCCACCGTCCAGCCGCCCGCCAGCACGGCCGCCACCACCGCCCAGGGGTTGGCGGACCGGGCGGTCCCGTCGCTTCCGGTGGGAGGTGGCTCGGGCCGCATCCGGAAACAGTACGACGCCCGACCCGCCCCCGGACGTCCGTGCCGTCCCGGCGTGCCCGGATCGCGCGATCCCCGTCGCGGGGTGGGTGATCAATGCCTCTCCCTGCCCCTGGCGGGGGACAGGACCTGCTGCCCGGGGCCCTGGGCGGTTACGGTGGACCCGTGCGCGACCCCAACGTGACCCGATCCGCCGCCGGCCAGCTCTCCCCGGAGCGCCGCGCCGCGGACCTGCGCCGCCTCCGGTCCGAACGGTTCGACGTGCTGGTCATCGGTGGTGGGGTGACCGGGGCGGGCGCCGCGCTGGACGCCGCCTCCCGGGGGCTCAAGGTGGCCCTGGTGGAGGCCCGCGACTACGCCGCCGGCACCTCCAGCCGGTCCAGCAAGTTGATCCACGGCGGCCTGCGCTACCTGGAGCAGTTGGAGTTCCACCTGGTCCACGAGGCGCTCACCGAGCGCGGCCTGCTCGCCACCCGGCTCGCTCCGCACCTGGTCCGGCCGGTGCCGTTCCTGGTGCCGCTGCCCGCCGGCCGTGGCCTGCGGGACCTGCCGGCCCGGGCGTTCCGCCGCTCCTACTACGGCGCCGGCGTGGCCGCGTACGACGCCTTCGCCGGGGTCTTCGGCGGTGGGCGGGGGATGCCGCTGCACCGGCACCTGACCCGCGAGGGCGCCCGCCGGATCTTCCCCAGCCTGCGGGCCGACTCGCTGGCCGGCGCCATCCGCTACTACGACGGCCAGGTCGACGACGCCCGGCTGGTGGTGACCCTGGCCCGCACCGCGGCCAGCCTCGGCGCGACCGTGGTGAGCAGCGCCCGCGCGGTCGGGCTGATCCGGCAGGCCCGCGAGGTGACCGGGGTCCGGGTCCGCGACCTGGAGGCGCCCGCCGGTTCGCCGGAAGCCGAGTTCGAGGTACGGGCGCGCACCGTCATCGGGGCCACCGGCGTGTGGAGCGACGACATGTCGCGGATGCTCAACGACGTCGGACTGCGCCCCGGCATCCGGGTGCGGGCCTCCAAGGGCGTGCACCTGGTCGTCCCCCGCTCGGCGATCACCGGCGAGACCGGGCTGATCCTGCGGACGGCCACCAGTGTGCTCTTCGTCATCCCCTGGGGCGGGCACTGGATCATCGGCACCACCGACACCGACTGGCGGTTGGACCGGTCCCACCCGTCCGCCTCCGCCCGCGACATCCAGTACCTGCTCGACCAGGTCAACACCGTGCTCGACCGGCCGCTGTCCACGGCGGACATCGAGGGCGTCTACGCCGGGCTGCGCCCGCTGCTCGCCGGTGAGGCGGACTCCACCTCCAAGCTCTCCCGCGAGCACGCCGTCTTCGAGCCGATGCTGGGGCTGCTCCTGGTCGCCGGCGGCAAGTACACGACGTACCGGGTGATGGCCTCCGACGTGGTGGACCGGGCGGTCCGCCGGCTCGGCGGCGGTCGTCCCTCGCGCACCGCCGACCTGCCGCTGCTCGGCGCCGACGGCTACCAGGCCATGTGGCGGGACCGGGCCGACCTGGCCCGCCGGCACGGGGTGCCGGTCGGCGTCGTCGAGCACCTGCTGGAGCGGTACGGCACGCTGACCCGGGAGCTGCTGGCCCTGGTCGACGCCGACCCGCTGCTCGCCTCGCCGCTGGCCGGCGCGCCGGAGTACCTGGCCGCCGAGGTGACGTACGCGGCTCGCGCCGAGGGGGCGCTGCACCTGGAGGACGTGCTGACCCGGCGTACCCGGATCTCCTTCGAGACCACCCACCGCGGCCTGGAGTCGGCCGGGCACACCGCGGAGCTGATGGGCGCGGTGCTCGGCTGGGACGCGGCCACCCGCGAGCGCGAGATCACCCACTACCGGGCCCGGGTCGAGGCGGAGCGGGAGTCCCAGCTGATGCCGGACGACGCCACCGCCGACGCGGCCCGGCTCGGCGCGCCGGACGTGCGGGGATTCGCCGCCGACCGGGGCGTCGACGGGGACAGCGCCGGGCTGCCCACCTCGTCCCGCTGACCGACCGTTACACCCATCGATGCCCGTCCGGTCGGCGGGTACCGGTCGCTACCTACGGTGGGGTAAGTTCCGGCGCGTGGTTCCCAACCAGTGGTCACGCATGCTCATGGTCTGCGCCGGTGCCGTCCTGACGATCGCCCTCACCGCCTGCTCGGTGTTCGACCGGGGCACGGAATCCACACCGGACAAGGCCGCGGCGGCGACGGCCTCCACCGGTGCCGGAGCGGCCAACCGGGTCAGCCTGGTGCAGAAGCTCGGTCAGGACGGTCCGCTCCGGTCGCTCAACGTCGAGCCGGACGGCCACTGGGAGTGCGACGACTGCGCCGGCGACGGGGTGACCTCGACGGGCAGCCTCGACCCCGAGCAGGTGAAGCGGCTGCACGACCTGCTCGCCGACCCGCGCCTGCGGCAGGAGACCGACGAGGCCCGCCGCTACCGGGTCAGCTGCATCGACGCGCTGACCTCCAGCCTGCTCACCTCGGCCGGCCTGATCACCTCGCAGGACTGCCCGGGCGAGGATCGGCCGCCGGTGGCCAACGAGATCCTGCTGCTGCTCACCCAGGCCACCCCCGCCGAGCCCACCGCCTGACCCGCGCCCGGACAGCGGCCGGGCCCGCGCCTCAGAGCACCTTGCCCGGGTTGAGCAGCCCGGCCGGGTCGAGCGCCGCCTTGATCGCCTGGTGCACCCGCACCCCGACCGGACCGATCTCCCGGGCCAGCCAGTCCCGCTTGAGCAGCCCGACGCCGTGCTCGCCGGTGCAGGTGCCGCCGAGGTCCAGGCCCAGCCGCATGATCTCGTCGAAGGCGCGCCGGCCCCGCTCCAGGCTGGCCGGGTCCGCCCGGTCCACCACGATGTTCGGGTGCATGTTGCCGTCCCCGGCGTGCCCGACGACGCCGATCGGCACGTCGCACTCCTCGGCGATCCGCGCCACCCCGTCGAGCAACGCCGCGAGCGAGCCGCGTGGCACCGCCACGTCGTCGATCACCAGACCGCCGTTGCCGTCGGGGAAGGCGTCCGCGGCGAACTTCTCCATCGCCGGGTGGGCCAGCCGGCGGGCCTGGAGCAGCGCCGCCGCCTCGACCGCGTCGGTGGCCGCGTACACCTCCTCGGCGCCGGCGGCCTCGCAGACCTCGGCCAGCCGGGCCAGGTCCTCCGCCGCCCGCGCGCCGGTGTCCGAGGCGGCCAGCAGCAGCGCCTGCGCGTCGGTCCGCAACCCCATCGGCCGGTACGCCTCGATCGCCCGCAGGTGGGTCCGGTCGAGCAGCTCCAGCAGGCTGGGGGTGAGCCCTCGGGCGGCGATCTGCGCCACCGCGGTGCCCGCCTCGGCGGTCGATCCGAAGACCGCCACCATGGTCAGCGACTCCTCCGGCGCCGGGCGCAGCGACACGGTGATCTCGGTGAGCACCCCGAGGGTGCCCTCCGAGCCGACGAAGAGCCGGGTCAGGTCGTAGCCGGCGACCCCCTTGGCGGTGCGCCGGCCGGTGCGCAGCACCTCGCCGGAGGCGAGCACCACCTCCAGGCCGAGCACGTACTCGGTGGTCACCCCGTACTTGACGCAGCACATGCCGCCGGCGTTGGTGGAGACGTTGCCGCCGATGGTGGAGGACTCCCAGGAGCCCGGGTCCGGCGGGTAGTAGAGGCCGTGCTCGGCCACCGCCGCCGCCAGCCGCGCGTTGACCACGCCGGGCTGCACCACGGCGATCCGGCTCACCGGGTCGATCTCCAGGATGGCGTCCATCGCCACCGTGCTGAGCACCACCGCGCCGTCGATCGCGTTCGCGGCGCCGGCCAGGCCGGTCCGGGCACCCTGCGGCACCACCGGTACGCCGTGCCGGGCGGCGGCCCGGACCACCGCGGCCACCTGCCCGGTGTCGCGCGGGCGGGTCACCACCAGCGGCGTACCGGCCGGGCACAGGTCCGCCTCGTCGCGCTGGTGCATCCGGAGCAGATCGGGGTCGGTGAGGACGGCGTCGTCGCCGAGCGCCGCACGCAGGTCGTCGAGGAGGGGGGATCCGGCCATGCGGGAGAGGCTAACCGGCGGCTAGATTGGCCGCCATGCTGTACCTGGACCGGCCCGCCTGGCCGTCGCGGGGACGGCTCTGGTCCCACCTGATCAGCGACGTCTCCCTCGCGGAGCTGCACGCCTTCGCCGAGGCGCTGGGCGCACCCCGGCGCGGCTTCGACCGCGACCACTACGACATCCCCGCCGAGCGCTTCGCCATGGCCGTCTGGCTCGGGGCCCGGGTGGTCCCGAGCCGGGAGCTGGTCCGCCTGCTCCGCGACGCGGGCCTGCGCCGCCCCAAACACCTGACCCGCCCCGCCCGCTGACCCCGTCGCCCTGCCCGGGGCCGCTGCGGTTTGCGGCGTGTCGCGGTGTCCGGCCGCGCGGAGACCGCGACACGCCGCAAACCGTGAGCCGATCATCTGGGCCGACGCGGTCGGGACGGGATGGTCGGGGCGCGCGGGTCGGGGTGGCGGTCGCGGTTTGCGGCGTGTTGCGGTGTTACGCCGCGCGGAGACCGCGACACGCCGCAAACGGGGAGCGGATCATGCCGCCGGGCGCCCGCCCGGCCGGGCCGGGGAGGTCAGGTGAGGGTGGCGAGTTCGCGGGTGAGGTTGGCGCGGGCCGGGTCGGTCCAGCGGGCCGCGAGCGGGGGGAGCCGGTAGAGGGCGGGGAGCGCGAGCAGGGCGGTCAGCACGCGGGCCCGGCCGGCCCGGAAGTCGGGCTCCGGCACGTGCGCGTACTCCGCGCGGATCGCGGCGGCGTACGCGTCGTACTCCTGCCGGGGCGCGGCGAGGATCGCCAGGTCGGCGTCGCAGAGCAGGGCGCCGTCCCGGTCGTCGGCGGTGGTGGCGTGCCCGGCGGTGAGCAGCACCAGCCGGCGCACCTCGGCCACCGCGGCGGCCGGCAGCCCCAGCGGGGTCAGCAGCGTGCCGGCGAGCGCCGCGCTGTCCCGCTCGTTGGCCTCGCCGGCCGCGCGGGGGTCGTAGACCGCGTCGTGGCACCAGGCGGCCAGCCGGACCAGGTCCGGCCGGTCGGCCAGCTCCGCGTACCCGTCGACCACGTCGAGCACGGCGGTCAGGTGCCGCACGGTGTGGTAGCGCCGCTGCGGCTCCCGCCACCGGGCCAGCAACTCCTCCCCGGCCCGGACCAGCGCCGGCCCGTCCGGGGCGCCGGCGTCCCGCGCGGCCGTCCGCCAGCGGTCGATCAGCTCCGTCACCTCGCCGAGTCTGCCCGAGCGGGCGGGGATGAACCGCGCCGGTACGGGTAGTCCCGGCCATGGCCGTGGCCCGGGACCGACGACTACCGCTGTGGCGTCGGCTCGGCCGGCGCGACGGTGAGTCCGACGTCGACTCGATGCGCATCGCCGACGCGGTGGAGGAGCTGCGGCACCGCAGCCGCGCCACCCTGCACGACCGGTTGCACCGGGTCCGGATGGCCCTGGGCCTCGCCGTCCAGGCCGGGCTCGCCGCGGCGCTGGCCTGGGTCGTCTCCCACGAGTTCCTGAACAACCCGCAGCCGGTCTTCGCGCCGATCTCGGCGGTCGGCACCCTGGCCGCCTCGGTCGGCCAGCGGCTGCGCCGCACGGTGGAGCTGATCATCGGGGTCGCGGTCGGGGTGTTCCTCGGCGACGTCCTGATCTACTTCCTCGGTACCGGGGGATGGCAGCTCGGCATAGTGGTGACGTCGGCCATCCTGCTGACCATCTTCTTCGGCGCCAGCGTCGCCATCGTCATCCAGGCCGCGGCGACCGCGGTGCTGATCGTCACGCTCAGCCCCTCCACCCAGGACCTGGAGATACCCCGCTTCATCGACGCGTTCATCGGCGGCGGCATCGCGCTGCTGGTGACGGCGATCCTGCTGCCGCTGAACCCGCTACGGGTGATCAACCGGGCCGCCCGGCCGGCGCTGGACCTGCTCGCCGCCCAGCTCGACATCACCGCCGAGGCGCTGCGCAACCGGGACCGCGGCAGTGCCCAGCGGGCCCTGGAACGGCTCCGCGAGAACAAGGAGGAACTGGCCAATTTCACCGAGGCCATTGAGGGCGCGAAGGAGACCAGCACCCTCTCGCCAGCCCGGTGGCACCGGCGCAGCGAGCTGACCCACTACGCGGAGGCCGCCGATCCGATCGACCGGGCCATGCGCAACAGCGGCACCCTGATCCGGCGCGCCGTCACGATGATCGAGGACGAGGAGCCGGTGCCGGAGCCCCTGCCGGACGCGGTGGCCCACCTCGCCGAGGTGGTGCGCCTGCTCCGGCACGAGTTCGCCGTCGGTGAGGAACCGGAGAAGGCCCGGGAACGCTCGTTGCGCGCGGTCAGCGAGGCCGGCCGGGCCTACGCGGAGGGCGTCGGCTTCTCCGGCAGCGTGGTGGTCGCCCAGGTGCGTACCACCGCCAGCGACCTCCTGGTCGCCTCCGGCCTCGACCAGGAGGAGGCGAACCGGCTGGTCCGGAGGTCCTTCGGCGACCAGGAGAAGCCCGCCGGCGAGCCGGCGGAGCGGCAGGGCACCCCGAAGCCCCCCACCGCCCCGCCGATCGGCTGAACCCCGCCCGCACCGGTCCCGCCCGAGCGCCGCGGGTCAGCGCCCGCGCCCGCGCTCAACCCAGGGCGGCCAGCGCGGCCAGCAGCCGGTCCACGTCCGCCACGGTGCTGCCCAGCCCGAGGCTGGCCCGCAGCGCGGTCGGCGGCAGGTCGTCCCGCCCGGCGCGCGCCGCCGCCTCGGCGAGCAGCCGCCGGGCCAGCGGGTGCGCGCAGAACAGGCCGTCGCGTACCCCGATGTCGTGCTCCCCGGCCAGGTACGCGGCCACCTCGGCGGAGTCCCGGCCGGCCAGCACGAACGACACGATGCCCACCCGGGGCGCTTCGGGGGAGAAGGTGCGCAGCTCGACGGCGTCCGGCAGCGCGGCGAGCCCGTCGCGCAGGCGGTCCACCAGCCGCTGCTCGTGGGCGTGCAGCGCCGCCCGGTCCGCCCCGGCGAGCGCCGCGCAGACGGCGGCCAGGGCGACCGCGCCGAGCAGGTTGGGCGTACCGCCCTCGTGCCGGGCCGGGCCGGTCGTCCAGCGCACCTCGTGGGTGGCCGCGCCGACGTGGCTGGTGGCGCCGCCCCCGGCCAGGTACGGCGGGGCGGCGTCCAGCCAGTCCGCTCGGCCGAGCAGGATCCCTGCGCCGAACGGGGCGTACAGCTTGTGCCCGGAGACGGCCAGGTAGTCCACGTCCAGCGCGGCGACGTCCACCGGCGCGTGCGGGGCGAGCTGGGCGGCGTCCACCACGATCCGGGCGGCGTGCCGGCGGGCCACCCGGGCCAGCTCGGCCACCGGCCAGCGTTCGCCGGTCACGTTGCTCGCCCCGGACACCGCGACCAGCACCGGCAGCCCGGACGTGGCGCCCCGGCGCAGCTCGGCCAGCGCGGCGTCCAGCGCCCGGACCGCCCCGGCGGGACTCTCCGGCACCGGCAGGCGGACCGAGCCGCGCGGCCAGGGCAGCAGGTTGGCGTGGTGCTCCCCGGCGAAGGTGACCACCGTGGTGCCCGGGGGCAGCGCCCTGGCCAGCAGGTTGAGCGCGTCGGTGGTGTTGCGGGTGAACACCACGTGGTCGTCGGGCCGGGCGCCGAAGAAGTCGCCGACCGTCTGCCGGGCCCGCTCGTAGGCCAGGGTGCAGCGCCGCGACAGCGCCCCGGCGCCGCGGTGCACACTGGCGTACCAGGGCAGAAGCTCGGCCACCGCGTCGGCCGCGGCCCGTGCGCAGGGTGCGCTGGCGGCGTGGTCCAGGTTCACCTGCCCGGGTACGCCGAGCACGCCGAGCGGATCCGGCCCGGTCGACGCCGGCGTGACGGTGGCCGGGGCGGCGGGCGGTACGAGGGTGAGGGTCATGGTGGGCCTCCGGGGTCCAGGGACCCCGCGTGTGGGCACACGGGACGGGGTCCGCGCTTGCCCAGCACACGGATCGGGCCGGGCCCGGTCATCACCCGGGGCACCCCACCGCGAACCTCGACGAGGGTTGCCGGCCAGCAAGCCGGGGCTTGACGCTGGCGCTCGTGACCTGACCGCAGCATAACCACCACCGATGCGCCCGGACCAGTGGACCGGAGATGACTACGCTGACCGCATGGCCGACACCCCGCCCGGCTCGCCCGCGCCGCCGCCGCTCGCGCCCGCCCTCCCGCCGCCGTCGGGTGGAGCCCTGCCCCGGATGCCGCTGCGCCGGCTCGGCTGGCGACGGGTCCTGGCGCTGGCCGGGGTGGTGCTGCTGATCGCGGCCTGCGCGGTCTACATGCTCTTCGTGCTCGGCTCCAACCTCGGGCTGGAGGCACTGCTCATCGGCCTGGTGGCGGCGATCCTGCCGGTGCCGGTGCTGGTCGCCTGTTTCCTCTGGCTCGACCGGTACGAGCCGGAGCCGCTGAAGTACCTGATCTTCTGCTTCGCCTGGGGCGCGTTCGTCTCCACCGCCGCCTCGCTGACGGTCAACGAGACCGCGGCCGGGCTGTTCAAGGACTGGGGGTTGCCGCAGGCGCTCACCGGCGTGCTGGTGGCGCCGTTCATCGAGGAGCTGACCAAGGCGCTCGGCCCGATCCTGCTGCTGGTCTTCCGGCGGCGGGAGTGGTCCGGCATCACCGACGGCCTGGTCTACTGCGGGCTCTCGGCGGTCGGCTTCGCCATGGTGGAGAACATCCTCTACCTGGGCGGCTACGGCTACGCGACGGGCGCCGACCAGTGGGGCCCGGCCACCGGCTTCCGGCAGGTGTTCGCCATCTTCATCACCCGGATCCTGCTCTTCGGCTTCGCCCACCCGCTGTTCACCTCGATGACCGGGGTCGGGCTGGGCATCGCCGCCCGGACGGCGGACCGCCGGGTGCGGTTCCTCGCGCCGGCCGCCGGCCTGCTGCTGGCGATGATGCTGCACGGCACCTGGAACCTGATCCCGACGCTGGTGCAGGCCACCGGCGAGTTGGTGATCTTCATGTACGGCATGGTCGCGCTGATGGTGCCGATCTTCTTCGGCATGGTCGGCTTCGCGGTCTGGCTGCGGGCCTGGGAGGGGCGGCTCACCGAGCGGACGCTGCCGGACTACGTCCGGGCCGGCTGGCTCAGCCCGCCCGAGGTGGCGGCCCTGGGCAGCCTCGGCCGGCGGCACGCCGCCCGGCTCTGGGCCCGCCGGGTCGGCGGCGACGCCGGACTGCGGGCGATGCGCGGCTACCAGTTCGCGGCCACCCGGCTGGCACTGCTGCGCGACGGGATGCGCCGGGGGCTGGACCGCAAGGCGGCCGACCGGGAGCGCACCGTGCGGGAGGAGCGGGAACTGCTGGAGGCGATCGCGGCGTACCGGGCGTTCTTCGTCGGGCGTGACCCGCAGGCGCCGGTCGGGGTCTGGGACGGGCAGCGCTACCACCTGCGCTTCCCGGACGGCTCGCAGCGGGCGGTGGACGCCCCGGACTCCCCGGTGGTGCCGATCCCGGTGGTGCTGGCCCCGCCGCCGCTCCCGGCCGCCCACCCCCCACCCGGCTGGTACGGCCCGCCCCCGGCCGTGCCCTGGGGGCCCAGGCAGCCCTGACCCGCGCCAGGCGCCGCCGGTGCGGAGCCGGCGCACGGTGGTCAGGTCATCAGGCTGGTCATGAAGTCACCGAGGCCCTGGAAGATCGCCATCAGGCCCGCGCCGATTCCCTTGAACATCTGCGCCGCCCCGTCCGGCCGAAACGCCATGAAGAAGATCAGGAACGCGATGAAGCCCCAGAACAAAAGCTTCCTCACCAATTCCGGCATCGTCCCTCCCCAGGGCCCTGATTGGGGCCTGGCTTCCCCTCGACAGGACGCCCAAACGGCGCGGCCGGTGGTCGAGGTGAAACAACGGCACGCCGGTGCCGTCGACAGGTGATCGGCTAGTGCGGTGTCCTACTAACGTTCGCCGGGTTGGTCGCCGGTGAGAAATGTCGTAGGGGTGGTGTTGGCTTCGGTTTGTGCCTCGTCGTCGTGATCCTGCCGCGCCGCGTGTCGTGCACCGGACGGCGCGTGTCGGGTTGCGGGTGACGTCGGGGCAGCGGCGACGGTGTTTCGGGTTGCTGCGGTCGGCTGGCGACGTGTGGGCGTGTGTGTTGGAGGTCAACGCCTGGCGCCGCCGCTGTGGCGACGAGCCGTTGGTCGGCTACCAGGAGTTGTGTCGGGAGTTGGCGGCGTCGGGGCCGGGTACGTTCGCCGAGTTGGACTCCACGGGTGCCCGGTCGGTGTTGCACCGGTTTTCGGATGCGTGGTTCGCGGCGGCGAAGCGCCGCAAGGACGATGATGTGTCGGCGCGGTTCCCGCGTCGGCGGCGTGGGTTGATGCCGGTGCGCTGGTATCACGGCACGTTCACCCTCGCCGGGCGCCGGGTGCGGATCCCCACCGCGAGAGGCACCGCCCCGTTGTGGGTGCGTCTGGGACGGGACCTGCCGTATCCGGCCGAGCAGATCCGGTCGATCACCCTGCTGTGTGAGGCCGGCCGGCTGTTCCTGGACGTGACCGCCGAGGTCCCGGTGACGGTCTACCCGCCCGGTGAGGAACCGGATCCCGGCAGGGTGGCGGGCGTGGATCTGGGGATCATCCACCCCTATGCGATGGCTGGTCCCGACGGCCATGGGCTGCTGGTGTCCGGGCGGGCGATCCGCGCCGAGCATCGCATGCACCTGGCCGACACGAAGGCCCGCCGCCGGGCTGTCGCCGGGCGGGCGCCGAAGCCGGGTGAGCGGGGGTCACGGCGGTGGCGGCAGTACCGCCGCCGGGCCCGGGCGGTGGAGGGTCGGCATCGGCGGCGGGTTCGCCAGGCCCAGCATGAAGCCGCCCGCACGGTCGTCTCCTGGGCTGCCCGGCAGCGGGTGGGTGTCCTGCACATCGGTGACCCCCGCAGCGTGCTCGACCTGCCTGCTGGGCGGCGGCACAACCTGCGGCTGCGGCAGTGGCAGATCGGCCGGCTGATCCAGATCCTCATCGACAAGGCAATCCTGGCCGGCATCACCGTCCACCTGGTCGACGAACGCGGGACCTCCTCCACCTGCCCCGCCTGCCGAAAGCGGGTCCCCAAACCCCGTGGACGCACGTTGTCCTGCCCGCACTGCGCATTCTCCGGGCACCGCGACCTGGTCGCGGCTGCCAGCATCGCCACCCGCACCCCGGGCGGCGGACCCACCACCAGCGCAGCTGTTCCCGTGCTCCCGCAGGTGGTCACGCACCGTCGAGCCGGCCGCCACCTCCCCGGTGCTGGCCGATCCCGACGTGATCCCCGCCGCCCCGTGCACCACCGGCGGCGTGAGGATCGAGTTGGCCCGCGGAGGCCCGCCCCACCACCCGGTGGGGAGTCGCTCGCCCCCATAGCGAGGATCCACAACGCCGAACCGGAACCCGGTGAACGTTAGTGGACACCGCACTAGAGGTAGAGGCCGGTGTTGCCGGTGGACTCGGTCTCCACCCGCTCGGCGGCGACGGCGTGCACGTCGCGCTCGCGCAGCAGGACGTACCCCCGGCCGTGCAGCTCGACCTCGGAGCGTTCGTCGGGGTCGAAGAGCACCCGGTCACCGGAGACGATCGCGCGGACGTTGGGCCCCACCCCCACCGCGGTCGCCCAGGCCAGCCGCTTGCCCACGGCGGCGGTGGCCGGGATCACGATGCCGGCGGTGGAGCGGCGCTCACCCTCGCTGCCCTCCACCCGCACCAGCACCCGGTCGTGCAGCAGACGGATCGGCAGGCCGGAGTCGAGGTTCTGATCGGCGGTCACGCGAAGACGCTACCGCGTGCCCGGGGGCGATCGTCGCCGCGGTTGAGCGGTGCTGGGCGGGGGCAATGTGTGGCGGAACTGCCCTACGGTGTCGCTGTCGGACGTACCCTGTCCGGACCGTCGTCCTGGGCGGCCCGGTTCCATCCTGAGGAGGTGCGCTTGAGCCGCTTCGAGCGGGTACGCGGTCGGCTCCGCCGCGCGTACGAGTCCGGGCGGGAGTCGGTGCGCTCCGGTCGTTCCACCCCCGCCGACGTGCCCGAGGAGGCCCGGATCGCCTCGCCGGCGTCCCCGGGGCCGGCCGCGCCGAGGTCGGCGACCGTGGTCGGCGCGGAGCCGCCCGCCGCGATGCACACCTCGACCAGCAGCCGCGACGACGCGGACGTGCCGCACGCGCTGCGGATCGCCGCCGCCTGGTCGTGGCGGCTGATCGTGATCGGCGTGGTCACCTGGGCGGTGCTGAAGATCGTCGGCACGATCAGCATCGTGATCATCCCGCTGGCGGTGGCGCTGCTGCTCTCGGCGCTGCTCGCGCCGGCCGTCGGCTGGCTGCTCAGGGCGCGCTTCCCCCGGTCGCTGGCGACGGCCGTGGTGCTGGTCGGCGGCCTGGCGGCGGTGGTCGGCACGCTGACCCTGGTGGTGAACGAGTTCATCCAGGGCGTGCCGGAGCTGAGCGAGAAGTCGTCGCAGGGCGTACGGCAGATCCAGAACTGGCTCAAGACCGGCCCGCTGCACCTCTCCGACGGCCAGTTGGAGCGCTACATCGACGAGGCGCAGGCCTGGGTGAACGGCAACACCGAGAAGTTCACCAGCGGCGCCCTCGCCACCGCGAGCACCCTGGCCGAGGTGCTGACCGGCACCGTCCTGGTGCTCTTCGCCACCTTCTTCTTCCTGCGTGACGGCAACAACATCTGGCGGTTCCTGGTCCGGCTGCTGCCGGTGGCCGCCCGCTGGAAGGTCGACGACGCCGGCCGGGCCTCCTGGGCCACGCTCGGCGCGTACGTGCGGGCCACGGTGCTGGTCGCCTTCATCGACGCGGTCGGCATCGGCATCTTCCTCGTCATCTTCGACGTGCCGTTCGCGTTCCCGCTGGCCGCGCTGGTCTTCCTGGGCGCGTTCATCCCGATCGTCGGCGCCGCGCTCTCCGGTGTCGTGGCGGTGCTGGTGGCGCTGGTCGACAGCGGCCCGGTGACCGCGTTGATCATTCTGGGTGCGGTGATCGGGGTGCAGCAGGTCGAGGGCCACGTCCTCCAGCCGCTGATCATGGGCCGGGCGGTGGCCATCCACCCGCTCGCGGTGATCATCGGGATCGCGGCCGGCGTGGTGCTGGCCGGCATCACCGGCGCGCTGGTGGCGGTGCCGCTGATCGCGGTGCTCAACACCGCGGTCCGCCGGCTGGCCGCGCGTACCGTCCCGGACACCCCGCCGGACGCGGTGGTGGTCGCCTCCCACGCGCCCTGACCGCGCAGATCCGCAAAACGGGCCCGCCCCCTTCCCGGGGGCGGGCCCCTCGCGTCGCGGGCCGCGCGGGCCGTGCCGCGCCTCCTCGCCGCCCGCACCGCCGTTTGCGGCGTGTCGCGGCTTCCGCGCCTGGCGATGCGGCCGTTTGCGGCGTGTGGCGACCTAGCCGCAGAAGCGCTTGGGGGCGGGAGGGGGAGGGAGGTCAGGCCTTGGCGAGGCGTTCGAGGGCGCCGCGGGCGACGTCGGGGCGGGTGGTGTACCAGAACGGGGGGAGCGAGCGGCGCAGGAACGGCCCGTAGCCGCGCGCCGTCTCCAGCCGCGAGTCCAGCACCGCGACCACACCCCGGTCGCCGGTGGCCCGGATCAGCCGGCCCACCCCCTGGGCCAGCCGGACGGCCGCGATCGGCACGCTGACCGCCGCGAAACCCGAGCCGCCACCGGCGTCCACCGCCGCCGCCCGGGCGGCGGCCAGCGGCTCGTCCGGGCGCGGGAAGGGCAGCCGGTCGATCACCACGAGCTGGCACGCGTCGCCGGGGACGTCCACCCCCTGCCAGAGCGACATCACCCCGAACAGGCAGCTCGACCGCTCCTCCCGGAACCGGCGGACCAGCAGCGGCAGCGCCTCCTCGCCCTGGAGCAGCACCGGCAGGTCGGTCCGCGCGCGCAGCAGCTCCGCGGCCTGCTGCGCCGCCCGCCGCGACGAGAAGAGCCCGAGGGTACGGCCACCGAGCGCGCCGACCAGCCCCAGCAGCTCCTCGCCCGCCGCCTCGGGCAGCCCCGACACGCTCGGGCGGGGCAGGTGCGCGGCCACGTAGAGGATGCCCTGCCGGGCGTAGTCGAACGGGGAGCCGACGTCCAACGACCGCCAGCCCGGGCCCTCGGTGGCGGGCACGGTGCCGGTCGCGGCCCGGCTGCCCGCGGCGACCGCCACCCCGCCGGCCTCCGATCCGGCGCCCGGCGTGCCGCCCGGCCGACCGGCGGCGGCGGTCACGGCCATCGCGGCGGCGGCCGGCGACGGCGGGGCGGGCGGGGGAGCGTCCAGCCCCAACGCCCGGGCCACCGTGTCGAAGCGCCCGCCCAGCGCGAGCGTGGCCGAGGTGGCGACCACGGTGCGCTCGTCGTACAGGTGGGTGGTGAGGGTGCCGGCGACCGACAGCGGCGCGACCACCAGCGCCCGGCGGCTGCCGTTCTCCGGCTTCTCCACCCAGGCCACGTCGTGGTCGGCCTCCTCCAGCAGCCGCTGGGCGGTGGTGGAGAGCTCGTCCAGCACCGCCTTGGCCTGCTGCTTGCGCACCGGGTCCGGGTCGTCGGCCTTGACGTCGCCGATCGCGTCCAGCGCAGCCCGGGTCGCCGCGTCGAGCAGCGTGCACGCCTCGCGCAGTGGGGCCGGCAGCCCGGCGGTGATCCGCCCGGCCGGCGCCTCCGCCAGCCCGACGGCGAGCGCGTCGCCGGCCTCGGTCAGCCGCTCGGCGACGTCCGGTCGCAGCAGCGGCCGGGCCCGCCGGGCGGACCGGTCGACCAGCTCCGGGACCAGCTCGGCCTGGGCGGCCGAGGAGACCCGGTCGGCCAGCTCGTGCGCCTCGTCGACGATGAGCAGCTTGTGCGGCGGCACGATGTGCCGGCCGGCGATCATGTCGACGGCGAGCAGGCTGTGGTTGGTGACCACGATGTCGGCCTCCCGCGCCCGGGCCCGGGACGCCTCGGCGAAGCACTCCTGGCCGAACGGGCAGCGGGACGCACCGACGCACTCTCGCGCCGGCATGGAGACCAGCCGCCAGGCCTGGTCGTCGACGCCCGGGTCGAGCTCGTCCCGGTCACCGGTGGCCGTCTCGTCGGCCCAGTCGCGCAGCCGCTGGACCTGCTTGCCCAGCCGCCCGGCCTCGCCGAGCCACTTGGTGCCGCCCCCGGGCCGCGCCGCCGGGGCGTCGAAGAGGGTGTCCTCCGGCTCCTCCTCGGTGGAGTTGTCCAGCCGGGCCAGGCAGAGGTAGTGGTGCCGGCCCTTGAGCACCGCGAAGGTGGGCCGTCGGCCGAGCAGCGGCTCCACCGCGTCGGCCAGCCGGGGCAGGTCGTGGTCGACCAGCTGGGACTGCAACGCCAGGGTGGCCGTGGAGACCACCACCGGGCCGTCGACGGTCAGCGCGGGGGCGAGGTAGGCCAGGGACTTGCCGGTGCCGGTGCCCGCCTGCACCAGCAGGTGCTCGCCGGAGCCGATGCTGTGCTCGATCGCCTCGGTCATCTGCTGCTGGCCGGGGCGGGCCGCGCCACCGGGCACCGCGCCGACCGCAGCGGCCAGCAGCTCGCCGCCGCTGGGCCGGGCGCCCCGACGCCGGCCGCGGGGGGTGGCGGAACCGGTGGCGGTGCGCGGCGGAGTCACCGTGCGACGGTACCCGCCGACGCCGACACCGGGCGCGCCACCCGGCCGCGTGGGATACCCGATCGTGACCGGTTACTTCCGCGCAGCGACCGTTGGGCGGAATCGGTTAGGGTGCGACTCATGCCGAGCGACGTGGTCCGCGTGATCTACCGCAAGTACGACGGCAGCGCCCACCGCGACTACCCGGCCCGCCGGCTCACCGAGGACGACCTGGGGGTCTGGCTGGGTGTGCCGGCCGGCACCGAGTCGGTCTACCACGGCCGGCCCTCGGTGGAGCAGATCCCCTTCGTGCTCCTGGTGCCGCACCACGCCTGGTGGACGGGCATGTTCAACCCGCCGCCGCGGACCAGCGAGGTCTACTGCGACATCACCACCCCGGCCCGTTGGGAGGGCGACGACACCGTGCACCTGTTCGACCTGGACCTGGACGTGGTGCGCCGGCGTGCCACCGGGGCGGTCGAGCTGCGCGACGAGGACGAGTTCGCCGAGCACCGGGAGCGGTTCGGCTACCCCGACGACCTGGTGGCCGAGGCGGAGGCGGCGTCGCGCTGGCTGCTGGGCGCGCTGGGCGACGGCACCGAGCCGTTCGCCACGTCGTACCGGAAGTGGCTGGCCCTGGTGGTCTGAGCCGGCCTCACCAGCGCTGTGGCCAGCCGTCCTCGGCGCCGATCTCCGCCACCCGGGTCAGCTTGTCCGGGTTGAGCTGGTTGAAGATGCCGGTGATCCGCCCGCCGTCCACGGCGAACGAGCTGACCAGCCGCTGCGTCCGCCCGTCGGGCCGGGTGGTCTCGATCTGCAACCCGAGCGTCCCGTCCACCAGCACGGGCCGGGCGCGTACCCGGTGGCCGAAGCGGCCGGCCTGGCTGAAGAGGCCGAGGGTGAAGTGGGCGACCTTGTCGGCCCCGGCGATCGGGTTGCGGGCGGCCGGGGCGTGCCCGCCGCCGTCGCCGATCAGCACCACGTCCGGCGCCAGCACCCGCATCAGCCCCGCCAGGTCGCCGGACTCGGTGGCGGCCACGAAGGCGGACACCACCCGCTGCTGCTCGACCAGGTCGGCGGTGTGCCGGGGCGCGTCCGGGGCGTTGACCGCGCGGCGGGCCCGGGAGGCGAGCTGCCGGGCCGCCTCCGGGCTGGTGCCGAGCGCCTCGGCGATCTGGCCGAACGGCACCGCGAAGACGTCGTGCAGCACGAAGGCCACCCGCTGCTCGGGGGTGAGCCGTTCCAGCACCACCAGCAGGGCGGTGCCGAGCTGGTCGCGGCGGACGGCCCGCTCGGCCGGATCGGGGGCGAAGCCGTCCGGCTCCGGGGCCGCGCCCAGCGGGGTCACCAGCGGCTCGGGCAGCCACTGCCCCGGGTACGTCTCCCGGCGTACCCGGGCGGAGCGGAGCAGGTCGAGGCAGATCCGGGCGCAGGTGGTGGTGAGCCAGCCGCCCAGGTGCCGCACCTCGGCGCGGGCGGCCGGGTCGCCGAGGGCAGTGGCGTAGCGCAGCCAGGTCTCCTGTACGGCGTCCTCGGCCTCGCTCCGGCTGCCCAGCATCCGGTACGCCACCGCCATCAGCCGCCCGCGCTCGGCCTCGAACTCGCTCACCGCGTCCACCGTCACAGTCGCCTCCCCACCCGACGGCATTCTCCCCGCCCACCGGACGCCCCACCGCCCCAAAACGTGACACCCACTCCCGCCAGCCCCGTCCGACAGCGCGCACTTTCCGAGAAAGCGGGGCCTCGGAGCGCCGAGGCCACTCATTCTCCGAACGTGCGCGGATCTTGGGCGGGGTGGGGGAGTGGAGGGGAGGGCGGGTGGTGCTCGGGAGGCGGCGGGGGGCGAGGTGGGCGATGATCGCGGGATGAGCGCAGTCGATGGATCGGACATCGTGGCACCCGAGGGCGGAAAGATGCGGGACCTGCTCCGGGTCTCACCGGGGGCGGTCGACCCGCGTACGGTCGATCCCCGCTCGACCCCGGGGCTGCCGGCGGCGGCCGGCGGTGGCCGGTCCCGCAAGGCCTGGGCCCGGGAGCAGGTCGAACTGCTCGGCGCGGAGCTGGGCGAACAGCAGGAGATGCTCTTCGCCACCGCGAAGGCCGCCGGCGAGCCGGACGCGCCCGCGTCGGCGCCCACCATGGGTGGCGCGGAGTTGGCCCCGGGCCGGCCGGGTCGGGTGCTGCTGGTGCTCCAGGCGATGGACTGCGGCGGCAAGGACGGCACGGTCAAGCGGGTCGCGGGCGCGATGAACCCGCTGGGCCTGCACATCCGCTCCTTCGGCCCGCCCACCGAGGAGGAGCTGCGGCACGACTTCCTCTGGCGGATCCGGCGGGCGCTGCCCCCGCCCGGGTACGTGGGGGTGTTCAACCGCTCACACTACGAGGACGTGCTGGTGGCCCGGGTGGCGGAGCTGGTCCCGGAGGCCACCTGGCGGGCCCGGTACGACGAGATCAACGCCTTCGAGCGCGAGCTGGTCGACGCCGGGGTGACCCTGGTCAAGGTGATGCTGCACATCTCCCGCGAGGAGCAGGGCGAGCGGCTGCTGGAGCGGCTGACCGACTCCCGCAAGCACTGGAAGTACAACCCGTCGGACCTCGATTCCCGGGCCCGCTGGGACGACTACCAGGCCGCGTACGCCGAGGCGCTCCAGCGGTGCGGAACGGAGGCCGCGCCCTGGTTCGTGGTGCCGGCGGACCGCAAGTGGTACCGGGACTGGGCGGTGGCCCACCTGCTGCGGGAGACGTTCGCCGGTCTGCATCTGGGGTATCCGGCTGCCGGTTTCGACGTCGAGCGCGAGCGCGACCGGTTGCGGGCCGACGATGAAGGGGTGAAGGTGAACGGCGGGTGAACGAGCGGTGAATCGGGCCTGACCAGGGGTGGGCCGGGGAATGCCCGGTTTTCCCATGTCCTTAGCATGCCCAGAGCAGACGCCCCGGCGGCGTCGGCCACCCTTCCACCGACACGACGAGGTCCGTGCTGTGAAGTTTTCCTTCCGTCCCACCGAGGGCGCCTTCTATGAGCTCTTCACCAGGGCCGCACAGAATCTGGTGAAGGGCACCGAACTGCTGAACGAGCTGGCCCTGCCCGGCGTCGACGTCCAGTCCGTGAGCGAGCGGCTGACCGAGGTCGAGCACGACAGCGACCAGATCACCCACGAGCTGTACAAGAAGATCAACTCGACCTTCATCACCCCGTTCGACCGGGAGGACATCTACCGACTGGGCTCGCTGCTCGACGACGTGATGGACCACCTCGAGGCGGTCGGCAACCTGCTCTACCTGTACGGCCTGACCAAGCTCCCGGCCCTGCCGCGCGAACTGCACGAGCTGGTGACCGTGCTCGACCAGCAGGCCAAGCTGACCGCCGAGGCGATGCCCCGGCTGAAGTCGATGAAGGATCTCGAGGACTACTGGATCGAGTGCAACCGGCTCGAGAACAACGGCGACCAGATGTACCGGATGCTGCTGGTCCGGCTCTTCTCCGGTGAGTACGACGCGCTGACCGTGCTGAAGATGAAGGAGGTGGCCGACGAGCTGGAGGCCGCCTGCGACGCCTTCGAGCACGTGGCCAACACCGTCGAGACCATCGCGGTCAAGGAGTCCTGATCCTGTGAGTCCCGAACTCATCGCCGTGCTGGCGGTGATCGTGGTGGCCCTGGTGTTCGACTACACCAACGGCTTCCACGACGCCGCCAACGCGATCGCGACCAGCGTCTCCACCCGGGCGCTGACACCCCGGATCGCCCTGCTCCTGGCCGCGGTCGGCAACTTCGTCGGCGCGCACTTTGGCGCCGGGGTGGCCAAGACCGTCGGCGACGGCCTGGTCACCCTGCCCACGGGCGTGGCCAGCCTGGGGGTGGTCTTCGCCGGGGTGCTCGGCGCCATCGCGTGGAACCTGATCACCTGGTACTTCGGCCTGCCGTCGTCCTCCTCGCACGCCCTCTTCGGCGGCCTGGTCGGGGCGACCCTGCTCGCCAGCGGCGGCGTGGTGCAGTGGGCGAACATCGGTCAGAAGGTCATCGTCCCGATGATCCTGTCGCCGATCGTCGGCCTCACCCTCGGCTACCTGCTGATGCTGGCCATCCTCTGGCTGTTCCGGAAGGGGCAGCCGGGCAAGCTCAACCGGGGCTTCCGCTGGGCGCAGACCGCCTCGGCGGCGGCCATGTCGGTCGGCCACGGCATGCAGGACGCCGCGAAGACCATGGGCATCGTGGTGCTGGCCCTCTACACCGGTGGTTTCCAGGACGACAAGACGCACATCCCCGGCTGGGTGTTCTGGACCTCGGCGACCATGCTGGCGCTGGGCACCTACGCGGGCGGCTGGCGGATCATCCGCACCCTCGGCCGCAAGATCATCGACCTGGGCCCGCCGGAGGGCTTCGCCGCCGAGACGGTGGCCAGCATGGTGCTCTACTTCAACGCCCTGGTGCTGAAGGCCCCGATCTCCACCACCCACACGATCACCTCGGCGATCATGGGTGTGGGCGCCACCAAGCGGCTCTCCGCGGTGCGCTGGAACGTCGCGGGCAACATCGTGCTCGCCTGGATCATCACGTTCCCGGCGGCCGCGTTGATCGCCTGCCTGACCTACCTGGTGGTCCGGCCGTTGTTCTGATCCCGGCCGTACCGCCCGTCGAGGGGCTCCCCGCCACCGGCAGGGGGCCCCTCACGCGTAGTGCACGCCGATCCGCTCCCGGATGCCGTCCAGCAGCCCCATCACCTCTAGGGTGGCGGAGTGCGGCACCAGCGGGCTCTCGGTCAGCCCCGCCGCCAGGCAGCGCTGCACCTCGGCGGCCTCGTGCTGGTAGCCGCCACCGGTGAGGTCGGCGGGGATGATCTCCGGCTCGGCGCCGGCCCGGTGCAGCACCGCCGACCCCGGCCGGTAGAACGGCTCGGGCAGGTCGATCCGGCCGGTGGTGCCGGTGATCGAGGCGGTGATCGCGGTCGCGCCGACCATGCCGCAGCCGAGCGTGGCGACCGCGCCCGAGTCGTACCCGAGGACGATGCCGGTGTTCTCGTCCACGCCCTCCGGGCCGAGCTTCGCCCAGGCGTGCACGTGCTGCGGAACGCCGAGCAGCAGGTGGGCCAGGCTCACCGGGTAGACGCCGAGGTCGAGCAGGGCGCCGCCGCCGAGGGTGCGGGCCCGCATCCGGTGTTCGGGCGGGAACGGCCCGGCCGCGCCGAAGTCCGCCCGGACGCTGGTCACCTCGCCGATCGCCCCGTCGGCGATCAGTTCGACCAGCCGCAGGACGAGCGGGTTCGTCCGCATCCACATGGCCTCCATCAGGAAGACCCCACGGGCGCGGGCGGACTCGACCAGCTCGCTGCTGCTCGGCAGGTCGAGGGTGAACGGCTTCTCCACCAGCACCGCCCGGCCGGCGTCCAGGCAGACCCGGGTCGCCTCGTGGTGGGCGGCGTGCGGGGTGGCCACGTAGATCACGTCGAGGTCCGGGTCGGCGGCCAGCTCGGTCCACGAGGCGTACGCCCGGGGGATGCCGTGCCGGGCGGCGAACCGCTCGGCGCTCTCGGCGGTCCGCGAGCCGACCGCGACCAGTTCGGCCCCCGGCACCAGGCGCAGGTCCTCGGCGAAGCGGCCGGCGATGTACCCGGTGGCCAGGATTCCCCAACGTGTCATGCCGGCAGGCTAACGAAGATCGCCGACCGGCCGGTCGGGCGATCCACAGCTCGGGAACTAGGCTCGCGGGATGACGATCGACAGTGACGGCTTCGCCGCCCCGGCCGCCCTGGTCGAGCACGCCCGCCGGTTCCGCGCCGAGGGTGGCACCCCGGCGGTGCCGCGGGTCGCGGCCACCGTGCTGCTGCTGCGCCCGGCCGGCGACGACTTCGAGGTGTACGTCATCCGCCGGGTCGCCGCGATGGCCTTCGGCGGGATGTACGCCTTCCCCGGCGGCGGGGTGGACCGCTCCGACTCCCAGGCGCACCTGGACTGGGCCGGCCCGGAGCCGGCGGAGTGGGCCGGCCGGCTGGGGGTGGCCCCGGCGGCCGCCCAGGCGGTGGTCTGCGCCGCCGCGCGGGAGGTCTTCGAGGAAGCCGGCGTGCTGCTGGCCGGCCCGGACGCCTCGACCGTGGTCGGCGACGTCAGCGGCGACGAGTGGGAGGCCGCCCGGCAGGACCTGGAGGCCCGCCGGGTGGGCTTCGCCGACCTGCTCGCCGGGCGGTGGCTGACCCTCCGGTCGGACCTGCTGCTGCCGTGGAGCCGGTGGATCACCCCGGAGTTCGAGCCGCGCCGCTTCGACACGTACTTCTTCATGGCGCTGCTGCCCGAGGGGCAGCGGACCCGGGACGTCTCCGGCGAGGCCGACCACACCATGTGGATCCGCCCGGCGGACGCCCTGGCCCGGGCCGAGGCCGGCGAGCTGACCATGCTGCCGCCGACGCTGGTCACCCTGGCCCAGGTGGTCGCCGCCGGCGACCTGGCCGGCGTGGCGCGGGCGGCGGCCGACCGGGACGCCGCCACCCCGGTCACCCCGCGCCTGGACCTCCCCGATGACGGCGAGCCCCGCTTCGTCCTCTCCTGAACTGCACCCGCCACTCCTCCTCTTCCGCGGCCGCCCGCCGGCCGCCGCCCGCCGGAGACCGGCCCCGCCGCCGTTTGCGGCGTGTCGGGGTATCCGGCGACCGGGACACCCCGACACGCCGCAAAACGCGCGGGCACCCGGTCGACGCGGCCGGCGCCGGCACGTGCCGGACGGTGCAGGCGGTGTGGAGCGGGCCGGGGCCGAGAGAGGCACGCCGGTCGCCGGAGACGCCGAGGGGCGCCGGTCAGTGCGACCGACGCCCCTCGCGGACCGGGAACCAGCGGCTCAGCCGAAGCGGCCGGTGATGTAGTCCTCGGTCTTCTTCACGCTCGGGTTGCTGAAGATCTTCTGCGTGTTGTCGTACTCGATCAGCCGGCCCGGGTCGCCGGTCTTCTCGATGGAGAAGAAGGCGGTCCGATCCGACACCCGGGCGGCCTGCTGCATGTTGTGCGTGACGATGATGATCGTGAACTTGTCCTTGAGCTGGAACATCAGGTCCTCGATGGCCAGCGTGGAGATCGGGTCCAGCGCCGAGCAGGGCTCGTCCATCAGCACCACCTGCGGCTCGACCGCGATCGTGCGGGCGATGCAGAGGCGCTGCTGCTGACCGCCGGAGAGGCCGGCGCCCGGCTTGGCGAGCCGGTCCTTAACCTCGTCCCAGAGGTTGGCCGAGCGCAGCGCCTTCTCGGCGGCCTCGTCCAGGATCGACTTCTTCCGGACGCCGTTGAGGCGCAGCCCGGCCACCACGTTCTCGAAGATGCTCATGGTCGGGAACGGGTTGGGCCGCTGGAAGACCATGCCGATCATGCGGCGCACCGCGGTGACGTCCACGTCCCGGTCGTAGATGTCCTGACCGTCGATGGTCAGGCTGCCCTCGACCCGGGCGCCGGGGAGCACCTCGTGCATCCGGTTGATCGAGCGCAGGAAGGTGGACTTGCCGCAGCCGGACGGGCCGATCAGGGCGGTCACCGTCTTGGGCTCGACGGTCAGGTTGATGTTCTCGATCGCCTTGAAGCCGCCGTAGTAGGCGGTGACGTTGGTGGCGTCGATGCGCTTGGCCATGGTGGCGGTACCTCCGGGGATCATCGGGCGAGCCGGTTGCGACGGGCCAGCAACTTCGCCGCGATGGTGAGGACGAGTACGAGGGCGACCAGGGTCAACGCCGCGGTCCACGCCCGCGCCGGCGAGTACTTCGAGGCCTCGCCGGCCTGCTGGTAGACGAAGAGGGCCAGCGACGACTGGTTGTTCTCGAGCGGGTTGAAGTTGATCGCCGCGCCGCCGCCGGCGACGAGCAGCACCGGGGCGGTCTCGCCGGCGGCCCGCGCGATGGCGAGCATGATGCCGGTGACGATGCCCGGCAGCGCCGTCGGCACCACGACCCGCAGGATGGTCTTCCACTTCGGCACGCCGAGGGCGTACGCGCCCTCGCGCAGCGGCGCCGGGACGAGGCGCAGCATCTCCTCGGTGGAGCGGACCACGGTCGGCAGCATCAGCACGCTGAGCGCCAGCGCGGCGGCGAAGCCGGAGAAGCCGGGCCGGCCGTCGTTGAACCACGGCGAGACGATCAGCACCCAGAACGCCAGCACGAAGAGGCCGGTGACGATCGACGGGATGCCGGTCATCACGTCGACGAAGAACCGGATCGCGAAGGCGAACCGGCCCCGCCCGTACTCGACCACGTAGATCGCGCAGAGCACCCCGAGCGGGACGGTGATCAGGGTGGCGATGCCGACCTGCTCCAGCGTGCCGATGATGGCGTGGTAGGCGCCGCCGTTGGCGTCCCGGGCCCCGATGTTGTTCATCGAGGTGCCGAAGAAGTTGCCGTCGAGGCGTTCCGTGCCCTTGCTGAACAGCGTCCAGACCACCGAGGCCAGGGGCAGCACGGCCAGCACGAAGGCGGAGTGGATCAGCGCGCTCCAGGTGCGGTTGCGGGCCGACCGGCGGCCTTCGACCGCGTTGGCGGCGGCGAAGAGGCCGGCCAGGTAGAGCAGCGCGCCGACGACGACGACCAGGACCGGGCCGCCGAGGTTGGCGCCGTAGACGATCCCGGCGGCGAGCAGCAGGGCCGCCACCGCGATCGCGGGGGCGGCGTACGCGGGCAGGCGCCGGGCCTGCAGGGTCACCGGCTGCGCCGGCGGGCGGGGACGGTGTGAGGTGAGGGTGGTGGTCATGCGGCCGACTCCGTGAACTCGCGGCGGCGGTAGATGATCGCCCGGGCGGTGATGTTGACGATCAGGGTGATGGCGAAGAGGACCAGACCGGAGGCGATCAGCGCGCCCCGGCCGGTGTCGTTCGCCTCGGCGAACCGGTTGGCGATGTTCGCCGCGATGGTGTTGCCGCCGCTCTCGAGGATGTTGAACGAGATGGCGTAGGTGGAGCCGAGGGTCAGCGCCAGCGCGATGGTCTCGCCGAGCGCCCGGCCGAGGCCGAGCATGACGGCGGCGATGATGCCGGGCCGCCCGTACGGCAGCACTGCGGTGCGCAGCATCTCCCAGCGGGTGGCGCCCAGCGCGAGGGCGGCCTCCTCGTTGGCGGTCGGGGTCTGGAGGAAGACCTCCCGGGAGAGCGAGGTGATGATCGGCAGCACCATGATCGCCAGCACCACCGACCCGAGCAGGATCGAGTTCCCGAACGGTCCGTCGCCGCCGAAGATCGGGATCCAGCTGAAGTACTTGTTCAGCCACGCCGACAGGTCCGAGATGGGCCCGACGAAGTAGTCCCGGCCCCAGAGCCCGAAGACCACACTCGGCACGGCGGCCAGCAGGTCGATCAGGAACCCGAGACCGTTGCCCAGCCGGCGCGGGGCGTAGTGGGAGAGGTAGAGGGCGATCCCCAGCGCCACCGGCACCGCCATGAGCAGTGCCAGCAGCGCGGTGAGCACGGTGCCGAAGGCGAGCGCGCCGATGCCGAACGTGGGCGGGTTCTCGTTGGGGAACCAGCCCTCGAAGGTCCAGAAGTTCTCGGAGTTGGCCTGCAGCGCGGGAACGGCCTTGGCGATCAGGAAGATCGCGATGGCCGCGATGATGACCAGCACGGCGGTTCCGGCGGCCAGGGTCAGGCCGCGGAACGCGCGTTCCGCACCGAAGGCCCGGGCCCGGGGCAGCGCGCCGCCGCCGCCCAGCCCGTCGCCGCCCGGAGTCCGGCCGCCATTGACGGAGGTCTCGGCCACACGCGCCGAGGCACCGGCGAGCCGGTCGTGACCTGAGGTCACGCTCGTCCCGCCGGTGCCGGCGTGTGCCGAGCGGTGAGGGGTTTCACCCATCTGCTCGCTCGCTTCGAATTGAGAGGTGGTGTCGCTCGGGAAGGTCAGCTGAGGTTCTTGACCGCGGCCTCGACCTTGGTGCGGACCGAGTCGGGCAGCGGGGCGTAGCCCAGCTCGACCAGGTCGGCCTGGCCCTCCGCGCTGGCGGCGTGGCCGAGCAGGCCCTTGACCAGCGGGAGCTTGTCGGCCGCGAGGCCCTTGCTGCAGACGATCTCGTAGGTCACCAGGACGATCGGGTAGGCCCCGGCCTCCTTGGTGTTGTAGTCGATCGACATCTTGAGGTCGTCGCCCTGGCCCTCGATCTTGGCCCCGGCGATGGTCTTGCCGGCCGACTCGGCGGTCAGCTCGGTGAACTCACCGGCGCCGTTCTGGACCTTGGCCTTCTTGAGGCCGGAGTTCTCGGCGTAGGACCACTCGACGTAGCTGATCGTGCCGACGGTGCTCTTGACCTTGCTGGCCACGCCGTCCGACTTCGCGGCGCCGACGCCACCCGGGGCCTTCCACGCCTTGTTGTTGCCGAAGGTCCAGTCCGCGGTGGCGGTCTTGGCGAGGTACTTGGTGAAGTTGTCCGTGGTGCCCGACTCGTCGGAGCGGTGCACCGTCTGGATCGCGGCGGCCGGCAGCTTCGCGTTCGGGTTGTCGGCCTTGATGGCCGCGTCATCCCACTTGGTGACCTTGCCGGCGAAGATCTTCGCGAGCGTGGTCGGGGTGAGCTGGAGGTTGTCCACGCCGGCGACGTTGTAGACCACCGCGACCGGGCCGATCACCATCGGGAGGTTGAGCGCCTGGCCGCCCGCGCACTTGGCGTCGGCCTGCGGCTTCTCCTCCTCCTTAAGGGCGGAGTCGGAGCCGGCGAAGTCGGCGGTGCCGGCGATGAAGGCCTGGATGCCGGCGCCCGAGCCGGTCGGCTCGTAGTTGATCGTCGTACCGGCGCACTTCTGCTGGTACGCCTTGATCCACTCGGCCATGGCGTTCTTCTGCGCGGAGGAGCCCTGCGCGTTCAGCGTGCCCTTGGCGCAGTCCGCCGCACTGGCGGAACCCGAGGCGGACGTGCCGGTCGGCTCGTTGTTGTCCGAGCCGCATGCACTGAGACCGAGCACCGCGGTAAGAGCGAGGCAGGCGATGGTGCCGTGCCGCTGGAGCTTCACCTGAGGGTTTCCCTTCACGTCTTTGGTCAGGTCGCCCGGAAGGGGCCCGGGCGCCGGCTCTGACCGGCTGACACGAAAGCTAGGAGTGCCAGGTAGACGGTTCGCCGGTCAGAAGTGAACGGAAGATGAACAAGCGCGGCCGACGGGGTGGCCACGGCCTGAGGGATGGTTGTCCGATAGGTGAACTGCCGGCCTGCTATCGCCATTTATCCGACTTGCCGGGACGGTCGTTATCCCGCCGATGCGCTGCCGTTACCGCGCGGTGACCGCCCGGACGGCCCCGATCGCCGACGACCGCCGAGGTGATCAGCCCAGCTGGTAGTTGACGTGCCCGCACCAGCGGGCGAAACCGATCCGCTCGTAGAGCGCCACCGCGCTGCTGTTCGACTCGTCGACGTAGAGCATCACCCGGTCCAGCCCGCGTGCGTCCCGCAGGTGGGCCAGGCCGGCGGTGGTCAGCGCCCGGCCGAGCCCACCGCCGTGCGCCGCCGGGTCCACCCCGAGCACGTAGACCTCGCCGATCCGGGCCGAGCCGGGACGTTCGTGCACCTTGGTCCAGTGGAAGCCGAGCAGACGGCCGCTGGCCTCCTCGACGGCGAGCAGGAAACCGGCCGGGTCGAACCACGGTTCGGCCAGCCGGGCGCGCAGGTCGGCCGGGGTCCACCGGCCCTGCTCCGGGTGCGCGGCGAAGGCGCGGGTGTTCAGCGCGAGCCAGGCCTCGTCGTCCGCGCCGGGGCGGAAGGCGCGCAGCACGACGCCGTCCGGCAGCCGGGGCGCGGGCAGCGCGGCGGCGAGCGAGCGGCGCAGCTGCCAGAGCACCCGGGCGCGGGTGAAGCCCAGGTCGACGGCGAGCGCCGCGGCGGAGGGGTGGTCGCCGTGCGCCCAGGCCCGCACCGGCCCGGACGCCGCCGCCAGTACGCCCCGGGCCAGCGCCCGGCCGGTGCCCCGCCGCCGGTACGCCGGATGGACCGCCAGCTCCGCGCCGACGCCGGCCGCCGGGTCGGAGGTGTCCACGTGGGCGTACCCGGTCAGGGTGCCGTCGGTGGCGCGGGCGGTCAGGTGCACGGCCGGTGCCTCCGGGTCCCGCAGCCGCAGCAGCGTGTGCTCGTCGAACGGGTCCGCCCCGTCGGCGTCGCCGGCGAGGCGGGCCAGCGCGAGGGCCTCGGCCACCTCGGCCGGGGCGAGTCGGTCGGCCCGGGCCACCCGGTCGGTCGTCGGTTCCGCGCTGCTCACCCCGTCACCGTAGCCCCATCGGCGCGGGGGCTCAGGTGGCGCCGTCGACCGGCAGTGCCTCCAGGCGGAAGCGGCTGGTCAGGTCGGGCAGGATGTGACGCAGCGCGTCGACCGTCCCCTGCCGGTCCCCGCCGGCGTCGTGCAGCAGCACGATCGAGCCGGGCCCGACGCTCCGGGTGACCTGGGTGGCGATCCGGGCGGCGCCGGGCACCTCCCAGTCCGCCGGGTCCACGTTCCAGTGCACCGAGGTCATTCCCAGCTCCTGGGCGACCGACACCACCGGGTACGTCCAGGCGCCGCCGGGCTGCCGGTACCAGGCGATGGGGGCGTCGGGCACGGCGTCGTGGATCGCCTGGTTGGTCCGCAGCAGGTCGGCCCGGATCGTGGCGGGGGAGCGCTGGCCCAGCTGCACGTCGTGCTGCCAGGTGTGGTTGCACAGGGTGTGCCCGTCGGCCACGATCGCCCGGATCAGGTCCGGGTGGGCCTGCGCGTTCTCGCCGACCACGCAGAAGGTGGCCCGGACGTGGAACTGACGGAGGATCTCCAGCACCTGCGGGGTGTACTGCGGGTCCGGCCCGTCGTCGAAGGTGAGCGCCACCTTGGGGGAGCCGGTGGTCACCCGGGTGCCGGACGGGCCGTCGTCCGGGTTCTCGGTCGCGCGAGGGGCCTCGGGCTCCTGGCCGGCCTCGGCGCGGCCCGACGGGGCGTCCGTGGGGCTGCCGGACCCGGGCGACTGGTCGGCGTACTCGGTGTCGTGGACGCTGGCCGTGACGCCGGCCCGGGAGCGGGGCTGGTCGGGGAGCAGGCTCCGACCGAGCACGTACGCGGAGCCGAGCAGGGCGGCCAGCACGAGGACGACGACGCCCACGGCGCGGCCGGTGTTCCGGGGGCCCATCAGTGCCACCGCCGGTGTGGACCGTGGGCCGGTCCCCTCGTCGCCCCCGTGGTCAGTGCCCGCACCGTCGCCCCTTTCGCCGCCAACTCGCCCTGAGAATAGGGCCGACAAGCAGGGCAAAAGGGGCGTATCGGAAACACTGCTCCGGACGGGTGGAACCGCGACGGTCGCGGCTCAAACCGGCGATGCGGCCCGATCGTGCAGACCGGTGATCAGGCGTGCTCCGCCCGGGCCGGCCGCGGGGTGTGCTCCGCCTCCGGCAGCGACCGCGACGGCGGGACCACGAACTTGTAGCCCACCTGGCGGACCGTGCCGATCATCGACTCGTACTCCGAGCCGAGCTTGGCCCGCAGTCGCCGGACGTGCACGTCCACCGTCCGGGTGCCGCCGAAGTAGTCGTACCCCCAGACCTCGCGGAGCAGTTGGTCCCGGGTGAAGACCCGGCCCGGGTGCTGGGCCAGGAACTTCAGCAGCTCGAACTCCTTGTAGGTGAGGTCGAGCGGCCGGCCCTTGAGCTTGGCCGCGTAGGTGTCCGGGTCGATGGTCAGCTCGCCGGCCCGGATCGAGCCGCCGGCGCCGGCGGTGGCGTTGCTGAGCCGGCCGACCGCGAGGCGCAACCGGGCCTCCACCTCGGCCGGGCCGGCGCTGGCCAGGATGACGTCGTCCACGCCCCAGTCGGCGTTCAACGCGATCAGCCCCGCCTCGGTCACCACCGCCACCAGCGGCACGCCGAGTCCGGTGGCGTGCAGCATCCGGCAGGTCGCCCGCGCCTCGCTCAGCTCGGACCGTGCGTCCACCAGCACCGCGTCCGGGCTCGGACCGGCGACCAGGGTGCGGACGTCACGGGGTGCGGTGCGGACCGAATGCGGCAGCAGGTCGAGCGCCGGCAGCACTGCCGATGGTTCACCTGCGCGCGCGGTCACCAGCAACAGGATCTCCACACGATCACCTCCGTCCGGCGGCGGCGAAGCCGCGCGCGACCAGCGGCAGCCCGGAGGGCGTGGCGCTGCGAACTGCGTGGGTCCCGGCGTCGCTGACGGGCGGGTAACGGCTTGAGCGTAACTGATGGCCCAGGTGAGTCCCGCTCGTCCTTTCCTGTTTGTCGGTTGTGCCCATGATCGCGCCGCAGGTTTTAACGTTGCCGAAACCGTGACCTCCGCCGGAGCCACCTGGTCTGGCACGATCGGGGCGTGTTTCCCTCCACCTCGCCCGAGACCGGCCGTGACCCGTGGCCCGACGACGCCCGTTCGGGGCCGGTCGGCCCCGCCCGTGGCCTCCCGCCCGGCCCGCGTACCGGGCCGACCGACGACGGTGAGCCGCGGCGCGAGCGCGGGCCGCGCCGGGCCCGCAAGGGCGGCGCGCCCCGCCGGCCCGACGACGAGGCGGCGGAGCCGGAGGCGGAGGTCGTCGAGCCGGTCGACGTGCGCAAGCCGCTCTCGCTGACCGTCGCGGGTTTCGCCGCGCTGCTCGGAGTGGGCCTGGTACTCGGCGCCCAGACCGCCGGGCCGGGGCACCGGCTGCCCTTCGCCTTCATCGTCTTCGGCGTGCAGCTGCTCTTCGTCCTGGCCTGGACGATGGCCATGCGCCCGCCCGCCCTGCTGCTGGTCGCGGTGGTCAGCGCCGCCGTCGCCGGCGCGGCGGACGTCGCCGCGGTGCAGTCGGACATCGCCGCCCTCGCACCGCTCGGCTATGTCGCAGCGGGCGGATTCCTGCTCGGCGTGCTGGGTCAGCTCGTCCGCCGGGTGGACCGGATCCGGGTCACCGACTCGCTCGGCACCACCCTGCTCATCGTGGTCGGGGTGGTCGCGTTCGCCACCCTGATCACGCTCAGCCGGATCCCGGCCGGCACCCAGGCGATCACCGTCTGCCTGGCCGCCACCGGGGTCGCGCTCACCGTCGCCCGGCTCACCGACGCCGTGCTGCCCTGGCCCCGGCTCGCCCCGCAGGTGCCGAGGGGCGCGGCCGGCGTGGTGGCCGGGGCGATGATCGGCACCCTGACCAGCGCCGTGCTCGGCAGCTACCTGGTCGGCTTCACCCCGACCAGCGCCGCGCTGATCGGCCTGGTCACTGCCGCCACCGCCGTGCTGGCCGACCTCGCCGTCGGGTACGCCGAGGCGGGCCGCCTGATGGCCGGCGAGCCGCCGACGCTGTGGATCGCCCGGCACATGCAGGGTCCGCTCGGCGGATTCGCGCTCGCCGCGCCGGCCGCGTACGCCATGTGCGTGCTGTTCCTCTGACCTACGGTTGAGCGTCACAGCGCTCGGGTACCAACGGTGCGCCCGCGCCGGTGGCGCGGTGGACACGGACGTCGCGGGACAGCGACGGCGACGGACGAGGAGGCGGCGTGGCAGAGGCGTACCCCGCGTACGAGGAGCGTCCCCGGCGGCGGGGGCGCAAGGTGCTGGTCACGCTGGTCGTCCTCCTGTTGCTCCTGGTCGGGCTGCTGGTCGTGGCCGACCGGGTGGCGGCCGGGGTGGCCGAGCGCGCCATCGCCGACCAGGTGAAGCAGGAGGTCGCCAAGCAGGACGCCCAGTCCGCCCCGCCCAAGGTCGACGTCGGCGGCTTCCCGTTCCTGACCCAGGTGCTCGACGGCCGCTACGAGCGGATCTCCATCGTGCTGACCGACGTGCGGGGTTCGGTCGAGGGCAACGCGGTGAGCGTGCCCCGGTTGGACGTGGACGCCCGGAACGTGCGGGCCTCGCTGGACACCCTCCGCTCGGGCAGCGGCGACGTGGTCGCCGAGAAGGTCGACGGCACCGGCACCGTCACCTACGACAGTCTGGCCGCCCTGCTGGACCGCCCCGGTCTGAAGCTCGGCGAGCAGAACGGCAAGCTCGCCGTGACCGCCCCGGTGGACATCCTCGGGCAGAAGCTCACCGTCACCGGCACGGCCGACGTGACCGTGGCCGAGGGCAACAAGGTCGCGCTGCGCTTCAACGACCTGACCGCCGAGGGGCTGCCGGCGGTGCCGCTGGCCCGGACGCTGCTGAGCAACTACGCCAAGGGCATCTCGATCGACGTGCCCCTGCCCGAGCTGCCGTTCCAGCTCAACGTCCGCAAGGTCGAGCCCAGGCCGGAGGGCCTGATGGTGACCGCCGACGCGGCGAACGTACCGATCAACTCGGCCCGCTGACGGGCAACCGCACGACGGCCCGGCCTCCCGGCCGGGCCGTCGTCGTGTCCCGCGTCGTGTCCCGCATGCTGGTCGGACCGGTGGCGCTCTCCGGGACGGCTGCTAGGCTCCCTGCTCATGGGGACGCACCTCACCAAACGGCGCGCGGTCGACCTGTGCCGCGTGGCCACCTGCCTGTGTCGCTCCGTCATCTGACGGCGGGGCTGTCTCCGGCCGCCTAGCGGCCAACCGGCTTCAGGGTCTCTCCACCCTCCGGTGCTCTTCCCACCGCACGCCCGGCAGCGGCGCCGTCGCACGAACCCGTGATCCGTTCCTCTATGGGTCCCGCGCGTGGTGCGACAATCACCGATTTCGATCCCGCGCAGGCTCACCATCCATCCTCACCAGGGAGTGATTCGATGAGTCGCGACACCGCACTCGTCTCGGCCGAGTGGGCCGAGAAGAACATCGACGCCCCGGGCGTCGTCTTCGTCGAGGTCGACGAGGACACCTCGGCGTACGACACCGGCCACATCGCCGGCGCGATCAAGCTGGACTGGCGGACCGACCTGCAGGACCCGGTCCGTCGGGACTTCGTCAACAAGACCCAGTTCGAGGCGCTGCTCTCCGAGCGGGGCATCGCCAACGACGACACCGTGATCCTCTACGGCGGCAACAACAACTGGTTCGCCGCGTACGCCTACTGGTACTTCAAGCTCTACGGCCACCGCGACGTCAAGCTGCTCGACGGCGGCCGCAAGAAGTGGGAGCTGGACGCCCGCCCGCTGGTCGCCGACCCGGTGACCCGCCCCCGGACCCAGTACGTCGCGCAGGAGCCGGACGCCTCGATCCGCGCCTTCCGCGACGAGGTGGTCGACGCCATCGGCACCAAGAACCTGGTCGACGTGCGCAGCCCCGACGAGTACGCCGGCCGGCTGCTCGCCCCCGCCCACCTGCCGCAGGAGCAGGCGCAGCGGGCCGGCCACGTGCCCACCGCGATCAGCGTGCCGTGGTCGAAGGCGGCCAACGAGGACGGCACCTTCAAGTCCGACGACGAGCTGCGCCGGATCTACGCCGACGCCGGGCTGGACGACGGCAAGGAGACCATCGCCTACTGCCGGATCGGTGAGCGCTCCTCGCACACCTGGTTCGTGCTCCAGGAGCTGCTCGGTCACCGCAACGTGAAGAACTACGACGGATCCTGGACCGAGTACGGCTCGCTGGTCGGCGTGCCGGTGGCGCTCGGCGACGAGCCGGGGGAGGCCTGAGATGACTGCACCCACCGCCGCGGGTTGCGCCGCTCCCGACCAGGCCGCGCCGCTGCCGGCCAGCCTGGACCTGGAGAAGGAAACCGTCATCACCGGTGTGGTCCGCTCCGACGCGGGCGAGACCGTGCCGGGCGCGTACGTCCGGCTGCTCGACTCGACCGGTGAGTTCACCGCCGAGGTGGTCACCTCCCCGGCCGGGCAGTTCCGGTTCTTCGCCGCGCCGGGCAGCTGGACGCTGCGGGCGCTGTCCCGGCACGGCAACGGCGACACCGCCGTGACCGCCGGACGGGGCATCAACGAGGTCTCCGTGACCGTCGCCTGACCCACGCTCTGACCGGCCCCGGTCGTCCGCCCGGCTTCCGCCGCAGGGGGCGGCCGGCCCGACGGCGGGCGCGTGACACGATGGGC
>NZ_JBQHDC010000006.1:0-513758 GCF_052068075.1 Micromonospora sp. L31 | reverse complement strand
CACCCCTCCTCACATCCAGAGTGAACGATCATCACGTCCCGAGGACACGCCCAACATCATTTTGTTAGGGGCTCTTAAGCCAATGCTCCGGTCAGCGCGCCGGGCCGAGGTGGGTGCGCTCGCCGTCGTGGTCGAGGATGCACAGCACCTCGGCCGGTCCGCGGTCCGCGCCGAACGCGTGCGGCACCATCGTGGAGAACTCGGCAGCCTCGCCCGCCTCGACCCGGATGGTCCGCTCGCCGAGTTGCAACACCACGGTCCCGGAGAGCACGGTGAACCAGTCGCGCCCCGGGTGCACCCGCAGATCCGCCGGGATCGGCCGGGTGATCCGCAGCTTGGCGACCGTCATCCGGGGCGCGGCGTCGCCCTGGGACAGCAGCCACGTGGTGATGCCCCGCTCCGGCTCGTGGTGTGGCCGGATCACCACGTCGTCGTCCCCGCCCGCCTCGACCAGCTGGTCCAGCGTGATGCCCAGCGCCCGGGCGATCGGGGTGAGCTGGTCGAGCGCGATGCGCCGGTGGCCGGTCTCGATTCGGCTCAGCGTGGACGGGCTCAGATAGCTGCGCGCCGCCAGCTCGTCCAGCGACCACCCGCGGGCCGTCCGCAATCCGCGGATGCGCTGCCGGACGAGGGCGTCCAGATCTCCGTCTTGCTTCATACGCAAGACCTTATGCCAACGGCGCATGACCGGCGTACGGTCGGCGCATGGCACACACGCACCTGGGCGAGATGCTCGAACTCGACGCCGCCGTCCTGCACGAGTATTACGCGGAACTGATCGGCTGGGTCGGCGCACAGCTGCCGGACCGGCCGCACATCGTCGACCTCGGCGCGGGCACGGGCGTCGGCAGCCGATCGCTGGCCCGCCACCTGCCCGCCGCCCGGATCACCGCCGTCGATGTCGACGAGGAGATGCTCGCGCACCTGCGGCACAAGGCGGACGAGGAGGGCCTGGGGGACCGGATCCGGACCGTAGGCGCGGATCTGGACCAGCCCTGGCCGCAGCTCGAGCCGGCCGACCTGATCTGGGCATCCGCGTCCCTGCACCACATCGGTGACCCGGACAGGGCGCTGGCCCGGGCGTACGAGCTGACCCGCCCCGGCGGCCTGTTCGCCGTGGTCGAACTCGACTCGTTCCCGCGCTTCCTGGACGACCCGGCCGGCGCCGCGCTGGAGGAGCGGTGCCAGGCCCTGCTCGCCGCCAAGCGCCTCGAACACGGCCTGCACATGGGCGAGGCGTGGGGCGAGCGGCTGGCCGGCGCGGGCTACACCGTCGAGGCGGAGCGCCACTTCGACCTCGTCCTGCGGCCGCCGCTGCCCGCCGCGACCGGCCGCTACGCGGAGATCTCGCTGGGCCGCATCCGCCACGGCCTGGAGGACCGCCTCCCGGCCGAGGACCTGGCCGCCCTGGAGCAGCTGGCCGCCGACCTTCCGCACCGCACCGACTTCACGGTGCGCGCGGAGCGTACGGTCTGGCTGGCCCGTCGCCCCACCTAGCTAGGCCGCCTACGGGGCGGTCTGATCGTTGCCTGGGGTCAAGGAGTCCCTGACCCCCGTACGACCCCAACGGCAATGCAAAAGCGGCACGGGGAGCAAGACCAGCACGGGGCTCCGTAGCAGGTCACACACGATGGCCGCCACCGAGCGAGGGTCCTCTTAATCTGCGGGTTCCGGGTTCGAGTCCCTGGCGGCGCACCAACGATCAAGGCCCTGACCTGGTGGTTCACACCGGGCCGGGGCCTTTTTCGGGTACGTCGGTGGTGGGTGGGTCGCTCTGTGGGTGCTCCGGAGCCGTCGGACCGGGTCGACGCCGGTTGGACGCGGCGGGTGTTCGGGGACGCCGTTCGGTGGCGGCCAGGTATGGGGTGGCCGGGTGGACGGGGTCGCGGCTGTCGGTGGTTTCCGGGTGGCCTAGCGTTGGGGGCGGGCCGATCTTGCTTGAACGCGTTATGCCGGTTCTGTGGCTTCCGTAGTCGGCTCTTCGGTTAGCGCATGGGACTGGTCCGAGCCCGTGGGACCTAGACTCCTGCTGGCGCGGCAACGGGAGGCCACCCATGATCGAGAAGATTCTGCGGGCGCTCAGTGGCGCCGCGTCTGACCGCACCGGCAGCAATACTCGGACGCTCTACCACTGGCGCTGCTCGTGCGGCGCCCACTCTCGCGGTCCTGGCGGTTGGCTCATTTCCCTGGACGCGGAGTACGCCGCCCAGCGGCACCAGTGGAACAAGGGCGCCGAACACCAGATGCCGGAGGTCTACTCGACCGAAGAGGAAGTCCCGTAGAGCGTCCCATAGGCGCCCGCTTATTTTGATCGACTTTAGAACTGGTGCGGAACGAGAGCCGGCGTTCATCGCGCTCGCTTCGGGACGTCGAGGGGGCACACCCCCGGTTTCAAAGTCGTCGTAGTAAACGGCGTCGAGGCGGGTCAGCGGGTGGCCGAGGAGCGCCGCGACCTGCCGGGCGAGGGTGAATTTGCCGCTGCCGCCGCAGTCAATGACAGCGATCCGGTTCATCTCTTCGCGGGCAGCTGGATGGGTGCGGCGTGACACGGTGGCTGACTCGATCGAGGTCAGGGGTGGCCGGGAACGGCCGATCGAGCTTCCTTGGCAAGCTGGGTTGCTGTCTCGAACGCCACCGCCCAGGGAAAGACTTTCTGCCGCTCGTTGCCGCCGCCGGGCTGGTGCGGATCCCATCCGTCCTCGGAGCCCAGCACGACGCGTATCCGCTCGTCGCGTAGGGCCGCCACCGCGCGTTGAAAGGGCGCCCGTGCGGCGAGGGCGGCGTTGACGAAGGGGACGATGACGGTCGGTACCTGCCGTCCGATGAGTTCGGCGACGGAGGTCATGGCGTAGTTGTCGGCCAGGCCGAGGGCGATCTTGCTGATCGAGTTGTAGGTGGCGGGCGCGACGACCAGCGCGTCGGCGGGAGGAAGCGACCGGCGAGCGCCGGGTGATGACTGGTAGCTGGACCGGATGGGACTGCCCGTTGCTGCCTCGATCGCGGTCGGATCGATGAAATCCAGGGCGCTGGGGGTCGCGGTGACGGCCACCGTCCAGCCACGTGCGCCCGCGACCTGGGCCAGTTGGAGTACGTCGGTGGCGGGCCCGGCGCCGCAGACGACGACTTGGAGGTGACCGGCGGTCACAACCGGATCCCGGCGTCGTGGGCGAAGCCGACAGCGGCAGTGCGGACGAAGCCGTTGGCGAGCATGGCGAGGTCGCTAGCGGTGCGCTGGACCGCTGGTCGGCAGCGGATCTCTTCCGGTGCCACCTCGTACGCGGTGCGCAGCGCGCTGAGGCCTTGCTCGTAGCGGCCCCACTGGGTGTAGGCGCGTGCCACGTCAACGAACAGGGACGCCTTGCGCTCAGCCAGCGTCACTTTCTCAAGCGGCACCTTGCGGGCGATCGCGATGGCCGTTCCGGCGTCGCCGAGGGTCAGCGCGATGTTGACCCGGTGCAGCAGGACGTTGGTGGCGCCGAAGCCGGTCCACCGGTCGTTGCCGTCGTAGCCGAGGCGGGTTGCAGCGCGGGGTGCCTCATCGAGCATCGCGTGTGCGGTGTCCCGGTCGTCTCGGCGGGCGGCGGCGATGGCCCCTCGAAGGACGAGGGCGCCGTAGACGGCCACCGCATCGGTCGACGCGAGGCGGGTGTCCCGGTCGAGCGAGTCGGCAGCATTCCCAGCGAGGGTCACCGCCTGGGCGTCGTGGCCGTTGCCCATGAGCGCATGGGTCATGATCCGGGCGCTCGCGGCGATCGCCACCGGGTCCTGGCTCATGGCAGCGGCCCTGGTGCTTCTCTCGGCCGCTACCAGGGCCATCCCGCGATCGCCCACCTTCAGCAGGACGCTGCCAACGACGTGGTACAGGTCGGCGGCCAGGACCTCGACCCGTGGCCGCTGATCGCCCTCCGCGCCGGACTTCACCGGTTCGAGGGACGGCAGCAGCGTCACAAGCCGGTCGAGTACGCGCTCGTACCGGCATGCCTGATAGTCGACCTTGGCGGAGGCGACGGACCGGGAGAACTGCGGGAAGGAGAGAGCCGCACCGTCCGAGTGCGCGGGCGAGAAGAACGCGTCGAGCAGCGGAGCGACGTTGGGCGCGGCAGCGACGCCGATCGCCGCCCCGCGTAGAAGGTCTCTCCGTCTCACGTCACCCCCCGAGCCCGAGCCCGAGTCACCGTCTCCGTCATCGCCAGTATCCGCATGCGCGCCGGCATCCGGCCGCGCGGCACCCACAGCTGCACCGCTGGTGCCAACCGCACGCAGCGCCTCGAAGCGTTCCCGTACCTCAGGTGTGGCTCGGGCCAGCACGGTGTCCAGCGCGGCTTGCATGTCCGCGCGGGGGAGCACCTTGTCGCCCTGGCTGCTCCACTTGGCCACGGTCCGCCGCGCCGCGCCGAGGTGCTCGGCGAAGGCGGTCACGCTCATCCGCAACGCATTCCGGAGCGCGTTCGCGTCCTGGCCGGTCCAGGTCGTCACCGCAGCCATCGCACCTCCTTCCGGAACGGACAGTCATCGGTGGAGGTGATGGTAGCCGCACGTGGGGTGACGGCAGGTGCACTGCGGGTGCACCGGCGAGACATTCCGTCCGGCCACCGCCCAAGCCAGCCTGGATGTGCCGACGCGCCGGCCCACAGCGGTGCGCCGGTGGGCCAGCGGCAACCTCACGGCAGGGAGATCAAGATGGACGTGCCGATCGGCGACAGGTCGGAACGCGACCCGACGCACCGGCAAGTGCTCGCGCCGGGCACTCCGTCGACCGCACGGATGACTCCCCGTTCGCGTACCGCCAGCAGGGCTGCGTGGGCGGGTGACCGGCGGTCTGCTCCCAGCCGCCGGCCGACGGCCGGCGCCGGCCGGGGGCCGGCTATGACGGTGTACGTGTCGCGGTACGCCGCGACTGGCGAGCTGACGGCAGACCGCGCAGCGGCGGCTCCGGCGTTGGCACGGCCGGGCTCCACCGATCCGCCGCTGCTGACGCACGTCTGGCGGATCGTGTTCGAGCGGCAGGCGCGGGAGAGCGACCGTCGATGAACGGCGACGGCCCATCTGCCGCTGAGGCTGACCCGAAGATGCCGTCGGAGCATCTGCCGCTGCGTCCGCTCTGGCTGTGCAGGGCCTGCGGGCAGCCCTGGCCGTGCGGACGGGCCAAGCTCGCTCTCCTGGCCAGCTACCAGGACAGCCGGCTCAACCTGCTGCTCTACCTGTCCGGCTGCCTGCACGAGGCCATCGACGACCTGCACCGACTCAACCCGCGAACCACGGGCGACGTCAGGGACATGTTCGACAGATTCCTCGGCTGGCCGGCCCGGCACCGCAGCCGCCCGGCCGCCACCGAACCGCAGATACCGGAGGAGACATGACCGTCCGGGACATCGGCATCATCGCCACGACAGGACAGCAGGCCATTGTCGGGGCCTTCCACACTCTGTTCCTGCAGCCCACCAGCTTCTGCAACTTGGACTGCAGCTACTGCTACCTACCCGACCGGCGCTCCCGCCAGCTCATGTCCGTCCCGGTTGCGACCGCCTGCGCGCGCGTCGTCACACCCGAAACCATCGGCCACGCCGACGACCTCGTCGAGTTCTTCACCGCCCTGCCGGGCTGCGAGTCGGTGGGTTTCAACATCGAGGAGCAGGAAGGCGCCGCCCGCACGCCGGTGCCGGAGGAAGCCGCGTACCGGTTCTGGTGCCGACTCGTCCGGCACCGGCTCGCCGGCGATCCACTCCGGATCCGCGACCTGGATCGCTTGGCCGACTACCTCGGCGCCACCCGCGCCGGTCTCACCGACCAGGCCCGTACGAACCGATCCCCACAGTCGCCCACGACGGTCAGGTGGTCCTGCTGTCACCGGAACTGCTCGGCATCACAAGCCCGCAGTACGCCGACTTCATTGCGGGCAACGTCCTTCGCGAGCCGATCGGCGGCATGCTCGCCCGCGCTCAAGAGCTGCGATACGTCAGCGAGTTCGTGACGGCGCTCAACGATTGTGCGGACCGCTGCACGTTCTACGACTTCTGCCGGAGCGCCCAGGCCGGCAACCGCTACTTCGAACACGGCACCTTCACCGCCCGGGAGACCGCTTACTGCCGCACGACCCGGCAAGCCCTGATCCGCGCCGCCGCGGATCACCTCACCCCTCAAGGAGGACCGTCATGACCAACGCCCTCGCCGCGCTTCTCGGCGCCTCGCCGGACCGCCTCGCCCTCCTCGGCGTCGACCCGGAGCACGCGGTAGCGTCGATCGACGCGGCCAAGTTCGACAACCGCCCCACCTGGGACAACAAGGGGAAGTTTGACAGCCGCCCCGGCCGGGACAACTGGAACAAGAAGAAGTAGCCCGTCCGACCGGCGGCTCGAGTCGACGCGCGGGGTGGCGTGCCCGCCCCGCGCCCGAACAGGTTGGAAAGACATGCGTACGACCACCGTGGGCGACGTGACGATCCTCCTGCCCGACCTCGACCCGGAAGACCTCGACCAGGTCACCGACCTACCCGACAGCGACCTCCGCGACGGCCTCGTGGAGAACGTCTCCTGGCGAGGTCAACAGATCGCCGACTGGAGCATCCGAGGCTGCCGGGTTACCGGAGCGGATCTCGGTGAGATCAACTGGGAGGGCGGCGCACTCTACGGCTGCGAGATCGTCCGGACGGACCTGTCCGGGGCGGCCCTCACCGGCGTCGGCATCGAGCGGTGCTGGGTCACCGGCTCCCGATTCACCGGGAGCCGACTCATCGACGTTCGCCTGAAGGATGTCCTGTTCGACAACTGCCGGTTCGACTACGCCACCCTGAACCGCGTCAGCGCCGCCGGTTCGGTGGCCTTCACCGACTGCACCCTCGTCCAGGGCACCTGGTCATTCTGCCGGCTCTCCGGTGTCGCATTGCGGTCGTGCGACCTGAGCGATTTGGAACTGGACTCCTGCCGTCTCGACGGTGCCGATCTGCGGGGCAGCCGGCTGCACGCCTTCGCGGCACCACTGGACAATTTGCAGGGCGTCGCCCTCACCGAGGACCAGCTTCCCGAGCTGACCCGGATGGCCGTCGATGCCCTGAGCATCGACGTCCGCGCCGATGCGGCGCGCGGCCACGACCGCTGACGCCGCTACCGGCTGCGGCTTTGATTGAGATAGCAGCCGCGAGACCGAGCGAGTGGTCCCCGTCGGTCGCAGACACCGTCCACGGCTCATGAGGCCGTCTACCTGGTCGGGAGCGCGGCTCCGTCCTCGAGGTAGACGCCGCCGCGTCCGATCGTGGTAATCGCCGCGGTGACCCGCCGAGCCAACCGGGGGATCAACGTCGCCGTCCGAGTCGAAGTCGTGAATGCCGCCTTCGCCAGCATGGTGGTGCGTGTCCGTGACGGGCAGCGTCGCGGGATGCGCACCGCTGGTATCTGCTCTTACCAGTGCTACCGGCCATCCGGCGATCGCCGGTAGCTTCCACACCCTGGTCATGCAGCCCCCACCAGCTTCTGCAACCTCGACTGCAGCTACTGCTACCTGCCCGACCGCAGGTCCCGCCGCCTCATGAGCAATGCGGTCGCGCAGGCGTGCGCCGTTCCAGATCTCGGCAATGGACGGACCGCGCTCAGTCCACGATGAGGCGGTAGCCCCGGCCGATGTCGGTGGCCACGAGCCAGCCGTATTCTCCGAGCTCCGCCCGCAGGCGCCATACGGCCTGGTCGGCGCCGAAGCTTCCGCCGCGGTGGGACATGGGTACGAACCGTTCGATGGTGCTGCGGGACAGCGTGTGACCCGGGTAGTCGGCGAGGGAGCGCATGACGGTCGCCGGCCGCGACCCGAGCCGGATAGTCGTACCGTTGACCAGCACGGCATTGCCCTGCACGGTGAAGCGATGACCGCGGGCATGGAACTGCCGGCGGCGCGCCACCAGGACCTCCACGAGGTGCCGGGCGAGTTCGTCGGAGCTGCCGTCGGCCGCCCAGGAGACCGGTATGTCCCGGGAGCGGAAGAACGAGGCCGACTCCGCGTGGGCGGTCGCGACCGCGACGTCCGTCGCCAGCGCACGCAGCAGCAGGTACCCGCGACCGGCCCGGGTCGTGAAGTCGACCAGCGCGCTCGCTCCGGCGGCGGTGGCGAACGTGACCGCGTGCACCTCGCGCTGGATGACCATCTGTGCGAGCCGGTTCAGCGGTGCCAGGCCGACTGGTCGAGCCGAGCCACGGGTCGGCACGACCATCACCTCGATGCCGTGCGTGCGGAGTCTGTCGACCGATCGCGCCGGCAGCGCGTCGTCGGTCGTCACCGCGACCCGGCGGCTCACCGGGTCGCGGCCGAGCAGCCAGGTCACCGCCTCGCCGAGGTCGCCGGTCGACGACACCCAGTCGTGGGTGAAGCCGGTCTCCACCAGTGAGGCGCTGACCGACTCGTTCATCGACAGGATGCTCGCGGAGCTGAGCCCGGACCGGAGCGGATCCGCCAGTCCCCATGCTGCCGCCGCGGACAGCCACCGTGTCCATCCCGCCGCGGTGGTGGCGAGGACATGATCGACCGGAGCCTGGATGAGCCGCCGGGTGGCGATGCGCAATCTCGCGTCCCGGTAGCCGGGCACGGTACGCAACACCGGTAGGTCAACGATCACCGCCCCGTGCTGACGTAGCAGCGCCGCGACATGTTGCAGGCCGCTGTCGGTAACGACCACCGTATATCCTGTCAACGTCGGGCCAGCTCCGGTCGACGTCATGCGGGGAGTCTGGGGGCGGTGCGTTTCTGGTACGTTGCCGGCCGTACAGCAAGTGGTGAGCCGTTTCTCCCATCGAAGCTCTTCGTGGCATGATGTCTCCGACACATCCGCTCGTCGGATTCATTAACCGCGGCGCAACAAATGCCTTGTGCACCTCGCCTCACGTGGAGTTGATGGCTCGGCAATGCCCATGATTTCCGGCGACCCTACGGTCTCGGGCCATGACCACCTCCCTGAACCGCCGCGGCTTTCTTCGCCTCACCGGATCTGCTGCCGCCGTGGCGGCTGCCGGTAGCATCCTGACCGCGTGCGCTGTCGATGAAAACCCCGGCCAGGCCGCCGGCGCTGGCGGTAAGAACCTGCGCAAGGTCAAACTCGGATTCATCGCGCTCACCGACTGCGCGCCATTGATCGCGGCCAAGCAGCTCGGCTACTTCGCCGAGCGTGGCCTGGACGTCGAACTGATCAAGCAGGCATCGTGGCCGGCGACCCGGGACAACCTCCTGAGCGGCGAGATCGACGGCGGGCACGTCCTGTTCAGCATGCCGCTGTCGGTCGCGATGGGCATCGGCGGAAAGGCCGGCACGACCGACCTCAAGATCGCCATGGTGCTGAACAACAACGGCCAGGCCATCACGCTGAAGAAGGCGTACGCCGGTGCCGGTTACGGTGACCTCGGTGCGGCGAAGGAGCTCCTCGAGAAGGAGAAGCCCAAGCTGGCCATGACCTTCCCGGGCGGCACCCACGACACATGGCTGCGCTACTGGCTCAAGGCCACCAAGGCCGACACCTCCAACATCCAGGTCTCGGCGGTTCCGCCACCGCAGATGGTGTCCAACATGGCCGCCAACAACCAGGACGGGTACTGCGTGGGCGAGCCGTGGGGTGCGGTGGCGGTTCAGAAGGACATCGGGTTCACCCACATCACCACTCAGGACATCTGGCAGCACCACCCGGAGAAGGCGCTGGTGGTGGGTGCCAAGCTCACCAATGACCAGGACACGTTGGCCGACATCATGAAGGCCACGCTCAAGGCCGCCAGGTGGCTGGACGACCTCGCCAACCGCGACAAGCTGGCCGACATGCTGGCGCCGGTGGGCTACGTCAACGCGCCGGCCGCCAACATCAAGGGCCGACTGCTCGGCCAGTACGACCTCGGCGCCGGCCTCGGCGCCAAGACCTACACCGGCGATCAGATGATGTTCTTCCGGGACGGCGAGACGTCGCTCCCGCGACGCTCCCATGTGTACTGGTTCCTTGCCCAGTACCAGCGCTTCGGCCTCGTCAAGGAAACTCCGGACTACGCCAAGCTCGCCGACGAACTCATCCTGCACGACCTTTATGCGAAGGTCGCCGCCGCCGAGGGCATCAAGATTCCGGACGACGACATGGCACCCTTCCACATCAAATTGGACAACATCATGTTTGACCCGAAGAACGTCGCGGACGAGGCCAGGCGGCCATGACCTCGGGCGACGCAACACCGAGCGCCGTCGCGCCGGCCGCGAACGACTCGAGTGGTCCCACGCTGACGTCAGTCGCCCCGGCCGATGGGGCAGGCGAGGGAATCGGCGCGCCGGCGACGCCAGCCGCCGGAAACGGATCGCGGTCGGCGCCCCCGACCGCAGACATCGACGTTGCCGGCCACCGTGGCCCGGCGACACCCTCCTGGTTGACCGCGTGGGGCAGTCGACTGGCCAGCTTCGTGGTGGCCGCCCTCTGGGCCGTGGTCGGTCTCGCGGTGTTCGTGGCGCTGTGGCAGTTCGCGACCCTTGGCTCAACCGCGGTGCCGGGTCCGCTCGACAGCGCCCGGACCCTCGGCGACCTGCTCAGCCGACCGTTCTTCAACACCACCAACGACAAGGGCATCGGTCTGCACCTGTACGTCTCGCTGAGGCGGGTGTTCCTGGGATTCGGTCTGGCCGCGCTGGTCGGCATCGCGCTCGGGCTGATCATGGGCGCGGTCCGACCCGTCTGGTCCGCGCTCAACCCGCTCGTGCAGGTGCTCCGTCCGGTGTCGCCACTGGCCTGGTTCCCGATCTGGCTCTACATCGTCGAGGAACCGGCACAGTCGGCGGTCATCGTCATCTTCATCACCGCGCTGTGGCCCACTCTGATCAACACCGCGGCGGGTGCCGGTTCCATCCCCCGCGACCAGCGCAACGTGGCACTGGTCTTCAAGTTCCGACCGCTGGCGTACCTGTGGCACGTGCTGATACCCAACGCGCTGCCCTCCATCATCACCGGCCTGCGGCTGTCCATGGGCATCGGCTGGATGGTCATCGTCGCGGTCGAGATGCTCCAGGGCAACTCCGGCATCGGTTACTTCGTCTGGAACTCGTACAACGCCCTGGAACTCGACAAGGTGGTCGCGGCAATCGTGCTCATCGGTGTGGTCGGGCTCGTCCTCGACACGATCCTGCTCATGCTCTCCCGGTGGGTCACTCCTGAGGAGGTACACGGATGACCATCGCCATCAACGGCGTCCGCAAATCGTTCCGGCGCCGGGGGCACGCGCCCCAGGAGGTGCTGCGCGGCGTCGACCTGACCATCGACACCGGCGAGTTCGTCTCCTTCATCGGGCACTCCGGCTGCGGAAAGTCGACCCTGCTCAACATCGTCGGCGGGCTGGTCACTGCGGACAGCGGCACGGTGCGGATCGACGGGCAGCCGGTCACCGGGCCGGGGCCCGACCGCGCGATGGTGTTCCAGAACTACTCGCTGCTGCCGTGGCTGAGCCTGCGGCAGAACGTCCGGGTTGCGGTGCAGGAGTCCCGCCCGGACTGGAAGCGGGCCCGGGTCGACGAGATGGTCGAGCGGTACCTGACCGCGGTATCGCTGTGGGAGCACCGCAACAAGCGGCCGGGGCAGGTCTCCGGCGGCATGGCCCAGCGTGCGGCGGTGGCCCGGGCGTTCGCGGTTGCGCCCCGAACACTGTTGCTCGACGAGCCGTTCGGCGCCCTGGACGCGCTGACCCGCTCCCGGCTGCAGCAGCAACTCGTCGACCTGTGGGACAGCGAGTCGGAGACCGAGACCGTGTTGATGGTGACGCACGGTCTGGACGAGGCGATCCTGCTTGCGGACCGGATCGTGGTGATGGCCAACCTGCCCTACCCGTCGGTGCGCACCACCATCGACGTACCGATTCCCCGGCCACGCAACCGTACGACTGTCGTGCACCATCCCGCGTACGACGGCATCCAGAAGCAACTCGTGGATCTCCTCATCGCGGACAACGACGTGGAGCCCGTCGAGGCTGCGGTGGCCTGAGCGCAACCGACGACGCCTCGGCCGGATCTTGGAGGCTTGCGGGAACACGCCGTGAGAATCCAAGGTCCGGCTCCCACGTCCCATCGGCGCATCATCGCCGCCCACGTCGATCCCGGTCGTCAACCAGTGGTTGACGCACGAGGGTCGTCAACCTATGGTTGACGCATGACGGATCCCATCCAGATGACGAACCCGGTACGCCTCGACGACCTCATCCGGGCCATCAAGAAGGCCCATCCCGACGCGCTCGACCAGCTCAGCGACGCGGTCATCGCGGCCGACCACCTGGACGAGCTGGCCGACCACCTGATCGGCCACTTCGTGGACCAGGCCCGGCGCTCCGGTGCCTCGTGGACCGAAATCGGCAAGAGCATGGGGGTCAGCAAGCAGGCCGCCCAGAAGCGCTCCGCCGCGAAGGTCGACGCGGCCGCCGCCCTCGACCCGAGCGCCGGCTTCGGCCGCTTCACCCCGCGGGCCCGCAACGTCGTGATGGCCTCGCAGAACGAGGCCCGGGCCACCGGGCACGCGGAGATCCGCGCCGAGCACCTGGTGCTGGGGCTGCTGGCCGAGCCGGACGCGCTGGCCGCCAAGGCGATCGTCGACGAGGGCGTATCGCTGGACGCCGTGCGGCAGGCGGCGACGGCGGCGCTCCCGCCCCCCGCCGACCAGGTGCCCGACCTGATCCCCTACGACGCGCAGGGCAAGAAGGCCCTCGAACTGACCTTCCGGGAGGCGCTGCGCCTCGGGCACAACTACATCGGCACCGAGCACATCCTGCTCGCCCTGCTGGAGCTGGAGGACGGCTCGGGCGTGCTCTCCGGGCTGGGACTGGGCAAGGACGGTGTCGAGGAACGGATCATGGCCACCCTGGCGCTGTACCGGTGACCCTCGCGGGGGACGCAATGTCCCCCGCACCGGGGAGTTCCCGCCCTCCGGATGTCGGCAGAGTCCCAGGTGGACCATCTCCGCCGGCGCGCACGGCCGGCGCGCGCGGCCGGCGCGGGGGCGGTGACGGTCCGTCGGTGGCCGGGGCGCGGCACGGGGGACGCCCCGGCCATCGACGGGTACGGGGTCAGGCGACGGCGACGGGGAAGCCGTAGCGGGCGGCGTGCTCGGGGTCGGTCGGGTCGACCTGCCGGATCCCGGCGTCGGCGAGGCGCTTGTTCACCTCGTCCAGCTGCTCGCGGACCAGTCGGGCCTCCTCCTCGGTGACCCGGCCGCGGTGCGGCCGGCCGGCGTGCTCGATGGTGCCGTAGTCGATCTTTTCGGCGCTCTTGCGCGCCTTCGGCGGGCGTACCCGCTCGGCGGTGCGCAGCAGTTGGGCCATCGGTACGTCGGTGGCCATCGCGTCGAACTCGCTGGCGGTCAGCACCACCCGGCGCGGCTCGCCGCCGCCGTGCCGGTCGTGGATCTCCACCACCGCCACGTCCAGCGCCGCGTCGTCGATGCTCTCCACCTCGATCGGGGTGGCGTCCAGTTGCACGGGCCCGGCCACCAGGTCAGGGTGCTCCAGCACGACGACCTTGACCACCTCGTCGTCGGCCTGCAGTACCGTGCCACTGAAGTCGGAGACGTGGATCGTCTTCTTGCCCATGCGCGGAGCTTCTCCTGTCGTAGGCCGAGTTTCGGACCACAAGACGCTACCCGACAGGTGTGCGAAAGCCCCGGCTGGACGCCCCGGGTGTGTCGCCGCTTTCTCCGGCGCGGTCAGCGGGCGGTGAGGCCCCGGCGGGAGGAGACGCCCGCGGGAAGGCTGTTGAGGTCGCCCCAGGAGAGCGCGGCGTTCACCCCGCGCCCGGTCCGCGCCTCCCGGTACGGCGGTTGGGCCGGAAATCGCCCGGCGGCCTCGGCCGCCCGCCAGATCCTCGCGGTGTCCTGCTGGTACCGGTCATTCGGCTGATTCGGCATGACCATTACCGTCCCAAAAGAAGTTGTACATGTATGGAAATGAATATGACGGTCGATCGATGTCTCGGGTTCCCGGACATCGGCCTCGCTCAGTACGTCTACCCGGGCGGCCAGGCCGTCAACCGGCCCCCGTCGAGCGCAACGGAAGGTCGGCCCGGCCGGCACGGCGTACGGTGATCACGACGAGGTGGTCGTACCCGAGCGGGCGAGGGAGGTGTCCGGTGCTCGACCGCCGGCTCTACCTGCACCTGGTCACCTGGCTGGGCCAGTGGCCGGCCGGCCCCGGCCTGCACGTCGTCGGCTCCCGCCGGCGCGGGCGACCGTCCTGGGACGGGCGGCTGCGACCGGCGATCGCCGTCCAGGCCGCCGGCAGCACCGTGCTCTCGGTGCCGCCGGAGCGGGTGGCGGCGATCCGCGCGCTGGCCCGTGGGCCGGAGGCCGAGCTGCTCGCGGCGCTGCCCGCCGCCGTCGGCCAACCGGACTGGATGCTGGCCGACGACGTCTTCCGGTGGTGCCTGGACCCGGCCCCGCTGCCCGAGGTGGGGCGCTGGGTCCCGCCGACCGACCCGGCGTTCCCTCCCTGGCTGCGGCTGTTCGACCGGGAGGTGCTGGTGGTCCGGGACACCGACGGCGGCTACCTCGCCGGTGTCGGGATCAAGCGACACGACCCGCACGGACACGAGCTGGCGGTGGGTACGACGCCGGCCGCGCGCGGCCGGGGCCTGGCCCGCCGGCTGGTCGCCCAGGCCGCCCGGCGGGTGCTCGACGAGGGCGCCGTCCCGACGTACCGGCACGACCCGGCCAACGTCGCCTCGGCCCGGGTGGCGGAGGCGGCCGGCTTCCCGGACCGGGGCTGGCGATCGTACGGCGTCTATCCCCGGTGACCGGTCGCGCGGGTGTGGCGCCGCGCTGACCGCGCCGCGCGGCGTCGTGCTGGCAGGGCGCGGACCGTGGATTCCGGGCCGAATCCACGGTCCGCAGCCTTCCCCCCAGGCCCTCCGTGTGCCGGCGTACCCGCCGACCGGTCCCGTTGATGGTGACGCTACGTACGGATCGGCCCGTGAGCAAGAGGTAACCGACCGTTTCGGCGTGTCCGGTAGTGGACTTGAGCTGCGGCAAGGGTCGTCGACCCGGTCGACGGCGATGGTGACGGAGCGTGCGGGGTGAGCGGACGGCGGACCGCGACCCAGGCTGTCGCGCCGCCCGGCGGGTATCGTCGTGCCGCGACGGTGGCAGCTCGGCGAGGAGCGGGACATGCGGGTGGACAGGCGGCACGAGGACGGCGGGCGGATCGTCCTGCGGCCCGTCGGCGACCTGGACATCGCCACCGCCGCCGTGGTGCAGGACGCCCTGGACGCCGCCCTCGACCTGCCGGACACGGTGGAGCTGGTCGTGGACCTCGCCGAGGTGCCCTTCCTGGACTCGACCGGCGTCGCCGCCCTGCTGCGCGGGGCCGCCGAGGCCGTCGGTCGGGGCGCCAGCCTCCGGGTGGTCGACCCGCAGCCGGTGGTGGCCCGGGTGCTGCGGATCACCGGCGTCGACAGCCTGGTCGGGCTCGCGCCCCGGCACCGGAACCCGTCCGCCGTCGACCCCGACGCCCCCGCCGCCTAGGAACCGGCCACCCTTGTCGGGGGGCAGCGCCGCAACCAGGTCTCAGCCGATCAGCCCCAGCCCCAGCGCCTCCGCCGCCGCCCGGCCGTTGGCGTGGCTCGCCCCGTAGGTGGTGACGAAGGCGCGCGCGCCGGTCGGCCGCCAGCGCCCCGGCCAGCCCATCTCGACCACGGTCACCGGGTACGCGGCGGCCAGCGCGTCGACCAGCTCGGCGCCGCCGGGCAGCCGGTGCAGGTGCCGCCCGACCAGCACGATCGGCCGGCCGTCGGCGAGCCGCCCCAGCGCGGCGGCATCCGTCTCGGTGGCGACGACGCGTACCTCCTCCAGGCCGTCCAGGTGCGGGCCCAGGCCCCACGGCACCCGCCCCTCGGCCATGGTGGCGGTGGCGTGCAGCTGCACCACCAGCGGCCGGGCCAGCCCGTCGACCTCGCCCTCGACGCGGACCGCCCGGCGCGCGGCGGCGTACCCGAGGTCGGTGGGGATGGTCGGCGGGATGCCGGCGGCCCGGGTCCAGGCGGCGAGCGCGGCGGTGCGGCCGGCCGCCTCCTCGACCCGGGCGCGGTCCAGCCGGCCGTCGCCGATCGCCGCGACGATCTCGCCGGCCACGTGCTCGACCAGGGCGGCGTCGACCTTCGCGCCGATGCAGAGCAGGTCCGCGCCGGCGGCCAGCGCGCGCACGGCGGCCGGCCCGACCCCGCCGGCGGCCAGCGCGGCGCCCTGCATCTCCAGCGCGTCGGTGATCACCGTGCCGGTGAAGCCGTACTCGCCGCGGAGCAGGTCGACCAGGACGGCCCGGCTGAACGTGGCCGGCCCGTCCCCGGTGAGCGCCGGCACCCGGATGTGGGCGGTCATCACGGCCCGGGCGCCCGCCTCGACGACCGCCGCGAACGGCGGCAGGTCGCGCTCGCGCAGCAGGGCCGGGGACACGTCCACGGTGGGCAGCTCGTGGTGCGAGTCGGCCACGGTGGCGCCGTGCCCGGGGAAGTGCTTGGCGCAGGCGGCGACCCCGACCGACTGGAGACCCTCGACGGCGGCGGCGGAGTGGGCGGCGACCCGGGCCGGGTCGGCGCCGAACGACCGGGTGCCGATCACCGGGTTCTCGTCGGCGGTGTTGACGTCGACGGTCGGGGCCAGGTTGACGGTGATGCCGAGGGCGGCCAGCTCGGCGCCGATGGCCGCGTAGACCCGGCCGGTGAGCGCGGTGTCGTCGACCGCGCCGAGCGCCGCGTTGCCCGGGTACGGGCTGCCGGTGGCGTGCGCCAGCCGGGTGACGTCGCCGCCCTCCTCGTCGATGGCGATCAGCACGTCCGGCCGGCCGGCGCGCAGCGCGAGGGTGCTCGCGGCCACCTGCGCGGGATCGTGGACGTTGGTGCCGAACAGGGTGTGCCCGGCCAGCCCCTCGGCGACCAGGTCGACGGCCCACTCCGGCGGCACCGGCCCCGGGTACGCGGCGAGCAGGGTGCCCAGCGCGAGCCGGCGCAGTCCTGGATCCAGCCCCACGTGTCTTTCCCCCTTCGGTGCCGGACGGCACGAGTGTCGCACCGGGAGCGGTCGGTCGTCCGAGTTCCCGGGTACGGGGTGGCCGATACGCTACGGGCACCCGCCCGCAGGTCGATTCGGTTGGCGAAGTTTACGGAAATCAGAGGACGTGGCATGAGTGCGACCCGGCTGCCCGGCACACCCCGCCTGTTGCGGGCGCTCAACGACCGAGCGGCACTGGAACTGCTGCTCGAACGGGGCCCGCTGACCCGGGCCCGGCTCGGCGAGCTGACCGGCCTGTCCAAGGTCACCGCCTCGCAGCTGGTCGAGCGGCTGGAGGAGCGCGGGCTGGTCACCCGGGTCGGTGAGCAGGCCGGCGGGCGGGGCCCGAACGCCCAGCTCTACGCGGTACGCCCGGGCAGCGCGCACGTGGTCGGCGTGGACGTCGGCGCGGAGCGGGTGGTGGCGGCCTGCGCCGACATCACCGGAGCCGTCATCGGCCGGGTGGAGCAGTCCACCCGGGACACCGACGACCCGGTCGGCGTGGTGCACAACGCGGTGGTGCGGGCGGCGAGCAGCGCCGGCGCGGAGCTGTCCAGCGTGCGGCGGGTGGTGCTGGGCACCCCCGGCCTGGTGGACCCGGGCACCGGCGACATCACCTTCGCCTTCAACCTGCCGCGCTGGCACCGGGGCCTGCTCGCCGCGCTCCGCGAGGACCTGCACACCCCGGTGGTCTTCGAGAACGACGTCAACCTGGCCGCCGTCGCCGAGGCGCAGTCCGGCGCGGCCCAGGGGCTGGCGGACTTCGTGCTGGTCTGGGTGGGCGCCGGCGTCGGTCTGGCGATCATGCTGGGCGGACGGCTGCACCATGGCAGCAGCGGCGCGGCCGGTGAGATCGGCTACCTGCCGGTGCCCGGCGTGCCGATCCCGCGCGACGTCTCCCGCCGGGCCAAGCCGGCGTTCCAGCAGCTCGCCGGGGCGGACGCGGTTCACGCGGTGGCCCGTGAGCACGGCTTCGACGCCGGCTGCGCGGCCGACGCGGTGCGCGACGCCGTCGCCGCCGGTACGGCCGGCGCCCCGATGCTCGACGAGCTGGCCCGGCGGCTGGCCCTTGGCGTGGCCAGCACCTGCGTGGTGCTGGACCCGCCGCTGGTGGTGCTCGCCGGCGAGGTCGGGCAGGCCGGCGGGGCGGCGCTGGCCGAGCGGGTGCAGCAGGAGGTCGCCGCGATCACGCTGGTCCGGCCCCGGGTGGTGCCGACCGGGCTGACCGAGGAGCCGATCCTGCGCGGCGCGCTGCGCACGGCGCTGGACGCCGTCCGGGACGAGGTCTTCGGGTCGACGGTCGGCTGACGCCCGTCGCCGTACGCCACCCGTCATGTGAAGGAATTCTTCACCACCGGCTCGGCCTCGGCAAGATCCTGCCGAGGTCGGGCCGGTGGTGACCGGGCCGTGCCGGGGCGATCGCCCGTCCCGGGCACGGCGGCAGTCAGATCAGGTCGCGCCGGCGGAAGACCGCGAACGCGGCGGCGGTCACCGCGCCGGCGAGGGCCAGCAGCACCAGCAGCGCCGGGGCCCAGGTGATCGTGTACGTGCCGTCGCAGAAGCCGAAGCCCGACGCGTTCCGGCAGATCTGGTCGTCATAGAACTCCACCTTGCCGGCGAGCCAGGCCGCGATGTAGGTGGAGAGCATCAGCTGGTCCGGTCGGGCCACGTCGAGGATCTCGAACACCAGCCGTGCGCCCAGCTCCCAGACCACCGCGTACGCGGCCACCGCGCCGAGCGCCGCCGAGGTGTGCCGGCCCAGCGTGGCGATGCCGAAGCCCAGCGCGGTGGCGAGCAGCACCAGCACCAGGCCGCGCCCGTAGCGGCCGGCCAGGTCCTGCCAGAACACCGCGTCCAGCCGACCCGGAAGCCCGGCCGCCTGCGCGATCGTCCAGAACGTGCCCAGGTAGACCACCGTCGCCACCACCGACAGCAGCGTCACCACCCCGAGCAACGTGCCCAGCTTCGCGCCGAGCACGGTGAGCCGACGCGGCCGCCACAGCAGCAGGTTGACCACCCCGCCGGAGTTCAGGTCGGCGCCGATGTACGAGGCCCCGACCAGGAAACCGAAGAGCACCAGGAACGCGATCAGGAAGTACAGCAGCGGACCGGCCTGCTGGCCGAAGACGAAGACGCCGCTGAGGTAGTCGGCGACCACCGGCAGCTGGTCCTGCAGCACCGGGTCGGCCTCACTGCAGTCGGCCGGCAGGTACCTGTTCTCGTCGACCGGCAGCTCGCCCGCCTTGACCTTCAGGCAGTACTCGTGGTTAGCCTCCATGGCCCGGATGACCTGGGCGAGCTGCGCCTCCGCCGCGGCCAGCTCGCGGGCCGACGGTTGGTGCGACCCGACCAGGGTGGTGGCCGTGGTGATGGCGAAGGCCAGGGCCAGCAGCACCAGCATCAGCTGGACGAAACGGCGGGCGGCGAGCCGCTCCACCTCGGCACGGACGAGGTTCACGCCTGCACCCCCCGGCCGGCGGTCACGTCGACGTCGATCATGGATGCGTCAGGTCCCTCCCCGGGCAGGGCGGCCTCGCCCACCTGCCGCGGCAGTGTCGGATGTGGTGCGGTGCCGGTCAGTTCCAGGAAGACGCTCTCCAGGTCGGGGCGGATCGGGGTCAGCTCGCGTACCCAGACCCCCTGCTCGCCCAGCGTGCGGGCGATCAGCTCGGGGTCCTCCGCGCCGGCGACCACCAGCAGCCCGTCGTGGTCGGTGACCGACAGGCCGGCCGCTCCCAGCAGGTCGGCGGCTCGGCCCGGCTCCGCCACCCGTACCCGCCACTCGTGCTGGTCGTAGCCGGCCAGCACCTCCTCGACCCGGCCCGCCGCCACCCGGCGACCCCGGGAGATGATCGTGACGTGGTCGCAGATCAGCTGGATCTCAGCCAGGATGTGGCTGGAGACCAGCACCGTCACCCCCGCGTCGGCCAGCGACCGCATCAGGTCCCGCATCTCGCGGATGCCCGCCGGGTCCAGCCCGTTCGCCGGCTCGTCCAGGATCAGCAGCTCGGGATCCTTGAGCAGGGCGGAGGCCACGGCCAGCCGCTGCCGCATGCCCAGCGAGTAGCCCTTCACCCGGTCGTTGCCCCGGTCGCGCAGCCCGACCTGCTCCAGCACCTCGTCGACCCGGCCGGTCGGCACCCCGCCGGCCAGTGCCAGCAGCCGCAGCGTGCGGTGACCGGTGAAGTTGCCGAAGAACTGCGGGCTCTCCACGATCGCGCCGACCCGGCCGGCCACCCGGGCCAGCTTCTCCGGGGCGGGGGAGCCGAGCACGCTCATCCGGCCGCCGTCGGCGCTCACCAGGCCCAGCAGGGCGCGCAGGGTGGTGGTCTTGCCGGAGCCGTTCGGGCCGAGGAAGCCGTGCACCTGCCCGGCCTCGACCAGCATGTCGAAGCCGTCGACCGCGACCCGCCGCCCCTGCCGCAGGGTGTGGAACGTCTTGCGCAGCCCCTCGATCTCGATGACCGCGCTCATCGGCGCTGCTCCTGACCTCGATCGGGCATGGCACGTCCTCCGGCTGTGGTGACCAACGACACGGCGCCTCACCCTATGGCCGGAGCCTCGCCCGTGGGGGGCACCCCGCAGGCTGCGTGGTTGGATGGAGCGGTGACTGGTGACCTGATCCCCGGCGCCGCCGGCGCCCCCGCCGCCCCCGCACCCGTGGACGCGGATCTGGTGGTCAGCCTCGACGGTGTCGGCGTCAAGCGCTCCGGCACCGCGCTGCTGCACGACGTGGACTGGCGGGTCGAGCTCGACGAGCGGTGGGTCGTCCTCGGCCCCAACGGCGCGGGCAAGACCACCCTGCTCAACCTGGCCGCCGGCCGGCTGCACCCGACCAGCGGCACCGCGCACGTGCTCGGCGAGCGGATCGGCCGCACCGACGTCAACGAGCTGCGGATGCGCATCGGCCTCTCCACCGCCGCGCTCGCCGAGCGGGTACCCGCCGAGGAGCGGGTCAGCGACGTGGTCGTCACCGCCGCCTGGTCGGTGGTCGGCCGGTGGCGGGAGAGCTACGACCGCACCGACGAGTCCCGGGCCCGCGCGCTGCTCGGGCAGCTGGGCGTCGGGCATCTCGCCGAGCGGGCGTACGGGACGCTGTCCGAGGGCGAGCGCAAGCGGGTGCAGATCGCCCGCGCCCTGATGACCGACCCCGAGCTGCTGCTCCTCGACGAGCCGGCCGCCGGGCTCGACCTGGGCGGGCGCGAGGACCTGGTGGCCCGGCTGGCCGAGCTGGCGTACGACCCGGACGCCCCCGCCCTCGTCCTGGTCACCCACCACGTCGAGGAGATCCCGCCGGGCTTCACCCACGCGCTGCTGCTGCGTGAGGGCGGGGTGGTCGCCCAGGGGCTGCTCGCCGAGACGCTCAGCGGTGACAACCTCTCCAAGACCTTCGGTCTGCCGCTGGTGGTCGAGCGGCGCGGCGAGCGGTACACCGCCCGGGCCGCCTGAGCCGGGCGCCCGGCTCCCGGCCGGCGGCTGGTCCTAGACTCGCCGCAACGTGCAGGTCGGCAGGAGGTCGTGGTGCGGCAGACCCGGGTCGTCGTGGTGGGCAGCGCGAACATGGACCTCGTCGGCACCGGCCCGGCGCTGCCCCGGCCGGGCGAGACCGTGCTCGGCAGCGACTTCGTGACGGTGCCCGGCGGCAAGGGTGCCAACCAGGCGATCGCCGCGGTCCGGGCCGGCGCGTCCTGCGCCTTCCTCGGCGCGATCGGCTCCGACGCCTTCGGCGTCACCTTGCGTGCCCGGATCACCGCCGCCGGCGTGGACACCGACCAGCTGCGGGTGGTCTACGGCGCGTCCGGGGTGGCGCTGGTCATGGTCAACGCCGTCGGGGAGAACGCCATCCTGGTGACCCCCGGCGCCAACACCGCCTTCACCGGCCTCACCGGTGCCGAGCTGGACGCCGTACGCGAGGCGGACGTGCTGGTCGCGCAGCTGGAGATTCCGGTCGAGACGGTGACCGCCGCGGCGCTGGCGGCCCGGGAGGCCGGCACCCGGGTCATCCTCAACGCCGCGCCGGCCCGGCCGGTGCCGGCCGAGCTGCTGGCCGCGGTGGACCTGCTCGTGGTCAACGAGCCGGAGGCGCAGGCGCTCACCGGCCGGGGCCGGGACGAGCCGCGTGCGCTGCTGGAACTCGTGCCCCGGGCGGTGCTGACCCTGGGCGGCGAGGGTGCCTGGTACGGCGACCGGGACGGCGCGGACGTGCACGTGCCGGCGGTCGAGGTGGACGTCGTCGACACCACCGCCGCGGGTGACGCCTTCACCGCCGCGCTGGCGGTGGCCTGGGGCGAGGGCCGGGAGGTGCTGGACGCGGTGCACTGGGCCGCGGCGGCCGGCGCGGCCTGCGTACGCCGGCTCGGCGCCTCGGTGGCGCTGCCCCGGCGGGACGAGATCGACGCGCTCTACGCCCCGACGGCCGGCTGACGCCACCCACCCGCGTCCCCGACACGGCGCCCAGGTCAGGCGGCGTCGCGGGGGAAGGCCCGACGGTACGCCGACGGCGAGGTCCGCATCGCCCGGCCGAAGTGGTGCCGGTAGGTGACCGCGCTGTCGAACCCGACCGACCGGGCCACCTCGGCGACCGGCAGCCCGGTCGACTCCAGCAGCACCAGGCTGGCCCGCACCCGCTGGTCGATCAGCCAGCGGATCGGGCTGGTCCCGGCGGCCCGGGCGAACTGCCGCAGGTAGGTACGGGAGGACATGTGCGCCTGCCGGGCCAGCCGCTGCACGGTCAGCGGCTCGGCGAGGTGGGCCAGCGCCCAGTCCATGCTGCGGGCGATCCGGTCGTCGCCCGGGTCGGCCGGCACCGGCGCCTCGATGAACTGCGCCTGCCCGCCGTCGCGGTGCGGCGGGATCACCAGCCGCCGGGCCACCGCGTTGGCGATCGCCGCGCCGAAGTCCCGACGGACGACGTGCACGCAGAGGTCCAGGCCGGCGGCGCTGCCCGCGCTGGTCAGCACGTCGCCGTCGTCCAGATAGAGCACGTCCGGGTCGACGTCGACGCGCGGGTACCGCCGGGCCAGCAGGTCGGCGTACCGCCAGTGGGTGGTGGCCCGCCGGCCGTCGAGCAGGCCGGCGCCGGCGAGCGCGAACGCCCCGGAGCAGATCGACATGATCCGCGCGCCGGCCCGGTGCGCCCGGCGCAGCGCGGTGACCAGCTCCGGTGACGGGTCGGCGGTCACGTCGGGCACGCCGGGGACGATCACCGTCCCGGCCCGGGCCAGCACGTCGAGGCCGTACGGGGTGTGCAGGGCGGCGCCGCCGACCACCGGTACCGGACCGGGGCGCTCCGCGCAGACGGTCAGCGCGTACCAGTCGACGTCGAACTCGGGGCGGGGCAGCCCGAACACCTCGGTGACGATGCCGGTCTCGAAGACCGACATCCCCGGGTACGCCAGCACGGCCACCGTACGGGTCATGGCGGGATGTTAGCGGAGGACGTCGTTCCCGCCACTCCCGCCGGTGGCGGTGGCCGGCCGAGGATCTACAGGCATGTCGAACACGCTCTCGGTGCCACCGGCCGATCCGGCCGTCGCCGCCGCCCACTTCCTCGACCGGCTGACCTTCGAGACCGACGTCAGCGACGTGCACGCCGACCTGACCGCCCGGGTGTCCGGCCTGGTGGTCGTCGACTCCCGGGGGCCGGACGCCTGGCGGCAGGGGCACCTGCCCGGCGCGGTGCACCTGCCGACGGCCGAGATCGCCACTCGGGCCGCCGAGCTGGTGCCCTCCGGCACGGCGGTGGTCACCTACTGCTGGGGGCCGGGGTGCAACGGCGCCACCCGGGCGGCGCTGGAGTTCGCCCGGCTCGGCTACCGGGTCAAGGAGATGCTGGGCGGCTACGAGTACTGGGTCCGGGAGGGGCTGCCGGTGCGTACCGAGACCGGGGAGACCCGCCGGCCGGTCGACGACCTGACCGCGCCGCGCGCCACCGCCCGCTGCGACTGCTGACCGGTCCCGGCGCCGGCCCCGCCCGGTCATGATCGACACCGGTTGCGGCGTGTCGCGGTCTCCCCGCCGCCGGACACCGCGACACGTCGCAAACGGAGTGGATCACGCGGGTCAATCGGCCGGGTCGTCGGTGCGGCGCTCGCCCCGGCGGCGCAGCATGCCGAGGCCGGGGATGCCGGCGACGGCGAGCTTGAGGTCGCGGGTGACGTCGAGCAGGTCGTGCAGGTCCGGGCCGACCCGGTCCAGGGTGGCCAGGATCGGCAGGATGTCGGCGGTCAGGTGCTCCTTGAGCTTGGGCAGCTCGTCCACCAGCCGGATCGCCGCGGTGACCTCCTCGTGGCTGAGCTGCTCGATGAAGCGGGTCGCCATCGGCGCGGCCCGGCGCAGCGCCGGCTCGTACGCGGCCATCAGCCCGGTCGCGGTCGCGGCGGCCTGCTCGGCGGCGACGATCGTGCCGGCGGCCCGGCTGGCGACGGCGTCCGCCTCGGCGACCACCGTGCCGGCCGCCCGGGCCACCCGCTCGGCCTCCCCGACCACCACGGCCGCCGCGCCGGACACCTGCTCGGCCTCGCCGACCACCACGGCGGCCGCCGCGGCCACCTCGGTGGCGGTCTCGATCGCGGTGGTCGCCGCCGCGCTGATCACCGCGACCTCGCGGGCCGCCGCCTCGGCGTCGGTGAGCACCCGGTCGGTCCGGTCCAGGGTGCCCTCGATCCGGTCCACCACCCCGTTGATCCGGGCCAGCAGCGCCTCCACGCCGTCGAGCACCGCGAACGCGCGGGCCGGCACGGCGGCGAACGAGGCGGCCGAGCCGAACGCCTGGTCGAGGGCGGTGCGGGTGAGGCCGACGACCGCGGTGGGCCGGGGGAGGGGGATAGCCATGTGACCAGTGTGCGTCGGCCCGGCCACCCGCGCCCGACGGCGCGGTCCCGGTCACTGCCCGGCCGGGCGTCGCGGGCACCGGCCCGCCCGCCCGGGCGATAGGGTGCCCGGCATGTCGGTCCGCCCCCTCGGCGCCACGCCGGCCGCCCGCCGGGTCGCGGTCCTCGCGGTCCTCGCCGTGCTCGCCCTGGCGTTCGGCGGGTACGGGCTGGCCCGGGCCGACGCGGGGCTGAGCACCCGACGGGCGACCGTCGACGGGGTGCCGCTGACCGAGGTGCGGGCCACCGGCGTGGCGGGCCGCCGACCCGGCGTGGTGATCGCCCACGGGTTCGCCGGCTCGGCCCGGCTGATGCGCCCGATCGCCGACACGGTGGCCCGGCAGGGCGCGGTCGCGCTGCTGGTCGACGTCGCCGGGCACGGCGCCAACCCGGCCCGGCTGCCCGGCGCCGGGCGGGACGCCGCCGACTCCCGCGCCACCCTGGAGCGCGACCTGTCCGTCGCCGTCGCGTACCTGCGTACCCGGCCGGACGTCGACCCGGCGCGGATCGTCCTGATCGGACACTCGATGGGCGCCGGCGCGGTCACCCGCTACGCCGCCGGCCACCCGGACATCGCCCGCACCGTCGCGATCTCGCTGCCCGACTCCGACGACCTGCCCGACGGCCGGCCGGACGGGCTGCTGCTGATCGTCGGCGGCGCGGAGTTCCCCGCCTTCCGCGACACCGCCGAGGCGACGTCCCGCCGGGGCGTCGGGCGGCGGCTGGTGGTCGTACCCGGCGTCGAGCACATCTCGGTGCTCTTCGCCGGTCGTACCCATGACGAGGTCGCGGCATGGGTGGGTGGCGACGGAGAGCCGCCGCGACCCCTCGCGCGGCTGGCGCCGGCCGGGTTGCTGCTGCTCGGCTTCGGGCTCGGCTTCGTCCCGCTGGCGACCCTGCTGCTCGGCCGCCGGCCCCGGCAGTCCTGGCCGGCCGCCCCGACCCCCGCGGTGCTGGCGGTGGCGGCGTCCGCCGCCGGCCTCGGTGCGCTGGCCGGCGCGCTGGCGCCGACCACCCGGCTTCCGCTCGCGGTCGGCGGTCACGTCACCGGTTTCCTGCTGGTGACCGGCGTGCTGCTGGCCGCCGCCGCGCGGTGGTGGCCGCTGCCCGCCGCCACCTCGACCCCGGTCCCGGCGACCGCGCCGGTCGCCCGCCGCGCGCCGGCCCGGTCCGCGCTCGCCGCCGTCCTGCTCACCGGGTACGCGGTGACCTCCGTCGCCGTGCCGATCCACCTCGGGTTCACCTCGGCGCTGCCGGTGGGCGACCGGTGGTGGCTGCTGCCCGTGGTGGCCGCCGCCTGCCTGGTCTTCCTCACCGGCGCGGAGCTGGCGACGGCCGGGCGGAGCTGGCGGTACGCAGCCGTCGGCGGGATCGCCGTGCTGGCCCTGACCGCCTCGGCCGTGGTGGGGCTGGCGCCCGGGTTCGTGCTGCTGGTGGTGCCGCTCTTCGCGGTGCTGGTCGGCTGGCAGGCGGCCTGGGCGGCGGTGCTGCGCCGGGCCGGCGCGCCCCGGTGGCTGCCGGCCCTGGTCGGTGCGGCGCTGCTGGCCTGGCCGATTGCCACCACCCTGCCGCTGAGTTGAGAGGTCGCCGGTACGGGATCCGGCCCGTGCCGGCAAGGGCGCAGCGCCCGCCGGTGAGACCGCCGGTCGTCATGGCCGGGTGCGGGCCACCCGCAGTGCCCACCAGATCAGCGGCGCCTGCAACGGCAGCCGGCCGTAGGCGGCAGCCTCGCCACGACGGGTGGTCATCGGTGCTCTCCCTGGTGCTCGACGGCGCGCTGCACGGCCCGGTAGATCTGCCCGAACCGTAACGCGTCCGGGGTGCGCACCAGCATCACCTCCTGCCCGTGGTGCTGCACCCACAGCTCGTGCACCCGGTTGCCGCGCTCGTAGGAGCGGTCCAGCCAACTCAGCGGCAGCTCCAGGAACGGGGTCAGGGCCAGCGCGCCGACCGCGCAACCGGCGAGGATGACCAGTGCCAGCTTCCAGTTGCCCCGGTCCTGCGCCGACCAGGCCAGCGAGACCACGCAGACCAGCGCCACCAGTGGTGGCAGCGAGAGCAGCAGCACGAGGACACCCCGGCCCAGCACCCGCCCCCGGACGGCCAGCGTCGTCGCTCCCCGCGCGTGCCAGACGTACGTCACGTCGGCGATCCGGACCGCCTGCCCACCGGCCCGGATCGACTCCGAGGTCACCTGGACGGTGTCGTCCCGGTAATAGAGCGTCATCACTAGACCCTAACCATCCGTGGACAGGACCCACCCCCGTCGTTCCGGCAGCCGGTCGCCCCTCCGGTCCGCGCGTCCGCCCGGGGTCCGGGGTGCGCTGCTGGACGCTGTGGAGCTGATGTCGTCAACGACTCACCCAACCGGCCGGCCATGCCCGGCGTGCGTCGGCGTCGAGCCGTGCCTGCGCGGTGGCGACTCCGGCCTTCGTGCGATGCACGACGGGTGGCTCGACGTCGACGAGTGGAACGTCATGGGTGTCAAGAGGCGCCGGTGACACCCATGTGGTTCCACCGGTGGCCCGGGCCGGTGGCGCAGGGGCAGTGGCGGGCGAGGCTCGGGGACGGTTCACGGTCCGCAGTGGAGGCGCGCCACTGCGGCTGAGTCGTCTACGACATCAGCTCTACAGCGTCGGGGACCACATGCTGCCGCCACAGCTCCCGGCACCGGGCCGTCAGCACGGACCAGCGCCACCGGCGCAGACCCCGCCACCGGGCTCGCCCGCCGGGTGCGCGGACCGGGGGACCGGACGGCGTCGCGGCGGGCGACCGGGTGGTCGTCTCGATGGCGCAGACCTACCGGCGGGACGCCACCGGCGCCACGGCCGTGCAGAGCGCCTGCAAGATGTACCGGTTGGCCGGCGGCCGGATCGTGCAGTTCTGGGGCGAGCAGGACCTCTACGGCCTGCTGCGGGGGCTGGAGATGGTGCCCGACGGGCCGATCGAGTTCTGAGCGCCGGGGATCGGGCGGCGGCTCTCCATCGCCCGCTGCACCGCCCGGTAGACCTGGCCGAAGCGCAGCGCGTCACCGGTGCGCAGCAGCAGCACCGGCCGGCCCCGCCAGCGGGCCCACATCTCCCACTGCCGGCTGCCCCGGGCGTACGAGCGGTCGAGGTGTTCGAAGAGGAAGTCGGCGAGCGGGCCGACGGCGAGCCCGACCAGCACCGAGGCGCCCACGATGGCGACGGTGACGGTGAGCGAGCGGTGCAGCCAGACGGCCAGCGCCACGCCCAGCACGGCGGCGACCAGGGGGCCGGCCAGGGCCGCGCCCAGGGCGCCGCGCCCGACGAGCACCCGCCACGAACGGCTGCCCCGCTGGTGCCAGACCATGCCGATCTCGGCGAGCGGGAAGGTCCGCCCGTCCACCCGGATCGCGGTGGAGGTGACCTGCACCGACCTGTCGTCGTAGTACGTGATCATGGCGGTACTCCCGGTGGCGGGGCTGACACCAGCCTACGTACCCCAACGACCGGGCCGTAAGGTTGGCACGCTACTTCGACGAGGAAGTGAGGGCAGCGTGAGCGAGTTCGTGCGGCTGGAGACCAGGGACGGCATCGGCACCATCCGGCTGGAGCGGCCGCCGATGAACGCGCTCAACACCCAGGTGCAGGAGGAGTTGCGCGCCGCGGCCGCGGCGGCCACCGCCGACGCCGGCGTCCGCGCCGTCATCGTGTACGGCGGGGAGAAGGTCTTCGCCGCCGGCGCGGACATCAAGGAGATGGCCGACATGTCCTACGTGGACATGGCGGAGCGCGCCGCGGACCTGTCCAGCGCCCTCGGCGCGATCGCCCGGATCCCCAAGCCGGTGGTCGCCGCGATCACCGGGTACGCCCTCGGCGGCGGCTGCGAGCTGGCCCTGGCCTGCGACTGGCGGGTGGTGGCCGAGGACGCCAAGCTCGGCCAGCCGGAGATCAAGCTCGGCATCATCCCCGGCGCCGGCGGCACCCAGCGGCTGGCTCGCCTGGTCGGCCCGGCCCGCGCCAAGGACCTGATCATGTCCGGCCGGATGGTGGACGCCCAGGAGGCGCTGCGGATCGGCCTGGCCGACCGGGTCGCCCCGGCCGCGCAGGTCTACGACACGGCCGTCGAGTTGGTGACGCCGTACCTGACCGGCCCGGTGCAGGCGCTGCGCGCGGCGAAGCTCGCCGTCGACGGCGGCCTGGACATGGACCTCAACTCCGGTCTGGCCTGGGAGAGCCAGCTCTTCGCGGCGCTCTTCGCCACCGACGACCGGCGCGAGGGCATGGCCGCCTTCGTGGCGAAGCGCAAGCCGGACTTCACCGGCCGCTGACCGTCGCCCGGGCCGGCGACCCCGCGGGTGGTCGTCGGCCCGCCAGGTGAACCGAGAAGTGTTCACATCCTCCGTACCGGCCAGTAGCGTGTGACACCGGTCATGTGGACGAGGGGAGCGGCGATGACGGAACGGGTCGAGGGCCACGGCGGGGAGCTCGCGCTGGCGGCGCTGCGCGCCAACGGCGTACGGGAGATGTTCACCCTCTCCGGCGGGCACGTCTTCCCGCTCTACGACGCCGCCCACAAGCACGGGTTCCCGATCTACGACGTGCGGCACGAGCAGTCGGCGGTCTTCGCCGCCGAGGCGGTGGCCAAGCTCAACCGCCGTCCCGGCCTGGCCGTGCTCACCGCCGGCCCCGGCGTCACCAACGGCGTCTCCGGCCTGACCAGCGCGTTCTTCAACGCCTCGCCGGTGCTGGTGCTGGGCGGGCGGGCGCCGCAGTTCCGCTGGGGCTCGGGCAGCCTCCAGGAGATGGACCACCTGCCGCTGGTCGCCCCGGTCACCAAGCACGCCGAGACGGTGTTCCGCACCGACGACATCCCGCGCGCGGTCACCGCCGCCCTGACCAGCGCGCTCACCCCGCACCGGGGGCCGGCCTTCCTGGACTTCCCGCTGGAGGCGGTCTTCAGCGTCGGTGACGCCGAGCTGCCCGCGCCGGTCGCCGTCGCGCCGGTCGAGCCGGACCCGGACGAGGTGGCCCGCGCCGGCCGGCTGATCGCGGGCGCGCAGCGCCCGGTGTTCATCGCCGGCTCCGACGTGTACGCCGGCGACGCGGTCGCCGCCCTCCGCGAGGCCGCCGAGGCGCTCGGGGTGCCGGTCTTCACCAACGGCATGGGGCGCGGGGCGCTGCCGCCGGAGCACCCGCTCGCCTTCGCCAAGGCCCGCCGGGTCGCCCTGAAGGGCGCCGACGTGGTCGTCGTCATCGGCACCCCGCTGGACTTCCGGCTCAGCTTCGGCGACTTCGGCGACGCGGCGGTGGTGCACATCGTCGACGCCCCCAGCCAGCGGGCCGGGCACGTCCAGCCCGCCGCCAGCCCCGCCGGCGACCTGCGGCTGATCCTCTCCGCGCTGGCCGGGCAGACCGGTGACCGGGTCGACCACGCCGACTGGGTCGCCCAGCTGCGTACGGCCGAGGACGCCGCGAAGGCCCGCGACGCCGAGGAGATGGCCGCCGACACCGACCCGATCCGGCCGGCCCGGGTCTACGGCGAGCTGCGTCGGGTGCTGGCTTCCGACGCGATCACCATCGGCGACGGCGGCGACTTCGTCTCGTACGCCGGCCGCTACCTGGAGCCGGCCCAGCCGGGCACCTGGCTCGACCCCGGCCCGTACGGGTGCCTCGGCACCGGCATGGGCTACGCGATGGGCGCCCGGGTCAGCCACCCGGACCGGCAGATCTGCGTGCTGATGGGCGACGGCGCCGCCGGCTTCTCGCTGATGGACGTGGAGTCCCTGGTCCGGCAGCGGCTGCCGGTGGTCATCGTGGTCGGCAACAACGGCATCTGGGGGCTGGAGAAGCACCCGATGCGGGCCATGTACGGCTACGACGTCGCCGCCGACCTCCAGCCGGAGCTGCGCTACGACAAGGTGGTCGAGGCGCTCGGCGGGGCCGGCGAGACGGTGGCCAAGCCGGCCGACCTCGGGCCGGCCCTGGCCCGCGCCTTCGACGCCGGGGTGCCGTACCTGGTCAACGTGCTCACCGACCCGACGGACGCGTACCCGCGCTCGTCGAACCTGGCCTGACCACGACGCCGTGACCGCCGCAGCCGGGTGACCGGCGGCGGCGGTCACGTTCTGTCAGCAGCTAAATCGGCGGAATGTCAGCGGCCGTCGTCGTAACGTCAGACCCCTCGCGCATCGTTGGGCGACCAGCGATAACGATCGGAGTTCTGATGACATACGCGATCCGCGCCGAGGGGCTGGTGCGCCGCTTCGGCGCCACCACCGCCCTCGCCGGGGTCGACCTGGAAGTTCCCACGGGGACGGTATTCGGGTTGCTCGGCCCCAACGGCGCCGGAAAGACCACCGCGGTACGGGTGCTCGCCACCCTGCTCGCCCCGGACGAGGGGCACGCCACGGTCGGCGGGTACGACGTCGGCCGCGACGCCCACCGGGTGCGCCAGCTGATCGGTCTGACCGGCCAGTACGCCTCGGTCGACGAGACCCTCACCGGCACCGAGAACCTGCTGCTCATCGGCCGGCTGCTCGGGCTCGGGCGGGCCCAGGCGCGGGCCCGCGCCGCGGAGCTGCTCGCCGACTTCCAGCTCACCGACGCCGCCGGCCGGGCGGCCAAGACCTACTCCGGCGGCATGCGCCGTCGGCTGGACCTGGCGGCCAGCCTGGTCGGGCGGCCGCAGGTGCTCTTCCTCGACGAGCCGACCACCGGGCTGGACCCGCGCAGCCGCAACGAGCTGTGGGACATCGTGCGCACCCTGGTCGCCGACGGGGTGACCGTGCTGCTCACCACGCAGTACCTGGAGGAGGCCGACCAGCTCGCCGGCCAGATCGCGGTGGTCGACCACGGCCGGGTCATCGCCCAGGGCACTCCCGAGGAGCTGAAGGCGAAGACCGGCGGGCAGGTGCTCACCGTGCGCCCGGTCGACCCGGCCGACCTGCCGACCGTGCGGGCCATCGCCGGCGAGGTGGCCCGGGCGACGCCGGAGGTCGCCCAGACCACCGTCACCGTGCCGGTGAACGACCCGGACGTGCTGCCCGCGGTGGTCCGCCGGCTCGACGCCGCCGAGATCCAGGTGGCGGAGCTGGCCCTGCGCGGTTCCAGCCTGGACGAGGTCTTCCTCTCCCTCACCGGCCACCGGGCCGAGCAGGACGCCTCCACCGACGTACTCGAAGGGACCCCGGCATGACCGCCGTCACCGCGCCCGCGCCGTCGCTCGCCCCGGCCCGCCGGCTCGGCGTCGGCGCCGGCCTGCGGCACACCCTCACCCTGGCCTGGCGCAGCCTGGTGCAGATCAAGCACAACCCGATGGAGCTGCTCGACCTGAGCATCCAGCCGGTGATGTTCGTGCTGCTCTTCACCTACGTCTTCGGCACCGCCATCGCCGGCTCGTCCGGCGAGTACCTGACCTTCATGCTGCCCGGCATCATGGTGCAGAACGCGCTCTTCGCCACCATGACCACCGGGTTCGGGTTGAACAACGACCTGACCAAGGGGGTCTTCGACCGGCTCCGGGCGCTGCCGATCGCCCGCTGGGCGCCGCTGGCCGGCCGGATCCTCGCCGACACGGTCAAGCAGGCCTGGTCGATCGCGTTGCTGCTCGGCGTCGGGATGATCCTCGGCTTCCGGGTCGGCAACGGTGCCCTCGGCGTGCTGGCCGCGTTCGCCCTGCTGCTGGCGTTCACCCTGGCCGCGTCCTGGATCTCGGTGCTGGTCGGGGTGCTGGTCAGCGAGCCGGAGAAGGTGCAGATCTTCGGCTTCATGGTGATCTTCCCGCTCACCTTCACCAGCAACATCTTCGTGCCCACCGACCGGATGCCCGGCTGGTTGCAGAACTGGGTCGAGGTCAACCCGGTCACCGTCGTCGCCGACGCGCTGCGGGGGCTGCTGGTCAGCGGCCCGGTGGCCGGCCCGGTGCTGCAGACCCTGCTCTGGGGCGCCGGCATCGCGGTGCTCTTCGCTCCGCTGTCGCTGCGCGCCCTCAAGCGTCGGGTGTGACCCGGACGGCCTCCCCGGCCGTCTCCCTCCGGGCGTCCGGACCGTTCTCCCTCCGGGCGTCCGGGCCGCTGCGGGCGCCCGTCACCGCGGATGTGCGAGCGGGATCCGCCTAGACCTCCGGGCGGTCCTCCTCGCGCGGCGGGTCGCCCTCGCGGTGGCGCAGGTCGTCCTCGCGCCGGCGCAGGTCCTCCTCCCAGCGGCGGAACAGCTCCTCGTCGTCACGACGGGAGCGTTCGGCGATGGAGTCGAGGAACTCCGGGTCGTCGTCGGGCGCGACCGGTCGGCGCCGGTCCCGTCCGGTGGAGGCGGGGCCGGCCGGGCCGGGCCGGGCGGGGGTGGCCTTGCGGCCGGCGAGGAACCAGGCGATCGAGCCGACCAGCGGGAAGAACAGGATGATCAGCACCCACGCGATGCGGGGCAGCGCGCGGATGTTCCCCTCGTCGGCGGAGAGGCAGCTGATCAGGGCGCAGACGGCCAGGACGATCTGGACCGCGAAGAGCAGGAGGGACAACCGGGCCATGCCCCCATGATGGCGCACCGCGACCCGTCACCACATCCCGCGTAGGACCAGCGCCACGGCGAGCAGCGCCAGCACGGCGGTGGCCAGGGCGACCGAGGGCAGGGCCGGCGAGCCGACCCGGATCGGCCCGCTGCCCGCGGCCCGGCGCCAGCAGGCCACCATCGCCCCGGCCCAGACCAGCACCACGGCTGCGGCGAGCAGCGCGCCGGGCACGTCCCCGGTGAGGGCGAGCCGGACCGCCAGCACGGTCACCACGGTGAGTGCCAGGGCGGTGCGCCGCCAGGCCAGCCGGGTGCGCTCCGGTTGCAGCCCCGGGTCGCCGGTCACCGGCCGCCGACCCCCCGCGCCAGCACCGCGAAGACCAGCAGCAGCGCGCCCAGCCCGACGATCAGGGCGAGTACGGCGGGGAATCGGGAGGCCGGCAGCTCCTCGCCGAGCCGGATGGCCCGTTCGGTACGCGCCCAGCGGTCCACCGCCCGCACCGCCACGGCGCCGCCGAGCAGCAGCAGCGCGACCGCGATCGCCTCGCGCAGATGGCGCACCGGCGTCGGTGGCAGGAACTGGGCGGCGGCCAGCCCGCCGGCGATCAGCGCCAGCCCGGTGCGCAGCCAGGCCAGGAAGGTGCGTTCGTTGGCCAGCGAGAAGCGGTAGTCGGGGGCGGTGCCGACCGACCTGAGTTCCGACGGGTCGAACCACCGCCTGATCGCCTGCCACACGGCGCCGATTATCCGCTTTGTACCGGGCATAGCCTGGACGGATGACCGATCTTGACCCGCACGCGTTGCGCGACAGCTACGACACGCAGATCCGCCCGGAGATCCCGGACCCGGTGCCGGCCGGGGTGACCGTCGAACGGGACGGCCCGCTGGTCCGGATCCTCGGCCTCGACCACGGCGGCTTCCTCACCTACCGGACGCTGGACGGGCTGGCCGGCGCGGAGCTGGACGCGCTGATCGCCCGGCAGGTCGAGCTGTTCCGGCAGCGGGGCGAGTCGGTGGAGTGGAAGTTGAACGCCCACGACGAGCCCGCCGACCTGGCCGACCGGCTGCGCGCCGCCGGGTTCGTGCCGGAGGACCGGGAGACCGTCCTGATCGGGCCGGTCGCGCCGCTGGCCGGCGCCATCCCGGTGCTGCCCGAGGGGGTACGCCTGCGGGAGGTCACCTCCCGGGCGGACCTGGAGCGGATCGCCGCGATGGAGCAGGAGGTGTGGCAGGCCGACCGCAGCCACCTGGTGACCGGGCTGGAGAAGGAGATCGCCGCCGATCCGCAGTCGATCACCGTGGTGGTGGCCGAGGCGGGGGACCGCGTCGTCAGCGCCGGCTGGGTCCGCTACCTGGCGAACACCGGCTTCGCCAGCCTGTGGGGCGGCTCGACGCTGGAGCAGTGGCGGCACCGGGGCATCTACCGGGCGCTGGTGGCGTACCGGGCGCGCCTGGCGGACCAGCGGGGCAAGGCGTTGCTCCAGGTGGACGCCTCGGAGGACAGCCGGCCGATCCTTGAGCGGCTCGGCTTCGTACCGGTCACCACGACCACCCCGTACGTCTACACTCCGTGATGATGGAGCAGCGGCTGACGGACGACGAGCGGCTCACCCTCAAGACCGGCGCGTTCGGGGCCGTCTTCCTGGTGTCGAACGCCGATCCGGGCATGTTCGCCATGATCCGGGAGAGCATCGCCGCGTCCGGGGCGCTCAACGGCGCCAGCGGGGTGGTGAAGGAGGCCCTCACCACCGGACCGCTGCCCAGGTTGCCCCGGGACTCCCCGCTGGAGGTCGAGTCCGTGGTGCTGCCGGCGCTCGGCCGGGCGGTCGACATCCTGCGGGAGAAGTCGCCGCAGGACCTGGCCGCGTACCGGGACGTGGTGCTGGCGGCGGCCGACCGGGTGGCCCAGGCGCACCGGGGGATCGCACCGGCCGAGGCGGCCGTGATCGAACGGATCAGGGGAGCCCTCGCCGAGCCGGCGTGACCGCTACCCGTTCGCCGGGGGCGGCCCGCCCGCCGGGTCGCCGCCGGGCGCCGTCCAGACGGTGTGCACGGTGTCGCGGACGCAGAGGTCACGGACCCGGCCGCACGCGCACCGGTACGCCTCCGGCGCCGCCGGGCGGCCGCAGCGCTCCGGTGCGCGGTCGCCGCCGGCCGTCGCGCCGACCGGACGCGCCGCGTCCTGTCCTGACATGTCGTGACACCTCCCGGTTTGTGAGTCTAGCCGGGAGCGCGGCTCCGGTGAGCTGTGTCACTCTGAGTGCCCAGGAAGCCGAAGCTACTGACAGGTAACATTGCGCCGTGGGCAACTGCACAAGCGCCCGCGGTTGACCGGGCGTCAACGGACGCGCGAGGCTGCGCCCGTGACCGGGCGAGCGATCGCCACACCAACAGGAGGGTCGTCGAAACGCGATGAACATCGTCGTACTCGTCAAGCAGGTGCCCGATTCGGGCGCGGACCGCAACCTGCGTCCTGACGACAACACCGTCGACCGCGGTTCGGCGAACAACGTCATCAACGAGATGGACGAGTACGCCATCGAAGAGGCGTTGAAGATCAAGGAGGCGCACGGCGGCGAGGTCACCATCCTGACCATGGGTCCGGACCGGGCGACCGAGTCGATCCGCAAGGCGCTCTCCATGGGCCCGGACAAGGCCGTGCACGTGGTGGACGACGCCCTGCACGGGTCCTGCGCCGTGGCCACCTCGAAGGTGCTCGCCGCCGCCCTCGGTCAGCTCAACGCCGACCTGGTCATCTGCGGTGCAGAGTCCACCGACGGCCGGGTCCAGGTCATGCCGCACATGATCGCCGAGCGGCTGGGTGTCGCGGCGCTGACCGGCGCCCGCAAGCTCACCGTCGACGGCGCCACGCTGACCGTCGAGCGGCAGACCGAGGAGGGCTACGAGGTGGTCACCGCCTCGACCCCGGCCGTGGTCTCCGTCTGGGACACCATCAACGAGCCGCGCTACCCGTCCTTCAAGGGCATCATGGCCGCCAAGAAGAAGCCGGTGCAGACGCTCTCCCTGGGTGACCTCGGCGTCGCCCCGACCGAGGTGGGCTTCGACGGCGCGACCAGCGCCGTACTGGAGCACACCAAGCGCCCGCCGCGTTCCGGCGGCGCCAAGATCACCGACGAGGGCGAGGGCGGCGTCAAGCTGGTCGAGTTCCTCGCCACCGAGAAGTTCGTGTGAGAGGTCTGGACATGTCTGAGGTTCTCGTCGTCGTCGAAGCCACCCGGGAATTCGGCGTCAAGAAGGTCACCCTGGAGATGCTCACCCTCGCCCGCGAGCTGGGCACCCCGAGCGCGGTGGTGCTCGGTGGCGCCGGCGCCGCCGAGGCGCTGAGCGCCAAGCTGGGTGAGTACGGCGCGGAGAAGATCTACGCCGCCGAGAGCGAGGAGATCGACGGCTACCTGGTGGCCCCGAAGGCCACCGTGCTGGCCGAGCTGGTCAAGCGGGTGCAGCCGGCCGCCGTGCTGCTCGCCTCCGCGCAGGAGGGCAAGGAGATCGCCGCCCGCCTCGCCGTCAAGCTCGACAACGGCATCCTGACCGACGTGGTCGGCCTGGCCGCCGACGGCACCGCGACCCAGGTCGCCTTCGCCGGCTCCACCATCGTCAAGTCCAAGGTCACCAAGGGCCTGCCGCTGGTCACCGTCCGGCCCAACTCGGTCAACCCGACCCCGGCGCCGGCCACCCCGGCCGTCGAGCAGCTCACGGTGGCGGTCACCGACACCGACAAGCTGGCCAAGGTCATCGACCGGGTCGCCGAGCAGAAGGGCTCCCGCCCCGAGCTGACCGAGGCCGGCATCGTGGTCTCCGGTGGTCGTGGTGTCGGCAACGCCGACAACTTCAAGCTGGTCGAGGAGCTTGCCGACCTGCTCGGCGGCGCCGTCGGCGCGTCCCGCGCGGCGGTCGACTCCGGCTTCTACCCGCACCAGTTCCAGGTGGGCCAGACCGGCAAGACCGTCTCCCCGCAGCTCTACGTCGCGCTGGGCATCTCCGGCGCGATCCAGCACCGGGCCGGCATGCAGACCTCGAAGACGATCGTCGCCGTGAACAAGGACGGCGAGGCCCCGATCTTCGAGCTGGCCGACTTCGGCGTGGTGGGCGACCTGTTCAAGGTCGTGCCGCAGGCCGCCGAGGAGATCCGCAAGCGCAAGTGACGCCCGCTCGGGGCGCCGCCGGCCGGCGCCCCGACGCGACGCACATACAGAGAAAGGGTGGCCATCCTTCGCGGAATGGCCACTCTTTCTCTTTCTCTGTATCTGTTCCCGTTCCCGTCGCGGTGGGAAGGGAGCTGATCGGCGGGCCGGGGAGCTGAGCCGGCCCGCCGATCAGCCCGTCAGGGTGCCCCTCAGCAAACTGTCGCCGGAGTGGGCGGGCTCGTTGTCGTACTGCTCGGCGGAGACGTCGACAACCGAGTATGCCTGAAGATCGACATTTGGTGGTAGCGGGAGCAGCGCATCCCGCGACGGATCGCGCAGCACGCCGATCGAGAACATCTCCATGCTGGTCGGGTTGATCAGCCAGACCTCGTAATACCCCGGAACGTCCGGGAGATTCGCCACGTGCAGGTGCAGTCGGCCATCGGTGAAGATCCGGGCGTCGCCGTTGGCGTCCTTCGGCGTCGTCCCGTAAGCGGACAGCGGCGCGCTGGCCAGGACGGTCTGCTGCGGCGCCCGATCCGGCTCCCGGTCGGCGGCGTCCAGCACGGCGAGGGTGCCGACCACGCCGAGCACGGCGCCCGGCGCCGACGGCAAGCAGCGGGCGTACCGGGTGGTCGCCCGCGAGGAGTACGCCAAGACGAAGATCCGGCTGGAGCGGCACTTCGCCCGGGACGGCAGAACGCGGCTGACGCTGATCACCTGCGGCGGCCCGTTCGACTCGAAGACCCGGCACTACCGGGACAACATCGTCGTCGCGGCCGTACCGGCCTGAGCCGTGACACAGCCGGACCCGGCACCCGCCGGCCCGGCCGCCCGGGTGGGCCCTCGTGCGGCGCCCGGCCCCCGGTGGTCCGGCGTCCGGCGGGACGGCTGCAGGCCGTTAGGCTGAACGGTGATGGCATACCTGGATCACGCGGCGACGACCCCGATGCTCGACGAGGCGTTGGAGGCGTACGTCGCCACCGCCCGCGAGGTCGGTAACGCGTCGTCGCTGCACGCGGCGGGCCGGCGCGCCCGGCGACGGGTGGAGGAGTCGCGGGAACGGGTCGCCGCCGCGCTGGGCGCCCGCCCCTCCGAGGTCGTCTTCACCGGCGGCGGCACGGAGAGCGACAACCTCGCCGTCAAGGGCGTCTTCTGGGCCCGCCGCGCCGCCGACCCGGGCCGGGTCCGGGTGGTCTCCAGCGCGGTCGAGCACCACGCGGTGCTCGACGCGGTGGACTGGCTGGCCGACCACGAGGGCGCCGAGGTGGGCTGGCTGCCGGTGGACGCCGCCGGCCGGCTGGACCCGGACCGGCTCCGCGCCGAGCTGGGCGCGCACGCCGACCGGGTCGCCGTGGTGACCGCGATGTGGGCCAACAACGAGGTCGGCACCGTCCAGCCGGTGGCCGAGCTGGCCGCGGTGGCCGCCGCGCACGGGGTGCCGTTCCACACCGACGCGATCCAGGCGGTCGGTCAGGTGCCGGTGGACTTCGCCGCCAGCGGCGTCTCGGCGCTCACCGTCACCGGGCACAAGCTCGGCGGCCCGACCGGGGTCGGTGCCCTGCTGCTGGCCCGCGACGTGCCGGCCACCCCGCTGCTGCACGGCGGCGGCCAGGAGCGCGACATCCGCTCCGGCACGCTCGACACCGCCGGCATCGTGGCCTTCGCGGTCGCCGTCGAGGCCGCGGTGAAGGGCCAGCAGGAGTACGCCGTACGGGTGGCCGCGCTCCGCGACGACCTGGTCCGGCGGGTCCGCGAGGCGGTGCCCGAGGTGGTCTTCAACGGCGACCCGACCGACCGGCTGCCCGGCAACGCGCACTTCTCCTTTCCCGGCTGCGAGGGCGACGCCCTGCTGCTCCTGCTCGACGCCCAGGGCATCGCCTGCTCCACCGGCTCGGCCTGCTCCGCCGGGGTGGCCCAGCCCTCGCACGTGCTGATCGCGATGGGCGCCGACGACGACCGGGCCCGCTCCTCGCTGCGCTTCACCCTCGGCCACACCAGCACCCCCGCCGACGTGGACGCCCTGATCGCCGCCCTCCCGGCGGCTGTCGACCGGGCCCGCCGCGCGGCCGCCCTGCGTACCCTCCGCTGACCCTCCGCCTCCCGCCCGGCCTCTCGTCGACTGTCGCCGGCTCCGAGGGGCGGCCGTTGGTGACGCTTCGCCCGGTTCGTCCCGGCCGTCGGTGCCCGAACGCGCGGCTGGCGGTGACCGGCGGCGCAGCGGGGCGGCGGGGGTGGGGACGGCGGCGCGGGGGCGGATAGGGTCGAGGGGTGCGGGAGATGTCACGGTGAGGGTTCTGGCGGCGATGTCGGGCGGGGTGGACTCCGCCGTCGCGGCGGCGCGCGCCGTGGAGGCGGGGCACGACGTGACCGGGGTGCACCTGGCGCTGGCCCGCAACCCGCAGACCTACCGCACCGGGGCGCGCGGCTGCTGCACCCTGGAGGACTCCCGGGACGCGCGGCGGGCCGCCGACGTGATCGGCATCCCGTTCTACGTCTGGGACATGGCCGAGCGGTTCCACGCCGACGTGGTGGACGACTTCGTCGCCGAGTACGCGGCCGGCCGTACCCCGAATCCCTGCCTGCGCTGCAACGAGAAGATCAAGTTCGCGGCGGTGCTGGACCGGGCGGTGGCCCTGGGCTTCGACGCGGTGGTCACCGGCCACCACGCCCGGCTCGGCGCGGACGGTCTGCTGCGCCGCAGCGTCGACCTCGCCAAGGACCAGTCGTACGTGCTCGCCGTGCTGACCCGGGAGCAGCTCGACCGGTCCCTCTTCCCGCTCGGCGACTCCACCAAGGCGCAGGTCCGCGAGGAGGCGGCCCGGCGTGGGCTGGCGGTGGCCGACAAGCCGGACTCGCACGACATCTGCTTCATCGCCGACGGCGACACCCGCGGCTTCCTCGCCGGCCGGCTCGGCGAGGCGCCCGGCGAGGTGGTCGACGCGCTCACCGGCACGGTGGTGGGCAGCCACACCGGCGCGTACGCGTACACCGTCGGGCAGCGGCGCGGCCTGCACCTGGACCGGCCCGCCCCGGACGGCCGCCCCCGCTACGTGCTCTCCATCACTCCGAAGACCAACACGGTGACCGTCGGCCCGGCCGAGGCGCTGGACGTCTCCCGGGTGCAAGCCGCCCGTCCCGTCTGGACCGGCGGCGAGCGGCCGACCGCACCGGTCGAGTGCGAGGTGCAGCTGCGCGCCCACGGCGACGTGGTCCCCGCCACCGTGGAGCTGGCCGACGACGGGCTCCGCGCCGAGCTGCGCCGTCCGGTGCGTGGGGTGGCCGCCGGGCAGGCGATCGTCGCGTACCGGCCGGACCCGGCCGGGGACGTGGTGCTCGGCTCGGCCACCATCACCGACTGACCGCCGCCGTCCGCCGCCGGCCGGCCACGCCGAGCGGCTACCCTTCGGCCGTGACTGATCAGCCTTGGCCCTGGCCCGCGGGGGCAGCAACCGGCATCGGTTCGCTGCCCGGCACCGACATCGCCGAAGCGCAGCGGGTCGTCCTCGGCGAGCTGCCCGCCCTGCCCCACCTGCCCGAACTGCCCGCCCGTGGGCCGGGCGCCGACCTCGTCGGGCGCACCGGCGGGTTGCTGGTGGAGCTGCCGGTCGAGCTCTACGCGGCCCGCTGGCGGATCGCGTTGCGCCCCGGCCGGGACCTGCGCCGGGCCCGGGACCTGATGGAACGCGACCTCGACCAGCTCGCCGAGCAGGCCGAGGGGTACACCGGGCCGGTGAAGATCCAGGCGGCCGGACCGTTCACCCTGGCGGCCGCGCTGGAGCTGCCGATCGGCGGGCGGCTGCTGCGTGACCCGGGCGCGGTGCGCGACCTGGCCGGATCCCTGGCCGAGGGGCTGCGGCTGCACGTCGGGGCGGTGGCCCGCCGGCTGCCCGGGGCGTCGGTGCTGCTCCAGCTCGACGAGCCGTCCCTGCCGGCGGTGCTCGCCGGGCGGGTGCCCACCGAGAGCGGCTTCGGCGCCCACCGGCCGGTCGGGTCCGAGGTGGCCCGCGCCCTGCTGCGCACCGTGATCGAGGCGGCGGGGGTGCCGACCGTGGTGCACTGCTGCGCGCCGGACGTGCCGCTGGAGCTGATCCGGTCGACCGGGGCGGTCGCCGTGGCGCTGGACCTCTCGCTGGTCACCGACCTGGACCCGCTCGGCGAGGCGATCGACGCCGGGCTCGGGCTGTTCGCCGGCGCCGCGCCCACCCAGCCGCCGTCCGCCGGTCGCGCGCCGACCTCGGCCGAGGTGGCCGACCGGGTACGCGCGCTCTGGGACCGCCTCGGCTTCCCGCGCCGCCAGCTCGCCGAGCAGGTGGTGGTCACCCCGGCCTGCGGCCTCGCCAACGCCACCCCGGGGTACGCCCGGGCCGTGCTGGCCGCCTGCCGGGACGCCGGTCGGCGACTGCACGAGGAGTGACGTTTTCCGTCGTACCCGGCGGGCAGGATGACCGGCATGATTGGACAGCTGCGTTCGACGGTGATCGACTGCCCCGATCCAAGGGCCCTGGCCGGCTTCTACGCCGAGCTGCTCGGCCTGCCGCTGGTGGAGGAGGACTCCGACGGCGACGACTGGGTGGTGCTCGGCGGCTCGCCGGGGCACCAGCCGCGGCTCGCCTTCCAGAAGGCGCTCAACCTGCGGGCCCCGGCCTGGCCGGACCCGGAGCGGCCCCAGCAGTTCCACCTCGACGTCACCGTCGACGACATCGAGGCGGCGGAGAAGGCGGCGCTCGCCCTCGGCGCGCGCCGGCTGCCGGGCGAGGGGGACGGCTGGCGGGTCTACGCCGACCCGGCCGGTCACCCGTTCTGCCTCTGCTGGGACTGAGCCGGTGGCGGCCGGCCGGGGGTTGCGGCCGGGCGGCATGATCGCGGGCGTGATCGACTCCTCGCCCCGCCGTGCCTCCGGTTCGCTCTTCGGTCTCGCCTACGGCGACGCCCTCGGCAAGCCGACCGAGTTCCTGACCGTCGCCGAGATCACCCGTCGCTACGGCCCGGGCGGCCCGCGTGCGCTGGTCGGCGATCCGGCGCTGGTCACCGACGACACGCAGATGGCGCTGGCCGTGGCGTGGGCGCTGCACGACGCGTCCGCGTACAACCCGGAGGTGGTCGAGCCGCTGCTGCGGCAGCGTTTCCTCGACTGGGCGGTCAGTCCGGACAACAACCGCGCCCCGGGGATGACCTGCCTGCGGGCCTGCGCCGAGCTGGGCCGTGGGCTGCGCTGGCAGGAGGCGACCGTGGCCGGTTCCAAGGGCTGCGGCGCGAACATGCGGGTCACCCCGGTCGGGCTGCTCGACGTCGACCTGGACACCCTCGCCGGGTTGGCCCAGCTCCAGGCCGGTCTCACCCACGGTCATCCGACCGGCCTGGCGGCCAGCGAGCTGACCGCGTACGCGGTGCGGTTGCTGCGCGACGGCGCGGGCCTGGCCGAACTGCCCGACCTGCTCATCGCGCGGGCGGGGGAGCAGCGGCGGGTCTACCGCGCCGACTGGCTCGGCGACCTGTGGCAGCGGCCGGGCGTGGACTCCCCGGAGGAGTTCATCGGCCGCGGCTGGGACGAGTGCCGGCAGGCGTTGGACCGGCTGGTCGCCGCGCTGGGTCGACCCGACGACGGCGGCGACCCGTGCCGGGACACCGGCGAGGCGTGGATCGCCGAGGAGGCGCTGGCCACGGCTCTGCTGTGCGCGCTGCGCCACCCCGACGACGCGGTCGCCGCGATCGCCCGGGGCGCGACCACCGCCGGCGACTCCGACTCGATCGCCGCCCTGGCCGGCGCCTTCGTCGGCGCCGCCCACGGCATGGCCGCCTGGCCGCGGGACTGGTCCACCCGCATCGAGTACGCCGACCAGCTCACCACCCTCGCCACCCGCTGGGACTGACCCCCGCGGCCACTCCCGTTGATCATGAGGTTGGCGGCGGTTCGAAGATCGACCACCACGGCAACCTCATGATCAACGCGGGTGGGGTGGCGGTCAGGTGGGGAGGTGGGGGAGGGAGCGGAGGCGGTTCCAGAGGGACTGGTCGCAGGTGCCGGCGCGGTGGGTGAAGGCGTTGCTCGGGACGGGGACGGACTCGGCCAGGTCGAGCCAGCTGTCGTGGTCGGCGTCGGGGTCCCACTCCCGGGTGGGGATGCGGACGTGGTCGTCGCGGTTGCTCTTGTCCTGACTGGTGATCTTGAGGACGTCGGCGCCCCGGTCGTCGGCGCGGAGCACCAGGCAGGGGCGCACCTTCGAGCCGGTCCCGTCGTGGAACGGGACGTCGGCCCACCAGATCTCGCCCGGTCGGGGCGTACCCGTCGGGGTGCGCGGGCGGGGCGGCGCGGTGGGGCGGGCCCGGTCGCGCGGCGGCGTGCCCCGCTCGGGCCGGGTGCGTTCGCCCCCCGCCGGGCGGCCGCCGCGTCGTCGCCACTCGTTCCAGGCCCAACCGGCGGCCACGGCCAGCACGACCAGCACCGCCCACCACACCCACTCAGGCATTCCCACCCCTGCCTCTCCGGCGCCGACGCCGCCGACGTCCGGCGATCGTCGCACGGCCGTCGGGTCGCCGCCCGTCGGGCGCGGCAGGGGTGGCGGGAGATTGTCCCACCGGCCCGATACGGTGCGGAGGTAGCGTGATCACGGGGAGATCCCACTGGTGTCCGGAGGCGGCAGGGTGTCCGAAGAAGCGATCCCTCAGCAGGTCAGCCCCGCGCAGGAGGCGGCGGCCGGCGGCGAGCCGACCCCCGAGGCGCGGGAACGGCACGCCACGCTGAGCCAGGAGCTCACCGAACACCAGTACCGCTACTACGTCCTCGACGCGCCGACCATCTCCGACGCCGAGTTCGACCGGCGGCTGCGCGAGCTGGAGGCGCTGGAGGCGGAGTTCCCGGCGCTGCGCAGCCCCGAGTCGCCCACCCAGCGGGTCGGCGGCACCTTCTCCACCGACTTCACCCCGGTCACCCACGCCGAGCGGATGCTCTCCCTCGACAACGCCTTCGCCGACGAGGAGTTGGCCGCCTGGGCCGAGCGGGTCGAGCGGGACGCCGGCGGCCCGGTGCCCTACCTGTGCGAGCTGAAGGTCGACGGCCTGGCCATCAACCTCACCTATGAGAAGGGCCGCCTGGTCCGGGCCGCCACCCGGGGCGACGGGCGCACCGGCGAGGACGTGACGGCCAACGTCCGCAGCATCCGGGACGTGCCCGGCCGGCTGACGCCGTCGGCCGAGTTCGGCGACCTGCCCGAGCTGCTGGAGGTGCGCGGCGAGATCTACTTCCCGGTGGCCGCCTTCGCCGACCTCAACGCCGGCCTGGTCGAGCAGGGCAAGGCCCCGTTCGCCAACCCGCGCAACGCCGCCGCCGGCAGCCTGCGGCAGAAGGACCCGCGGATCACCGCGTCCCGGCCGCTGCGCCTGGTGGTGCACGGCATCGGCGCCCGGCGCGGTTTCCGGCCCACCGCCCAGTCCGAGTCGTACGCGGCGCTCAAGGCGTGGGGCCTGCCGACCAGCGACCGCTGGCGGGTGGTGCCCGACCTGGCCGGCGTCGCGGACTACATCGCCTACTACGCCGAGCACCGGCACGACGTCGAGCACGAGATCGACGGCGTGGTGGTGAAGGTCGACCCGGTCTCCATCCAGGGCCGGCTCGGCTCGACCAGCCGGGCGCCGCGCTGGGCGATCGCCTTCAAGTACCCGCCGGAGGAGGTGACCACCAAGCTGCTCGACATCGACGTCAACGTCGGGCGCACCGGGCGGGTCACCCCGTTCGCCGTGCTCGAACCGGTGCGGGTGGCCGGCTCCACGGTCGCCCTGGCGACCCTGCACAACGCCCGCGAGGTGGAGCGCAAGGGGGTGCTGATCGGCGACACGGTCGTGCTGCGCAAGGCCGGCGACGTGATCCCCGAGGTGCTCGGCCCGGTGGTCGACCTGCGGCCCGCCGACGCCCGCCCGTTCGTCATGCCCACCACCTGCCCGGCCTGCGGCACCCCGCTGGCGCCGGCCAAGGAGGGCGACGTCGACATCCGCTGCCCCAACAGCCGCAGTTGCCCGGCCCAGTTGCGGGAGCGGGTGTTCCACCTGGCGGGGCGGGGCGCCTTCGACATCGAGGTGCTCGGCTACAAGGGCGCCGCCGCGCTGCTCGACGCCGACATCATCACCGACGAGGGTGACCTGTTCCAGCTCGACGCCGACCAGCTCGCCCGCTCGCCGTTCTTCGTCAACAAGGACGGCAGCCTCGGCAGCAACGCCACCAAGCTGCTGGACAACCTCGCCGTCGCCCGGGAGCGCGACCTGTGGCGGGTGCTGGTCGCGCTCTCCATCCGGCACGTCGGCCCCACCGCCGCGCAGGCCCTCGCCCGGCACTTCCGCTCGATGGAGGCGATCGACGCGGCCAGCGAGGAGGAACTCTCCTCGGTGGACGGTGTCGGCCCGACCATCGCCGCCAGCATCAAGGAATGGTTCGCCGTCGACTGGCACCGCGAGGTTGTGCAGAAGTGGGCCCGGGCCGGCGTACGGATGGCCGAGGAGGCGGTCGACGAGGGGCCACGCCCGCTGGAGGGCGTCACCGTGGTGGTGACCGGCACCCTCGCCGGGTTCAGCCGGGACCAGGCGTCCGAGGCGATCCAGAGCCTCGGCGGCAAGGTCAGCGGCTCGGTCTCCAAGAAGACCGGCTTCGTGGTGGTCGGCGACAACCCCGGTTCCAAGGCCGACAAGGCCGCCACCCTCAAGGTGCCGGTCCTCGACGAGGACGGTTTCCGGGTGCTGCTCGACCGGGGGCCGGACGCGGCCCGGGAGGTCGCCCGGGTCGAGGGGTGAACCGGCGCGCCGGCGGGGATCTTGGGGTCGTATACCAACTTAATTACGACTACGACCGATTCGTGACTGTCGCCTCGGGTTACGGCCACTCAGGGCGTTTCATTGGGGCACGGTGCGCGATCGGCGCGCGCCGTGGACCGCGTGCCCGGGAGGTGCGATGGAGACCGCCGACCCCCGCAACTCCGTCCCGCCCGGGCGGGAGGCGCGGTTCGCCGGCTTCGTCGCCGCGGTGGTCGGGCTGGCGCTGCTGGTCTCCGCCCTGCCGCTGATCGGGCTCCCCGACCGCCTGCCCCGGCTGCCGGCGGCGTTCTGGGCGATGGCGGCGCTCGCCGTCGCCTGTGACGCGCGGCCCTTCGTCCCGCCGGGCCGGCGGCACACCTCGGCCGTCTTCCCGTCCACCTGCTTCACCTTCGCGATCCTGCTCGGCTGGGGGCTGGGCCCGGCCGTGGCGGTGCAGGCCGTCGCGGTCGCCGTCTCCGGGTGGCGGATGCGCCACGCCCTCTGGCGGACCACCTTCAACGCCGCCCAGTACGCCTGCGCGCTCGGCGCCGCGTACCTGGTGCTCCGGCTCGGGCCGGGCGGACTCTTCGACGGCGGCCGGCTGGGCTGGACGGACGTGACCGCCGTCGGCGGCGCCACCCTCACCTGGTTCGCCGTCAACTACGGCCTGGTCAGCGGCGCGCTGCGGCTGCGCTTCGGCGGCCGGTGGTGGCCGAGCGTGCGCCAGGCGCTGCCGTACGAGCTGCTCTCCACCGGTTCGCTGCTGCTGCTCGCCCCAGTGCTGGTCACCGCCGCCCGGGCCAGCGCCGCGCTGATCCCGCTGGTGCTGGTGCCGCTCTTCGCCGTCTACCGGATGTCCCGGCTCTCCACCGAGCAGGAACACCTCGCCGCGCTGGACCCGCTCACCGGCCTGCCCAACCGCAAGGCGCTGCTCGCCGAGGTGGCCGAGCAGGTGCACCTGCACGCCGAGCGGGTCGCCAAGGGCGACCGGGACGCCCACCTGGCCCTGCTCCTGATCGACCTGGACCGGTTCAAGAACGTCAACGACGCGCTCGGCCACGCCGTCGGCGACCGGCTGCTGGTCGAGGTGAGCGCCCGGCTGGTGGACGTCGTCGGCGGCCGGGACATGCTGGCCCGCCTCGGCGGGGACGAGTTCGCGATCGTCGCCGGCCGGCTCGACGGCGTGGACGAGGCCCGCGAGCTGGCCGACCGGGTGGTCGCGGCGCTCACCGAACCGGTGTCGCTGGACGGGCTGCCGCTGGACGTCGGCGCCTCGATCGGCATCGCGCTCTTCCCCGAGCACGGCGAGGACTTCGCCACCCTGATGCGCCACGCCGACGTGGCGATGTACGACGCCAAGCACCGCAACGACACCATCGCCGTCTACGCCGCCGAGTCGGACCACAACTCGGCCGAGCGCCTGGGGCTCCTGGCCGACCTGCGCCGCGTACTCGAGGCGGGGCCGCCCGCCGGGCGGACCGTGCGGGGCGGCGACGGCGCCGCGCTGCCCGCCCGGCTCGCCGCCGGGACGGACGCCGGGGGACCGGACGGCGCCGGGGCGAACGGCGCGGGCGGGCGGTGGTGGCCCCGGCGCCGGCGGGCGCGGATCGCGGTGGACGGCTCCGACGAACTGCTGAACCAGATCCTGACCGGCGCCGACCCGACCCGCCGCCGCGCCGGGCAGCCCGCCGCCGAGCCCGAGCGGCCCGAGCCGCCGGCCGTTCCCGCCCCGGTGGAACGGGCCGAGGACGCGGCGGCCGACGTCGGCGTCATCACGATGTACTACCAACCGCAGATCGCCATCGCCACCGGCGAGGTCGTCGGGGTGGAGGCGCTGCTGCGCTGGCGGCACCCGCGCCGGGGCATGGTGGACCCGGAGGAGCTGATCCGGGTGGCCGAGCAGAGCGCGGTGATGCGGCTGCTCACCCAGCGGGTGGTCGACGACGTGGTGGAACAGCTGGCCAAGTGGTCGGCGGCCGGCATCCACCTGCGGGCGGCGCTCAACGTCAGCGTCCGTGACCTGCACACCGGCGAGATCGCCGACCGGATCGCCGACCGGCTGGCCGCCTTCGGGGTGGCCCCCGAACGCCTGCAACTGGAGATCACCGAGGGCGCGCTGATGGCCGACCCCCGGCGGGTGCTCACCACCATCTCCCGGCTGCACCGGATCGGGGTGGCCATCTCCCTGGACGACTTCGGCACCGGGTACTCGTCGTTGCAGCACCTGCGCCGGCTGCCGCTGGCCGAGGTGAAGGTGGACCGATCGTTCGTCCTCGGGATGGCCGACGACGCCGACGACGCCGCCATCGTCCGGTCGATGATCGAGCTGGCCGGCGCGCTCGGCCTGCGGGTGGTCGCCGAGGGCGTGGAGGACGAGCGGACCTGGCGGATGCTGCACGCGGCCGGCTGCGACGTGGCGCAGGGCTGGTTCCACGCCCGCCCGATGCCGGCCGACGAGCTGGTGACCTGGCTGGCCCGGTACCGGCCGGTGCACCCGACCGGCGGCCCGGACGCCGACGCGCCGCGCCGCCCCACCCGCTGACTCGGCGGTGGTGGGCCGACCGGTGAGGCGGCCGTGGCGGGCCGACCGGCTGAGCCGGCGCAGGCGACGGAACGTCCCGCCGGGCGGGTGCGGGGGGAGTCGGAGGCGTCGGCGTGACCGCAGGACAATAGACTCGCTCCGGTCACCGCGCGTCATCTCCGATCGCGCGGCCGGCACACCGCAGACGCAGCAGGACAGCCACGAAGGGGGCACCGATGGCCGCCATCTCCCGCGAGGAGGTCGCGCACCTGGCGCGACTGTCGCGGCTCGCCGTCACCGAGGAGGAGTTGGACGTCTTCGCCGGCCAGCTCGACGTGATCCTTCAGTCGGTGGCCCAGGTCGGCGAGGTCGCCGCGGCGGACATCCCGCCGACCTCCCACTCGGTGCCGCTGACCAACGTGCTCCGCGAGGACGTGGTGACGCCGTGCCTGACCCCGGAGGAGGCACTGTCCGGCGCGCCCGACGCCGACCAGCAGCGGTTCCGCGTCCCGCGGATCCTGGACGAGGATGTGGCCTCATGAGCGACCTGACGAAGCTGACCGCGACGGAGATCGCCGGTCTCGTCGCCAGCGGGGAGACCTCCGCCGTCGAGGTGACCCAGGCCCACCTGGGCCGGATCGCCGCCGTCGACGACCGGGTGCACGCCTTCCTGCACGTCGACACCGAGGGCGCGCTGGCCGCCGCCCGGGCGGTCGACGAGCGTCGGGCCGCCGGCGAGGAACTGGGCCCGCTGGCCGGCGTGCCGGTCGCCGTGAAGGACGTGCTCACCACCAAGGGCGTGCCGACCACCGTCGGGTCGAAGATCCTCGAGGGGTGGCGCCCGCCGTACGACGCGACGATCGTGCAGCGGCTGCGCGCCGCCGGCACGGTGATGCTCGGCAAGACCAACATGGACGAGTTCGCGATGGGCTCCTCCACCGAATACTCCGCGTACGGCCCGACCCACAACCCGTGGGACCTGGACCGGATCCCGGGCGGCTCCGGTGGCGGCAGCGCCGCCGCGCTGGCCGCGTACGAGGCGCCGCTGGCGATCGGCTCGGACACCGGCGGCTCGATCCGCCAGCCCGGCGCGGTCACCGGCACCGTCGGCGCGAAGCCCACCTACGGCGGCACCTCCCGGTACGGCCTGGTGGCGTTCTCCTCGTCGCTGGACACCCCCGGTCCGTGTGCCCGTACCGTGCTCGACGCCGCGCTGCTGCACCAGGTGATCGGCGGGCACGACCCGCGCGACTCGACCTCCATCCCGGCCCCGGTGCCGGACGTGGTGGCCGCCGCGAAGCTCGGCGCCACCGGCGACCTGACCGGCGTGAAGCTCGGCATCGTCACCGAGTTCACCGGCGAGGGCGCGGAGCCGGGCGTGATGGCGGCCTTCCGCGAGTCGGTCGACACCCTGGCCAAGCTGGGCGCCGAGATCGTCGAGGTGTCCTGCCCGCACTTCCGGTACGCCCTGCCGGCGTACTACCTGATCGCGCCCAGCGAGTGCTCCTCCAACCTGGCCCGGTTCGACGGCGTCCGGTTCGGCCTGCGGGTCGGCGACGACGGCAACCGGTCGCTGGAGGAGGTCATGTCGCTGACCCGGGAGGCCGGCTTCGGCGCCGAGGTCAAGCGGCGCATCATGATCGGCACGTACGCCCTCTCCTCGGGCTACTACGACGCCTACTACGGGCAGGCGCAGAAGGTCCGCACCCTGATCACCCGGGACTTCACCGCGGCCTTCGAGCGGGTCGACGCGCTGATCTCGCCGACCACCCCGTTCGTGGCGTTCCCGATCGGCGCGCGCACCTCGGACCCGTACCAGATGTACCTGGCGGACCTGTTCACCATCCCGACCAACCTGTACGGCGGCCCGGGCATCTCGGTGCCGTGCGGCCTTTCCGACGGCCTCCCCGTCGGCCTGCAGGTGATGGCCCCGACGATGGCCGACGACCGGATGTACCGGGTCGCCGCCGCGCTGGAGTCCGTGGTCGGCACGTTCACCCCACCGGCGCTGTGAGGCAGGAGCTCAGATGACCACGACACTGCCCGCGTACGACGAGGTCGTCGCGCGCTACGAACCGGTGATCGGCCTGGAGACCCACGTCGAGCTGGGCACGAACACCAAGATGTTCTGCGGCTGCCCGACCGACTTCGGCGGCGAGCCGAACACCCGGGTCTGCCCGGTCTGCCTGGGCCTGCCCGGCTCGCTGCCGGTGGCCAACAAGGCGGCCATCGAGGCGACCATCCGGATCGGCCTGGCGCTGAACTGCTCCATCGCCGAGTGGTGCCGCTTCGCCCGGAAGAACTACTTCTACCCGGACATGCCGAAGGACTTCCAGATCAGCCAGTACGACGAGCCGCTGTGCTTCGACGGCTACCTGGACGTCGAGGTCGGCGGCGAGCTGGTGCGGATCGGCATCGAGCGGGTGCACCTGGAGGAGGACACCGGCAAGACGCTGCACGTCGGCGGCGCCACCGGCCGCATCCACGGCGCGACCGAATCGCTGGTCGACTACAACCGCGCCGGCATCCCGCTGGTGGAGATCGTCACCAAGCCGGTGCCGGGCACCGGCGCGCTGGCGCCGGAGGTGGCCCGGGCGTACGTCACCGAGCTGCGCGACGTGCTCCGCTCGCTGGGCGTCTCCGACGTGCGGATGGAGGAGGGCTCGCTGCGCTGCGACGTGAACACCTCCCTCAACCTGCCCGGCGAGGAGTGGGGCACCCGCACCGAGACCAAGAACGTCAACTCGCTGCGCTCGGTGGAACGGGCGGTCCGCTCGGAGATGCTGCGGCAGGCCGCCGTGCTCGACGCCGGCGGGAAGATCACCCAGGAGACCCGGCACTTCCACGAGGACACCGGCGACACCACGCCGGGCCGGTCGAAGGAGACCGCCACCGACTACCGGTACTTCCCGGAGCCGGACCTGGTGCCGCTCGCCCCGGACACCACCTGGGTGGCCGAGCTGAAGGCCGCCCTGCCGGAGCTGCCCCGGCTGCACCGCCGCCGGCTGCAGCAGGAGTGGGGCCTGTCCGACCTGGACATGCAGTCGGTGCTCAACGCCGGCGCGGTCGAGCTGATCGAGGCCACCATCGCCGCCGGCGCGACCCCGGCCGCCGCCCGCAAGTGGTGGCTGGGTGAGCTGTCCAGGCGGGCCAACGAGGCCGGCATCGAGCTGGCCGACGTCGGGGCCACCCCGGCGCAGGTCGCCGAGCTCCAGGGCCTGGTCGACGCCGGCAAGCTCAACGACAAGCTGGCCCGTACCGTCCTGGAGGGCGTGGTGGCCGGCGAGGGCTCGCCGACCCAGATCATGGCCAACCGGAACCTGGAGGTCGTCTCCGACACCGGCGCGCTCACCGCCGCCGTGGACGAGGCCATCGCCGCCAACCCGGAGGTCGCGGACAAGATCCGCAGCGGCAAGGTCGCCGCGGCCGGCGCGCTGGTCGGCGCGGTCATGAAGACCACCCGCGGCCAGGCCGACGCCAAGACCGTCCGTGAGCTGATCCTGGAGCGCCTCGGCGCCCAGGGCTGAGCCCGACACGTCGAAGGCCGCCGTCGCAACCCGGCGGCGGCCTTCCCGCTTCCCCCCGAGTACGCGCGATCCGCGCCACCCCTCGCGAGGGCGTCAACGGCGACGCCCGGATGGAGTCACCGTGAACGAGCACGACCTCGACGTCCTCGACGAGATCCAGCGGCGGGTGCTCTGGCTCGCCACCCGGATCGTGGACGCGGCCAACCACGACCGGGACACCGGCGACGGGGTGAAGGTCGGCGGCCACCAGGCCTCCAGCGCCTCCCTGGTCACCGCGATGACCGCGCTCTGGTTCGCCCACCTCGACGCCGAGGACCGGGTCGCCGTCAAGCCGCACGCCTCGCCGGTGTTCCACGCCATCCAGTACCTGCTGGGCAACCTGGACCGGTCGTACCTGCCGAAGCTGCGGGCGCGAGGCGGGCTCCAGTCGTACCCGTCGCGCACCAAGGACCCGGACGAGGTGGACTTCTCCACCGGCTCCGTCGGGCTCGGCGCCGCCGCGCCGCTGTTCGCCGCGGTCACCCGCCGCTACGTCGACGCGCACTTCGGGGCGCGTCCGCACTCCCGGTTCGTCGCCCTGATCGGCGACGCCGAGCTGGACGAGGGGAACATCTGGGAGGCCGTCGCCGACCCGGCCACCACCGGGCTGGGCAACGTGATGTGGCTGGTCGACTTCAACCGCCAGTCGCTGGACCGGGTCGTCCCCGGCATCCGGATCAACCAGTGGCGGGGCCAGTTCGAGGCCGCCGGCTGGCACGTCGTGGAGGTCAAGTACGGCCGCAAGCTCGCCGAGGCGTACGCCCGGCCGGGCGGCGCGGCGCTGCGCGACTGGATCGACCTGATGCCCAACGAGCAGTACCAGTCGCTGTTCGGGCTGGCCGGGCCGGCCCTGCGCAAGCAGTTCCTCGACGGCGCGCCGGCCGAGGTGGGCGCCTTCGTCGCGGACATCGGAGACGACGAGCTGGGCCCGCTGGTGACCGACCTGGGCGGGCACGACCTGGAAGCCATGCTCGACGCGTACGCCCAGTGCGACGCGGTCACCGACCGGCCCAGCGTGGTCTTCGCGTACACCGTCAAGGGGTGGGGGCTGCCGATCGCCGGCAACCCGCGCAACCACTCCGCGCTGCTCAGCACCGAGCAGGTCGACGCGTTGCGCGACGCCAACGGCCTGACCACCGAGACCGAGTGGGACCGCCTCGACCCGGCGTCGCCGGCCGGCATCCGGGCCGGCGAGCGCCGGGAGGCGCTGTCCCGCGCGCCCCGCGAGCGGTCGCTGGGGGTCACCGTCCCGGAGACCACCCGGGTACGCGCCAACAAGCCCGTCTCCACCCAGGAGGTCTTCGGCCGGGTGCTGGTCGACCTGGCCCGGGATCCCGCCGTCGCGCCGTACCTGGTGACCACCGCGCCGGACGTGGCCACCTCCACCAACCTCGCCGGCTTCATCAACAAGACCGGCGTCTTCGCCCCCACCGAGCAGCGCTCGTGGACCGAGGACCGGATGCTGCGCTGGACGGAGAGCCCCGCCGGCCAGCACATCGAGCTGGGCATCTCGGAGATGAACCTGTTCCTGCTGCTCGGGCAGCTCGGCCTGTCGTGGGACCTGTCGGGGCAGCCGCTGCTGCCGATCGGCACCGTCTACGACCCGTTCGTCCTGCGCGGCCTGGACGCGTTCCTCTACGGCACCTACTCGGGCTCCCGGTTCGTGGTCGCCGGCACCCCGTCGGGCATCACCCTCGCCCCCGAGGGCGGCGCCCACCAGTCGACCATCACCGCCTCCGTCGGCCTGGAACTGCCCGGCGTCACCTTCCTCGAGCCGGCGTACGCGGCCAGCCTGGACTGGCTGCTCTGCGACGCGCTCGGGCAGATCGCCGGTGGGTCGACGCCGGCGGCCACCGCCGCGCCGGCCGAGGACGGGGCGTACTACTTCCGGCTGAGCACCCGACCGATCGACCAGGCGCCGTTCGAGGCGGCCCGGGCCCGGATCTCCGACGCGGTGCTGCGGCGGCAGGTGGTGGCCGGGGCGTACCGGCTGGTCGACGCGCACCAGGCGTACCCGCAGCTGGCGGACGCCCCGGTGGTCACCCTGGCCGGCTCCGGCGCGGTGCTGCCGGAGGTGCTCGCGGCGGCCGCGGAGCTGGCGGAGGAGGGCATCGCCGCGCACGTGGTGGACGTGACCTCGCTGGACCGGCTCTACCGGGCCTGGCAGCGGACCCTGCGCCAGGGTGTGCGGACCGCGACCGTGCCGAGCGTGCCCGGCGCGCTGCGAGCGGCGTTCGGCGACCGGGCCCCGGTGGTGACCGTGCACGACGCCGCCTCGCACGCGATGGCCTGGCTGGGCTCGGCGCTCGGCGTGCCGGCTGTGCCGCTCGGGGTGGACGAGTTCGGCCAGTCCGGCAGCGTCCGCGAGCTGTACGAGCTGCACGACCTGCTGCCCGGCAGCATCGTCAACGCCGCCCTGGCCGCGCTGTCCCTGCGCTGAGCCAGGGGCGCGAAGCCTGAGCCGAGCCCGCCCCGCCGCCATCCGCCCGTGGCGGGGGCGGGACCGGCCCGGTTCGCGTCGGGCGCATCGACCCAGCGGTCCCGGCCCCCGTCCGGTCCGTTGCGGAGGCCGGTGGCGGCGGCCGGACCGGCTCGGTTCGCGTCGGGCGCACGGACCGAGCGTTCCCGGCCTCCCGTCGGGCTGTTTCGGAGGCGCCTGTCAATCACCCGGGGTGAGGGTCGCGGAGGGTGACGGTCGGCGTGGGGCCGCGCACCTCCGGTCCCCCCTTTGCTCTGCTGCCCTCCCGGCAACACCGCTACTGACCAGGGCATCGCCGACAAGGATCTCCAGATGCTCAATCACCTTGGGTGACTGTCGCCTCCGCGGCAGCAGAGCAAAGCGTGTGAGCCGGAGTGCCGGTAGCGGAGAGAAGCTTGCGCTGGGTGACGATCCCCGGAGCCGGAGCCGGAGCCGGAGCCCAAGACGTGCTTGCGGGTCCCGGCGTCGGCTGGGCAGCCAGCGCTCGGCCCTGGGCCGCTGTCGGCACGAGCCGGCCGTGCGGCTCGCTGCCGTCGGATCGTGGCCGGGGTGGGTCAGCGGGTCGGGGTGGGGGTGACGGGGACCGGGGCACCCTTCGCCGGCTCCTTGACCACGTGGCGTTCCAGGTTGACCTGCGCCTGTCCGGTGCCGCCGACCGTGATGTCGTCGTAGGCCTGGAGCAGTTTCTGCTGGTCGAAGTAGAGCACGGTCATCGACAGCGGGGTCGGCTTCTCGCCCTCCAGACCGCGCAGCCCGGCCCCGCCGGTGGAGCCCTCCACCATCAACTGGGTGGACTGCTTGCCGAGCTGCTGCGGCAGCTTGGACACCTGCCGGGCGTGGGTGTGCCCGGCGAGTACCAGGGGGCAGGTGCCGGAGAGCGGGCCGGCCGAGGCCGGGTCGTGCACCAGCGCGATGTTCACCGGTCGGGGTGACCGCTGGACCGTGGCGGCGAGCTGCTCACCGGCCCCGATCACCTGTTCGGCGACCTGCTTGGTCAGGCCGCTGCCGGCCGGCGAGGTCTCCTTGTCCGGGGTGAACCGGGGGTCGCCGATCCCGGCGATGGTCAGCCCGGCGACCGTGGTGGTCGAGTTGTTGAGCACGATCGCGTTGGGCTGCCGGGCCACCGCCGCAGCGGTGCGCGAGGAGTCGTGGTTGCCCCGGATGTAGACGTACGGCTTCTTGAGCAGCCCGATCGAGCCCACGAAGGAGGCCTCCGGCTCGCTGCCCCAGTCGGTGATGTCGCCGGTGTCGATCACCACGTCGATGTCGAACTGCTCCACCACGGTGCGGATCAGCTGCCAGCCGGTCGGGTTGAGGTGCATGTCCGACACGTGCAGCACCCGGGTGGTGCCGGGCGCCGGCTCGTACACCGGCAGCGCCGAGACCGTGGTGTAGAGCTGGCTGACGTTGCCGACGATGCGCTGCAGCTGCTCGGCGTAGCGCGAGTAGTCGTTGGCGATGCGGCGGGCGTCGCCGACGATCGCCGGGGCGTTGACCAGCAGCCCCTCGTACCGTGGCTCCTCGATCGCCTGGGGGCGCAGGGTGCCCGCGGCGAGCCCCAGGCTGCCGGCGGTGACCGCCAGCGCGAGCCCGGTGGACCACGCGGTGCGGCGGACGTCCCGGAAGATCAGCCCGGCCAGCAGCAGCGTGGCCAGCACGGACGACCCGGCGGTACGCAGCCCGAGCCGCATCACGCCGTCGCGGACGTCCTCCACCGCCGACAGGCTGGCCCGGTTGATGCTGGCCGGGTCGTCGATCAGCGCCTCGGTCTTGCGCTGGTCCAGCGCGCCCAGCCGGACGGTCAGGTGGGTCGGCCCGTCGTGGCTGTCGAGCTGGAGCGCGCCCAGCGGCGGGACGTCGACGGTGGTGCTGCCCTTGACTGCCGGGGCGAGGGTGAGGTTGGCCCGGAACGGGCCGATGTCGGTGTTCACCCGGCCGCCGGCCAGCACCCCGATCACGGCTCCGGCCAGCGCCACCGTCAGGACGGCGAGCACCACGCCCACCCGCCGGGCCCACCCCGACCGGCCCGACCGGCCGGCCCGGTCCCGCCCGGGCGGCCAGCGTCGCTCACGCCGGGCCGGGGGAGTGTCCTCGTCCTCGGGCCCGCGCTGCTCGTTCTCCCCACCGTCCATGCTGAGATTCTGACCTGCCCAATGATGGATCTTGGCAAACCCGACCGACGGCGGCGTGTTCCGCGCCGAAACTCCCGGTGTGTCGCGCCTCCCGGCGGCTCGTGACAGCCGTTCGGCCGGTGCTCAGCTGCGCCCGGCACCACCGTCGGCGAAGACCAGCCGCAGCAGCCGGTCGTCCTCCGGCGCCGGCTCGCCCCGCCCGTCGTGGTTGGACGTGGAGACCCAGAGCGAGCCGTCCGGGGCGGCGGCCACCGCGCGCAGCCGACCGTACCGGCCGGTCAGCAGCTGGCGGGGCTGCCCGAGCACGGTGCCGGTGTCGGTCAGCTCGAGCAGCCACAGCCGCTCGCCGCGCAGGCAGGCGGTGACCAGCAGCCGGCCCGTCGCGGCCAGCCCCGAGCAGGACGCCTCCGCGGTGCGCCACTGCACGATCGGGTCGGCGTACCGCTTGTCGCCGGCCTGCCCCTCGACGGTGGGCCAGCCGTGGTTGGCGCCCTTGTCGATCCGGTTGACCTCGTCCCAGGTGTTCTGGCCGAACTCGGTGGCGTACATCCGCTTGCCGGCGTCCCAGGCCATGCCCTGCACGTTGCGGTGCCCCAGCGACCACACCGGTGAGCCGGGGAACGGGTTGCCGGGCGCCGGCCTGCCGTCTGCGGTGATCCGCAGGATCTTGCCGCCGAGGCTCTTCCGGTCCTGCGCGAAGTCCCGGTTGCCGGCGTCACCGGTGCTCACGTAGAGCTGCCCGTCCGGGCCGAAGGCCAGCCCGCCGCCGTCGTGGTTGCCCGCTTTCGGGATGCCGGTGAGGATCGGCGTCGGCGTGCCGCCGAGCTTCAGCCGGGCGACCCGGTTGTCCCGCTCAGTGGTGTAGTAGACGAAGACGGTCTGGTCCTTGGCGTACGCCGGGGAGACCGCGATGCCGAGCAGCCCCGCCTCGCCGCCGGCCGCCACGTCCGGCACGGTCTGCACCGGCGCGACCCGCAACCCCTCCGTCCCGGACTCCGGGCCGACCTTGAGGATTCGCCCGCTGTCCCGCTCGGTGACCAGCGCGCCGCCGTCCGGCAGGAACGCGATGCCCCACGGCACCCGCAGCCCCTTGGCCAGGACGGTGGCGACCACCTCCTGACCGGCGCCGCCGGCGCTCGCCGACGCGGACGGGGTGGGCAGGTTGGGGGGCTCGCCGGCCGGGTCCGGCTCCGGCGGGCCGAAGCTGCACCCGGAGGTGGCCAGCAGCAGCGCCGCGCAGGACGCCACCAGCGCCGCGCGACGGCGGCCGGTGCGGGGGTACGGGGGACGGGCGCTCACCCGGCCCAGCCTAGCCCGCGAATCCGGACTCCCCGGCCCACCGGCGGCGGTTGAGGGCTTCGCGACCCGCTCAGCGGGCCCGGACGGCGAGCAGCGCGACGTCGTCCTCGCGTCGGTCTGAGGAGGAGAGCAGCAGGTCGCACAGCTCGGCGAGGGGGAGCGGACCGGTGTCGGAGAGTCGGCTCAACAGCTCGGCCAGCCCCTCGTCGATGGAGCGGTCCCGGCGCTCGATCAGGCCGTCGGTGTAGAGCAGCAGGGTGTCCCCCGCCGCCAGGGTGGTCTCCTGGCTGCTGCGGGGGATCGGCCGGGCGAAGCCGAGCAGCGGCTCCCGCCGGCCGCCGAGGACCCGGACCACGCCCTCGGCGTCGACCAGCAGCGGCGGTGGATGCCCGGCGTTGCACCAGCTCACCGTCAGGCCCCCGGCCTCGAGGGGACGCAGCCGGGCCAGAGTGGCCGTGGCGGCGGCCGGGATGCGCAGTCCGGAGATGGCGCGGTCCAGCCGGGTCATCAGCTCGTCCACCGGGTCGGTCCGGCCGAAGGCGTTGCCCCGGACCAGGTTGCGCAGCTGGCCCATGGTCGCGGCGGCCTCGATGTCGTGGCCGGCGACGTCACCGATCGCCACGACCAGGTCGCCGTCGGGCTGGACGAAGGCGTCGTACCAGTCCCCGCCCACCTCGACCCGGTCCGCCACCGGCTGGTAGCGGGCGGCCAGCTCGACCCGGGGGCTCTCCGGCAGGACCGGCAGCATGCTGTGCTGGAGCACCTCGGCCACGTGCCGCTGCTCGTCGTACATCCAGCTGTTGCCGAGCGCCTGGCCGGCCCGGCGGCCGATCTCCAGGGCGATGTGCAGGTCGCTGTCGTCGAAGGGCCGCCGCCCCGGGGAGTTTATCAGCGTCACGCAGCCGACCACCGCACCGCGCCCGGGCGCCGGCACCGGCACCGACAGGTGCGACGCGAAGCCGAGCCGCTCGGCGAGCGACACCATCTCCGGGTCGGTGGTGGCCCGCCGGACGTCCTCCAGGGTGGCCGCGCTGCCCAGCACGGGCTGGCCGGTGCGCAGCACCGTACGGGTGATCGACTGCGAGCCGAGAGCGGTCGTCATCAGCTCGGCGAAGCGGTCGACCTGGGCGGCCCGGCCGGGATCCCGGTGCAGGGCGGTGACCCGGCGCGGCGCGCCGGCCCGGTCGACCAGCGTCACCAGTGCCCAGTCGGCCAGCAGCGGCACCACCGCCGCGGTCAGCCGGTCCACCGCGGTGGCCACGTCGAGGGTGCCCGTCAGGGTCTCGCTCAGCGCGGAGAGCAGCTTGAGCCGCTCGTGCGCCTCCTCGGCCCGCCGCCGGGCCTCCTCCGCGCCGTCGAGCGCGATCCGCAGCCGCAGCTCCGACGAGCACGCGGCGGCGAGGTCGGCCAGGGTACGCAGCTGGTCGGCGGTCCAGGCGCGGGGCTTGCTGTCGATGGCGCAGAGCGAGCCGAGCACCCGGCCGTCCAGGTCGGTCAGCGGCATCCCCGCGTACGCGACCACGCCCAGCTCCGCGATGGCCAGGTTGTTCCACACCCGGGGGTAGAGCCGGGCGTCGGGCAGCACCATCGGGATCTCGATGTCCACCACGTGCTGGCAGAACGAGTGGCTCAGCGGGGTCTGCCGACGGGCGGCCCACGGCTCCGGCAGGCCGACCGCGCCCGGGAAGAACTGCCGTTCGCCGGTGACCAGCGACACCAGCGCGACCGGCACCTCCAGCAGGTCGCTCACCAGCCGGGCGAAGCGGTCGAACGCCTCGTCGGGTTCGGCGTCCAGGCCCGTCTCGGCGAGCGCGCGCAGCCGCGCCGGGTCCGTCAGCGCGGGAATGTCCACGGCGGGCAGCGGACCGCGACGGTGCGGGGAGCGCTCGGTCATCGGCCACCTGTCTGCGGACGTGCGGGGCACCGGGTTGCGCTCCGACCCTCGGTTATACCCGGCAGGCGGCGGTGACGCCCACGGGCGGTGACGACCGCCGCCCGCCCCCGATGAGCCGGTGCGCCGGACCGGGTCGGGTCGCGGTCGCTATCGTCGGCGGACGTGAAGGTATGGATTCCGCACGAGGCCGGGGTCGGGTTGCTCGGCGAGGCGCCCGCGGGCGTCACCGTCCAGGCGTGGACGGACCCAGGACGCCCGCCGTCGGACCCGGCCGGGGTCCGGTTCTGGGTGCCGCCGTTCCTGGCCGCCGGGGACACCGCCGGGATGCTGGCGCGGCTGCCGGACCTGGCGGTCATCCAACTCCTCTCCGCCGGGGCGGACGCCTGGGTCGGCCAGGTGCCGAACGGGGTGACCCTCTGTGACGCGCGGGGCGTGCACGACGCCGGCACCGCCGAGTGGGTGCTCACCGCGATCCTGGCCCAGCTGCGCGGGTTCCCCGCGATGGCCCGGGCCCAGGCCCGTCGGGAGTGGGCGTACGACGAGGTCGCGCCGACCGACGAGCTGACCGGCAAGCGGGTGCTGATCGTCGGCGCCGGCTCGATCGGCGCGGCGGTGCACGCCCGGCTGGCCCCGTTCGACGTCACCGTCACGCTGGTCGCCCGCACCGCCCGCCCGGCCGAGGGCGTGCACGGGGTGGACGAGCTGCCCCGGCTGCTGCCGGAGGCGGAGGTGGTGGTGCTGCTGGTGCCGCTGACCGAGCAGACCAGGGGCATGGTGGACGCCGCCTTCCTCGCCGCGATGCCCGACGGCGCGTTGCTGGTGAACGCGGCCCGGGGTCCGGTGGCCCGGACGGAGGCGCTGGTGGCGGAGCTGTCCAGCGGCCGGCTGCGGGCCGCGCTGGACGTCACCGATCCCGAGCCGCTGCCTGCCGACCATCCGCTGTGGGAGCTGCCCAACGTGCTGCTCACCCCGCACGTCGCCGGCTCGGTACGCGGCCTGCTGCCGCGGGCGTACCGGCTGGTGGGTGCGCAGCTGCGGCAGTTCGCCGCGGGGGAGCCGCTGGTCAACACGGTGACCGACGGCTACTGAGCGGGCTCAGCGCTCGCCGGGCAGGTGCTGGCCGGTGGCGGAGACCAGCCGGGGCAGGTCGGTGCCGCGCACCGCGGGCAGCATGATCTCCTGCCCGTCGTCGAGGCGGGCGACGGCGCGGCCGCGGTTGTCGGCGGTCAGCTCGACGACCCGGTCCCACGCGATCCGGCGGCTGCCGGCCACGGCCCGCAGCCGCAGCTCCCGCCGGTCGGCGTCGGTGCCCGCCCGCCACGCCCAGACCGCGACGGCCAGCGGGATCAGCAGCACCGGCAGCAGGTACCACTCGGCGGTGGCCAGCGGCAGGGCGCCGATGAAGGCGACGATCGCCGCGACCAGGATGGCCTGGTTGTACCGGAAGCGGATGGTGTCGGCGCTACTCACCCTCCGATGATCCCACCCCGGCACCGCCCCGCTCCGCCCGGGCGGTGGACGGTGACCGGCACTATCCGGCAGTGACATGAGTCACTGAACAGGGCCGTAACCGACGCTCCGATCCGTCGTTGGCGGGGTGGTGGGTGTCGGATATCTGTCCTGTGCCCCGTCCCGCCCGCATCGCCGCACCGCCCCGTGTCCCCCTCACGAAGGCGACCGTCGTGCCTCACTCGTACCTGGTCCACCGCCCCGCGCCCGCGGTGGCCGCCCTGCTGGCGGCGGCCGCACTGCTGGCCGCCGCCGCCCTGGCCGGCGTGCTGCCGCCGCTGGCCGCCACGACGCTGGCCGGCGCGGCCGGCTGCGCCCTGGCCGGTGTCCGACTCTCCCGGGAGGCCGCCGTCGGTGGCGGCCGGGACCGGCGGGCGCCGCGTCGCCGGCGGGCCGCCGCGCTGCTCGACGCCGCCGTGCTGGTGGTCGGCCTGACCGTCGCCGTCCTGCCGCTGGCCGCCGGGGAGCAGCGCGCGAACGTCGCGGCCCAGGGGCTGGCCGCCGCGACCCTGCTGTACGTCGGCGGCCTGCTCCTGCTCCCCGGCCAGTCCCGGCTGGCGCCCCGGGTCCGGCTGGGCCGGACCGTCGACGTGCTCGGGCTCGGCACCGCCCTGTTGTTCGCCGGTTGGGTGCTGTTGCCGCCGGGTGACGTCCCTCCGCTGGCCCGCGCCGTCACGGTGCTCGGTGCGGGCGGGCTCGCCGCGCTGCTGGTGAGCGCGCTGGCCGAGCGGCGCCGTCGGCCCGGCGCGGCGCTCTGTCGGGCCGGCGCGGCGACCGCCCTGCTCGGCCTCGCCGATCTGGTGGTGCTGCTGGCCTACCGGGCGCCGGCCGTGGCGACGCTGACCGCGGTCGCGCCGCTGCTGGCGGGTGCCCTGTTCACCGCCGCCGGGATGGCGCGGGTGTCGGCCGGGGATCCGGCCCTGGGCACCGGTCCGCCGCCGGCCTGGCCCCGGGTGACCGCGCCGGCCGCGGTGGCCACCCTCGCCGCCGGGTACCACCTCTGGGCGGTCGGCAGCTTCACGCCGACCGCCGTCCTGCTCGGACTCGCGGTGATCCCGCCGCTGGTCGGCCGGGAGCTGATCACCGCCGCCGACAACCGGCACTGGGCCAGCCGGCTGGCCGCCCGGGAGGCGCACTTCCGGGCGTTGGTCTCCGGTGGCCGCGACCTGATCCTGCAGCTCGACGACGAGCTGCGGGTGCGCTGGCTCTCCGCGGCCGGCGCCCGTTGGTTCGGTCTGCGCGACGACGAGGTGCGCGGCCGGCGGCTGGTCGAGCTGCTGCACCCCGACGACGCGCCGGGCGCGCTCGCCCGGCTCGCCGCGCCCCGGGGTGGCCAGGAGCCGCTGCTGCTGGTGGCCCGGATGGCCACCGGCGACGGGGGCTGGCGGGAGACCGAGTCGACCGTGAGCGACCTGCGCGGGGTGCCCGAGGTCGACGCGGTGGTGCTGCACGTGCGCGACATCGGCGAGCGGCGCCGGTTGGAACGCGAACTGCACCGGCTGGCCGCCACGGACCAGCTCACCGGCCTGGCCAACCGGCGTGAGCTGATGCGGGCGCTCGGCGCGCGGGGCGACGGCTCGGGCGCGCTGCTGTTGCTGGAGGTGCACGGCCTCGGCGCGGTGACCGACGGAGCGGGGCCGTCGGCGGCGGACGGCCTGCTGCTCACGGCCGCCCGCCGGCTGCGCGACGTGGTCGGCCCGCACGACCTGGTCGCCCGGGTGGCCGGCGAGGAGTTCGCCGTGCTCACCGACGCCGGTCCGGTGCCGGCGTACGCGCTGGGTGGCCGCCTGGTCGCCGCGCTCGGCGAGCCGTGCCCGACGCCCGGGTCGATGGTGCGGCTGCGGGTGAGCGTGGGCCTGGCCGAGCTGGCCGGCATCGGGCCGGAGGACGCGCTGCGCCAGGCGGATCTGGCCCGGCGGCGCGCCGTCCAGCTCGGCCGCAACCGGGTCGAGTGGTACGACGCCTACCTGGAGGAGCAGCTGGTCCGCCGGCTGGACCTGGAGCGGGAGCTGCCCGGCGCGGCCACCCGGGGTGAGCTGGACCTGGTCTACCAGCCGGTGCTGGGGCTGGCCGACCGGCAGCCGGTCGGCACCGAGGCGTTGCTGCGCTGGCGCAGCCCGGTGCTGGGCACCGTGCTCCCGGCCGAGTTGCTGCCGGTGGCCGAGGACCTCGACCTTGTCGGCGAGCTGGGGCGCTGGGTGCTGGACCGCGCCTGCCGGCAGCTCGCCAGCTGGTCGACGGGGGGCCGGGAGCTCTGGATGGCGGTCAACGTGACCCCCCGGGAGTTGCTGGCCCCGGACTTCCTGCCCGGGGTGGCCGCCACGCTGGCCGGGCACGGGGTGCCGGCGCACCGGCTGGTGGTCGAGGTGGCGGAACCCCGGATCGGCCGGGACCTGCCCACCGTGGTGGCCCGGCTGGCCGGCCTGCGGTCGCTGGGAGTGCGCACCGCGCTGGACGACTTCCGCGCCGAGCACGCCTCCCTGGCCCAGCTGCGCCGGCTTCCGATCGACCTGCTCAAGGTCCGGCCGCAGCTGGTGGGGTCGACGCACGACCCGCAGCGACCGCTGATCGACGTGGTGGTCAGCCTCGGCGAACGGCTCGGCCTGTCGGTGGTGGTGGAGGAGCTGGAGTCCGACGCCGACGTCGACCGGGCGCAGCGGGCCGGCTGCCCGTACGGGCAGGGGTTCGCGTTGGCCCGGCCGGCCACGGCGGAGCGGGTGGAGGCGTACTTCGAGGAGTTCCCGTCCGCCTCCCGCTGACCGCCCTGTTCAGCAAATGCTGAACCGGTTCATCTGATCCGCGGCGGTGCGGTGCTGCCGCGCGGGGTCAGGTGGGCGGTCTCGTCCTGCAGGCCGCTCGCCGGCTCGCCGGCGATGACCGCCAGCAGCTGCCGCGCGGCGTGCGCGCCGTACGCCGGGATGTCCCGGCCGAGCGCGGTCAGCGGCGGGTGCACCAGCTGGCAGAGCGGCGAGTCGTCCCAGGCCACGATCGAGAGGTCGCCGGGGACGGCCAACCCCATCTCCTGCGCCACCGAGAGCCCGGCGATCGCCATGACGTCGTTGTCGTAGATCACCGCGGTGGGGCGATTGGCGGAGCTGAGCAGGCGGCGGGTGGCGCGGGCGCCCTCCTCGCCGGTGTAGTCGGACCAGACGGTGACGGCGTCGGCCAGCCCGAGTCGCTGGCACACCTCGGCGAAGGCGTCGGTACGGATCTCGGTGTGCAGCAGCGAGGGCAGGCCGCCCACCCGGGCGATCCGCCGGTGCCCGAGGGCGACCAGGTATTCGACCGTCTCCACCAGCGCCGCCGCGTCGTCCGACCAGACGCTGGCCAGGCTGCCGGTGTGGCCGGGTCCGCCGATCACCACGGCCGGCAGTTGCAGCTCCTCCAGGGCCGGCACCCGCCGGTCGTCGGTGCGCAGGTCGCAGACGAAGACCCCGTCGACGCGCCGCTCCGCCCACCAGCGGCGGTAGACCGCGATCTCCGCCTCCTGGTCGGCCACCACCTGGAGGGTGAGCGCGTACGACCGGGCGGAGAGTTCCGCCTCGACGCCGCTGATCAGCTCCATGAAGAACGGCTCGATGCCCAGTATCCGGGCGGGCCGGCACAGGGCCAGGCCGACGGCGTTGGCGGTGGCGCCGGAGAGCGCGCGGGCGGCGCTGCTCGGGCTGAACCCGATCTCGGTGGCGATGGCCAGGATCCGTTGACGGGTGGCCTCCGAGACGCCCGGCTGCCCGTTGAGCGCGTACGACACCGCGCCCTTGGACACCCCGGCACGTCGCGCGACGTCGGCGATGGTCGGCCGCTTCACCGGCGTGCTCCTCAATCCTCGCGGCCCCCCGGGCCGGTCCCACGGCACCGGGATCACCGGCGGCCCTCACGCTACCCCGACCCGGTCGGGCGAACGCCCCGCCGGATCGGCGGAAGCGGACCTGCTGCACGATCACTTGCACGGTTAAGCGTACGGCCCGTACGGTGGACTCACTTATCCGGTTCAGTCAACGTCCCTCGATATCGGGAGCGTTCCCCGCTTGGCGCGCGGAATCATGGAAGGCGCGGTGAAGTCGTGACCCGGCAGACGTTGCACGAGGGCTGGACGCTGCGGGCCGTACCGGGGTCGCAGGTGCCGGACGGGATCGCCGGCCGGGCGGTGCCCGCCACCGTGCCCGGCTGCGTGCACACCGACCTGCTGGCCGCCGGGCTGATCCCCGACCCGTTCGTCGACGACAACGAGACGACGCTGGCCTGGATCGGGCGGACCGACTGGGTCTACGAGACCACCTTCGACCGGCGGCCCGGCGACCACGAGCGGGTCGACCTGGTCTGCGCCGGCCTCGACACGGTCGCCACGATCACCCTCAACGGGGTCGAGGTCGGCCGCACCGAGAACATGCACCGCGGCCACCGGTTCGACGTCGGCGCGCTGCTGCGCCCGGGAGCGAACACCCTGACCGTCCGGTTCGACTCGGCGTACCGCTACGCGCAGCGGCACCGGGACGCCCTCGGCGACCGGCCGAACGCCTACCCGGAGCCGTTCCAGTTCATCCGCAAGATGGCCTGCAACTTCGGCTGGGACTGGGGACCGACCCTGGTCACCGCCGGCATCTGGCAGGAGATCGGCCTGCACGCCTGGTCCACCGCCCGGCTCGCCACCGTCCGGCCGCTGGTCACCGTCGCCGGCGGGGTGGGACGGGTCGAACTGCACGTCGAGGTGGAGCGGCTCGCGGTAACCCCGTTGACCGTCCGGGCCGCCGTCGCCGGCGCGGCCGTCGAGGCCGTCGTCCCGGCGGGGGAGCGCACGGCGGTGGCGACCCTCACCGTCCGCGACCCCGGGCTGTGGTGGCCCCGGGGGTACGGCGAGCAGGCGCTGCACCGGCTCGACGTCACGCTCTGCGCGCCGGACGGCCGGACCCTGGACACCTGGTCCCGCCGGATCGGCTTCCGGTCGGTACGCCTCGACACCACCCCGGACGCCCACGGCACCCCCTTCGCCCTGCACGTCAACGACACCCCGGTCTTCGTCCGCGGGATCAACTGGATCCCCGACGACCCGTTCCCCAGCCGGATCACCCGGGACCGGCTGGCCCACCGGCTCGACCAGGCCGCCGGAGCCGGGGTGAACCTGCTGCGGGTCTGGGGTGGCGGCCGGTACGAGTCGGAGGACTTCTACGACCTCGCCGACGAGCTGGGGATCCTCGTCCAGCAGGACTTCCTCTTCGCCTGCGCGGCGTACCCGGAGGAGGAGCCGTTCGGCACCGAGGTGGCCGCCGAGGCCACCGAACAGGTCACCCGGTTGGCCACCCACCCGTCGCTGGTGCTCTGGACGGGCAACAACGAGAACATCTGGGGCTGGTACGACTGGGACTGGCAGGAGCCGCTGGCCGGGCGTACCTGGGGGCGGGGCTACTACCTCGACCTGCTGCCCCGGATCGTCGGCGAGCTGGATCCGACCCGGCCGTACTGGCCGGGCAGCCCGTGGTCGGGCAGCGAGGAGATCCACCCCAACGACCCGGCGCACGGCACCATGCACATCTGGGACGTCTGGAACACCGACGACTACACGAAGTACCGCGAGTACGTGCCCCGCTTCGTCGCCGAGTTCGGCTACCAGGCACCCCCGGCGTACGCGACGCTGCGCCGGGCGCTGACCGACGAGCCCCTCGCGCCCGACTCGCCAGGCATGGCGCACCACCAGAAGGCCACCGACGGCGACGCCAAGCTCCAGCGCGGACTCGACGCCCACCTGCCCGAGCCGGCCGACTTCGACGACTGGCACTTCCTCACCCAGCTCAACCAGGCGCGGGCCATCCAGCTCGGGGTGGAGCACTTCCGTTCGCACCGGGACGTCTGCGCCGGCACCATCGTCTGGCAGCTCAACGACTGCTGGCCGGTGACCTCGTGGTCGGCGATCGACGGCGACGGCCGCCGCAAGCCGCTCTGGTACGCGCTGCGCCGGGCGTACGCGGACCGGCTGCTCACCGTCCAGCCCCGCGACGGCGGGCTGGCCCTGGTGGCGGTCAACGAGACCGGCGAGCCGTGGCGGGCCCCCGCGACGGTCACCCGGCTGACCCTGGCCGGTGAGCCGAGGGCGAAGACGGCGTACCCGCTGGACGTCCCGGCGTACTCGGCGGTGGTGCTGGCGCTCCCCGCCGACCTGGCCGGGCCGGAGGAGGCCCGCCGGGAGCTGCTGGTCGCCGAGGCCGGCGACACGGCCGAGCGGGCCCTCTGGTTCTTCGCCGAGGATCGGGAGGTCGACTGGCCGGCGGCCCGCTTCGACGCGACGGTCGCGCCGGGCGACGACGGCCAGCGGGTCCGGGTGACCGCCCGGACGGTGCTGCGCGACCTGACCCTCTTCCCGGACCGGCTGGACCCGTCCGCCGACGTCGACCGGGCGCTGGTCACCCTGCTGCCGGGGGAGTCGGCGACCTTCACCGTGCGGGCCGACACGGCGCTCGACCCGGGGGCGCTGACCGCCCGCCCGGTGCTGCGCTGCGTCAACGACATCGACGCCGCGACGCGGGCGGTCCCGGCCGCCGCCACGGAAGGAGCCGCGGAGTAAGGCGCGACGGGCGGCGGCTGGTCGGCATCCTGCGACCCGCCGCCGCCACGGTCACCGAACGCGGCGAAGTCGGTCGTCCCGGGTTGCCGGCCCGCGCTGGCCGGCGGCGGTCGGGGTGCCCCGCGCGGCGCGCCGCACGGGCGCTACCCGGCGTGGTCCGCGCGGACCCGCACCCGGTGGTGAGCGATATACCGCTGAGTCATATTTATGCCTCTGAGGTATATCGCCCACCAGGCATACGCCCTCCCGCCACGACACGCCTGCTGGCGTTCACCCGATCGCGGGCGTGGCGCGACCCCGGTCACCCGAAAGGGGTCACCGCCGCGCCGGGGCGCCGCTCACTCCGGCACCCGCCGGTACGCGCCGTCGCTGGCCGACGTCGCCATCGAGGCGTACGCGCGCAGCGCCGCCGACACCGGCCGCTGCCGGTCGACCGGGGTGTACGGCCGCTCCCGCTTCTCTTCGGCCACCCGGCGCGCCTGGAGCACGTCGTCGGGCACGTTGAGCTCGATGGACCGGCCGGGGATGTCGATGACGATCTCGTCGCCCTCGGCGACCAGCGCGATCAGGCCGCCCGAGGCCGCCTCGGGGGAGACGTGCCCGATGGAGAGCCCGGAGGTGCCGCCGGAGAAGCGGCCGTCGGTGAGCAGCGCGCAGGCCCGGCCCAGCCCCCTGCCCTTGAGGAACGAGGTGGGGTAGAGCATCTCCTGCATGCCGGGGCCGCCCTTCGGGCCCTCGTAGCGGATCACCACGACGTCCCCGGCGACGACCTGCTTGGCCAGGATCGCCGAGACCGCGTCGTCCTGCGACTCGTAGACCTTCGCCGGGCCGCGGAAGGTCAGGCACTCCTCGGGCACTCCGGCGGTCTTCACCACGCAGCCCTCCGGGGCGAGGTTGCCGTACAGGATGGCCAGCCCACCGTCGGCCGAGTACGCGTGCTCCCGGTCCCGGATGCAGCCGCCGGCCGCGTCGGTGTCCAGCGACGACCAGCGGTTGCTGGTGGAGAACGGCTCGGTGGTGCGCACCCCGCCCGGGGCGGCGTGGAACAGCTCGACCGCCTCCGGCGTCGGCGAGCCGCCCCGCACGTCCCAGTCGGCCAGCCAGCGCTCCAGCGAGGGGGAGTGCACGGCGTGCACGTCCCGGTGGAGCAGGCCGGCCCGGTTCAGCTCGCCGAGGATGGCGGGGATGCCGCCGGCCCGGTGCACGTCCTCCATGTGGTACTGCGGCGAGTTCGGCGCGACCTTGGCCAGGCAGGGCACCCGGCGGGAGATCGCGTCGATGTCGGCCACCTGGAAGTCCAGCTCGGCCTCGCGGGCGGCGGCGAGCAGGTGCAGGATCGTGTTCGTCGACCCGCCCATCGCCACGTCCAGGGCGACCGCGTTCTCGAACGCGGCCCGGCCGGCGACGACGCGGGGCAGCACCGAGGCGTCGTCCTGGTCGTACCAGCGCTTGGCGATCTCCACGACGGTGCGGCCGGCCTCGACGAAGAGCGACCGGCGCGCGGCGTGGGTCGCCAGTGTCGAGCCGTTGCCCGGCAGCGCCAGGCCGATCGCCTCGGTGAGGCAGTTCATCGAGTTGGCGGTGAACATGCCGGAGCAGGAGCCGCAGGTCGGGCAGGCGGAGCGCTCGATCTCGCCGAGCTGGTCGTCGGTGACCGCCTCGTTGGACGAGGCGATCATGGCGTCGATCAGGTCGATCTTGGAGTGCACGATCCCCTCGATCGCCACCGTCTTGCCGGCCTCCATCGGCCCGCCGGAGACGAAGACGGTCGGGATGTTCAGCCGCAGCGCGGCCAGCAGCATCCCCGGGGTGATCTTGTCGCAGTTGGAGATGCAGACCAGGGCGTCCGCGCAGTGGGCGTTGACCATGTACTCGACCGCGTCGGCGATCAGCTCCCGGCTGGGCAGCGAGTAGAGCATGCCGCCGTGGCCCATGGCGATGCCGTCGTCGACAGCGATCGTGTTGAACTCGCGACCCACCCCGCCGGCCTCGGCCACCGCGTCGGCGACCAGGCCGCCGAGGTCCTTCAGGTGTACGTGACCCGGGACGAACTGGGTGAAGCTGTTGGCGATGGCGACGATCGGCTTGCCGAAGTCGTCGTCGGTCATCCCGGTGGCCCGCCAGAGGGCCCGGGCGCCGGCCATCGTCCGACCGTGGGTGGAGGTCCTCGACCGCAGCTCAGGCATGCATACCAGTCTTGCACCGTCCCGGCGGTAGGCCCCGGCGGTCCGAGCGTGTCCCAACAGATGCACACCCGGTGCCCCGCGCGGGGCGCGGATCCGGCACAGTTGAGGACGTGCGTTTCCCCCCGGGCATGGTCGCCGTCGCGCTCCCCAGCGCCCTGGTCGCCGTGACCGCCACCCTGCTGCTCGTCGGGTCGGTCCGGCGTCGCAGCGGCCCGGACCGCCGGCCGTACGCGCTGCTGGCCGCCGCCGGCGGGTTCGCCCTGGTCGGCCTGCTGGTCGGGGTGGGCCTGGTGCTCGGTGATCCGCACCACCCGCCGCATCCGGCCCGACTCACCGGCTGGCCCGTCCTGATCTCCGCCGCGGTGACGCTGAGCGGCCTGGCCGCCGCCGCCGGACTGCTCCGCCTGCCGGGGGCGGTGGTGTCCCGGCCGGCGACCGCCCGGCTGCTGCTGGACGCGCTGATCGTCGCGACGGCCCTCTGGTTCGTCGGCTGGGTGCTCTTCTCCACGCCGACCCGGCTGCTCGGGTCGGCCACCCCGGTGGCCTGCCCGGCGATCCTGCTGGCCACGGTCAACGCCGCGCTGACCGTCGGGGTGACCCTGACCGTGCTGCTGCGCGCCGCTCCGCCCCGGGGCCGGTTCGGGCTGCTCGGCGCCGGCATCACCGGCGTCGCCGCCGGCGGGCTGGGCGTGGCCGGCGGGGTCTGCCAGGGCGGCCCGGGGATGACCCTGACCAGCGCCGCGCTGCTCGCCATGGGCCTGCTGGCGGTCGCGCTGGCGGTGCACCGGGTCGAGGCGCCGGGGCAGGTCGACGTCGACCTGATCCGCCGGGACGGCGCGTACGCCTTCGTCCCGATGTTCGCGATGGCGGCCTCGGCGATGTACCACCTGGCCCAGGGCGGGCGCTTCGACGCGCTCGGCATCGTCGCCGGCAGCGTCGAGGGGTTCGCGCTGGTGGCCCGGCAGTACCTCACCCTCAACGACATGCGCGGGTACGCCGGCCGGCTGGCCGAGCGCGAGAAGCACTTCCGCGAGCTGGCCCACACCGACCCGCTGACCGGGCTGGCCAACCGGCGGGGCCTGCTGCGGGAGCTGCAACGCTGCGCCGACGAGGGCGTCGGGTGCGTGCTGCTCGGGCTCGACCTGGACGGCTTCAAGAACGTCAACGACATGCGCGGCCACGACGTGGGCGACATGGTGCTGGCCGAGGTGGGCCGGCGGCTGAGGGGCAACCTGCGCCCCGGCGACCTGGCCGCCCGGCTCGGCGGCGACGAGTTCGCCGTGCTGATGCGCGGCCGGCTGGCCGACGCCGACGTGGTCGCCGAGCGGCTGCTCGGGGTGCTCGGCCGGGCGTACGAGCAGCCGAACGGGCCGGTCTTCCTCTCGGTGAGCATCGGGGTGGCCGGGCAGTGTGGCGAGCCCGACTCGGTGGCCCTGCTGCGCCACGCCGACCTGGCCCTGCGGTACGCCAAGCAGCGCGGGAAGAACCGCATCGAGCGCTACGACGGCACGCACGACCAGCTTCTGCTGCGGCGGACCCGGCTGGAGCACGAGATGCGCGGCGCGATCGAGCGCGACGAGCTGCGGCTGGTCTTCCAGCCGGTCGCCTCGCTGCCCTCGGTCCGCCCGGTCGGCGCCGAGGCCCTGCTGCGCTGGCACCACCCGGAGCTGGGCAACGTCCGCCCCGACGAGTTCATCCCGCTCGCCGAGGAGTGCGGGGTGATCGCCAAGCTGGGCGCCTGGGTGCTGCACCAGGCCTGCTGGCAGCTCTCCCGCTGGCTGGCCGACGGCCACGACGTCTGGGTCTCGGTCAACGTCTCCCCGCGGGAGCTGCACGCCCCGGAGTACGTCGTCCAGGTGGCCGAGGCGCTGCGCGCCCACCACGTGCCGCCGCAGCGGCTGGTGCTGGAAGTCACTGAGCACGCCGTCGCCACCGACCTCGACGAGCTGATCCGGCGGCTGACCGCGCTGCGGCGCACCGGGGTGCGGATCGCGCTGGACGACTTCGGCGCGGGCTACTCGTCCCTCGGCCAGCTGCGCCGGCTGCCGATCGACATCCTCAAGATCGACCACAGCCTGGTCGCCGAGCACGAGCCGGTCCGCCCGGTGGACACCGACGGGCCGGCCTTCGCCCCGATGGTCGACATCGTCATGCGCCTCGGGCACCAGCTCGGGCTGGAGGTGATCGCCGAGGGCGTCACCACGCCGACGGAGCTGGCCGCGGTGGTCGCCGCCGGCTGCCGGTTCGGCCAGGGCGCGCTCTTCGGCTGGGGCGTGCCGGCCGAGCACCTGGAGGCGATGCTGGACGCCGCCACCTCGCCCGGCGCCCGCCCGGGGCCGTTGCCGGCCACACCGCTCGTCGCTCGCCGGCCGGTGCCGGCGCCGCGCGTCGGTGGGACGGGATCCGCGCAGGTCGGACCGGTCGCCAAGCCCGCGACGGGAGACGGTGTCCCCCGTTCGTGAACCAACATGTGGGATCAGTTGACTCATCGCGTGAGATGCGTCAGGCTGGTCCACATGTCGTCGATCCCGTCGCAGCGAGTACTTACCTGAGCGCACTCTCCGTCACCGAGAGTGCGCTGGCCCCGTGCATCTGCACGAGGGCCGTTTTTATTGCCGTCGGACTCCACCGGGCGGGCCCCGCCCGCGTCGCACGTGTCGAAAGAGCCTCCACCCTCCAGCCGAAGGCCTGAACCGCCATGACGAGACCCACGCCAGAGACACTCGCCCACTCCGCCCGGCGGGCGCGGACGGCCACCGAGCCGGCCGGCGACGCCGACCACACCCCCGCGCCGCGCGGGGCCGCCGCGGCCACCCCGGCCGTACGGCAGCCCGCCCCGGCCCAGGTCTCCGGGGCCAGCTCGCTCGTGCGGTCCCTCGAGGCGCTCGGCGTCGACGTCGTCTTCGGCATCCCCGGCGGCGCGATCCTGCCCGCGTACGACCCGCTCTACGACTCGACCGTGCGGCACATCCTGGTCCGCCACGAGCAGGGCGCCGGACACGCCGCCACCGGGTACGCGCAGGCCACCGGCCGGGTCGGCGTCTGCATCGCCACCTCCGGCCCGGGCGCGACCAACCTGGTCACCCCGATCGCCGACGCGTACATGGACTCGGTGCCGATGGTCGCGATCACCGGTCAGGTCGCGCGGCCCTCGATTGGCACGGACGCCTTCCAGGAGGCGGACATCCAGGGCATCACGCTGCCGATCACCAAGCACAACTTCCTGGTCCAGACCCCGGAGGAGATCCCGCAGGTGCTGGCCGAGGCCTTCCACCTGGCCTCCACCGGGCGGCCCGGGCCGGTGCTGGTCGACATCCCCAAGGACGTCCTCCAGGCGCCGACCACCTTCGCCTGGCCGCCCACCCTGGACCTGCCCGGCTACCGGCCGACCCTGCACCCGCACGGCAAGCAGATCCGCGAGGCGGCCCGGCTGATGGCCATGGCCCGCCGCCCGGTGCTCTACGTCGGCGGCGGCGTGCTCAAGGCCGGCGCCACCGAGGGCCTGCGCAAGCTCGCCGAGCTGACCGGCATCCCGGTGGTCACCACGCTGATGGCGCTGGGCGCGTTCCCCGACTCGCACCGCCAGCACCTGGGCATGCCCGGCATGCACGGCACCGTCGCCGCGGTGTACGGCCTGCAGAAGTCCGACCTGATCGTGGCGCTGGGCGCCCGGTTCGACGACCGGGTCACCGGCCAGCTGGACTCGTTCGCCCCGGACGCCACGGTGGTGCACGCCGACATCGACCCGGCCGAGATCGGCAAGAACCGGCACGCGGACGTGCCGATCGTCGGTGACGCCAAGCACGTCATCGACGAGCTGATCGCCGCGGTCACCGCCGAGCGCAAGGCCGGCCACCGGTCCGACCTGGCCGACTGGTGGACCCAGCTGGACGACCTGCGCCAGCGTTACCCGCTGGGGTACGAGGAGCCGGCCGACGGCACCCTCTCCCCGCAGTACGTGATCAAGCGGCTCGGCGAGATCGCCGGCCCGGACGCGGTCTACGTGGCCGGCGTGGGCCAGCACCAGATGTGGGCCAGCCAGTTCATCTCGTACGAGAAGCCGGGCACCTGGCTCAACTCCGGCGGCCTCGGCACCATGGGGTACGCCGTGCCGGCGGCGATGGGCGCCAAGGTCGGCCGGCCGGACACGGTGGTCTGGGCGGTGGACGGCGACGGCTGCTTCCAGATGACCAACCAGGAGCTGGCCACCTGCGCGCTGGAGGGCATCCCGATCAAGGTCGCCGTGATCAACAACGGCAACCTCGGCATGGTCCGGCAGTGGCAGACCCTCTTCTACGGTGAGCGGTACTCCAACACCGAGCTGGGCACCCACAAGCACCGCATCCCCGACTTCGTCAAGCTGGCCGAGGCGCTCGGCTGCGTCGGCCTGCGCTGCGAGACCCCCGAGGACGTCGACAAGACGATCGAGGCGGCGATGGCGATCACCGACGCGCCCGTCGTGATCGACTTCGTGGTCGGCAAGGACGCGATGGTCTGGCCGATGGTGGCCGCCGGCACCAGCAACGACGAGATCATGTTCGCCCGTGGCGTCCGCCCGGCCTTCGACGAGGACGAGATCTGATGACTCTGCACACCCTTTCGGTCCTGGTGGAGAACAAGCCGGGTGTCCTGGCCCGGGTCTCCGGCCTGTTCTCCCGGCGCGGGTTCAACATCGACAGCCTCGCCGTGGGCGAGACCGAGAACCCGGACGTCTCCCGGATCACCATCGTGGTCAACGCCGAGTCGTCCCCGTTGGAGCAGGTGACCAAGCAGCTCAACAAGCTGGTCAACGTACTGAAGATCGTGGAGCTGGACCCGCAGGTCTCGGTGGCCCGGGAGCTGTTGCTGGTCAAGGTCCGCGCGGACCGCAACGCCCGGGCGCAGGTGCTGGAGACGGTCAACCTGTTCCGGGCCCGGGTGGTCGACGTCGCGCCGGACACGCTGACCATCGAGGCCACCGGCACCCCCGACAAGCTGGACGCGCTGCTGCGCGACCTCGAACCGTTCGGCATCAAGGAGATGGTCCAGTCCGGCACGGTGGCGATCGGGCGCGGCTCGCGCTCCATCACCGCCGGGCCCGCGCTGCGCGCCGCCTGATCTGACCTCGCCGGCGCTCCGCGCCGCCCGAACCACCGCACAAGTCCACGACGGGCCGCTCGGACCGCCGTACGAAAGGGAAGTCAATGAGCGTTGAGGTGTACTACGACGACGACGCCGACCTGGGCCTGATCCAGGGCCGCAAGGTCGCGGTGATCGGGTACGGCAGCCAGGGCCACGCCCACGCGCTGTCGCTGCGCGACTCCGGCGTCGACGTGGTGATCGGCCTGCCGGCGGGCTCGAAGAGCCGGCCGAAGGCCGAGGAGCAGGGCCTGCGGGTGCTCACGCCGGCCGAGGCGGCCGCCGAGGCCGACGTCATCATGATCCTGGCGCCGGACACCGCGCAGCGCGGTCTGTACGCCGAGGCGATCGCCCCCAACCTCGCCCCCGGCAAGGCGCTCTTCTTCGGCCACGGCTTCAACATCCGGTACGACCTGATCAAGCCGCCGGCCGACGTGGACGTGGCGATGGTCGCCCCGAAGGGCCCCGGTCACCTGGTCCGCCGCCAGTACGTCGACGGCAAGGGCGTGCCCTGCCTGGTCGCCGTCGAGCAGGACGCCAGCGGCACCGCGTTCCAGCTCGCCCTGTCGTACGCCAAGGGCATCGGCGGCACCCGGGCCGGCGCGATCCGGACCACCTTCACCGAGGAGACCGAGACCGACCTCTTCGGCGAGCAGGCGGTGCTCTGCGGCGGCGCGGCGGCGCTGGTGCAGACCGGTTTCGAGGTGCTCACCGAGGCCGGCTACGCCCCCGAGGTGGCGTACTTCGAGTGCCTGCACGAGCTGAAGCTGATCGTCGATCTGATGTACGAGGGCGGCATCGCCCGGATGCGCTACAGCGTCTCCGACACCGCCGAGTACGGCGACCTCTCCCGTGGCCCCCGGGTCATCGACTCCCGGGTCAAGGACGAGATGCGCAAGATCCTCGGTGAGATCCAGTCCGGCGAGTTCGCCCGCGAGTGGGTGGCCGAGGACGAGGCCGGCCGGCCGAACTTCGCCAAGTGGCGGGCCGAGGGCGCGGCCCACCCGATCGAGGAGACCGGCCAGAAGCTGCGCGCCATGATGAGCTGGGTCGACCGGCCCATCACCGAGACCGCCTGACGCGCGGCCCCGCCCCGGCGGGGCCACCGCGACGCGGCCCGCGACCCGACGCTCTCCCCGGCGCCGGGTCGCGGGCCGCGTTGGTTCGCGACCGTCGGCGACGGGAAGGAACCGCGTCGCCGCCGAGCCGGGGTGTCGCCGCGGACACTCCGGTGCCCGTCGAGCCGTATGCCGCACGGTCATTTTCATGCCGCTGAGGCATGTCGCTCACCGCATGTCCGGCGTCGGTGTCCGTCACGCTGGGTGCGGGCTCAACCGGAGGGCCGGTCCGTGGGCCCACCCGGCCCAGGTGGGGCGGAGCGCATGCGCCGGGCGGTGGCGGTGGGCCGGCTGCCCACGTGCTGGGACCGGGTGACCAACGCCTCGGCCAGCGGCGGGCCGAACCGGAGCGGCGCCCGCCGGGCCAGCCGGCGCAGCAGGGTAGCGCCACCGGGTGGCCGGGTGAACGCGGGATGACGAGCGTGCGACAACCCTGTGTGAGGGCCCTCACCCCGCCGTCCGGGACACGTCGGGCATCGGGCCACCTACGATCCCTGGTAGGTGCGTAGCCGGCACCTAACCGGCCATGGCACGGATCAGCGCAGGGCGCAGCGCGGCGTCCCGACGCCCCAGGCCGACCGCATACGACGTCTACGAGGACCGATGAATCCTGTCGTACTGATCGCCGAAGAACTCGCCCCCGCCGCCATCGAGGTGCTCGCCCACGACTTCGACGTACGCCACGTCGACGGCACCGATCGCCCGGCCCTGCTCTCCGCGCTCTCCGAGGCCGACGCGGTGATCGTGCGCAGCGCCACCCAGATCGACGCCGAGGCGATCGCGGCCGCGCCGCGGCTCAAGGTGGTCGCCCGGGCCGGCGTCGGGCTGGACAACGTCGAGGTGCCGGCCGCCACCGCGCGGGGCGTCATGGTCGTCAACGCTCCCACCTCCAACATCGTCTCCGCCGCCGAGCAGGCCGTCGCGCTGCTGCTCGCCGTCGCGCGCAACACCGCCGCGGCCAGCGCCGCCCTGAAGGCGGGGGAGTGGAAGCGGTCCAAGTACACCGGCGTCGAGCTGCAGGGCAAGACCGTGGGCGTGGTCGGCCTGGGTCGCATCGGCGTGCTCTTCGCCCAGCGCATCGCCGCCTTCGGCACCCGGCTCATCGCGTACGACCCTTACATCCAGCCGGCCCGGGCCGCCCAGCTCGGCGTCCGCCTGGTGGGCCTGGAGGAGCTGCTGCGGGAGAGCGACTTCATCTCCATCCACCTGCCGAAGACTCCGGAGACCGTGGGCCTGATCGGTGAGAAGGAGCTGGCGGTCGTCAAGCCCGGCGTCCGGATCGTCAACGCCGCCCGCGGCGGCCTGGTCGACGAGCAGGCCCTGGCCGACGCGATCGCCGAGGGCCGGGTCGCCGGCGCCGGCGTCGACGTGTACGCCAAGGAGCCCTGCACCTCGTCGCCGCTGTTCGCCTTCGACAACGTGGTGGCCACCCCGCACCTGGGCGCCTCCACCCACGAGGCGCAGGACAAGGCCGGGCTGGCCGTGGCGAAGAGCGTCAAGCTGGCGCTGCAGGGCGAGTTCGTGCCGGACGCGGTCAACGTGCAGGCCGGCGGCGTGGTCGCCGAGGACGTCCGCCCGCTGCTGCCGCTGGCCGAGAAGCTGGGCCGGGCCTTCACCGCCGTCGCCGGCGGGGTGGCCGCCAGCGTCACCGTCGAGGTGCGCGGCGAGATCGTCAGCCACGACGTGTCGGTCCTCAAGCTCGCCGCCACCAAGGGGCTGTTCAGCTCGGTGGTGGAGGAGCAGGTCACCTACGTCAACGCGCCGCACCTGGCCGCCGAGCGGGGTGTCGAGGTGACCCTCGCGACGCAGGCCGAGACGGTCGACCACGCCAACCTGGTCACCGTCCGTGGGGCGCTGCCCGACGGCCGTACGGTCAGCGTCTCCGGCACCGTCACCAACACCGGCACCCGCGACGTCATCAAGCTGACCGAGGTGGACGGTTTCGACGTGGAGATCGGCGCGGAGGGCATCCTGCTCTTCCTGCGCTACGTCGACCGGCCCGGCGTGGTCGGCACCGTCGGCACCCTGCTCGGCGAGGCCGGCGTCAACATCGCCGCCATGCAGGTGGCCCGTCGGGAGGCCGGCGGCGAGACGCTGATGACCCTCACCGTCGACCAGGCGCTCGGGGCGGACCTGCTCACCTCGGCGGCCGACTCGATCGGCGCGACCTCGGCCAGCGCCGCCGACCTGCGCGACGAGTAGTACCGGCAGGCACGACGCAGGGGGGCCCGGCCGTCTCGGCCGGGCCCCTCGCCGTACCGCGGGTCAGCCCGCGACGCGGGACGGCGGCGGATAGACCGAGCCGTCCTGGGCGTCGAAGAGCATCAGGTCGTGCTGGCCCGCCAGCCGCTCGATGTCGAGCAGCACCTGGTCCTCGCAGGTCGGCACGAGGTTCAGCTCGACGTGGTCGCCGGCCGCGTGCAGCGGTGCGACCTCCCACGGCGTACCCGGTTCGGCCGGCCGGTCGGGGTAGCTCGCGGTGATGGCCCGGTAGAAGGCGACGACCCGTGGGTCGGGGTGCCGGTCACCGTGGCGTCCCTCGCGGCACCGCCGCACCGCCGCCCGGACGTCCTCCGGCGTGGCCCCGTCAGGCAGGGCCCACACGCTCAGATCGAAACTCACGGCGGACAGCGTGCCATCCGCCGTTCACCTTTACGCAGCGGACCCGCCGACGAGCGACTCCGAGGTGACGCGAGGTCCGTCCAAGACGGTCCGCTGTGGAGACTCTTGCGTCGAGTTGCGTCGATTCGCTAGCGTACCGGTGCGGTCGCCGGCCGAGTGGAGCGTTCGGCCCGTCTTCGGGTGACGAGGTCAGGCGTTCCGGCCGACCGGTCCGCACCCCTCGATTGCGCGAGCCACGCGCACTCGTCGCTGACCGGCCCCCACGGTCGTTGCCGAGACCGTGGGGGCCGATCGCGGGCCCGCCGGCCGCGCCACCGAAGTGGACCCCCTCCACCGGTCGGCCGACGTGCCCCCGCCGCGCTCAGCGACGCCGGTGGGCGAAGAGCGCCTGATATCCCGAGCCGTTGCGGAACCAGGCCAGCCCGGTCGGGCCGGCCGCGTACAGCGCGGTGGCGTAGGCGTCCGCCACCGCCAGGTCGGGCCCGACGACGGTGGCGGCGACCAGCTGGTCGGCGGGTTCGCCGGTGTGCGGGTCGACCACGTGGTCCCGGCGGCCCGTCACCCCGGAGGTGCCCACCGCGCCGGCCGTCATCTCCAGCACCAACGGCGGGCGACGCCCGTCGGTCGGGTGGTGCACCGCGACCCGCCAGGGCCCGCCGTGCGCGGCGTGACCCCGGACGGTGAGGTCGGCGCCGGAGAGCACGGCGTAGTCGTGGATGCCGGCGGCGCGCAGCCGGGCCGCCGCCCGCTCCACCGCCCAGCCGTTGAGCAGGCCGCCGGGATCGAAACCGCCGGGTACGGCCCAGGCGTCGAACCAGCCGTCGGTGGCGGCGCGCATCGCGGCGCAGCGGTCCACCAGGTCCGCCAGCGGCGGGTACGACTCGGGCGCGATCTCGCCGCGGCGCAGCCGGGAGACCAGGCTGTCCGGCCGGCCGGGGCCGTAGGTGAGGTCGATGGCGCGCAGTTCGGCGACGGCGTCGCGCAGTGCGTCCCCGACCAGCCGGCGCCCGACGTGCTCGGGGGCGTTGAGCAGCAGCGAGTACTCGGCGGTGCTGGTGCGTACGGTGTGCCGGACGGCGATCCGGTCGACGGCGGCCTCGCCGGTGCGGTCGACCCGGTGGCTGCTGGTGCCGAGCCGCAGGTCCGGCCGGCGCCGGCCGAACGCCGCCTGGTCCACCCACCGGGTGCGGGGCTGCTCGTTCGTCCCGGCCGGTCGGTACCGCTGGTCGATCCGCATGACACCGCTCCTTCGCCGACGGCGCCGCGGCACCGCGGCGAATCCCGGCACGGGCCCCCGTGACCCGCTCGTCATCGACCATAGGCAGCGGACATGACCGCACCATGAATGTCACCTGGGAGCCTCCTGAGCATCCGTATGTCCCGAATGTTGGAAGGTGCGTACCGGGAGGCGGGACGGGGACGTACCGTGCACGAGAACGACGAGGTGAGGAGCGCCAGGTGGCACGGATCGCGGTGGTGGCCGGGGACGGTATCGGACCCGAGGTGGTCGCGCAGGCCCTCAAGGTCCTCGACGCCGTGCACCCCGGGATCGAGGCCACCCGCTACGACCTCGGCGCGGAGCGGTACCACCGCACCGGCGAGGTGCTGCCCGACGCGGTGCTGACCGAGCTGGCCGACCACGACGCCATCCTGCTCGGCGCCGTCGGCGACCCCTCGGTCCCGCCGGGCGTGCTGGAGCGCGGCCTGCTGCTCAAGCTCCGCTTCGCCTTCGACCAGTACGTCAACCTGCGCCCGTCGCGGCTCTGGCCCGGCGTGCCGGGCCCGCTGGCCAACGTCAAGCCCGGCGAGGTCGACCTGGTGGTCGTCCGGGAGGGCACCGAGGGGCTCTACGCGGGCGCCGGCGGCGTGCTGCACCGGGACACCCCGGCCGAGGTGGCCACCGAGGAGAGCCTGAACACCCGGCACGGGGTCGAGCGGGTCGTCCGGGACGCCTTCGCCCGGGCCGCCCGGCGCGAGCGCCGCAAGGTGACGCTGGTGCACAAGACCAACGTGCTGACCCACGCCGGTTCGCTGTGGGCGCGCGCCTTCGCGGCGGTGGCCGCCGAGCACCCGGACGTGACCACCGAGTACCAGCACGTCGACGCCGCCGCGATGTTCCTGGTGACCCAGCCCCAGCGCTACGACGTGGTGGTCACCGACAACCTCTTCGGCGACATCCTCACCGACATCGCCGCCGCCGTCACCGGCGGGATCGGGCTCGCCGCCAGCGGCAGCATCAACCCCGACGGGACGTACCCGTCGATGTTCGAGCCGGTACACGGCTCGGCGCCGGACATCGCCGGCAAGGGGCTCGCCGACCCGGTGGCCGCGGTGCTCTCCGCCGCGCTCCTGCTCGACCAGCTCGGCGACGCCGACGCCGCCGCGCGGGTGACCGCCGCGGTCGCCGTGGAGCTGGCCAACCGCACCCCGGGCGTACCGCTGCGCACCGACGAGGTCGGCGACCGGCTCGCCGCCCACGCCGTGGCCTGACCGGCCGCCGGCACGCTCGACACGGTCCGCCTCCCGGGTCCGCCGGACCCGGAGCCGGGCCTTTCCGGCCCCACCGTCGTCGCTGCTCCGCACGCCCCCGCGCCGCCCCATCCGGGGCGTTCGATCCGCCGGGGCGGAGCTATCCGCTGAACGACCGTTCGGGGTAAGTTTCTGGCACCAGTGATTCGGTGTGCGATCCCGCACGCCGTCGACCCGCAGGGAGGTCAGCGCGATGAGCGGTGGTGACAAGCTCGATTTCGAGATCCGTCCGAATCCCGCACCGGTATCCGCCGCCGACCGGGCCGCCCTGCTGGCCAACCCGGGCTTCGGCCGGGTCTTCACCGACCACATGGTCACCATCCGCTACGCCGAGGGCAAGGGCTGGTACGACGCCCGGGTCGAGGCGCGCGCGCCGATCCCGATGGATCCGGCCAGCGCCGTGCTGCACTACGCGCAGGAGATCTTCGAGGGGCTCAAGGCGTACCGGACGGCGGACGGGGCGGTCACCATGTTCCGCCCCGAGGCCAACGCCAACCGGTTCATCGCCTCCGCCCAGCGGCTGGCCATGCCGGAGCTGCCGGCGGAGACGTTCGTCGAGTCGCTGCGCCGGCTGGTCGAGATCGACCGGGAGTGGATCCCGGACGGGCCGGACGCCAGCCTCTACCTGCGGCCCTTCATGTTCGCCAGCGAGGTCTTCCTCGGCGTCCGCCCGGCCAACGAGTACCTCTACTGCGTGATCGCCTCGCCGGCCGGGGCGTACTTCGCCGGCGGGGTCAAGCCGGTCACCGTCTGGGTCTCCCCGGACTACACCCGGGCGGCGCCCGGCGGCACCGGCGCGGCGAAGTGCGGCGGCAACTACGCCGCCTCGCTGGCCGCCCAGGCCGAGGCGATCGAGGCCGGCTGCGACCAGGTGGTCTTCCTCGACGCGGTGGAGCGCCGGTTCGTCGACGAGCTGGGCGGCATGAACGTCTTCTTTGTCTACGACGACAACACCCTGGTCACCCCGCCGCTGACCGGCACGATCCTGCCCGGCATCACCCGCGACGCGGTGCTCACCCTGGCCGCCGCGGCCGGGCACCGGGTCGAGGAGCGGCCGGTCAGCTTCGCCGACTGGCAGGCGGACGCCGCCAGCGGCCGGCTGCGTGAGGTCTTTGCCTGCGGCACCGCCGCGGTGATCACCCCAATCGGCCGGGTGCGCTTCCCCGACGGGGAGTTCCTCATCGGCGGGGGCGAGCCGGGCCGGTCGACCATGGCGCTGCGGGACCAGCTGGTGTCGATCCAGCGCGGCGAGGCCGAGGACCCGCACGGCTGGGTGCAGCGCGTCCTCTGACCACTCGTGCCGACCGCCGGCCCGCCGCCGTGCTGCGGCGTGGCCGGCGGTCAGGGCCACGCGGTCGCGGCTTGCGGCGTGTCGCGGTGTCCGGCGACCGGGAGACCGCGACACGCCGCAAACGGTGAGTCGATCGGCTGGGCAGTCGGCTAGTCGAGCAGGTGGTCGCGGAGGGCGGTGAGCTGGTCGTCCGTCACTCCGGCGTGGCGCAGGTAGCCCTCCACCGAGCCGTGCCCCTGCCGCAGCTCGGTCAGGAAGAGCGCCATCGCCTCGGCCGGCGAGGCCAGGAACGGCGGGGGCGGTTCCTCGGTCTGCGGGGCGGTGGCCGCCAGCCAGGCGCTGAACCGGGCCGACGCCTCGCTGCTCAGCGCGTAGTCCTCGGCGATGTCGGCGTCGCTCACGCCGAGCACCGAGAGGGTGAGCGCGCAGACGATACCGGTACGGTCCTTGCCGGCCACGCAGTGCACGACCACCGGGGCGGTGGCGCTGTCGGCGATCAGCCCGACCGCCTCGGCCAGCCCGGCGGTGCCGGTCTGGGCGAGGTCGGCGTACCGGTCGGCGAGGTAGCGGGCCAGGCTGGCCCCCGGCTCGTACCGGCGCTGCGCCCAGTCGGCGTGCTCGGGGTGGATGTGCCGGTAGGTGAGCCCGTCCAGCTCCGGCACCCGGCCGTCCCGTTCCACCTCGGACGGTCGCCGTAGGTCGATCACGGTCCGGATGCCGAGGGCGACGAACGCGTCCCGGTCGGCCCCGTCGAGCCGGTGCGGTGAGTCGGAGCGGTAGAGCCGGCCCCACCGGACGGTACGGCCGTCGTGGCCGGGGTAGCCGCCGACGTCGCGGAAGTTGAACATGGCGGAGAAGGGGATCCTGCGGTTGACCTCGATGGCGTCCACCCTGACACGGTAACGGCCGGTGGGTCACCCCACCGGCCGTCAGTTTCTCGCCTCGGTCAGCGTGCGGTGCCCGGGGGGAGGTTGCCGTAGCTCTCGTCGTAGTAGCCGCCCAGCTTGTCCCGGTAGGCCGGGTCGCTGTGGCTGGTCTCGTCGTACTCCGGCGCGGCCTTGATCTGGTCCTTGCTGCGGTCGACGTAGACCTTGCGGTCGTCGTGGTCGACCTGGTTGACCGTGCCGGCCGGCAGCATGACCTTCTTGCCGAAGATCCACGGCCCGGTGTCGACGACCAGGTAGCTGCCGCCGACCTCGTGACTCGCGCTGTCGATCTTGCCGATGCCGCCGTCGGTGGCCTCGACCTTGTAGCCGACCAGGTCGGCGTCGGCCACCCCGGCCTCGTCCCGGTAGCTCCACGGGTTGAAGGCGCCCGTGGGCGCACCCCCGGCGAAGGCTCCCTGACCGCCGTCGAGCACCGGCTCGGTGGTGCCGTGCGTGCTGTGCGGGTCGAGCCTGTCCATGGGTAACTCCTGTCCCGACTTTTCCGTCGTTGTGGAGGGATCGTCTTCCGTGTCCAGAAAACAGGTACCCGGACCGAACCCCTCCCACACCACGGGGCCCGCAACGCCGGTGGGCCGGCACCGCGGGTCGCGGCACCGGCCCACCGGGGCGTACCAGGTCAGGCCAGCGCGGCCTGCGCGTCGAGGGCCACCGCGGCGGCGTGCACGACGGCGGCGATGCGCAGCGCCTCGTGCACCTGCTCCCGGGTGAACCCGGCACCACGCAGCGCCTTCTCGTGCGACTCCAGGCAGACGCCGCAGCCGGTGATCGCCGAGACGGCGAGGCACCACAGCTCGAAGTCGCCCTTGTCGACGCCCGGCCGGGCGATGATCTGCATCCGCAGCCGGGCCGGCATCGAGGCGTACTGGTCGTCGCCGATCAGGTGCTTGGCGCGGTAGTAGACGTTGTTCATCGCCATGATGGTGGCGGCGCCCTTGGCGGCCTCGATCGCCTCCGGCGTGAGGTGGGCGGTCGCCTCGTCGGCGATCTCCTTCAGCACGACCGGGTTACGCGCCGCGACCGCGCAGGCCAGGGCGGTGCCCCAGGCCTGCTCCGGCTTGAGGGTCGAGGTGCCGACGGTCGAGCCGAGGTTGAGCTTGATGTCCTTGGCGTACTCGGGCAGAGCCGCCTTGACCGCGTCCAGACCCATCTCAGGCACCGGCGCCGGCGAGCAGCGCGTTGGCGTCGAGGGTCTCGCCGCCCTTGTTCCAGTTGCACGGGCACAGCTCGTCGGTCTGCAGGGCGTCGAGCACCCGCAGCACCTCGGAGACGTTGCGGCCGACCGAGCCGGCGGTGACCATGGCGAACTGGATCTCGTTGTCCGGGTCGACGATGAAGGTGGCCCGCTGCGCCACGCCGTCCTCGCCGAGCACGCCGCAGTCGGCGGTCAGCTCGCGCTTGATGTCGCTGAGCATCGGGAAGGGCAGCTCGCGCAGGTCCGGGTGGTCCTTGCGCCAGGCGTAGTGGACGAACTCGTTGTCCACCGAGACGCCGAGCACCTGGGCGTCGCGGTCGGCGAACTCGCCGTTGAGGCGGCCGAACTCGGCGATCTCCGTCGGGCAGATGAAGGTGAAGTCCTTCGGCCAGAAGAAGACGACCCGCCACTTGCCCTCGTGGGACTTGTGGTTGATGGTCTCGAACGCCTTGTCGGCGTCCAGGGAGACGCAGGCGGTGAGTTCGTACTCAGGGAAGCGGTCACCGACAGTGAGCACGGGTCCTCCTTGGCAGCGGTTGTCAACGGCGCGGGGGCCGGTAACTTGATCGGTTCCAGATACTTCCGCAGCGCTGTTTCCGCCTGGTGGCGGCCGGGTGACTTGTGAAGTCGATCACCAGCGCCGCGTTCCGTCCGGGTCGCGGTGATTGATCGGGCATTGGACACCCTGGGTAACCGTCCCGGTATGTGGATTGTGCCTCCCAAAACCTGGGGTGGGGTGGCAGAGTGGCGATCGTGACCAGCACCGTCCTGATTATTGGCAGCTAGCGCGCCGGCTTCCCCTCCGCCGAGCGCGCAGACCTCCCGCATCCGCGGGGGGTCTTTTTGTTGCTCCCCCGCCCGAGGTCCGTGAGGAAGGCACTCCCATGACGTTCCAGGTGTACGACACGACGCTGCGCGACGGTGCCCAGCGTGAGGGGCTCAGCTACTCGGTGGTCGACAAGCTGGCCGTGGCCCGGCTGCTCGACGAGTTCGGGGTGGGCTTCATCGAGGGCGGGTGGCCGGGCGCGGTACCGAAGGACACCGAGTTCTTCCGCCGGGCGCGGACCGAGCTGGACCTGCGGCACGCCGTCCTGGTCGCCTTCGGCGCCACCCGCCGGGCCGGGGTGCCGGTGGCGGCCGACCCGCAGGTGCGCGGGCTGCTCGACGCCGAGACCCCGGCGGTGGCCCTGGTCGCCAAGGCCGACCTCCGCCACGTCGAGCGGGCGCTGCGCACCACCGGCCCGGAGAACCTGGCGATGATCCGCGACACCGTCGCCCACCTGGTCGCCGAGGGTCGGCGGGTCTTCGTCGACGGCGAGCACTTCTTCGACGGCTACCGGCACGACCCGGCGTACGGCGCCGCGGTGGTGGAGACGGCCCTCGCCGCCGGCGCCGAGCGGTTCGTGCTCTGCGACACCAACGGCGGGATGCTGCCGTCCATGGTGACGGCCGCGATCGCCGACCTGACCGCGCGCACCGGCATCGCCCCGGAGCTGTTCGGCATGCACGCCCAGAACGACACCGCCTGCGCGGTGGCCAACACCGTCGCCGCCGTCGAGGCCGGGGTCCGCCACGTCCAGGGCACCGCCAACGGGTACGGCGAGCGCCCCGGCAACGCCGACATCTTCTCGGTCGTCGCCAACCTCCAGCTCAAGCTCGGGCTGCCCGTCCTACCCGAGGGCTGCCTGGAGCAGATGGTGCGGGTCGCGCACGCCATCGCCGAGATCGCCAACATCGCCCCCGACACCCACCAGGCGTACGCCGGGGCCGCCGCCTTCGCCCACAAGGCGGGGCTGCACGCGAGCGCGATCAAGGTCGACCCGTTGCTCTACAACCACGTGGACCCGTCGGTGGTGGGCAACGACATGCGGATCCTGGTGACCGAGATGGCCGGCCGGGCCAGCGTCGAGCTCAAGAGCCGCGAGCTGGGCCTGGACCTGGCCGGCCATCCGGAGGCGCTGTCGAAGGTCACCAGCCGGGTCAAGGAGCTGGAGGCGGGTGGCTGGTCGTTCGAGGCGGCCGACGCGTCGTTCGAGCTGCTGGTCCGCTCGGAGCTGCCGGACGCCGCGCCGCCCCGGCCGTTCGCGTTGGAGTCCTACCGGGTGCTGGTCGAGCACCGCGAGGACGGCGCGGTGGTCTCCGAGGCCACCGTGAAGATCCGGGTACGTGGCGAGCGGGTGATCGCCACCGCCGAGGGGAACGGCCCGATCAACGCCCTCGACGAGGCGTTGCGGGTCGGCCTGTCCCGGCACTACCCGGAGCTGCGCGACTTCGAACTGGCCGACTACAAGGTGCGCATCCTGGAGGGCAGCCACGGCACCGGCGCGGTGACCCGGGTCCTGCTGGAGACCGCGGACGGCACCGGCCGGGACTGGACCACCGTCGGCGTGCACCCCAACGTGGTCGAGGCGAGCTGGCACGCCCTGGTCGACGCGCTCACCTTCGGCCTGGACCGCGCCCGGGTCTGAGCCGCCCGTCGGCGCGATCGGGCCGGGTCGGGGCCCGCCGGGGTCAGGCCGCCGGCAGGCGCAGCTCGGCCAGCACCGCGCGGTGGTCGCTGCCGGGCACCGGGTGCACGGCGACGGACCGGACGGCGATCCGCCGGTCGACCAGCACGTGGTCGATGGTGACCGGTGGGATGAGGTCGCCGTCGTACGGGCCCCAGGTGCCGGCGAGCCCCGCCCCGGCGGCGTCGGCCGCGTCGACGTACCCGGTGGCCAGCAGCGCGCGCAGCGGGGCGTGGTCGAGGGTGGCGTTGAAGTCGCCGGCGAGGATGCGCAGCGGCCCGTCCGGGGTGGCCGGGGGCTGCGCCCGCAGGTCGGTGAACCACTCGTCGACCGCGGCGACCGCGTAGGGCGCGGCCGGGTGCGTCGACTCGACCCGCACCGGCGGCGCCCCCGGCACCGCCACGACGGCGTACGCCTGGGTGAACTGGAAGCCGGCGTTGCGCCGGAAGCCACCCTCGGTGAGCGGGAGCCGTGAGTAGAGGGCGGAGCCGGTGGTGCCGACCTCCGCATTGAGCTCCTGGTGGGGCAGCAGCCGGGTCAGGCCCTGCCGGTCGAGCGCGTCGCGGGCCGCCGGGGTGAACTCCTGCACGGCCAGCAGGTCCACCCGGTGCCGGCGCACCAGGTCCACCACCGTCCGCGCGTCGGCACCGCCCTTGAGCAGGTTGGCGGTGAGCACCCGCAGCACCGGCCCGCCGGCCGCCGGCTGGTCGGCGGCGACCGCCCGGGGGGCCACCGCGCCGAGCAGCGCCAACGCCACCACCGCCGCGGCCACCGCCGGCCCGCGGCGCCGCAGGGCGAGCGCCAGCACCAGCGCGACCAGGCTCCAGCCCGCGACGTACGGGGTGAAGGCGACCGCCTGCACCAGCGGCCCGCGCTCCAGCCCGGCGAGGCGGACCAGCGCCCAGGCGGCACCGGGCACGACCGCCAGCCAGCAGAGCAGGGCGCGTACCGGCGGTCGGGTCCGGGCCGGCGGCTCCGTGGTGATCATGGACGTCAGACTAGCGCTCACGCCCGCGCCGCAGGCCCCCCGACCCGTTTCATGAATGGTGCAGCCCTCGCCTCTCACAATTACGGAAACCATCCGGAAAGAATGCGGAGCGCCTTGATCGACTATTGACGCTCGGCTTTTTCCGGTTTTACCTTCCTCCTGGTTGTGGCGCCACAACACAGCGTATTAATCCCAGCTCAAGACGGGTAAAAAAGCGTTGAGGAGTCAACGTTTCAGGTGCGGTCGAAAGTGTATTGCTTTCGTCAACCCGGCTCGTCCGCAGCAATCATCCGGCTCGCCGAAAATGCGGGTCGGCCGTATCACCACGGTCAGAAAAAGGGAGACCTGTCATGACCACATTCTTCAGGCGCAGGGCGGCGGCGGTGACGCTCGGCGTCCTGGCGCTCACCCTGGCCGGCGGGGGAATCGCCGCCGCCCAGCCGACGACCAGGGCCGGGGCGGAGGTCGGCCAGCCCGGCGTCCGGCAGCCCGGCGGCAACACCCAGCCGCCGGTCTCGGCCGCCGACGCGCGTGCGGCCAAGGCGGCGGTGCGGCAGGGCGCGACCCTGGCCGCACCGCCGGCCGCCGGCGCCGTCGCCTTCGCCGTCGTGGCCGCCAACGGCACGCTGCTGCACCACTCCGCCAACGTCGTGTCCGTCACGAAGTACGGCGCCGGGCAGTACCAGGTGCTGCTGGACTACAACGTCGTGCTGAAGGCGCACGTGGCGACGATCGGCACCAACGACCCGGGTAACGTCCCGCCCGGTGGTGAGGTGGCCGTCGCGCCGCGCTACCTGACTCCGAACGCGGTCTTCGTCCAGACCCGGACCTCCGGTGGCTCGGCGGCCGACCGCCCGTTCCACCTGGTCGTCGCCAACTGAGCACCGCCCGCTACGGTGCCGGCCCGCACGTGGGGGTCGGCACCGTCTGGTGTGGAACGCACCGTCGTCGCCCGCTAACGAGGTAACGGGTGCCTCGTCCCGCTCCGGGTGGGAAAGTGCCTGCCAGGGGGTGATATTCCGACGTTTGTCCGCCCGGTGCCCCGGGAAGCAAGCACCGTGACGGACATCTCGGACACCCTGGCCAGCCTGCCCAGCCCGGCCGATCCCGACGCGGCGGCCACCGAGCTGGAACAGACCCTCTTCGAGGTCAGACGCGTGATCGTCGGGCAGGATCGGCTCGTCGAGCGCCTGCTCACCGCACTGATCGCCGACGGGCACTGCCTGCTGGAGGGCGTACCCGGCGTGGCGAAGACCCTTGCCGCGCAGACCCTCGCCACCGTCGTCGGCGGCACCTTCTCCCGGATCCAGTTCACCCCGGACCTGGTCCCCTCCGACATCGTCGGCACCCGCATCTACCGGGCGTCGAAGGAGAGCTTCGACGTCGAGCTGGGCCCGATCATGGCCAACCTGGTGCTGGCCGACGAGATCAACCGGGCCCCGGCCAAGGTGCAGTCCGCCCTGCTGGAGGCGATGGCCGAGCGCCAGGTCTCCATCGGCGGGCGGAGCTGGCCGGTGCCGGTGCCGTTCCTGGTGCTCGCCACCCAGAACCCGATCGAGTCCGAGGGGGTCTACCAGCTTCCCGAGGCGCAGCGCGACCGGTTCCTCATGAAGATCGTCGTGGACTACCCGAGCGACGCCGACGAGCTGGCCATCCTCTACCGGATGAGCACCGACCGGCCCCGCGCCCACCAGGTGCTCGACCCGGGCCGGCTGCGCGGGCTGCAACAGCGCGCCGAGCACGTCTTCGTGCACCACGCGCTCGCCGAGTACGTCGTCCGCCTCATCCTCGCCACCCGCGACCCGGGCCGCTTCGGGCTGCCGGAGATCGCCCCGATGCTGGCGTACGGGGCGAGCCCCCGGGCCACCCTCGGCCTGGTCGCCGCTGCCCGCGCCCAGGCGCTGCTGCGCGGCCGGGAGTACGTGCTGCCGGAGGACGTCCGCGATCTCGCCGTCGACGTGCTGGCCCACCGGCTGGTGCTCTCCTTCGACGCGGTCGCCGACGGGGTCTCGCCCGAGGCGCTGGTGCACCGGCTGGTGCAGGCGGTGCCCCCGCCCGTGCTGGCCACCGGGCAGCCCGAGCACGCCGCCGACCTGGCTGCCGCATGAGGCGCCGCACCGCGCCGCCGCCCGCCGGACCGGGCCTGGCCGACCTCGCCGGGGACCAGCGGCTGCGCCGGCTGGAACTGACCGTCACCCGTCGGCTGGACGGGCTGCTCCAGGGCCAGCACCGGGGTCTGCTGCCCGGCCCGGGCAGCGAGATCGCCGGCAGCCGGGAGTACCGCCCCGGCGAGGACGAGGTGCGCCGGATGGACTGGGCGGTGACCGCCCGCACCACCGTGCCGCACGTCCGCGAGGTCGACGCCGACCGGGAACTGAGCACCTGGCTGCTGGTCGACGCCAGCCCCAGCATGGAGTTCGGCACCGCCGAACTGGACAAGCGGGAGCTGTCGGTGGCCGCCGTCGCGGCGATCGGCTTCCTCACCGCCGGCACCGGCAACCGGCTCGGCGCGCAGCTGCTCACCCCGACCGGGCTGCGCCGCTTCCCGGCCCGCAGCGGCCGCACCCATCTGCTGGGCGTGCTCCGTACGCTGCTGGCCGCGCCGCGTACCGGTGACCACGACGAGCGGACGGTCCCGCCCGACCCACCCGACCTGACGGAGGCGCTCGCGGCCGTGCAGCGGGTCGCCACCCGGCGCGGCCTGGTCGTGGTGGTCTCCGACTTCCTCGACGGCCTGCCGGAGCACCACGATGAGCCCACGCCCTGGGAGCCGGCGCTGCGCCGCCTCGCCGCCCGGCACCAGGTGCTCGCGGTCGAGATCACCGACCCGCGCGAGCTGGAACTGCCCGACGTCGGCCTGATCACGCTCGTCTGCCCGGAGACCGGCCGGCGGCGGGAGGTCTGGACCGGCGACGAGGCGCTGCGCCGGCGCTACGCCAGCGCGGCGGCCGCCCAGCGCGAGCAGGTACGCCGGGCGCTGCGCCGGTCCGGCGCCACCCACCTGCCGCTGCGCACCGACCGGGACTGGACCGCCGACGTGGTACGGCACGTGCACGCGCAGCGCCGCCTGGCCGCCGCGCCGGCCGCCGCCCGGGGAGGTGTCGCGTGACCTGGCAGTCGCCCGCCCGGCTCCTGCTGCTGCTCGGCGTGTTCGCGCTGGCCGGCGGCTACCTGCTCGCCCAGCGCCGGCGCAGCCGGTACGCGGTGCGCTTCACCAACCTCCGGCTGCTCGACCGGGTCGCGCCGACCCGGCCGGCCTGGCGGCGGCACGTGCCGGCCGGTCTCTTCCTGGCCATGCTGGCGCTGCTGGTGGTCGGCTTCGCCCGGCCGACGGCCGAGGTGCGGGTGCCCCGCGAACGGGCCACCGTCATGGTCGCCGTCGACGTCTCCACCTCGATGCTCGCCACCGACGTGGAACCGGACCGGCTCGCCGCGGCCAAGCACGCGGCCCGGCGGTTCGTCGACGTCCTGCCCGACGAGTTCAACGTCGGCCTGGTCGCGTTCGCCGGCAGCGCGGCGGTGGTGGTGCCGCCCGGCACGGACCGGGAGGCGCTGCACGAGGGGATCGACCGGCTCGCCGAGGGCATCACCGGGGTGCAGGGCACCGCGATCGGCGAGGCGATCAGCGCCTCGCTCGGCGCGGTCAAGAGCCTGGACTCGACGGCGGCGAAGAAGCCACCGCCGGCCCGGGTCATCCTGCTCTCCGACGGGGCGAACACCTCCGGCATGGACCCGATGGAGGCCGCCGCCGCGGCCGTGGCGGCCAAGGTGCCGGTGCACACCATCTCCTTCGGCACTCCCGGCGGGTTCGTCGACCGGGGCGGCCGGCCGATCCAGGTGCCGGTCGACGGGCAGACCCTCAAGGCGGTCGCCGAGGACACCGGGGGTGGCTTCCACGAGGCGGGCAACAGCGCGGAACTGCGCAAGGTCTACGAGGACATCGGCTCGTCGGTCGGCTACCGCACCGAACGCCAGGACATCTCCGCCCGGTTCATCGGCCTCGGGCTGATGTTCGCGATGGGCGCCGCGGCCGGGTCGATGCGGTGGTTCTCCCGCCTGCCCTGAGCCCGCCGAAGCGACAGTGAGGAGCGCACGCATGGCAGTGCAGACCGGACTGGGCGAGCCCCGGGGACCGTGGTTCGTCTCGCCCGAGCTGGGACCGGACGGGCGGCCCCGGTGGGACGTACCGGGGGCGGGGGAGGGCCCGTCGCGGCGACGCTGGCGCGGCCGGCTGCTGACGGCGGCGGCGGTGGTGGCGCTCTCCACCGTCTCCGGCGCGGCGGCCGGTGGCTGGGTGGCCGGCCGGGACGGCGGTGCGGGGCCCTCGGCGGCGTCCGCCGCGCCGGTGCCGGCCGAGCTGGTGACCGCGGCGCAGAAGACCGTGCCGGGCGTGGTGTCGGTGATGGTCGGCGGTGGCGCGGCCAGTTCGGCGTCCGGCTCCGGGTTCGCCATCGACAACCAGCAGCACATCGTCACCAACGACCACATCCTGGCCAAGGGCGGTGGCGGCGAGGTGACCGTGGAGCTCTCCGACGGCCGGCGGTACGCCGCCGAGGTGGTCGGCCGAGAGCCGGGCAGCGACCTGGCGGTGCTCCGGGTGCCGGCGGTGGCCGGGCTGGCACCGTTGCCGCTGGCCAAGCCGCGCTCCACCAAGGTCGGTGAGCCGGTGCTGGCGGTCGGTTCGCCGCTCGGCCTGGCCGGGACGGTCACCGCCGGCATCGTCAGCGCCCTCGACCGCCAGGTACGCCTCGGCACCACCCGGCGCAGCGCGGTGCAGACCGACGCCTCGATCAACCCGGGCAACTCGGGAGGGCCGCTGGTCAACGCCCGGGGGGAGGTGGTCGGGGTGAACACCGCGATCGCCACCATCGACGGCAACGGCTCGATCGGCATCGGGTTCGCCATCCCGATCGAGCAGGTGCAGCAGACCGCCGACACCATCATCGGCAAAGGCGGCTGAGTCGGGCGCGCCCAGGACGCGGCGGTCGTAACGGTAAAACTGTCGGATTCCTGGCGCGGAACCATCGGGCCATAGAAATATCACGCTGAGTATGGATACTGGCGTGGGTGGAGCTTCCTCTCATAGCGGTCCTGCTGGCGGTGGGACTCTTCATCGGATGGGGCGTGGGCGTGCAGTACGCCCGGGCCAAGCGCGGCTGGACCGACTACAAGGCCGCCAAGAACGCGGTGCCGGGCGCCCGGAAGACGGCGTGGCTGCTGGTCCGGGCCGTCACCACCAAGGTCGGCGTCATCGCGCTGCTGCTCGTCGGGGCGGTCGCGTACGCCGCCGTCGGCCCCGACCACGAACGGGCGGAACCGGCACCCAGCCCGTCGCCGAGCTCGTCCGCCACCCCCGGTGCCCCGAAGGGGCGCTAGCCTCGGGGCGTGGACGACGGACTGCGGGTGACCGACCGGTGGATCGTGCCCGCCGCCGAACTGCGGGAACGGTTCTCCCGCTCGTCCGGGCCCGGCGGGCAGGGGGTCAACACCGCCGACTCCCGGGTGGAGCTGAGCTTCGACCTGGCCGCCTCGCCCAGCCTGCCGCCGGCGCTGCGGGCGCGGGCGCTGGAACGGCTGGCCGGCCGCCTGGTCGACGGGGTGGTGACCATCGCCGCCAGCGAGCACCGCGCCCAGCTCGCCAACCGGGAGGCGGCCCGGGAGCGGCTGACCGCACTGCTGCGCGAGGCCGTCGCGCCGCCGCCACCGCCCCGGCGGCCGACCCGCCCGTCGCGCGGCGCCAAGGAACGCCGGCTGGCGGAGAAGAAGCGCCAGTCGCAACGCAAGCGGGACCGCCGGGTCGACGGGGACTGAGCGGTAAATCCGGTGTGCCCGCGGGGGAGCGGTGCCTAGGCTGCCAGCATGTCCACCGACACCCTCGTCACGCTGCACGGTCGTTCGCTGCTCGCCTGCGCCCCCGACGGGCCCCGGCTGTGCGGGGGCGGCGACGCGCTGGAGGTGATCGGCGAGGCGCTCGGCCAGCGGGCGGAGCTGGTGGTGCTGCCGGTACGGCGGCTCGCCGACGAGTTCTTCACGCTGCGCACCGGGGTGGCCGGTGAGCTGGTGCAGAAGTTCGTCAACTACCGGCTGCCGGTGGTGGTGGTCGGCGACATCTCCGCGCACGTCGCCCGCAGCATCGCCCTGCGGGACTTCGTCACCGAGTCCAACCGAGGGCGCCAGCTCTGGTTCGTCGAGACGATGGCGGAGCTGGAGGAGCGGCTGCGCCCGGCGGCGTGAACCGGCCGGCGCCCCACTGACTGGCGGCAGGGCGTCCAGCCGCGGTCAGGCGACGGCGTCGAGGGCGGTCAGCAGGCGGGCGCGCAGCACGGCGGCCCGCTCGGCGAAGCCGCGCTGGGCGGCGGCGTACTCGGCCCGGCCCTCCGGCGTCTCCACCCGCACCGGCGGATAGCCGAGCGCGGCCAGGTCGTACGGGCTGGCCCGCATGTCCAGCGCCCGGATCTCCCTGGCCAGGGAGAAGCAGTCCGCCACCAGTTCGGAGGCGACCAGCGGCGAGAGCTTGTACGACCACTTGTAGAGATCCATGTTGGCGTGCAGGCAGCCGGGCTGCTCCAGCGCGTGCTGACTCTCCCTCGTCGGGCTGAGCAGGTTCAACGGCCGGGCCGGCGCCGTGAAGAACCGGTACGCGTCGAAGTGGCTGCACCGTACGCCCCGCTCCTCGACCACCGCGGCGGTGCGCTCCGGGCTCAGCCGCAGCGGCCAGGAGTTGTGCCGGACCTCATCCTGGGTCTGCCGGTAGACCATCGCCCACTCGTGCATGCCGAAGCAGCCGAGGTGCGCCGGCCGGCCGGCGGTCGCGGCCAGCAGGTCGCGGATCCAGGCGATCGACTCGGCGCGCCGGGCGCGTACCCGATCGGTGTCGAGGGTGACTCCGGCGGCGTCGGCGCGGTAGTCCGGGCCGAACTCGGCCGGCTCCGCGTCGCGTAGCAGCACCCCCGCGCCCGGGTGCCAGCGGCGCAGCTGGGCCGGCCGGTGCGAGTAGTAGGTGAAGAGGAAGTCCTCGACCGGGTGCCGGCCGCCGCTGCGCCGTCGGGCCAGGTGCGGCGCCAGCCACGCGTCGACCCGGGCGACGTGCGCGGCCCGGCGGGCCTGCCAGTCGGCCGCGTCGAGGGCGGCGGGCGCGAGGGCGGCGGTCACGGACCCAAGGGTACGACCGCCGCCCGGCCGCCGGTCAGGGCACGTCCACCCGGACCCCGGCGGAGAAGACCCCGCTGCGCAGCTCCAGCTGCTTCGGCTTCTGCGGCCCGTTGAGCGTGAACACCAGCGGCAGCACCACCCGGTTGCCGGCCGCGACCGGCTGGGCGAAGACGTCCCGGCCCAGGTTCGCCAGCCGGGTGGCCGGCTCGTCGGTGCTGACCCAGTTGCCCCCGGGCAGGTAGGCGCGCTGGAGTTCGCCGTGCCACGCCTGCTGCTCGGGGGTGAGGTTGCGCACCCCGACGGTCGCGTGGCACCGGCGGCCCGTCCCGCCGGCCGTCTCGCAGGCCACCCGGTAGACGGTGAACTCGAACGCGTTCTCGCGCAGCGGCACGCCGACGCTGCCGGTGGCGCCGCGACCCATCCAGGCGCCACTGGTCGGCTGCTTGGTGGTGTCGATCGCGGCGACCCGCTGGGTGGCCGTCCACCCGGCGGCGACGACCACCCCGGCCAGGATCGCCGCGGCCACGCCGACGATCATCCAGACCGGTGGCGTCCGCCGTCGCCCCGACCCGCCCGGGGCGGCCGGGCGCGGGTAGACGGTGCCACCGCCGGGCGCGGCGGCGCCGCCCGCGTACGTGGGATTGCCGACGACCGTCGGGGCCGCGCCGGTCGGCTCGACGCCGCTGCGCCGCCGCCGGGCCCGCTGCCCCCACCACAGGCCGCCGCCGGCGATCACCAGCAGCGCGGCCAGCGCCGCCGCCAGGATCGGCGGCCGCCGCCAGGCCGGGGCCGCCTCCTCCACCCGGGTCGCCGGTGCCGCCGCGGCCTGCCAGGTGGCGGTCGCGCAGTCGTACGGCCGGTTGCCGTCGCTGGTGAACGCGCAGGCCGGCGCGGTCACCGAGGTGCCCGGCGGGGTCGCCGCCAGGGCGGTGTCCAGCGTCGTCGTGCTGCGGGCGGGCAGCCGGAGCCGCCAGGTCACCGCGGCCGTGCCGTTCCCGGCGGACCGGATGGCCCGACCGCCCGCACTGACCGCGGTCGGCGAGGCGCCGGCCGGCAGCTCCTGCCGCACTGTGGTGTCGAGCGGGAAGCCGCTGTCGTTGCGCAGCTGGATCCGGTAGCCCGGCACCGGCGTCCCGGCCGGTGCCACCGTCACGGTGACCGGCTGGGCCGGTCGGGGCGAACCCGGATTCGCGGTGGTGGCCATCCCCGGCGCCGGCATCCCCGGGGGCACCGGGATCACGGCGCCGGTCGCCGCCGCCCCGGGCGCCGCCGGCGACGCGTGCCCCGCCGGCTGAGGGGTGGCCATCGGCGTGGCCGGACCCGTGGGCAGGGGTGTGGCGGCCGGGCCGGTGGGCGTGGCCGTGGCCGGCGGGCTGGCCGGCGTGGTGACCGCCGGTGCCGCTTCGGCCCTGGTCGTGGGCGTCGCCGTCGGCAGCGCCGGTACGGCGGCGAGGATGCCCAGGCCGTTCACGAACACGGCGAGGGCCCTGTGGTGTCGTCTCGATGCAGGCATACGAACCGAACCTCCGGAGCCGACGGTAGGGGCGCGGACACTCCGCCCGGGTACGAAGTGCCGAAGCTCGCCCCGATCGCCGGCCGATCCCCTACCCTGCGCCGACACCGCCGCGGCCTCCGGCGTCGACGGGGTGCCACCACGTGGGCGGGAGCTAGATTGGCCAGGTGCGTATCGCTCGTTTTGCTCATGCCAAGGGAATGTCGTTCGGGGTCGTCGAGGGCGAGCCGGGGGTGGGCCCGGAGGGCCTGACCATCGCCGAGATCGAGGGCCACCCGTTCGGTCAGGTCACCTTCTCCGGCGCCCGCTGGGCGCTCTCCGACGTCCGACTGCTCTCGCCGATCCTGCCCAGCAAGGTGGTGTGTGTCGGTCGCAACTACGCCGAGCACGCCGCCGAGCACGGCAGCGAGGTGCCGAAGGAGCCGCTGCTCTTCCTGAAGCCGTCCACGTCGGTGATCGGCCCGCGGGACGCCATCCGGCTGCCCATCTTCTCCAAGCAGGTCGAGCACGAGGCGGAGCTGGCCGTGGTGATCGGCGCCCCGGGCGCCCGTCGCGCCGACCGGGCCGCTGCGGCGAAGGCCATCTTTGGCTACACCTGCGCCAACGACGTGACGGCGCGGGACCTCCAGCGCTCGGACGGGCAGTGGACCCGGGCCAAGGGCTTCGACTCGTTCTGCCCCATCGGCCCCTGGATCACCACCGGACTGGACGTCTCCGACCTGGAGATCCGGTGCGAGGTGGGTCGCAACCCGGACGAGATGGAGGTACGCCAGCTCGGCCGGACGAAGGACATGGTCTTCGACGTACCGGCCCTGGTGTCCTACATCTCGCACGTGATGACGCTGCTGCCCGGCGACGTGGTGCTGACCGGCACGCCGGCGGGGGTTAGCCCGCTCACGGAGGGGGATACGGTCACCGTGCGGATCGAGGGGATCGGCGAGCTCACCAATCCGGTGGTGCCGGTCGCCTGACGCGTCCGACGCCCTGTTTTCGCAGCTCACAGGCGTTTCGGGGGGTTGGATTTGGCCTGCCGGCGCGGGGAGGGTAAAGTTCATTCCCGGCGCCGCAAGGGGCCAATGGGGTATGGGGTAATTGGCAGCCCGACTGATTCTGGTTCAGTTAGTCTAGGTTCGAGTCCTGGTACCCCAGCGCAACCGCGGATTCGCGAGAATCCCGGACGCTGGATTCTGGCGGAGTTCCGCTCCGTCCCTCCCGAGGGACGGCAGATGATCTCTGATAGAGTGCAGCTTCCCCACCCGCCAGGGTGGGGAAGCAAGTTGAAGTTCTGGCCCCGTCGTCTAGCGGCCCAGGACGCCGCCCTCTCAAGGCGGTAGCGCCGGTTCGAATCCGGTCGGGGCTACAGTGCTGACAGCCCGTTCCACCTCGGTGGGGCGGGCTGTTTCGTGTTCCCGGCTCCTCGTCTGCCGGGCTTCCGGAGCCGCCGGACCCCCTCGTCCTCGGACGCCGGTGGTGCCGCTAGACTACAGCCGTGCCGCCCACCAGGGCGGTGAAGCAGGAAAAGTGCCTGGCCCCGTCGTCTAGCGGCCCAGGACGCCGCCCTCTCAAGGCGGTAGCGCCGGTTCGAATCCGGTCGGGGCTACATCGCCGAACGGCCCGTCTCGCGACAGCGAGGCGGGTCGTTCGCCTTTCCCGGCCGCGGCCCCGGCCGGGTGCGCGCCTGCGCGGTGGACGGCGCTCGGAGCCGCCTTCAGGAAGCGTCGGCCGGGTGCCGGCGGGCGGGGGTTCGGTGAGTCAGGTGCCGGAGGCGGCGGCTCTGCGAGTGCCGGCCCGCCCGGTGCGTGTCGCGGAGGCGGCGGCCCGGTGCGGCTCAGCCAGTGCCGGCCCGCCCGGTGCGTGTCGCGGAGGCGGCGGCCCGGCGAGCGACTGGTTCCGTGGAGTCGGCCCGCCGAGCGGGAGCCACAGGTGTGTCCCAGACGCTGTAGAGCTGATGTCGTGGACGAATCACCGGTGGGGGTCGGCGGCCCGGCGGCAGTCCGCTCGTGATTCGTTCACGACATCAGCTCCACAGCGAGCGACCCCCTACCCAGACCGGCCGAGAGATCGGATCGAGGTCGCCCCCGGCCGCCGGCCTCGGTGATCAAGAGGTTTGCGTCACGCCCGAGGCGGCTGCGGACGCAAACCTCTTGGTCAACTTTCAGCCCAGGTGGGCCGAGCCCGGGTCGGGCGGCGCCGGCCAGGGGGCAGGCCAGCGCCGGGTTGAGCGGAGGCAGGGCCAGGTCGGGTGTGGCGAGGCCGGTGCGGGGGCGGGATCAGAGGCCGGAGAGGCGCTGGCCGGCCCTGACCACGGCCATGGCGTGGCGTTCGCCGGGTCGGCGGCCCAGGCGCTCGATCGGGCCGGAGATGCTGATCGCGGCGATCACCCGGCCGGTGCGGTCGCGGATCGGGGCCGAGACGCTCGCCACACCCGCCTCCCGCTCGGCGACGCTCTGCGCCCAACCGCGACGGCGTACCTCGGCGAGGGTGCGGCCGGTGAACTTGGCGCGGGGCAGCAGCGGCATGACCGCCTCCGGGGGCTCCCAGGCGAGCAGGATCTGCGCCGCGGAACCGGCCGTCATCGGCAGCACCGAGCCGACCGGCACGGTGTCCCGCAGGCCGCTGGCCCGCTCGGCGGCGGCCACGCAGACCCGCTCGTCGGCGCGGCGCAGGTAGAGCTGGGCGCTCTCCCCGGTGGCGTCGCGCAGCGCGGCCAGCAACGGCTCGGCGGCGGTCAGCAGCACGTCGGGGGCGGCGTTGGCCAGCTCGCCGAGCCGGGGCCCCGGACGCCAGCGCCCCTGGGTGTCCCGGACCAGCATGCGGTGGATCTCCAGCGCCTGCGCCAGCCGGTGCGCGGTGGCCCGGGGCAGCTTGGTGCGTTCAACGAGTTCGGCCAGGCTGGCGCCGTCGACACAGGCGGCCAGGATGACCACCGCCTTGTCGAGGACGCCGACACCGCTCATACTGTGTCCCACAAGCCGAAACTTACCTCCCAGAATTTAGGATGTCCAGATGGTGGGAGTCACTCGACCGAGGACCCTGGCCGAGAAGGTCTGGGACGCGCACGTGGTACGGACCGCCGAGGGTGAACCGGACCTGCTCTACATCGACCTGCACCTGTTGCACGAGGTGACCAGCCCGCAGGCGTTCGACGGGCTGCGCCTGGCCGGTCGTCCGGTTCGCCGTCCCGATCTCACGCTCGCGACCGAGGACCACAACACCCCGACCGGGTACGACGACCCGAGCTTCCGGTCCCGCCGGGGTGATCTGCTCACCATCGCGGACCCCACCTCGCGTACGCAGATCGAGACGTTGCGCCGCAACTGCGCCGAGTTCGGGGTGCGGCTGCACCCGCTCGGCGACGAGAACCAGGGCATCGTGCACGTGATCGGCCCCCAGCTGGGCGTCACCCAGCCCGGCATGACGATCGTCTGTGGCGACTCGCACACCGCCACCCACGGCGCCTTCGGTGCGCTCGCCTTCGGCATCGGCACCAGTGAGGTCGAGCACGTCCTGGCCACCCAGACGCTGCCGCAGGCCCGCCCGCGCACCATGGCGGTCACGGTGACCGGCCAGCTCGGTCCCGGCGTCACCGCCAAGGACCTGGTCCTCGCGCTGATCGCCCAGGTGGGCACCGGCGGCGGGCGCGGCCACATCGTGGAGTACCGGGGCGAGGCGATCCGCGCGCTGTCCATGGAGGGGCGGATGACCGTCGCCAACATGTCCATCGAGTGGGGCGCCAAGGCCGGCCTGATCGCGCCGGACGAGACCACCTTCGCGTACCTCAAGGGGCGGGCGCATGCCCCCCGGGGCGCCGACTGGGACGCGGCGGTGGCCTACTGGCGGACGCTGCCCACCGACGAGGGTGCGACCTTCGACGCCGAGGTGACCCTCGACGCCAGCCGGATCACCCCGTTCGTCACCTGGGGCACCAACCCGGGGCAGGGCGCGCCGCTCGGCTCGGCCGTGCCGGCCCCGGAGGACTTCGGCACCGACGCGGAGCGGACCGCCGCCCGCCGGGCGCTGGAGTACATGGCGCTGACCCCGGGCACGCCGCTGCGCGACCTCGCGGTCGACGTGGTCTTCGTCGGCTCCTGCACCAACGGGCGGCTGGAGGACCTCCGCGCCGCCGCCGACGTGCTGCGCGGGCGCAAGGTCGCCGACGGCGTACGCATGCTCGTGGTGCCCGGATCCGCGGCCGTGCGGGAGGCGGCCGAGGCGGAAGGGCTGGACAAGGTCTTCGCCGACGCGGGCGCCGAGTGGCGATTCGCCGGCTGCTCCATGTGCCTCGGGATGAACCCCGACACGTTGAAGCCCGGCGAGCGCTCGGCCTCGACCTCCAACCGCAACTTCGAGGGCCGCCAGGGCCGGGGAGGGCGCACCCACCTGGTGTCCCCGCCGGTCGCCGCCGCCACCGCCGTGGTCGGCCGGCTCTCCGCCCCCGCCGACCTGTAGAAGGGCAGCCGAGAGATGGACAGGTTCACCACCCACACCGGCACCGCCGTGCCGTTGCGGCGGTCCAACGTGGACACCGATCAGATCATTCCGGCCGTGTACCTCAAGCGGGTGACCCGGACCGGTTTCGCGGACGGACTCTTCAGCGCGTGGCGGGAAGATCCGGCATTCGTGCTCAACGATCCGGCCCATTCCGGAGCGTCGATTCTCGTGGCCGGTCCGGAGTTCGGCACCGGATCATCACGCGAGCACGCCGTCTGGGCGCTGCGCGACTGGGGCTTCCGCGCGGTGATCTCGCCGCGATTCGGTGACATCTTCCGGGGCAACGCGCTCAAGGAAGGCCTCCTACCGGTGGAGCTGGAATTGAAAGCCGTCGAGGAGATCTGGGACCGGGTCGAGTCCGATCCGACCACCGAGGTCGCCGTCGACCTGGCCGCCCGCGAGGTCCGGGTCGGCCCGGCGAGCTGGTCGTTCCCGCTGGACGACCACAGCCGCTGGCGGCTGATGGAAGGCTTGGATGACATTGGACTCACCCTCCGGCACGCCGCCGAGATCAGCGCGTACGAGGCGTCCCGGCCGTCGTTCAAGCCCGCCGTGGCATAGCCGTACGCCCGACCGCTCATCGGTTTTCGCCCCCACCGGTCCGCCCGGTGGGGGCGAATCCGTTACGACACAAGGGCTTTTTTCCACCGAATGTTTGTGTCCCGCCAGCACAGGGCATACCGTGCGCGCAGAATGGCTCGCGTCGAGTCAGTTGCACAATCGGGAGGAAGTCGTGAACAAGGCCGAGCTCATCGAGGCGCTCGCCGCTCGCCTGGGGGACCGGAAGACGGCGACGGCGGCGCTCGACGCGGTCATCGCCGAGGTCCAGGGGGCGGTAACCAAGGGCGAGAAGGTGGCGATCACCGGATTCGGAGCTTTCGAAAAGCGCGTCCGGGGTGCCCGAACAGCGCGCAACCCGCGTACCGGTGAGGCGGTGAAGGTCAAGAAGACATCCGTCCCGACCTTCCGCGCCGGCGCCGGTTTCAAGGAGATGGTGGCCAGCGGCAAGGTGCCGAAGGCCGCCGCGCCGGCGAAGAAGACCACTGCGGCCGCAGCCAAGGCCGCCGGCGCGAAGGCGACGGGGGCCAAGGCGACCGGCGCCAAGGCCGCCGCCGCGAAGAAGACCACCGCTGCGGCCGCCAAGAAGACCGCCGCGGCCAAGGCCGCCCCCACCAAGAAGGCCGCGCCGGCGAAGAAGACCGCCGCGGCCACCAAGACCGCCGCGGCCAAGAAGACCACGGCGGCGAAGAAGACCACGGCGGCGAAGAAGACCACGGCGGCGAAGAAGACCACCGCCGCGAAGAAGACCACCGCCGCCAAGAGCACGGCGGCCAAGAAGGCTCCGGCGAAGAAGGCTCCGGCCAAGAAGACCGCCGCCCGGCGCTGACCTGCGCACGTACGCCCGTGAGGGGCGCCCACCGCACGGTGGGCGCCCCTCACGGCGTTTCCCGCCCGTTGACCCGGGGCCCGCCGGCTGCGCAGAATCGCCGCACCCCCACCGGTCGGCGAGGAGGCCTCGTGCGCTACCGCCACCGCACCACCGTCGTCACCGCCCTCGGCCTGGTCGTGCTGACCGACGTGCTGCGGGTCTTCCTGCCGTCGGTCATCACCATCTTCGGGCAGGCGGCGTCCACTCCGGCCGAGCTGCTCGGGGCGTTCGCGCTCGGCTGGTTCGTGCTCGCCCTGGCCGTGCCGCCGCTGCTGCGCCGGGCCGGCGTCCGGCCGGTGGCCCTCGCCGCCGCGGTGGTGCTGGCCGGCGCCCGGCTCGCCGTCACCGGCTTCCCCGGCGGGCGGGTACAGCTCTGGCTCGCCACCGCCGGCCTCGTCGCCGGGCTCTGCTGGCTCACCGCGGTGGCCGCCGGGTCGAACCGGCCGGTACCCGGGCTGGCGCTCGGCCTGGCCGCCGCCGCGGTCCTGCACGCCGTCTCCGACACCTACCGCTCGCCCTGGCTGGGCGGCGCGGAGGTCTGGGTGCTGGGCGTCGTGCTGGCCGTGCTCTTCCTGGCCGGACAGGCCCTGCCCGCGCCGCCCGCCGGCGCCGGTGGCGCGCGTGCCTGGCTGCTGGTCGGGCCGGCGCTGCTGCTCGCCGGCATGGTGGCGCTCTCCCCGGCGGTGGCCCGCACGGCGATGTCGTACCAGTTCGGGCTGCTGGAGTCGTCGCCCGCGCAGGGCTCGGGAGCGGCCGTCGCGCCGCTGTTCGGGCCGCTGCCGGTCGCGGTGGCGGTCGGCGGGTTCCTGCTCGCCGCGCTGACGCCGCCGCGCCGGCCGGCCGGGCGGTGGATCGGCCCGGTGGCCCTGCTCGCCGGGGCCGTGCTGGTGGCCCTGGGGCGGGGCGAGCTGCTGCTGCCGGCCGTGCTGCTCACCGCGGTCGGCCTCGGTGGCTGCCTGGCCCGCTGCGACAGCGCCGAGGAGCCGGCGCCGGCGATCCCGGCGATCCCGACGACCAGCATCGAGCCAGCGACCGTGCCGGCCGGCGTCTCGTCGGCGACGGCCGCGACCGGCGTCACGCCGACGGCGCCCGCCGGCGTCGCGCCGGCCGCGGGGGACACCGGCGTCGCGCCGGCCGCGGGGGGACCGGGCGACGGCGAGGCGAGCGGATTCCACCGGGCGGCGGGCCGCCGCGGGTACGCCACGGTCGGCGGGATGCTGGTCTTCGCCGTCGCGGCGGTGCTCTACTACGCCGCCTACGACCTCGGCTACCCCAACGGATGGGTGCCGGTGGCCGTGGCCGTCCTGACGGCTGCCGTCGCGTTGTCCGCTGGGCCCGCACCGGCGCGTACCGGGCCCGTGCCGGCGCTGTCCGCCGGGCCCGGGCCGGCGCGTACCGTGCCGTCGCTGCCCCCGGTGCGGACCGCCGCGTGCGCCACGGCGCTGGCGCTGGTCGCCGCGTTGACCGTCGACGAGACGCTGGTGGCCGGCAACCGCGAGGGACCGCCGTCGACGGTGCGGGTGGCGGCGTACAACATCCGCATGGGCTTCGGCATCGAGGGCCGGTTCGATCCGGACGCCCTGGCCCGGGCCGTCGGCCGGGCCGACGTGGTGGTGCTGAGCGAGGTGGACCGGGGTTGGCTGCTCAACGGCGGCCACGACACCCTCGACCTGCTGGCCGAGCGGCTGGACACGCCGTACGTCTTCGCCCCGGCGGCCGACCCGCTCTGGGGCGACGCGGTGCTGAGCCGGTGGCCGTTGGCGGCGGCGCGCACCCGCCGGCTGCCGGCGGTGGGCGCGCCGACCGGGGCGCAGGCGCTCGGCGTCACCGTCGACCTCGGTGCCGACGTACGCCTCGCGGTGGTGGCCACCCACCTGCAACCGCCGCCCGGGCGGGAGCCGGTGGTCCAGGCCCGCGCGGTGGCCTCGTTCGCCCTCGGGTACGCCGCCGGCCGCCCCCTGGTGGTGGCCGGCGACCTGAACACCGAACCCGGCGCTCCCGGCTTCGCGGAGTTCACCCGCGCCGGCCTGGTGGACGCGCTGGCGGCGGCCCGGCCGTTGCCGACCAGCCCGGCCGACGACCCGCGCGAGCAGATCGACCATGTCCTCGTCTCGCCCGGGCTCACCGGCGCCGACGCCGTCGCGCCGCGCGGCACCGCCAGCGACCACCTGCCGGTCGCGGTGACCCTGACCCTGCCGCCCGCCTGACCGGGACAGCGCACCCGCCGGTCTCAGAGCCGGTCGGCGGCGACCAGCCGGTCGGCGGCGAAGGCGAGCAGCCAGCCGCCGCCCTTCGGGGTGTTGAAGTCGTCGGTCCGCCCGGTCAACCGCTCCAGCGCGCCCGGGATCACCTTGCCCTGGCTGCACACCGCGACCGGTTCGCCGGCGGCGGCCAGCTCCGCCAGCCGGCCGGCGACCGCCAGCGCGCACTCGTCGCCGAGCTGGCCCGGCCGCGGCTCGTCCAGGTCGCCGTCCACCTCGATCGGCAGGTCGAGCAGGGCGGCCGCCGGGTCGAGGGTCTGCACGCAGCGACGCGCCGAGGCGGACAGCAGCCGGGTGGGGCGGACCAGCGCCACCAGCGGGGCCAGCCGCTCGGCCTGGGCCCTGCCGGTCACGTCCAGCGGGCGCCCGTCGTCCGGACCGGACCAGGTGGCGCGCTTGCCGGCGCGGGCGTGCCGGACCAGCACGATCGTTCCGGTGACCGGGGGCAGCGCGGCGAACGCGGCCAGCACCTCCGCGTCGTGCGGGTAGCTGACCAGCCGGATCGCCTCGTCGACGGCGAGCCAGCGCACGTCGTCGACCTCGGTGCCGGGCTGGAAGCCGCCCTCGCCCACCGCCCGCATCGACCAGTAGTCCACCGCCTTCGGTCGACCCTCGCTGCGGTAGCGCACCGTGGGGAGCCGGACCTGCGGCACGGCCCGTACGTCGGTCTCCTCGGCCACCTCGCGGACGGCGGCCAGCAGCGGGTGCTCGCCGGGCTCCAGCTTGCCCTTCGGCAGCGACCAGTCGCCGTAGCGGGGCCGGTGCACCAGACAGACCCGGAGGCCACCGTCGGCGTCCGGCTGCCAGGCGACTCCACCGGCCGCCCGGATGTCGACCGGTTGCTCCTGCGCCATCTGATCACCCTACGTCCGGGCGACCCGCCGTACGGGCCGCTCAGCTTCGTCCGACGGCGCAGCGCCGCGCGCCCGAACCGTGACGGCGGCGGGCCGTCCCGGTCAGCCGGCGGTGCCGCCCACCCGGCGCAGCAGCAGCTCCTGCAGGTCCGTCAGCGGCTCCTCCGGGGTGCCGGCGCGGCGGGTCCAGGTGCCGTCGCCGGCCAGCTCGAACGAGTCCACCTCGGGGCTGAACGCGGCGGTCAGCACGTGGTCGAGTTCGGCCCGGGCGACCGGGTCGCTGACCTGCACGAGGGCCTCCACCCGCCGGTCCAGGTTGCGGTGCATCAGGTCGGCCGAGCCCATCCAGAACTCGGCGTCGCCGTTGTTGCCGAACCGGAAGATCCGCGAGTGCTCCAGGAACCGGCCGAGGATCGAGCGGACCCGGATGTTGTCCGACAGCCCCGGCACCCCCGGCCGCAGCGTGCACATGCCCCGGATCAGCAGGTCGACGTGGACGCCGGCCCGGGACGCCCGGTAGAGCGCGTCGGTGATCTCCTCGTCGACCAGCGCGTTCACCTTGAACTGCACCAGCCCGGGCATCCCGAGGCGGACGTGGTGGATCTCCCGCTCGATCCGCTCGATCAGGCCGCTGCGGATGCCCTGCGGCGCCACCAGCAGCCGCCGGTACGCGGTCTGCCGGCTGTAGCCGGTGAGCACGTTGAACAGGTCGGTCAGGTCGGCGCCGATCTCCGGGTCGGCGGTGAGCACGCCGAAGTCCTCATAGAGCCGGGCGGTCTTCGGGTGGTAGTTGCCGGTGCCGATGTGGCAGTAGCGGCGGATCTGGTTGCCCTCCTGGCGTACCACCAGGGCGGTCTTGCAGTGTGTCTTGAGCCCGACCAGGCCGTAGACGACGTGGCAGCCGGCCCGTTCCAGGGTGCGCGCCCAGCCGATGTTGGCCACCTCGTCGAAGCGCGCCTTGACCTCCACCAGCACCACCACCTGCTTGCCGGCGGCGGCCGCGTCGACCAGCGCGTCGACGATGGGGGAGTCGCCGCTGGTGCGGTACAGGGTCTGCTTGATGGCGAGCACGTTCGGGTCGGCGGCGGCCTGCTCGATGAAGCGCTGCACGCTGGTGGCGAACGAGTGGTACGGGTGGTGCACCAGCACGTCCCCGTCGCGCAGCGTGGCGAAGACGCTGCGCGGCACCTCGCCCTCGGCGAGCCGGGGGTGGGTGGCCGGCACGAACGGCCGGTCCTTCAGGTCGGGGCGGTCGGCCTCGCCGTAGAGCTGCCAGAGCGCCGAGAGGTCGAGCAGCCCGGGTACCCGGAGCACGTCGTGCCCGTCCATGTCCAGTTCCCGGACGAGCAGCTCCAGCATGTGGTCGGAGATGCTGGCGGCGACCTCCAGGCGTACCGGCGGGCCGAAGCGGCGCCGGGCCAGCTCCCGCTCCAGCGCCTGGAGCAGGTCCTCGTCGCGGTCCTCGTCGACCTCCACCTCGGCGTTGCGGGTGACCCGGAACAGGTGGCACTCGACCACCTGCATGCCGGAGAAGAGCTGGCCCAGGTGCACCGAGATGAGTTCCTCCACCGGCAGCATCCGCAGGCCCGGCTGTTCCCGGGCGACCCGGACGAAACGCGGCACGTTGTTGGGCACCTTCACCCGGGCGAACAGCTCGGAGCCGCCGTCCGGGTCGCGGACCGCCACCGCCAGGTTCAGCGACCGGCCTGAGATGTACGGGAACGGGTGCGCCGGGTCGACGGCGAGCGGCGTGAGCACCGGGAAGATGTGCTCACGGAAGTAGGTGCGCAGTCGTTCCCGCTCGGGATCGTCCAGCTCCGCCCAGCGCAGGATGCGGACGTCCTCGGCGGCCAGTTTGGGCAGCACGTCCTCGACGAAGCAGGCGGCGTGCCGGCCGACCAGTTCGGCGGCCTTCTCGGTGATCAGCTCCAGCTGGGTGCGCAGCGGCAGCCGGTCACCGCCGCGTACGGGCAGGCCGGCGGAGAGGCGACGCTTCAACCCGGCCACCCGCACCATGTAGAACTCGTCGAGGTTGCTGGCGAAGATGGCCAGGAACTTGGCCCGCTCCAGCAGCGGGGTGCGCGGGTCCTCGGCGAGCGCCAGCACCCGGGCGTTGAAGTCCAGCCAGGAGAGCTCCCGGTTGAGGAACCGGTCCTCGGGCAGCGGCGCGACGGCCGGCGGCTCGCCGTCCAGACCGGTCGGCGGGGTGGGCCGGTCGCCCGGGTCGAGCACCTCCTCCAGCCCGGCGGAGGCCCCGGCGGCGCTGGCGCCGGGGGAGTCGGGCGCGGTGGCGACGGTCTCCTCGGGAGCGCGGGTGCCGCCGCGGCGGCGGGCGCCGTTGCGGGGGCCAGTCGGGTCGGCGGCGTGGGGCGGACGGGCGGGGTGCTCGCGAGGGGTGCTCACCTGCTCATAATCACCCGATCCTGGTTAACGCAAAATGAACTCGGGCGGGTCGGTTCAGGCCATCGTCGGCAATGTCACCCGGACGACCTCGCCGTCCGGACCGAGGTCCACCCGCAGCCGCTGCCCGAGGCGGAGCAGTCGGAGCCCGGAGGCGTCGAAGGCGGGCGCCGGGAAGGCCAGCTCGGTGCCGTCGTCCAGGAGGAGCACGCCGGTGCGGGTCTGCGCGTCGAAGGTCGCCACCGTGCCCTGCATGCCAGCACCGTACCCCGACGCGCTCTCCCCTCGGGCCGCGGCGAGCGCGGCGGTGCGCGGCCCCAGCCCGAGGTGCCGCGCCGCCGCCAGGTCGGCGGCGGTGTCCACGTCGCGGCGCAGCGAGGGCCACGGCCCGGCCAGCGGCAGCGCCCCGCTCGCGGCGTGCGCCGCCGCCGAGTCGACCCCGAACCGGGGCTCCAGCGGCACGCCGGGCGGTGTGGTGAGCAGCACGGTGCCGCTGCCCGGGGCGTCGGCGACGAAGCGGCGTACCCGCGGGTCGTCGGCGGCGGCCCGCAGCGCCGCCGCCAGCTCCGCCGGACGCAGCGCCGGCAGGTCGGCGGTGAGCCCCGCCACCCAGCCGCCCGCGGCGGCGGCCGCGGCGCCGTGCCGCAACGCGGCGTTCAACCCGGCCTCCGGCTCGTCCGGCACGATCCGGGCGCCGGCCGCGCCCAGCAGCGCCGCGGCCCGCTCGTCGCCGGTGACCACCAGGACCTCGGCGACCGCGGGGCAGGCCCGCACCGCGCGGACCGTGTCGGCCGCCAGGGCCAGGGCCAGCTCCTCGTGGGGTACGGCCGGCAGCGCGCCCCGCAGCCGGCTCTTCGCCGCGCCCAGGCGCTTCACCGGCACCACCACGGTCCACAGGCTCTGACCCACGCGACAATCCTGCCAGCGTCGACGGTGGTACCCGCACTGGCCGTACCCGGGGCGAGCAGGCATGATTTCCGCTGCGGGCCGCACCGGTGGGTGCGGCGCGCGGGGTTGGGGCGACGAGGAGGCAGGGTGACACGGCGCAGGCTGGGTTTCTGGCAACGTTTCGCCGTGGCGCTGGTCAAGCCCGTGATGCTGGTCTGGACCCGGCGCACCTGGCGCGGCGCCGAGCAGTTGCGCCGCGACGGCGGCATCATCATCGTGCCCAACCACCTCTCGCACGCCGACCCGCTGGTCTCGGCGCACTTCATCTACGAGGCCGGCCGCTGGCCGCAGTACCTCGGCAAGGCCAGCGTCTTCCGGGTGCCGGTGATCGGGTGGATCCTGCACCGCTGCCGGCAGATCCCGGTGGAACGCGGCACCGCCGACGCGGTCAAGTCGCTGGACAAGCTGATCGCGGCGCTCGACGCCGGCGGCGCGGTGGTGATCTACCCGGAGGGCACCATCACCCGCGAGCCGGAGCTGTGGCCGATGAAGGGCAAGACCGGGGCGGCCCGGCTGGCGCTGGCCACCGGCGCGCCGGTGATCCCGCTGGCGATGTGGGGCCCGGAGAAGCTGTTCGACCCGCGGACCACCCGCTTCGGCCTGCGCCCCCGCACCCCGGTGACCGTCGTCGCCGGCGAGCCGGTCGACCTGAGCCGGTGGGCGGGCGACACCCCGAGCCGGGCGGTGCTGGAAGAGATGACCGACGAGATCATGTTGAGCCTGCGCGCCCTGCTCGCCGACATCCGGGGTGGCACGCCGCCCCCGCTGTGGGAACGTCCCGCCCGTCCGCGTACTCCCGAGGTGACCGAATGAGCGAGCGGATCGACCAGCTCAGTGTGGTGGCGCCGCGCGCCGCCGATCGTGTGGAGGCGAGGGCATGAGCGGCCATGTGGCGGTGCTGGGGGCCGGGTCCTGGGGGACCGCCTTCGCCAAGATCCTCGCCGACGCCGGCCGGGACGTGACGATCTGGGCCCGGCGGGAGTCGGTCGCCGACGCCATCCGGGTCCACCGGCGCAACCCGGACTACCTGCCCGACCTGCGGCTGCCCGAGCGGGTCACCGCGACCGGCGAGGCGGCCAAGGCGATCTCCGGCGCCGAGCTGGTGGTGCTCTCGGTGCCGTCGCAGACGCTGCGCGGCAACCTCGCCGACTGGGCCGGCCACCTCGCCCCGGACTCGACCCTGGTCTCCCTGATGAAGGGCATCGAGCTGGGCACCACCCGGCGGATGAGCGAGGTGATCGTCGAGACCGCCGGGGTCAGCCCGGACCGGGTGGTGGTGGTCTCCGGCCCCAACCTGGCCCCCGAGATCGCCGCCGAGCAGCCCGCCGCGACCGTGGTCGCCGGCACCGACGCCCGCCGCGCCGCGCTGGTGCAGTCCTCCATCCGGACGCCGTACTTCCGCCCGTACACCAACGACGACGTGATCGGCTGTGAGCTGGGCGGGGCGGTCAAGAACGTGATCGCCCTGGCGTACGGGATTGCCACCGCGATGGGCTTCGGCGACAACACCCGGGCCATGCTGATGACCCGCGGGCTCGCCGAGACCGCCCGGCTGGGCGTCGCGCTCGGCGCCGACCCGATCACCTTCGCCGGCCTCGCCGGCATGGGTGACCTGGTCGCCTCCTGCTCCTCGCCGCTGGCCCGCAACCGCACCTTCGGCGAGCACCTCGGCCGGGGGGAGACGCTGGAGCAGGCGCAGGCGGCGACCCGGCAGACCGCCGAGGGCGTGAAGAGCTGCCTGGCCATCCGGGACCTGGCCCGGGCGCACGGGGTGGAGATGCCGATCACCGAGCAGATCGAGCGGATCTGCCACGAGGGCATGGACCCCCGGCTCGCCGTGGACGCCCTGATGAGCCGCACCGCCAAGCCGGAGTCGTACGAGTGAGCGCCGCCGAGCCGCAGTGGCGGGACGGTACCCGCTGCGTCCGGGCCGGGCTGCCGGAGCCGGTGCCCGGCGACCCGTTCCTGCCCGGGCCGGTCTTCGCCGCGCCGTACCACCTCGACCCGTGGGAGGGGCCGGCCGCCGCGGCGAACGGCTACGGCCGGCCGGACAATCCCACCCGGCGGCTGCTGGAGTCGGCCATCGGCGAGTTGGAGGGGGGCGACTGCCGGGTCTTCGCCAGCGGTCAGGCCGCCATCACCGGGCTGCTGCTGGCCGTGCTGCGACCCGGGGACACCGTGCTCCTTCCCGCCGACGGGTACTTCCCGGTGCGCGCCTTCGCCACCGCCACCCTGGAGGGGATCGGGGTGCGGGTCGGGTTCGTGCCGACCGTCGGGCCGTACCCGTCGTTCGAGGGCGTCCGGCTGCTGATGCTGGAGACCCCGGCGAACCCCGGCCTGGACGTGGCCGACGTCGCCGCGCTCGCGCGGGAGGCGCACGCCGCCGGCACCCTGCTGGTGGTCGACAACACCACCGCCACGCCGCTCGGGCAGCGCCCGCTGGACCTCGGCGCCGACCTGGTGGTCGCCTCCGGCACGAAGGCGCTGACCGGGCACTCCGACCTGCTGCTGGGCTACGTGGCGACCCGCTCGGCGGAGCTGCTGGCGACGCTGACCGCCTGGCGCACCACCACCGGCGCGGTGCCCGGGGCCTTCGACGCCTGGCTGGCGCACCGGTCGCTGGCCACCCTCGACCTGCGACTGGCCCGGCAGTCCGCCAACGCGGCGGCGGTGGCCGAGCTGCTCGCCGGGCGCGCCGACGTGACCGGCCTGCGCTGGCCCGGGCGACCGGCGGACCCGGCGTACCCGGTGGCCTCGGCGCAGATGCGGCGGATGCCCGGCGTGGTCTCCTTCGACCTCGGCGCCGCCGACCGGGTGAGCCGGTTCGTCGAGGCCGCTCGGCTGGTCGTCGCCGCGACCTCCTTCGGCGGCCTGCACACCACCGCCGACCGGCGGGCGCAGTGGGGCGACGACACCGCGCCGGGCTTCGTCCGGCTCTCCTGCGGGGTGGAGGACACCGCCGACCTGGTCGCCGACATCGCCGCCGCGCTGGACGCCGCCGGTCCGGTCCGTCCGCTATCGTGATCCCCGGCCCGTGCGGGCCCCGACCGGAGGAGGTGAGTCCGATCCGCCAGACAGCAGGAACGGCGCTCCCCTCCGAGTCCCCGTCGCACCGCTAGGCGACGGCCGGGAGCGCCGACGAGCGTTCCCGAAAGGCATCCCATGGCACCGACCGCGTTCCACGTCGACCGTCCCGCCCTCGTCTCGCGGCTGCGCGCCGCCGGCTGCGTCTACGCCGAGGACGAGGCGGAACTGCTCCTCACCGCCGCCGACTCCGCCGAGACGCTGGCCGCGCTCGCCGACCGCCGGGTCGCCGGCGTTCCCCTGGAACACCTGCTCGGCTGGGCCGAGTTCTGCGGGCTGCGGGTCGCCGTCGACCCCGGCGTCTTCGTGCCGCGGGGCCGTACCGCCCTGCTGGTGCAGGCCGCGGCCGCGGTCGCCGGGCCGGCGCCGGCGGTGGTCGACCTCTGCTGCGGTTCCGGCGGCACCACGCTCGCCCTCGCCGGGCGCCTCGCCCCGCGCTGGCTCGCCGCCGTCGACGTGGACCCGGCCGCGGTGGCCTGCGCCCGGCGCAACCTCGCCGGCCACGACGTGCCGGTGCTGACCGGCGACCTGTACGACCCGCTCCCGCCGGCCTGGCGGGGGCGCCTCGACCTGGTGGTGGCCAACGCCCCGTACGTGCCGACGGAGGCGGTGGCGCTGCTGCCGGCCGAGGCGCGGCTGCACGAGGCGCCGGTGGCGCTGGACGGCGGGGCGGACGGGCTGGCCGTGCTGCGCCGGGTGGCCGCCGGGGCGGTGGACTGGCTGGCGCCCGGTGGGCACCTGGTGGTGGAGGTCAGCGAGACCCAGGCGGACACCCTCTGCGCGGCGATGAGCGTGCTGGGGCTGGTGCCGACGGTGGTGCGGGAGCCGGAGTGGGACGCCACCGCGGTCACCGCCCGCCGGCCGGGCTGACCGCCCGGCCGCCGGATCGGCGGGCGTGATGGCCGTTCGCGGCATGGCGGGGGCGAAAGACGGGAACTAGCCTCGTTCCAAGGTCGGGCGGGAGGCGGTGGCAGCGTGGACGTGCCGGTGGTGGTCGGTCTGGACAACGGTGGCACGAGCGACAACGCCACCGTGCTCACCCTGGACGGCCGGTTTCTGGTCGACGGGCTGCTGGAGATCCCCAGCGAGGTCCAGGCCGGCCCGGAGGCGGCGATCGAGGCGCTGGCCCGCGCGCTGGACGGCGTCCTGGCGCACACCGGCGTGCCCCGCGAGCTGGTGCGGGCGGTCGGGCTGGACACGCCGGGACCGGCCAGCGCGACCGGCGTCATCTCCTCGCGGGGGTCGACCAACTTCGCCCAGCCGGCCTGGCACGGGTACGACGTGCGCGGCGCGCTGGAGCGGCGGCTCGGCCTGCCGGTGGTCTACCACAACGACGGCAACGCGGCCGCGCTCTACGCCCACCACGTCCACTTCGGAGCGGAGGCGATGGTCCGGTCCTCGGTGTCGGCGATCGTCGGCACCGGGCTCGGCGGCGGTGTGGTGGAGAACGGTCGGGTGGTCACCGGCGCGGCCGGGATGGCCGGCGAGTTCGGGCACGTGCACATCCCGCTGACCGGGCTGCTCGCTCCCGGCCAGCCGGAGCCGACCTGCGCCTGCGGCTTCGTCGGGGACGCCGAGAGCATCGCCTCGCTGACCGGGATCCGGCGCAGCCTGCTGCCGTTCTGGCTGGGGCGCCACCCCGACCACCCGCTCGCCGCCGAGCCGGCCGACCGGGCCGCCAAGCTGCTGCGGGGGTACGCCGAGCGCGGCGACGAACTGGCCCGGGAGGTCTTCGCCCAGCAGGCGGCGGCGCTCGGCCGGCTGTTCACCATCGCGGCCAACTTCACCGACCCGCACGCGTACTTCGTCGGGGGTGGGGTGGTGGAGGCGGCGCCGGAGTTCCGGGAGTGGTTCCTGGCCACCGTGCGGGAGAACACCGTGCTCCGCGCCGAGCAGGCGGCGGTGGCCACCTTCGCCCTGGTGCCCGACCGCGACATGGCCGGCGCGCGTGGCGTCGCCATCGCCGCGTTGGAGGCGTTGCGCGCCGCTCCCGCCCCCCAGCCCACCCTGGCGGCCTGACCCGCCCCGGCCCCACCGGGTTGACCACTCCAGTTCGCGTCCCGGATCGGGCCATCCGGGACGCGAACTTCGTGACCAACCCGATGGGTGGGGCCGGGGTCAGGCGTGGGGTGGGGCGGTGGCGAAGGCGGCCCAGGCGGCCGGGGGGAAGAGCAGCACCGGGCCGGCCGGGTCCTTCGAGTCGCGGACCGCCACCAGGTCCGGCACGGTCGCCAGCTCCACGCAGGCGCCCTGGTCCCCGCTGTATGTGCTCTTGCGCCAGCTGGCCGTCGCCAGCGCCGCGCTGATCGTCGGTGTCATGGTCCTACCGTCCCTTCAACAGTTGCAGGAGCTGGTCGCGGCTGTCCGTCGGGCTGAGCGCGACGGTCCGCAGGTGTTCCATGATCTTGGTGCAGGTACGCAGGTCGCCCGGCCGGTCGAGGACCATCTGCCCGGCGACCGTCTCCACCGAGGCGATGATCGGGTCCTCGGGGTCGGCGAACTCGAGGATGTGCAGCGAGCCGCGGGTGCCCCGGTGGTAGCCCGCCGCCAGCGGGATGACCTGCACCGTGACGTTGGGCAGTTCGGCCATCTTGAGCAGGTGGTGCAGCTGCCGCTCCATCACCGAGCGGTCACCGACCGGGCGCAGCAGCGCGCCCTCGTCGATGATCGCGTCGAAGATGGGCGGGTCGTCGGCGGTGATCCGCTGCTGCCGGTCCAGCCGCAGCTGCACCCGCTGCTCGACCTGGTCGTCGCCGAGGGTGTGCGGCCCGCCGCGCATCACGCCCCGGATGTAGTCCGCGGTCTGCAACAGGCCGGGCACCACCGAAGGCTCGAAGTTGGCGATGCCGGTCGCCTCCGCCTCCAGGGCGATGAAGTCGATGGTGCGTTTGTCCAGCAGGTGCGAGTACGGCACCCACCAGCCGGGCTTACGGGTGTCCTTGGCCAGTTGCACCGCCGCCGCGATGTCGTCCGACCCGACGCCGTAGAGGCTGAGCAGCGCGCGCACGGTGGCCGGGCTGACCAGCGTCTGGGCGTTCTCGTAGCGGGACAGGGTGCTGCGGGTGCTGTTGATCTCGTCGGCGGCGGCCTCGAGGGTCAGGCCGGCGGCCTCGCGGTGGGTGCGCAGGGCGATGCCCAGCCGGCGGGCCCGGGCGGTCTTCGGAGCCATACGTCGATGGTGACATATGTTCACGGGAACGTGTGCATGAGAGAACGTCGATGAGAGTTGCATTCACGCGTGTCCACCTGTCAATCTGTGATGGCGTCCTCACCAACGGTTGTCGTGGCGACGGCGGTGGTGAGCGACCGGAGGGGATGGGGCGCGTGGCGATCGGGTTTACTCCCCCGTACCCGATCGCCACGTGCCACCGCCACCGTCCATCGCGGAGGGACTGCGGGATGAGGCTGACCGGATGGCAGGGCGAGCGGCGATGACCCGTTTCCTCGTGGTGCTCACGGACGTCCGCCCCGTCGAGGGCGAGGTCCGGGACGAGCGACGGGCCCCCGAGCGGCGCCGCCAGGTGGTCGGTGCGAGCAGCCGGGAGGCCGCCGACCGGATCGCCGGGGCGTTCATGGCGCTGGGCATGGTGCGCGCCGGGCGGCAGCGGGTGAAGGTCATCGCCGTCGGCCGCCGGCACGGCGCCGTCAGCGTCGGAGGCGACTGAGTCGACTACGCACCGTATCGGTACGGGTGACCGTTTGCGAGGGACGTACGCGTCCTCCCGGGTATCACCTTCGGCGCGCCGCCACCCACAGTAAGGTCGACCGGGTGAGCGCCGCTGGCGGCTCCGCAGTCGCGTACCGAGAGGTGACCCAGTGACCACCCCAGGCAAGACCCGCGTGGCGATCGTCTTCGGCGGCCGCAGCCCCGAGCACGGCATCTCCTGCGTCAGCGCCGGCAGCGTGCTCGGCGCGCTGGACCCCGACGAGTTCGAGGTGGTGCCGGTCGGCATCACCCGCCAGGGGCAGTGGGTGCTGGCCAGCGGTGACCCGGCCCGGCTCGCCATCAGCGACCGCAAGCTGCCGGAGATCACCGCCGGCTCCGGTGCCGAGGTGGTGCTCCGCGCCGACCCGACCGCGGGTGGCCTGATGGTGCTCGACCCGACCGAGGGGCCCCGGGCGCTCGCCGACGTGGACGTGGTCTTCCCGGTGCTGCACGGCGCGTACGGCGAGGACGGCACCATCCAGGGCATGCTGGAGATGGCCGACATCCCGTACGTCGGGGCGAACGTCTTCGCCTCCGCCGCCGCGATGGACAAGGAGTTCACCAAGAAGCTCTGCGCCGCCGAGGGCATCCCGGTCGGCCCGTACGCGGTGCTGCGCAACGGGATGACGCTCAGCGAGCAGGACAAGCAGCGCCTCGGCCTGCCGGTCTTCGTCAAGCCGTCCCGGGCCGGCTCGTCGTTCGGCATCACCAAGGTCGACGACTGGGCGCAGCTCGACGCGGCGGTCGCCACCGCCCGCGAGATCGACACCAAGGTGCTGGTCGAGGGCGCCATCGTCGGCCGGGAGATCGAGTGCGGGGTGCTGGAGGGCGAGGCCGGCGGCGCGCCCGAGGCGTCCGTGCTGGCCGAGGTGCGGGTGGTCTCCGGCCACGACTGGTACGACTTCGAGGCCAAGTACATCGACGACGCCTGCGAGTACGACATCCCCGCCGGGCTGCCGGACGAGGTGACCCGGCAGGTGCGCGAGTACGCCACCCGGGCCTTCACCGCGCTGGACTGCTCCGGCCTGGCCCGGGTCGACTTCTTCGTCACCCCGGAGCTGGACGTCTACCTCAACGAGATCAACACGATGCCGGGCTTCACCCCGACGTCGATGTTCCCCCGGATGTGGGCGGCCTCCGGCCTGGAGTACCCCAAGCTGGTCAACCGCCTCATCCGCACCGCCCTGCACCGCAACGCCGGCCCCCGCTGACCCGCGCACACCCCGCTCAAGATCCGCCCACTTCACGGAAAAAGTGGCCATCCGGGCGCGGATGGCCACTCTTTCTCAGAAAGTGCGCCCGAGTGGGGCGTGGGGCGGGGGGTCAGGCGGTGCAGCCGGCGGGGGTGTCGCCGGCGGAGGGGACCGAGGCGACCACGGCGTCGGCGAGCGGGGCGATCCACTGCAACGGCTGCTCGTACGCGCGGGGGACGGTCACCCGGACCGCGGTCTCCCGGTCGACGGTGGTGAGCACGGTCGCGTCGGCCTCCTCGGCCGCGTACCAGCAGACCTTGTTGATCGTCCAGACGTCGCCGGTGGCCGGGACGGCCGGCTCGGCGCCGCCGCAGGCCACGGTGAGCGCCGGATCACCGTACGCGGCGTTCTGCTCGGCGCCGGCGGTCACCGGCCGCTGGGCCAGGTCCCGCACCGACGGCGGGAGCTGCGACATCAGCGCCCGGCAGACGGTGGCCGGCCGGGCGGCCAGCGCCGGGGCGGCCATCTCGACCGGGGTGGTGGACTGCGGGCGGGCGGTGGTGGCGGTGGGGCTGGGCGCGGCGGCCGGGGTGTCCGGCGCCAGCTTGGCGAAGGTGAAGCCGGCCACGGCCACCGTCACCGGCACCGCGACCAGGGTGGCGACCAGCGCGGCCCGGCGGGTCGACCGGTCCCAGCCCGGCTTGCGGGCGGCGGTCGGCGCGGCCGGCTTGCGGCTGACGGTCTGCTCGGCCGGCTCGGCGCCGGCGGTCGGGGAGGAAGTCATCTCGTCCACTTACAGGCGCACCACCGAACACGTGAGGGTGCGGGTGATGCCGGGCACCATCTGCACCTTGCTGACGATGAGTTTGCCGAGCTCGTCGACGGTGTTCGCCTCGGTGAGCACCACCACGTCGTACGGCCCGGTGACGGCGTCGACCCGTACCACGCCGGCAAGGTCCGCGATCAGCCCGGCCACGTCACGCGCCCGGCCGACCTCGGTCTGGATGAGGATGTACGCCTGTACCACGACTCGACCTCCGTCCGTCGCCGCCCGTGGGCGGCCCGAAGGGTGAAAGTACCTTACGGAGCAGGCGTGATCCCTATCGGTGGTCGAGGGGAAGCAGTGAGCGAGCGCGGCGAGGGAGTGGCATGAGTGTCGGGGGTCTCGGGGAGTTCGGCCTGATCGACCGGGTGACCGCGCGGCTGACGTACGGATCGGGCTGCCTGCTCGGTCCGGGCGACGACGGCGCGGTGGTGGCCGCCCCGGACGCGCGGGTGGTCGCGTCGACGGACGTGCTGGTCGAGGGGCGGCACTTCCGGCGGGACTGGTCCGGCGCGCGGGACGTCGGCCACCGGGCGGCGGCGGCCAACCTGGCCGACATCGCCGCCATGGGGGCCACCCCGACCGCGCTGCTGGTCGCCCTCTGCATGCCGGCGGACCTGGAGACGGCCTGGGCGGAGGAGTTGGCCGACGGGCTGGCCGCGGAGGCGGCCACGGTGGGGGCGAGCGTGGTGGGCGGGGACATGTCCGCCAGCCCGACCCTGACCATCGCCGTCACCGCCCTCGGCGACCTCGGCGGCCGGGCGCCGGTGGTGCGCTCCGGGGCGCGGCCCGGGGACGTGGTGGCGGTGGCCGGGCGCAGCGGCTGGGCGGCGGCCGGGCTGACCGTGCTCTCCCGCGGGTTCCGCACGCCCCGGCTGCTGGTCGAGGCGTACCGGCGGCCGGAGGTGCCGTACGCCGCCGGCCCGCACGCGGCCCGGCTCGGCGCCACCTCCATGATCGACATCTCGGACGGGCTGGTGGCCGACCTGGGGCACGTGGCGAAGGCCAGCGGGGTCGGCCTCGACGTGCACCGGGACGCCTTCGAGGTGCCCCGGCAGATGCGCGACGCCGCGCAGGCGCTCGGCGTCGACCCGTACTCGTGGATCCTCGGCGGGGGCGACGACCACGCGCTGGCCGCGACCTTCCCGCGCTCGGTGGCCCTGCCCGACGAGTGGCGGCCGGTCGGCCGGGTGGTGGCGGGCGCCGGCGTCACCGTCGACGGTGAGAAGTACGACGGTCGGGGCGGCTGGGACCACTTCCGGTAAGGGGTGGTCGTACCCTTCACCCGTGAGTGAGATCGAGATTCGCCCGCTGGCCTTCGACTCGCCGGTGGCGCGGTCGCTGATCAGCGCGGCCCTGGCCGACCTCGGCGAACGGTACGGCGGCAGCGGCGACGACACGCCGGTCGACGCGGGCGAGTTCGTCCCACCGCAGGGCGCCTTCCTGGTCGCGTACCTCGACGGCGAACCGGTCGGCTGCGGCGGCTGGCGCAGCCACGGCGACGACACCGCCGAGCTGAAGCGGATGTACACCGCCCCGACCGCCCGGGGCCGCGGGGTGGCCCGCGCCGTGCTGGCCGCCGTCGAGGAGTCCGCCCGCTACCACGGGCGCAAGCGGATGATCCTGGAGTGCGGCGACAAGCAGCCCGAGGCGATCGGCATGTACACCTCGGCCGGGTACGAGCGGATCCCCAACTTCGGCTTCTACGCCGACGCGCCGGGCTGCCTCTCCTTCGGCCGTACCCTCTGACCCGGCCCGGCGGGCTCGGTCTCAGCCGACGCTGATCTCCACCAGCCCCGCCGCGTGCCGGGCGGCCCGGGTCGCCTCGGCGGGGTCGTCGCCCCAGGCCAGCACCAGACCGCTGCGCCGGGCCGAGCAGACCACCTCGCCGAGGGTGTCGCCGACCGCGACGTCCACCTGCGCGCTGAGCACCCCGGGCGCCCGCAGCGCGGCGCGCACGCCGGTCACCGCGGTCACCGTGCCGGGCGGGGCGAGCAGGAACTCCACCGCCGCCGCGCCCGCCGGGCGGGCCGGCAGCGCGGGCCGTTCGCCGCGCAGCAGCCGCAGGTACGCGGGGATGAACCCGCAGTCGTACGCGACCGAGACCAGCGCGGCGATCATGTCACCGGGCAGTCGGGCGGCGCACTCCACCAGGGTCGGCACCCCGTCGGCGAGGATCCACTCGCTGTGCAGCACCCCGGTGCGGAACCCGGCCGCCGCCGCCAGCCGGGTGGCGACCTCGACCAGCTCGGCCCGGGCGGTCGCGGGCAGGGCCGACGGCACGGTGTGACCGGTCTCGACCGGTCGGGGGCCCGGCAGCACCCGCTTGTCGGTGACGTTGGCGAAGCACACCTCGCCGTCGGCGACCAGCAGCTCGACGCTGTGCTCCGGGCCGACGACCAGCTGCTCGACCAGCACCTCGGTGGGCAGGCCCCGGTCGGTGGCCTCGGGCGGCTCCTCCGGCGTGGCGGTCGACGCCCAGGCCGCGGCGATCGCCGCCGGTTTGGTGATCAACTGCACGCCCAGGCTGCCGGAACGCCGGGTCGGCTTCAGCACGCACCGGCCGCCGAAGCGCTCCGCGAAGGCCGCCGCCCGCGCGGGCGTGCCGACGAGCTCGTACGCCGGGTTGGGCAGCCCGGCCCCGGCCGCGACCTGCCGCATCCGGTGCTTGTCGGCGAAGACCTCGGCGGCCTCCGGGCCGGCGCCGGGCAGGCCGAGCCGGTCGGCCAGGCGGGCGGCGGCCGGGACGGCGTACTCGATGCCGGGCACCACCAGCCGCGCGGCGGCCAGCCCCGGTTCCCGGGCCAGCAGCGCGTCGACGTCCAGCCCGGTCTGGTACTCGGCGGGCACCACCCGCGAGACGACGGGCAGGTCGGCCGCGAGCGCCGCGACCTCCCGACGGTGGATGACGTCGGGCTCCTCCACCAGCACCACGGCGCCGGGCGGGAGTTGCTCGTCGAGCCAGCGCAGCATGCCGAGCGCCGCGCCGATGAAGATCAGCTCGTCGCGGCCCAGGTCCAGGTCCACCGGTCGTCCTCCGTACGGCGTCGGTGCGCCGAGGCCGGAGACCGGTCGGTCGGGCGGCGCAGGCAGACCGTAGCCGGGCGCCCGGGGCTGGTCGAGAGAGTCGTCGGGGACCGGTCACCGGTGCGGCGAACGGCCCCGGACACGACAGAACCGGCGGACCGTCACGGCCCGCCGGTGCTGGCGAATGTTCGAGCTGGAGGCGTTACCGCGTCAGGCGCGGGTGACCTTGCCGGCCTTGATGCACGAGGTGCAGACCTGCATCTTCTTGGTGTTACCGCCACCGGCCGGGGTACGCACCGACTGGATGTTCGGGTTCCAGCGGCGGTTGGTCCGCCGGTGCGAGTGGGACACGTTGTGGCCGAAGCCCGGCCCCTTGCCACAGACGTCGCACACGCTAGCCACGGGATACTCCTGGGATTGATACGTTCATGAGGTCGCCGGCAGGCGCTGCCCGGGCAACCTGGCCAGGTTACCCGATGAACGGGGTGTCCGACCAACCGCCCCGGAGGGACCGGCCGGCTGTGAGCCGGGCCACCGTCACGGCGGGCGCGGGAGACACGCCGGGGCGGGCCGTCCGGCCCGGGCGGGTGTCGGTGCGCGACAGTAGGCTTCTGGCCGTGCTGGACACCCTCGACGCCGCCGCGGTGCGCCGCTGGTGCGCGGGTGGGCTCAGCGCGCTGCGGCGCCACCAGGGCGAGATCGACGAGCTCAACGTCTACCCCGTCCCCGACGGCGACACCGGCACCAACATGGTGCTCACCCTCACCTCCGCCCAGCAGGCGCTGGCGATGGACCTCGACACCCTCCCGGCGGACGGGCCCACCGCGCACGGGCACGCGCTGCGGCTGATGGCGCGGGGGGCGCTGCTCGGCGCCCGGGGCAACTCCGGGGTGATCCTGTCGCAGATCCTGCGCGGCCTGGCCGACGCGCTCGCCCCCGTCCCGGCCGTCGCCGGCCGGGAGTTGGCCGTCGCGCTGCGCGTCGCCGCCGACGCGGCCTACGCGGCCGTCGCCCGCCCGGTGGAGGGGACACTGCTGACCGTGGTCGCGGCCGCCGCGACCGCCGCCGAGCAGGCCGACAGCGACGACCTGCGCACGGTGGCCCGGGCGGCGGCGGGCGAGGCCGCCCGCGCCCTGGCCCGCACCCCGGAGCAACTGCCCGAGCTGGCCCGGGCCGGCGTCGTCGACGCCGGCGGCCGGGGGCTCTGCCTGCTGCTCGACGCGCTGGTCGAGGTGGTCACCGGGGAGAGCCCACCCCGGCCGGCGCCGGTGACCCGGGCGGTCCGCCCGCCGCTCACCACCGTCCGCGAGGCCGGCTCCGACGAGTACGCGTACGAGGTGCAGTTCCTGCTCGACGCCGACCACGAGGCGGTGGCCCGGATGCGCGCCGAGCTGGCCGGGCTGGGCGACTCGCTGGTGGTGGTCGGCGACGGCGCCTCACCGGCGGCCTCCACCACCTGGAACGTGCACGTGCACGTCAACGACGTGGGCGCCGCGGTCGAGGCGGGCGTGGTCGCCGGCCGGCCGTACCGGATCTCGGTGACCCGCTTCGCCGACCAGACCGCGCCGGCGCCCCGGCCCGGCCCGTCCGCCGCCGGTCGGGCGGCCGTGGTGGTCGCGGCCGGCGCGGGCATCGCGGAGCTCTTCGCCGGCGAGGGCGCCACGGTCGTGCCGGGCAACCCGTCCACCGGCGAGCTGCTGGACGCGATCCGCGCCACCGACGCGGCCCGCGTGGTGGTGCTCCCCAACGACCCGAACACCCAGGCCGTGGCGAGCGCCGCCGCGAAGGAGGCGCACCGGCTGGGCATCAAGGTCAGCGTGGTGCCGACCCGCTCGCCGGTGCAGGCGCTGGCCGCGCTCGCGGTGCGCGACCCCCGGCGGCGCTTCGAGGACGACGTGATCGCGATGGCCGAGGCCGCCGGCGCCTGCCGGTACGCCGAGGTGTGCCACGCCAGCCGGGAGGCGCTCACCGTGGCCGGCCCCTGCCGCCCCGGTGACGTGCTGGCGCTGGTGGAGGGGGAGGTGCACCTGATCGGCGCCGATCTGGTCGACACCTGCGCCGCGGTGGTCGACCGGATGCTGGGCGGCGGTGGTGAGCTGGTCACCCTGCTCACCGGCGCGGACGCCCCGGACGGTCTCGCCGACGCGGTGCGGGCGCACGTCGGCCGGCGCTGGCCGTTTGTCGAGGTGCAGGCGTACCCGGGCGGCCAGCCGCACTATCCGCTCCTGGTGGGGGTCGAATGACGTCCGAGGCGTCCACGGTGGACACGCCGTTGAAGAAGCTGGTCGGGGAGAAGACGGCCAAGGCCCTGGCCAGCCACCTCGACCTGCACACCGCCGGCGACCTGGTCTACCACTTCCCCCGCCGGTACGACGAGCGCGGCGAGCACACCGACATCCGCTCCCTCGACGTGGGCGAGCAGGTCACCGTGCTGGCCCAGGTGCAGCGCACGGCGGTGCGGCCGATGCGCCAGCGCCGGGGCAACCTGCTGGAGGTCACCGTCGGCGACGGCTCCGGCGGCGTGCTCACCCTGACCTTCTTCGGCAACCAGGCGTGGCGGGAGCGGGAGTTGCGCCCCGGGCGCTGGGGGCTCTTCGCCGGCAAGGTCACCGAGTTCCGGGGCAAGCGGCAGCTCAACGGCCCGGAATACCAGCTCCTCGGGGACTCGACCGACGGCGAGGCGGCGGCGAGCGAGGAGATCGAGGAGTTCGCCGGCGCGCTGATCCCGGTCTACCCGGCCGCCGCGGCCGTACCGACCTGGGTGATCGCCCGCTGCGTCCGGGTGGTGCTGGACACCTTCACTCCGCCGGAGGACCCGCTGCCGGCGACCGTGCGGGCCGGGCGCAACCTGGTCGGCATCGGCGCCGCCCTGCGGGAGATCCACCGCCCCTCCAGCAAGGAGGAGCTGTACCGGGCACGCCGCCGGCTCAAGTGGGATGAGGCGTTCGCCGTCCAGCTCACCCTGGTGCAGCGCAAGCACCGGGCGGCGTCCTGGCCGGCCCGGCCCCGCCCGCCGAAGCCCGGCGGGCTGCTCGACGCGTTCGACGCCCGGCTGCCGTACGAGCTGACCTCCGGGCAGCGCGACGTCGGCGTCGAGATCGCCGCCGACCTGGCCACCCCGCACCCCATGCACCGGCTGTTGCAGGGCGAGGTGGGTTCCGGCAAGACGGTGGTGGCGCTGCGGGCCATGCTCCAGGTGGTCGACGCCGGGGGGCAGGCGGCGCTGCTCGCCCCGACCGAGGTGCTCGCCGCGCAGCATTACCGGGGCATGCTCGACCTGCTCGGCCCGCTGGCCACGGCCGGGGAGCTGGGCGCGGCCGACGACGCCACCCGGGTGGAGCTGGTCACCGGTTCGCTCGGGGCGGCGGCCCGGCGGCGGGCGTTGACCGAGGTCGCGGAGGGGCGGGCCGGCATCGTGCTCGGCACCCACGCCCTGCTCTACGAGGGGGTGGACTTCGCCGACCTGGGCCTGGTGGTCGTCGACGAGCAGCACCGGTTCGGCGTCGAGCAGCGCGACGCGCTGCGGTCCAAGGCCGACCAGCCGCCGCACGTGCTGGTGATGACCGCGACCCCGATCCCGCGCACGGTGGCGATGACGGTCTACGGCGACCTGGAGACGTCCACCCTGTCCCAGCTGCCGCAGGGCCGCTCGCCGATCGCCTCGCACGTGGTGCCGGCGGCGGAGAAACCGGCCTTCCTGGACCGGGCGTGGCGCCGGCTGCGCGAGGAGGTCGCCGCCGGCCACCAGGCGTACGTGGTGTGCCCCCGGATCGGCGAGGGCCCGCAGAGCGAGGAGGAGCCGCCGCGGGAGGACGACAACGGGCGGCGGCCCCCGCTGGCCGTGACGGAGGTGGCGCCGCTGCTCGCCGAGGGGCCGCTGCACGGGCTGCGGATCGGTGTCCTGCACGGGAAGCTGCCCGCCGACGAGAAGGACGCGGTGATGCGCTCCTTCGCCGACGGCAACCTGGACGTGCTGGTCGCCACCACCGTGGTGGAGGTCGGCGTCAACGTGCCGAACGCCACCGTGATGATCGTGCTGGACGCCGACCGGTTCGGCGTCTCCCAGCTGCACCAGCTGCGTGGCCGGGTGGGTCGGGGCACCGCCCCCGGGCTCTGCCTGCTGGTGACCGAGGCGGCCGAGGGGTCCTCGGCCCGGGAACGCCTGGACGCGGTGGCCTCCACCACGGACGGTTTCAAGCTGGCCGAACTGGACCTGGAACAGCGCCGGGAGGGCGACGTGCTCGGCGCCACCCAGTCGGGGCGCCGCTCGCACCTGCGGTTGCTGTCCCTGCTGCGCGACACCGACCTGATCCGCGACGCCCGCGCCGAGGCGATCGCCCTGGTCGAGGAGGACCCGGAGCTGGACCGGCACCCGGCGCTGGCCGCGTCGGTCGCCGCCCTGGTGGACGAGGAACGCGCCGAGTACCTGGAAAAGGGCTGACCACCGGGCGTAGCGTCTCCCGCGCGGTTGCGTCCCGCGGGGCTGCGTCCCGCGCGGATGCGCGCCGCGCGGCTGCGCGCCCCGGCGGGGTGTGGGCCCGGGCGTTGCCGAATCGTCGGGCTGTCGGTCCGTCCCGCCGGGGCGAGGCCACGTCACCCCCTGCGCGTCCTTTCGAGCTGATGACGTAGACGATTCACGGCGGCCTTCCTCGCCCTCGCCCCGCGCCCCTTGGCGGCCAGCTTCGACCACCCCCTGCCGTGCCGCGGGGTTGCTGGTGGACCGGCGGGGTGAGCCGCACCACGTGCGTCTCTCTCTTACCGTGTGCGGATTTTGGCGGGTGCACGGGGGAGGCCGACGCCCGCGCCCCTCATCACCCAGCGTGAGTTCACGCCGCCCCCCGGCGTGCACTTTCGCGGAAAGCGTGGCTATTCCGCGCGCCGCTTGGCCACTCGTTCCCACGCCGGGCCGCGGGCATCGCCCCGCACCTGCCGCGCTGAATCGTTCACGTCATCAGCTCCAAAGGACGCGCAGGGGGTGACGTAGCCCCACGGGTCCGGCAGGCCGCGAGGACCGGGCGTCGGGCGCGCGCTGTCCGCACCGCCCGCACCGCCGCGCCGCCCGCACCGCCGCGCCGTCCGCGCTGTCCGCGCCGCCCGCGCTGTCCGCGCTGTCCGCGCTGTCCGCGCCGCCCGCGCTGTCCGTGCTGACCGCGCCGGCCGGCGTGGGCACCGGTCGAGCTGAGCCCCAGCCGGCGCTGCCGCGGATCCAACAGGGCGGGCGGGAACGGTGCGAGGGCGCGCCGACCGGTCGGTCGACGCGCCCTCGGCTTCAGGCAGGTGGTGCTCAGGCGGTGAAGCGCACCCGGCGGCGGCGGGCCACCACGAACAGGATCGCGCCCGCGGCCAGCAGCACGACGGCGCCGGCGGCGATGCCACCGGTGGCGGCGCCGGTGACCGGCAGGCCACCACCCTCACCCTCGTCGCACTTCTTCGGCTGGGTGTACTCGATGGTCTCGGAGCCCTCGACCACGTCGTAGGAGACGGTGACCTTCAGGCCCTGGTACGCGTCGAAGGTGACCGAGCTGGTCTTGCCCGGGGTCGACTCGAGCTTCTTGGTAACGCCCTTCTCGGTGGTGAGCGTGGCGGTGAAGGGGATGCCCTTCGCCGGGTTCTCCACGATGAAGGTCATCTCGTCGCAGGTCTCCTCGAGCCGGAACACCGGCTCCTCCGGCGCGCTCGGCGTGCTCGACGGCGTCGCGGTCGGGCTGGTGGTCGACGGCGACGGGGTGACCTCGGGGGACTTGGTCGGCTCCGGGGACTTGGTCGGCTCCGGCGTGGTCGGCGCGCTCGGCGACGGCGACTCGGTTGCGGCGCAGTCGCCGGCCGGCTTCGCGGCGACCGTGCGCTCCTCGGTGATGATCCGGTCGCCCCGCTCCCACCGGGCCTCGACGGTCAGCTTGAGCTCCGGCAGCGCGCCGGTGAAGGTGTGCGCTTGGGTGCCGGTCAGCGGGCCGTCACCCTTCTTGGGCAGCACCGCGTTCAGCGCCAGCGCGCCGGTGAAGCTACCCGGCACGGTCGACTCGAGCTTGGTGATGGTGCCGGCGAGGTCGGTCTCGCTGTTGCCGACGGTCCAGCTGACGACGATCTTGCCGTCGGGCGCGGCGCAGTAGGTGCCCGAGGGCTCGGGGTGGTGGGCCATCGCGGGTCCGGCGACCGTGGCGACGCCGGCGAGGCCGATCAGCGTGCCAGCGGCGATCGCCGCGACGCGCCGGAACTTCAGGCGGTTCACGTGTACTCCTGACGGGGGGAGATTCGCGGGGTGTGCGGCCGGGGAGGCGGGAGCCGGCGGGACCGAGCGGTCGTGCGGGACCGAGCGGTCGTGGCTCAGCGCGACCTCCTCGGGATCGCGGCGCGTCCGCGCGAGCGCGAGCGCGCCGGGTGACTGTACCGACGGGTAGTGAACGCTCCCGCCGCCGGAGGTTGTTGTTGCCGTTTCGAGATCATCGATGGACCGAGCGTCACCGGACGACTGCGCCTCCATGGTGGACGATCGATATGCGAAGGGCGCGCCGACCGGTCGGTCGGCGCGCCCTCAGGCGACCACAGTGGATCAGGCGGTGAAGCGGATCCGGCGGCGTCGGGCCACGACGAAGAGCACCGCGCCGGCCGCCAGCAGGGCGAGCGCGCCCGCAGCGATGCCGCCGGCCGCCGCGCCGGTCACCGGCAGGCCCTCACCGGGCGTACCGCCGCCAGCGCCGCCCTCGGCGCAGTCCTTCGGCTGCTCCCAGGCCAGCGGCCCGCCGGAGTCCAGGTCGCCGGTCACCGTCACGGTCAGGCCCTTGCTGGCCTTGAAGCTGACCGAGCCGGTACGGCCCGGCTCGACGGTCAGCGTCTTGGCCTCGCCCTTGCTCGGGGTGAAGGTCGAGGTGACGGTCGCGCCGTCCTCCGGGTTGCTGATCCGGAAGGTCATCGCGTCGCAGGTCGACTCGTAGACGGCGTCCGGCGCGCCGACCTCGGGCTGCTGGCAGTCCTCGGGCTTCTGCCAGCCGCCGGTGAAGTTCTTCATGCCCGCGGCGGTCACGGTGATCTCCTGCGCCTGCCCGGGGTTGAGCTTCCGGGTCTCGATCTTGCGCATGGGCACGGTGACGGTCTCGGTGAAGCCGCTACTGCCGGTGACGGCGAAGGTCGCCGCGGCGTTGCCGGTCCGGTTGACCAGGGTCAGCTCGACGCTGCCCTGGCAGTCGGACTCGGCGATCACCTCGGGCGCCGCCGAGCAGCTGCCCGAGCCGCCGTTGTACCAGCCCTTCGGGCCGGTGGACCGGGCGCCGATGCCGGCGGAGCTGCCGACCTTGCGGTCGCCGTACCGGTCGCTGGTGTCGGTGAGCGGGTCGATGATCGTGCTGCCGAAGAGGAAGTCGACCTGGGTGTGGCAGTTCGGCACCTCGACCCGGAAGTCCAGGGTGGCCACACCCAGCTCCCCGTCGGCCACGCCGACGAACTTCTTGATCGACTTGTCGAGCACGTACTGCGGCACGGCGAATGTGGCCGACGGCGTCACGTACGACACCAGGGCCAGTTCCTGCTGCTCGCCCGGGCAGAGCGGGCCGTTGGTGAGGGTGATCGAGGCTTCGCCCTTCGGGCCGTCGAAGGTGTGCGTGTATTTCGCGTCGTCGGCCTTGACGCAGTTCGGCGCCGGCTGCGTCGGCGTGCTCGGCGAGGCCGTCACGGTCGGGGAGGCCGACGGCGAGGGCGACGTGTTGGTGGCGCTCGCCGGCGCCGTGAGGGCGAAGGCCGTGGCGAGGCCGGCCAGCGCGGCGGCGGCCACGGCGAGCGGTCGCCGGAGCGACGGCTGGGGACGGATCACGCGTACTCCCGGGGTGAAGATGCGTCAGGGTGCGGCGTGGGGTGGCGGTGGCTCTGGTCCCGGTCGCATTGCGGCACGGCCCGTGACGGCGCGCTCCCCGGCGCCGCGCGGCCGGCGGAGCGTCGCCGGCACCCGGCCGACCCTAAAGGGATCGCCGTCGGCGTTACAACGCTCAGGAGGAGCTAAGGATCATGTTATGAATCTGAGATCACTGATATACCGGCAGTGATCATGGAGGTACCCGTCCGGGACGCACCGTGTCGGCCGGGCCGACCCGGCCGTCGCGTAGCGTCATCTCCATGAGCAGGGGTAGACCGTGACCCGGATCGTCGCCGGCACGCTCGGCGGCCGGCGGATCGCCGCGCCGCCCGGCGCCGGCACCCGACCCACCTCCGACCGGGTCCGCGAGGCGTTGTTCAGCGCGGTGCAGACCGAGATCGACCTGTCCGGCGCCCGCTTCGCCGACCTGTACGCCGGCTCCGGCGCGGTCGGGCTGGAGGCGCTGTCCCGGGGCGCCGAGCACGTGCTGCTGGTCGAGTCCGACCCGCGCGCCGCGCGCGTGATCAGGGAGAACGTCGCCGCGCTCCGGGCCGCCCCGGCCGCCCGGCTGGTCACCGGCAAGGTGGCCGGCGTGCTCGCGGCCGGGCCGGGCGGCGAGCCGTACGACGTGGTCTTCGCCGACCCGCCCTACGCGGTGCCCGACGCCGAGATCACCGCCATGCTGGCCGCCCTGGTGGAACACGACTGGCTGGCCCCCGGAGCCCTGGTGGTGGTGGAGCGCTCCAGCCGCACCGGCCCGGTCGAGTGGGTGGAGGGCGTCACCGCGGAGCGCAGTCGCCGTTACGGCGAGACCACCCTTTGGTACGGTCGCCGATCATGAGACGTGCGGTGTGTCCCGGCTCGTTCGACCCGGTCACCAACGGACACCTCGACATCATCGGACGGGCCAGCCGGCTCTTCGACGAGGTGATCGTCGGCGTGCTGGTGAACCAGGCGAAGAGTGGCCTGTTCACCGTCGAGGAGCGGATCGACATGCTCCGCGAGGTGACCTCCTCGTACGAGAACGTCCGGGTCGAGTCCTTCCGTGGCCTGCTGGTCGACTTCTGTCGGGCGCAGGAGGCCAGCGTGCTGATCAAGGGCCTGCGGGCGGTCAGCGACTTCGACTACGAGTTGCAGATGGCGCAGATGAACATCGGCCTCGCCGGGGTCGAGACGCTGTTCATGCCGACCAACCCGCTCTACTCCTTCCTCTCCTCCAGCCTGGTCAAGGACGTGGCGAAGTGGGGTGGCGACATCTCCGCGCACGTGCCGGACGTGGTGCGCCACGAGCTGGTCGCCCGGCTCGGCCCGGAGCGCCGGGGCTGACACCTCGCCACGCACCGCCGCCCGCCGGAACCGGCGGGCGGCGCGTCGCGACGCGCCGCGCCGGGGTGGATCGGGCGGGGCTCGCCCGCGCAGGACATCATGTGTGGAGCGGGAACCCGGCCGTAACCCGCATCATGTAGGTCGGCCGACGAACGACAGGAGTGAGGTACCGGTGGACCCGCTCGATCGCATCGACGAACTGATCGCCATGGTGGAGCAGGCCCGCTCCGTACCGATGTCGCGGAACAACTGCATGGTCGACCGGGGCGAGATGATCGCGGTCCTGGACGAGCTGCGCGCCGAACTCCCCGCCGACCTGCGCCGGGCCGCCGCGCTCCTGGAGGAGCGGGACAAGATCATGGAGGCCGGCAAGCGGGAGGCCGACCGGATCATCAGCGAGGGTGAGGCGGAACACGCCCGCCTGGTGTCGGTGAACGAGATCACCGTCTCGGCGGAGCACGAGGGCGCCCGGATCATCGCGGAGGCCCGGGCCGAGGCGCAGCGGCTGCGCGACGAGGTCGACGACTACGTCGACACGGCGCTGGCCAACTTCGAGCAGTTCCTGACCCGGGCGCTGGCCTCGATCGAGCGCGGCCGGGACAAGATGCACGCGCTGCGCGAGATCGGCACCTTCGGTGGGGACGAGGCCGAACGCCCGCTACCCTTCTGAGCGGCACCTCACCAGCCGACACTCGGGGCGGGGGTCGCCCCCGGTTCGACGCTGGGGCGGTCGCCCAGGTAACCTTTTTTGTCGGCCTCTCACCGGCCGGAGTCTGACTATGCCCAAACACTCGCCATCGACACTCAATCCCAGGTCGCCGCTGGTCCTCGACACGAGGGACCTGCCGCGTCGGCCTGGTGCGTTGCGTACGGTCAAGCGGGTCGCCTCGGCACCGGCGGACCTCGGCGTGGAGTTGATCGGCGTGCCGGAGGGCGCGGACCTCGACCTCGACCTGAGGTTGGAGTCGGTGTCCGAGGGCGTGCTCGTCTCCGGGACCATCAGCGGTCCCGTCCGGGGCGAGTGCGGCCGGTGCCTGCGCGAGATCAACGACTCGGTGGTCGTGAACATCCAGGAGCTGTACGCGTACGAGAACAGCACCACGGACGACACGACCGACGAGGACGAGGTGGGCCGGATGCAGGGCGATCTGATCGACCTGGAGCCGGCGCTGCGGGACGCGGTGGTGCTGACGCTGCCGACCAACCCGCTCTGCCGGGAGGACTGCCCAGGACTGTGCCCCGAGTGCGGGGTGCACTGGGACGATCTGCCGGTCGACCACAGCCACCAGCAGATCGACCCGCGTTGGGCGGGCCTGTCGCAACTGAACCGTACAGAGGAGTAGGAACCGTGGCCGTCCCGAAGCGCAAGATGTCGCGCAGCAACACCCGGTCCCGCCGGGCGAACTGGAAGGCGGCCGTGGTCGCGACCGTGGCCTGCCCGCAGTGCAAGTCGCCCAAGCTGCCGCACGCCGCGTGCTCCGTCTGCGGCACGTACAACGGCCGCCAGGTCCTCGAGGTCTGAGACCTGGACGCCGAGTGACGCCCCCGACCACGGGTCGGGTGGCGCGCGCACCCTGGCGATCGCCCGGTGCCCCGGCTCCTTCCGACGCCGGCCGGCCTGCTCCGGCCGGCGTTCCGATGGAGCCGGGCACCGCGCGGATCGCCGTTGACCTCCTCGGCGGGGACGATGCCCCCGCCGTCGTGGTTGACGGCGCTCTGCGAGCCGTACGCGCCGATCCGAACCTGCACCTGCTGCTCGTCGGCCCGACCGAGGTCGCGGCCGCGGTGACGGACGCCCTCACCCCGGCGCAGCGCGCCCGGACGACGGTCCGCCCGGTGCGGGCCGCCGCCGGCCCGGCGCACCACGCGCCGCGCGCCGACAGCACCGTCCGCGCGGCGGTCGCCGCCATCCGCGACGGTGCCGCCGACGCGCTGGTCTCCGCCGGCTCGACCGGCGCCACCGTCTCCGCCGCCGCGCTCGGCTTCGGCCGCTGGGCCGACGTCCGCCGGCCGGCCCTGGTGGCCACCCTGCCGGCCGTCGCCGGCCCGGTGGTCCTGCTCGACGTCGGCGGCTCCCTGGAACCCCGCCCGCTCACCCTCGCCCGGCACGCCGTGCTCGGTGCCGCCTACGCCGCGGTCGCGCACGCCGTCGACCGGCCCCGGGTCGGCCTGCTCTCGGTCGGCACGGAGGCCGGCAAGGGCGACCGTCCCCGCAAGGCCGCCGACGCCCTGCTCACCGCCGCGTCGCTGCCCTGCGGGGCGCGCTACGTCGGCCTGGTCGAGGGGTACGACGTCGCGCTCGGCGCGCGCGCCGACGTGGTGGTCACCGACGGGTTCACCGGTAACGTGCTGCTCAAGGCGATCGAGGGCGCGTACGCGATGGCCGGCGGCCCGCCCGCCGGCGGCGGTGCCCCCCGCGCAGCGGCCCTGCTCGGGGTGGCCGGGACGGTGGTGGTGTGTCACGGCGCCGCCGGGGCCGAGGACGTGGCCTCCGGCATCGCCCTCGCCGCCCACCTGTGGCGGCGGGGCGCCAGCGACCGGGTCCGCGCGCTGCTCGACGGCGCCGCCGTCGGGTCGCCGGCCGTGGACCGCATCGACGAGGTACGCCCGTGAGCGCGAGAACGGGGTTCGCGCCCCCGGCAGTCCCGAACGAAGAGGTAGGCACATGACGAACGACAAGCGGCGGCGTGCTCCCGTCGGTCACCTCGAGGCGGCGTTCGGTGTGACGCTCGACCCCGAACTGCTGGAGCGCGCGCTCACCCACCGCTCGTACGCGTACGAGAACGGTGGCCTGCCCACCAACGAGCGGCTGGAGTTCCTCGGCGACTCGGTGCTCGGGGTGGTGATCACCACCGCGCTCTTCCGCAACCACCCGGACCTGCCCGAGGGGCAGCTCGCCAAGCTGCGGGCCAGCGTGGTGAACATGCGCGCGCTGGCCGACGTGGCGCGCGGCCTGGGGCCGGACGGGCTCGGCGCGTACCTGCTGCTGGGCAAGGGCGAGGAGAGCACCGGCGGCCGGGACAAGGCGAGCATCCTCGCCGACACCCTGGAGGCGCTGCTCGGCGCGATCTACCTCCAGTACGGCCTGGAGACCGCCGCGATCGTCATCCACCGGCTCTTCGACCCGCTGATGGCGGAGTCGGCCGGCCGGGGCGCCGCGCTGGACTGGAAGACCAGCCTCCAGGAGCTCACCGCCGCGCTGGGGCTGGGCGTCCCGGAGTACCGCATCGAGGGCACCGGGCCGGACCACCTCAAGACCTTCACGGCCTGGGTGGTGGTGGCCGGCAACCGCTACGGCGGGGCCGAGGGGCGCAGCAAGAAGGAGGCCGAGCAGCGGGCGGCCGAGGCGGCCTGGCGGAAGCTGACCGAGCAGGCCGAGAAGGAGCAGGCCGAGCGGGCCGAGAAGGAGCAGGCCGAGCGGTCGGCGGCGGAGGCCGGAGCGGCCACCGACCCGGCCGAGGCGGGGCTGGGCCGTGCCTGAGCTGCCCGAGGTCGAGACGGTTCGGCAGGGCCTGGCCCAGTGGGTCACCGGCCGCCGGATCACCTCGGTCGAGGTACGCCACCCGCGCGCCGTCCGGCGGCACGTCCCCGGCGCGGGCCACTTCGCCGACGTGCTGACCGGTCGGACGGTCACCGACGTGCGCCGGCGCGGCAAGTACCTCTGGCTCCCGTTGGACAGCGGCGACGCCCTGATCGGCCACCTCGGGATGTCCGGCCAACTGCTGCTCCAGCCGATCGCGGCGGCCGACGAGCTGCACCTGCGGGTCCGGTTCCGGTTCGCCGACGACGGTCCGGAGCTGCGCTTCGTCGACCAGCGCACCTTCGGTGGCCTCTCGGTCAGCGAGGGCGGCGCCGAGCTGCCCGCGGAGATCGCGCACATCGCGCGGGACCCGATGGACGAGGAGTTCTCCGACGCCGGGTTCGTCGCGGCGCTGCGGCGACGGCGTACCGAGGTGAAGCGGGCGCTGCTGGACCAGACGCTGATCTCCGGGGTGGGCAACATCTACGCCGACGAGGCGCTCTGGCGGGCGAAGCTGCACGGCGCCCGCCCGACCGACGCGCTGACCGCGCCGGCGGCCACCCGGCTGCTCGGCCACGTCCGCGACGTCCTCGGCGAGGCGATCAAGCAGGGCGGCACCAGCTTCGACGAGCTCTACGTCAACGTCAACGGCGAGAGCGGCTACTTCGACCGGTCGCTCAACGCGTACGGCCGGGAGGGTGAGCCCTGCCGGCGGTGCGGTACGCCGATCCGGCGCGAGTCGTTCATGAACCGGTCGTCGTTCAGCTGTCCGCGGTGTCAGCCGCGGCCCCGCGGCGCCCTGAAGGGGTGACCCCGAGCCGGCTCGGGGTTGCGCCGGTGTGCCGTCCCCCGGCGTCCCGCAGATCCGCCCGGTTTGCCCGGCCGTCCGCTCCGATCACCCGCACGGCCGGCCTTCGCCGCGTCCGGGACGAGCCGGGGCCGATCCCCGATGTCCGCGCCCGCCGTTGTCCCTAGCGTCGACACGGTCGGCAGCGGGCCGACGCGTGGAGGGGGGCCCGGGAGATGGGCAGGAGACCGGTGACGGTGCGGGTGGCGCGGTGGAGCGCCGAGCACCCGTGGCGGGCGATCGCGCTCTGGGTGGTGTTCGTGGCGGTGTGCTTCGTCGGGGGCAACGCCGCCGGCATGAAGGAGGCGACGAGCGCCGACCAGGCGGTGGGGGAGTCCGGCCGCGCCGAGGCGATCGTCACCGAGGGGAACTTCGCCGACCCGGCGGTCGAGAACATCCTGATCACCTCCCGGGCCGGGGCGCTGGACCAGGCCGCGGCGAAGCGCGCGGCGGCCGACGCCGCCGACCGGCTCCGGCAGGTCACCGGGGTCGCGTCGGTGGGCACGCCGGTGCCGTCCCACGACGGCGACGCCCTGCTGCTGCCGATCACCATGTCCGGCGAGCGCGAGGACGCGTCCGACCGGGTGCAGCCGCTGCGCGACGCCACCGCCGAGGTCCAGGCGGCGCACCCGCAGCTGCGCGTCGAGGAGGTCGGCGGGCCGTCGATCAGCCAGGCGCTGGACGAGACCCTGGGCAAGGACTTCAAGCAGGCCGAGCTGCTCAGCCTGCCGGTCACCCTGGCCATCCTGATCGTCGCGTTCGGCGCGCTGATCGCCGCCGGCGTGCCGGTGCTGCTGGCGCTCTCCTCGGTGGCCGCCGCGATGGGGCTGTCCACCCTGGCCTCGCACCTGGTGCCGGCCACCGACACCACGGCCAGTGTGATCCTGCTGATCGGCATGGCCGTCGGCGTCGACTACTCGCTGTTCTACGTCCGCCGGGAACGGGAGGAACGGGCCAAGGGGCGCTCCGGGCTCGACGCGGTGGAGATCGCGGCGGAGACGTCCGGGCACGCGGTGGTGGTCTCCGGCTTCGCCGTGGTCATCTCGATGGCCGGGCTGCTGCTCGCCAACGACGCGGTCTTCTCGTCCCTCGCGGTCGGCTCGATCCTGGTGGTCGCGGTCGCGGTGACCGGCTCGCTGACCGTGCTGCCGGCGCTGCTGGCCAAGCTCGGCCGCTGGGTCGACCGGCCCCGGGTGCCGCTGCTCTGGCGGCTCACCGCCCCGCGTACCGGGCCGGACGGTCGGCCGGCGACGCCGCGCTTCTGGCCGGCCGTGCTGCGCCCCGCGCTGCGGGCGCCGCTGGCCACCCTGGTCGTCTCGGTCGGGCTGCTGCTCGCCCTGGCCGCGCCCGCGCTGGGCATGAAGCTGAACTTCCCCGGCATGGAGGACCTGCCGCGCACCACGCCGGCGATGCAGGCGTACGACCGGCTCACCGCCGCCTTCCCGAGCACCGGCACCAGCCACCAGGTGGCCGTGCGGGCGCCCGCCGAGCAGGCCGACCGGGTGCGCGCCGCGCTGACCGAGCTGGCCGGGCGGGCCGGTGCCGACCCACTGTTCGCCCCGGTCGAGGCGGACGGCCCGAAGATCGAGGTGTCGGCCGACCGGCGGGTGTCGGTGCTGGAGCTGGCCACCCCGTACGCCGGTCGGTCCGACGAGGCGGCGCGCTCGCTGGACGAGCTCCGCGACGACCTGCTGCCGGCGGCGCTCAAGGGCATCCCCGGCGTCGAGTACGCGGTCGGCGGCGAGGTCGCCGGCAACCAGGACTACGCCCGGCACATCGGGGAGAAGCTGCCGATCGTGATGGCCTTCGTGCTGGCGCTGACGTTCGCGGTGATGGTGCTGACGTTCCGTTCGGTGGTCGTCGCGCTCACCTCGATCGTGCTCAACCTGCTCTCCGCCGGCGCCGCGTACGGCCTGCTGGTGCTGGTCTTCCAGGGCACCTGGGCGGAGGGGCTGCTCGGGTTCACCTCGATGGGGGCGATCGTCTCCTGGCTGCCGCTCTTCCTCTTCGTGGTGCTCTTCGGGCTCTCCATGGACTACCACGTCTTCGTGGTCAGCCGGATCCGCGAGGGGGTCCGGGCCGGCATGTCGAACCGCGACGCGGTGGCGTACGGGATCACCTCGTCGGCGGGCGTGGTGACCAGCGCGGCGGTCGTCATGGTCGGGGTGTTCGGGATCTTCGCCTCGCTCAGCACGATCGACATGAAGCAGCTCGGCGTCGGGTTGGCCGCCGCGATCCTGCTGGACGCCACGATCATCCGGGCGGTGGTGCTGCCGTCGCTGATGACGCTGCTCGGCGACGCCAACTGGTGGGCCCCGCGCTTCCTGCGGCAGAAGGCGGCGGCCCCGCCGGCCGACCCGCCCGCCCCGACCCCGGAGCTGGTCGGCGCCCGCTGAAAATCCCCGCCGAGGGGCCCCTGCCGCAGCAGGGGCCCCTCGCGGCGTCAGGGGAGCTGGCAGGGGTCGCGCCAGGCGTCCAGCGACCGGTTCTTGCGGATGGAGGCGAAGCCGTACCCGAGGGTGGTCACGCAGAACGTCGCCGTGTGCCCGGTGTACTCGACGTGGAAGACCGGCTTGTCCGCGTCGGCGAACGGCAGCAGCTTGGCGCAGACCTTCAGCCGGACGCACTCCTCGACGACCGCGAAGTCGAAGTCGGGCGCGAGCGCGGCCACCTGGCCCACGTCGTTCATCAGGCCGGGGGAGAGGTCGAGGGAGCGGGCCAGCACCGCCAGCCGCCGGTTGAACGTCAGTTGTTCGTCGTAGCCGAGCGGGAAGCCGGAGCGGTGGGCGTACCCGTCGGCGTCGGCCAGCGCCACCGCGCCGAAGCCCTTGCCCCGGCAGAGCCGGAACCGGTCGGCCAGCACCGGCTCCAGCACGTCCCACCGGCGTACGTCGAGCCAGCGGCGCTGCGCCCGGCCGGTGGGGGTGCCCCGCACGGCCGTCGGGAAGCGGGTGGCGTCCGGGTCGGTGCCGGCGTATGAGCCGACGTGCACCTGGCAGACCAGCCGGCGGTCCCGTCCGCGCAGCGCGGAGGTCTCGGCGGCGGTGGTCCGTACCGGGTCGAGCAGGAAGACGTCCGCCGCGACGTCGGTGTCGACCGGTCCCTCGAGCTGCCACTGCCACTGCCACCGGTGCGCGTACGCGGACGGCCACGGCGTCGGCGCGCCCGGCGGGACCAGCGGCGTGTGGCAGGCGGGGGTCAGCAGGGTGAGCGCGACGGCGGCCGGCAGAGCCCGGCGGACGCCGCGCCGGGTCGGCGGTCGCCGGCGCGCGGCGCTCGGCAGCGGCCTGCTCCGCCGCGCGGACGCTGGCAGCCGGATCCGCATCGGCAGCTCCCGGGTCGTCGGGCGGCGCGACACCGCCCCGCGCCGTCCCGCACGGCGCACCTCACCCGGTCAAACGAGAGCGCCCCCGCCGACGACGCGGTCGCGTCGTGGACGGGGGCGCCCGCGGTACGCCTCAGCGCGGTGCGGCGAAGACCTGGGTCCAGTACGGCCCGTTGCTGCTGGCCACGCCGACGCCGATCTCGGTGAACGCGCAGTTGAGGATGTTGGCCCGGTGCCCGGAGCTGTTCATCCAGGCGTCCATCACCGCGGCCGGGGTCTTCTGGTTCCAGGCGACGTTCTCGCCGTAGGTGCGCCAGGTGTAGCCGACCCGCTCGATCCGGTCACCGGCGTCGCTGCCGTCGCTGCCGTCGTGCGACATGTTCTGGTGGTCGGCCTGGTCCTGGCTGTGCCGCTGGGCGGCCAGCATCAGCTTGTCGTCGATGCTCACCTTCCCGCAGCCGGCCTTGGCCCGTTCGGCGTTGACCAGGTCGACGACCTGCTGTTTCTGGCTGCTGACGCCGGGGCTGACGGAGTTCGGGGTCGACGCGCTGCTGGTCCGGGTGCTCTGCCGGGACGCGGCCGTGGTCCGCTTCGGCGCGGGTGTCGGCTTGACCGTCCGGCTCGGCGACGGGGTCGGGCGGGCGGTGGTCGGCGTGCCGGTGGGGGAGGCGGTGGCGGCGCCGGCCAGCGCGTCGGCGGGGGTCCCGGCGTCCGGCGCCAGCGGGGCGGCGGCGACGGTGTCGTCGACGGAGGCCGGGTCGGCCGCTCCGCCGTCGCCACCGGCCAGCGCCAGGGCGCCCACGCCGAGGCTCACCACCAGCGTGGCGGCCGCGGCGGCGCCGCCGATGACCAGCGGGCGCGGGAACCGGTTCCGCTGCCGGTGCCGGCCCTGCCCCTCGGCCGACGGCTCGGCGTCGACGGCCCGCAGGCTGCCGGTGGCGTGCCGCCAGTCGGCGGGCGGGGCGAACTCGGGGGCGGGCGCGAAGGGAGCACCGGGTGCGTCCGGGTACGCCGCCGGGTCGAGGTGACCGTTCGGCGGGCCGGCCGGGGTCCGGTCGGTCCACGCGTACGCCCGGTCGTCCGGTTCGGTACGCCACTGCGCGGTCGGGGCGTCCGCCAGGTCGTCGCCCGGCTGCTCCGGGTCGTCGCCGAAGAGGTACGCCGAGCGCGGCTCGGGACGGTCGGTCAGCCAGGCCGGCGGCTCGTCGGTGGGCGGTTGCGGGCGCCGGGGGGCGCCGTCCGGGTCGATCGGGTCGGTCCAGCCGTACACGCCTGTCGCCTCCACGGGGTCGGTTGTGGGCCGCGCTGACGCTACGGGTGCGCCCTGAACTGCGGCAACGTGGCTAAGGAAGAGTTAAGGCGATGTCGACTCACGTAGTGACCGTACGCACATTTCCCGGCGTACAGTTAAGGAGTCCGGACAGAGCGTGTCCGAGCCTTGCGGCCCCCCGGCAAGTGGACAGGGTAGACGTGGAGATGATCTACGGCCTGCGTGAACTTGACGAAGAGGGGGGTGTCGGCTCAATATGTAGGTGTCGCCAGTCGCGCCCAGTCATGCCCGGATTATGCCGGGGTGGCAGTCGCGGACAGTTATTGGGCGCGCGTTGGCCGGCCATTCCGGCAGCGCATATCAAGGAGTCAGCATGGCGAAAGCCCTCTACGGCCACGTAGGCGCAGCGCCCGACCGGCGTCTGCTCGACGAGGTCACCCGTCTGCGGGCCAGGGTTCAGGCACTCGAGTTCGAGATCACGCGGCTGCGTGCCGACAACGATCGGCTCGCCGCGGCCGCCGCGGAGGCCGACGACCTCCTCCGGCTGGCCGAGCCGGCCCTGACCTGATCCACGGGATCTGGAAAAACTGAATCGCACCACCGCGAAAACGCGCGCCGACACTTTTGTGCCGGCGCGCAGCTCTGTCTCCCGTGGCTTTCCGCCGCAATTTCCCGATCTTGTAGGCGTCGACTCCGCCATTCGCGGTCCGGTCCGCGCCCGGTGCCGTCCCGCGGGGCGGGTCGCGTGCCGACGGGTCGCCGCCGAGGGGTTAGTCTGCGGGTTTACCAGGCTCGCGCAGCCGGCGACGGTACGGCGGCCACCGGACGAGGATCGAGAAGGTGCATCTCAAGAGCCTGACGGTGAAGGGTTTCAAGTCCTTCGCCTCCGCCACGACGCTCAAGCTGGAGCCCGGGATCACCTGCGTGGTCGGCCCGAACGGCTCCGGCAAGTCCAACGTCGTCGACGCCATCGCCTGGGTGCTGGGCGAGCAGGGCGCCAAGGCGCTGCGCGGCGGCAAGATGGAGGACGTCATCTTCGCCGGCACCGCCGGGCGGGCGCCGCTGGGCCGGGCCGAGGTCACCCTCACCATCGACAACACCGACGGCGCCCTGCCGATCGAGTACACCGAGGTCTCCATCACCCGCCGGATGTTCCGCTCCGGCGAGAGCGAGTACGAGATCAACGGCGACTCCTGCCGGCTGCTCGACATCCAGGAACTGCTGTCCGACTCCGGCATCGGCCGGGAGATGCACATCATCGTCGGCCAGGGCCGGCTCGACGGCATGCTGCACGCCAAGCCGGAGGACCGGCGGGCGTTCATCGAGGAGGCGGCCGGCGTCCTCAAGCACCGCAAGCGCAAGGAAAAGGCGCTGCGGAAGCTCGACGCGATGCAAGTAAATCTCAACCGCTTGACCGACCTCACCGCCGAGCTGCGCCGCCAGCTCAAGCCGCTGGGCCGGCAGGCCGAGGTGGCCCGGCGGGCCGCCGCCATCCAGGCCAACCTGCGCGACGCCCGGCTGCGGCTGCTCGCCGACGACCTCGCCACCCTGCGCACCACCCTGGACCGGGAGATCGCCGACGAGACCGCGCTGCGCGAGCGGCGCGAGCAGGTCGAGGCCGAACACAGCGAGGTGCAGGCCCGCCTGGGCGAGCTGGAGGCGGCCCTGGCCGAGGACGCGCCGCTGCTCGCCGCCGCCCAGGACACCTGGTACAAGCTCTCCGCCCTGCAGGAACGGTTCCGCTCCATCGAGCAGCTCGCCCGGGAACGGCTGCGCCACCTCAGCGCCACCACCGACGACGAGCGGCCCGGCCGCGACCCGGAGCAGCTGGAGGCCGAGTCGCAGCGGGTCCGCGAGCAGGAGGAGGAGCTGCGCGCGGCGCTCACCGACGACCAGATCCGGCTGGCCGAGGCGGTGGAGCACCGGCAGGAGCTGGAACGGCAACTGGCCGCCGCCGAGCGGGAACTGGTCGCCGCCGCCAAGGCGATCGCCGACCGCCGGGAGGGCCTGGCCCGGCTCACCGGCCAGGTCAACTCGGCCCGGGCCCGGACCACCAGTGCCGGCGAGGAGATCGAGCGGCTCGCCGCCGCCCACGCCGACGCGCTGGCCCGCGCCGAGAAGGCCCAGGCCGACCTGGACGCGGTGGCCGAACAGTCCACCGAGGCGGACCGGGACAACGCCGAACTCGACGAGCGGCACGCCGAGGCCGTCGCCGTCCACGAGAAGGCCCAGGCCGCCGTGCGCTCCCTCGCCGACGCCGAGCGGGCCGCCGAGAAGGACGCCGCCACCTGGAAGGCCCGCGAGGAGGCGCTCGCCCTCGGCCTGCGCCGCAAGGACGGCGCGGGCGCGCTGCTGGCCCGCGCCGGCGACGTGCCCGGCCTGCTGGGCAGCCTCGCCAGCCTGCTCACCGTCGCCCCCGGCCACGAGGCGGCCCTCGCCGCGGCCCTCGGCGGGCTCGCCGACGCGGTCGCGGTCAGCGGGGTGGACGAGGCCGTCGAGGCGATGCGGCTGCTGAAGATCTCCGACGCCGGGCGGGCCGGGCTGCTGGTCGGCAGCCCCGCCGGCCCCGGCATGGACGGCCCGGCCGACGCCCTGCGCCCGAAGCTGCCGGACACCGCCCGCTGGGCGCCCGACCTGGTGGAGTGCGCCGCCGAGATCCGCCCGGCCGTGCACCGGGCGCTGCGCGACGTGGTGCTCGTCGCCGACCTCGCCGCCGCGGCCGAGCTGGTCGCCGGCAACCCGGAGCTGCGCGCGGTCACGCCCGACGGCGACGTGGTCGGGGCGTACGCGGCGGCCGGCGGGTCGGCCAAGGCGCCCAGCTACATCGAGGTGCAGGCCGCCGTCGAGGAGGCCCGCACCAACCGGCTCACCGCCGAGCGGACCAGCGCCGAGCTGCGCGACCAGCTGGTCGACGCGCGGGCCGAGGTGGCCGCCGCCAAGGAGGCGGTGCAGCACGCCGCGGCCGCCAAGCGGGAGGCGGAGAGCCACCGCAACGCCGCCGCCCGCCGGCTCGCCGAGCTGGGCGCCGCCGCCCGCTCCGCGAAGGCGGAGACCGATCGGCTCGGCGAGTCCCGTTCCCGGGCCGAGGCGGCCCGCGAACGCGACCTGCTCGCCCTGGCCGAGCTGGAGGAGCGGCTGCGGCTGGCCGAGGACACCCCGATCGACGCCGAACCCTCCACCGAGGAGCGGGACCAGCTCGCCGCGATGGTGCCCCGGGCCCGGCAGAACGAGATGGAGGTCCGGCTGGCGGTGCGTACCGCCGAGGAGCGGGTCTCCTCGATCGCCGGCCGGGCCGACTCGCTGGCCCGGCAGGCGACCGCCGAGCGGGCGGCCCGCGAACGCGCCGCGGCCCGGCGGGCGGCGCGCACCCGCGGCGCGGCCATCGCCCGGGCCGTGGTGGGCGGCGCGCGCGAGGCGCTCACCCGGCTCACCGCCTCGATCGCCGCGGCCGAGGAGCACCGCGACGCGGTGGCGCGCGAACGCGCCGGCCGCGAGGCCGAACTCCAGGAGGTACGCGGCGCGGCCAAGCGCCTCGGCGCGGAGCTGGAACGGCTGACCAGCCAGGTGCACCGCGACGAGGTGGCCCGCGCCGAGCAGCGGCTGCGCATCGAGCAGTTGGAGGCGAAGGCCGCCGAGGACTTCGGCCTGGACGTGGAGACCCTGGTCGCCGAGTACGGCCCGGACCAGCTTGTCCCACCCACCCAGGTGGACGTGGCGACGGCCGAACGCGACGGCCTGCCGGTGCCCGAGCCGGTCCGCTACGAGCGGCCGGTACAGGAGAAGCGGGCCGCCAAGGCGGAGCGGGAACTGGCCCTGCTCGGCAAGGTCAACCCGCTGGCGCTGGAGGAGTTCGCCGCGCTGGAGGAGCGCTTCAAGTTCCTCTCCGAGCAGCTGGAGGACCTGAAGGCCACCCGGCGGGACCTGCTCACCGTGGTCAAGGACGTCGACGACCGGATCCTGGAGGTCTTCGCCAGCGCCTTCGAGGACACCGCCCGGGAGTTCGAGCAGGTCTTCACCGTGCTCTTCCCCGGCGGCGAGGGCCGGCTGATCCTCACCGACCCGGAGGACCTCCTCACCACCGGCGTCGAGGTGGAGGCCCGCCCGCCGGGCAAGAAGATCAAGCGGCTGTCGCTGCTCTCCGGCGGCGAGCGGTCGCTGACCGCGGTGGCCATGCTGGTGGCGATCTTCCGCGCCCGGCCCAGCCCGTTCTACATCATGGACGAGGTGGAAGCGGCGCTGGACGACGTGAACCTCGGCAGACTGATCACGCTGCTGGCACAGTTGCGGGAGAAGAGCCAGCTGATCGTCATCACGCACCAGAAGCGGACGATGGAGATCGCCGACGCGCTCTACGGCGTGACCATGCGCAGCGGGGTCACCCAGGTGATCAGCCAACGGCTCAACCGGGCCGACGAGGACGAGCGGCCTGGCCGCGGCGAGGAGAACGGGTAGTGGCTCGGGAACGCGCGACGGCGCTCCTGCTGGACTTCGACGGCGTACTGCGCCGGTGGGATCCGGCGGTGGCCGCCGGTGTCGAGCGGGAGTACGGCCTCGCCGAGGGGGTGCTCGGCGAGATCGCCATGCAGTGGGGGCGGCTCCAGCCGGTGCTGACCGGCCGGGTCAGCCACGCCGAGTGGGTGAGCAGCGTCGCGGACGCGCTGACCGATTCGGTGGGCAGCCCGGAACGGGCCCGCGCCGCCGTCGACCAGTGGCAGCGCTACCGGGGTGAGGTCGACCCGGAGGTGCTGGCGTTCGTCCGGGAGGTCCGCGCGGCGGGCGTCCAGGTCGGGCTGGGCACCAACGCCACCGACCTGCTCGACGCCGACCTCGCCGCGCTCGGCCTGGTCGGCGAGCTGGACGTGGTGGTCAACTCCTCGGTGATCGGCGTGCACAAGCCGGCCAAGGAGTACTTCCAGGCGGCCTGCGACGCGCTGCAGACCCCGCCGGCCCGGGTGCTCTTCGTCGACGACGAGGACTGGGCGGTCCGCGGCGCCCGCGCCGCCGGGCTGTCGGCGCACCGGTGGGGCGGCCCGGCCGACCTGCGCTACCTGCGGGCGGCGCTGGCGTACTGAGCGCGGCACACGCTGACCCCGCTCGGGGAGCATCTCCTGCGGGCCGGGCGCGGCAGTTGACCGACGCCCGGCGGCGGGAGGGATCAGTCGCCGGTCACCCCGTCGAGGCGCTCGCGGATCAGGTCGGCGTGGCCGTTGTGCCGGGCGTACTCCTCGATCATGTGGACGTACACCCAGCGGACGTTCATCTCGTCGGCGCTGCCGTCGCGGCGCTTGCGCGCGAAGGTCTGGTCCAGCGACAGGTCGGCGGCGGCCTTGCGGGCGGCCTCGACCTCGGCGGCGAAGGTGGCGAACTCGGCCTCGGCGTCGGCGTCGGCGACGGCGTTGAAGTCGGCGTCCGGGTCCTCGTCCGTGCCGTAGATGCCGGCGATGTCCTGCCCGGCGGCCCGGATCCGGAACCACCAGCGCTCCACGTCCGCCATGTGTCGCACCAGCCCGAGCAGAGTCAGCCCGGACGGCTCCACGCTCGGCGTCCTGAGCTGCTCGGCGGTCAGCCCCGCGCACTTGAGCAGCAGCGTCTGCCGGTGGTAGTCGAGCCAGCCCTCCAGCATGGTGCGCTCGTCGCCGACGTACGGTTCGTTGGTCCGGTTGATCTCCGGTGCTCTCCAGGTCATCGGGACATCCTCGTCCTCGGGTGTGACACCGGCGAGTGGTTATCGCCGCCGGCTCGCGCTACCCGGCGGCGGTCCGCCCGACCTGGCCCCGCCAGTGCGCCAGGCTCTCGACCACCATGCCGGTCAGCGGGTGGTCCGGGCCCACCACCCGCAGGCAGTCGGTGACCAGTTCCGCCAGGGCGATGGCCGCGCCGGCCGGGTCGCCGGCCTCGCCCCGCCACCAGGCGAGGTTGCGGCGGGTGTCCAGCGTGCCGGGGTGGTCGACGCCGAGCAGCCGGACGTAGTCGTCGAGCAGCGCCCGCGTCTCCGCGATGGCGGCGGCGTGCTCGCCGGCCGCGCCGAGCTGCCACGCCAGCCCGTTGCGGGCGTTGAGCGTGGTGGTGTGCTCGGGCCCCAGCACCCGCTCGCAGTCGGCGAGCAGCGCGCGCAGGGCGGTGACCGCGCCGGTCCGGTCGCCCGCCTTGCCCCGCAGCCAGGCGAGGCTGCCCCGGGTGTTCAGCGTGTCCGGGTGCTCCGGGCCGTGCAGCCGGAGACGGTCGGTGAGGAGCTGGGCGGTGGCCTCGGCGGCCCCGGCGGCGTCGCCCGCCTCACCCCGCCAGTAGGCGACGTTGTGCCGGGTGGTGAGGGTCAGCGGGTCGTCCGGGCCGACCACCCGCAGGCAGTCGGTGAGCAGCTCGGCGAAGGCGTCCGCGGCCCCCGCGGCGTCCCCGGTCCGGCCCCGCCAGAAGTTGCGGTGGCCGCGGAAGGCCAGCGTCTGGCGATGGTCCGGCCCGAGCAGCCGGAGGCAGTCGGCGATGACCTCGTCCAGGCCGTCCACGGCGGCCCGGACGAGTCCGGACTCGCCGAGGCTCTCGTAGAGGCGGAAGAGCACCTTGTGGGCGCCGGCGCGCAGCAGCAGGTCGCCGACGTGGTCGCGCAGGGCCGCGGCATTGGCCCGGAAGGCCTGGCTGACCGGGGGCTCGACCTCGGTCGGCGGCCAGCGGTGCAGCAGCGCGGCGGCGGCGACCCGGACGGCGGCGACGAGCTGGGCGTCGGTGAGCCGGTCCCGGGCGGCCCGCTGCACCAGGGCGTGCACCCGCAGGCTGCCGCCGTGCGGGTCGTGGGTGACCAGGCTGAGCCGGTGCAGGTTGTGCAGCGCCCGGGCCACGTCGTCGACCTCCACCGGCGCCCCGTCCCCGGCGGCCCGGGCCGTGGCCAGGTGGGCCAGCGCCGCCGGGGTGGCGAAGAGACCGGTGGGTACGCCGTTCGGGTCCAGCAGCGCCGCCAGCTCCAGCAGCGGGCGGGCCAGGCCGACCGGCGCGGCCGCGTCGGCGGCGTCGATCGAGAGCGACCAGGTCGCCGCCACTGTCGCCCGATGGTCGTCGGGGAGGGCGTCCGGCTGCGGCACCAGGTCGTCGAGCCGGCGCTTGCGGTCGGCGAGCATCCGGCGGTACCCGGCGCAGTCCAGGCCCCGGTCCCGGATGAACGCGGCGGCCTGGGCGACGGCCAGCGGCAGGTGGCCCAGGTCGGCGGCGAGCTGCGCGGCCTCGGCGAGCCGGGCCGGGTCGGCGACCGCCCGGGTCAGGTAGCCGACCGCCTCGTCGCCGGTGAAGAGCCCGACCTCGACCAGGGTGCGGTCGTCGGCGCCGAGGACGGCGTCCCGCCGCCTGGTGGTGACGATGGTGCGGCCGTTGCGGTTGGCCGGTGGCCACCAGCCGGCGGCGTCGGCCGGCGCGTCGAGGTTGTCCAGCACCACCAGCCAGCGCCGGTCGGTGCGTTCGCACCAGCTCAGCAGGGCGGCGGCGGCCTGTTCCGGGTCGGCCGCCGGGTCGACCAGCCGCAGTTCCCGGGCCGCCTGGGCGTACGCGGCGACGATCGCGTCCCGGCTGATCGCGGTGGCCCAGACCAGCAGGTCCAGTTCGCCGCTGTCGGCCAGCCGGCGGGCGAACTGGGCGGCGAGCTGGGTCTTGCCCACCCCGCCCATGCCGGAGAGCACCTGGGTGAGCACGGCGGTACGACCGGACCGGGCCGCGCGGGCCAGGTCCAGCCGGGCGCGCCGGTCCTGGAACCAGGACGCCGGTTGCGGGATCCGACCGACCCGCACCGTGCGGGCGCCGCCGGCCGGTGGGCGATCGGCGGCGCGGGTGGTGCGCAGGGCCTGCACGGCGGCCACCGTGCCGACCAGGGAGAGCACCGCGCTGACGATGCCGGCGATCCAGCCGGCCTGCTCGGTGCCGGCCCAGCCGGGACGGGGCGCGAGCGCGGCCGGGGGCCGCCGGAGCAGCAGGGCCGCCGCGACGGCGGTCAGCAGGGCCAGGGCGAGCAGCACCACGACCCGCCGCCGCGGGGGACGGCGGCCGAAGATCTCACCCACCCCACCATCATCACGGGCGACCGCACCCCGGCCCCTCGGCGCTCCGGAGCGCATCGGCCGCCCCACGGACGGTGAGCGGATCCGAACAGGTGACCCGCCGGAGGTTCGTCCGGCCACAGTGGTGGCTCGATATGCCGCGCCGGGCGGGTCAGGGCACCACGACGACCGGCCAGCGGCCGGTGCGGACCAGCCGGGTGGCGACGGAGCCGACGAGGCGGTGCCCCGCCTGCTCCGACGCCCCGACCACGACCAGGTCCGCCCGGGTCTCGTCGGCCGCCGCGCACAGCTCGGTGTACGCGTCCCCGCGCCGGCAGAGCAGGGTGACCGGCACGCCGAACTCGTGCGCGCCCCGCCGGCACTCCCGGCGCAGCTCGGCGACCAGCTCGTCGTGGGTGCGCTGCAGCGCGCCGGCGTCCACGCCGGGGATCAGCGTGGTGAAGCCGGGCGATGAGCTGACGAAGACGACGACCAGGGCGGAGCCCTGCCGACGGCACGAAGATGGTCAGGGAGAGCTGGACCAGGAGCTTCTTGCTGGTCAGGTCGGCGAGCTTGCCCCAGATCGGGGTGGTCGCGGTGGTCGCCAGCAGCGTCGAGGTGACCACCCACGTGTACGCGGACTGACCACCCTTCAGCTCGGTGATGATCCTCGGCAGCGCGTTCGAGACGACCGTCGAGGAGAGGATGGCGACGAACATGCCCAGCAGCAGGCCGGAGAGGGCCTCCAGGATCTGCCGGTGGGTCATGTCGACGGCGGTCGCCCGGGTGGGCGCTGGCGCCTGGGTCATCGTGACTGCCTCCGGTGGGAGCGGAGAGAAGAAGTTGCCTCGGGCAACCGTATGGCCTGGTTGCCTTAAGCAACAGCTTGGTGGCCGGCACGGTATTCCGCCGGACGGTCGGGGTCAGAAGGTCTCGTTGAACCGGTGCAGCAGCCGGGCGAACTCCGCCACGTCTCTCCTCGGCCAGCTCTCCATCGTCCGGCGGATCTGCCCCAGCCGGGCCGCCCGGGCCGCGTCGAAGCGCCGGATGCCCTCCTCGGTGAGACTGATCAGCGCCGCCCGCCGATCGTCCGGGTCCGGGTCCCGGCGTACCAGGCCGAGCCCCTCCAGGCCGTGGATCTGCCGGCTGAGCGTGCCCTTGCCGATGCCGAGCCGGACGGCCAGGTCGGTCAACCGGATCGAACCGGAGCGCCGGAGCCAGAGCAGCAGCCCGTACGCGTTCGGCTCCAGGTTCGGATGCACCTCCCGGGCGATCTCCCAGGACAACGCGCGACCCCGGCGCAGCAACGCGGTCAGTTCGTCCTCCACCGCGCGCAGGGTCTCCGGCGGATGCTCTTCCACGGCACAGAGCGTACGGGGCCGGCTCAGGCCGCCGGGGTGAGCCGCTGCCGGGCGACCTCGCGCAGGTGGCCGTCACTGGTGGTGCCCTCGATCAGCACCTCGGCCTGCCGGCCGGTGTGCGCCAGCGTGGCCACCGCGTTGCCGAAGTACGGCCCGGCCAGCTTCCGCCAGCGGACGCTCGGCCGGCGTACCCCGGCGGAGCGGGCGAGCGCCCGGGTGGCCGCGGCTGGCCCCGGCGACCAGCCCAGCTTCATCAGCGGGCGCATCCCGGCCGGGACCTGGTTGTGGATCGGGGAACAGGTCAACTGGTGCACCGGGGTACGCACCGCCGGGTCGGCGAACCGGGCCCGGGCCACGTACGAGTGGTGCACGTCTCCGGAGAGCACGCTGATCGAGGCCGGCGGCGCGTACGCCGGGCCGGCGCCGACCCGCTCGCCCGGGCTGCCCGGAGCGCCGCTGCCGAGCCGGGCGAAGAGCGCGCCGAGCGCGTCGAAGGAGCGGCTGAACGCGGCCCAGTGCTCCAGGTCACAGGCCCGGCGAATCCGCTCGGAGAGCCCGGCCAGCCACGGCCGGCGGGAGTCGGCGAGCCGCTCGTTCCACGCCTCCACGTGATGGATCCCCGGGGGCAGCAGCCAGGGCAGCGAGGAGCCGACCACCAGGTGGTCGTAGACCCCGTGCGCCCGGTCCAGGAACCAGGACCACTCGCCGGGCGGGAGCATGGCCCGGTTGCCCGGCTGCAGCACCCGGCTGCACCGGTTGTCCAGCATGACCAGGCGGGTCCGCCCCAGGTCGAGGGCGTAGCTCCACTGGTACTGCACGGCCCGCCAGCGCTCGGTGTCGTGCGCCTCGTCCGCCTCGGCGTCCACCCGCTCGCCGAACTCGCGCAGCACGGTGGTGGCGTCCTCGGCGGCGACCACCTTGGCGTAGAGCGGGTCGTCGGCGACCTCGTCCGGGGAGAGGTTGCCCAGGTGCTGGTAGACCCAGTAGGAGGCGAGGCCGCTGCGGATCCGCTCGGCCCACCAGGGCTGCGTGCGCATCTCCGCCCGCCACGACGCGGAGGTGTTCCAGTCGTCGATGACCTCGTGGTCGTCGAAGATCATCACGCTCGGCACGGTGGAGAGCAGCCAGCGGATCTCCGGATCGCGCCACGACTCCAGGTAGAGCTTGGTGTACTCGTCGAAGCTCACCACCTGGTCGGTGGGGGCGTTCTTCGGACGCCGGCGGCGCCGCTTGAGCAGCCGCTTCACCGTGGGCGAGGTCACGTCGGCGTAGACCTGGTCGCCGAGCAGCACCAGCAGGTCGGGCAGGCCGGCCCGGTCCGGGTCGGCCATCAACCGCCGGGCGTACGCGTCGAGCGCGTCCGGGGGCAGCCGTCGGGTGGTGGCGTGCTGGGTGGTCTCCCGGCACGAGCCGAAGAGCAGCCGCACCGGCTGGTCGAGGTCGTCGACGGCCCGGGTACGGATCACGCTGGGCGGGAAGCCGTCGCGCGGTACCGGCCAGGCGACCTCGCCGTCGACCAGCACCTCGTAGCTGGTGGCGCTCTCCGGAGTGAGCCCCTCGACGACCACGAGCGCGTAGTGGTGGTCGTACGCGGAGAAGGTCGGCGCGGAGCCGGCGGCCCCGTCGGCCGTGCGGACGGTGACCACGGCGGGCGCGCTGGTCTCGACCCAGACGGTGGCCCGCGTGCCGACCACCCGCCGCAGCAGGGGGCCGATGAGCAGGCATGGGGCGGGCATGGTGAGACCTCCGAGGTGAGCGGACTTCATCTTTACTACCCCGCCGGCGGTCGCACCACTGCTGGCTGTGGCCGAGCCTACCGCCGGAGCCGGCCGACGCCACGGGGTGCGGTCGATGAGACGCCGCCGCCGGCATCTGACAGGATTTCGGCATGACGGAATACCTCCTCGTCGCGCTCGCCCTGCTCGCGGTGCTGATCCTCGGCGGCCTCAGCCTGGTGGTGCCCCGGCTGCGCCGGCGCCCCGAGCCGCCGCTGCCGAAGACCGAGGTCGACACCCGGGCCGAGGAGGACCTGGCCGGTCCGCCCGTCCAGGCGCCCGAGGCCGAACTCTCCACCGGCATCCTGGTCGAGCCGCCGGTGATCGAGGTGCCCGCGCTGGAGGTGCCCGAGCCGACCGCCGGCCGGCTGGTCCGGCTGCGTTCCCGGCTGTCGCGTTCGCAGAACGCCTTCGGCAAGGGCCTGCTCGGCCTGCTCAGCCGCGACCACCTCGACGAGGACACCTGGGAGGAGATCGAGGACAGCCTGATCACCGCCGACGTCGGCATCGACGCGACCCGGGAGATCGTCGACCGGCTCCGCGAGCGGACCCGGGTGCTCGGCACCCGCTCGGCCAACGAGCTGCGCGCGCTGCTCGCCGCCGAGCTGGTCAACGCCCTCGACCCGACCCTGGACCGCGCCCTGCGGACCGCTCCCAAGGACGGCCGGCCGGCGGTGCTGATGGTGGTCGGCGTCAACGGCGCGGGCAAGACCACCACCTGCGGCAAGATCGCCCGGGTGCTGATCGCCGACGGCCGGACGGTCACCCTCGGCGCGGCCGACACCTTCCGGGCCGCCGCGGCCGACCAGCTGGAGACCTGGGGCGGCCGGGTGGGTGCCATCACCGTGCGCGGCGCGGAGCGCGCCGACCCGGCCAGTGTCGCCTTCGACGCCGTCCGCGAGGGCATCGAGGCCGGCACCGACACCGTCGTGATCGACACCGCTGGTCGCCTGCAGAACAAGATCGGCCTGATGGACGAGTTGGGCAAGGTCAAGCGGGTGGTGGAGAAGCACGGCCCGATCGACGAGACACTGCTCGTCCTGGACGCCACCACCGGCCAGAACGGCCTGGAGCAGGCCCGGGTCTTCACCGAGGTGGTCAACGTGACCGGGGTGGTGCTGAGCAAGCTCGACGGCACCGCCAAGGGCGGCATCGTGATCGCCGTGCAGCGCAAGCTCGGCATCCCGGTCAAGCTGGTCGGGCTGGGCGAGGGCGCGGACGACCTGGCCCCGTTCGACCCGGCGCAGTTCGTCGACGCGCTGCTCGGCACCGAGCCGCTCGCCCGGGACGCGTAATCTCGCGGTGACGACTGACGATCGCGCGTTCGCCGGGTGGCGTGACCCTCGCCACGCGCCGCCGGCCCTGGGGAGACCGTACGTGACCTCGCAGGAGATCCCGCTGCACGGCGGGAACGTGAGCACCGTGGTCCGGGTCGGCGACACCGTCCGGCGCAACGCCGGCCCGTGGACGCCCTCGGTGCACGCCCTGCTGCGCCACCTGGAGTACGTCGGGTTCACCGGCGCGCCCCGCGCGCTCGGCATGGACGAGCGCAACCGGGAGGTCCTGTCGTACCTGGAGGGGGAGTGCGGGGAGTACCCGCTGGCCCCGCACTGGGTCACCGACGAGGCGCTGGTGACGGTGGCGACCATGCTGCGGATGTTCCACGACGCGCAGTACGGCTTCGCCCCGCCGCCCGGCGCGGTCTGGCGCTCGTTCGGCCCGCCGCCGCCGGACACCGAGGTCATCTGCCACCACGACGCCGCCCCGCACAACGTCATCTGGCGGCCGGACGGCACCCTCGGGCTGATCGACTTCGACCTCGCCTCGCCCGGCGCCCGGATCTACGACGTGGCGTACGCGGCCTGGACCTGGGTGCCGATCTTCTCCGACCGGGACTCGATCACCCTCGGCTGGAAGCACCCGGACCGGCCGCGCCGGCTGCGGCTCTTCGCCGACGCGTACGGGCTGATCCCGCGCGACCGGCACCGGCTGATCCGGACCATCCGCAAGCGCATCGTCGACCACGTCGAGGGCATCCGTCGGATGGCGGCGGCCGGTGAGCCGGCGTTCGTGCGGATCGTGCACAAGGGCCACCTGCGCCGCCCGATGCGCGACCTGCGGCTGCTCGACTACGAGCGGCACGCCCTGGAGTACGCCCTGCGCTGACCCCGGTCGACCCGACAGGAGTGGCCGTCGCGCGCGCGACGGCCACTCACGTCGTTTCGGGGAGCCATGATCGACGTTCTTCACATGCCCGAAACAAGCCGTCACGCGTCGGAAATCGAGCGGTGTCGGTGAAGGAAACAGGCGGCGGCGAAGCTTCCCGCCAACCGGCTGACGGGCGATGCTGCCAGGTTCCAGTCGGATGGGAGGACTTCCACACCGAGAGGAGGCAGCGTGGAGATCAACACCGGCAACACCGCCTGGTTGCTCCTGTCGTCTGCGCTCGTGCTGCTCATGACGCCGGGGCTGGCCCTGTTCTACGGGGGGCTCAACCGGTCCAAGGGCGTACTCAACATGATGATGATGAGCTTCTCTTCGATCGGGCTCATCTCCGTTCTCTGGGTCATCTACGGCTTCACCCTCGCGTTCGGCACCAACGACAACGCGGGCGTCAACAACGTGATCGGCAGCTTCACCCAGTACCTCGGCACCGAGACCAGCTTCATCGGCGAGGAGTGGCTCTTCCTCGGCGCGGGGACCGGCATCCCCACGTACGTCTTCCTGGTCTTCCAGATGATGTTCGCGGTCATCACGGTGGCCCTGATCAGCGGCGCGGTCTCCGACCGGCTGAAGTTCTCCGGGTGGCTGCTCTTCGCCTTCGCCTGGTTCACGCTGGTCTACATCCCGGTCGCGCACTGGGTGTGGGGTGGCGGCTTCATCGGCGCCAAGATCAAGGCACTGGACTTCGCCGGTGGCACCGCGGTCCACATCAACGCCGGCGCCGCCGCGCTCGGCCTGGTGCTGGTGCTCGGCAAGCGGCTCGGCTGGCCCCGGGAGAGCTTCAAGCCGCACAACGTCCCGCTGGTCGCGCTCGGTGCCGGCCTGCTCTGGTTCGGCTGGTTCGGCTTCAACGCCGGCTCCGAGCTGACCGTCGACGGCACCACCGCGGTGGCCTTCGTCAACACCCAGGTCGCCACGGCCGCCGGCCTGGTCGGCTGGATCATCGTCGAGTGGCTGCGCAACGGGAAGCCGACCCTGGTCGGCGCCTCCTCCGGCGCCGTCGCCGGCCTGGTCGCCATCACCCCGGCCTGCGGCTTCATCGCCCCGCTGCCGGCGGTGCTGCTCGGCCTCATCGCCGGCGCGGTCTGCGCGGTGGCGGTCGGCCTGAAGTACAAGCTCGGGTTCGACGACTCGCTCGACGTGGTCGGCGTGCACTTCGTCGCCGGCTGGATCGGCTCGCTCTCCATCGGCTTCTTCGCCACCCTCCAGGTCAACTCGGCCATCGAGGGCCTGGGCGGCAGCGAGGGCCTGTTCTACGGCGGCGGGCTGACCCAGCTCGGCCGTCAGGCGCTGGGCAGCGGCATCGTCTCGGTCTACTCCTTCGGGGTGGCCGTGGTGATCGCGCTCGCCGTCAAGGCGCTGATCGGGCTCCGCTCCGACGCCGAGGACGAGGTCGCCGGCATCGACGTGGCCGAGCACGCGGAGAGCGCGTACGACATGTCGCCGACCACCGGCAGCGCCGGCGGTGGGGCCTTCGCGCTGGCCGGGCTCACCCCGGGCGCCGGGAAGCCGGCTTCGGGCGAGGCCGGCGAACCGGCCACCGAGCCGGTCAACGAGAAGGTCGCCGGTTAACGTTCCTGGGATGGAGGGGTTGGACATGAAGCTGGTGACCGCGGTCATCAAGCCGTACCAGCTGGACGCGGTGAAGGAGGCCCTGCACGCCCTCGGCGTGGCCGGCCTGACCGTCAGCGAGGTCCAGGGGTACGGGCGGCAGAAGGGGCACACCGAGGTCTACCGGGGTGCCGAGTACACGGTCGAGTTCCTGCCCAAGATCCGGGTCGAGGTGCTCACCGACGAGATGGACGTCGACAAGATCGTGGACGCGATCGTCGCCGCCGCCCGGACCGGCAAGATCGGCGACGGCAAGGTCTGGGTCACCGGGGTCGAGGAGGTCGTCCGGGTCCGTACCGGCGAACGCGGCCTCGACGCCCTCTAGGAGCCACCATGACCTCGTTGATCAAGAGGAATGCGTCAGGAAACACCGACAACGGTGACGCAAACCTCTTGATCAACGAGGTCGGTGGCATCGGGGAGGCGGCGCGGCGGGAGCGGGCTGCCGGGTTTGACCGGTGGCTCGGGTCGTTGGTGCCGGGGCGGGAGGGGATCGCGCTGGTCGCGGTCGGCGGGCTGGGACGGCGGCAGTGCGCGCCGCACGGCGACCTCGACCTGGTGCTGCTGCACGCCGGGGTGCCCGGCGTCGACGAGTTCGCCGCGTCGCTGTGGTACCCCATCTGGGACGCTGGCGTGCGGCTCGACCACTCGGTGCGCACCCTCGCCGAGGCGCTCTCCGTGGCCCAGGACGACGTCAAGGTCGCCCTCGCGCTGCTCGACGCGCGCTTCGTCGCCGGCGACCGGGCGCTCGCCGACACCCTCATCCGCACCGCCGCCGACCACTGGCGGCGTACCGCCGTCCGCCGGCTCCCCGCCCTGCGGGAGATCACCGAGAGCCGCTGGCGTACCCACGGCGAGCTGGCCTTCCTGCTCGAGGGAGACCTCAAGGAGGCCGCCGGCGGGCTGCGTGACGTGGGCCTGCTGCGGGCCATCGCCACCGCCGGCATCACCGACGCGCTGCGCCCCGCCGTCCGGGCCGCGCACCTGCGCCTGCTGGACACCCGCGACGCCCTGCACCAGCAGGTCGGCCGCCGGGTCGACCGGCTCATCGCCCAGGAACGCGACGGCGTGGCCGGCCTGCTCGGCCTGCGACAGTCCCCGCCCGGCGGGTCCGACGACGCGCAGCAGCCCGGCGCCACGGCCAGCGACGGTGACGTGCTGCTGCGCCGGGTCGCCGGGGACGCCCGGACGGTCAGCCACGCCCTCGACGACGCCTGGCGCGCCGCCGACCGGTTGCGCTCCGGCCGCCGCCGGGGCGGCGACGGCCGCCCGGTGCGCCGGCCCGTCGCCCGGGACGTCGTCGAGCACGACGGGGAACTGGTGCTGGCCCGCACCGCCATCGGCGCCCGCCCCGACCCGAGCCTGTCGCTGCGGATCGCCGCCGCCGCGGCCACCACCCGGCTGCCGATCGCCCGGGCCACCTGCGAGTGGCTGGCCGCGTACTGCCCGCCGCTGCCCGCGCCCTGGCCGCCGGCCGCCCGCGCCGCGCTGATCACCCTGCTCGGGGCCGGTCCCGGTCTGGTGCCCGCCTGGGAGACCTGCGACCGGTACGGCCTGATCGACGGCTGGCTGCCGGAGTGGACCCGGCTGCGCAGCCTGCCCCAGCACAACCCGGTGCACCGGTTCACCCTCGACCGGCACCTGGTGCAGACCGCGTACGAGGCGAGCCGGCACACCCGCGAGGTGGACCGTCCCGACCTGCTGCTGCTCGGCGCGTTCCTGCACGACATCGGCAAGGGGTTACCCGGCGACCACAGCACCGTGGGGGCGCCGGTGGCCGAGGCGGTGGCCGCCCGGATCGGCCTGCCCGCGCCCGAGGCGGCGCTGATCGGCACGCTGGTCCGGCTGCACCTGCTCCTGCCCGACGTGGCCACCCGGCGGGACCTCGACGACCCGGTGACCATCGCCGGGGTCGCCGAGCGGGTCGGCGACACCACCACGCTGGACCTGCTGCACGCCCTGGTCCGCGCCGACGCGGCGGCCACCGGGCCGGCCGCCTGGTCGGACTGGAAGGGGCGGCTGGTCGCCGAGCTGGTGGCCCGGGTGCGTACCGCGCTGGACACCGGCGCCCTGCCCGCGCCCCCGGCCCCGGACCCGGCGCTGGTGGCGGGGCCGCTGCCGGTCGTACACCTGACCGAGGACCGGGTGTCGGTGGCCGCGGCCGACCGGCGCGGCCTGCTCGCGACGGTGGCCGGCTGCCTGGCCCTGCACCGGCTGGAGGTACTGGCCGCGGACGCCTCCACGGTCGATGGCCGGGCCCTGGTCGAGTGCCGGGTGCAGCCCCGCTACGGGCTCGCGCCGGACCCGATCGCGCTCAGCGCCGATCTGCGTCGCGCCGTCAACGGGGACGTCTCCGTCACCCAGCGGCTGCGCGGCCGGGCTCTCGCGGCGCGGGGGGAGGGGGCCGCGCCGCGAGTGGTCTGGCACCGGGAGGCGGCCACCGACGCGGTGCTGCTGGAGCTGCGCGCCGCCGACGCCGCCGGGCTGCTCTACCGGGTGACCTGCGCCCTCGACGAGGCCGGCGCCCAGGTCCGCGCGGCCCGGATCTCCACCCTCGGCGGCGACGTGGTGGACGCGTTCTACCTGGTCGGCGGCTGGCCCTCCGACGCCGAACGGGTCCGGCTCGAAGCCGCCGTGCTGGCCGCCGTCTGACCCGACCGCCGACCGCGGGTACGTCCGGCGGCGTAGCCGTGGTGCCGCGCGCGGGCGGACGACGCCCGCCCGGACCGGGGGCAGAATGACCGGCATGCGCCTGCGGGAACACTCCGGCAGCCGTCGCCAGGAGGCGGCGGCCGACCTGGCGCTGGCCGTGGTCCTGCTGCTGCTCGGCCTGCTCGCCACCGGCCCGGCCGGCCGCAACCAGCCCGGTGCCGCGCCGGTCGACGCCGGCTGCCTGGCCCTGGTCACGGTCGCCACCCTCGCGCTGACCGGGCGCCGCCTCGCCCCCCGCGCCACCCTCGCCGTGGTCACCGTCGCCGTCTCCGCCTACCTGGTGCTCGGCTACCCGTACGGGCCGGTGCTGCTGACCTTCCTGGTCGCCGTCTACACGGTGGCGGTCCGGCTGCCGATCCGGCCGGCCGCCGTCGCCGGGGCGGCGGCGCTCGCGGTGATCCTGGTGCACGTCTTCTGGTCCCGGGGCGCCTCGCCCGGCCTGCCCGGGGTGCTGCCCGGATCGGCCTGGGTCGTCGTACCGTTCGCGCTGGGGGTGGCGGTGCGGACCAACCGGGAGACCGTCACCCGGGCCCGGGCCGAGCAGGCCCGCCGGCAGGCCGACGAGGAGCGGCTGCGCATCGCCCAGGAGGTGCACGACGTGGTGGGGCACGGGCTCGCGGCGATCAGCATGCAGGCCGACATCGCGCTGCACCTGATGCCCAAGCGGCCCGAGCAGGCCGAGGCGGCGCTGACCGCGATCAGCCGGACCAGCCGGGAGGCCCTGGATGAGCTTCGGGTCACCCTCGGTGCGGTCCGGCGGGGCACCGAGCGGGGGCCGGTGCCGGGGCTGGCCCGGCTCGACGCCCTGCGGGAGCGGTTGGCCGGGGCGGGCCTCGCCGTCGACCTGCGGGTGACCGGCGAGCCACGGCCGCTGCCCGCCGCGGTGGACCTGGCCGCCTACCGGGTGGTGCAGGAGGCGCTGACCAACGTGCTGCGGCACGCCCGGGTCGCCGCCGCGCGGGTGCGGGTCGACTACGGCCGGGAGGAACTGGTGGTGGAGGTGACCGACCGGGGCGTGGGCGCGCCCGGCGCGGCGGGGCACGGGCTGGCCGGGATGCGGGAACGGGTCACCGCGCTGGGCGGCTCGCTGACCGCCGGCCCCGGCCCCGACGGCGGCTTCCGGGTGTCCGCCCGGCTGCCGGTGGAGGTGCGGCGGTGATCCGGGTGGTGGTCGCCGACGACCAGGACCTCGTCCGGATCGGGCTGCGCGCGCTGATCGAGAGCGAGGACGACCTCACCCTGGCCGGCGAGGCCGCCGACGGGCTGCGGGCGGTGGAGCTGGCCCGCCAGGTACGCCCCGACGTGGTGCTGATGGACGTCCGGATGCCCGGTGTCGACGGCATCGAGGCCACCCGCCGGATCGTCGCCGACCCGGAGCTGGCCGGTACCCGGGTGATCGTGCTGACCACCTTCGAGCTGGACGAGTACGTCTTCGACGCGCTGCGGCACGGGGCGAGCGGCTTCCTGACCAAGGACACCCGGCCGGCCGAGCTGCTGCGGGCGGTGCGCCTCGTCGCCGAGGGGGAGGCGCTGCTCTCGCCGTCGGTGACCCGGCGGGTGGTGCGGGAGTTCGCCACCCGGCCGGCCCGGGTGCCCCGCCCGCACCCCCGGCTGGACACCCTCACCGAGCGGGAGCGGGAGGTGGTGGGGCTGGTCGGCGAGGGGCTGAGCAACGCCGAGATCGCCGACCGGCTGGTGGTGAGCCCGGCCACCGCGCGTACCCACGTCAGCCGGGCGATGGTCAAGCTGGCCGCCCGGGACCGGGCCCAGCTGGTGGTCTTCGCGTACCAGTCGGGGCTGGTCAGCTCGTGATCGTCTGGCTGAACGGGGCGTTCGTGGTCGACAACCATGGCCGGTCCCCGGCGGAGGTGGCCGCGGACATCCGCACCCGGCTGGGCCTGCGCCGCTGATCCCCGGGACGGCGGGGTGCGCCGGGCGGCGCCCTGCCGTCGCTCGGAGGGGGCGGAGGGCCCCGCAGACGCTGTCGAGCTGATGACGTAGACGATTCAGCCGTCGCCGTGCGGGCCGGCCCGGGCGACGGGACCGGGCGGGTCCGGCGGCTGGGCCGGGCTGGTACGCGGGTGCGGGCGGCGGGCTACCCTAGCGGTGGCCGGCCGCTGTACACCGGCCGGGTAGTGCCCGCCGTAACACCGACAAACGGGATGTTCGCGTGTTTGACACCTTGAGTGACCGCCTGTCCGGGATCTTCACCAAGCTCCGCGGCAAGGGTCGGCTCACCGACGCCGACATCGACGCCACCGCGCGCGAGATCCGCATGGCGTTGCTGGAGGCGGACGTCGCGCTGCCCGTGGTCAAGGGCTTCATCGCCAACCTCAAGGAGCGGGCCCGCGGCGCGGAGGTCTCCGAGGCGCTCAACCCGGCGCAGCAGATCGTCAAGATCGTCAACGAGGAGCTGATCAACGTCCTCGGCGGCGAGGGGCGGCGGCTCCAGTTCGCCAAGCAGGCGCCGACCGTGATCATGCTGGCCGGCCTGCAGGGCTCCGGTAAGACCACCCTCGCCGGCAAGCTGGCCCGCTGGCTCAAGGCCCAGGGTCACCAGCCGCTGCTGGTCGCCGCCGACCTCCAGCGCCCCAACGCCGTCGGGCAGCTCCAGGTGCTCGGTGGCCGCGCCGGCGTCGAGGTGTACGCCCCAGAGCCCGGGAACGGCACCGGCGACCCGGTGCAGGTCGCGCGTGCCTCGATCGAGCACGCCCGGCGGGCCGCCCGGGACATCGTCATCGTCGACACCGCCGGCCGCCTCGGCATCGACGCCGAGATGATGCAGCAGGCCGCCGACATCCGCGACGCGGTCGACCCGGACGAGGTCATCTTCGTCATCGACGCGATGGTCGGTCAGGACGCGGTCCGCACCGCCGAGGCGTTCCGCGACGGCGTCGGGATCACCGGCGTGGTGCTGTCGAAGCTCGACGGCGACGCCCGCGGTGGCGCCGCGCTCTCCGTCCGGGAGGTCACCGGGCAGCCGATCCTCTTCGCCTCCACCGGCGAGAAGCTGGAGGACTTCGACGTCTTCCACCCCGACCGGATGGCCAGCCGGATCCTTGGCATGGGCGACGTCCTCACTCTGATCGAGCAGGCCGAGCAGGCCTTCGACTCCGATCAGAAGGAGAAGATGACCGCCAAGCTGATGGGCGGCGAGCAGTTCACCCTGGAGGACTTCCTCGACCAGCTCATCGCGGTCCGCCGGATGGGCCCGATCGCCAACGTGCTGGCCATGATGCCCGGCATGGGGCAGATGAAGGACCAGCTCGCCGAGCTGGACGACAAGCACTTCGACCGGGTCACCGCGATCATCCGGTCGATGACCCCGGCCGAGCGCACCACCCCGAAGATCATCAACGGCTCCCGCCGGGCCCGCATCGCGGCCGGTTCGGGTGTCACGGTGATGGACGTCAACCAGCTGCTCAACCGCTTCGCCGACGCGCAGAAGATGATGAAGCAGATGGGCGGCATGATGGGCCTGCCCGGCGCGGGCCGGCGCAAGGCGACCAAGTCGCCGAAGAACAAGCGCAAGGGCACCAAGGGCGGCGGTCGGCCGCGTACCGGGGCGGGCGCCGGGCTGCCGGGCGGCTTCCCGGGCGGCATGCCGCAGCTCCCGCCGGGGCTGGACCCGGGTGACCTGGCCGGCGGTCAGGGCCTGCCGCCGGGCTTCAAGCTCCCGAAGATCGACTTCAACAAGCTCGGCAAGGGCGACAACCGCCCCCGTTGACGCGTGGCGGTGGCGGTGGTCGACGAGATCAACGCTCAGGGTGGTGCCGACCTGCCGGAGCTCACCGTGCGCGTGCGGGACTCCTTGCGCGAGGCGGAGTAACCGCACCGGACCGACCTGCTCAGCGGTGGCCGGCTCCCGCCACCTGCGGCAGTCGTGGGGCCCGGCCGGAGTACGGCCGGGCCCCACGCCACCCTCCTGGTCAGGACACCAGGTCCGGGCGGTTCGTCACCCGCAGCGCGTTGAGGATCGGCTGGCCGTAGCCCTTGTGCGTCACGAACCGCACGTTGAGCTGGCCGTCGGTCACCCGCACGGTGTACGACCTGGTGAGTGCGGCGAGACTGCCGACCTCACCGGCCACGTCGAGCGACGGCAGCACCTCCTGGCCTTCGAGCAGCACGTCGAAGACCCGCTTGTCGGGGGCCTGCCTGCGTACCTCGGCGAAGTCCAGTTCGACGGTGTAGACGCCGTCACTGAGCCCGTCGACGCGGTACTCGTACATCCCCTCCCGCAGGTCGGCGAAGCGGGCCGGATCATTGGTCCCGGTGATCGGGCTGCTGGTCGACTGCCGGTTGGAGTTGCCCAGATATCCCGCGCCGCCGGCGGCCCAGGGCTGGTCGGGCGACCACGTCTGGCCCTCCACGTCGGTCCGTCCCGCCTGCGCTCCCGCGTTGATCGCCAGGGCGTAGCTCGGCACCACCAGGGTGACCGGGATGACCAGGACGGGCTGGCGGCCGCTGGCCGAGGCGACCCGCACCTTGGCCTTGTGGTAGGTCCCCGGTGACAGGCCGGCGGTGCTGACCGCCACGCCGACGGTGTGTCGGCTGCCGCTGGCCAGCGTGCCGCTGGTGCCGGAGAGGCTCAGCCAGCCGATGTCCTGCGGCACTCCGTCGGCGTTGAGCTCGGTGACCGTGAACTCGGTACCGAGCGCCCCGGTGTTGCTCAGGCCGATCTCCCGGGCCCGGGTCTGTGCCGCTGGCGCGACGACGGCCAGCTCGCTGACCGGGGTGCCGACCCGGGCGGTGCGCAGCGCCGCCGAGCGGACGTCCGCCCCACCGGCCGCCACCGCGACCGCAGCGTTGGCGCTCTCGTAGTGCTCCTTCTCGACGCTGAGCTCGATTGCGCCGGCCGGGGCCTGGATCAGGTACGAGCCGTCGGCCTCCGTGGTCTCCGTGGCGGTCGCCCCGCCCACCCGGGCGGTCACCGTGGCACCGACCACCGGTTGCCCGTCGTTGCCGTCGGTGACCACACCGGTCAGCACGCCGTTGCGGGTGGTGCGGAACGCGATCGCGGTACCGTCGGCGAGCGCCGCGGTGTTGTACGAGTACTCGAAGCCGACGGTGCCGTCGACGTTCTCCAGTCCGATCGTCGCGCCGGTGCCGGTTTCCGGGCCGGTGCCGGCGATGTCCCGGTACCGGTAGGTGATCGAGCCGTCCTCGCCGATGGCCGCGCTGAAGGTCAGTCGCGTCGAGCGGTCGCTGAAGATGGAGACGTTGCGCCACTCCACCACGAAGGAGCGGTGCGGCCTGACCCCGGTGACGGCGGTGTAAATGCCCGAGTCGGCCTCCACGTAGAGGTCGTCCCAGAACGGGAAGAGCGCGAGGTCCGGGTTGGTGGTGTTCGGCAGGGCGGTGTTGGCGCGGCTGGTCGACGAGGTGCCGAAGCCGAGCACGCCGTTGGTGCTCACCCAGGCGTCCCGGTACGACCTGCCGTAGAGCGGCACCCGGAAGGGCAGCGTGACGGCGCTGGTCCGGTCGTCCCCGGTCAACGGCATCAGCTCCGTGCCGCTGACGAAGGAACCGCCGGCCGCGCCGCAGGCGTAACCGAAGGCGTCCACCCGGTCGGGCATGCCGACGTCCAGGACGGTGTCCGCGTTGACCGTCGCCGGACGGGTCACCACGTCGGCGCAGCGGTAGGCGTGGGCGAAGCGGACGTCGTACTGACCGTGCGGCACCCTCACCTGGTAGCGACCCTGCTCGTCTGCGGTCGCGGACAGCGGGGTGCCGAGGATGGTGACGCGCGCGCCGCCGGCCGGACCGGCCGAGGTGGTCACCGTGCCGCTGAGCGTGGCCGACGGGGCCTGCTCGACGGTGATGTCCGCCTCGACGGACTGGTTCTCGGTGACCGTCACCGACCTCGTCGCCGTCAGGTAGCCGAACTTGCTGACCGAGATGTTGTAGTCGCCGACCATCAACCGGTCGAACCCGTACGACCCGTCGGCGGCGGTGGTGGTGGTCCGGCCCATCGGGCCGGCGACCGTCACGCTGGCCCCGGCCAGCGCGTTCCCGCCCGAGGTCACCTGACCGCCGAGCGCGCCGAGCGCGCCCCGAGGGGTGGCGTTGACCGCTGCGTACGCGTCGAGCCGACCCTCGCCGAAGACGTTGTTGTCGTCCACCGTCCCACCGCAGGTGAGGGCGTTGACGTCGATGGCGGTGTCGTCCAGGATGCGCCTGGTCTCGGTGATGTCTCCCTGGATGGCTGGCGAGGCCGACCACATCAGCGCCACAGTCGCCGCGGTGTGCGGCGAGGCCATGGAGGTACCGCTGAAGGACGCGTAGCCGCCTCGCACGGACGAGCGGACGTTGGCGCCCGGCGCGGCGATGTTCGGCTTGATGTCGCCGTTCTCGCCGGTGCCCCGGCTGGAGAAGCTTGCGATCGCGTTGTTCACGTCGAACGCGCCGGAGCTGTAGCTGATGGTGTACGACCCGGGGCTGCCGGAGGTGTTGCAGCTCGGGCCGCTGTTGCCGTTGGAGAAGGCCGGGAAGATGCCGGCGGCCAGCCACGACGAGACGGTCTCGGTGTACCACGGGTCGTAGACGCTGGAGCCCCAGGAGTTGTTCACGACGTCGGGGGCGAGATCGGGGCGGGGGTTCGCACCGGTGAGGTCGGTGGGGGCGACGATCCACTGGCCGGCGGCGAGCAGCGATGCCCGCGAGCAGCTGGTGGTCTCGCAGCCCTTGGCGGCGATCCACTTCGCCCCTGGGGCCACGCCGATCACGTTCGCGCCGTCCGCGCCGACCATCGTGCCCATGGTGTGTGTGCCGTGGTCGTTGTTGTCGCACGGTGCCGCGGTGGGGCAGACGCCGGCCGGGTCGAACCAGTTGTAGTTGTGGTTGGTCGTTCCATCACCGTTGCGGCCCCGGTAGCTCGCCGCAACGGCCGGGTGGGTGGCGTCCACCCCGCTGTCGATGTTTGCCACCACGATGCCCTCACCGCGTACGCCCAGCTCGTTCCACACCCGGGGGGCGCCGATGCGGTCGATGTTCCACTCCACCGCGTCGGTACTGGGGACGACCTCGCCGGGCAGTGGTTCGGGGATGTGTACCGGGTCGTCCGCGAGGATCTCGGCGACGTCGGAGCGTACGGCGATGTCGCCGAGCAGGTCGGCGTCACCGGTCACCTTGATCGTGTTGGCCAGCCAGAAGGGGGTGAAGTCGGCGCCCCGCGTGGCGAGCATCGAGCGCAGGCCGGCCTGGCTGCGGTTGGCGTGCTCGGTCTTGATCCGGTAGACGTGCGCGGCCTTGTCGGCCTTGTGGCGGAGTTTGGCCGCGCCGGAGAGGTTGGCCTTGCTGTCCAGGAAGACCCAGAAACTTGACTTGCCGTCCTTGGCCAGCTGGCTGGTGACCTTCTTGTCGACCTTCGCGGCCACCGCCTCGGCTTCGGCCTTTTCGGGGGTCTGATCGGGGCGGGCGGCGGCGGGTGGTGCGCCGGCGCCGATCGGGAGGAGGAGGCCGGCCGCCAGGCCGGCCGCTGCCGTACGCCATCGTCGTGATGCCACTGTCTCGACGCTCCTTTGTGAGGCGAAACTGTGCGAGCCCTGAGGTGCGGGCGCTTTCGCAGCATCCTGGCGACGAAGGATCTTTTCATCAAGGCATGCTTAAATAAATAAATCTGTCAATCAACTGTTCGTCTCTTAGCGTGCTCTCCCGGCTACCGTGCGGAATCGGGGCTGTTGGGTGACCCGGACTCGGGAAGACGGGAAGGTTGATCGCGGCACCACTTCTGACGTCGAGACGGAGGACGGATGCCCTGGCGGGTCCGCGGCGTGGCCGCCGGACGACGAGGTTCGGGATCTGTGGCCGGTCGGCGACCGGGTCACCTTCGAACCGGTGCCCCGACGCGGAGGCCGTCGTGGACGACGGGTTGGTGCTGCCCGGCCTGGTCGATGCGCGCTGCCACAGCGGCATCGCTCCCGGCGGCGCCCCGATCAGCTCGCACGACGAGGCCCGCGAGCTGGCCCGTACCGATCGGGACGCGGGGGTGCTCGCCATCCGGGACGCCGGCTGGCTGTTCCCGTACCCGGAACTCGACGACGAGCCGGATTTGCCGCGACTGGCCCGTGCCGGGCGGCAGGTCGCCCCGCCGCAGGTTTACCTGCGCGACATCGGCGTGGAGGTCGGCGCGGCGGAGGTGGCCGCGACGGTGATGGCGCAGGCCGCCGGCAACGGCTGGGTGGAGGTGGTCGGCGGCTTGCGCCTGCTCAACCGCTCTGCCGACGCGCAGAAGATGATGAAGCAGACGGGGGCGTTACTGGGACCTGCCCGGGTGGTGGCCGGCGCAAGGCGAGCACGTCGCCGAAGAACAAGCGTGAGGGCACGAAGGGTGGCGGCCGGCCTCCGTCGCCGGCACCCGGGGTCCGTCGGGTCGGCCGGGCGGCGGCCGCTACCGCCACCCGGCCCCGGGTCACCGGCCCCGCGACCGCTTCGGTGGACGCTGACCCAGGATGCTCTCCCGCCGCGCCTCCTTGTGCTCGGCGCGGCGCCGCTGCCGCGGTGTCAGCTGCGGCCGGCCACTCTGCCGCAGGTAGTTGGGCACCCGTCGGTCGTTCGGAATCGGCATGCTCATCGCGCGACCTCCTTGTCGGGGTGGACGGCGAGGGGGATGTCCCGCAGCGCGGGCACCTCCTGCCGTTGCGGCTCCCGGGTCAGGGTCGCGGTGAGCCGCTCCGAGCTGACCTCCAGGTACGGCGGCGCGTCGCCCCCGGCGTGCTCCGCCACGGCGATGGCGACCGGCGCGCGGCACTGCCGGTCCGGGCGCACCTGGATGGTCTGCCCCGGCTGGACCAGGTACGAGGACCGGTTGACCTTGCCGCCGTCGACGGTGAAGGTGTTGTGGGCGACGAGATCCCGCGCCGCGTCGACCGAGGGCGCGAAACCGGCCCGGTGCACCAGCGCGTCGATCCGCTGTTCCAACTGCCCGACCAGGTTCTCCGTCGCGTCGCCCGGCTGCCGGCCGGCCGTCACCACCGCGCGGGCCAGCTGCCGCATGCGCAGCTCGTACGCCGACCGGACCTGCCGCTGGTCGTTGTCGGTCAGATGGAACCCGCGCGGGGCGCGCCGCGGCCCGCCGCGGACGCCGACCGGGTGCCGCTGGCGGCGCAGCAGGTAGCCGTACGCCGGGTGCAGCGGGACCTCGTCGGTGGGCGAGGGACGTGCCGTCGTCCGGACAGCCATGTTTCCTCCCTGACCTCTCGGGGTCCGACCACCGTCCACCGGCACCGGGTGAGGCCGCCCCACCCCATCCGGGTGAGCCTGCCGGGGTGACTGCCGGGGCGGCTCCGGCCCGGCGCGGCACGGCGGGGGGTGATCGGGTAGGACTGTGCACATGGCTCTGCATGTGCGCGGTGTGCTCCTGCCGGACGACGAGGTCCGGGATCTCTGGCTGGTCGGCGACCGGGTCACCTTCGAACCGGTGCCCGGCGCCGAGACCGTGGTGGACGGCGGGTACGTGCTGCCCGGACTGGTCGACGCGCACTGCCACATCGGCATCGCCCGGGGCGGTTCCCCGATCACCTCGCTCGACCAGGCCCGCGAGCTGGCCCGGATCGACCGGGACGCCGGGGTGCTCGCCATCCGGGACGCTGGCTCGCCGTACCCGTACCCGGAACTCGACGACGAGCCGGACCTGCCGCGCCTGGCCCGCGCCGGGCGGCACGTCGCCCCGCCGAAGCGCTACCTGCGCGACATCGGGGTGGAGGTCGGCGCGGCGGAGGTGGCCGCGACGGTGGCGGCCCAGGCCGCCGCCGGCAACGGCTGGGTCAAGCTGGTCGGCGACTGGATCGACCGGGGCGTCGGCGACCTGGCGCCGTCCTGGGACGCCGACACGATGACCGCGGCCGTCGCGGCCGCGCACGCCGCCGGGGCCCGGGCCGCGGTGCACACCTTCTCCGAGTCGGCCGTGGAGATCATGGTGCGCGCCGGGGTGGACTCGGTGGAGCACGGCACCGGCCTGAGCCTCGACCTGATCGACCTGATGGCCCGGCAGGGCACCGCGCTGATCCCCACGATGATCAACATTCGGACCTTCGGCGGCATCGCCGACCAGGCCCGGGCCAGGTTCCCCGGGTACGCCGACCACATGCTCACCCTGCGCGACCGCTTCCCCGAGGTGGTCCGGGCCGCGTACGAGGCCGGCGTGCCGATCTACGTCGGCACCGACGCGGGCGGCGGCATCGACCACGGGCTGGCCGCCGAGGAGATGCTGCTCCTGCACGAGCAGGCCGGCATGTCCGCCACGGACGTCCTCGCCGCCGCCTCCTGGGGCGCCCGCGCCTGGCTCGGCTTCCCCGGCCTGGTCGAGGGCGGCCTCGCCGACCTCACCGTCTACCCCGAGGACCCCCGCCGCGACCTCCGCGTGGTCCGCACCCCCTCCCGCACCATCCTCCGCGGCCACCCCCTCCACTAACCCCCCCCGGGGCTCCGCCCCGCGCCCCGCGAGCGCCCCCAACCCGCCCCGCCCGGCCGTGCACTTTCCCGGAAAGCGTGGCCATTTCGGGCCGCTTAGCCACTCATTCCGGGAAAGTGCACGCCGATCTGGGGTGGGGTGGGGGAGGGGGATCCGGGTCAGGGGGTTGCGGCCGTGAGGAAGAGGTGGAGGGCGAGGTCGGCCAGGGAGGAGGCGGTCTGGTCGATGGGGGCGCGGGGCAGGACGATGTGGCTGACCACGAGGCGGACGACGGTGTCGGCGGCGAAGGCCAGGGCCGCCGGATCGGCGGCGGGCAGGTGGTCGCCCGCCCAGTCCAGCAGGGCGCCGGAGGCCTCGGTGAGCACCAGTTCGGCGCGGGTGGTCAGGTACGGCAGCAGCGCGTCCGAGCCGCCCCGGGCGCTGGTCAGGATCGCCTTGATCAGCGGGTTGCCGGCCGCCTCGGTCAGCGTGTGCCAGATGGCCGCGTACGCGCCGGCCCGCACGTCGGCGCCGTGCTCGCGCAGGGCCGCGCGGACGTCGGCGACGAACCGGTCCACCTCGCGTCGGGCGAGCGCCTCGGCCAGCCCCGCCTTGCTGCCGAACTCGTTGTAGACGGTCTGCCGGCTCACCCCGGCCGCGGCCGCCACCCCACCCATCCGCACCCCGTCCCAGCCGGACGCGACGGTCTGCGCGCGAGCGGCGTCTACGATCGTGTCGCGCAGCCGCTGCCGGGCGGAATCCCTCAGCTCAACCATGGTGGTCGAAGTCTACGATCGCCCGGCGGACCCCGCGTCTGCGCGACCGACCCGGCCCGGCGCCGCCGGCCGTCCGGCGACGCGGACGCGGCGCGCCGCCTCCCGGGCGCAGCGGCGGGGCGGACGCCGCCTAGGATGTGCGGTCATGGCACGCGTGCTCACTCCCCGTGCGGAGGACTTTCCCCGCTGGTACCAGGACCTGATCGCCAAGGCGAAGCTGGCCGACAACGGCCCGGTCCGCGGCACCATGGTCATCCGACCGGCCGGCTACGCCATCTGGGAGCGGATGCAGGCCGAGATGGACGCCCGGATCAAGGCGGCCGGCGCGGAGAACGCGTATTTCCCGCTCTTCATCCCGGAGAGCTACCTGAAGCGCGAGGCCGAGCACGTCGAGGGCTTCTCGCCGGAGCTCGCCGTCGTCACCCACGGTGGCGGCAAGCAGCTCGCCGAGCCGGTGGTGGTGCGCCCCACCAGCGAGACGGTGATCGGCGAGTTCATGGCCAAGTGGATCGACTCGTACCGGGACCTACCGCTGCTGCTCAACCAGTGGGCCAACGTGGTCCGCTGGGAGCTGCGCCCGCGGATCTTCCTGCGGACCAGCGAGTTCCTCTGGCAGGAGGGGCACACCGCGCACGCCACCCGCGAGGATGCCCGCGCCTACGCGCGGCGGATCCTGCACGAGGCGTACGAGGACCTGATGGTCAACGTGCTCGGCATCCCGGTGGTGGTCGGTCTGAAGACCGCCCGGGAGCGCTTCGCCGGCGCGACCGCCACGTACACCTGCGAAGGCATGATGGGCGACGGCAAGGCCCTCCAGCTCGGCACCAGCCACGAGCTGGGGCAGAACTTCGCCAAGGCCTTCGACATCAGCTACTCCTCCGCCGAGGGCGGCCGCGAGCACGCCTGGACGACCTCCTGGGGCACCTCGACCCGGATGCTCGGCGGCCTGATCATGGCCCACGGCGACGACAACGGCCTGCGGGTGCCGCCGAAGCTGGCCCCGATCCAGGCGTACGTGATGATCGTCAAGGACGGCGAGGGCGTCGCCGAGGCGGCGGCCAAGCTCCGTGACGGCCTGCGGGACGCTGGCGTCCGGGTCGCGCTGGACGACCGCACCGACACCGCGTTCGGCCGCCGGGCCGTCGACGCCGAGCTGCGCGGCTATCCGGTACGCGTCGAGGTCGGCCCCCGCGACCTGGCCGCCGGCAACGCGGTCGTGGTCCGGCGTACGGACGGCTCGAAGGCCCCCACCCCGGTGGCGGACGTGGTCGGCGCGGTGCTGGCCGCCCTGGAGGCCGACCAGCGGGTGCTGCACGACCAGGCCCTCGCCCACCGCGAGTCCCGCACCGTCGAGGTGTCGACGCTGGCCGAGGCGATCGAGGCGGCGGCCACCGGCTGGGCCAAGGTGCCGTGGTCGGCGGTCGGCGTGGCGGGTGAGGCCGAGGCGAACGGTCAGGGCGTCACCGTGCGCTGCCTGCTCCGCGCCGACGGCTCGGTGCCCGACTCGGAGGACGAGTCGGACCTGGTCGCCATCCTCGCCCGCGCCTACTGACGTGCGCCCCGGCGCTCCCGCCGACCGGTTCGCGCCGGGTCGTCTGATCATGCACCGCAACGTGCGGCACGGCCGGATCGGCTGGGTCCGGCCGGGCCGGGTGGTCAGCGACGACGAGCGCGGACTGCTGATCTGGATCGCCCGGGACACCCCGGTCGCCCACGAGGTCACCGAGGCCGGCCTGGGGATGCGGGCGATGCCCTTCGCCGAGTGGATCTCCTCGTCGTACCGGCTGGCGCGCGGCCGGTGGAGCGGCCCGCCGCTGCTGAAGTTCCTGCCCACCGGGGCGGCCCACTCGGTCTGGTGGTTCTCCGACGCGCGGGGCCGGTTCGCCAACTGGTACGTCAACCTGGAGGAGCCGGGCGTCCGCTGGGACGACGGCCAGGTCGCCGGGGTCGACGTGGTGGACCAGGACCTCGACGTGGTGGTGTACCCGGACCACAGCTGGCGGTGGAAGGACGAGGAGGAGTTCGCCGAGCGGCTCGCCTTCGGCGACGACTACTGGGTGGCCGACGAGGCGGCGGTACGGGCCGAGGGGGAGCGGGTGATCGCCCAGGCCGAGGCGGGGGTCTTCCCCTTCGACGGCACCTGGTGCGACTTCGTCCCGCCGCCGGACTGGGACGTACCCGACGAACTGCCGCCCGGCTGGGACCGTCCGCCGGTCCGCTGACCGTGTTCCGCGTCACCGCCACGCCGCGTCGGGTGACATGTCCGGGTCCGGTGTGAGAGATCGGCGACGGATCTGGCAGAATGGGTCGCTGGTATCCGGCGCGCGTCCGGCGCCCTCTAACCCGGGCGTGTCGCCAGTCCACCGAGCTGTCTCCGGCCCAAACCCCACTGTGCCGGTCGGCGCTCACCCGTGCACCGCCCGTACCGGGCCGGTGAGATCGCAACAGGAGCGAAACAACTGTGGCCGTAAAGATCCGGCTCCTGCGGATGGGCAAGATCCGCAACCCGCAGTACCGCATCGTCATCGCCGACTCGCGCACCAAGCGCGACGGTCGCGCGATCGAGTTCGTCGGCGTGTACCAGCCGAAGGAAGACCCTTCGGTGATCGAGGTCAAGTCGGACCGGGTCCAGTACTGGCTCTCCGTCGGCGCGCAGCCGAGCGAGGCGGTGCAGCGTCTGCTGGAGCTGACCGGTGACTGGCAGAAGTTCAAGGGCCTGCCGGCCCCGCCGCCGCTGAAGGTCGCCCCCGAGCGTGCCGACCGCAAGGCGGCGTACGAGGCCGAGGCGAAGGCCGCCGCCGGCCTGGCTCCGGAGACCCCGGCCAAGCCGGCCAAGAAGGCCGCCAAGGCCGAGGCGCCGAAGACCGAGGCTCCGGCCGAGGCGCCGAAGACCGAGGCTCCGGCCGAGGCCCCGGCTGCTGCTGCCGACGCCGGTGAGCAGGCCTGACATGCCGCTGCGTCCCGCGCTGGAGCACCTGGTCAAGGGCATCGTGGACCACCCGGACGACGTGCGCGTCCGGATGGTCGACTCCCGTCGGGGCAAGCGGCTCGAGGTCCGCGTGCACCCCGAGGACCTCGGCACCGTGATCGGGCGGTCCGGCCGGACCGCCAAGGCACTGCGCCAGGTGATCGGCTCCATCGGTGGACGCGGAGTACGCGTCGACATCGTCGACTCGTACTGATGCTGCTCATCGTCGGCAGGATCGGCAAACCGCACGGCATCCGCGGTGAGGTCACCGTGGAGGTGCGGACCGACGAGCCCGAAGCGCGTTTCGCCCCCGGCACGGTTCTTCGGACCGAGCCGGGGGCGACCGCCCCGGCCAACCCCGCCCCCGGCCCCGGAGTGCCCTTCACGGTCCCGGCCGAGCTGACCATCGAGGCGGCCCGCTGGCACCAGGGCCGGATGCTGGTCGCCTTCGAGGGCATTCTCGACCGCGAGGTCGCCGAGGCGCTGCGCGGCACCCTGCTCGGCGTGGACAGCGCCGACGTCGCGCCGCCGGAGGACCCCGAGGAGTTCCACGACCATCAGCTGGTCGGTCTCGCCGTGGTCACCCCGGCCGGCGAGCACCTGGGCGAGGTGGCCCGGATCGACCACGCCCCCGCCTCGGACCTGCTGGTCCTGCGTCGCCCCGAGGGGCGTACCGCGCTGATCCCCTTCGTCCAGGCGATCGTCCCCGAGGTCGATCTCGCCGGCGGTCGCGTCGTGGTCGACCCGCCGGCCGGTCTGCTCGACCTCTGAGACCGGAGCCACCCCCATGCGTGTCGACGTCGTGTCGATCTTCCCGGAGTACTTCGCCCCGCTGGACCTGTCGCTGATCGGCCGGGCCCGGGAGAACGGGACGCTGCGGCTGGCCGTACACGATCTGCGGAGCTGGACCCACGACGTGCACCGCACGGTCGACGACACGCCCTACGGCGGCGGCCCGGGCATGGTCATGCGGCCGGAGCCCTGGGGCGAGGCGCTCGACGCCCTCGCCCCCGACGAGCTCAGCCCCGACGCGCACACCCTGCCCCGGCTCCTGGTGCCGTCGCCGGCCGGCGTCCGGTTCACCCAGGCCATGGCCCACGAACTGGCCGCCGAGTCGCACCTGCTCTTCGCCTGCGGCCGGTACGAGGGCATCGACCAGCGGGTGCTGGAGCACGCCGCCACCCGGATGCGGGTCACCGAGGTCTCCCTCGGCGACTACGTGCTCTTCGGCGGCGAGGTGGCGGTGCTGGTGATCCTGGAGGCGGTCACCCGACTGCTGCCCGGGGTGCTCGGCAACGCCGGCTCGCTGGACGAGGAGTCGCACGCGCACGGGCTGCTGGAGGCCCCGATGTACACCAAGCCGGCGACCTGGCGCGGGCACGAGGTGCCGGAGGTGCTCCGCTCCGGCGACCACGGGCGGATCGCCCGGTGGCGGCGCGACGAGGCGCTGGCCCGCACCGCCGCCCGGCGGCCCGACATGATCGCCGCGCTGCCTCCGGAGAGCCTCGACAAACGGGACGTCGCCGCGTTGGACCGGGCCGGATTTCAGCTGCCGCCGGGGGATGTGGCAAAGTAGGGGGGTTGCCGCATTCACCCGCGCCCGCGGGCGGCTGCGAGGATCCTCGACCGGGGTCGGCCCGCCGACCACCACCCGGGGATCAGAATCACCCATCCGCGCACCGAGTGACGGTGCGCCGTGAGCCTCACGAGGACGCAGCGATGAACATCCTGGACGCCCTTGACGCCCAGTCGAAGCGGACCGACCTCCCCGATTTCCGTGCCGGTGACACCGTCAAGGTGCACGCGCGGGTCGTCGAGGGCAACCGGTCCCGTGTCCAGATCTTCCAGGGCGTCGTCATCCGTCGCCAGGGTGACGGTCTGCGCGAGACCTTCTCGGTCCGCAAGGTCAGCTTCGGGGTCGGCGTGGAGCGGACGTACCCGCTCAACGGCCCGGGCATCGACCGGATCGAGGTCGTGACCCGCGGTGACGTGCGTCGCGCCAAGCTCTACTACCTGCGCGAGCTGCGCGGCAAGAAGGCCAAGATCAAGGAGAAGCGGGAGAAGCAGCCCAGCTGACTTCCCGCTCGCCACGCCGCCTGAGCTGCGCGGGTGTCGTATCGACCAGATCCCATTACCCTGGTCGTACGGGCGCAGCGGGGCAGCGACGCCGCGACGCTGGTCACGGCGTGCGAATGTCCACTACCGCCCGTGGGGCCTCGACGAGGCTCCCGGGCGGTAGTGTCGTTTCTGCGGACCGGGGAGTGGCGTGGTGCAGGTGCTTGACGAGGACGGCACAGTCGATCCGTGGCGCCGGCGGACCCGGCGCACCCGTCGGCAGATGCCGCTCTGGCAGGAACTCCCGCTGCTGCTGGTCGTCGCCTTCTGTCTGGCCGTGCTGATCCGCACCTTCCTGCTCCAGGCCTTCTTCATCCCCTCCGGCTCGATGGAGGACACCCTCCTCATCGGCGACCGGGTGCTGGTCAACAAGGTCGTCTACGACGTACGCGACCCGGTGCGCGGCGAGGTCGTGGTCTTCCGGGGCACCGACCGGTGGGTCCCGCAGGAGGTCCAGGAGCCCGAGCCCGGCTTCGCCGACAAGGTCGGGCGGACGTTCGGCGACCTGGTCGGGGTCAGCCGCCCGGGCGAGAAGGACTTCATCAAGCGGGTCATCGGCGTACCCGGCGACCGGGTGAAGTGCTGTGACGACCAGGGGCGCGTACTGGTCAACGGCACCCCCCTGGACGAGCCGTACGTGATCCGCAACTCGCCGCTGGACGTGCCGCCCAACGCCCGCGAGTGCCGGTCCCGGCGCTTCGAGGAGGTGGTCGTGCCGCCCGGCCAGATCTTCGTGATGGGCGACCATCGACTGGTCTCGCAGGACGCCCGCTGCCAGGGCCCGGTGCCGATCGACAACGTGGTCGGCCGGGCGTTCATGGTGGTCTGGCCGTCCCAGCGGTGGACCTCGCTGCCGGTGCCGGCGACCTTCGACGGGCTCTCCCGGCCGGCCGCCGCTCCGGCCGCCCCGCCGCCGGCCGAACCGACTCCGGTGGGCGGTGTCGCTCTCGTCCTCCCGGCGGTGACCCTGATGTCCGTTGTCGCGCGTTCCGGACGATCGGCCCGCACCCGGGGACGTAGGCTCCACCCGTGATTGACGAGCAGACCGACAAGCCCCGCAGTTCCTTCTGGAAGGAACTGCCCATCCTCCTGGGCGTGGCGATCCTGGTGGCGGTGCTGGTCCGCTACTTCGTGTTGCAGACCTTCTTCATCCCGTCCCCGTCGATGGAGAACACCCTCCAGATCGACGATCGGGTGCTGGTCAACAAGTTGGTCTACGACTTCCGGTCACCGCACCGCGGCGAGGTCGTCGTCTTCAAGGCGCCGACCGAGTGGAGCGGCAACCCCGACGGCGAGGACTTCATCAAGCGGGTGATCGGCGTCGGCGGCGATCACGTGGTCTGCTGCGACGACGACAAGCTGGTGATCAACGGCAAGCCGCTCTACGAGCCGTACATCTTCTCCGCCAACGGCGAGCGGGACAAGCCGGCCGACCAGGAGTTCGACATCACCGTGCCGGAAGGGCGACTCTGGGTGATGGGCGACCACCGCTCCGCCTCTGGGGACTCACTGGAGCACTGGCAGCAGTCCGGTCGGAACATCGACAGCGCCACCATCCCCGAGGACCAGGTCGTCGGGCGGGCCTTCACCGTGTTCTGGCCGGTGGACCGGGCCACCTGGCTCACCGTACCCGAGCAGTTCGACGCCATCCCCAACCCGTAGCGGGCCCGCGGCCGGCCCCCGGGCGTGGCAGTTCGTCACCGGCGTCTGGCAGGCTGGGGCGGTGACCGTCTACACCCCTCGCCGCGCGGCCCGGGTGCTGCTCGTCGACGCGGGCGGCCGGGTGCTGCTCTTCAGCGGCTGGGACCCGTCCCGTCCCGAGCACCGGTACTGGTTCACCCCCGGCGGCGGGCTCGACCCGGGGGAGACGCCCGCCCAGGCCGCCGCCCGGGAGTTGGCCGAGGAGACCGGGCTGCGGCTGGACCAGGGCGAGCTGGGCGCGCCGGTCTGGTCCGAGACGGTCGAGTTCCCCTTCGACGGCGTCTGGTACCGGCAGGAGCAGGAGTTCTTCCTGGTCCGGGTGGCGGGCTGGGAGGTGGACACCACGGGCTTCACCGACATCGAGCGGGCCAGCGTCTCGGGGCACCGCTGGTGGTCGGTCGACGAACTGACCGCGACCGGCGACCGCTACTACCCGGAGGACCTGCCCGCCGTGCTGACCCGGGCCCTGACCGACCCGAGCGGGGGCGTGCCGTGCTGACGCCCCCGCGCACGGTGGTGCGCCGCGAAGGTGGGCTCTACGCCCTGGAACGGGCCCTGCAACGGCGCGGCTTCCGGCACGTCGCCGGCGCCGACGAGGCCGGCCGGGGCGCCTGCGCCGGGCCGCTGGTCGCCGCCGCCGCGGTGCTGCCCGAGGGGCGGCGCGGTGAGATCGACGGGCTGGCCGACTCCAAGCTGCTCACCCCGGCCAGCCGGGAGCGGGTGTACGAGGAGGTCGTCGCCCGCGCCCTGGCGTACGCGGTGGTGATCATCCCGGCCGAGGAGGTCGACGCCCGGGGCCTGCACGTGTGCAACCTCGCGGCGATGCGCCGGGCGCTGGCGTCGCTGACCACCCGACCGGAGTACGTGCTGACCGACGGCTTCGGCGTGGACGGGCTGGACGTCCCGGGGCTGGCGGTGTGGAAGGGCGACCGGGTGGCGGCCTGCGTGGCGGCGGCCAGCGTGCTGGCCAAGGTCACCCGGGACCGGCTGATGGTGGAGCTGGACGGGCAGTACCCGGGCTACGGCTTCGCCGAGCACAAGGGGTACATCACACCCGAGCACAGCGAGGCGCTGCGCGAGCGCGGCCCCTGCGTGGAGCACCGATTCTCGTACGTCAACGTGGCCACCGTCTCCGGCCGCGCCGGCCGTCCGCCGCGGTCCCGACGCCCCGTCGTCGGGCCCGCGTCCGAGCCGATGGAGCGCTTCGACGCGTCAGGGGGTACCGTCGGCGTGGCGTTGGGCGAGCAGCCTCGGCCTCCGGCGCCGGTGGGGGAAGATGTGGTCATGGAAGGCGGAGTGCGATGAGCGCGGAAGATCTCGAGAAGTACGAGACCGAGATGGAGCTGCAGCTCTACCGGGAGTACCGCGACATTGTCCGCCAGTTCTCCTACGTGGTGGAGACGGAACGCCGCTTCTACCTCGCCAACCAGGTCGACCTGCACGTGCGCAACTCGGACGGCGAGGTCTACTTCGAGGTCGAGATGCACGACGCCTGGGTGTGGGACATGTACCGCCCTGCCCGCTTCGTGAAGAACGTCCGGGTGATGACCTTCAAGGACGTCAACGTCGAGGAGCTGGAGAAGCCCGACATCTCCCTCCCCGCCGACTCCGGCTTCGGCGGCTGACGCACCGCTCTTCCCACCGGCATCCCCCACCCGCCGGCCCGCGCGACCTCTTCCCCCGACCTGCCGCCTGCCTCCTGGCGTGAACATTCCGGCCTGCCGGCCGGATTGCGCCCGCCACTCTGCCCGCGTCGCCCACGGCACTGACGCGCCGGGGCACCGCCTCGCTGGTCAGTCCGCGAGGACCGCGACCTCGACCCGCTGGACCAGGTTGTTGGCGAACCCGCCCCGGTTCCACGGCTGCTCGACCGGCTGGGTCCGCCCCGACGCGTCGGTGGCCCGGGCGCCGAGGACGTACCGGCCCGGCTGCGGCGACCACTCGTACCGCCAGCGCCGCCAGGACCAGTCCCCGCCGCGCGGCGGGTCCACGATGGCCGCCGCCCAGGTCGCCCCGCCGTCGGTGGTCACCTCCACCGAGGTGATCGGCGCGTGCCCGGACCAGGCCCGACCGTCTACGGTGCACGGCCCGGGACGCAGCACCCGGGTGCGGGTCATGAAGTCCGGGAACCCCGGCGGGCGGACCAGGGCACGCGGCTCGATCCGGGTCACCGGCTCGCCAGGGTCGTCGGCGTCCCGGCGCAGCCGGTAGGCCACCGCGTTCTGGTAGCCGTCGAACTCCTCGGTCAGCACGGTGATGCCGCGCAGCCACTTCACGTGTGCCATGCCGTACCAGCCGGGCACGATCAGCCGCAGCGGCGCGCCGTGCTGCGGCAGCAGGGGAGCGCCGTTCATCTCGTACGCCAGCAGCACCTCCTCCCGCAGCGCGTCGGCGACCGGGAGGGCCCGCTGGTAGTCCTGCTCGACACCGCGCTCGACGCCGTGGTCGGCCCCGGTGAAGACGACGTCGACGGCCTCGGGCGCGATGCCGGCCTCACGCAGCAGCGGCGCGAGCGGCGTGCCGGTCCACTCGGCGTTGCCGACCGCCTCCACCAGCCAGGGCTGGCTCACCGGACGCGGGTGCAGCAGCGCCCGGCCGTTGCCGGCGCACTCCAGCGTCACCTGCCGGGTCACCCGGGGGCGCGAGCGCAGCTCGTCCAGCCCGAGGATGAGCGGCAGGCGTACCGCGCCGTCGACGGTCAGCGCGTGGCCGGCCGGGTCGACGTCCGGGATGTCGTAGTGGATCAGCAGATAGTGCAGGCCGGCCGGGGTGACGTCGTAGCGCAACGCCTCCAGCGGGATGCCGTGGTTGCGGGCGGCCAGTTGCAGCTCCTCGGCGCTGATCGCCTCGTCCGGCCCGGCCAGCCGGGAGGGGCGGCTCACATCGTCCACGCTGGTCACGGCGGCCTCCCCGGTATCTCCCTCGGCGCGTGGGCCCAGCCTAGTCGCCGCGCCGCTCCACCGGTCGGGTGCCGGCGCGGCTCGCGGCCGCGTCCCACGCGCCCACCGGTCGGGTGCCGGCGCGGCCGGCTCCGCCCCCGTCGCCTAGCAGATCGACTCCATTGGTGAGCGTTGTCCACAGGGCGGCCCGTCGTCCACAGCGGACGCGCTGTCCGGGTCGGCCGGTGGTCGATGCGGGCATGCTGCGGACATGCGGAGCGCAGTGCGGGCGGTGACGGTGTGGTGGGCGGTCCTGCTGGTCCTCGGCCCGCCGGGCGCCCTCGCCGCGGCGGCCCCCGGATCGGGGGCGGACCGGGCGGGCGGCACCCGGCCCGTCGCCCCGCCGGCCGCCACGGCCACCCGTGCCGCGGGGCCCGTCCCGTCCGGACCAACGGTCGACCGCCGACCGCCCGCGAAAGTCGCGGCGGCGCCGGCCACCCTCGGCGCGCCGGCCGGTGCGCCGGCCTTCCGGTGGCCGCTCGACGGCACGCCCCGCCCGGTGCGGCGCTTCGACCCGCCGCCCCGACCGTGGCTGCCCGGTCATCGCGGGGTCGACCTGGCCGGCGCCGCGGGGGCGACCGTGCGCGCGGCCGGCGCCGGAACGGTGCTCTTCGCGGGCGTGGTCGCCGGCCGGCCGGTGGTCACGGTGGGGCACGCGGCGGGCCTGCGGACCACCTACGAGCCGGTCCGACCCGAGGTACGCCTCGGCGACCCGGTCCGGCCCGGCGCGCCCCTCGGCGTGCTGCTGGCCGGGCACCCCGGCTGTCCCACCCCGGCCTGCCTGCACTGGGGGCTGCGGCGCGGTGCGGACTACCTCGACCCGCTGGCCCTGCTCGGGCTCGGGCCGGTCCGGCTGCTCCCGGTGCGCGACCCGAGCGGCCCGCTCACCGAGCGGATCGCGAGCGGCCCGCCGACCGCGCGGATCGCCAGCGGCCCGCTCACCGAGCGGATCGCGAGCGGTGCAGTCGCCGAGCGGACGGCGCGGGCCGCCTGCCGGTGCGGTCGGCGCGGGCCGGGGTCAGGGCCGGGCGAGCAGCGGGGGCAGCCGGACGGCCAGCCGTTCGTACTCCTCGGCGGAGTTGTAGACCTGCGCGCAGAGCCGTAGCCAGCCCCGACCGTCCCAGGCCATCACCGCCACCTCGGCGGCGAGCCGCTCGGCGATCCGGCCAGCAAGAGCCCGCGCGGTGTCGATGGTGGTGGCCACGCCGGGCGGCAGCGGCACGATCCGCATGGCGACCGCCGGTCCACCCGGGTCCGGCAGGTCGGCCGGCGCCACCCCGAGGGCGTCCCCGACCACCCGTTGCCCGTACGCGGCCAGCGCCGCGTTGTGCGCCCGCACCCGGTCCAGGCCGAGGCTGCGCAGCGCGTAGAGCCCGGCCGGGGCGCTCAGCCAGCCCGTGTAGTCGAGGGTCGCCTGCCACTCCACGTTGCCGGGGAAGCCGGCGCCCTGCTCCCAGGAGACCACCAGCGGCTCGATCCGCTCCCGCCACGGCGGGGCGACCACTAGCACGGCGGTGCCCCGCGGGGCGAACGCCCACTTGTGCAGGTTGCCCACCCAGAAGTCCGCGCCGACGGCGCCGACGTCGACCGGCAGCATGCCGGGCACGTGCGCCGCGTCCACCAGCACCGGTACGCCCCGCTCCCGGGCCACCTGCACCACGGCCGCCACCGGAAAGAGTCGGGCGGTGGGCGAGGTGAGCTGGTCGACGACGAGCAGTCGGGTCCGCCCGGGTCGCAGACCGGTGCGGACGATCTCGACGACCTCCTCGTCGGTGGCGGTCAGCGGCACCCGCAGCGCCCGGGTGCCCGCCCCGGTACGCCGGCACTCCCGCTCGATGCTGAAGCCGACGGCGCCGTACCCGTGATCGGTGGTGAGCACCTCGTCGCCGGCCCGCAGGCCGAGGGACTGCAGGACCAGCGCGACGCCGGTGGTGGCGTTGCCGACCAGCGCCGTACCGTCCGGATCGGCGCCCAGGAAGGTGGCCAGGTGCCGCCGGGTGTGGCCGATCCGGTCGGCCAGCCCCTGGGTGAAGAAGCGCAGGGGGTTGGACTCCATCTCGTCGCGCAACCGCTGCTGCGCCCGCTGCACGCTGATCGGTACCGCGCCGAACGCGCCGTGGTTGAGGTAGCTGACCGCCGGGTCGAGCGAGAAGAGCAGTCGGGCCCCGGGAATCGGCTCGGGCGGCCGGGCGACGGTCACGCGGTGATCATATCCGTCGACGGATCAACCGTCGTCGGTTCGCCGTCCTCCGGCGGCAGCCCGCCGTCGGCGGCAACGCGCCGTGCTGCCGGCGGTTCGACCCGGTGCGCCGCCGATCGGGTGACCGCAGTCTGCGGTCGTTGAGCAGCGGCGCGTCGAGGCTGGGGGCGGTGCGCAGCGGGTGGGTCAGGCGCGGGGGTGTGCCTGCCGGTACGCGGCGCGCAGCCGCTCGACCGAGACGTGGGTGTAGATCTGGGTGCTGCCGAGCGAGGAGTGGCCGAGCAGTTCCTGCACGGCGCGTAGGTCCGCGCCGCCCTCCAGCAGGTGCGTCGCCGCCGAGTGCCGCAGTCCGTGCGGGCTGACCCGGGGCAGGCCGAGGGACTCGGCGTACCCGGCCACGATCCGGCGCGCCGTCGTCGGGTTCAGCCGCCCGCCGCGCGCGCCGAGCAGCAGCGCCTCCCCGGAGCCGGGCACCGCCAGGGCGGGCCGCCCGGAGCGCAGCCAGTCGTCGATCGCCCGCTGGGCCGGCACCCCGTACGGCACCGAGCGTTCCCGGCCGCCCTTGCCCAGGACACGGATCACCCGGCGGCCGTGGTCCACGTCGGCGACGTCCAACGCGCACGCCTCGCTGACCCGTACCCCGGTGCCGTAGAGCAGTTCCAGCAGGACCCGGTCGCGCAGTCGCACCGGTTCGTCCTCGGGGCGGGCGGGGTGGGCTGGACCGTCCTGCCGGGTGGCCCCGGTGGCCGCGTCGTCCCGGTGTCCGTCCGCGTCGGGCCCGGCCGGGTCGGGGCCGGTCGCCGTGTGCCCGGTCGGGTCGGTGGGCCGAGTGGGGTCGTCGTGTCGCGGGCCGACGATGCGTGCTGCCGCGTCGGCGCGGGTGCCGGCGGCGGGCCCGGTCGCTTCGGCGGGCCGGGTGGCGGAGGGACGCCGATCGGGCGCCTCCACGAGGGCGGCGGCCTGGTCGGCCCGGAGCACGGTGGGCAGGTCGCGGTGCGCCCGGGGGCTGGACAGCGGAGCCGCCACGTCGGTGGGGAGCACGCCCGCGCGGTGCGCCCAGGCGCTGAAGGTCCGCGCCGCCGCCGCCCGCCGGGCCAGTGACGTCCGGGCCGCTCCCACGGTGCGCTGCCGGGCCAGCCAGCTGCGCAGCACCGTCAGGTCCAGCTCGGCGGGTGCGGAGCAACCCATCCGTACCGCGTGGTCGAGCAGCGAGACCACATCGGCGACGTACGCCCGCACGGTGTGCGCGGATCGGTTGCGCACCCGGGCCAGGTGGTCGGCGAAGTCGTCCACGGCCTCCCGCATGGCGGGTGGCAGCGCCTCGTGGGTGGCCCGGGTGGCCCGCGTGCCGCCCGTCATCGCCCCGCCCGTGCCGTCGACGGGCAGGCCGGAGCGGGGAGGCGTGGCACCGTATGACGTCCGGCTGGCATGGGCTCAGCGTAGGCGCGTGCCGGGCGGTCGGCAGAACTGCGCATCGACACGATGCTGCGCGAGGACGCGCACCGGCCCAGCCGTTCCGTCCCGGGGGCGCGGCGTGGACAAAGTAGACCTGACCTTGCGTGGCGGCGCGCCGTCGGTGCTGGCCGGTGGTGGCGTGGACGGGGAGACTGGAGGCAGGGACGGCGCGTGCGCCGTCGCCCGGTTGCCTCGGCGGAGACGCCGACGGGAGGAGGGGACCGCTCATGGGCCTGGACGTCGTCCTCTACCGGCTGGTCCGTGGCGGCCCCGGCCGTCGGCCGTCCCCGGTCGCGGCGCAGGTGGTGCCCGACCCCGACGACCTGCTGCTCGATTTGCTGAAGCGGGGTCGGGGCGGCGGACGCACCCCGACGCTGGACCGGGTCGACCCGCTCGGTGAGCTGGTGGTCGGGGCGGAGCGGGCACCCCAGCTCCTGACCGAACTGGACTGCCTGGTCGAGGCCGCCCGCACTCCGGCCGAGACCGCGCAGGTGCGGCGGGTCGCGGTGCTGGTCCGCCGGTGCGTACACGAGCGCGACCTGGAGATCCGGTTCGAGGGGGACTGAGCCAATCAGCCTCTGGTCTCTCGCCCCGGGCCGGCGGGGGCGCGCGCCGACGTGGCGGGCCGCGCCAGGGCGTACCCGCCGTCCCGGCGAAGCACCAGCGCCAACTCCTCCAGCAGGGAGAGCTTCCGCATCGCCGTCCGTATGTCGACCCCGGCCCGCGCGGCGAGCGCGTCGAGCCCGACCACCCCACGCCGGGGCAGCGACTCCAGCACCATGGTCGCCTCGTCGTCGAGCAGGTCACCCGGGCGCTCCGGCCCTCGTGCCGGCGGGGCCAGGTCGGTCCCGATCCGGCCGACCTCCTCCAGCACGTGCGGCACCCCGGTCACCAGCCGCGCGGCCGGCTGCTCCCGCAGCACCTCGTGCGCCCCGACTGACATCGCCGAGGTGACCGGGCCCGGCACCACCATCGCCCGCCGGTCCATCGCGATCGCCCGGTTCACCGTCTGCGTCGCGCCGCTGCGGGCCGCCGCCTCCACCAGCACCGTCCCCCGGGTGGCGGCGGCGATCACCCGGTTGCGGATCAGGAACCTCGGCCGCAGCGGGTCGGCGCCGGGCATCCACTCGCTGACCAGCAGCCCGGTCTCGGCGATCCGGTCGAACAGGGCGGCGTTGCCCATCGGGTAGGGCCGGTCGACGCCACAGGCCAGCACGGCCACCGTCAGCCCGCCGGCGGTCAACGCGCCCCGGTGCGCCGCCGCGTCGATGCCGAACGCCCCGCCGGAGACCACGGTCCAGTCCCGCTCGGCCAGCCCGTACCCGATCTCGGTGGCGACGTGCAGGCCGTACCCGGTGGCGGCCCGCGCGCCGACCACCGCGACGGAGCGGTCCAGCGCCTCGCCGAGCGGCCAGCCGCCGCGTACCCAGAAGCAGAGCGGCGGGGCGGTCTCCAAATCGACCCGCCGGCTCGTTCCGGACAGCACCAGCCGGCGCAGGTCGTCCAGGCGAGCGGGCCACTCCTCGTCCTCGGGCGTGAGGAGGCGGGCACCGATCCGCTCGGTGCGGGCGAGCGCGTCGGCGGCGACGGCGCGGGCGTCCTCGCCGGCCGTGCGCGCCGACACCGCCGTACGCAGGCTCGCCTCCGGCGCGCCCCCGTCGAGCAGCAGGTCCAGCGCCGCCACCGGACCGAGCTGCTGGACCAGCCGGTGCACCGACCGGGTGCCCGGCTCGGTGAGCCAGGTCAGCGCCACCCGGGCCAGCAGCCGCTCCTCGCTGGTGCTCATGCTCCCTCTCCCGTCCTGAGCTGGATGGCCTCCAACACGTCCTCGCGCTGCGGCCTGGCCCGCCCGTCGAGGTCCGCGATGGTCCAGGCCAGCCGGATGATCCGGTCGAAGCCACGGGCCGAGACGGCCCCCGAGTCCAGCCGGCCGCGCAGCTCGGCGGTGTCCCGGGCGGGCAGCCGCCAGGGCGGCTGTCGCAGGTGCGGGCCGGGGATCTCGGCGTTGAGCCGGCGGCCCACCGGAGCCCAGCGCACCGCCGCGGCCTGCCGGGCCGTGGCGACCCGGGCCGCCACGGTCGCCGAGGACTCGCTGGCCACGGCGGCCTCCATCAGCTCCGCCGCCCGCACCGGCAGCAGCTTCACCTGCACGTCGATCCGGTCTAGCAACGGCCCGGAGAGCCGGCCCAGGTACCGCCGCCGGGCCAGCGGACTGCACTCGCAGTACGCGTCGCCGGCCGGCTTCGCGCACGGGCACGGATTGGCGGCCAGCACCAGTTGGCTGCGGGCCGGGTACTCGGTGCCGCCCCCACTGCGGGCCAGCTGGATCCGGCCATGCTCCAGCGGTTGCCGCAGCGCCTCCAGCGCGCCCTTGCTGAACTCGGGCGCCTCGTCGAGAAAGAGCACGCCCCGGTGGGCCAGCGAAACGGCTCCCGGCCGGGCCAGCCCGGACCCGCCCCCGACCAGGGAGGGGATGGTCGCCGTGTGGTGCGGCGCCTGGAACGGCGGCCGGCGCAGCAGCCGGCCGCCCGGCGGGAGCAGCCCGGCGATCGAGTGCAGCGCGGTGACCTCAAGCGCGGCGGCGTCGTCCAGCTCCGGCAGGATCGAGGGGAGCCGCTCGGCGAGCATGGTCTTGCCCGCGCCGGGCGGCCCCAGCAGGGCGAGGTGGTGCCCGCCCGCGGCGGCCACCTCCAGCGCCCGGCGGCCCAGCGCCTGCCCCGCCACCTCGGCCAGATCCGGGCCGTCGACCGGGGGCGGCGCCGGCGTGGCGGGCGGCTCGATCAGCGGGCTGCCGTCGCGGACGAAGCAGGCCAGCCGGTGCAGCGTGTCGACCGCCCGGACCCGGATCCCGGGGATGACCGCCGCCTCGGCGGCGTTCTCCACCGGCACGATCACCCGGTCCCGCCCGGCCCGGGCCGCGGCCGCCACCATCGGCAGCACCCCGCGCACCGGCCGGACCGTCCCGTCCAGGCCCAGCTCGCCGAGGATCACCACGCCGTCCAGCGGCACCAGGGGCAGCTCTCCGGAGCCGCCCAGCACCGCCGCCGCGATGGCCAGGTCGAAGGCGGAGCCGTACTTGGGCATCGTCGCGGGCAGCAGGTTGAGCGTGATCCGCCGGTTGGGCCAGCGCTGACCCGAGTTGACGATCGCGGCCCGTACCCGGTCGCGCGCCTCGTGCAGGGCGCTGTCGGGCAGGCCGGAGATGACCACCGCCGGTAGCCCGGCGGCCAGGTCGGCCTCCACCTCGACCAGGTGGCCGGTGACCCCGACCAGCCCCACGCTGAACACCTTGGCGTAGCTCACGCCAGCACCCCCGGCGTACGCATCAGAACGCCCCCTTGAGGTGCTCGACGCGGGCCGCGCCGGCGGCGGACAGCCGGACCGCCAGCACGTCGAAGCGCACCTCGTCGGCGTCGACCCCGCTCTCGGCCAGCCAGCGGGCGGCGAGCCCGCGCAACCGGCGGGCCTTGGCCGGCACGACCGCCTCGGCCGGGGTGCCGTAGTCGTCGGTGCGTCTGGTCTTCACCTCGCAGAAGGCGAGCACCCGGCCGTCCCAGGCGATGATGTCGATCTCCCCGTCCGGGCAGCGCCAGTTGCGGGCTACCGGCCGCAGCCCGGCCCCGATCAGGTGCCGGACGGCGCACCGCTCGCCGTACGCGCCGACCGCCTGGTTCCGCTTCGTCATGCCGGTCAGGGTGGTCCGGCCGGCGGCCGCGCCGGGGCCGGCGGCGGGGTGCCTGTGGACGACGAGCCGGCCTGTGGACAGGCGGACGATCATGGGTGTCCCGTGCTAGGGGCCCGGCCGCCGCAGGCAGGGGAGGGCTCCGCCGCCGAAGAGCCCGGACCTGTGCCGGGAGGGACGGATGGCGCCGGTGGGGTGGGTCGCATACGGTGCCGGACGTGGACGCACGACGGAGCTATCCCGAAGATCAGGAGTCGCGCTGGTATCCCGCCGGGCAGGAGCGCGGCTACGGCGAGCCGGACTGGCGCGGCGCGGGCGAGTCCCGCACCCGGGATGACGAGTACCCGACCCCCGAGCAGCGCGCCGCGGAGGAGGGCCGGTTCGCCGATCCGGGCGGCCCCGGACGGTACGGCCAGACCGGGCGTTACGGCGCGGCGGACCCGCTCGGAGACTCCCGGGGCGAGTCCGAGGGATACCGCGCGACCCGCTCACGCCGTGCCGACGACCCCGACGTCTCTGGCGAGCTGCCGGGCGACCGCCCCGGCCGGCGGGCGGCCCGGGAGACCGCCGACCCCCTCACCACCACCGGCGCGGGCCCGCTGACCTCCGTCGACCGGCTCTCCACCACCGGTGCCGGGCCGCTGACCAGCGGTGTCGACCGACTCGGCGGCCCCGGGTCGGCCGGCGTGGAGGCGGGGGAGCGGCCGGATCGGGTCCGGTCCGCCCCGCTGGGCGGGTACCCGATCGTCGAGCCGGCCCGCCCCGCCGAGCCGGCGCACCCGCTGGAGATGCCGACCGGCCCGATGCCTCCGGTCATGCCCCGCCTGGACGGCGCGGTGGGCCCCGAGGCGGCGTACCGTCCGGCCGGCGGGCCCTCCGACGGCGTCTACCGGACCCGCCGGCCGGCGCTGGCGGTGCTCCTCGTCCTGCTGGTGCTGGTCTTCGAGCTCCCCGCGCTGCGGGTGCTGCTGCACGGCCTGACCGGCGACCCGGTCTCGACGTCGCACGTCGTCGTCGGCACCTTCCTCGTCACCGGGCTGCCGATCTTCGCCGCCGGCCTGTACGGGCTGCGCACCGGCGGCCTGGCGATGGCCGACGGGGCGCGGGGCTGGCTGCGCCCGCCGACCGCCTACCTGACCGTCGGGCTGGTGCTCTTCCTCGCCGCCGCGCTCGCCGCCGGCTGACCCGGGCGCAGCGCGCCCGCCGCCGGCTGACGCGGGCGGGACGCCGCCGGCCGACCCGAGCCGGCCGGCGGCCGCCCTCCCAGGGCCCAGGTCGGTGCGGTGCGGAGCAGGTGCCGGAGATCCCGGTCGGCGTGCCGCGTCCGAATTCGCGACGGGAGCATCGGACCGGCGGGTTCGCGCACCCGCCAGCTCGGCGGCGCGACAGGCGCGTACACTGGTCGACTGGCGACCGCCTCGCGCGGTCGACCTCGCGCGCCCTCTCCACGGTTCGTCGTGGGGCGGCGGCCTCCCTGGTCCCGATCTTGGTCGGGTCCGTCATGGCCGACGACCGGGCGCCAGGCGTCCGGCCGCCGGCCGGACGGGACAACCAGGGACAATAGGAGTACCCACCATGGCCGTCGTGACCATGCGTCAGCTGCTGGAGAGCGGTGTCCACTTCGGGCACCAGACCCGGCGCTGGAACCCGAAGATGAAGCGCTTCATCTTCACCGAGCGCAACGGTATCTACATCATCGACCTGCGCCAGACCCTCGACTACATCGAGAAGGCCTACGAGTTCGTGCGTGGGACCGTCGCCGAGGGTGGCAGCATCCTCTTCGTCGGCACCAAGAAGCAGGCCCAGGAGGCCATCGCCGAGCAGGCGACCCGGGTCGGCCAGCCGTACGTCAACCACCGCTGGCTCGGTGGCATGCTGACCAACTTCCAGACGGTGTACAAGCGCCTTCAGCGGATGAAGGAGCTGGAGGCCCTGGGTGACCTGACCGGCACCGCCGCGGGTTACACCAAGAAGGAGACCCTGCAGCTCTTCCGCGAGAAGACCAAGCTCACCAAGACCCTCGGTGGTCTGCGGGACATGCAGAAGCTCCCGGCCGCGATCTGGGTGGTCGACACCAAGAAGGAGCACATCGCCGTCGACGAGGCCCGCAAGCTGGGCATCCCGGTGATCGCGGTGCTCGACACCAACTGCGACCCGGACGAGGTCGACTTCCCGATCCCGGGCAACGACGACGCGATCCGCTCGGCCGAGCTGCTGACCAGGGTCGTGGCCGCCGCCGTCGCCGACGGTCTGATCGCCCGCTCCGGCCGCCGCCGGGGCACCGACGAGAAGCCCGAGCCGGGCCAGGTCGGCGCCGACGAGCCGCTGGCCGAGTGGGAGCGCGAGCTGCTCGAGGAGCCGAAGAAGGCCGACGAGCAGCCGGCGCAGCAGGTTGAGCAGCCGGCCGAGCAGCCGGCGACCGCCGCCGCGGAGTGACCGCACCGCCGCTTCCCCACCGTCCGTTTTCACCGACGGTGGGGAGCGGCGGGTACGCCGGGCACATCCGGCCCGGATCCGGGTAACCGGCACCCAGACCATCCCACCCCGCAGTTCCGACATCGAAGAGAGAGCCATGTCCAACTTCACCGCCGCGGACGTCAAGAAGCTCCGCGACCTCACCGGCGCCGGCATGATGGACTGCAAGAAGGCGCTGACCGAGGCCGAGGGCGACTTCGACAAGGCCGTCGAGATCCTGCGTGTCAAGGGCGCCAAGGACGTGGGCAAGCGGGCCGGCCGTACCGCCGCCAACGGCCTGATCGCCCACTCCGGCAAGGCCCTGCTGGAGCTCAACTGCGAGACCGACTTCGTCGCCAAGAACGAGGCGTTCGTCGCCCTGGCCCAGCAGCTGGTCGAGCACGGCGAGCGCAGCGGCGTCAGCAACGCCGAGGAGCTGCTCGCCTCCGAGCTGGACGGCAAGACCGTCGCCGACCTGATCCAGGAGCAGTCCGCCAAGATCGGCGAGAAGCTGGTGCTCAACCGCTTCGCCAAGCTGGACGGCAACGTCGCGGTCTACCTGCACCGCAAGAGCCAGGACCTGCCGCCGGCCGTCGGCGTGCTGGTGGAGTACGCCGGCCAGACCGACGAGGCCGGTGACGCCGACGCGCGCGGCGCCGCCATGCAGATCGCCGCCATGCGGCCGAAGTACCTCACCCGGGACGAGGTGCCGGCCGAGGTCGTCGAGTCCGAGCGGCGCATCGCCGAGCAGACCGCCCGCGAGGAGAACAAGCCCGAGGCGGCGCTGCCGAAGATCGTCGAGGGTCGGGTCAACGCCTTCTTCAAGGACTACGTCCTCGTCGAGCAGGCGTCGGTGGCCGACAACAAGAAGACGGTGAAGCAGGTGCTGGCCGAGGCCGGCATCGAGGTGACCCGCTTCCTGCGGTTCGAGGTCGGCCAGGCCTGAGCCGCCGGATCGGGCGTGTGACGCGCCCGAGGGCAGGAAACGTCGACGAGGAGGCCGCCGGTGTACGTGACAGGCACCGCGGCCTCCTCGTCACATAGGGTCGGCAGCGGCAGTTGCGGGGTACATGGCGTGCAGGACGTGCGCGCGGGGAAGGGCGGGGCGGATGACACAGGTTGTGAGTGACCGGAGCCTGGAAGCGGACGACCCGACGGCGCCGCCGCCCGGGCGGGCCCGCCGGGTGGTGCTGAAGCTCTCCGGCGAGGTCTTCGGCGGCGGGGCGATCGGCGTCGACCCGGACGTCGTACAGGCCATCGCCCGGCAGATCGCCACCGTGGTCCGCCACGGCGTGCAGGTCTCCGTGGTGGTCGGCGGCGGTAACTTCTTCCGCGGCGCCGAGCTGCAGAAGCGCGGCATGGACCGGGCCCGGGCCGACTACATGGGCATGCTCGGCACCGTGATGAACTGCCTCGCCCTCCAGGACTTCCTGGAGAAGGAGGGCATCGAGACCCGCGTGCAGAGCGCGATCACGATGGCCCAGGTCGCCGAGCCGTACATCCCGCTGCGCGCCATCCGGCACCTGGAGAAGGGCCGCGTGGTCATCTTCGGCGCGGGCGCCGGCATGCCGTACTTCTCCACCGACACGGTTGCCGCCCAGCGCGCGCTGGAGATCCGCGCCGACGTGGTGCTGATGAGCAAGAACGGCGTCGACGGCGTCTACACCGCCGACCCCCGGATCGACCCCTCCGCCAGCAAGTTCGACTCGATCACCTTCTCCGAGGTGCTGCGCCGCAACCTGCGGGTGGCCGACGCCGCCGCGTTCAGCCTCTGCATGGAGAACGGCCTGCCGATGCTGGTCTTCGGCGCCCAGGGCGACGACACGATCATTCGCGCCGTCGGCGGCGACAAGATCGGTACCCTGATCACCGCCTGAACTCCCCCGGCCGACCGTCTCGGCGGTCCTCCGACGGACAGCAGCAGAGCCCACCACGAGTAACAGAAGGAGGCGAGGAGACCGGTGATCGACGACACCCTCCTCGAGGCCGAAGAGAAGATGGACCGTGCCATCGAGCACGCCAAGGAAGAGTTCGGCGCCATCCGCACCGGCCGCGCCAACGCCGCCATGTTCTCCAAGGTCGTCATCGACTACTACGGCACCCCCACCCCGCTGCCCCAGATGGCCTCCATCGGGGTTCCCGAGCCGCGCATGGTGATCATCAAGCCGTACGACAACTCGCAGATCAACGCCATGGAGAAGGCGATCCGCGACTCCGACCTCGGCGTGAACCCGAACAACGAGGGCAACCAGCTGCGCATCCTGCTCCCCCAGATGACCGAGGAGCGCCGCCGCGAGATGATCAAGGTGGCCCGGCACAAGGGTGAGGAGGCCAAGGTGGCCATCCGCAACATCCGCCGCAAGGGCAAGGAAGAGCTGGACCGGCTCGTCAAGGACGGCGAGGTCGGCGAGGACGAGGGCCGCCGCGCCGAGAAGGAGCTCGACGACCTGACCCAGCGGTACGTGGCCAGCGTCGACGAGCTGGTCAAGCACAAGGAGACCGAGCTGCTCGAGGTGTAGCCGCCCGGACGGGACACCCCGTCCCGGACGCCACCGAGGCCCGCCCCCCGCATCCGGGGAGCGGGCCTCGCCTCGTTCAGCGCGAGATCCGCACGTTCCGGGTCGTCTCAATCAGCGTCGTCCCCTGGTACGCGTCGTGCAGCTCGAACCGCACGACGGCCCGCCCCGAATGCAGGACCGGGTCGGCCGGTAGAAGCTCATCGCGAGGCTCGTGGTGCCGCCGTCGCAGGTGATCTCGCCGGCGCCGTACCGTGGCTGCGCCCGGCTGCCGGTGGCCGGCTGGCCTCGTCCGCCGCCCCCGGCCGCCCCGTGCAGTAGGCTCGGCACGATTCCCGGCCACCGCGCGGTGAACGGGGGGAATCGGCCGGCCGTCGGGCCGGTCAACCGGACGGAACAGTCACGCGTGTAGGGGATGGCCTTGGTCTTGCGGCATGTGGTGGAACTCGTACCGTTCCCGCACGGTGCGTGATGTCCCACCCCGACCCCTACGGCGGCACCGAGCCTCGCGGCTGGGACCGACCCGAACGCCCGCCCGCGCTGCCCTGGCCGGAGCGTGACGTCGAGCCCACCGGCCCGTGGAACCGGCAGTCCGGCGCCGACCTGTACGCCGGGCCGCAGGCCCGCCCCCGGCCGACCGCCCGCCGGTACGACGAGCCCGCCCTCGACCCGTACGACGGGCACGGCGGCCCGTACGACCGCCACGACGCCGACCGCTACGGGGCCTACGACGACGGGTACGACCGGCGCGGTCCGGGGCGCCCGCCGCGCGACGACGACATGCCCACCTCCTCGCTCCCGCCGGTGCGCGACGACGACGTGCCGACCTCCCAGTTCCCCCCGGTGCGGGAGGCCGGCGAGCCGGAGCGCGACCCGCAGCGGCCCCCCGGCCGGCGGCAGCCCGGCCGGCGTCGGGCCAGCGCGGACCGGCCGGCGACCGGGCAGTCGGCGCCCAGCCGGGCCGGCCGTAACCTGCCGGCCGCCATCGGGGTGGGCCTCGGGCTCGGCGCGCTGATCCTGATCCCGCTCTTCTTCTACCTGCCGGCGTTCCTCGCCGTGGTGGCCGGCGCGATCGGCGTGGGCATCTGGGAGATGGCCCGGGCGGTACGCCGCAGCGGCGCCCACCCACCGCTGGTGCCGCTGATCGCCGGCGGCGTGCTGATGATCGGGCTGGCCTGGTACGCCGGGCCGGACGCGCTCAGCCTGGGTCTGCTGGTCACCGTGCTGGGCACGATGATCTGGCGGCTCGGCGACGGCCCGGGCGGCTTCCAGCGGGACCTCACCGCGGCCACCCTGATCGCGGTCTACGTGCCGTTCCTCGGCGGCTTCGCGGCGCTGCTCGCGGCGGCGCCCGACGACGGCCACCTGCGGGTGCTGGCGACCCTGGTCGCCGTGGTGCTCTCCGACACCGGCGGGTACGCGGCGGGGGTGTCCTTCGGCAAGCACCCGATGGCCCCCTCGATCAGCCCGAAGAAGTCCTGGGAGGGCTTCGCCGGGTCGGTCTCGGCGGCGGCGGTCGGCAGCGCCGTGCTGCTCTGGCTGCTCTTCGACCTGGCACCGTGGTGGGGCGCGCTCTTCGGGGTCGCGGTCTCCGTCGCGGCGGTCCTCGGCGACCTCGGCGAGTCCATGATCAAGCGTGACCTGGGCGTGAAGGACATGAGCAACCTGCTGCCCGGGCACGGCGGCCTGATGGACCGGCTCGACTCGATCCTCTTCGCCGTTCCCGCCGCGTACCTGCTGCTGGCGGTCTTCGTGCCGGTGGTGGGCTGAGGCATGAATCACGCCCGGCAGATTGTGTCGCCCGCCCGGTGGGGGTCGATTCGGCACCTCCGGACGGCTGTGTTCCCCGGTCGGCGTGTCAGACTGGACCGGCCATGACGAGCCTGCCTGTGATCCCCGTAGACCCCGACGCCCCCGGGCGCCGGCCCGCGATGCCGCCCCGCCACCTCGCCGACCTGGACCTGCCGGGCCGGCAGGCGCTGGTGACCGAGCTGGGCGAGCCGGCCTTCCGCGCGAAGCAGGTCTCCAACCACTACTTCGGTCGGCTGGTGCGCGACCCGGAGCAGATGACCGACCTGCCGGCAGCCACCCGGGAGCGGCTGGCCGGCGCGCTGCTGCCGACCCTGCTCAACCCGGTCCGCGAGCTGGCCTGCGACGACGGCGCCACCCGCAAGGCGCTCTGGCGGCTGCACGACGGCTCGCTGGTGGAGAGCGTGCTGATGGGCTACCCGGACCGGGTCACCGTCTGCATCTCCAGTCAGGCCGGCTGCGGTATGGCGTGCCCGTTCTGCGCCACCGGCCAGGCCGGGCTGACCCGCAACCTGTCCACGGCCGAGATCGTCGACCAGGCGGTCTACCTCGCCGGCGTCGCGGCCTCGGGTGCGGTGGCCGGGTCGCCGCCGCGGCTGTCGCACGTCGTCTTCATGGGCATGGGCGAGCCGCTGGCGAACTACAACCGGGTGGTGGCGGCGATCCGTCGGCTGGTCGCGCCGGCCCCCGAGGGGCTGGGCCTGTCGCAGCGGCACATCACCGTTTCCACGGTCGGCCTGGTTCCGGCCATCCGCCGACTGGCCAGCGAAGACCTCTCAGTGACCCTTGCGCTGTCGCTGCACGCGCCCGATGATGATCTGCGCGACGAACTCGTGCCGGTCAACCAGCGCTGGAAGGTAGCCGAGGTGCTGGACGCAGCGTGGGACTACGTGGCCCGGACGGGGCGCCGCGTGTCGATCGAGTACGCGATGATCAAGGACGTGAACGACCAGCCGTGGCGGGCGGACCTGCTCGGGCGGCTGTTGGCCGGCAAGCTGGCCCACGTGAACCTCATCCCGCTCAACCCGACACCCGGCAGCCGCTGGGACGCGAGCGCGAAGCCGGTCGAGCGCGAGTTCGTCCGGCGACTCCGCGAGGCCGGGGTGTCCACCACGGTGCGGGACACCCGGGGGCGCGAGATCGACGGCGCGTGCGGGCAGTTGGCTGCCGCCGAGGACAGGGACACCGATGCGCCGCGCGGGCGTGACCGGGCGTAGCGACGAGACCAGGAGACATAGTGGCGAGTCAGGGTCAGCGTTTCCGGCGTAAGGCGCTCCGCCGGGGATACAAGGTCGACGAGGTGGACGCCTTCCTGGACCGGGTCGAGGCGACACTCGCCGGCCAGCCGGTCGGCGCGCCCGTGGCCTCCCAGGAGGTCCACGACGTCGTCTTCCGGGTCCGCTTCAATGGCTACGACGAGTGGCAGGTCGACCTGCACCTGGACCGGGTCGAGCGGCAGCTGGCCGAGCTGGAGGAGCGCGGCGGCCTCGGCGGTCGCGGCGGCGACCCGCGGGGCGCCGACCGCCTCGGCCCGCCGATGCGCGACGACCACCGCGGCCTGTCCCCGGTGCCGCAGCCGCTCCCGCCGCGTGCCATGCCGGCCCAGGCCGGCCCGCAGGGCTACGGCAACCGGTACGACGAGCCCACCGGCGCCTTCGCCGGCGGGTACGACGCCCCCCGGGGCGGCTACGACGCGCCGCGCGGTCCGGGTGGTCCCGGCCCGGGCGGGCCGATGGGTCCCGGTGGTCCGGGCGGCCCGGGCGGGCACGGCGGTCCGCCGCAGCGCGGCCTGCCCCAGGGGCCGGGTGGCTACGGCGCCCCGGAGGAGCCGCGGTTCGACGGTTTCGAGGCGGGCCGGCACGGCCGGGCCGACATGACCGCCGAGATCCGGATGCCGGAGCGGGACCAGCGCGACATGCGCGGGCGCGGCCCGGCCGGCCCGCCGATGCCGCAGCCGGCGCTCGGTGGCCCGCCGATGGGTGGCCCGCCGCCGATGGCCGGTCCGCCGGTGGGCGGCCCGCCGATGGGCGGCCCGCCGATGGCCGGTCCGCCCGGCAGCGACCTCTACCGGGTCGACCAGATCCGGCGCAGCTTCCAGGTGCGTCGCTTCGGCAGCGGATACGACCCGGACCAGGTGGACCGGTTCTTCGAGACGCTGCTCGGCGGCATGCAGGGCCGCAACCCGATGCCGGTGAACCCGAAGGACCTGGACACCCTGCGCTTCGGGCTGGTGCCGGGCGGCTACTTCGAGGCCGAGGTCGACGCCGCGCTCAAGGACGTGCAGGACATCCTCTTCGGCCGCTGACCGCGCGAGGGGGACCGCCGCGGCGAGACAGCAGCGACGGGACCGGAGCGACGGGGATCGACGTGACGAAAAGGGCCCACCCCCTCGGGGGTGGGCCCTTCACGCGTTCGTGGTCCGGCGCGGCGGTCGGGTCAGGAGCGCAGGCCGTTGCGGCGCAGCACGGCGTCGCCGATGACGATCGCCAGCAGCAGCACGGCCAGGCCGACCAGCCAGATGTCCTCGACCCTGCCCTCGTGGTTGCCGCACAGCATCGCCAGCAGCGCCAACGCGGAGAGCACCGCGCCGATCCGTCCGGACCTGCGGTGCCCGGGCTTGTGCTGATCTGGCGCGGTTACCGGCTCGCTTCCTGCCACTGTCGGTCCTTCCCTCGCGATCGGATCTCCGGTTAGTCTGGCACGCCCCGCGGCGGGCCCGGCGCAGGGTCCGGCCTGATGGGGGTACGCGGGCGGGGGAGCGCCGGGCGGACCGGGCCGATGACCCCCACCACGGGGGCGCAACGCCTCTGGCGGCGTCGCGGGTCGGCGACCACACTGCCTCCGGTAGCGTTCTGACGTACACCTTGATTGTCGTTTTGAGGGGGACTGCGGTGCGAGTGACCGGTACGGGACATGCCAGCATGCGGATCGACACGGCCGCGGGCAGCATCCTGTGCGACCCGTGGGTCAATCCCGCCTACTTCGCCTCGTGGTTCCCCTTCCCGGACAACTCCCAGCTCGACTGGGCGGCGCTCGGCGACGTCGACTACCTGTACGTCTCGCACCTGCACCGGGACCACTTCGACGCCGCCCACCTCAAGCGGTACGTCTCGAAGGACGCCACCGTGCTCCTCCCCGAGTTCCCCACCTCGGAGATGGAGGACGAGCTGCGGGCGCTCGGCTTCACGAAGTTCCTCAAGGCCCCGAACGAGCAGGTCGTGGAGCTCGACGGCGGCCTGAAGATCATGATCCAGGCGCTGACCAGCCCGACCGACGGCCCGATCGGCGACTCCTCGCTCTGGGTGGAGTACGACGGGGTCCGGCTGCTCAACCAGAACGACGCCCGCCCGACGGACCTGAGCGTCTTCGCCGAGCTGGGCCACGTGCACGCGCACCTGCTCCAGTTCTCCGGCGCGATCTGGTACCCGATGGTCTACGAGCTGCCGCAGGCGGCCAAGACCGCGTTCGGCAAGCAGAAGCGCGACCGGCAGTTCGACCGCACCTGGCGCTACATCGACGACCTCAAGGCCGACCACGTCTTCCCGATCGCCGGCCCGCCGTGCTTCCTCGACGACGCGCTGTGGCAGTTCAACGACATCCACGGCGACGAGGGCAACATCTTCCCCGACCAGTCGGTCTTCCTCGCCGAGTACGCCAAGGTGGGCGGCACCAACGGCATCGTGCTGCTGCCGGGCAGCGTCGCCGAGGTGACCACGGAGGGCGCGAGCACCACCCACCCGGTGCCGGTGGAGGAGTTCTTCGCGAACAAGACCGCGCACCTGGAGGAGATGCGGGAGCGCAAGCGCCCGATCATCGAGGCGGAGAAGGCGTCCTGGCGGCACCCCGAGGTGGACGTGCTCGGCGAGATGAAGCGCCGCATCGAGCCGCTGCTGGACGAGTCGATCTACCTGGCCAAGGGCGTCGGCGGCCCGGTCCGCTTCGACCTGGTCGGCTACGACGGCGAGAGCGTCGAGTCGATCGTGGTGGACTTCCCGGGCAAGGAGGTCCGCCCGTACGCGGACGAGAAGGTGCGCTACCGGTTCCGTACCGAGCGGGCGCTGATCGAGCATCTGCTACACATCGAAGAGGTGGACTGGGTCAACTCCCTCTTCCTCTCCTGCCGCTTCTCGGCGGCCCGGATCGGCCAGTACAACGAGTTCGTCTACGCCTTCTTCAAGTGCCTCTCCGAGGAGCGCCTCCAGTACGCCGAGGGCTGGTACGACGAGCACGAGCGGGCCGTCGACGCGGAGGACATCACCATCGGCGACTGGGTGGTGCAGCGCCGCTGCCCGCACCTGAAGGCCGACCTGAGCCGGTTCGGCATCGTCGACGGCGACCAGCTCACCTGCCAGCTGCACGGCTGGAAGTTCGACATGCCCAGCGGCCGCTGCCTGACCAGCGTCGGCCACAAGATCCGCGCGCACCGCGCCGACGAGCAGACCCCCGCCCCGGCCGGCGAGGCGCTCAGCTAGTGCGGTGTCCACTAACGTTCGCCGGGTTGGCTGCTGCCGGGATTTGTCGTATCCGTGGGGTTGGGTGTGGTTGTGCCTCGTCGTCGGGATCCCAACGGGCCTCGGGTCGTGTATCGCACGGCTCGTGTAGCTCTGCGGTTGACGGCGGGGCAGCGGCGGCGGTGTTTCGCATTGCTGCGCTCGGCCGGTGACGTCTGGGCGTGTGTCCTGGAGGCCAACGCGTGGCGGCGCCGCCGCGGTGATGCACCGCTGGTGGGCTATCAGGAGTTGTGCCGCGAGTTGGCGGTGTCGGGGCCGGGCACGTTCGGCGAGTTGGACAGCACAGGTGCCAGGTCGGTGTTGCGCCGGTTCTCCGATGCGTGGTTCGCGGCGGCGTAAGCCCGCCAGGACGGGGACCTGTCGGTGCGGTTTCCGCGTCGTCGGCGGGCGTTGATGCCGGTGCGCTGGTATCACGGCACCTTCACCCTCCAGGGCCGTCGGGTCCGCCTTCCCACGGCTAGGGGCACGTCGTCGTTGTGGGTCAGGCTGGCGCGGGAGGTGCCGTATCCGGTCGAGCAGGTCCGCTCGGTCACCCTGCTGTGTGAGGGCGGCCGGCTGTTCCTCGACGTGAGCGCCGAGGTTCCGGTGGCGACCTACCCAGCGGGTGAAGGGCCGGATCCGGGCCGGGTGGCGGGGGTGGATGTGGGGATCATTCACCCGTATGCGGTGGCCGGCCCGGACGGTGAGGGGCTGTTGGTGTCGGGGCGGGCTGTCCGCGCGGAGCACCGCATGCACCTGGCCGACAGCAAGGCCCGCCGCCGCGCCGTGGCCCGCCGCGCCCCGAAGCCGGGTCAGCGGGGGTCGCGGCGGTGGCGCCAGCACCGGCGCCGCGCCCGCTTGGTGGAGGGCCGGCACCGGCGTAGGGTCCGTCAGGCCCAGCACGAAGCCGCCGCCACGGTGGTGTCCTGGGCGGTGCGGCGGCGGGTGGGTGTGCTGCATGTCGGTGACCCGCGCGGGGTGTTGGACATCGCGGCGGGGCGGCGGCACAACCTGCGGCTGCGGCAGTGGCAGATCGGCTGGCTCCTGCAGATCCTCACCGAGAAGGCCACCTTGGCCGGCATCACGGTCCGGTTGGTTGACGAGCGGGGAACCTCGTCCACCTGCCCTGTCTGTCACCGCCGGGTGCCGAAACCGCGCGGGCGGAGCCTGTCCTGCCCGCACTGCCAGTTCTCCGGGCACCGCGACCTGGTCGCGGCCGCCAGCATCGCCACCCGCAGTCCGGGTGGCGGACCCACCACCCCCACAGCAGCCGTCGTGCTGCCCGAGGTGGTCACGCACCGTCGAGCCGGCCGGCACCTGCCTGGTGCCGGTCGGTCCCGGCGTGATCCCCGCCGCCCCGCGTTGACGGCGCGAGGATCAGTTGGCCCGCGGAGGCCCGCCCCACCACCAGGTGGGGAGTCGCTCGCCCACACGGCGAGGATCCACAACGGTGCATCGGAAACCCGGTGAACGTTTGTGGACACCGCACTAGCGGTTTCCCCGCGCCCGCCGCCCCCGCCGGGTGACCATCAGGTCGGGAAGGGGGGGCGGCGTGGCCGACGGCGCGGGCAGGAGCGGGTACCGGTTCAGGCGTGACCGGGAGATGGCCCGGGACGCCTCCCGGGTGGAGACGTTCAGCGACGGTGTCTTCGCGGTCGTGCTGACGGTGATGGCCGTCGAACTGCTCCAGTACGGTCCGGCCAGGGCCACCGGGAGGGAGCTTCCCGACGCCCTCGCCCACGCCTGGCCCACCTACCTGGCGTACGTGATCACCTTCGGGATCGCCGGCCAGATCTGGCTCGGCCATCACAACATGTGGCGGTACGTGGTCCGGGTCGACCAGCTGCTGCTGGTGTTCAACCTGCTCGTGCTGCTCTTCGTGGCCGCCATCCCGTTCACCGCCGACCTGCTGTCGGACAACCTGCGCGGCAGTGCGACCGAGCAGCGGCTGACCGCCGGCCTCTACCTCGGCACCGTGCTCGGCGAGTCGCTCTTCTTCAACCTGAGCTGGTGGTGGGCTCGGAAGCGGCGGCTGCTCCACCCCGACCTGGATCCCCAACTGGCCCGGGCGGTCTCGCGGCGATTGCTGCTGCGCCCACTGCTCTACCTGATCGCCTTCGCCTTCGTCTTCGTCGACCCGATCCTCAGCCTCGTCCTCTACCTGCTGCTCGTCGGTCTCTCCCTCATCCGCCGCCCCGGCGATCTGCCCCCCGCCGAGGCCGGCGGTGAGGTCAGCGACCGAGGTCGCTGAGGATGCGGCGGGCGGCGTTGTGGCCGGCGGCGCCGATCACGCTGCCCGCCGGGTGGCAGCCGGCGCTGCCCGCGTAGACGCCGTCGACGCCGGTCGCGTACGGCATGCGGTCGGTGAACGAGACGGTGTTGTCCACGTGGTGGATGTGCCCGCCGGTGATGCCGAAGTGCGCCTCGATGCCGGGCGGGGGCAGCGGTACCGCGTCGGCGATCAGATCGCCGGCGCCGGGGGCGTACCGCTCGCAGATGGCGATCAGCTTCTCGACGTACCCGGGCATGGCCTCGTCCCAGGTGGTGCCGGCCAGCTCGTAGGGGACCGACTGCACGAACAGGGCCGAGGAGTGGTGGCCGGCCTCGTCCGAGAGCGACGGGTCGACGGTGGTGTGCAGGTACCACTCGATGGTCGGCTCCTCGGGCAGCCGGCCGGCCTGCACGTCCGCCCACATCGCGCGCAGCGCGGCCATCGGCGCCTCGCCGCCCCCGCCGACCAGCGAGGCCGAGCCGGGGAGCAGGTGGATGGTGGAGCCGAACGGGCTCGGCGCCCCCGCCGGCAGGCAGGCGAAGCGGGGCAGCCCGGTCAGCGCCAGGTTCAGCTTCAGGGTGGTGCCGGGGCGGCGGACCGCCGTCATCCGCTCGTGCAGCGGCGCCGGGAGCGCGCCGTCGGGCAGCAGGTCCATCAGCCGGTACGGGTCGCAGGCGCCGAGCACCACCGGGGCGGCGACGTGCCGGCCGTCGGCGAGGGTCACCCCGCTGGCCGCGCCGCCGTCCAGGGTCACCCCGGTCACCGGCGTACCCGTGCGGATGGTGGCCCCGGCGGCGCGGGCGGCCTCCGCGAAGGTCCGCGAGACGGTGCCCATGCCACCCCGGGCGATCATCCAGGTGCCGCCCGCGCCGGGCAGCCGGCACATGTTGTGCACCAGGAAATTGTGTCCGGTGCCGGGATCGTCCGGGCCGGCGTTCAGGCCGGAGAGGCCGTCGGTGACCGCGTACATGCTGACCAGCAGCTCGGAGCGGAAGTCGAAGCGGGCCAGGTGGTCGGCGACCGAGCCGCGCACCAGGTCGACGAAGACCTGCCGCAGCGCCGGGCGGACGTACCGCTCGGCGGTCTCCTCCACCGGCAGCGGCTCGGCCAGCCAGGCCGGCGCCAGGTCCTCGCGCAGCTGGGCCAGTTCGGCCTGCAACGCGTCGTCGGCGGCCGCGTCGGCGGGGGAGAAGAACTCGGCGAGCTGCTTGCGGGTCGCCGCGACGTCGCTGCCGAAGAGCAGGTACGGCGAGCCGATGCCGCCCGGCGTGGGCAGGAAGTAGTGCGGGTCGCGGCGCAGCACCGGGATCCGCACGTCGAGCGTGGCGAGCAGCTCCGGCGGCATCAGCCCGAGCAGGTACGACCCGGTGGAGTGGCGCAGCCCCGGGACCTTGGGGAACGGGTTCTCGGTGCGGGTGGCCCCGCCGATCTCCTCCGCCGCCTCCAGCACCAGCACGTCCAGCCCGGCCCGGGCCAGCAGGACGGCCGAGACCAGCCCGTTGTGCCCGGATCCGACGATCACGACGTCGGCGCGGGCCGGCAGCTCACTCGCTTCGCTCATGCCCGGGCAGCCTAGTGCGGCGCGGCCCCCGGCGGGAGGGCTTCAGCGCCCGGAGGGCTTCTGTGGCCGGAGGGTTTCAGCGGCGCTGGGCGCGCCAGCGGCTCAGGGCCAGGGTGGCGGAGTAGCCGGCCAGCACGATCACGTGGAACAGGTAGAGCCAGAGCAGCACCGCGACGCCCGCGCCGATCTCGTCGAAGCCGCCGAAGGGCACCCCCAGGTCGATCGGGAGCGAGGCGAACAGCACGAACCCGTGCAGGAAGCCGGAGAGGTTCGCCGCCGTGAACGAGCCGAGGAGGAGGGTGGACAACCAGTCCGGGGAGGCGGGCCCCACGACCCGGAACACCCACATCAGCACCGGCGTGAGCACGAGCCACACCGCCAGGAACGACAGCACCACGCCGAGCGCGCCGATCCAGCCGCCCTGCCGGACCAGGTAGGTGGTGGTGGGCAGGGCGATCAGGATCGACAGCAGCAGTGCCGGGGCCGGGGCGAGCAGCGGCAGCAGCAGCAGCCGACCACGCCAGCCCACCAGCGACTCGTCGGGGTTCGGCGGTGTGGCGACCGAGACGAACGCCCGACGCAGCCCCTCGCCGTAGAGCGATGCCGGCAGCAGGGCGGCCAGCGCGAGCAGCGGGGTCAGCTCCACCCCGGCCGCGACCAGCGCCTCCACCGCCCGGGGCGCCCCGATCGCGTCCGGCAGCGTGGTCACCGCGTACGAGGTGAGCCGGCGGACCCGCTCCCCGCCCGCGAGCAGCGAGGTCAGCCAGATCGCCAGCAGCGCCACCGGCACCACGGCGATCCCCCCGTAGAAGGTGATCGCGGCGGCGTGCAGCGAGATGTCCCGGCCGCGTACCGGCCGGAAGGCGGCGCTGGTGATCCGCTTCGTGCGCTGCCATGCGTGGCCCATCGCGACCTCCTTCCCCCTCCCGCGCCGGGGCACGCATTACGATCGCGCGTCATGACGGTGCTCACCACGGAACGCCTGGTGCTGCGGGACTGGACCGACGCCCCGGCGGACCTGGACCGGATCTTCGACATCTACTCGCGTACCGAGATCACCCGCTGGCTGGCCGCGTCCGGCCTGCCGCTGACCGACCCGGCCCAGGCCCTGGACCGGCTGGCCATCTGGCGGAAACGGCACGCCGGCCAGGGCGGCCGGTACGGCACCTGGGCGATGGAGGTCCGAGACACCGGCCGGGTCGCCGGCACCCTGATCCTCAAGCCGCTGCCGGGGGCGGACGGCGTGACGGAGACCGACGACATCGAGGTGGGCTGGCACCTGCACCCGGACTCCTGGGGACACGGGTACGCCACCGAGGCGGCCCGCGCGGTGCTGGCCCGCGAGTTCGCCGCCGGCACCCCGCAGGTGTGCGCGGTGATCCCGCCCGGCAACGACCCGTCGATGGCGGTGGCCCGCCGGCTCGGCATGGTCCACCTGGGCCGGCGCACCGACTGGTACGGCGGCGAGGTGCTGGAAACCTTCGTCCGCCGGGCCGACGGCTGACGTCTGCCGGGACAGCGGAGAACGCCGGGTGGGCCGTATCGTCCTCCGCCGTGATGATCAGTTTCGAGACGCAGCCGGACCGGCGGCGGCTCACCGCCGCCCTGCGCCGCGCCTACCGGCACACGCTGCTGCTGTACTGGCTCTGCCCGGTCGTGCTGCTCCTGCCGGCCCTGGTCGCCGTGCTCCTCGGAGATCCGCTGGAGGCGGTGCCCTGGGTCGCCGCCGCGGTGACCGCTGTGGTGCTGTCGCCGCTGGTCCTGCGGGCGCTGGTCCGGGCCAGTTGGAAGATGCACGGCATCCCCATCACCTGGACGATCTCGGACGAGGGCGTGCGCGGCGCGAACGCGCTCTCCGACAGCGTCGTGCGCTGGGAGGCGCTGACCGGGGTGGAGCCGATCCCCGGCCAGTTGCTGTTCCGGCTCAGCCGGTACCAGGTGTTCCCGGTCCCGATCGACGGTCTGAGCGTCGAACAGCAGGCCGAGCTGTACTCCTACCTGCGCGGCCGGGGACTGCTCAGCGCCGATCCGGTCGAGTCGGGGCCGCAGGCCGTCCGGCGGTAGGTCGCCCCCGCCGGATCGTCACGGAGCGTAGTGCCCACCCCCCGGACATGCTGGTGAGCGATATACCTGAGAGTCATATTTATGCCTCTCAGGTATATCGCTCACCAGGCATAGGTCGTCCTTCCTGCGACACGCCTGAGGACAGCGCTGGCTGGTGCCGGAGCTGCTGTCCCGGCGGTCGAGCTGGGTGTCAGCAGACTGTCCGCCGAGGGGTGAGCCCGGATGACCCAGGCCGCTTTCGCGCCCGAGCCGACGCCGCAGGGCTGAGGCTCCCAGCGGGCGCACAGTGACGCCGGGGCAGAATGGCCGCGTGACAACTCCCCGCGACCTCGTTCTGCTCGGCTCCACCGGCTCGATCGGCACCCAGGCCATCGACATCGTGCGGCGCAACCCGGACCGGTTCCGGGTGGTGGCGCTCGGGGCCGGCGGCGGCAACGTGGAGCTGCTCGCCGCGCAGGCCCTGGAGCTGGGCGTGGACGCGGTCGGGGTGGCGAAGTCCTCCGCCGCGCAGGACCTCCAGCTCGCCTTCTACGCCGAGGCGAGCCGGCGCGGCTGGGCCACCGGGGACTTCCGGCTGCCGAAGATCGTCGCCGGCCCGGACGCCATGACCGAGCTGGCGCAGTGGCCCTGCGACGTCGTACTCAACGGGGTGGTGGGGTCGTTGGGGCTGGCGCCGACCCTGGCGGCGCTGCGCGCCGGCCGTACCCTCGCCCTGGCCAACAAGGAGTCGCTGGTGGCCGGCGGCCCGCTGGTGAAGGCCGCGGTGACGCGGCCGGGGCAGATCGTGCCGGTGGACTCGGAGCACTCGGCGCTGGCGCAGTGCCTGCGCGGCGGGGCCCGCGGCGAGGTGCGCCGGCTGGTCGTCACCGCCAGCGGCGGGCCGTTCCGCGGCCGGCGCCGCGACGAGCTGACCGAGGTCACTCCCGCGCAGGCCCTGGCCCACCCCACCTGGAACATGGGCCCGGTCGTCACGATCAACTCCGCCACCATGGTCAACAAGGCGCTTGAGGTGATCGAGGCGCACGAGCTGTTCGACGTGCCCTACGCCGACATCACCGTGATGGTCCACCCGCAGTCGGTGATCCACTCGATGGTCGAGTTCGTCGACGGCTCCACCCTCGCCCAGGCCAGCCCGCCGGACATGCGGCTGCCGATCGCCCTCGGCCTCGGCTGGCCCGACCGGGTGGCCGACGCCGCCGCCGCGGTCGACTGGACCACCGCGCACACCTGGGAGTTCGCCCCGCTGGACGACGAGGCGTTCCCGGCGGTCGCTCTGGCCAAGGCCGCCGGCGAGACCGGCCGCTGCCGCCCGGCGATCTACAACGCGGCGAACGAGGAGTGCGTCGCCGCCTTCGTCGCCGGCCGGCTGCCCTTCCTCGGCATCGTCGACACCCTGCGCCGGGTGTTGGAGGAGGCACCCGATTTCGGCGAACCAGGTACCGTCGAGGACGTGCTCGCGGCCGAGTCGTGGGCACGAGCGCACGCGCAGGAGATCATCTCGGGGTCGGGGAAGGAAGCTTGATGCTCTATCTGCTCGGGGTGGTCGCGATCGCCCTGGGGATTCTCATCTCGGTGAGCCTGCACGAGGCGGGTCACATGCTGACCGCCAAGGCGTTCGGGATGAAGGTCACCCGCTACTTCGTCGGCTTCGGCCCGACCCTCTGGTCCTTCCGCCGCGGTGAGACCGAGTACGGCATCAAGGCCATCCCGCTCGGCGGCTTCTGCAAGATCGTCGGGATGACGCCGCAGGACGACGACGTCGAACCGGGCGACGAGCACCGGGCGATGTGGCGCTACCCGGTCTGGAAGCGGACGATCGTGATGTCCGCCGGCTCGGTGACCCACTTCGCCCTCGCGATCGTCGCCATCTGGCTCGTCGCGATGTTCGTGGGGATGCCGAACAAGGACCTGCCCAACCCGCTGCCGGCGCACGTCAAGGTCGTGGACTGCGTCATCCCCACCGACCCCCAGCGCGACTGCGCCCCCGGCGATCCGGCCAGCCCCGCCAGGCAGGCCGGGCTGCGCGACGACGACAAGATCCTCGCGGTGAACGGGACGCCGGTGGCCGACTACACCGAGCTGGTCAAGAAGGTCCGCGACCTGCCCCCGGGCAAGGCCACCATCCGCTACGAGCGCGACGGCGTGCAGAACGACGCCCAGGTGACGCTGGCCGCCGTGCAGCGCAAGCCGCTGGACGACCCGAACGGCGCCCCGAAGACCGTCTCCGCCCTCGGCGTCGCCGGCCCGGTCCCGCCGCCGGGCGTGCCGGCCACCGTCACGTACGGCCCGGTCGAGGCGATCCCGGCCACCGCCGGCTACACCAAGGACCTCGCCGTCGGCACCTACGAGGCGATGAAGCGGATCCCGCAGAAGGTGCCCGCCCTCTGGACCGCCGTCACCGGCGGCGAGCGGGACAAGGACACCCCGATCAGCGTGGTCGGCGCCAGCCGGCTCGGCGGCGAGGCGTTGGCGAACGGCTTCTGGCAGATGCTGCCCTTCCTGTTCATCTCGCTGAACTTCTTCGTCGGCGTGTTCAACCTGCTGCCGCTGCTGCCCCTCGACGGCGGCCACATCGCCATCGCCTGGTTCGAACGGGTCCGCTCCTGGCTGTACGCCCGGATCGGCCGCCGCGACCCGGGCCGGGTGGACTACATGAAGCTCATGCCGCTCACGTACGCGGTGATCCTGGTCGGTGGCGCCTTCACGCTGCTGACCGTCACCGCGGACGTCATCAATCCGATCACGCTCTTCTCAAGGTGAGTGCCTGAAGTGACCGCTGTCAGTCTCGGTATGCCCGCCGTACCGCCCCCGCCGCTGGCCCCCCGTCGGGCCAGCCGCCAGATCATGGTCGGCTCGGTGCCGGTCGGTGGCGGTGCGCCGGTCTCGGTGCAGTCGATGACCACCACCCTCACCTCCGACGTCAACGCCACCCTCCAGCAGATCGCCGAGCTGACCGCGTCCGGCTGCCAGATCGTCCGGGTCGCCGTGCCCAGCCAGGACGACGTCGAGGCGCTGCCGGCGATCGCGCGCAAGTCGCAGATCCCGGTGATCGCCGACATCCACTTCCAGCCGAAGTACGTCTTCGCCGCGATCGACGCCGGCTGCGCCGCCGTCCGGGTCAACCCGGGCAACATCCGGCAGTTCGACGACAAGGTCAAGGAGATCGCCAAGGCGGCCGGCGCGGCCGGCGTGCCGATCCGGATCGGCGTGAACGCCGGCTCGCTGGACAAGCGGCTGCTCGCCAAGTACGGCAAGGCCACCGCCGAGGCGCTGGTCGAGTCGGCGCTCTGGGAGTGCTCGCTCTTCGAGGAGCACGGGTTCCGGGACATCAAGATCTCGGTCAAGCACAACGACCCGGTGGTCATGATCCGGGCGTACCGGCAGCTCGCCGAGCAGTGCGACTACCCGCTGCACCTGGGCGTCACCGAGGCCGGCCCGGCGTTCCAGGGCACCATCAAGTCGGCGGTCGCCTTCGGCGCGCTGCTGGCCGAGGGGATCGGCGACACCATCCGGGTCTCGCTCTCCGCGCCGCCGGTCGAGGAGATCAAGGTCGGCAACCAGATCCTGGAGTCGCTGGGCCTGCGCGAGCGGGGCCTGGAAATCGTCTCCTGCCCGTCCTGCGGCCGGGCCCAGGTCGACGTCTACAAGCTGGCCGAGGAGGTCACCGCCGGCCTGGAGGGGCTGCCGGTGCCGCTGCGCGTCGCCGTCATGGGCTGCGTGGTGAACGGCCCGGGTGAGGCCCGCGAGGCCGACCTCGGCGTCGCCTCCGGCAACGGCAAGGGCCAGATCTTCGTCAAGGGCCAGGTCATCAAGACCGTGCCCGAGGGGCAGATCGTGGAGACGCTGATCGAGGAGGCGCTCCGCCTCGCCGACGAGATGGGCGCCGAGATCCCCGAGGAACTCCGCGACCTGGTCCCCGGCGCCACCGTCACCGTCCACTGACCGACGGAGTCGGCACGCGGGTGCGGCCGTCCCCGCGGGGACAGCCGCACCCGCCCTTCCCGGGCCGTACCGGCGGGCACGGCGGGGCCCTGGGTCGCGGTCAGGCCGTCGGCGTCGGTCTGGGTACGGCGGCGAATCCGGGCAGCGTGAACCACCGGGGCAGGGCCCGTCGGAGCGCTTCGGGGCCGGACACCGCCACCGCGCCGCCGCGAAGCGCCTCCGGCCAGCTGAGGTCGCCTCGCCAGACCCCCACCATGCCGCGCAGGCTCGCGGTCACCGTCACGGTCACGCCGTGGCCGGGATCCACATCGCAGACGTCGGCCTCCTCGCTGGTGATGACGAGCCACCAGTCACGAAGGGCGGCCGGCACGTCACGGAAGCGGAACTGGATGACGGTCCGCCCGTGCGGGACGGCGCTGTGATCGACGTTGCGGTGCATGTCCCACAGCAGCAGCTTCGGGTCCAGGTCCTCGTCCCCGAGTTCACCGATCCAGCGGACCCCCCACGCGCCGAGTGCTTCGAGCACCGGCCGCAGCTCCTGCCCGGCCTGGGTGGGGACGTACCGTACGTCGTTGCCGTCAGTGTGCCGCTCCACGACGCCGGCCCGGACGAGTTGGTGCAGCCGCCGGGACAGCAGGGTGGGTGACATCCGAGGCAGGCCGCGGCGCAGCTCGTTGAACCGCTGGGATCCGCTCACCAGCTCCCGGACGACGAGCAGCGTCCACCGCTCGTCGAGGAGTTCCATGGCCTTCGCGACCGGACAGAACTGCTGGTAGGAGGTCCCCATGGCTGCAGGCTATGCCGCCTGCGCAACCGGGATCAGGACCGGCCGGCCGCCGATACAGATCTCGTACTAGTTCGCCTGTCTTCCGCTGCCTAGCGTCTGAGGGCAAGACGGGTGGAGGACACGTGATGATCGAGCAGACCGATGCGATGGAGATCGACCGGGCCGTGAAGACCCGGCATCGACAGATGTGGGCACTGGGTAACTACCCCGCGCTCGCCGAGGAGATCATCCCGGAACTGGGTGCGATCCTGGTCCGGGCGGCCGGTGTGAAACCGGGGGACCGGGTGCTGGACGTGGCCGCAGGCACCGGCAACGCGGCCATTCCGGCAGCGCTGGCCGGGGCCAGCGTGCTGGCCAGCGACCTCACCCCGGAGTTGTTGGCGGCCGGCCGGGCGCTCGCCGCAGAGCGTGGTGCCGAGCTGGAGTGGCAGCAGGCCGACGCCGAGGACCTCCCGTACGCCGACGGCGAGTTCGACACGGTGCTGTCCTGTGTGGGCGTGATGTTCGCTCCCCGGCACCAGGTCAGCGCCGACGAACTGGTCCGGGTCTGCCGGCCGGACGGGACGATCGGCTTGCTCAACTGGACGCCCGAAGGCTTCATCGGTCAGCTGTTCGCCACGATGAAGCCGTACGCGCCACCACCGCCGCCCGGCGCGCAGCCCCCGCCGCTCTGGGGCAGCGAGGAGCACGTCCGCGCACTGCTGGGTGACCGGGCCACCGACGTCGTCACGCGCCGCCAGACCGTCATGGTCGACAGGTTCGCCGGCCCCGACGCGTTTCGCGACTACTTCAAGACCCACTACGGACCGACGATCTCCGTGTACCGGGCGATCGCCGGCGACCCCGAGCGGGTGGCCGCCCTCGACCACGACCTCACCCAGTTGGCGCGGCGGCACACGCCGGACGACGGCGTGATGCGGTGGGAGTATCTGCTTCTCACGGCGCACAAGTGCGGTTGACGCCAGCTCCGGCAGGAGCGGCGGCCACCGGCTGGACCGCCACTCCTGCCCGGGGGGACGAGGCCGCGGGGGAGCGACCGCCGGGCGGCGGTCACTCGGATTCGGCGAGGATGGCGTACAGCTTGCGGCGGGTCTCGTCGAGGACCTGGGCGGCGCGTTCCCGCTGGTCGTCGGTGCCGGTCATCATCACCTGGCGCAGCGCGTGCATCGCCTGCGCGCCGGCGTCGCGGATGTCGTGCCAGCTGTTGACGGTGTTCTCGGCGAAGTCCGCCCAGGGTGGGGTCTGCGCCGCGGCGGCGGCCTCCTCGCGGCCGGCGTCGGTGAGGCCGAACCGCTTCCGTCCACCGGTGGAGGAGTCCGCGCTGGCCTCGATAACCCCCTCGTCCTCCAGCAGCTGGAGGGTCGGGTAGATCGAGCCGGGGCTGGGCCGCCAGGCCCCGCCGGTGCGGGAGTCGATCTCCCAACGTGTCGGCGACAAGTGGGTTGGCGGAGGCCCGGTACCAAACCGTACGTACGTCTTGTTAGAGTGTCGGCGTGCGCCTGCTTCCCGAACCGGGTCCGGCCCGGACCCTCGCCCTCTCCACCCTGGTCAACACGGTCGGCCGGGGCACCTGGCTGACCGTCAGCGCGCTCTTCCTCACCCGCTCGGTCGGCCTCTCGGTGCGCGAGGTCGGCGTCGGCCTCACCGTCACCGCGCTGGTCAGCCTGATCGCCAGCACGCCGATGGGGTACCTGGCCGACCGGCACGGCCCGCGCGGAATCCAGCTCGCCGCGCTGGTCGCCTCCGGCGTCTTCACCGCCGCCCTGGTGACCGTCCGGTCGTTCCCGACGTTCCTGGTCGTCGGGGTGCTGATGGCGGTCGCGGACGCCGCCAGCCGGGGTGCCCGGGGCGCGCTGATCGCCGGAGCCGTCCCCGCCGACCAGCGGGTCCGCACCCGGGCCTGGCTGCGCGCCGTCACCAACGTCGGGATCTCGGTCGGCGCCGTGGTCGCCGGCGTCGGGCTCGCCGCCGACACCCGCGGCGCGTACGTCGCGCTGATCCTGCTCGACTGCGTCACCTACCTGCTGGCGGCGGTGGTGCTGCTCCGGCTGGCGCCGGTCCCGCCGGTGCCGGCGCCCACGCACGGGCCACGGCTGATCGCGCTGCGGGACCGCCCCTTCCTGGCGTTCACCGTGCTCGACGGGCTGATGTCGATGCACTTCGGGCTGCTCAACATCGCCCTGCCGCTCTGGATCGCCGACCACACCACGGCGCCGCACTGGCTCATCTCCGCCTGCATGCTGGTCAACACGGTGACCGTGGTGCTCTTCCAGGTGCGCGCCTCCCGGGGCACCGAGGAGCTGCCCGGGGCCGCGCGCGCCGCCCGGCGGGCGGGCGTGGTCATCGCGGTGGCCTGCGCGCTCTTCGCCGCCAGCGCCGGCGTGCCGACCGCGGTCGCCGTGGCGCTGCTGCTGGCCGGGGCGCTCGTGCACGTGGTCGGCGAGCTGTGGCACGCGGCGGCGGGCTGGGGCATCTCCTTCGGCCTGGCCCCGGCCCGGGCGCAGGGCCAGTACCAGGGGGCGTACGGGATGGGCATGCAGTTCGGCGGGATGGTCGCCCCGGTGGTGGTGACCAGTCTCGCGGTCGGCTGGGGCGCGCCGGGCTGGCTGGTGCTCGGCGGGTTGTTCCTGGTGCTCGGCGCGCTGGTGCCGCCGGTGGTGCGGTGGGCGGCGCGGACCCGGCCGGCCGAGCCGGTGGCTGAACCTGTCACCGTCTGACCGGTCGGCCGGCGATTGGCCGCCCACATCTGGCAGGCTGGTAGCCGTGCTGACGATGCCGGTACGCCAACTGGGGGAGTCGGAGCGCCGCGCGGTCGAGCGGCTGCTCGACCTCGACCCGTTCGCGGGCGCGCAGGTCGCCGAGCGGGTCGCCGCCCGTGGCCTGGCCTGGTGGCGGGCCGAGGGGCGGATCCTGGGGTACGGGGCGCGCCGCAACCTGGAGTCGATCTGCTGGCTGGGCGGGAACCTCACCCCGGTGCTCGCCTCGGAGCCGGCCGTCGCCGCCTTCGCCGATCAGCTCTCCGCCGAGGAGCGCCTCTGCTCCTCGATAGTCGGGCGGGCCGACGCCGTGCTCGGCCTCTGGGACCGGCTGTCCACCCACTGGGGTCCGGCCCGGGACGTCCGCCCCAACCAGCCGCTGCTGGCCACCGACGCGCTGCCCCCGGTCTCCGCCGACCCGCAGGTACGTCGGGTGTGCGCCGCCGAGATCGACCGGCTCTTCCCGGCGGCGGTGGCGATGTACACCGAGGAGGTCGGCGTCTCGCCGCTGGCCGAGGACGGTGGACGGGCCTACCGGCGGCGGGTCACCGACCTGGTGCGGGCCGGTCGGGCGTACGCCCGCTTCGTCGACGGCCGCGTGGTCTTCAAGGCCGAGTTGGCAGTGGTGACCCGGCGTACCGCCCAGGTGCAGGGGGTCTGGGTGGCCCCCGAGTGGCGCGGGCGGGGGATCGCCACCGCGGCGATGGCGGCGGTGGTGCGCGACGCGCTGCTGCGGGTCGCGCCGACCGTGAGCCTCTACGTCAACGACTTCAACCTGCCCGCCCGCCGGGTCTACGAGCGCTGCGGCTTCCAGCCGGTCGGCACCCTCGCCACCGTGCTGTTCTGATCCGTCCCGCCCGCCGGCCATGGCGGGGATCACGCCCGCCCCGGTCCGGGAACCGGACGTACGGCGCTATGCTGGGCATGTTTTTATACTGACCAGTCAGTTCAAGCATGTCGGGATGTCGGATGAGGATCGTCGAGGCGCACGGGCTGGGGCTGCGCACCCGGCGAGGCTGGGTGTACCGGGACGTCGACCTGACCGCCGAGGCGGGTGAGCTGCACGTCGTCACCGGGCCGCCCGGCAGCGGGCGCACCTCGCTGCTGCTCGCCCTGGCCGGCCGCTTCCCGCACAACGAGGGCACCCTGCGCACCCGGGGGCCGGCCGCGCTCGGCCAGGTCGCCGGGGTGCACGAGCCCGACCCCGCGCTCACCGTCGCCGAGCACATCCAGGAGCGGCTGCTGCTGCTCGGGCCCGTCCCGCGCCGCCGGCGCCAACTGGTGCCGGTGGCCGCCGTCCGGGCCCGCCGGGCGTACCGACGGGACGCCTTCGCCGCCGCGATCGCCGGGGCGGGCTTCACCGACGTACCCCTCGATCCGGACGTGCGCGGCCGCGACCTCACCCCGCAGCAGCGGCAGGTCCTCGGCCTGGTCCTGGCCACCCTGAGCGGCCCCAGCCTGATCGTCGCCGACGACGTGGACGCCGGCTCCGACGCCCCCGAACGGGCCTGGCTCTTCGATGCCCTGGCCCGCCTCGCCGACCAGGGCTACGCGGTGGTCGCCAGCGCCCGCGCGGTCGAGCCCGGCGCCCGGGCCGTCGTGCACCGGCTCGGCGACCCGTCGCTGCCGGTCCGGCCCGACCTGAGCCTCCCGGCCACCACCGCCCCGGGCACCGTCGCCGTCCCCGCCCAGGCCGTCCCGACGGACGCCGCCGTCCCGACGAACGCCACCGACCCGGACGCGACCGCCGACCCGGACGCGACCGCCGACCCGGACGCGACCGTCGACCCGGAGGGCGCCGGCGAGCCCGCCACCCCCGACTTCGTCGACCCCGAGGTGAACCGATGAGCGTCTTCCGCCTCGCCCGCTTCGAGCTGCGCCGGATGACCCGGGGCCGGCTGCCGCGCGCCGCGCTCGCCGTGCTGACCGTGATCCCCCTGCTCTACGGCGCCCTCTACCTCTACGCCTTCTGGGACCCGTACGGGCGCATGGACCGGATCCCGGTGGCGCTGGTCAACGCCGACCGGCCCGCCACCGCCGGCGACGGCAGGGTGGTGCACGCCGGCCAGGACCTCACCGACGAGCTGCTCGACCGCAAGGTCTTCGGCTGGCACGTGACCGACGCCGACGACGCCACGGCCGGCCTGCGCAGCGGCCGCTACCACCTGGTCTTCTCCATCCCGACGGACTTCTCCGCCACCCTCGTCGCCAGCCCCGAGCCCGACCAGCCGGCCCGCCGCGGCGAGCTGCGGGTGGTCAACGACGACGCCACCAACTACCTCTCCGGCCTGCTCGCCCGCTCCGCGTTCAGCGAGATCCGGGCCGCCGCCGCGGAGAGCACCGCCAGCGGCTACTTCGACAAGATGCTGGTCGGCTTCACCGACCTGAAGGCCGAGACCGGCAAGGCCGCCGACGGCGCCGGCCAGCTCGCCGACGGGCTCGGCACCTCCCAGGACGGCGCCGGGCAGCTCGCCGACGGGCTGGGCCGCTCGGAAGCGGGCGCCGGGCAGCTCGCCGCCGGGCTGGGCCGCAGCGCCCAGGGCGCCGACCAGCTCTCCTCCGGCCTCGACGAACTCCGCACCGGTGCGACCCAGCTCGCCGACGGCAGCGCCCAGGCGGCCACCGCCACCCGGGCCGCCGCCGACAAGGTCGACGCCCTCGCCGACCGGGCCGAGCCGTTCCTGCACGAGAACGCCGACGAGATCGGCAGGGCCGCCACCGTCATCGCCGAGGGCGCCGACGCGCTGGCCGACGGGCTCGACACGCTGCCCGGGCAGGCCGACGTCGTGCTGACCCAGGCGCGCAAGGTCGCCGACCGCCTCGACGCGCTCGTCGCGGCGCATCCCGAACTCGCCGACGACCCGACCGTCACCGCCGCCCGCGCCGCCGCCGACAAGGCCGTCGCCGAGGCCGAGGAACTGGCCGCCACCATCGACCGGACCGACCTGGCCGCGCTGCAGAAGAAGATGCGGGAGGTCGCCGCCGCCGCCCGCGAGGTGGCCGCCGCCGCGCCGCACCTCGCCGACGACGTGGCCGGCGCCAAGACCAAGGTGCACCGGCTCGCGGACGCCATCGACCGGATCGCGAAGGGCAACGCCGAGCTGCGGGACGGGCTCGGCACCGCCGCCACCGGCGCCGACCAGCTGCGGGGCGGACTGTTCCGGCTCTCCACCGGGGCCCGGGACCTCGACGGCGGGCTCGCCCGGCTCAGCGGGGGCGGCGACCGGCTCGCCGCCGGCCTGACCAAGCTGGAGGGCGGCGCCGGCCAGCTCGCCGACGGGCTCACCGCGGGGGAGAAGAAGATCCCCGGGTACGACGACGCGGCCGACCGGGCCGGCATCCTCGGCGACCCGGTCTCGCTGGACCGCACGTCCGAGCACCCCGCCGGCTCGTACGGCGTCGGGTTCGCCCCGTACTTCCTCGGGCTGGCGCTCTGGGTCGGCGCGATGATCACGTACATGCTGCTGCGGCCGGTGAACCGGCGGCACGTGATGTCCGACGCGCCCGCCTGGCGGGTCGCCCTCGCCGGCTGGCTGCCCGCCGTGGCGATCGGACTGGCCCAGGCCGGGGTGCTCTTCACCGTGGTCACCCTGGTGCTCGGCCTCGACCCGGAGTACCCGGCGGCGGCGTTCGGGCTGCTCGCGCTGACCTCGCTGGCCTTCACCGCGATCATGCAGTGGCTCGGCGCGCAGCTCGGCCCGGCCGGGCGGCTCGCCTCGCTGGCCCTGCTGATGCTCCAGCTCACCTCCTCCGGCGGCACCTACCCGGTGCAGACCTCGCCCGACTTCTTCCAGGCCGTCCACCCGTGGCTGCCGATGACGTACGTGGTGCAGGGGCTGCGGCACAGCATCAACGGCGGGTCGTCGGCGACCGTGGTCACCGCCGCGCTGGTCATCGTCGCCTTCGGCGCGGCGGCATTGGTGCTCACCGTCGGCGCGGCGCGCCGGTCCCGGCGACTGACCCCGGCGAAGCTGCACCCCGAACTGACCATGTGAGGATGCTGATGGGCCGGACGGGGGTACGAGAGCCCCTCCCCGGCTCGCACCGGTCCGCCACGGGCCGGTCGGGCGGACGGGGAGGGCGAGTGACGGACGGACGGTCGCGGCGGCGGGAGGACACCCGGCAGCGCCTCTTCGTGGCGGCGGTGGAACTCATCGCCGAGCAGGGCTTCTCCGCCACCACCGTGGACGACATCGCGGCCCGCGCCGGGGTGGCCAAGGGCACCGTCTACTACAACTTCGAGTCCAAGACGGTCCTCTTCGAGGAGCTGCTGCGGCACGGCATCGGCCTGCTCACCGCCGACTTCCGGGCCGCCGTGGCCGGCCTGCCGCCGCGCGAGGCGCTCGCCGCCCTGGTCCGCGCCGAGCTGGAGTACATCCGGCGCTACCGGGCCTTCGCCCAGCTGCTGCTCTCGGAGATGTGGCGGACCAACCGCGAGTGGCAGCAGACCCTGCGCCTGCTGCGCGGGGAGGCGATCGAGGTGATCGCCGACACCGTCCGCGCCGGGGTGGCCAGCGGTGACCTCCCCGCAGACCTGGACGTGCGGACCGCCTCGTCGGCGCTGTTCGGCGTCGGTCTGGTGGTGGCCGTGGACTGGCTGGTCTTCCAGCCGGACCGGCCGATCGAGGACGTGCAGGAGGCGCTGTTCGGCATCGTCCGGCGGGTCGCCCAGACCTGACCTCCGGGGGCCGCCGCGCAGGTCGGGGCGCGGGTGGGGGCGCGGTAAATGCGTTGAATCGTCGCGGCCGGAGGACCAGGCTGGGACGTACCGCCACCACCCCGAGTCCGGAGGGACCCTCCCATGCGCCTGCTCCGTGATCTCTGGGCCACCGCGCCACGCCGGATGACGGTCGTGGTCGTCCTGATCGTGCTCGGCGCCGCCGGGCAGGCCGCCGCCTCGGCCCTGGCCGGTCCGGTCCTGGTGCACCGGTCCGCCGCCTTCTTCGCGCTGCTGGTGCTGGCGCTGGTCGCCGCCGTCCTGAGCGATCTCGTCATCGGCCTGCTGATGGCCGGGCTCACCGCCGACTGGTCCGCCGACGTCCGCCGCCGGCTCTGCCGGGTGGCGCTCGGGCAGGACCTGACCACTCTGGAGACCACTCCGGTCGGCGAGCTGCTGGACCGGATCGACAACGACGTCTACCAGGTCGCCTCCGAGCTGCGGAACACCGGCGTACGGCTCGTCCAGGGGCTGGCGGTCTGCCTGCTGGCCACGGTCAGCGCCCTGTTCGTCTGGTGGCCTGCCGGTGTCGGCATGCTCCTGCTCACCGCCCTGCTCGGCGTCGTGCTGCGTCGCCCCACCGCGCGCATCGCCCCGGCCCGGATGGCCGAGGAGGAGGCCTGGTCGGACCTCGCCGCCGTGATGGAGGAGGCGGTGCACGGCCAGGACGACGTGCGGACCAGCCTGGCCCGGCCGTACGTGCTGCGCCTCTACGCCGGGCGCGCCGCCGAGGTGCTGGCCCGGTGCCGGCGGGTGTTCCTGATGTCCGCCCGGGTCACCACGATCGCCGCCGGCGCGATCCGCGCCGGCATCGCCGCCGTGGTGCTCGGCGGGGCGTGGGCGCTGGCCACCGGCCGGATCGACGGCGCCCGGCTGACCGCGATCTGGCTGCTCGCCATCGCCTTCGGGGCCACCGTCGAGCACCTCGCCCGCTGGGTGCCCCACCTGCAGTACGCGCTCGGCGCGTGGGCCCGGGTGCAGCTGCTCTCCGACGCCCGGCAGGAGCCGGCGGGCGGCGCGGCCCCGGCCGAGGGCGACCTCAGCGTCCGCGGGCTCACCTTCCAGTACCCGGACACCGCCGACGGGGAGCGGGGGCCGGCGCTGCGCGACATCCGGCTCACCTTCGCCCGCGGCCGGTCGTACGCCCTGGTCGGGCGGACCGGGTCGGGCAAGTCGACGCTGGCCAAGGTGCTCACCCGCGCGGTCGACGTGCCGCGCGGCACGGTCTTCCTCGGCGACGCCGACCTGGTGGACCTGGACGTCGAGCAGTTGCGCCGGTGGGTGGCCGTGGTCCCGCAGCGCACCGAGATCCTGGCCGGGACGCTGGCCGAGAACGTCGCGCTCTTCGACCCCGACCTGCTCGACGACGCCACCCGGGCGCTGGAGGAGCTGGGGCTGGCCGGCTGGATCGCCGAGCTGCCCGACGGCGTCCGGACCCGGCTGGGCGAGGGCGGGCACGTCCTCTCCGCCGGTCAGGAACAGCTGGTGGCGTTCGCCCGGATCCTGGTCCGCGACCCGCACGTGGTGATCCTCGACGAGGCCACCGCCCGGTTGGACCCGGTCACCGAGACCCGGGTGCGCCAGGCCACCGAGCGGCTGCTCACCGACCGGATCGGCATCGTCATCGCGCACCGCCTTTCCTCGGTGCGCCGCTGCGACGAGGTGGTGGTGATGGCCGACGGCGCGGTGCTGGAGGCGGGCCCGCTGCGCGAGTCGGAACGCTTCGCCGAGCTGCTGGCCAGCAGCCACGCCGCCGCGTACGCCCCGGCCGGCGCCGGCCGGGGCGGGGTGGACCTGCTGCCCGGGCCGCGCGACCCGTGGGAGGTGGAGCCGTCGGCGTCGGCACCGGCGCCGGTCGAGCGGCCGGCCACCGTGGCGGTGCCGAAGACCGACCCGCCGCCGCTGCCCGCGCCGCCGCCCGCGCGCACCATGCGGGAGATCCTCCGGCTGGGCACCAACGACCCGAGGTACGGCCTGGTGTCGGTCGCCATGTTCGTGGTGATGACGCTGCTCGGCCTGGACGGCGCGGTGCTGCCCTGGCTCTGGGCGGACGTGGTCGACGGCGGCAGCCCGTGGCTGCCCGCGCTCGGCATCGCCGCCGCGCTGCTGGTCGTCCTGCCGCTGCCGTTCTACACCAACCTGTGGTTCCCGCAGTGGTGGGTACGCCAGATGCTGCGGATCAGCCTGCGCCTGGTGCACGGGCAGACCGGGGCTCGCCGGGTCAGCGGGCACACCCCGGCGGAGGTGGTCGCCCAGAGCGGTGACACCGAGCGGGTGGTGCAGCTCGCCGACAACCTGATGGACCAGTTCATCGCCCTGGCGATCGTGGCCACCATGACGGCGGTGACCGGCAGCTTCGTACCGGCGCTCTTCTTCGCCGGGACGATGGTGGTCTCCGGGCTGGCGGCGACGCTGTTCGGGCCCCGGCTGGAGCGGTCCGCCCGGGGCACGGTGGCGGCGCGGGCGGCCTTCGCCACCGCGCTGGTCTCCGCGCTCTCCGCGGCCCGCACGGTGAAGCTGGCCGGCGCCACCCGGCCGGTGCTGACCCACCTGGCCGCCCTGGACACCGTGCGCAGCGACCGGCAGCGCCGGGAGATCTCCGCGCAGGTATGGGCACGGTCCACGCCGTCGCTGGTCAGCGGCCTGCTGCCGATCGGCGCGTGGGCGCTCTACCTGGCCGGTGGGCTCTCCGCCGGGGCGACCCTGGTGGCGGTCTCCACGCTCGGGGCGGCCCGCTGGTTCGCCTGGACCACCGCGTCACTGGTCTCGCACTACCCGTCGGCGCGGGTCTGGACCCGGCGGACGGCGGCGATGTGCGGGGTCGGGACGTACTCGGCGCCGGTCCCCGGGGTCGACCTGGCCGCCGGCACCGCGCCGGCGCCCGTGCCGCCGGCCCGGCGTCCGCTGCGCCGGCTGGAACTGGCCGGCTTCGGGGCCCTGCACTCAGACGGCACCCTGGCCGTGCGGGACGTCGACCTGACCGTCGACCGGGGCCAGCTGGTGCTGGTCGTCGGGCCGGTCGGCTCCGGCAAGTCCTCGCTGCTGCGCGCGCTGGCCGGGATCGTGCACCACATCGGCACGCTGCGCTGGAACGGCGAACCGGTGACCGAGCCGGAGCTGTTCCTGCGTCCGCAGCAGGTGGGGTACGTCGGGCAGCTGCCCCGGGTGCTCTCCGGCACGGTCGCCGACAACATCGCGCTCGGCCACGAGGTGGACGCGGCCGGGGCGGTGTCGACCGCGCAGCTCGACCACGACCTGGCCGCCGCCGGTGGTGGGCTCGGGCTGCTCATCGGGCACAAGGGGACCCGGCTCTCCGGCGGCCAGTTGCAGCGGCTGGCGCTGGCCCGGGCGCTGGCGCCGCGTACCGAGCTGCTGGTGGCCGACGACGTCTCGTCGGCGCTGGACGTCACCACCGAGCTGGCGCTCTGGGCGGCGCTGCGCGAGCACGGCGTGACCGTGGTCGGCTCGACGTCGAAACGCGCGGCGCTGGTGCGGGCCGACCACGTGGTGGTGCTGCGCGACGGGGCGGTCGCCGCGCAGGGCCCCTGGCGCGACCTGGAGGACGACTGGGGTCACCTGGCCGGCTGACCCCGGCCGGATGCTCCACGGTTTGCGGCGTGTCGCGGTGTCCCTGGACGGGGACACCGCGACACGCCGCAACCGGAGTGGATCAGGGTCGGGCCGGCCGACCGGGCACGGTCAGAAGGCGCGGGCGTACTGGTCGGGCCAGCCGGGGTGGGCGCCGAGCTTGGCGGCGGCGCGGCGGGGCCAGTACGGGTCCCGGAGCAGTTCCCGGCCGAGCAGCACCAGGTCAGCCTCGCCGCCGGCGACGATCTGCTCGGCCTGCTCCGGCTCGACGATCAGGCCGACCGCGCCGGTGAGCACCCCGGCGTCGCGGCGGATCCGCGCGGCGAGGGGCACCTGGTAGCCGGGCCCGACCGGGATGCTCGCCCGGGCCGCCGCGCCGCCGGAGGAGGCGTCGACCAGGTCGACCCCGGCGGCGGCGAGTTCACCGGCGAGCACGACGCTGTCCTCGACGGTCCAGCCGCCCTCGACCCAGTCGGTGGCCGAGATCCGGGTGAGCACCGGCACCCGCTCGCCGACGGCGGCGCGCACCGCGCGAGCCACCTCCAGGGTGAGCCGCATCCGGGCCGTCCGGTCGCCGCCGTAGCCGTCGGTGCGGTGGTTGGTCAGCGGGGACAGGAACTCGTGCAGCAGGTAGCCGTGCGCGGCGTGGATCTCCACCGCGCCGAAGCCGGCCTCCACCGCCCGGCCGGCGGCGGTGGCGAAGGCGGACACCACGCGGGCGATCCCGGCCTCGTCGAGCGCGGTCGGCTCGCGATAGTCGGGCAGGAACGGCTCGGCGCCGGGGCCGACCGGGGTCCAGCCGCCCTCGGCGTCCGGCACGCCGCCGCGCCGCTCGGCCCACGGCCGGTACGTCGACGCCTTGAACCCGGCGTGCGCGAGCTGCACCGCCGGCACCGCGCCCTGGGCGGCGACGAACCCGGTGACCGGGCGCCAGGCGTCGACGTGCGCGTCGGACCAGAGGCCGGTGTCCTGCGGGCTGATCCGCCCCTCGGGCACGACGGCGGTGGCCTCGGTGAGGATCAGGCCGGCGCCGCCCACGGCCCGGGAGCCGAGGTGGATCCGGTGCCAGTCGGTGGGCAGGCCGTCCGGGCCGGCGCTGTACTGGCACATCGGGGCGAGGGCGACCCGGTTGGGCAGGGTGACCGCGCGCAGGGTCAGCGGGGTGAACAGGGCACTCATGTCGGTGATCCTCCGGGAGAGGCGATGGGCAGGACCCGCCGGGGAGGGCCCGGCGCGACCGGTGGCGCGTGCGGAGCCGGATGTCCGCTGGATGCGGCGGCCGTCCACGTGGTTCGGGTGCGTTTCCGGTCACCCGAGCGACCGGAAACGCACCCGAAGGGCGACTCAGGCGGGGACCGGCGCCAGCTCGTCGGAGCGGGTCGGCCGCTGCTCGTCGGCGTCGACCAGCTCACGCCGGCCGGCGGAGTCGTACGCGGCCCGGTCCAGGGTGCCCTCCCGCGCGGCGACGATGGTCGGCACCAGCGCCTGCCCGGCCACGTTGGTGGCGGTGCGGATCATGTCCAGGATCGGGTCGATGGCCAGCAGCAGGCCGGCGCCGGCCAGCGGCAGACCCAGCGTGCTCAGGGTCAGGGTGAGCATCACGATCGCGCCGGTCAGGCCGGCGGTGGCCGCCGAGCCGACCACCGAGACGAAGGCGATCAGCAGGTAGTCGGTGACGCCCAGGTCCACCCCGAAGACCTGCGCGACGAAGATCGCCGCCAGGGCCGGGTAGATCGCCGCGCAGCCGTCCATCTTCGTGGTGGCGCCGAACGGCACCGCGAACGAGGCGTACTCGCGGGGGACGCCGAGGCGCTCGACGGAACGCTGGGTCACCGGCATGGTGCCCACCGAGGAGCGGGAGACGAAGGCCAGCTCGATGGCGGGCCACGCGCCGGCGAAGAAGCGCAGCGGGTTGAGCCGGCCGGCCGCCACCAGCAGCAGCGGGTAGACCACGAACAGCACGATCGCGCAGCCGACGTAGACGGCGGTGGTGAACTTCGCGAGCGGGGCGATCAGGTCCCAGCCGTACGAGGCGACGGCGTTGCCGATCAGGCCGAGGGTGCCGATCGGGGCGAGCCGGATCACCCACCAGAGCGCCTTCTGCACGATCTCCAGCAGCGAGCGGTTGAGCGCCACGAACGGTTCGGCGGCCTCGCCGACCAGCAGCGCGGCGGCACCGACGACCAGGGCGAGGAACACGATCTGGAGCACGTTGCCCTCGACGAACGCGCCGACCGGGTTGGTCGGCACGATGCCGGTGAGGAAGTCGGTCCAGGAGCCGGTCTTCTTCGGGGCGCTCGCCGCGCCGGTGTCCAGCGAGACACCGCGACCCGGGTCGGTGAGCAGGCCGAGGCCGATGCCGACGCCGACCGCGATCAGCGCGGTGGCGCCGAACCAGAGCAGCGTCTTCAGCGCCAGCCGGGCGGCGTTGGCCACCCCGCGCAGGCTGACCACGCTGACCACGATGGCGGTGAAGACCAGCGGCGGGACGGCCAGCTTGAGCAGCTGGACGAAGAGGCCGCCGACGGTGTCGAGGGTGCTGGCCAGCCAGCTCAGGTCATTGGCGCGGGCGAGGAAGCCCAGCGCCACGCCGAGGACGAGGCCGAGCAGGATCTGTGCGGAAAAGGGAATCTTGCGCAGGGCGGAAGCCATGAGGATGCGTCCAAGGTCTGTCGGAGGTCGGTGCGGGCGGCGTCAGAGAGCGGGCCGCGCCGGACAGACGCCGCTGGCCTGCAGTCGGAGATCGACGTACAGGCGCACGGTGAGGTGCCAGACATTGGTCATCGCCTGGCGACGCTACTCCCGGCCACCGCGCAACGGGAAGGACCGAAGGGCGTGAGGCTCCTTACAGGGCGGGTCTGCCGTCCGTTGACCGCTTCGTCACGGTCGGGTCCCGGCGCAGGCCCAGCGCCGTCGCCGCCGCCAGGCCCCAGCCGAAGGTCACCGCCAGCAGCACCCGCTCCAGGCCGCCCACCAACCCGCCCCGACCGGCGACCAGCATGGCCAGCGCGATCACGCCGGACAGCGGCAGCGCCAGCGCCGCGCCCAGGGCCGAGATCCGGCGCAACGCGGGCGTCGTCGCCGGGGACCAGGCCAGCGCGAGCATCGCGAAGACCACCGCCGCGACCGCCGCGATGCTCGACCCGCCGTGCACCAGGTCCGCCACCGTCGCCGCCTCGAACGGCGGCAGCGGACAGCCGGTGCTGCACGTCACCACCGCGGAGAGCAGGGTGAACCCGCTGCCCGCGCCGAGCAGCGCCGCGGCGAGGCGCAGCGCCGCCGGCAGCGCGGCGGCGAGCAGCAGCAGCGCCGCGGCCAGGGCGAAGACCCCGATCCGGTACGTCGGGGCGTACGCGCTGTCGGCGACGCCGGCCTCACTGACGTACCCGGTCAGGCCCGGACCGGGACCGGCGACCACGGCGACGATCACCGCGATGGTGCCGGCCAGCACACAGCCGGCGGCGGCCGACGCGGCGGCGGCCCGGGCGGGGCCGACGGCCCGGTCCGGCTCAGCCACGCCCGTGCGGCGTGGTCCAGCCGTGCAGGTCCGGGCCGAGCGGCACGATGCGGGTCGGGTTGATCATCTCGTGGGTGGCGTAGTAGTGCCGCTTGATCTGGTCGAAGTCGACCGTCTCCCCGAAGCCCGGCGTCTGGAACAGGTCCCGCGCGTACGCCCAGAGCACCGGCATCTCGGTCAGCTTCTGCCGGTTGCACTTGAAGTGCCCGTGGTACGCCACGTCGAAGCGGACCAGGGTGGTGAACAGCCGGACGTCCGCCTCGGTGATCTGCTCGCCCATCAGGTAGCGGCGCCCGGCCAGCCGCTCCGACAGCGCGTCCAGCCGGGCGAAGAGCGCGGTGTACGCCTCGTCGTACGCCTCCTGGGAGGTGGCGAAGCCGCACCGGTAGACGCCGTTGTTGACGTCCCGGTGGATCTCCGCCATCAACGCGTCCATCTCCGGGCGCAGCTCGACCGGGTAGAGGTCCGGCGCGCCCGGAGCGTGAAACCGCCGCCACTCGGTGGAGAAGTCCAGCGTGAGCTGGGGGTAGTCGTTGGTGACCACCCGCCCGGTGAGCGTGTCGATCAGTGCCGGCACGGTCACCCGCCCGGTGTAGTCCGGGTCGGTGGCCAGGTACGCGTCGGAGAGGAAGCCGATGCCCAGCACCGGGTCGAAGCCGTCCGGGTCGAGGTTGAACCGCCAGCCCCGCTCGTCGCGGATCGGGTCGACCGTGCCCAGCGAGATGACCTCATCCAGGCCGAGCAGGCCGCGCACGATCCTCGCCCGGTGCGCCCACGGGCAGGCGCGGCACCAGATCAGCCGGTAGCGGCCCGGCTCCAGCGGCCAGCGGTCCTGCTCGTCCGGCCCGCCCCCGGGGGGCGAGGTGGAGTGCGGGGTGACCCGACCGGTGAACCGGTTGGGCTGGCGGACGAACGCGCCGCCGCCGGCGGTCTCTGCGCTGAACTGGGCCCGGGCCATGCCGTCAACCTATCGGCTCGGCCCGCGGATATCCTGGCCCTCGGGCGTCCCCGCGACCCGGGCCGACGCGCCGCCGCCGAGCCCCTTCCACCCCCCGAAGGACAGCGCCGATGACCGTGGCATACCTCGTGGCCGGAGTCCGCACGCCGATCGGCCGGTACGCCGGCGCCCTCGCCGGGGTACGCCCCGACGATCTCGCCGCCCACGTGATCCGCGAGCTGGTCGCCCGCCACCCGTCGGTGGACTGGGCCCGCACCGACGACGTGGTGCTCGGCTGCGCCAACCAGGCCGGCGAGGACAACCGCAACGTCGCCCGGATGGCGGCGCTGCTCGGCGGGCTGCCCGAGGAGGTCCCCGGCAGCACGGTCAACCGGCTCTGCGGCTCCGGCCTGGACGCGCTGGCCACCGCCGCCCGGTCCATCGTGGCCGGCGAGGCCGACCTGGTGGTCGCCGGCGGAGTGGAGAGCATGAGCCGCGCGCCGTTCGTCATGCCGAAGGCGGCGACGCCGTTCGCCCGCACCGCCGAGGTGTACGACACCACCATCGGCTGGCGGCTGGTCAACCCGCTGATGAAGGCCGGCTGGGGCATCGACTCGATGCCCGAGACGGCGGAGAACGTGGCCGCCGAGTTCGGCGTCGACCGGGCCGCGCAGGACGAGTTCGCGCTGCGCTCCCAGCAGCGGGCCGCCAAGGCGCAGGCCGACGGCCGGTTCGCCGAGGAGATCGTGCCGGTGACCGTGCCGGCCGGGCGGCGCGAGACGAAGCTGGTCGAGGTCGACGAGCACCCCCGGGAGACGTCGCTGGAGAAGCTCGCCGCGCTGCCCACCCCGTTCCGCGAGGGCGGCACGGTGACCGCCGGCAACTCCTCCGGGGTCAACGACGGCGCGGTGGCCCTGCTGGTCGCCTCCGAGGCCGCGGTCGCCCGGTACGGCCTGACCCCGCTGGCCCGGATCGGCGGAGCCGCCGCGGCCGGCGTACCGCCCCGGATCATGGGCATCGGGCCGGTGCCGGCCACCCGTAAGCTGCTCGACCGGCTCGGCCTGGGCCTCGGCGACGTCGACGTGGTCGAGCTGAACGAGGCGTTCGCCGCGCAGGGCGTGGCGGTGCTGCGCGAGCTGGGCCTGCCGGAGGACGCCGAGCACGTCAACCCGAACGGCGGCGCCATCGCGCTCGGCCACCCGCTCGGCGCCAGCGGCGCCCGGCTGGCGCTGACCGCGGCGCTGGAGCTGCGCCGCCGGGGCGGCCGGCGGGCGCTGGCCACCATGTGCATCGGCGTCGGGCAGGGCATCGCGCTGATGCTGGAGTCCGCCGCCTGACCCGTCGCGCCGGTCGGCGGCGCGAGGTCGGGCGGCCGCCGGTGTCCCGGGCCCCGGGGCACCGGCACGTCACCGCCGCCGGGACGCTGTCGGGCGGACAGGTGATCACCGTCCAAATGTGGATCTCCCGCGCTCGGGCGTACGCGCCTAGAGTGGTCAGCACCACACCTTCCGCGGGTCGGCCGGTGTCGCCTCCGCGTGCCTGCGCGCGTCCGGACACCGGTGCCCTCCCGCACCGCGGCGACGAACTGGGGCGAACCGATGCAGATGCCGGACGGAACTCCCGCCGAGATAGACCTGAGCCGGCCGAGCGCGGCCCGCGTCTACGACTACTTCCTCGGCGGCGCGCACAACTTCGAGATCGACCGGCAGCTCGCCGAGCAGATCGCCAGCATGACGCCGAACCTGGCGGCCACCATGCGCTCCGGGCGGGAGTTCCTGCGCCGGGCCGTCCGGGTGCTGCTCGACGCCGGCATCGACCAGTTCCTCGACATCGGCTCGGGCATCCCCACCGTCGGCAACGTGCACGAGGTGGCGCAGGCCGCCAACCCGCAGGCCCGGATCGTCTACGTCGACATCGACCCGGTGGCCGTGGCGCACAGCCGGGAACTGCTCGCCGGCAACGACCGGGCCACCGCGATCCACGCCGACCTGCGGGAGCCGAAGCTGATCCTGGACGAGGCCCGGGCCAGCGGCCTGATCGACTTCAGCCGCCCGGTCGGCATCCTGCTCGCCGGGGTGGTGCACTTCATCCCCGACGCCGACCGCCCGGCCGACATCCTCGCCGCCCTGCGGGCCGCCGCGGTGCCCGGCAGCTTCCTGGTCATCTCCCACTCGACCTTCGAGGACCAGCCCCAGGAGATGCTCGACGCGCAGCGGCTGTCGGCGCGTACCGCCACCGAGATCACGCTGCGCTCCCGGGCCGAGATCACCGGCTTCTTCGGCGACTGGACGATCCTGGAGCCGGGCGTGGTGCACATGCCGCTGTGGCGGCCGGACTCGCCCTCCGACGTGGACGAGCACCCCGAGCGGTTCGGCGCCTTCGGCGGCGTCGCCCGGTACGACCGAGCCGCCGGCTGAGTCCGACATGGCCGCCGTCCCGGATTCCGGCGGGGACGATCTCCACCGCCCCGGCGCCCAGCGGTACGCCGCCGACTGGGCCCGGGCGGTGCGTCGACTCGGTTTCGTGCCGCTGAGCGCGGACGAGACCGAGCGGCTGCTGCTCGTCCACACCGTACGGCTGGGCCAGGCCGTGCTGGCCCGGCAGTTCTCCGCCACCCCGGCGGAGGACGTGGGCCGGGCGCTGGTGGAGGCGCACCTCACCGAGCCCCGGGTGCTGGACTGGTCGGTGCACGCCCTCGGCCACCGGTTCCTGGCACAGGTGCTGCCGGACCGGGTCCACCCCGCCGACGTCGCCGACCGGGTGGCGGCGTTGCAGGGGGCGCTCGCGGCCGGGTTCGCCCGCGCCCTGCGCAACCGGACCTTCAGCCAGCAGGAACGCATCGCCCGCTCGGCCTGGCAGGCCCGGGACGCGGTGGAGCGGGCGCTGCGCGACAGCGAGGCGCGCTTCCGCGCGGTCTTCACCGGCGCGGCGATCGGCATCGGCATCGCCGGCATCGACGGGCAGATCATCGAGGTGAACCAGTCCTTCGCCGACATGCTCGGCTACCCCGTCGACGAGCTGCGGCAGATCAACGTGGCGTCGCTGTTCCACGCCGACGACGCCGCCGGCATGTGGGAGCTGTACCAGGAGCTGATCGAGGGCAAGCACGACCACGCCCGGGTGGAGAAGCGCTACCACCGCAAGGACGGCACCGTCGTCTGGACCGACCTGGCGGTCTCACTGATCCGGCACGACGACGGACGCCCCCGGTTCACGGTGGCGATGATCGAGGACATCACCGAGCGGTACGAACTCCAGCAGCGGCTGCGGTTCCAGGCCCTGCACGACCCGCTGACCGGCCTGCCCAACCGGACGCTGTTCTTCGAGACCCTGGGACGGTGCTTCGAGCGGGCCGGTCCGGAGCAGCGGATCGCCGTCTGCTTCCTGGACCTGGACGGCTTCAAGGCGGTCAACGACAGCCTCGGCCACGACCTCGGCGACCGGCTGCTGATCACCATCGCGCGGCGGCTGGCCGACTGCGTGGCCGGGCAGGGCCATCTGGTCGCCCGGATGGGCGGCGACGAGTTCGTCATCCTGGTCGACGGCGGCGACGGGCTGGACGACGCCGTCGGCGTCGCCGAACTGGCCCTGGCCGCCGTCTCCGCCCCGGTGCTGGTCGGCGACCAGCAGCTCGCGGTCTCCGCCAGCGTCGGCGTGGTGGAGTGCCCGGCCGCGGAGACCAGCGCCTCCGAGCTGATGAAGGCCGCCGACACCACCCTGTACTGGGCGAAGGCGGAGGGCCGGGGCCGCTGGGCGGTGTACGACCCGGAGCGCAGCGCCGCCGACATCGCCCGGTCGGCGCTCGCCGCCGGGCTGCCGGCCGCCCTGGACCGGGACGAGTTCGTGGTCCACTACCAGCCGATCGTCTCGCTGCTGGACTCCGAGATGCTGGCGGTGGAGGCGCTGGTGCGCTGGCGGCACCCGGAGCTGGGCCTGGTCGGGCCGGACCGGTTCATCGGGCTGGCCGAGGAGACCGGCCTGATCGTCCGGCTCGGCGAGTGGGTGCTCGGGCAGGCCTGCCGGGACGCCCGGGCCTGGCACCGAGAGTTCCCCGCGCAGCCGCTGGTGGTCAGCGTCAACCTGGCCGCCCGGCAGGCCGACGACCCGGCCATCGTCGACACCGTGGCGGGCGCGCTGAGCCGGACGGGCCTGCCGGCGGAGCTGTTGCAGCTGGAGCTGACCGAGAGCGCGGTGATGGGCACCGCCGGGGAGCCGCTGCGCTCGCTGCGCCGGCTCGCCGGGCTGGGTGTCCGGCTCGCCATCGACGACTTCGGCACCGGCTACTCCAACCTCGCGTACCTGCGGCGGCTGCCGATCCACTGCCTGAAGCTGGCCGGCCCGTTCGTCGAGGGGATCCGGGCCGAGGACCCGGACGCCCCCGGCGAGCACCGGGACGAGCGCATCGTGGACGCCCTGGTCCGGCTCGCGCACGCGTTGGAGCTGTCGGTGACCGCCGAGGCCGTGGAGACCGCCGCCCAGGCCGAACGGCTGCGGGCGCTGCGGTGCGACACCGGTCAGGGGCGCTGGTTCGGCCCGCCGATGCCGGCGGAGGAGATCACCGCCCGGTTGCGCGGCGGGGAGGCGGCGGCGTGAACGCTCGGGTCGGGCGCGGCGGGGCGTACCCGGGTGGTGGTCCCGCCGGGGGCCGTGGGCGACGGGCGGAGGCGGCGTGGGCCTGACCGATGCACAGGCGGCCGTGTCGGTGGTGGCCGCGCTGGCGATCCTGGCCGGACTGGCCGGCGTGGTGGTGCCCGGGCTGCCGGCGCTGCCGCTGTGCTGGGGCGGCGTGCTGGTCTGGGCGCTCTTCGGCGGCGCGGGCCCGGGCCGGTGGGTGGTGCTCGCCGCGGCCACCGTGGTCGCCGCCGGCGGGACCGTCGTCAAGTACGCCTGGCCGGGGCGGAACCTGAAGCGGACCGGGGTGCCCACCTCGTCGCTGCTCGCCGGCGGCCTGCTCGGGCTGGTGGGGTTCTTCGTGATCCCGGTGGTGGGGCTGGTGCTCGGCTTCGTCGGCGGGGTGTTCGGCGCCGAGCGGCTGCGCCTGGGCAGCAACCAGCTCGCCTGGCCGGCGACCGTGCAGGCCCTCAAGGCGGCCGGGCTGTCGATGCTGGTGGAGTTCCTGGCCGGGCTGGTCGTCGCCGCGCTCTGGGTCGCCGGCCTGCTGTTCGCCTGACCGGGCGGCGAGAGCGGCGGCGGGGGGCGCCCGTCGGGTACGGCGGATCGCCGTACTAGTGAGAGAGAGGTGAGCGCCCCGCGCCGCCGCGGACCGGGCGTTGCCGAGCGCCCGGGGAAGGCCCGTCGCGATCGGGCCTGGTCACGGGCTCAAGCATGCCGCCGGGCCACCCCGGTCGGCAACGCAATTTGCGAGTTCGAAACTTGCGAAGGATTGACCGCGGTGATCCACGGGACGAGACTCGGGCGCACTCGTACCGGGGATCACCTCAGGGAGGTGTGCAGTGGCCACGACGCCCTCGCCGACCGCCGAGCAACCGATGGACGACGACGCCCGACGGCTCGCCGAACTCGGTTATCAGCAGGAGTTGCGCCGCAAGTGGAGCGGCTTCTCCAACTTCGCCATCTCGTTCTCGATCATCTCGATCCTGGCCGGCTGCTTCACCACCTTCGGTCAGGCGTGGAACAACGGCGGCCCGGTCGCCATCTCCTGGGGCTGGCCGCTGATCTCGCTGTTCATCCTGATCATCGGCTTCTGCATGGCCGAGCTGGTCTCGGCGTACCCGACGGCGGGCGGCATCTACTGGTGGGCGGCGAAGATGGGCCGCCCGGTGCACGGCTGGTTCACCGGCTGGCTCAACCTGATCGGGCTGGTCGCCGTCACCGCCTCGGTGGACTACGGCTGCGCGACCTTCCTCAACCTGACCCTGTCGGCGCTCTTCGACGGTTGGGCGGGGACGCTGCGCCAGGCGTTCCTGCTGTTCGTGATCATCCTGGTGCTGCACGGGCTGATCAACATCTTCGGGCACCGGATCATCGACGTGCTCCAGAACGTCTCGGTCTGGTGGCACGTGGCCGGCGCGGCGGCCGTGGTGGCGATCCTGCTGCTGGTGCCGGACGACCACCAGAGCTTCACGTTCGTCTTCACCGAGCGGTTCAACAACTCCGGCTTCGGCGACGGCGACACCGGCGGGCTGACCTTCTGGTTCTACGTGCTCCCACTGGGCTTCCTGCTCACCCAGTACACGATCACCGGCTTCGACGCCTGCGCGCACGTCTCCGAGGAAACCCGGGGCGCGTCCCAGGCCGCCGCCAAGGGACTCTGGCGGTCGATCTTCTATTCCGCGGTCGGCGGCTGGATCCTGCTGCTGGCCTTCCTCTTCGCCGCCACCGACGTCGACGCGATCAACGAGGCCGGCGGCTTCTCCGGGGCGATCTTCGAGACCGCGCTGACGCCGTTCTTCTTCAAGGCCGTCATCATCATCTCCACCATCGGCCAGTTCTTCTGCGGAATGAGCTGCGTGACCTCGATGAGCCGGATGACGTACGCGTTCAGCCGGGACCGCGCGGTGCCCGGCTGGCGGCTCTGGTCGAAGGTGGACCGCAACGGCACCCCGGTCAACGCGATCATCGGCGCCACCCTGGCCGGGCTGGTGCTCACCCTGCCAGCCCTCTACGAGAGCCCGTCCGGCATCCCGGTCGCCTTCTACGCCGTGGTCTCGGTGGCGGTGCTCGGGCTCTACCTGTCGTTCGTCATCCCGATCGCGCTGCGGCTGCGGATGGGGGACCGGTTCCAGCCCGGGCCGTGGACGCTCGGCCCGAAGTACAAGCTGCTCGGCTGGATCGCGGTGATCGAGATCGCGGTCATCTCGGTCTACTTCGTGCTGCCGATCGTCCCCGCCGGGGTACCCGGCAACGCCGACTTCAGCTGGTCGGCGGTGAACTACGCGCCGCTCGCCGTGGGCGGGTTGCTGCTGCTGGTCGCCGTCTGGTGGTACGCCTCGGCCCGGAAGTGGTTCACCGGCCCCCGCCGTACCGTCGACCTGCCGGCGCCGCGAGCGGCCACCGACGCCGCGCGGGCCGACGAGCCGGCCTGACCCGCCCCCCTCGTCGGCGCCGGGTCACCCGGCGCCGACGAGGAGCGCCGGGGGTTGCGGCTGCCGCGCCCCGGCCGGGAAGCGGAGGACGCGGTCGTCGTCCGCCGCCGGGCTGCCCCGGCCGTCCCGGTTGCTGGTGGTCACCCAGAGCGCGCCGTCCGGGGCCACCTCGACGGTACGCAGGCGACCGTAGGCCCCCTGCAAGACGGCGGTCGGCGTGCCGACCCGACCGGCGGCGTCAACGGGTACGGCCCAGAGCCGCGCTCCCCGCAGCGCCGCGACGAACAGCGTGCCAGCGGCGAAGGCCGCCCCGCTCGGTGACGCCTCCGCGGGTGACCAGACGACGACCGGGTCGCGGAACCGGGGATCGCCGCTTCTGCCCTCGACGACCGGCCAGCCGTAGTTGCCGCCCGGCACGATCCGGTTCACCTCGTCCCAGGTGCTCTGGCCGAACTCGGTGGCGAACAGCCGCCCCCGCCGGTCCCAGGCGAGACCCTGCACGTTGCGGTGACCGTAGCTGTAGACCAGCGAACCGGGGAACGGGTTGTCCGCCGGCACCCCGCCGTCCGGCCGCATTCGCAGGATCTTGCCGTTCCGGCTGGCCAGGTTCTGCGCGTTGGCGGGGACGACGGCGTCACCGATGCCGGCGTAGAGCATGCCGTCGGGGCCGAACGCGATTCGGCCGCCGTCATGGGCGGCCGCCCGGGTGATACCGCTGAGGATCACCTGGAGGGACTGTGGCGCGTGGAGCCGGAACCGCGCGATCCGGATGTCGGAGGCGGTGGTGTAGCAGACGTAGACCAGCCGGTCCCGCCGGAACCTGGGGGAGACGGCCAGCCCGAGCAGGCCCGCCTCCCCACCGGCGACCACGCCGGCGATCCGGGCGACCTGACGTGGCGGGGCACCGGGCCGGACCCGCACGACGGTGCCCAGGTTGCGCTGGGCCACCAGCGCGCTGCCGTCGGGCAGGAAGTCGAGCCCCCAGGGCGCCTCCAGGCCGGCGGCGACCACCTGCGGGTTCGTGAAATCGAAGCCGGCTGGGACTGGCGGCCGTCCGGTCCCGACCGGCGGCTGCCGATCCGCCCGGGCGTCCGTGGCGCCCAGCCCGACGGCGAGCACGGCGGCGACGGCGGCGACGATCCGACGCATGTGACCTCCCTCGGTTTCGTCCCCGACCGCGCCGGGGCACTGCCGGTTTGCCGGTAGGCCTGGATGATGACGGCCCGCTGCTGAGCAGAACGCCTCTGACCTGGGAATAGTTGCGGGTCACCCGCGCCGTGATCGACTCCGGTACGCCGAGGTGGGGGTGTCGGCGGGCCTCGGATACCGCCACCCCGGCGAGGTGGAGTGAACGATGAGCGGCCGCGTCGGAGGCGGCCCGGACGGCGGGGATCAGCCGGTCCTGCCCGATCAGCCGGTCGACCTGGTTTGCCGGGGGGCCGGCCCGGGGCATTGACGGTGATCCGCCAGGCCGGTAGACCTTGGTGATGGAGACTCGCCGATGAGGAAAGCTCCGCTCACGCTGGAAGAACTGCGGGTCGCCATCCGGGGCGGCGAGATCGACACGGTGGTGCTGGCCCTGACCGACATGCAGGGCCGGTTGCAGGGCAAGCGGTTCCACGCTCCCTTCTTCCTGGACGAGGTGGTCCGGCACGGTAGCGAGGGCTGCAACTACCTGCTCGCGGTCGACGTCGACATGAACACCGTCGACGGGTACGCCATGTCGAGCTGGGAACGCGGCTACGGCGACTTCGCCATGCGGCCGGACCTGGCCACCCTGCGCCGGGTGCCCTGGCAGCCGGGCACCGCGATGCTGCTGGCCGACCTGGAGTGGCTGGACGGCTCCGGGCCGGTGATCGCCTCACCCCGGCAGATCCTGCGCCGCCAGCTCGACCGGCTGGCCGCGCACGGGCTGACCGCGTACGCCGGCACCGAGCTGGAGTTCGTGCTCTTCCGCGACTCGTACGAGGACGCCTGGCGGCGCGGCTACCGCGAGCTGACCCCGGCCAACCAGTACAACGTGGACTACTCGCTGCTCGGCACCGCCCGGGTCGAGCCGCTGCTGCGCCGCATCCGCACCGAGATGGCCGGCGCGGGGCTGACCCCGGAGAGCGCCAAGGGCGAGTGCAACCTCGGCCAGCACGAGATCGCCTTCCGGTACGACGAGGCGGTGGCCTGCGCCGACCACCACGTCATCTACAAGAACGGGGCCAAGGAGATCACCGCCCAGGAGGGCATGTCGATCACCTTCATGGCCAAGCCGAACGCCCGCGAGGGCAACTCCTGCCACATCCACTTCTCGCTGCGCGACGCCGACGGCCGCTCCGCGATGCTCGGCGACGGGCCCGCCCACCTGTCGGTGACCGGGCAGCGGGTGCTGGCCGGGCTGCTCGACACCATGCGCGAGCTGAGCCTCTTCTTCGCGCCGAACGTCAACTCCTACAAGCGCTACCAGCCCGGCTCGTTCGCCCCGACCGCGCTGCGCTGGGGCACCGACAACCGCACCTGCGCGCTGCGGCTGGTGGGGCACGGGCAGGGGATGCGGGTGGAGAACCGGGTGCCCGGCGCGGACGTCAACCCGTACCTGGCGATCGCCGCCCTGGTGGCCGGGGCGGTGCACGGCATCGAACGGGAGTTGGAGCTGGGCGAGGAGTGCCGGGGCAACGCGTACGACGACCCGGCCGCCGAGCGGGTGCCCGCCACCCTCCGCGACGCCCGCACCCTTTGGGAGTCCTCCGCCGTGGCGAAGGACGCCTTCGGCGACGAGGTGGTCGCCCACTACGCCAACCAGGCGAAGGTCGAACTGGCCGCCTTCGACGCCGCCGTGACGGACTGGGAACTCGTCCGTGGCTTCGAACGCCTCTGAGGCCGCCCGCCTCGGCCGCCCGTCGGGCCGGCGCGGGACGGGCGCGACGCGCCGGGACGACAGCTGCGCAGACACCGTGGAGAGGGCAGGGTGGGACGGGTGACCGACGTGCGGAACCCGGCGACCGGGGAGATCCTGCGAAAGGTGCCGGCCAGCTCGCCGGCGGAGGTGGACGCGGCGATCGAGCGGGCCGCGCGGGCGTACGAGAGGTGGCGGGGCGTGGCGCCGGGCGACCGGGCGCGGCTGCTGCGCCGGTTCGCCGCCGTGGTGGACGCGCACCTGGAGGAGCTGGCCCGGCTGGAGGTGCACAACGCCGGGCACACCATCGGCAACGCCCGCTGGGAGGCGGGCAACGTCCGGGACGTGCTCGACTACTACGCCGGCGCCCCGGAGCGGTTGACCGGCCGGCAGATCCCGGTGCCGGGCGGGCTGGACGTCACCTTCCACGAGCCGCTCGGCGTGGTCGGGGTGATCGTGCCGTGGAACTTCCCGATGCCGATCGCCGGCTGGGGCTTCGCCCCGGCGCTCGCCGCCGGCAACACGGTGGTGCTCAAGCCCGCCGAGCTGACCCCGCTGACCGCGCTGCGGCTGGGCGAGCTGGCGGTCGAGGCGGGCCTGCCCGAGGGGGTGTTCACCGTGCTGCCGGGGCCGGGCGGCGTGGTGGGGGAGCGGTTCGTCACCCACCCGGCCGTGCGCAAGGTCTGCTTCACCGGCTCCACCGAGGTCGGCACCCGGATCATGGCCGGCTGCGCCGAACAGGTGAAGCGGGTGACCCTGGAGCTGGGCGGCAAGAGCGCCAACCTGGTCTTCGCCGACGCGGACCTGGCGAAGGCGGCGGCCACCGCGCCGTACGCGGTCTTCGACAACGCCGGCCAGGACTGCTGCGCCCGCTCCCGGATCCTGGTCCAGCGCAGCGTGTACGACCGCTTCCTCGAACTCCTCGAACCGGCCGTGCGCGCCTTCCGGGTGGCCGACCCGGCCGCCGAGAGCACCGAGATGGGGCCGCTGATCTCGGCCGCGCACCGGGACCGGGTCGCCGGGTACGTCGACGGCGCGAAGGTCGCCTTCACCGGCTCGTGCCCCGACGGCCCCGGCTACTGGCACGCCCCGACGGTGCTGCTCGCCGAGTCGCCGGCCGACCGGCACTGGCGGGAGGAGGTCTTCGGGCCGGTGGTGTCGGTGCTCCCGTTCGACGACGAGGCCGACGCGGTGCGGCTGGCCAACGACACCGAGTACGGCCTGTCCGGGTCGGTCTGGACCCGGGACGTCGGCCGGGCGCTGCGGGTGGCCCGCGCCGTCGAGTCGGGCAACCTGAGCGTCAACTCGCACTCCTCGGTGCGCTACTGGACCCCGTTCGGCGGGATGAAGCGTTCCGGCCTCGGCCGTGAGCTGGGCCCGGACGCGCTGCACGCCTTCACCGACGTCAAGAACGTGTTCATCAGCACAGAGGAGTGACGAGCGTGCAGGGACGACTTCAGGACCGGGTGGCCGTGGTGACCGGGGCGGGCAGCGGGATCGGGCTGGCCACCGTGCGGCGCTTCGCCGCCGAGGGCGCGCGGGTGGTCTGCGTCGACATCGACACCGAGGCCGGCAAGCGGGCGGCCGACGAGGTCGGCGGCGAGTTCGTCGCCTGCGACGTGGCCGACGAGGCGTCCGTCCGGGACCTCTTCGACGGCGTGGTGCAGCGGCACGGCCGGGTCGACGTGGCGTTCAACAACGCGGGCATCTCCCCGCCCGACGACGACTCGATCCTGGAGACCGGCCTGGACGCCTGGGAGCGGGTGCTGCGGGTCAACACCACCAGCGTCTACCTCTGCTGCAAGTACGTCATCCCGCACATGCGCCGGCAGGGCAAGGGTTCGATCATCAACACCGCCTCCTTCGTCGCGCTGATGGGGGCGGCCACCTCGCAGATCGCGTACACGGCGAGCAAGGGCGGGGTGCTGGCGATGACCCGGGAGCTGGGCGTGCAGTTCGCCCGGGAGGGGATCCGGGTCAACGCGCTCTGCCCCGGCCCGGTCGCCACCCCGCTGCTGCTGGAGCTCTTCGCCGCCGACCCGGAGCGGGCCGCCCGCCGGTTGGTGCACGTGCCGATGGGGCGGTTCGGCGCCCCGGAGGAGATCGCCGCCGCGGTCGCCTTCCTGGCCAGCGACGACGCGTCGTTCATGACCGCCGCGCAGTTCGTGGTCGACGGCGGCATCACCGGCGCCTACGTCACCCCACTGTGAGCGCGAGGAGTGAGCCGGGTCTGCGAGCCCCGCGGTCGCGAACGGTGCCGGCCCGGTGAGCGCGAGGAGTGAGCCGGGTCTGCGAGCCCCGCGGTCGCGATCGGTGCCGGCCCGGTGAGCGCGAGGAGTGAGCCGGGTCTGCGAGCCCCGCAGTCGCGAACGGTGCCGGCCCCGTGAGCCGCCCGCTGATCGGGATCAGCGCGTACGTGGAGCCCGCCGCCTGGGCGGTGTGGCGGGACGTGCCGGCGACCCTGGTGCCGCAGGCGTACGTCCGGGCGGTCAGCGCGGCCGGCGGCCGGGCCGTCGTGCTGCCCCCGGACGACGTGGACGCCGACGTGGTCCGGGTGCTCGACGGGCTGGTCCTGGCCGGCGGCGCCGACGTCGCCCCGGACCGGTACGACCAGCCGCTCGACCCGCGTACCGAGCCCCGGCCGGACCGGGACGCCGGCGAGCTGGCGCTGCTCGCCGGCGCGCTCGCCGCCGACCTGCCGGTGCTGGGGATCTGTCGGGGCCTGCAGCTGTTGGTGGTCGCCCACGGCGGGGTGCTGCACCAGCACCTGCCGGACGTGGTCGGCCACGACCGGCACCGCCCGGCCCCGGGCCGGTACGGCGAGCACCCGGTCCGGTTCGCGCCGGGCAGCCTGGCCGGGGCGGTGATGGCCGGCGTGGACCGGGTCAACTCCTACCACCATCAGGGGGTGGCCGATCCGGGGCGGTTGGTCGCCACCGGCTGGGCGGACGACGGGGTCGTCGAGGCGGTCGAGGATCCGCGTCGGCGCTTCCTGCTCGGGGTGCAGTGGCACCCGGAGAACGAGGCCGACCCGCGCCCCGTCACCGCCCTGGTCCGGGCCGCCCGTTCCAACTGACGGGAACGAGCGTCCCACTCTTCGGCGACGGGTGCGAGGATGACCGGCATGGGGAAGGTGTATCCGGAGATCGGCGGACGGCTGCGGGAGTTCATCGAGGCGCAGCCGGTGTTCTTCGTGGCCTCCGCCCCGTCCGGGCCGGACGGGCACGTCAACGTCTCGCCCAAGGGGATGCGCGGCACCTTCCTCGTCGTCGACCCGCTGACCGTGGCCTGGCTGGACTACCACGGCAGCGGCGCGGAGACCCTGGCCCACCTGCGGGAGAACGGGCGGATCACCGTCATGTTCTGCGCCTTCACCGGCCCGCCCAAGATCGTCCGGTTGCACGGCCGGGGCGTCGTCACCCCGCTCACCGACCCGGGCTTCGCGGCCCTGCTCGCCGGCTTCCCGGACCCGCCCGACCCACACGCCGTCCGCAGCGTGGTGACGGTCGCCGTCGACCGGGTCAGCGACTCCTGCGGGTACGCGGTGCCGCTGATGGACTACCGCGGCGAACGCGACCTGTTGATCGAGTGGGGTTCCCGTCGCACGGACGAGGACCTGGCGGCCTACCGGAGCAGGAAGAACGCCGCCAGCATCGACGGCCTGCCGGTCTTCTGACCCGCCGCGCCGGCCGGACCGGCCCGCTCCGGGCGAGCGGTCCGCCGCCGGTGACGGCAGGATGAGACCCAGGCAACCAGCGTCCACCGGGACCGATGCGTTACGTTGCTGATCCGTCTGGGTAGAAGGCGGGGCACGGCCGGTGAACGCCGAGGCGTCGCGGGGCACGGCCGGAGCGGGAGGGGTGCATGAGCTCGGCCCAGGTGGGCGAGGGCGAGCGGAACTCGTCGGGTCGGTCCGGCGACGGCTCACTCCCTCCGCAGCTCGCCGAGGCGTTCGCGGCCGGTGGCGAGATGGGCCGGAGGCTGGCCGGGTACGACTGGTCCCGCACCCCCCTCGGCACCCCCGACACCTGGCCCGCGGCGCTGCGCCACGCGGTCAGCATGATGCTCGCCTCCCGCGCCCAGATCGCCATGTTCTGGGGTGCGGACCACCGGACCTTCTACAACGACGCCTACCTGCCCACCATCGGCACCAAGCACCCGGGCGTCATCGGCCAGCCGGCTCGCGAGCACTGGACCGAGACCTGGGACGTGCTCGGCCCGGTGCTGGACGGCGTGCTGCGCACCGGCGAGCCGTACCACGGTGAGGACCACCCCTTCGTCATCGACCGGCAGGGCTTCGTCGAGGAGGTCTACTTCGACGTCTCGTACGACCCGATCCGGGCCGCCGACGGGCGGGTCAACGGCGTCTTCTGCTTCGTGAACGAGACCACCGGCCGGGTGCTCGGCGAGCGTCGGCTCCGGGCGCTGGCCGAGCTGGGCTCCCGGCTCGGCGAGGCGCGCACCGTGGCGGAGGTGGGCCGGATCGCCGCCGAGGTGCTGGACGGGTACCGCGCAGACATCCCCTTCGCCCGACTCCGGCTCTACGACGACACCGGTCAGCTCGCGCTGGCCGGGTGCAGCGGCACCGGCCCCGGCAGCGTCCCGGCCGAGGCGTCGCCCGCGCTGCTCCGGGTCGCCGAGGAGGGCGTCGCCGCCGAGCTCGACGTGGCCGACCTGTTCGGCACGGTGCCGCCGGAGGCCGCCGACCGGGCCCTGGTACTGCCGCTGACCGCCACCAACGAGCCCGCCGGGGTGCTGGTCGTCGGCGTCTCCCGGCGGCTGTTCCTCGGCGACGAGTACCGCAACTTCTTCGACCTGGTCGCCGCGCAGATCTCCCGGGCCGTCGGGCAGCAGCGGGCGTACGCCCAGGAGCGGGCCCGTGCCGCCGAGCTGGCCGCGCTCGACCGGGCCAAGACCAACTTCTTCGCCAACGTCAGCCACGAGTTCCGCACCCCGCTGACCCTGGTCCTCGGGCCGCTGGAGGAGATGCTCGCCGATCCGGCGCTGCCCGCTGCGTACACCGACCGGCTGACGGTGATGCACCGCAACGCGCTGCGCCTGCTCAAGCTGGTCAACACGGTGCTCGACTTCTCCCGGCTGGAGTCCGGCCGGCTGGCCGCCCACTACCAGCCCACCGACCTGGCCGACTACACCTCCCGGCTGGTGAGCACCTTCCGCTCGGCCGCCGCGCGGGCCGGGCTGAGCCTGGTGGTCGACTGCCCGCCGCTGCCCGGGCCGGTCTTCGTCGACCGGGACATGTGGGAGAAGATCGTCCTCAACCTGGTGTCGAACGCGCTGAAGTTCACCTTCGACGGCGAGATCCGGGTGCGGGTCCGGGCGGTCGACGGCGTCGCCCGGCTGGAGGTCAGCGACACCGGCGTCGGCATCGTGCCCGAGGAGCTGCCGCACGTCTTCGAGCGCTTCCACCGGGTGCCCGGCGTGCGCTCGCGCACCCACGAGGGCACCGGGATCGGCCTGGCGCTGGTCCGCGAGCTGGTCGAGATGCACGGCGGCCGGGCGGTGGCGAGCAGCCGGGTGGACGAGGGCAGCACCTTCACCGTGACGGTCCCGTTCGGCTCCGCGCACCTGCCCGCCGACCGGGTCGCCAGCGGCGCGCCGGCCCCGCTGGCCGAGCCGCAGCAGGCCCGGCTCTACGTCGCGGAGACCGCGATCTGGGGCGACGGCGGCGACGCACACCCGCCGAAGCCGGACGACCGGGCGGTGACCGCCGGCACCGGCCGGATCCTGCTCGCCGACGACAACGCCGACCTGCGCGAACACGTCACCCGACTGCTCCGCCCGTCGTACGACGTGGTGGCGGTGCCCGACGGCCTGGCAGCGCTCGAACAGGCGATCCAGGGCTCCTTCGACCTGGTGCTGACCGACGTGATGATGCCCCGGCTGGACGGCTTCGGCCTGGTCACGGCGCTGCGGGCGAACCCACGGACCCGGCACGTGCCGATCGTGCTGCTCTCCGCCCGGGCCGGCTCCGCCGAGGCGGTCGCCGGTCTCTCCGTCGGCGCAGACGACTACCTGACCAAGCCCTTCTCCGGGCAGGAGCTGATCGCCCGGGTCCGGGCCAACGTCGAGCTGGGCCAGCTGCGCGGCGAGATCATCCGCCGGCTCCGGGCGCTGGCCGACGCGGCGGTGGCGGTCAACACGGCCCGGTCCACCGCCGAGGTGGTGCAGGTCGCCGCCCGGCACGCGCTCAGCCTCGCCGAGGCGGCCCGGGTGCTCGTCACCACCGCCGGCGCCCGCCACGAGGTCGACGCCGGCGGGACCGTCCCGGCCGAGCCGTCGCACGTACTGCCGCTGACCGGTACCGCCGGCGCGCAGCTCGGCGAGCTGCGGGTGTGGCACCGCGAGGGCAACGGCACCGAGCAGGCCGCGCTCGCCGAACTGGCCCGCCTGGTCGGGGTACGCCTGGAGAACGCCCAGCTCTACGAAGCGGAGCACCGCATCGCCACCACCCTCCAGCACAGCCTGCTGCCCCGGACACTGCCCCAGCTGCCCGGCGCGGTGGTGGCCAGCCGCTACCTGCCCGGCAGTGCCGATGTGGAGGTCGGCGGCGACTGGTACGACGTGATCGGGGTCGCCGACGACGAGGTCGTGCTGGTCATCGGCGACGTGGTCGGCAAGGGCGTCCAGGCCGCCGCCGCGATGGGCCAGCTGCGCAACGGGCTGCGGGCGTACCTGCTGGAGGGCTACGACCCGGGGGAGTCGCTGACCCGGCTGAACCGGCTGGTCGGCTCGACCGAGCGCCAGTCCTTCGCCACCGTCCTGTGCCTCTGGTTCTCCCCGCGCACCGGCCGGCTGCGGTACGCCAGCGCCGGGCATCCGTCCCCCCTGCTGATCCGAGGAGACGACGTGGCGTTCCTGCACGAGGCGGCGCTCGGCCCGCCCATCGGCGCCATCGCCGGCACCACGTACCGCACCGTCGAGGGCGAACTGGCCCCCGGCGGCCGGCTGCTGCTCTACACCGACGGGCTGGTCGAGGACCGGCAGGTGGGCATCGACGAGGCGTTGGCCCAGCTCCGCCGGGACGCCGCGGTCCGGGGCGAGCACGTCGCCGACCTGGTCGACGCCGTGGTGGAGCGGGTCGCCGAGCGGACCCGGCACGACGACGTCGCGGTGCTGGCGCTGGAGGCCGTCGGGCTCAACCGGTTCGCGCTGCGGCTGCCGGCCGACCCGACCCGACTCAGCGTGCTGCGCAAGCGGCTGGAGGACTTCCTGGTCGCCCACCGGGTCGGCGAGACCGACCTGTTCGACCTGACCGTGGCGGTCTCCGAGGCCGCCGCGAACGCGATCGAGCACCCGGTGGCGCCCACCGACCCGACGATCAGCGTCGAGGTGACCATCGCCGACCGGACGGTGGTGGCGACGGTGCGCGACAGCGGCCAGTGGCGCGAGTCGACCGGGGCGGGCTTCCGCGGCCGGGGGCTGGCACTGATCCAGGCGCTGGGCGAGCTGACGGTCAGCCGGGGCGCGGACGGGACGGAAGTGCGACTGACCCGGCGGCTGCGGGACTGAGGCCCGCCCCCGGGCACCCGGCGCCGGTCAGTCCCGGCGCAGCCAGTCCTGCTCGCCGAGGCCGGCGATCTCCAGCACCCGGGCGACCTGCCGGGACGGCAGCACGGCCAGCCGGCCGGGAACGCGCTGGGCGAGCCGGACGACGGCGTGGATGGCGGCCGAGTCGAAGAACGTCACGGCCCGCAGGTCCAGCGTGACCCGCGCGGCGGGCTCGCGCAGGGCGGCCTGGAACATCGTGTCGGCGGTCGCCATGTCGACCTCGCCGGTCACCACGACGTGGAGGTGGTCTCCGTCGAGCTCCGCGCTCACGGAGAAGACGGGAGGCGCTCCTCCTTGATCCACGCAGCCACAATGGCACAGCCGTATGCGCACGGCAACAACCCTCGCGGCCCGGCCGTGGCGGGGGTCACCGCAGGGCTCGGCGATAGGCTGTCGCCATGACCGTCCGTGCGCCGCTGACCCCAGGCACGCTCTCCCCGTGGCGAGCGGTTCCTGGCCACATCGTCCGTCCGGAGTACGTGGGCAAGAAGCGTCCGCAGGAGTGGCGTGGCTCGCACGTGCAGACCCCGGAGACCATCGAGAAGATGCGGGTCGCCGGTCGGCTCGCCGCCCAGGCGACCCAGCTCGCCGGCGAGCACTGCAAGCCGGGGGTGACCACCGACGAGATCGACCGGGTGGTGCACGAGTTCCTCGTCGACCACGGCGCCTACCCGTCGACCCTGGGCTACAAGGGCTTTCCGAAGTCCTGCTGCACCAGCCTCAACGAGGTGATCTGCCACGGCATCCCCGACTCGACCGTGCTCCAGGACGGCGACATCATCAACGTCGACGTCACGGCGTACCTGGACGGGGTGCACGGCGACACCGACGCGACGTTCTGCGTCGGGGAGGTCGGCGAGGAGGCCCGGCTGCTGGTCGAGCGCACCCACGAGGCGATGATGCGCGGCATCAAGGCGGTCAAGCCCGGCCGCCAGATCAACGTGATCGGCCGGGTCATCGAGTCGTACGCCAAGCGGTTCGGCTACGGCGTGGTGCGGGACTTCACCGGTCACGGCATCGGCGAGGCCTTCCACAGCGGCCTCTACGTGCCGCACTACGACAGCCCGCGCCCGACCGACATCATGGAACCGGGGATGACGTTCACCGTCGAGCCGATGATCACCCTCGGCACCTACCAGTACGACATGTGGGACGACGGCTGGACGGTGGTCACCAAGGACCGCAGATGGACGGCCCAGTTCGAGCACACCATCGTCGTCACCGACGACGGTTACGAGATCCTGACCCTGCCGTGACCGAGACCCCGGCCGCGTTGCGCGAGGCGCACCACGCGGACGTGTCCGGCGGCTGGCTGCGCCCGGCCGTCTTCGGCGCGATGGACGGGCTGGTCACCAACATCGCCCTGATCGCGGGCGTCGGCGGCGGTGGCGTCTCCCCGCGCAGCATCGTGCTCACCGGCACCGCCGGCCTGGTCGCCGGCGCCATCTCGATGGGGCTGGGGGAGTACACCAGCGTCCGCTCGGCCAACGAGCAGGTCGCCGCCGAGGTGGCCAAGGAACGGCGCGAGCTGGAGCGGCACCCCGAGGCGGAGGCCCGCGAGCTGGCCGACGCGTGGGTCGCCCGGGGCCTGCCCCGCGACCTCGCCACCCAGGTCGCCGAGGCGGTCCGGCGCAACCCGGAGGAGGCGCTGCGGATGCACGTCCGGGAGGAGCTGGGCGTCGACCCCGACGAGCAGCCCAGCCCCTGGTCGGCGGCGACCTCGTCGTTCCTCTGCTTCTCGGTCGGGGCGCTGGTGCCGCTGCTGACCTACCTGCTCGGTTTCACCAGCCTCTGGCTGGCGCTCGGCGTCGGCGCGGTGGGGCTCTTCGTGGCCGGGGCGATCGTCGCCCGATTCACCAACCGCCCCTGGTGGACCAGCGGCCTGCGCCAACTCCTGCTCGGCACCGCCGCCGCCGCGGCCACCTACCTCGTCGGCGCCCTCATCGGCATCCAGGGCGGCCTCAACTAACCCCCTCCCGGCGCCCCTCCCGGGGGCCCCTCCCAGCGCGCACTTTCCGAGAAAGAGTGGCTATTCCGCGTCGGATAGCCACTCTTTCCGTGAAAGAGGTGGCACGGCGACATGGGGGGTGGGGTGGTTAGGTGGTGAGGAGGTCGTCGACGGTGCCGTCGACGGGGCGGCCGCGGGCGGCCAGTTCGTCGGCCTGCCGGCGCAGCACCGCGCCCACCTCGGTCATGTCGGCGCCCGCCAGGCCGGTACGCCGGACCGCGTCGCCGGGATCGCGGAAGTAGGTGCGGGTGAGCAGCCCGGTCACCGTCGCCGCCGCCAGCCGCGCCTCGCCGAGCATCAGCAGCGCCTGGTCGGTCTCGTACCACTCGGCGAGCCGGGCCGCCCGGGCGTGCGCCGCGCAGCCCCGGTACCAGGCCTGCCGGGCGGCGGTGCTGAACTCCGCCGGGCGGGCCCGGGCCAACCGGCCCAGGTGCTCGTCGCGCAGGGTGCGCAGCCAGCCGGTCGGGTCGTACAGGGCGGTGGTGGTGACGTACCGGTCGGCGGTCAACGGCCAGAGCGCGGTCAGCGCCCGGGCCTGCCGCAGGTACTCCTCCGCGCCGGCCACGGTGAGGTCGACCAGCACGCCGTCCACCCGCCGGGTCGACGGCTCCGGGCCGACCCCGGCCCGGTAGGTGGCCAGCAGCAGGCCGACCTCCCGGTCCCCGCCGCCGTCGTCGTCGCCGTGCGCCAGCGGGCCGTGCACCGCCACCGCCAGGATGTCCGCCGGGAACCGCCGCCGGGCCGCCTCGGCCACCCGTTCGGCGACCCGCCACCGTGGATCGTCGAGGTGCTCCTCGGCGCCGATCTCGGTGCTGCTGACGCCCACCGGGTACCACCTCCGTCACGGTTCGCGCACCGTCGGTACACCGCACCCTAGCCAGCGGCGGTCGTCGTGTCGGGCCGCCGCGCCCGGGTCAGGCCGGCGCGTCGCCGACCGGTCCGCCGGTCGGCACCAGCCGGAAGATCCGGATCTCCCGGCCGCCGGCCCGCTCGACGTACGTCCGGTACGCCGGCCACTCGGTGACCAGCAGCCGCCACAGCCGGTCCCGCTCGGCGCCGGTGGCCACCTCGGCGCGGACCGCGACCCGGCGTCCCTTCACGTCCACCTCGGCGTTCGGGTCGGCGAGCAGGTTCATCGCCCAGCCCGGCTGGTGCTGCTGCCCCCAGTTCGACCCGATCACCACGTACGCGTCGCCGTCCGGCACGTACAGCAGGGGGTTGCTGCGGGGCTTGCCGGAACGGCGGCCGGTGGTGGTGATGACCAGCGAGGGGATCAGCCCGAGGGCGACCACCCGGCCGCGGGTGAGCCGCCCGACCACCCGGTCGGCGGGGACGAGCAGGCGCATGGTCGCGCCGAACCACGCGTGGTGACCGAGTCGGCGTGTGAGGGTTCCCAGGACGGACACGCCGCCAGTCTGCCGGCTCGGCGGACCCGACGACACCCCCGGCTAGTCCAGCCGCCGCTCCACCGCCAGCCGGGACCGGGTGAACAGGCCCGCGCCGAGCATCGCCACCAGCGGCACCACCACCAGCACCCCGAGGGTCGGCCAGGGCACCACCACGGGGTACGGCGTCTCCATCGGCCAGGCCTCGGCGTACTGGCGGTTGACCGAGGTCAGGATGATCACCGCCGAGCCGAGGCCGGCCACGATGCCCAGCACCGAGCCGAGGCCGGCGATCACTCCGGCCTGGCAGAGGGAGAGCACCCGGCGTACCCCCGGACTGGCGCCGACGGCGGCGAGCGTGGACAGGTCCCGGCGGCCCTCCGCCGCGGCGAGCCCGGTGGCCGTGCCGGCCGCGCCCAGGGTGATCACGCCGGCGCCCAGCGCCAGCAGGAGCAGCAGCGGGCGCTGGTCCGACGCCGGCGGCCCCGACTCCACCTCGACCAGCACCGGGACCAGCGACCGCAGCTCGGCGGCGAGACGCCGCTGCTGGGCGGCGCTCGGCGTGCCGTCGGTCTGCACCGCGTAGCCGAGGTGTTCGGCGGCCAGGCCGAGCCTCGTCGCCGTCGGGGCGGAGAGGACCAGCCGGTCGACCGGCAGGCCACCGCGCAGCACGTACCCGGGGACGGCGACGGTGGTGCTCGCCGGCGGACCGGAACCTGGGTACGCCCGGTCGGCCGTCACCGCCACCGTCCCGTCCACCAGGTACCGCGGGTCGGTCACCACCACTCCGCCGGCCCGCAGCACGGCTGTCGCCCGCGCCACCTCGTCCGGCGGGGCGTCGGTGAGCGCCGGCAGGGCGGCCCCGTCGTCCACCAGCACCGGCAGGTACATCCCCTGCGGATCGGCCGTCGGCCGCCGGCAGCGCGGGTCCGCCAGGGCGCGCTGCCGGGCGGCGGCCGACCGCAACACCTCCGCCTCGAACGGGCAGACCTGCTCGGGCGGCAGCATCGCGGTGACCGTGCAGTAGTCGTCGGGCTCGCGGGGCGCCGCGCAGATCGGCACGTCGACCGGGCCGACCGAGCCGGCGGGGAGCACCGCCCGCACCCGGTCGGCGACGGCGGGCACCGGCGGCAGGACCCCCCCGTTCTCCGACGCGGACCGCAGCAGCAGCACGTGACCGGGCGGGAGGCCGGGCTGCCAGTCGGCGCGGGTGCGGGCGTCGTCGCTGGCGACGTAGACCCCGAGGGCGACGCTGCCGGCGACCGCGGCCATCACCGCGGAGATGGCCGGGCCCGCGGAGGAGCGGTTGCGGCTGGCGTCGCGCAGGGCGATCCGCGGCGCCAGCGGCAGCGCCCGGCCGGCCCGGGCGAGCAGCCCGATCAGCGTGGGAGTGGCGAAGACCAGCCCCAGCTCGCCGAGGGTCAGCCCGGCGAGGATCACCGTCGGCCCGCTGCGTTGCGCCCCGAACGCGGCGATCCCGGACCCGACGACGGTCAGCGCCGCGCCGAGCACGAGCCAGCGGCGGCGGTGCGGCGGAACGGTGCGCCGTCCGGCCAGGCCCGCCACCACGTCCTGCCGGGCCGCGGCCCAGGCCGGGGCGAGCGCGGCCAGCACCCCGGCCAGCACGGCCACCGCCGCGATCAGGGCCAGCGCCGCCGGGAAGACCCGGTAGCCGCCGGCGCGGGCACCGAAGAGGTACTGCTCGACCAGCGGTCGACCGGCGAACGCGGCGGCGATGCCGAGCGCGAGCCCGAGCGCCGCCCCGCCGGCACCCAGCACCACCCCGTCGGCGAGCACGATCCGGCGCAGGTGGGCCGCGTCGCCGCCGGCCACCGCCACCAGGGCGAGGTCCCGGCGTCGCCGGCGGACGCCGACCGCGAAGGCCGGCCCGACCATCAGTACGACCTCCAGCAGGCCGAGCCCGCCGACCAGCACCAGCGTGCCGGTCTCCTCGGCGTCGCCCGGGACCGGCGTACGGGTGACGTCGGCCTCGACGACCGCCGCGCCGGGGACCGGGGTCCGCGAGCTGATCGCGAACCCGTGCGCGTTGAGCCGGTCGGTCAGCGTCGCGTCCACCGGTCCCGGCAGGTCGACCAGCCAGCTCTCCTCTGCGGCGCTCTCCGGCGGGGGCGCCGCCCCCGGGTGCAGCGCGACCACCTCGGTCAGGTCGTCGGGGAACTCCACCACGCCGACCACGGCGTGGCTCCGGGAGCCGTCGGCCAGGGTCACCCGCTCGCCCACCTCGGCTCCGAGGCGGCGCAACGCCCGGGCGCTGACCGCGATCTCGTCGGGGCCGGTGGGCGTCCGGCCGGCGCGCAGCCGGGCCGTCGACCGGGCGAGCGGGTCGGCCAGGTCGAGCGACCGGCCATGGAAAGCCACGAGGTCGTCGTCGACGCGTACCTCGAACGGCACCCACCAGCGCACCCGGGCGACCCGGCTGCCGGCCGGCAGCAGCGCGACGACCTCCTCGGCGGTGACCCGGCGGCTGCGCGACGGGTCGTCCCCGATCGGGTAGGCGTTGTCGCCCCACGGGTCCTGCGTCACCGCGGTGTCGGCGATCCAGCGCAGCTCGGCGTCGGCGTCGCCGAGCCGCTGCGCGGCGCGTTCGCCGCGGGTGAGCGCGGCCATGTCGTAGCTGACCGCGACGAAGGTCAGCGCCAGCACCGGCAGCGTGATCATCGCCAGCACCAGCGCGGTACGCCCGCGCGCCCGGCGCGCCTCCCGGCGGGCGATCCGCAGCGCGGCCCGCCACGACCCGACCGCCCCGGCGACGCGCCCGTTGCCGCGCCGCACCGGCGACCGCCTCACCGACCGCTGCCGGAGAGCAGTTGCTCGACGCCGCCCAGCGGCGCGGTGGAGTCGACCATCACTCCGTCGCGCAGGAAGACCACCCGGTCGGCCCAGCCGGCGTGCCGGGCCTCGTGGGTGACCAGCACGCCGGCCGCTCCCGCGTCGACCCGGCGGCGCAGCAGGGCCAGCACCGCCTCCCCGGTCTGCGAGTCCAGCGCCCCGGTGGGCTCGTCGGCCAGCACCAGCCGGCGCTCGCCCACCAGTGCGCGGGCGATCGCCACCCGCTGCTGCTGGCCGCCGGACAGCTGGTCGGGGAAGCGCCCGCCGAGCCCGGTCAGCCCCACCTCGTCCAGCGCGGCCAGCGCCGCCCGGCGCGCGGGCCGGACGCCGACGCCGTCGAGTTCGAGGGGAAGCGCCACGTTCTCCGCGGCGGTGAGGCTGCCGAGCAGGTTGAGGTCCTGGAAGACGTAACCGATCCGGCGGCGGCGCAGCCGGGCCAGCTCGCGGCGGTTGAGCGCGCCCAGGGACTGGCCCTCGACCCGCACCTCACCGGCGGTGGGTCTGTCCAGCCCGCCGGCCAGGGTCAGCAGGGTCGACTTGCCGGAGCCGGAGGGGCCCATCACGGCGACCAGCTCGCCCGGTTCGACGGTGAGGCTCACCCCGCGCAGCGCGTGCACGGCGGCCGCGCCCCCGCCGTGGGTGCGGTGCACCTCCCGCAGCTCGAGCACCGGGCCGCCGGCCGCGCTCACCGCACGCCCGCCCGCTCGTGGTCGCCGTCGGTCACCGGTGGGCCTCCTCGTCGGCGTGCCACACCGCGCCGGGCCGCTCGGCCGGGCTCGTGGGCGGGGCCGGGCGGTACCGGACCAGGCTCGTCTCGCAGTGGTCCAGCCAGCGGATCTCCGCCTCGGCCTGGAACACCATCGCGTCCAGCACCAGCCGCCAGGGCAGGTCCTCCGGCCGGTCGCTGGCGAACTTCAACCGGGTCAACTCCTGCAGCGTGCGCATGGTCGCGCTGCGCTGGGTCTGCACCACGGACCGGACGTCGACGCCGGGGGTGGTCAGCGCCAGGGCCAGCTTGATGGAAAGTTCGTCCCGGGGCCGGTCGGCGCGGCTGATCGGGGTGGCGAACCAGAGCGCCAGGTCCGCCCGCCCGGCGTCGGTGATCTCGTACGGCCGCTGCCCGCCCTCGTGCTCGGGCAGCGAACGGACCAGGCCGTCGCGTTCCAGCCGGTTGAGGGTGGTGTAGACCTGCCCGATGTTCAGCGGCCAGGTCGAGCCGGTCGACTCCTCGAACGCGGCGCGCAGCTGGTAGCCGTACATCTGGCCACGCTCGAGCAGGGCGAGCAGGCCGTGACGGATGGACATGGCAACGGAGTATGCATACCTGGTATGCGCTCCGCAACCGGAGCGCGGGTCGGCACGCTCAGGTGGGCCGGCCGGGGAACGCCACGGTGACCGGCGACACCCCGGCGGTCCGCCGCCACCGGGTGGCGCGCACGGCGCAGTCGGTCAGCGCGTTCAACGCCCGGGTGCGGTCCGCGCCGGTGGTCACCGGCAGCGCCGCGCGCCAGAACGCCGCCGTCCGCTCCTCGATCTCCACCGCCAGCCGCAGCGCGGCGGCCCGGTCGGTGACTCCGAACGGCAGCGCGTAGCCGGCCCGGTCCGCCGGGACCTGGCCACCCCCGGCGCTGAGCTGGAGCACCAGCGCGTCGCGCCGGGCCCGGTGCGCCGCCTCGGCCGACCGGGCGTCGCGGCGGGCGGCGTCGGTGAGCCGTACCCCGATCGGGCCGTACGCGAAGATCGCCGCGTACTCGGCGGCCAGCGCGTCCGCCAGCGCCTGGGCCGGGTCGGTGGGTGCCTGTCGTCGGGTCACCGCAGCACCTCCACGTGGGTGGCCCGGGCGGCGGCGATCGAGCCGAGCACGGCGGCCCGCTCCGCCGGGGCCGCCCCGCACGCCTTCGCGGCCGACTCCCGGCCGCGCTTTTCCGCCGCTCGCAGCTCGGCGAGCAGTCCGTCCCGCTCCGTCCCCGGCGGGGTGGCGCCGGCGGCAGGGGAGCCGGCGGGCGCGGGGCGCCCGATCAGCCGCTGGATCTCCTCGGCGTGTGCGGCGTGCGCGTCGGCGATCGGGGTGAGCCGGTCGGCCAGCGTCGGATCGGCCGCGACGGCGGCCCGGTGCCGGGCGGCCAGCTCGCGTGACTCGGCGGCCAGCGGCTCCAGCGGGTCGGGCGGCGGGGGCGGTTCGTTCCGGTCGAAAAGATCACAGCCAGTCAGCGGCAGGGTCACGCCGCCGGCCGTCAGGAGTGCCCCCGCGCGCAGCACCGCCCGCCGGGTTTGCCCCGGTCCACCGCGCTGCGTAGTCGTTCTTCCCGTCGCCACCGGTCAAGTCAACACCATCTCCGCCGTCAGGTGGGCGACCGGCGTCGGTGCGCCGCCCGGCCCGGCACCCGCCCGGCGCGTTACGCTCTGCGCAGCCACCGGCGCGTTCGCCCCGGTGGCGTGTGGGCATGCGGGCCACCGGGCCGCCGCACAACAGGAGAAGGGTGCGCCAGATGACGCAGCGTGGCCGTGCCACCAGGCCGACGGGCCCGACGGGGCGACCCCGTCGTACCGACGGCCCCCGGGGCGGGGACCGTGCGGGCGCACCCCGGGGCGGTGACCTCGCCGCCCGGCGCAACCGGCTGCGCGAGGTGATCGAGCCCGTCGTGCAGGGTGCCGGGTACGACCTGGAGGACCTGTCGGTGTCCCGGGCCGGCCGGCGGCACGTCGTACGCGTGATCGTGGACGCCGACGGCGGAATCAACCTGGACGGCGTCGCGGACGTCTCCCGGGCGGTCTCGGCGGCGCTGGACGCGGCCGAGGAGGCCGGCGGCGACCTCGTGGCGGGCGAGTACCAGCTGGAGGTCAGCTCACCCGGCGTGGACCGGCCGCTCACCCTGCCCCGGCACTGGCGGCGCAACGTGGGCCGGCTGGTCAAGGTGACCACCCGGGCCGGCGCGGGCCTGCCCGGGCCGCGCGGCGAGCAGCCCGCCGGGGACCGTCAGGTCACCGGCCGGGTGGTGGCGGCGGACGACGAGCGCGTGGTGCTGGAGACCGATTCCGGCCGCGCCGAGCACCCGTACGCCGAGCTCGGCCCCGGCCGGGTGCAGGTCGAGTTCACCCGCCTCGACGAGATCGACGAGGCCGGCGACGACACCGACATTGACGACATTGACGACATCGACGACGAAGATGATGTGGAGGACGAGGAGAGGTGAACATCGACCTCGCGGCGCTGCGCGCACTCGAGCGCGAGCGGGAGATCCCGTTCGACACGATCCTCGCGGCGATCGAGACCGCGCTGCTGACCGCCTACCGGCACACCGACGGGGCCGAACCGCACGCCCGGGTGGAGATCGACCGCAAGACCGGGGCCGCCCTGGTCTACGCCCAGGAGGTCGACTCCGACGGCACCGTGGTGCGGGAGTGGGACGACACCCCGCACGACTTCGGGCGGATCGCCGCCATGACCGCCAAGCAGGTGATCCTCCAGCGGCTGCGGGAGGCCACCGACGAGGTGCACTTCGGCGAGTACGTCGGCCGCGAGGGTGACCTGGTCACCGGGGTGGTGCAGGCGCACGAGGCGCGGGTCGAGAAGGGCATCGTCAGCGTCGACCTGGGCAAGCTGGAGGGCGTCCTGCCGCAGTCCGAGCAGGTGCCCGGCGAGCGGTACGTCCACGGCGAGCGGATCCGCTGCGTCGTGGTGCACGTGGCCAAGGGGATGCGCGGCCCGCAGATCACCCTCTCCCGCTCGCACCCCGCGCTGGTCAAGAAGCTCTTCGCGCTGGAGGTGCCGGAGATCGCCGACGGCACGGTGGAGATCGGCGCGATCGCGCGTGAGGCAGGTCACCGGACGAAGATCGCGGTGCGCTCCACCACGCAGGGCGTGAACGCCAAGGGCGCCTGCATCGGCCCGATGGGCCAGCGGGTCCGCGCGGTGATGAGCGAGCTGCACGGTGAGAAGATCGACATCATCGACTGGTCGGACGACCCGGCGACCTTCGTCGGCAACGCGTTGTCGCCGGCCAAGGCCCTGCGCGTCGAGGTGGTCGACCTGGCCAGCCGGACGGCCCGGGTCACCGTGCCGGACTTCCAGCTCTCGCTGGCGATCGGACGCGAGGGGCAGAACGCCCGGCTTGCCGCCCGACTGACCGGTTGGCGGATCGACATCCGGTCGGACGCGGAGCAGACCAGCCCGGCGGGACGGGGCGGGGCTGATCACGTGCCGGAGCCGGGCGGCGCGATCTCGAGCAGCTAGGGGTAGACTTCCTCCAGTGGTACGACGCGCGCAGCCGGAGCGCACCTGTGTGGGTTGCCGGAGACGTGCGCCGGCCAGCGAATTGCTGCGGATCGTCGCGGTCGGCGACGAGGCTGGTCACAGCCTCCGGCCCGATCCGGCCCGCAGGCTGCCGGGTCGGGGAGCGCACATGCACCCGGATCCGGCCTGCTTCGCGCAGGCGGTGCGGCGGCGCGCCTTCGGGCGTGCGCTGCGCATCACCGGGGTCCTCGACCACGGCGAGCTGGCGGAGCACGTCGATGCGCCAACCACTACGTCCGGTCAACCCGATCGGGCGAGGGTCGCTAGCAGGGTAGGACGACCGACATGAGCACACGATGAAGTCCCTGAAATGACCAGGCTTCAAGTGCACGAGTGAGGTTGTTGCGGGTACTGCCCGCACGACCTCGGAGTGAGGAGTGCAGTGGCAGGTAAGGCCCGCGTACACGAGCTGGCAAAAGAGCTCGGGGTCGAAAGCAAGACCGTTCTCGCCAAGCTGAAGGAAATGGGCGAGTTCGTGAAGTCCGCGTCCAGCACCGTCGAGGCGCCCGTCGCCCGACGGCTGCGTGGCGCATTCGTCGCGTCCGCCGGAGGTGCCTCGGCGCAGGCCGCCCCGCCGGCGGCCGCACCGACTCCGGCCTCGACCCCGACGCCGTCCCCGGCCCCGGGCGCCCCCCGGGTGTCGGCCAAGCCGATGCCGCCCCGGCGGCCGGCCGCGCCGACCCCTGGGCCGAAGCCCAAGGGCCCCGTTCCCGGTCCGCCGCAGCCGGCGGCCCCGGTCGCCAAGCCGGCGAGCGCCCACGACATCGAGGTGGCGGCCGCCGAGGCGCGTGCCGCCGCGCTGAAGGCTGAGCAGGAGGCCGCGGTCAAGGCCGCGCAGGCCGCCCGCCAGCAGCAGCGCGAGAACGTCCGACGGGAGCCCCCGACCGAGGGTGGTCCCCGTCCGGGTCCCCGCCCGGGTCCCAACGCCGTGCCGCCGCGTCCGGGTACCCCGGCCGCCGGTCGTCCCGGCGCGCCGGCCCCGGGTCCGGGTGCCCGTCCGGGCGGTCGTCCGCCGGCGCGCGGCGCCGGTAACAACCCGTTCGGTATCCAGGGCGGCCAGCAGCGGCCGCCGGCCGCCGGTGGCCCCCGGCCCAGCCCGGCGGGCATGCCGCCGCGGCCGAGCCCGGCCTCCATGCCGCCGCGGCCCAGCCCGGCCTCCATGCCGAGCCAGCGTCCGACCACCGGTCGCCCCGGCGGTCCCGGTGGCGGTCGTGGCGGCCCCGGTGGCGGCGCAGGTCGTCCCGGCGGCGGCGCTGGCGGTGGCTTCCGCCCCGGTGGCGGTGGCGGTGGCGCTGGCGGTGGCTTCCGTGGCGGTCCCGGTGGCGGCGGCGGTGGCGGTGGCTTCCGTGGCGGTCCCGGTGGCGGCGGCGGTGCTCCGGGCGGCGGTTTCCGTCCGGGTGCCCCGGCCGGCGGCGGTGGTCGTCCCGGTGGCGGCGGTCGTGGCCGTGGCGGCGGTGCCGCGGGTGCCTTCGGGCGTCCGGGTGGCCGGCCGACCCGCGGTCGCAAGTCCAAGAAGCAGCGCAGACAGGAGTTCGACAACCTGTCGGCCCCGACCATGAGCTCGGGTGCCCCCCGGGGTCAGGGTCAGGTCGTCCGGCTCTCCCGTGGCGCCTCGCTGTCGGACTTCGCCGACAAGATCAACGCCAACCCGGGTTCGCTGGTCCAGGAGATGTTCAACCTGGGCGAGATGGTCACGGCGACCCAGTCCTGCTCTGACGAGACCCTGCTGCTGCTGGGTGAGCACCTCGGCTTCGACGTGCAGATCGTCAGCCCGGAGGACGAGGACCGCGAGCTGCTCGCGCAGTTCAACATCGACCTCGACGCCGAGGTCGCGGAGGAGCGGCTGGTCAGCCGGGCGCCGGTGGTGACCGTCATGGGTCACGTCGACCACGGTAAGACCAAGCTGCTCGACGCGATCCGCAAGGCGAACGTCGTGGCCGGTGAGGCGGGTGGCATCACCCAGCACATCGGTGCCTACCAGGTCCACGTCCCGCACGAGGGCGAGGACCGGGCGGTGACCTTCATCGACACCCCGGGTCACGAGGCGTTCACCGCCATGCGTGCCCGTGGTGCCCAGGTGACGGACATCGTGGTGCTGGTGGTCGCGGCCGACGACGGCGTGATGCCGCAGACGATCGAGGCGTTGAACCACGCCAAGGCGGCCGACGTGCCGATCGTGGTGGCGGTCAACAAGGTCGACAAGCCCGAGGCCAACCCGGACAAGGTCCGCCAGCAGCTGACCGAGTACGGGCTGGTCGCCGAGGAGTACGGCGGCGACACCATGTTCGTCAACGTGGCCGCCAAGCCGGGTATCGGCATCGACGCCCTGCTCGAGGCGGTCCTGCTGACCGCCGACGCGTCGCTGGAGCTGACCGCTCCGATCGACGGGCCGGCGCAGGGTGTGGCCATCGAGGCGCACCTGGACAAGGGTCGCGGTGCGGTGGCGACGGTGCTGGTGCAGAAGGGCACCCTGCGGGCGGGCGACTCCATCGTCGCCGGCGGGGCGCACGGCCGGGTTCGGGCGATGCTCGACGAGAACGGCAACCAGGTCGCCGAGGCAGGACCGGCCCGTCCGGTGCTCGTCCTCGGTCTGACCGCGGTGCCGGGCGCCGGCGACACCTTCCTGGCGGCGGCCGACGACCGTACGGTTCGGCAGATCGCCGAGCAGCGGCAGGCACGGCGGCGGGCGGCGTCCTTCGCCAACTCCCGCGGTCGGGCCACCCTCGAGACGCTCATGGAGCAGCTCAAGGAGGGCGAGAAGACCTCGCTCAACCTGGTGCTCAAGGGCGACGTCTCCGGTTCGGTGGAGGCCCTCGAGGACGCGCTGTTCAACCTCGACATCCCGGAGGAGGTCCAGCTCAGGATCATCCACCGGGGCGTGGGTGCGATCACCGAGAGCGACGTCATGCTCGCGAGCGCCTCGTCCGAGGCGGTCACGATCATCGGCTTCAACGTGCGGGCCGCCAACAAGGTCCGCGAGATCGCCGACCGCGAGGGCGTGGAGATCCGGTACTACACGGTCATCTACCAGGCCATCGAGGAGATCGACGCCGCGCTCAAGGGTCTGCTCAAGCCGGAGTACGAGGAGGTCGAGCTGGGCAGCGCGGAGATTCGCGACGTCTTCCGCTCGTCCAAGATCGGCAACATCTCCGGTTGTATCGTCCGGTCCGGCATCATCCGCCGCAACGCCAAGGCGCGGCTGCTGCGGGACGGGGCGGTCGTGGCGGACAACCTCACGATCAGCTCCCTCAAGCGGTTCAAGGACGACGCGACGGAGGTCCGCGAGGGCTTCGAGTGTGGTCTGACGCTGGCCGGTTTCAACAACGTCCAGGTCGGCGACATCATCGAGACCTTCGAGATGCGGGAGAAGCCGCGCGCCTGATCCGGTGCTGACACAGTGATCAAGGGGTTTACGCCGTCCGGCGTAAACCCCTTGATCATGTCCGGGGATGTCCGTATCGTCCGGAGCGATGTACACGGGAACCGCGGTCTTCGACCTGCTGCTGCCGGGCGACTCACGGTCGCTCAAGGCCAAGAGATCATATGTACGCCCCATCGTGGCGGCGCTGCGCCGATTCGAGGTGTCGGCCGCCGAGGTGGGCGCGTTGGACCTGCACGGCCGGGCCGAGATCGGCGTGGCCGTGGTGGCCGCCGAGGCGGCCCACGTGCGCGAGGTGCTCGACTCCTGTGAGCGCCTGGTGGCCGGGCGCCCCGAGGCCGAACTGCTGTCGGTGCGCCGCCGGTTGCACGGCGAGGACGACTGACGCCGGGGTGGCCGTCGCCACCGGCGGTGCCGCGCGACCGGCCCGGCCGCGCGGGTAGTGTTCGACATGTTGGGCGGTCGGTCCCGGCGGTGCCCTGCGCCGTCGTGCCGGCCGGGAGCAGAACGCCCTGGAGGTGGGGGACATGACGGATCCGGCCAAGGTACGCCGGCACGCGGAGCGCATTCGCGAACTGGTCGCGTCGGTGGTGCGGAGCCAGATCAAGGACCCCCGGCTCGGGATGATCACCATCACCGACGCCCGGATCACCGCCGACCTGCGCGACGCCACCGTCTTCTACACCGTGCTCGGTGACGCGGCCGCCCAGGCCAGCACCGCCGCCGCCCTGGAGAGCGCCAAGGGCATGCTGCGCAGCACCGTCGGCAAGGCGCTCGGGCTGCGCCACTCGCCGACCCTGACCTTCGTCCTCGACGACGTGCAGGACCAGGTCAAGCACATCGACGACCTGCTCGCCGCCGCCCGCCAGTCCGACGCCGAGGTGCAGCGGCTGGCGGCCCAGGCCAAGTACGCGGGCGAGGCCCAGCCGTACCGGCTCGACGAGGACGAGGACGCCGAGGGCGGCCGGAACGACGACGAGGGCACCCCGTCGGCCACGGATCGGCGGTGAGCGGCACCCCGGGCGCGGCCGGCGATCTGCTCACCGGGCCGGCCCGCACCGGCCCGGACGAGTCCGACTGGGCCGCCGCCGTCGCGGCGGTACGCCGACTGCCGGCCGACGCCCGGGTGCTGCTGATCTGTCACGTCAACCCGGACGGCGACGCGCTGGGCAGCATGCTCGGCTTCGGGCTCGGGCTGCGCCGGCTCGGCGTACGGCACCTCCAGGCGACCTTCCCCGGGCCGCCCGAGGTGCCCGAACCGTTCCGCTGGCTGCCGGGGCTCGACCTGCTGGTGCCGTCGACCGGGGCGTACCCGGATCCGGACCTGGTGGTCTGCTTCGACGCGGCGAGCGAGTCCCGGCTGGGTGAGCTGGTCGACCGCCTCGACACCGCCGGCGACGCGCTGGTCCTCGACCACCACGCCTCCAACACCCGGTTCGGCCGGGTGCACCTGGTCGATCCGGCGGCCGCGGCCACCTCGGTCGTCGTCGACGAGCTGCTCACCCGGCTCGACGTGCCGCTGGACGCGGAGATCGCCCAGTGTCTCTACGTCGCGTTGACCACCGACACCGGGTCGTTCCGGTTCGAGGCCACCACCCCCGCCGTGCACCAGTTCGCGGCCCGGCTGCTGGCCACCGGCATCCGCCCGGGGGACATCTCCCGCCAGGTCTTCGACACCCGGCCGTTCGGCGCTGTCCGGCTCTTCGGCGAGGTGCTGGGCCGGGCCCGCCTGGAGCCGTCGGCCGCCGCCGGCCACGGACTGGTCTGGACGTACGCGACCCAGGACGACCTGGCCCGGCACGACCAGCGCCCGTACGTGCTGGAGGCGCTGATCGACTCCGTGCGGTGCACCGCCGAGGCCGACGTGGCCTGCGTGCTCAAGCAGGTCGGCCCGGCCGAGTGGGCCGTGTCGATGCGCAGCAAGGGCGCGGTGGACGTGAGCGCCGTGGCGGTGGCGCTGGGCGGCGGCGGCCACCGGTTCGCCGCCGGGTTCACCGGGGCGGGCAGCGCCGAGGACGTGGTGCGCTCCATCCGGGCCGAGCTGGACGGCGCGCTGATCGCCCGCTGATCTCCGCGCGCCCCGAAGTGTGTTGGTCTTCCCGCGCTGTGTGAGCGCGGGGAGAATCGGAGGATGGAGCAGCCCCCCGAGCTCACCGTCGACCTGCCGCGCGCCTGGGACCGTCCGGTGGTCACGGTGCCGGTGCTGGCCTGCCTCTCCCTGGTCGGTGGGCAGCTGCCGTCCTTCTCGACACAGGCCAACCTGTGGACCCTGGGCACCGGCGGCGCGCTGATCTGGCTCGGCCTGGGTAACCGGGTGCCCCGCCGGCCGGCGCCGCACCGGCTCGGGCGGGGCGCGCTCTGGTGGGTGCTGCCGGCAGCCGTCTTCGGCGTCCTCGAGGCCGCCACCTTCGTGCTGTCGGTCGGCAACGAGTTCCCCACCTTCTCCCGGCTCGCGGACCCGCTGCTCACCGACGAACTGGTCCGCTCCGCCGCGTGGTTCGGCTGGCTGGCCGCGTTCTGGGGGCTGGTCCGGCGATGATGCGCACCCTGGCCGTCACCGGCTTCCTGACCGCCCTGCTGCTCTTCGCCGCCGTCGAGTGGGCCTCCCGCCGCCCGGGCTCCCGGGTGCCGTCGCTCGGCGACGTCTGCGCGTACGTGATGCGGTACGAGGTCGGGCCGGTTCCGGTGGGCCGGATCGGCGTGTTCGGCTTCTGGTGGTGGCTGGGTTGGCACTTCCTGGCCCGGTGAGCGCCCCGGCTGCGATCTCGTCCGAATGGCGGGAACTGTGGGCAGCATGTGGAACTGAACGTTAACTTGGGAAACGACCGGGCGCCGCGCCGCGACGCAGGTCGTGGGCGGTGGTGCCACACCCGGTGCCGCCTCCCTCCAGGGTCAGACCGACCCGGGCTCACGCTGCCAGGCGAGCCGCTCCGGTGATCCCGGACCGCCGCCGGGCGCTCAGCAGAACCGCCCGTAGGGCCGCCGTCCCCGGTGGTCCGCACCCTGGAAGGGAACTCCCATGCCGACCAAGCCCAAGCCCGAGACCACCGACGAGGCGCGCGAGCAGATGCGGCGCGCCCTGCAGACCTCGATGGACACCCGTCAGTGACGCAGCCCGACCGGCGGTGACGCCGCCGACGTCCCGCGTCGCCGACGTCGCCGCCCCTCGGCCCTGTTCTCCGGCCCGGCGCCGCCACCTGGCCCCCTTGCCGGTACCGCCCCGCCAGCCCCCTGTCGGATCCGCCCGGCGCCTGGCCCGCCTGCCCGGCTCGTCCTGTCGAGTCCCACCCGGTGCCTGGCCAGCCGTACCCAACTCGCCCACTCGGCCCCGCCCGGTCCTGCCGGACCCGCCCGACCCTGTCGGAGTCACCGGGCTGGATCCCCGCCGCCGACGCGGCCTTCCGCGCCCAGGTCGCCGCGCTCGCCGCCGGTGACCGCTGGGTGATGGACGGCAACTCGGTGCCACCCCTCGATCTCCCTCTGCCCCGCGCCGACCTGCTGGTGCTGGTCGACCTGCCCTGGCCGCTCTGCCTCGCCCGGGTCGTCCGCCGCCGCTGGGACCGCCGCGCCGCCGACCGCCCCGACCTGCCCGCCGGCTGCCCCGAGCGGCTCGACCTGCTTCCGGCGCTATCCCGGCCGCTCCCGGCCCCGGGTGTTCGCCGCGGTCGCCGCCCACGCACCGGAACTGCCGGTCGTCCGGCTGCGCAGCCGCCGCCAGGTCCGCCGCTGGCTCGACACCCTCCCCTCCCGCTGAGCCACCCCGTGCCCTTCCGCCCGTCCGCCGGTGCGTCGGCTCCGGTCCGTTGATCCACACGGAATGCGGCGTGTCGCGGTGTTCTTGAGCGGTGACACCGCGACATGCCGCATCTGGAGTGGATCAATCGGCCATGTCCGGGGCTGAAATCGACGACCGCCGTCGGTCGACGGACCCCCGTCGGTCGACGGCCGGCGGACCCGGCGGACCCGGCGGCTCGATTCCGGGGCGTGATCGACACGGAATGCGGCGTGTCGCGGTCTCCCGGAGCGGGGACACCGCGACACGCCGCATCTGGAGTGGATCACTCGGCCGTGTCCAGGGGCCGAAGCCGAGGGACCGCCGCCGGTCGGCGCGGTCGGCCTGCTGGTCGCGAGCCCACTCGATCTCCGTGGCGTCCAGCCCGCCGGGTCTGTCCTCCCCGCGATGCCCACCGGCTGAGCCGCCGGGTCAGTCGAGCCGCACCGTGTCCGGGCGAGCCGCCAGCCCGGAGACGAGCGACCCGAAGCCGCCGTAGGCGTAAGCGATGAATGGTCTTGCGATCCTTACCTCTCCCGTGCCAGGATCGGCGGCGATGAGTCAGACCGCCACCGCCACCGCGATCGCGCCGCCGCGCCGGATCGCCGCCCTCGCCCTGCCCGCGCTGGTGGTGCTCGCCGCCGAACCGCTCTACGTGCTGGTCGACACGGCCGTGGTGGGGCACCTCGGCCGGGTGCCGCTCGCCGCGCTGGCCGTCGGCGGCACCGTGATGACCCTCACCGCCTGGCTGGGCACCGTGCTCGCGTACGGGATCACCGGACGGGCGGCCCGGCGGTTCGGTTCCGGCGACCGGGCGGCGGCGGTGGCCGAGGGCGTGCAGGCGTCCTGGCTCGCCCTCGGGGTGGGCGTGCTCGTCGCGCTCGTCATGCAGGTCGGCGGCGGGGCGCTGGCGCGTACCCTCGCCGGGGGTGGTGACGACGTGGCCGGCGCGGCCGCGCAGTGGCTGCGGATCGCGGCGCTCGGCGCGCCTGGGCTGCTCCTCGCCGCCGCCGGCAACGGCTGGTTGCGCGGCATCCAGGACACCCGCCGCCCGCTGGTCTTCGTGCTCGCGCCCAATCTGCTCTCCGCGCTGCTCTGCCCGCTGCTGGTGTACCCGGCCGGGCTCGGGCTGGCCGGCTCGGCGGTGGCCAACGCCGTCGCCCAGACCGTCTCCGGCGCGCTCTTCGCCGCGGCGCTGGTCCGCGAGCGGGTCTCCCTGCGTCCCCGGCCCCGGCTGATCCGGCAGCAGCTGGCGCTCAGCCGCGACCTGCTGGTCCGGGGCGTCGCGTTCCAGGCCAGCTTCCTCTCCGCCACCGCGGTCGCCGCACGGTTCGGCGCCGCCGCCGTCGGCGCCCACCAGATCGCCCTGCAACTGTGGTTCTTCACCGCGCTGGTGCTCGACGCCCTCGCCATCGCGGCCCAGGCGCTGATCGGCGCCGCGCTCGGGGCCGGCGACGCCGCCGGGGCGCGGGCCCTCGCCCGCCGGTTCGCGCTGCTCGGCGGCGTCGCCGGCATCGGCTTCGCGGTGCTGATCGCCGCCGGGGCCGGCGTGGTGCCGTCCTGGTTCAGCTCCGATCCGCAGGTACGCGAGCAGGCCATGGTGGCCTGGCCCTGGTTCGTGGCAATGCAGCCGCTGGCCGGCGTGGTGTTCGCCCTCGACGGCGTGCTCATCGGCGCCGGGGACGTGCGCTACCTGCGCAACCTGACCATCGTCGCGGCGCTCGGCGGCTTCCTGCCGGCGATCTGGCTCGCCCACGGGCTCGACCTGGGGCTCGGCGGGATCTGGGCCGGGCTGACCCTGTTCATCGTGATCCGGCTGGTCGCGCTGCTGCTGCGGCTGCGCACGGGCGGGTGGGCGGTGACCGGCGCGGTCCGCTGACCGGACTGGCCCGGGTGCGGTGCCGCGTGGCGGGACGTGGCCTAGCTGTCGGTGCTGCCGTCCTGCCCAGCGTCGACGGTGCCGGTGGGCGCCGGCGGCGCCTCCCAGCCGACCAGCCGGACGACGGCGACGCCGACCACGATCGTCAGCGCGACCAGGAGCACGGCGACGCCCACGAGGAAGCCCGCGCCGAGCTTGCCGCGGTGCCGCGCCCAGGTCAGCCGGCGGCGTTCCGCGCCGGTCAGCTCCTGCTCCGACCCGGTCTCGGCCATCCAGGACGGCAGGCGGACCGGCTCGTCGGCGGCTCGGGACTCCGGGGACGGTGGTGGGGATGCGAGGGGCATTGTGCCGTGCGGTGACGGCGCCGGCGACCCCGTCTGGCAGGCTTGGCGGTCGTGAGCGGTGACGGGCTGATCGTGGTGGACAAGCCGGGCGGCATGACGTCGCACGACGTGGTGGCGCGGATCCGCCGGCTGGCGCGGACCCGGCGGGTGGGGCACGGTGGCACGCTCGACCCGATGGCCACCGGCGTGCTGGTGATCGGGGTGGGCCGGGCGACCCGGCTGCTGACGTACGTGATCGGCGCCGGCAAGAGCTACACCGGCACCGTGCGGCTCGGGCAGGCCACCGTCACCGACGACGCCGAGGGCGACGTGATCGCCACCACCCCGGCCGGCCAGCTCACCGACGAGGCGGTCCGGGCGGCGTTCGCCGCGCTCGCCGGCGAGGTCGACCAGGTGCCCAGCGCGGTCAGCGCCATCAAGATCAATGGGCAGCGCGCCTACAAGCGGGTACGCGAGGGCGAGAGCGTCGAGCTGCCCGCCCGGCGGGTCACCATCTCCCGCCTCGACGTGCTGGCCGTCCGCCGGGACGCCCCCGACGTGCTGGACGTGGACATCGACGTGACCTGCTCGTCCGGGACGTACATCCGGGCCATCGCGCGGGACGCGGGCCTGGCGCTGCGGGTGGGTGGGCACCTGACCGCGCTGCGGCGTACCGCGGTGGGTGGCTTCCGGCTGACCGAGGCCGCCACCCTCGACGAGTTGGAGCAGCGCGCCCCCGAGGTGGTCAACCTGCCGCTCGACGCGGCCGCCGACCGGTTCTTCCCCCGTCGGGAGGCCAGCGCCGACGAGGCGAAGGTGCTCTCCCACGGCGGGCCGCTCGACGCGGCCGGCATCGTCGGGCCGTACGCGGTCTTCGGTCCCGACGGCGGCCTGATCGCTATCGTCAGCGAGCGGGACGGCCGGGCCCGCGCGGAGATCGTGCTCGCCCCGGCCTGACGGCGGTGGCGGGTGCGCCGGTCGCGCGGCCGGCGCGGGTACCCGGCGAGGCCGGGGAAGCAGGGGAGGAGCGGCATGCAGCGGTGGCGGGGGTACGACGCGGCGCCCGGTGGCTGGGGGCGTTCGGTCGTCACCATCGGCGTCTTCGACGGCGTGCACAAGGGGCACCAGGCGACCATCGGACACGCCGTTGCCCGGGCCCGGGAGCTGGGCCTGAAGTCGGTGGTGGTCACCTTCGACCCGCACCCGGCGGAGGTGGTCCGCCCGGGCTCGCACCCCGCCGTGCTCACCGAGCCCGCCCGCAAGGCGGAACTGATCGAGGCCCTCGGCGTCGACGTGCTCTGCGTGGTGCCGTTCACCCCGGAGTTCTCCCGGCTGCCGGCGGAGGCGTTCGTGCACGACGTCCTGGTCGAGCACCTGCACGCCGCGCTGGTCGTGGTGGGGGACAACTTCCGGTTCGGGCACCGGGCGGCCGGTGACGTGGCGCTGCTGACCCGGCTCGGCCGCACCTTCGGCTTCGGGGTGGAGGGCGCGCCGCTGGTGGCCGAGGCGGGCACCGTCTTCTCCTCGACGTACATCCGCTCCTGCGTCGACGCGGGCGACGTGGCCGCCGCGGCCGCCGCGCTGGGCCGCCCGCACCGGCTGGAGGGGGTGGTGGTCCGCGGCGACCAGCGCGGACGTGAGCTGGGTTACCCCACCGCCAACCTGCTCCGCCACCGGTACGCCGCGGTCCCCGCCGACGGGGTGTACGCCGCCCGGCTGGTGCGCCGGGGGCAGCGGGAGCCCCTGGCGGCGGCGGTGTCGATCGGCACCAACCCGACCTTCTCCGGCCGGGAGCGGCGGGTGGAGGCGTACGCGCTGGACTTCTCCGGCGACCTGTACGGCGAGCGGCTGGCCCTGGACTTCGTCGCGCACCTGCGGGAGCAGCGCCGGTACGACGGCATCGAGCCCCTCGTGGCGCAGATCGCCGAGGACGTCGAGCGGACCCGCCGGGCGGTCGGCTGAGCGCGCCGCGGGCGGCTTTGCCGACCTTGACCGGATGGGACCGGGTCGGACTGGTAGTCTGGCGGGGACGTCGGCTGACCGACGTGGGGCCTCGCGTGCCTGCACGACGCCGCGGGTGCGAGGTACCGGTCCGTTCCGGTCTCCTGACCGGTTCGACGGACACCAGTGATCAACCCACCGAAACAGGGAGAACATGGCGCTCGACCAGGAAGCCAAGGCCACGATCCGCGCGGAGTACGCGACCGCCGAGGGCGACACCGGTTCGCCGGAGGTGCAGGTCGCGGTCCTCACCAAGCGGATCGCCGAGCTGACCGAGCACCTGAAGGTGCACAAGCACGACCACCACAGCCGCCGTGGGCTGCTGCTGCTGGTCGGCCGGCGCCGTCGGCTGCTCAACTACGTCCAGAAGAAGGACATCAACCGCTACCGGTCGCTCATCGAGCGACTCGGTCTGCGCCGGTGACGTGACGGGGGAGTGGCCTGCGGCCGCTCCCCCGTTCCGGTACCACTGAAGAACAGGGCCGCGCGACCACCCGAGAGGGAGCCGGTCAGCGTACCGGTCTCCGGTAGTGGCCTCCGGGCACCCCGGCATCACGCCGGTCACCCGGGCGCTTCGATCGAAGACCGGCCGTCTGAGCAGCTCCCGTGTCGTGGGCCCCCGACGCGAAGGAGCACGACAGCACCATGACCGAGACCAACCTCGGCACCGAATCCCGTACCGCCGTGATCGACAACGGGTCCTTCGGCACCCGTGAGATCACCTTCTCCACCGGCCGGCTGGCCCGTCAGGCCGCCGGTTCGGTCGTCGCCCAGCTGGGCGAGACCGTGGTCCTCTCCGCCACCACCGCCGGCAAGCAGCCGAAGGAGCAGTTCGACTTCTTCCCGCTGACCGTCGACGTCGAGGAGCGGATGTACGCCGCGGGCCGGATCCCCGGCTCGTTCTTCCGCCGTGAGGGACGCCCCAGCGAGGACGCGATCCTCACCTGCCGGCTGATCGACCGGCCGCTGCGCCCGTCGTTCGTCAAGGGCCTGCGCAACGAGGTCCAGGTCGTCGAGACCGTCCTCGCGCTCGACCCGCAGCACCCGTACGACGTGGTGGCGATCAACGCCGCCTCGATGTCGACCAAGCTCTCCGGCCTGCCCTTCTCCGGCCCGATCGGGGCCACCCGGATGGCGCACGTCGACGGCCAGTGGGTCGCCTTCCCGACCATCGACGAGCTGGCCCGGGCCACCTTCGACATGGTGGTGGCCGGCCGCGCCCTGCCCGACGGCGACGTCGCGATCATGATGGTCGAGGCCGAGGCCACCGAGCACACCGTGGCGCTGGTCGCCGGCGGTGCCCCGGCCCCGACCGAGGAGGTCGTGGCCAGCGGCCTGGAGGCCGCCAAGCCGGCCATCCGCGAGCTGTGCCGCGCGCAGAGCGAGCTGGCCGAGGTGGCCGCCAAGCCGGTCGCCGAGTTCCCGGTCTTCCTGGACTACCAGGACGACGTGTACGCGGCGGTGGCCGAGGTGGCCCGCGCCGACGTGGCCGAGGCGCTCACCATCGCCGGCAAGGCCGCCCGCGAGGAGGCCCTGGACCGGGTCAAGGCCCGGGTCGCCGAGGAGCTCGGTGGTCGCTTCGAGGGCCGGGAGAAGGAGCTCAGCGCCGCCTTCCGGTCGCTGACCAAGTCCGAGGTCCGCAACCGGGTGCTGCGCGAGCAGATCCGCATCGACGGCCGCGGCCCGCGCGACATCCGCCCGCTGACCGCCGAGGTCGGCGTGCTGCCCCGGGTGCACGGCTCGGCGCTGTTCGAGCGGGGCGAGACCCAGATCCTGGGCGTCACCACGCTGAACATGCTGCGCATGGAGCAGTCGCTGGACACTCTCTCCCCGGAGAAGTCCAAGCGCTACATGCACAACTACAACTTCCCGCCGTACTCGACCGGTGAGACCGGCCGGGTCGGTTCGCCGAAGCGGCGCGAGATCGGCCACGGCGCGCTCGCCGAGCGGGCGCTGATCCCGGTGCTGCCGGCGCGCGAGGAGTTCCCGTACGCCATCCGGCAGGTCTCCGAGGCGCTCGGCTCCAACGGCTCCACCTCGATGGGTTCGGTCTGCGCCTCGACGCTGGGCCTGCTGGCAGCCGGTGTGCCGCTGAAGGCGCCGGTCGCCGGCATCGCCATGGGCCTCATCTCCGACGAGGTCGAGGGCAAGACCCAGTACGTGACGCTGACCGACATCCTCGGTGCCGAGGACGCGTTCGGTGACATGGACTTCAAGGTCGCCGGCACCCGGGACTTCGTCACCGCGCTGCAGCTCGACACCAAGCTCGACGGCATCCCGTCGGACGTGCTGGCCGCCGCGCTCCAGCAGGCGCACGAGGCCCGGCAGACGATCCTCGACGTGATGCAGGCGGCGATCGAGGCTCCGGCCGAGATGTCGGACTACGCGCCGCGGGTCACCACGGTCAAGATCCCGGTCGACAAGATCGGCATGGTGATCGGCCCGAAGGGCCAGACCATCAACGCCATCCAGGACGAGACCGGCGCCGAGATCTCCATCGAGGACGACGGCACGATCTACGTCGGCGCGACCAACGGCCCGTCGGCCCAGGCCGCGGTGGACCGGATCAACGGCATCGCCAACCCGACCCTGCCGAAGGTGGGGGAGCGGTTCCTCGGCACGGTGGTCAAGACGGCCGCGTTCGGCGCGTTCGTCTCGCTGCTGCCGGGCCGCGACGGCCTGCTGCACATCTCCAAGGTGGGCGACGGCAAGCGGGTCGAGAAGGTCGAGGACTTCCTCAACGTCGGCGACAAGGTCGAGGTCGAGATCGCGGACATCGACGCCCGCGGCAAGATCTACCTGGACAAGGTCCGCCCGGAGGGCGCCGAGGCGCCGGCCGCCGGCGAGGCCGCCGGTGGCGAGCGTCCGGCCGGCCGGGGCGGCGACCGTGGCGGTGACCGTGGCCCGCGCGACCGTGGCGACCGGGGCGGCGACCGGGGCGGTCGTGCCCCGGAGCGCGGCGACCGGCCCCAGGGCGGCGGCGAGGGCGGCGAGGGTGGCGAGGGTGGCGAGCGCCCGCGTCGCCGGACCCGGCACAGCTGACCCACCGCGCCACAGCACCACCCACCCCTCGTCAACTGAGAGCAGGTTTCCGTGAGTCGGGCCCAGCGTTCGTCTTTTCCTGCGGCTCGACGGGGGGTGGGACCGTCCGGAGCCGTCCGGCACGCCACCGGGACGCAATCCGGTCGTGCCGGGTCGGGCCGGGCGGTCACCCGCACGCTGAGTGACGACCCGCTGGGCGGCACGGTACGCCGTACCGTGCTGCCCAGCGGGTTGCGCGTGCTCACCGAGGCGATCCCGGCGATGCGCAGCGTCTCGTTCGGCATCTGGGTGGCGGTCGGCTCGCGGGACGAGACCGGCCCGCAGGCCGGCGCGGCGCACTTCCTGGAGCACCTGCTCTTCAAGGGCACCCACAAGCGCGGCGCGCTGGAGATCTCCTCGGAGATCGAGGCGGTGGGCGGCGAGACCAACGCCTTCACCACCAAGGAATACACCTGCTACTACGCCCGCGTGCTGGACGAGGACCTGCCGCTGGCGATCGACGTCATGTGCGACCTCGTGGCCGACTCGGTGATCGAGGCGGCCGACGTGGAGACCGAGCGCGGCGTCATCCTCGAAGAGATCGCCATGCACGACGACGAGCCCGGCGACGAGGTGCACGACCTCTTCGCCCGCGCCGTCTACGGCGACCACCCCCTGGGCCGGCTCATCTCCGGCACCGAGGAGACGGTCACCCCGATGACCCGGCGGCAGATCCACAGCTTCTACCGGCGCCGGTACACCGCGCCGCAGATCGTCATCGCCGCCGCCGGCAACCTGGACCACGCCACCGTGGTCAAGCTGGTCCGCCAGGCGCTGCGCGGCACCCCGCTGGACACCGAACCGGCCGGGCCGGCTCCGCACCGGCCGGCCACCCCGGCGGTACGCACCAGGCCGGCCGCCACCCTGGTGGAGCCGAAGGAGTCCGAGCAGGCGCACGTCATCCTCGGCTGCCCCGGCATCGACCGCCTCGACGAGCGGCGCTTCGCCCTCGGCGTGCTCAACAACGTCCTCGGCGGCGGCATGTCCAGCCGGCTGTTCCAGGAGATCCGCGAGCAGCGGGGCCTGGCCTACTCGGTCTACTCGTACGCCAGCCAGTACGCCGACAGCGGCCTCTTCGCCGTCTACGCCGGCTGCGCGCCCGGCAAGGTGGACGAGGTGCTGGCGCTGACCCGCGCCGAGCTGGCCCGGGTGGCCGCCGAGGGGATCACCGAGGCCGAGCTGGCCCGGGGCAAGGGCATGAGCAAGGGATCGTTCGTGCTGGGCCTGGAGGACACCGGCTCGCGGATGAGCCGGCTGGCCAAGGGGGAGCTGCTCTACGGCGATCTGATGCCGGTGGACGAGCTGCTCACCAGGGTCGACGCGGTCACCCTGGCGGACGTGAACGCGCTCGCCGCCGAGCTGCTGAGCCGGTCGATGTCCCTGGCCGTGGTCGGCCCGTTCGGCGAGCACGACTTCTCCGCCTGACCCGCCTGGTCGGCGGTGCCGGCGTGCGTGCCGGTGCGCCGCGCGTGGATCACCGTCGTCCCGTGGGACGTGGGTGGTCCCGGCGGGTGACCGCGTCCCGATTGGGATAGGTTGTGCCCCGTGACTGACGAGCAGGAGAAGAGCCTGGACGAGCCGATCCGGGTCGGCGTGCTGGGTGCCCGGGGCCGGATGGGCGTCGAGGTGTGCAAGGCGGTCGACGCGGCCTCCGACATGGACCTGGTGGCGATGGTCGACCAGGGCGACTGGCTGTTCAACGCCTCCGACGCGGGCGCCGAGGTGGTCGTCGACTTCACCACCCCGGACGTCGTCATGGACAACCTGCACTGGTGCATCGACCAGGGCATCAGCGCGGTGGTCGGCACCACCGGCTTCACCGAGCAGCGGATCGAGCGGGTGCGCGGTTGGCTGGAGCGCAAGCCGGGCGTCGGCGTGGTGATCGCCCCGAACTTCGGCATCGGCGCGGTGCTGATGATGCAGTTCGCCGCGCGGGCCGCCCGGCACTTCGAGTCCGTCGAGATCATCGAACAGCACCACCCGCGCAAGCTCGACGCCCCCAGCGGCACCGCCACCCACACCGCCCGCCGGATCGCCCAGGCGCGCGCCGACGCCGGTCTCGGCCCGTCGCCGGACGCCACCTCCGACGAGGTGCCGGGTGCGCGCGGCGCCGACATCGACGGGGTACGCGTGCACGCCGTGCGGGCCACCGGGCTGGTCGCCCACCAGGAGGTGCTCTTCGGCACCACCGGCGAGACGCTGACCATCCGGCACGACTCGTACGACCGGGCCTCGTTCATGCCCGGCGTGCTGCTGGCCGTCCGCGCGGTGCGTACCCGCCCGGGCCTGACCATCGGCCTGGACACGCTGCTCGACTGAGCGTCCTCCCGGGCCGGCCCGTGCCGCGGGCCGGATGAGCACGACCGGCCGGTGCGGCACCGGGTGAAACGGCTCGTCACCCGGTCCGGCCGGGACCTAGGCTGACCGTCATGATCGATTCAGGGCTGCGCGACCGGGCCGGACGTCACATCACGCTGCGGCCGGTCGACGACCACAACTGGCGGGATGTCGCCGACGTGGCGCCCCGCGACGACCAGCGCGCCTGGGTACCCGCCCTGGCCGCCCGCTACCTGGTGCTGACCATGCGCTCCGACGGGTGGACCTCGCTGGCCGTCTACGCCGACGAGACGGTGGTCGGACACGCCATGTGGGGGGTGGACGACGACGGCTCCCGCTGGATCGGCGGCATGGTGATCGCCGCCGGCGAACAGGACCGGGGCGTCGGTCGGGCCACCGTCCGCACCCTGGCCGACTGGCTCGCCGCGCAGGACGGTGGCAGCGTGGTCCGCCTCTCGTACCACCCCGACAACACCCCGGCGGCCCGCCTCTACACCTCCCTCGGCTTCGCCCCGACCGGTGCGGTGGAGGACGACGAACTGGTCGCCGAGCTCACCTCCTGACCCCGTCGCGCAGGCCCTGCACGGAGCCGGCGCCCAACTCCGGGCCGGCCAGGGGACGCAGGGCGGCCCGGCCGCTCGGCCGAGAAGGGCTGACCCCGCCGGTGGCGGTTCCCGGCCGGCGCCGGGAGCCGCCACACCGGGTCAGTCCTGCGCGAGCACCGACAGGATGTTGCCGGCCGGATCGGTGAACCAGGCGATCGTTGGCCCTTTGCCGCGCATCACGCCCTTCTCGTCCTGGCCCATCCCCTCGTACCGGGCGAACCGCACGCCCCGCGCGGTCAGCTCGTCGACGGCCCGGTCGACGTCCGGCACCGGGAAGTTCAGCACGGTGTGCCGGGCCGGCTCGTGGTCCGCCTTCGGATACACGAGCACCGGCCGGTCCCCGGCGATGTGCAGGGTCAGCAAGCCGCCCATCTTGTCGTCGCGCGACACCCGCAGGCCGAGGGTGTCGGCGTAGAACTGCTGGGCGCGTCCGATGTCGTCCACCGAGAACGAACTGAACGCCAAGGTGTCCGTGAACATGCTGGTCTCCGTTCCTGCGTGGCCGGCGGCATGACCGTCGCCGGGTGGCTGCCGTCCCGGTCATGGTCCTCCGCTGACGGGGCGCTGTCCTGGGATGGACTCCGGCGCCGGCCGGAACTCATCGGTTCGGACCCGGGCCCGCCGGCGCCGTACCGCTCAAGGCAGCCGGTCGGGCAGGCCGAACAGCGGGAAGAGCCGCGGCTGGAGGAAATGGGTGAGCCGGGTGATCCGACCGCCGGAGGACTCCACCAGCTGGATCGAGAACGCGCGGTGGCCGCCGGCCGGGTCGGGCCGGAACTGCGCGAGGGCCGGCCCGCCGTTGGCGGCCACCGGCAGCAGCCGGGAACCTTGGCAACCGGCGCCCGGCCCGGTCAGCCACCGGCCGATGTCGGCCGCCCCCCGCAGCCACACCGGATACGGCGGCATGGCGTGCACCGCGTCCTCGCGCAGCAGTGCGACCAGGGCGTCGATGTCGTACCGCTCGAAGACCTGGACGTAGCGGTCGAGCAGCTCCCGGTGCTCCCGGTCCAGCACGGGGGCCGGCGCGGCCGCCTCCCGGTCGGCCAGCGTGGCCCTGGCCCGCTGCAAAGCGCTGGTCACCGCGGCGACGGTGGTGTCGAGCAGCTCGGCGACCTCGCCGGCCCGCCAGCGCAGCACGTCCCGCAGGATCAGCACCGCGCGCTGCCGTGGCGGCAGGTGCTGCAACGCCGCGACGAAGGCCAGCCGGACCGACTCGCGGGTCACCGCCAGCTCGGCCGGGTCCTCGGGAAGGACGACGGCGTCCGGCGCCGGCTCCAGCCACTCCCGGCCCGACCCGGGCGCGCCGAGCGCCGTCGCCACCGGGGCGGACGGCACCCCGAGATCCATCGGCAGGGCCCGCCGGCCCTGGCCCCGCAGCAGGTCCAGGCAGACGTTGGTGGCGATCCGGTAGAGCCAGGTGCGCAGGCTGGACCGTCCGTCGAAGCGGTCGAGGCCGCGCCAGGCCCGCAGCATCGTCTCCTGCACCGCGTCCTCGGCGTCGAAGACCGAACCGAGCATCCGGTAGGCGTAGCCGGTCAGCTCGACGCGGAACCCCTCCAGGCCGGCGGGGTCGGCCGCCGGGCGCGCGCCGGGGGCGGCCCGGTTCGGGCCCGCGTCGGGTCTCGCCGTCGGTGCGGTCATGCGGCCACCGTAGGCGAGGCCCCCGACACCGGTGGCCGACGGCGCGCGCCGGCCGCCGCTCAGTCGGTGGCGACCGGCTCGGCCGGGACCGCGACGTGCAGCCGGACCTGGGGAACGAGCATGTCGTCGACGTCCAGCGCCCGCGCTGCGCCGTCCGGCTCCCAGCCGGTGGAGGTGAGGAACTTCCGGGTCGCCTCGTCGCCGTCGAACGCCCAGGCCACCGCCCGGTCGAAGCCGTCGGTGCGCCACAGGTCCACGGTGGCCGCGAGCAGCCGGCTACCGTGCCCGCGCCGGCCCCAGCGGGGCTCGACCAGCAGGTCCGTCACCGCGGCCACGCCCTCGGCCAGCGCCTCGGCCGGCTCACCCGGGGCGAGCGCCTCGGCGTCCGCCGGGCCGGAGGCGGCGAACCCCACCAGATAGGATTGCTCGGCCTGGTCGACGGCGACCAGCACGCGGTGCGCGCCGGAGGGCGGCTCCTGCACCGCCGCGCTCCACCGCCGGGCGAGCCATGCCTCGTCCAGGTTGTCGAGCACGTGCCGGGGCAGGATCCGGCGATAGGCGACCCGCCAGGTCGCGAGCTGGATTCGTGCGATCTCGCCGGCGTCCTCGGGACGCGCCGGGCGGACGTATCCCATGGCCATTATTGTCGCGCGGACGAAGTTTGCACCCTGAGGCGCAGGACGAATCCGCGCTCCCTCCCTTCCGCTGCAGATGTGTCGACCCGGTATGATTTGCGCATGGCTCGCGAGGTGCAGGGGTTTCTTAACATGAGGCCTAACCTCCACTGGCACGTCGCGTGCTGCGGGACCTGCCGGGACAGGTCGGCGCTCCGTTCAGCGAGCATCGGCGATTCAGTGCGCGTACTGATGTCGCTGCGGTATGCGGATGGCCTAGTCGAACGGCTGTTGCGTGAGCCGGAATCGTGAGACGGGCCTACAGGTTCCTGTTGCGCCCGACGCGCCGCCAGTCCTCCGCGTTGAAGTCCTGCCTCAACGACCATCGTCTTCTCTACAACGCTGCCCTCGAGGAGCGTGGGGAGGGATACCGAAAAGCTGGGAAGACTGTGCGTTACAGTGAGCAGTCCTCGCAGCTCAAGGACATCCGACGCGCCGACCCCGATGGGCAGGGGCGTTGGTCTTTCTCCTCTCAGCAGGCCACATTGCGGCGCCTCGACAAGGCTTTCGCGGCGTTCTTCCGCAGAATCAGGGCCGCCGAGAAGCCCGGCTATCCGCGCTTCAAGGGCCCCGGACGGTTCGACACTGTGGAGTGGCCGAAGGATCGGGACGGTTGTCGCTGGGACTCCGCCTCCGGGTCCGGGCCCAGGCGCGTCTATCTCCAAGGCATCGGCCATGTCCGAGTCCACACTCATCGTAGAGTTGCGGGTCAGGTCAAGACGATCGCAGTCAGGCGGGAGGGACAGCGTTGGTTTCTTGTTCTGTCCTGCGACGAGGTGCCTGCTGAGCCGCTGCCTGCTACCGGGTCGCAGGTCGGTATCGACATGGGCGTGGCCTCCTTTCTGACCACGTCTGAAGGAATTCAGGTAGCAAACCCACGCCACCTCGACGCGTCGGCAGAGAACCTCGCCATTGCTCAGCGAGCCTTGAGCCGCTGTAGACGTGGCTCGAACCGACGGCGCAAGGCGCGAGAGCGAGTCGGAGCCCTCCACCGGAAGGTGCGTCGCCAGCGTCTCGACCACGCTCACAAGACCGCGCGCCGGCTCATCACACAGCATGACCTGATCGCCCACGAAGGTCTTCAGATTCTCAACATGACGCGTTCGGCGTCGGGAACTGCTGAATCGCCTGGCCGCAATGTCGCGCAGAAGTCCGGATTGAACCGGAGCATTCTTGACGCTGGATGGGGGGTGTTCCTCAACGTGCTGCACGTCAAGGCTGAAAGTGCCGGACGAACCGTCGTTGAGGTGGCTCCCCGTAACACGTCCCGCACATGCTCGCGCTGCGGGCACTGCGGAGGCGAGAACCGTGCCAGCCAGGCCAGGTTTCGGTGCGTAGCCTGCGGATACGTCGCACACGCCGACGTCAACGCCGCCGTTAACATCTTGCGGGCAGGGCTTGCCCGTCAGGCCGCCGAATCGGCCTGAGAAGCCGGTGCCGTCAGGCACTGGAGGAGTCACGGGACGGAAGCCTACGCAGGGCGGGAGTGACGATGGTGGCGCAGGGTGCCAGGCGGACGGCCGCACAGGCCGCCGGGGTGGTCGCGCTCGCCGTCGCGGTGACGGCCTTCCTCTCCGTGGCGGCCGTCCGGCACGGCTTCTTCGACCTCAAGGTCTACTACGGCGCGCTGACCTTCTGGGTGCACGACCACGGCGAGATCTACGACTACCTCAAGCCCGGCACCCAGTACGGCTTCACCTACCCACCGTTCGCCGCCCTCGTGATGCTGCCGATGGCGTACCTGCCGTGGCCGGCGGCGATCACCGTCAGCGTGGCCGCCAGCGTGGTGGTCAGCGCGGTGCTCATCTGGTGGCTGCTCGACCCGGTCTCCCGGCGGGCCGGCTGGTCCCGCTGGTTCACCCTGGCCGTCGCGCTCTGCCTGGCCGCCGCGTACGAGCCGATGCGCGAGACGATCAACTTCGGCCAGGTCAACATGCTGCTGCTCTTCCTGGTCGGACTGGACCTGCTGCGGCTGCTGCCGGCCGGCAACCGGTGGGCCGGGGTGGGGATCGGGCTGGCCACCGCGATCAAGCTGACCCCGGGCGTCTTCATCGTCTACCTGCTGATCACCCAGCGCTGGCGGGCCGCGTTCACCTCGATGGCCGCCGCGGCGGTGGCGACCCTGCTCGCCGCCGCGCTCTTCCCGGACGCCTCGCGGGAGTTCTGGACCTCGTCGCTGTGGAACACCAGCCGGGTGGGGGAGCTGGCGTTCGTCTCCAACCAGTCGTTGCGCGGGGTGGTGGCCCGGCTGGACCCCGACCACCCGAGCACCCTGGCCTGGCTGCTGCTGGTCCTGGCCACCCTCGGGATCTGGGCCTGGCGGTCCCGGGCGGCGGTGGCCGTCGGCGACGAGGCCACCGGGCTGGCGCTGACCGGCGCGCTGATGTGCCTGGTCAGCCCGGTCACCTGGGTGCATCACCTGGTCTGGCTGATCCCCGCGCTGATCCTGCTGGTCGACAACGCGATGGCCGCGCCCGCGCACGGTCCGCGGCGGCGCGCCCTGCTGACCTTCGCGGTCATCGCGTACGGGCTGCTGATCAGCCGGATCGTCTGGGCCTGGGAGAAGGACTTCACCGGCCTGGACGGCTTCCTGGGCAGCAACACCTACGTCTGGATCAGCCTGGCGCTGCTGATGCTGCTGCCGATCCGGCGCTGGGCCGTCCCGGCCACCGCCGGCCCGGCCGCCGGGCGTCCGGAGCCCACCGGGTCAGCCGTCGAGCCGGCCGGCGTACCGCAGCTCGTCGAGCCGGACCGGGGGACGCCCACCGGCGAGCGGCACCGGGTAGGTGGACCGCTCGCCGTCCGCTGACAGCCCGGCCCGCTCGTAGAAGCGGCGGGCCCGGGTGTTCTCGGCCAGCACCCAGAGCCGGTACTCCCGCCAGCCCCGGCCCGCCAGACCGTCGCGGGCCGCGGCCAGCAGCGCCCGCGCGGTGCCGTCACCCCAGTGCGCCGGCTCCACGTACGTCCCCAGCACCTCGCCGTAGGCCGGATCCAGGTCCCCCCGGTCCTGGTTGTTGCGGTACGGCCCGAAGGTGACGAACCCGGCGGGCACCCCGTCGACCTCGGCGAGCAGCGTGGTGAACGGGTGCTCCGGGTCGGCGGTGCCGAGGTCCCGACGCCGTTGCGCCCAGGCCACCGGGTTGAGCCGGCGCAGCACCTCGTCGGGCATGATCCCGGCGTAGCCGGCCTGCCAGCCGTGGATGTGCACCCGGGCGATCGCCTCGGCGTCCTCGGGCTCTTCGCGGCGGATGGTGAGCATGTGTCCGTTCTATTCCTCGCCGGGCGTCCGGTCCAGCGTCCGCTCCGCGTCGTACCGCTGGTTTAAGGTGCCCGACGATGGCCGTACCGGAAGCACTCTCCCTCGCCCAGGCCCGGCGGGTGGCGCTGGCCGCCCAGGGCTTCGCCGACCCGGCGCCCACCGGCGTGCCCACCCGGCGACACCTGCGCCGGGTGCTGGACCGGGTCGGGTTGATCCAGATGGACTCGGTCAACGTGCTGCAACGGGCGCACTACCTGCCGCTCTACAGCCGGCTCGGGCCCTACCCGACGACGCTGCTCGACACCGCCGCCTACCGCCGCCCCCGCGAGCTCTTCGAATACTGGGGCCACGAGGCGTCGCTGGTGCCGGTGGGGCTGCACGCGGCGCTGCGCTGGCGGATGGCCAAGGCCCACTCCGACGCCTGGGGCGGCATGCGGCGCATCGCCCAGGAGCAGCCCGAACTCGTCGCCTGGGTCCGCGACGAGGTGGCCGCCCGGGGGCCGCTGACCGCCGCCGAGATCGAGCACGACGCGCCCCGGGAGACCGGCAACTGGGGGTGGAACTGGTCGGCGGTGAAGCGGGCCCTGGAGTTCCTCTTCTGGGCCGGGGAGGTGAGCGCCGCCGACCGGACGACCTCCTTCGCTCGCCGCTACGACCTGCCCGAGCGGGTGCTGCCGGCGGATTCCCTGGCCGCGCCCACCCCCACCGACGCCGAGGCGTACCGCACGCTGGTGTCGGTGGCCGCGCGGTCGCTCGGGGTGGCCGCCGAGCCGGAGCTGCGCGACTACTTCCGGCTCCCGCTGGGCGGTGCCCGGCAGGCGATCGCCGAGCTGGTCGAGGCCGGTGAGCTGCGGCCGGTGACGGTGCAGGGCTGGCGGCAGCCGGCCTGGCTGCACGCGACCGCCCGACTGCCCCGGTGGGTGCGCGGCAACACCCTGGTCAGCCCCTTCGACCCGCTGGTCTGGGAGCGGGCCCGCACCGAGCGGCTCTTCGACTTCAGCTACCGGATCGAGATCTACGTGCCCGCGCCGCAGCGGGTGTACGGCTACTACGTGCTGCCGTTCCTGCAGGGGGAGCGGTTCACCGCGCGGGTCGACCTCAAGGCCGACCGGCGGGCGGGCGTGCTGCTGGTGCCGGCCGCCTGGATCGAGCCGGGCGCCGACCCGGGGGAGACCGCCGTCGCGCTGGCGGCGGAGCTGTACCGGCTCGCCGGCTGGCTCGGTCTGGACGCGGTGGCCCCGCCGGTCGCCGGGGATCTCGCCGATCCGCTGGCCGCCGCGTTGAAGGGCGTGGCCGGTGTACCGTGAGCGCGTGACGAGCGTGGACGGTTCGGCGGGTCAGCCGGGTCAGCAGGTGCCCGACACCAGCGCGCCGCAGGCCGCACCGCCCGGCGCGGTGGCCGCCCCGCACCTCGGCGCCGCGCCTTACGGCGAGCCACTTGATGGCGAGGGTGCCGCGCACGGTGCCGGCAACCTGCACGGGCACGCCGAAGGCGCCTGGCCGCCCGGCGCCTACCAGCAGGTCGAGCCGGACCGGCTCACCCGGTTCGTGCTCCGGGTGCACGCGCGCTCCCCGCGCTGGGCGGCGCCGCTGGCGGCGCTCGGCTGCGTCGGCATCGGGATGGCGTACGCGCTGGTCAGCGACCCCACCCGCAGCGACCCGGACGCCGCCCCGAGCTGCCTGCTCAAGCTGACCACCGGCCTGGACTGCCCGGGCTGCGGTGGCACCCGCGCCCTCTGGTACGTCCTGCACGGCGATCTGCCCGCCGCCGCCCGGCACCACTTCCTCTTCGTGTTCGCACTGCCCTTCCTGGCGTACCTCTTCGTGGCGTGGGCCGGGAAGCAGGCCTTCGGCTGGCGCCTGCCCGAGCTGCGGATCAGCTCGCCGGTGATCGCCGGGTTCCTCGCCGTCTGGCTGGCCTTCTCGGTGGCGAGAAACCTGCCCTGGGCCCCGTTCACCGCGCTCTACGTCTGACCACCCCGCACCCGACGGCCCGCGCCGCCACGCGGCCCCCCGCCGTGCGTCCCGACGGTGCCGTCTGGGAGATCTTGGACACTTGTCGTTCCCCCGGAGCGGAAACTGTCCAAGATTCGCAGCTCACGGCCGCTGTCGAAGCCGGGAGGTCAACTTTCGCGCACCGGTGCGGGGCAACTACAGTCCCAGGAATGCCGGAGATGGTGCAGCCCCAGGTCAAGCTGATCGCATGGACCCAGTTCCAGGCCCCGGACGACGTGCCGTGGTCGACCGACGCTGACGGCGGTCAGGCCCTGGCGGAGTTCGCCGGCCGGGCCTGCTATCAGAGCTGGAAGAAGCCGAACCCGGCGACCGCCACCAACGCCGGCTACCTGGCGCACATCCTCGAGGTGGGCCACCTGAGCGTGCTGGAACACGGCTCGGTGAGCTTCTACTTCACCGGGGTCTCCCGCTCCTTCACCCACGAGCTGATCCGGCACCGGCACTTCTCGTACTCCCAGCTGTCCCAGCGCTACGTCCCGGAGCGGGACGCGGCGATGGTCGAGCCCCGGGTGATCGCCGAGGACCCGGAGCTGCACAAGAAGTTCGTCGAGGCCGCCGAGGCGAGCGTCCGGGCGTACACCGAGCTGCTGGAGGGGCTGGAGCAGCGCTTCGTCGACGAGCCCAACCCGACGCTGCGGCGCAAGCAGGCCCGGCAGGCGGCCCGCGCGGTGCTGCCCAACGCCACCGAGACCCGGATCGTGGTCACCGGCAACTACCGGGCCTGGCGGCACTTCATCGCCATGCGTGCCACCGAGCACGCCGACGTGGAGATCCGCGAGCTGGCGGTGGAGTGCCTGCGCCAGCTGCAGCAGGTCGCCCCGAACGTCTTCGCCGACTTCGTCATCTCCACCCTGCCCGACGGCACCGAGGTGGCGACCAGCCCGCACGCCGAGCTGTCCTGAGCCCTTCCCCACCGGCTCTCCGGTGGTCGTCCGCTAGGTTGTGAACATGACGCACGACCACCTTGCCGCCCCCGATCGGGGCGCGTCCCGCCCGTTCGGGCGACTGCTCACGGCCATGGTGACCCCGTTCACCGACGACGGCTCGCTGGACCTGGACGGCGCCGTACGGCTCGCCGCCCACCTCGTCGACGGGCAGGGCAACGACGCGCTGGTGCTCAACGGCACCACGGGTGAGTCGCCGACCACCACGGACGCGGAGAAGGAGACCCTGATCCGCGCGGTGGTGGAGGCGGTCGGCGACCGGGCCAGGATCGTCGCCGGGGTGGGCACCAACGACACCCGGCACACCATCGAGCTGGCCGCGTCGGCCGAGAAGGCGGGCGCGCACGGCCTGCTGGTGGTGACCCCGTACTACAACAAGCCGCCGCAGAGCGGGCTGCTGCGCCACTTCACCGCGGTCGCCGACGCCACCGGGCTGCCGATCATGCTCTACGACATCCCGCACCGGGCCGGGGTGGCCATCGCCACCGACACGCTGGTGCGCCTCGCCGAGCACGGCCGGATCGTCGCGGTCAAGGACGCCAAGGGCGACCTGACCGCCACCAGTTGGGTGCTCAGCCGCAGCGACCTCGCCTACTACAGCGGGGAGGACGCGCTCACCCTGCCGACGCTGGCCGTCGGCGGGGTCGGCCTGGTGGGCACGTCGACGCACTTCATCGGCGCACCCGCCAAGCAGATGATCGAGGCGTACGACGCGGGGGACACGGCGACCGCGCTCGGCCTGCACCGGCGGCTGCTGCCGCTGTTCACCGGAATCTTCCGTACCCAGGGCGTGATCCTGGTGAAGGCGGGCCTGGCGGCCAAGGGCCTGCCGGCCGGTCCGGTGCGGCCGCCGCTGGCGGACGCCACCGCCGACGAACTCGTCCAGCTGCGCGCCGACTGCGCCGCGGCGGGCCTGGAACTGCCCGAATGATCGAACGACACGACGGACGCCGGGTAACGGCGTCGCAGATTGAGGTGGACGCGTGACCGAGGCGCACATCGAGGGTGAGCTGCCCCCGCCGCTGCCGGAGGGCGGCCTGCGGATCATCCCGCTCGGCGGGCTCGGCGCCATCGGTCGGAACATGACCGTCTTCGAGTACGACGGCAAGCTGCTCATCGTCGACTGCGGGGTGCTCTTCCCCGACGTCGAGCAGCCGGGCGTTGACCTGATCCTGCCGGACTTCGGCCCGATCCTGGACCGGCTGGACGACGTCCAGGCGATCGTGCTCACCCACGGTCACGAGGACCACATCGGCGCGGTGCCGTACCTGCTCGCCCACAAGCCGGACATTCCGCTGGTCGGTTCCCAGTTCACCCTGGCCCTGGTCGAGGCGAAGCTGGCCGAGCGGCGGATCCAGCCGTACACGCTGACCGTGCGGGAGGGCGGCCGGGAGCGGCTCGGCCCGTTCGAGTGCGAGTTCTTCGCGGTCAACCACTCGATCCCGGACGCCCTCGCCGTGGCCATCCGCACCCCGGCCGGGCTGGTGCTGCACACCGGCGACTTCAAGATGGACCAGCTCCCGCTGGACGGCCGGATCACCGACCTGGCCGGCTTCGCCCGGCTCGGCGCGGAGGGCGTCGACCTGCTGCTGTCGGACTCCACCAACGCGGAGATCCCCGGCTTCGTCACCCCCGAGCGCGAGATCGGGCCGGTGCTCGACTCGATCTTCGCCAAGGCGCGGGGGCGGATCATCGTCGCCTCGTTCGCCTCGCACGTGCACCGGGTGCAGCAGGTCTTCGACTCGGCGATCGAGCACGGCCGCAAGGTGGCGCTGATCGGCCGGTCGATGGTGCGCAACATGGGCATCGCCCGCGACCTCGGCCTGCTCAACATCCCGCCCGGCCTGGTGGTCGGGCTGGAGGAGGCCACCACGCTGCCGCCCGAGCAGATCCTGCTGATGTCCACCGGCTCCCAGGGCGAGCCGATGAGCGCGCTCGGCCGGATGGCCAGCGGCGACCACCGGCACATCACCATCGCCCCCGGCGACACGGTGGTGCTGGCCAGCTCGCTGGTGCCGGGCAACGAGACCTCCGTCTACCGGGTGATCAACCGGCTGGCCCGGGCCGGCGCGGTGGTCGTGCACAAGGACGTGGCCAAGGTGCACGTCTCCGGCCACGCCCCCGCCGGCGAGCTGCTCTACCTGCTCAACATGGTGCGCCCGAGCAACCTGATGCCGGTGCACGGCGAGTGGCGGCACCTGCGGGCGCACGCCCGCCTCGGCGTCGAGTCCGGCGTCGCCCCCGACCGGGTGGTGCTCTGCGAGGACGGCGACGTGGTCGACCTGGTCGAGGGCCGGGCCAGCCTGGTCGGGCACGTCAAGAGCCGCTACGTCTACGTCGACGGGCTCGCCGTCGGCGACGTCAGCGAGTCGCTGCTCACCGAGCGGCGGATCCTCGGCGACGGTGGCTTCATCGCCACCACCGTGGTGGTCGACTCGGTCACCGGCAAGGTGGTCGGCGGCCCCACCCTCTCGGCGAAGGGCTTCTCCGAGGACCCGGAGGCGTTCAACCCGGTCGTCCCGCTGGTCACCGAGGCGCTCAACCGGGCCGCGGCGGACGGCATCACCGACCCGCACCAGCTCCAGCAGATCGTCCGGCGCACCGTCGGGCGCTGGGTCAACGACAAGTACCGGCGCCGCCCGATGATCGTCCCGACGGTCGTCGAGGTCTGACCCACCGGCTCCGCACGCCGGTCCACCGTCCGCGGTGGGCCGGCGTCGTCGTGTCCGGGTACGCCCCGGCGAGTGACCGCCCGGACACGCTGCGCTGAAAGGTCCGGATCCGGGTCAACCGATCGGCCGTCGTCTCCGTACTCCGTTCCGGCAGGCGTACCCGCGCCGGCCGGGAGGAGCTTGGCGGATGGACCGCAGACGGATGACAGCCATCGGTGTCGTGGTGGCGGCGGCGGGATTGACGGCGGCGGTGACGCTGCCGTCGTTCGCCGGTGAGAACGCCGCCCCGCGAGCCGGTGGACCGGCCGGGGCGAACGCCACCGACGGGGTGGCCCCCGAGGTGCTGGACGCGATGAGCCGCGACCTCTCGCTCAGCCGGGAGCAGGCGGTACGGCGGTTGGCGGCCGAGCGGCGGGCCACCGGCACCCTCGGCCGGCTGCGCGCCGAGCTCGGCGCGGCGTACGGCGGCAGCTGGCTCAGCGCCGACGGCGCCACGCTGACCGTGGCGGTCGCCGACCCGAGGCAGGCGGACCGGGTCCGCGCCGCCGGTGCGGTGCCGAAGGAGGTCGACCGGGGCGTGCGGGAGCTGGACGCGGTGAAGGGCCGGCTCGACTCGGCCGGTGGCCGGGCCACCCCGGACATCGCCGGCTGGTACGTCGACGTCGCCACCAACTCCGTGGTGGTGCTCGCCAAGCCGGGCGCGGAGGAGGCCGGACGCCGGTTCGCGGCGGCGACCGGGGCGCCGGCACGGGCGGTACGGGTGACCACCTCCACCGAGTCCCCCCGGCCGCTGTTCGACGTGCGGGGCGGTGACGCGTACTTCATCAACAACGCCGGCCGCTGCTCGGTCGGCTTCTCCGTGGTCGGCGGCTTCGTCACCGCCGGGCACTGCGGCCAGCCGGGGGACCGCACCACCGGCGCGAACCGGGTCGCCCAGGGCACCTTCGCCGCGTCCTCGTTCCCCGGCGACGACTGGGCGTTCGTCCAGGTCAACGACCAGTGGACGCCGCAGGGCGTGGTGAACGACTTCAACGGCGGCACCGTGCCGGTCAACGGCTCCACCGAGGCCCCGGTCGGCGCCTCGATCTGCCGCTCCGGCTCCACCACCGGCACCCGCTGCGGGGTGGTCCAGGCGAAGAACGCCACCGTGAACTACCCGGAGGGCACGGTCACCGGGCTCACCCGGACCAACGTCTGCGCCGAGCCCGGCGACTCGGGCGGGGCGTGGCTCTCCGGCGACCAGGCGCAGGGCGTCACCTCCGGCGGGTCCGGCGACTGCACCGCCGGCGGTCTCACGTTCTTCCAGCCGGTCAACGAGATCCTCCAGCGCAACAACCTGACCCTGGTCACCGCGGAGAGCCGGGCGGCCCCCGCCGAGCCGCCCGCTGGCGGCGACGCCACCGCCCCGCCGGCGACCGCCGCCCCCACCGCCCCGCCGGCCGGCGACTCCTCGGTCTGCACCGGCGACGTCAGCCGCTCCGGCGCCATCGCCGCCGGCCGTTCCCAGGCGCAGCCCGACGGCCGCTGGTTCGTCGCCGACGGCGGCGCGCAGAGCGCCTGCCTCGACGCCCCCGACGGCGCCCAGCTGGTGCTGGAACTCCAGCGCTGGACCGGCACCGGCTTCCGGACCGTGGCCCGGGCCGCCACCGCCGACGGCGTCGCGCGGCTGGAGGCCGAGGGCTCGGCCGGCGCCTACCGCTACCGGGTCACCGCGCTGAGCGGCTCCGGCAGCTACACCCTCGCCTTCTCGGCGAGCTGACCCACCCCGACCGCGGCCCCCGACCCCCACCGCCCGGTGGTCGGGGGCCGCTCCGCGTCCCGCCCCCCCACCCCCATGGCCGCTCTTTCCGAGAAAGAGTGGCCATGGCGCGCGGAATGGCCACGCTTTCTCGGAAAGTGCGCGCTGGGGTGGGGGGTGGGGGGCGGTCAGCGGAGGAGGGCGTTCAGGTCGCCGTAGGAGGTGGCGGGGGTGAGGGCGGTGTAGGTGCCGCCGGTCAGCGTTTCGGTGGCGGCCCGCCGGACCAGGCCGTACGCGGCCTCGGCCAGGGACGAGCCGAGGCTGACCCGGGCCACGCCCAGGTCGGCCAGGGTGGTCACGGTGGGTGCGCCCGGGCTGGCGAGCACGTTCACCGGTCCGTCCACCCCGGACACCAGCGCGGCGATGCTCGCCACGTCGACCACCCCCGGCACGAAGACGCCGTCCGCCCCGGCCGCCCGGAACGCCTCGGCCCGGCGCAGGGTCTCGGCGAGTCGCTGCGCCGGTTCGCCGACCGCCCGCAGGTAGGTGTCGATGCGGGCGTTGACGAAGAGCGCCACCCCGGCGGCCTCGGCGGCCTGGCGGGCGGCGGCGATCCGGGCGCACTGCTCCGTCGTGGGGCGCAGTCGGGTCGGGTCGTCCGGGTCGGCGTCCTCGATGTTGATTCCCACTGCGCCGGCGGCCAGCACCTCGGTGACGGTCCGGGCGACGCCGGCCGGGTCGGCGGCGTACCCGTCCTCGATGTCGGCGGTGACCGGCACCGTCACCGCCGCGGCGATCCGGGCCAGTGGCGTGAGTGCCCGGCTGCGGTCCAGCGCCCCGCCGTCGGCGACGCCGAGGGCCCAGGCGATGCCGGCGCTGGTGGTGGCCACCGCCTCGGCCCCGCACTCCTCGACCAGGCGGGCGCTGGCCACGTCCCACGCGTTGGGCAGGACGAGCGGTGTACCGGGCCGGTGCAGGGCGCGCAGCCGGGCGGCCCGCTGCTGTGGTGTCGTCATGCGGCAAGTCCACCAGCGCGGCGCGTCGGCGTCCGGCGGCTTTCGGACCTCACCCGCGCCGGTCAGGGCAGCGCGGCGACCGCGTCCGCGTACGCGACGCCGGTGGCGACCGCCGCGTCGACCAGGACGCCGAGCTGTGCCGGGGCCACCCCGTGCTCCAGGTCGGTGGTCACGTCGCCGGCCAGCACCAGCTCGCCCTCGCCCAGGTCGTGCACGTACGCCTTCGGCAGCAGCCGGTCGTGGTTCCAGGCGTTGCAGAACTCGTACGCCTCGGTCAGCCGGGCCACCGGGAGTCGCCGGGCCGCCACCACCCGGGCGTGCAGGATCTCGCCGCGCCGCCCGACCTGCCGGAACTGGATCACCGCCTCGTGCCAGCGTCCGACCACCACCGGACCGGCGTCCACCGCGTAGACGTCGCCCCGGCGGTCCAGCACCGCGGTGATCATCGACAGGCTCAGCGGGGCCAGCTCGTCGGCGGCCGGGGCGAACGGCGGGTCCATCGCCGGGTCGTCGCCGGTCTCCTCGTCGGGCAGCGGCACCGGCGTGGCCAGCGGCCGCTCCGCCAGCCAGGAGGCGATCCGGCCGGACTGGTGCCCGGTGCCGTTGCGCGCGTCGAAGCTGCCGGCCAGCCCGGTGGCCAGGGTCAGCAGGTCGGTGCCGAGGGTCTCCACGTCCACCTCCGCCGCCGGCCGGCTGCCGTGCGCCGGGCGGTGCACCCGCCGCCCGGCCAGCCCCGCCTCGGCGGCGAGGGCGCAGACCAGCGCCCCGGCGGCGGCGAACTCCATCGCGGACAGGTCGTCGTACGGGTGGTCCAGCCGGGGCAGCTGCTCGGCGAGGATGTCCAGCCCCCGGCCGGGGTGCCCGGCCAGCGCGCAGAAGCGCAGGTGCGCGGCGAGGTACGGGAACGCCCCCCGCTCCCGCCGGTGCCGCCGGTACGCCCGCAGGTGCGCCTGCCCGGCCCGCTCCGCCTCGCCGGTGCGCAGCCACGGCAGCAGCGCCACGGCCAGCGCCCGCTCGGGCGAGTCGGTGCAGTCCACCGCGCCGTCGAGGACGGGACGCAACGTCGCCAGCGCCGCCTGGTCGTCGCCCCACCCGGCGAGCAGCTCCGCGCGGCGGGCCGGCAGGCAGCCGGGGCAGCCGGCGGTCGGGTCGGGCTCGGCGGCGGCCCAGTCGTCGTACCGGCGGCGGGCGGTGGGCTCGTCGCCGAGGTGGTCGGCGAGCCGGCAGCGCAGCTGGGCGACGAGCCCGGTCCGCTCGCCGGCCCGCCGCGCCAGGTCGTCGAGGAGGGCCCGGGCCTGGTCCAGGCCGACCCGCGGGGTGCCGATCGCCGCCTCGACCGCGTAGCGCTGGTGCCGGCGCAGCAGCTCGGCGTCGCCGGGGCGTTCGGTCAGCAGGCCGGGGGACCGGTCGACGGCCGCCAGGCAGCGCCGCACCGGCTCGGCCAGCCGCCACCGCTCCCCGTGCAGCAGGTACGCCTCGACCAGCGCGAACCGGGCGTCCAGCCCGGAGTGCGCGTCGCCCAGCGCGTCGGCCCGGGCGGCGATCCGGTCCAGCTCGGCGAAGCGGGCCTCGCCGTCGGGCATGTCCCGGGCGTCGGCCAGCGCCGCGACCAGCTCCGGGACGCGGCCGGTCAGTCCGCGCCCGACGGGCTCGCCCCGGCCGGTCACCGGGTCGTCCCGCCGGGAAGCTGGGCGACGGCGGCGGCCAGCTGGCAGCCGGTGGAGATGCCGCAGTCGAGGAGCTGGTCGAGCTGGTGCGGGGTCACCCCCCGTTCCAGGTCGGTGATCACCTCGCCGCAGACCCGGGCCACCCCCTCGTCGTCGACGTGCACGAACGCCTTGGGCCAGAGCCGGTCGTGGTTCCAGGAGTTGCAGAAGGCGTAGAGCGTCGGGACGTACTCGATGCCGAAGGCCGGGGCGGCCATGGTGCGGACCTGGAGCAGCTCGCCGGCCTCGCCGGGGCGCAGGAACCAGATGAGGTTGTCGTCCCAGCGGCCGACCAGGTCGCCGTCGGCGTCGGCGGAGAAGGCGTACCCGCGGTTGCCGAGCACCGCGGCGATCAGTTCGCCGGTCAGCGGCCGCAGGGCCTGCGGGTGCCCGGCCAGGGGGTCGTCCGGACCGTCCTCGAAAGCAGGCGACGCCATCGGGCATCCCTTCCTGAGGCAAATAACACGTCTGTGGGCGTGGTCCGTGCTGCGACGCGCGGACACGACCCGGAAAAGCGGCGATCTCCCGGGTCACGCCGTTACGGTGACTGTATGGCGGGCCGTACCTCTCAGGCGAGCCGGCGACGCGGCGCGTCGCCGCGCGGTACCACGAACAGCCGTGCCCGCCAGCCGGCGAAGAAGGCCACCCGGGCGACCGCCCGGCGGCGAACGGCGGCCCGGCCCGGCCCGGCGGTCTACCTCGGACGCGCGGTCGGTGCACTGTGGATGGGGCTGGCGCACGGCGTGGGCTGGGCGGTCCGCGCCGCCGGCCGGCAGGCCGCCTCCGCCCGCGACCTCGACCCGGAACACCGCCGCGACGGCGCCGGGCTGCTGCTGTTCGGCCTGGCCATCCTGAGCGGGGTGGGGATCTGGTTCTCCGGCGCGGGCCCGCTCGGCGCCCGGCTCGCCGACACCGTCCGGCTCTTCCTCGGCGCGATCGCGATCGTGGTGCCGGTGCTGCTGATGATCGGCGCCTGGCGGCTGATGCGCACGCCCGCCGACCCGGAACACCGGGGCCGTGGCCTGGTCGGCTGGGGCTCGATGCTGGTGGCCACGGCGGCGATGCTGCACATCGGACAGGACCCGGTCGACCCGGTGCAGCGCGACTACGCCGGCGGGCTGGTCGGCGCCGGGGTCGGCGACCTGCTGGAGGCGGGGGTCACCGCCTGGGTGGCGGTGCCGCTGCTCATCCTGCTGCTCGTCTTCGGTCTGCTGGTGGTCACCGCGACCCCGATCAACAAGATCCCCGAGCGGCTCGGCCTGCTCGCCGGCACGCTGGTCGCGCCGCCGGCCGACCCGGCGGCGGAGGAGGACCCGGCCGCGAAGCCGGCCCGCCGCCGGCCGGCGAAGCGGACCGCGCCGCCGCCGCTGGACCCGGATGACCTCGACGACGAGGACGCGGTCAACCTCCAGGACACCCTGGTGCTGCCCCGCAAGCCGAAGGTGCCGGCCAGCCGCAAGCCGGTCGAGCCGCCGGAGCACTCGCCCGCGCCCACCCGCGCCGAGCAGCTCGCGCTCACCGGGCTGGCCGGCGACTACACACTGCCGCCGGCGAACATGCTCAGCAGCGGCGCCGCGCCGAAGACCCGCAGCAAGGCCAACGATGAGGTGATCGCGGCGCTGACCGGCGTCTTCGAGCAGTTCGACGTGGACGCCGCGGTCACCGGCTTCACCCGGGGCCCGACGGTCACCCGCTACGAGGTGGAACTCGGGCACGGGGTCAAGGTCGAGCGGATCACCCAGCTCTCCCGCAACATCGCGTACGCGGTGAAGTCGCCGGACGTGCGGATCCTCAGCCCGATCCCGGGCAAGAGCGCGGTCGGCGTGGAGATCCCGAACACCGACCCGGAGAACGTCGCCCTCGGCGACGTGCTGCGCTCCCGGGCCGCCACCAGCGACCACCACCCGATGGTGGTGGCGCTCGGCAAGGACATCGAGGGCGGCTACGTGGTGGCCAACCTGGCCAAGATGCCGCACATCCTGATCGCCGGCGCGACCGGCGCGGGCAAGTCGTCCTGCCTGAACTCGCTGCTGGTGTCGATCCTCACCCGGGCCACCCCGGACGAGGTGCGGCTGCTGCTGATCGACCCGAAGCGGGTCGAGATGACCGGGTACGAGGGCATCCCGCACCTGGTCACGCCGATCGTGACCAACGCGAAGAAGGCGGCCGACTCGCTGGACTGGGTCGTCCGCGAGATGGACATGCGCTACGACGACCTCGCCGCCAACGGGGTCCGGCACATCGACGACTTCAACCGCAAGGTGCGCAACGGCGAGATCAAGGCCCCGCCGGGCAGCGAGCGGGAGATGCGCCCGTACCCGTACCTGCTGGTGATCGTCGACGAGCTGGCCGACCTGATGATGGTCGCCCCGCGCGACGTGGAGGACTCGGTCGTCCGGATCACCCAGCTGGCCCGCGCGGCCGGCATCCACCTGGTGCTGGCCACCCAGCGCCCCTCGGTCGACGTGGTCACCGGCCTGATCAAGGCGAACGTGCCGTCCCGGCTGGCGTTCGCCACCTCCTCGCTGGCCGACTCGCGGGTCATCCTCGACCAGCCGGGCGCGGAGAAGCTGCTCGGCCGGGGCGACGGGCTCTTCCTGCCGATGGGCGCCTCCAAGCCGGTGCGCATCCAGGGCGCCTGGGTGACCGAGCGCGAGATCGCCGACGTGGTGAAGTTCTGCAAGGACCAGCGCGAGCCGGAGTTCCGCCCGGACGTGCTGGCCCCCGCGCAGGACAGCAGGAAGAAGATCGACGAGGACATCGGCGACGACCTGGACCTGCTGGTGCAGGCGGTCGAGCTGGTGGTCACCTCGCAGTTCGGTTCGACCTCGATGCTCCAGCGCAAGCTGCGGGTCGGCTTCGCCAAGGCGGGCCGGCTGATGGATCTGATGGAGACCCGGGGCGTGGTCGGCCCGTCCGAGGGTTCCAAGGCCCGCGACGTGCTGGTCAAGCCGGACGAGCTGGAAGAGGTCCTGGTCGGCCTGCGCGGCGCCGAGGACTGACGGTCCCGGCCCGGTGGCCGGCGCCCCGCGTGCCGACGCGGCGACATCCCGCGGCCCGGTCGCCCAGACGTCGGCGACCAGCCGATCCACCGCCCCCGACAGAACCGCCAGGTGCGCGCCGTGACGCAACGCGGGTCGTGACACGACGAGGCCCGCCGGAATCCGGCGGGCCTCGTGGGGAGTCTGCGGTGGTCAGTTGTTGATGATCGCGGCGACGAGGGCGACACCGATGATGGCGCCCACGACGCTGGCGGCGGCGGCGTACCAGCCGAGTGGCTTGTCGCCGAGCACCGCGCCGACGATGCCGAGCACCAGGCCGGCGATACCGAAGATCACCGGCGCCACGAAGATGGCGACGACGGCGAAGACGAAGGCCAGGATCGTGCAGATCCGGGCGGCGTTGCTGCGCGGGCGGGCGGTCGCGTGCATGTCGGCCATGACGTCCTCCGTGGTGAGAGCCTCTTGGGTGTCCGGCCGCTGTCTACCCACTCCGGCCTCGGACTACTCATCAGGGCCGATACCGCTCGTCCCGGCGCGCCCCCTCGGGGGTTCAGTGGTAGAGCTTGAGCCCGACCACGCCGGCGACCACCAGGAGCAGGCAGACGATCCGGGCGAGGCTGGCCGACTCGCCGAGCGCCAGCATCCCGTACCCGGCGGTGCCGACCGCGCCGATGCCGACCCAGATCGCGTAGCCGGTGCCGACCGGGATCTCGCGCAGCGCGTACGCCAGCCCGAGCATGCTGAGCACCAGGGTGACCAGGAAGACGACGGAGGGCAGCGGGCGGCTGAAGCCGGCGCTGCGGTCGAGCGACACCGCCCACGCGGTCTCCAGCAGGCCGGAGAGCACCAGCACGATCCAGGCCACGGGTCATCACCTCGCGAAGCGGGCCCGGACCCTCGCGGCCCGGGACGAGTCGGTCTGCCTGTCGCGGGGCGTCTTGGCCTGACCGGGTACGCCCACCACTCGTCCGGGACGGCCGGGCCGCCACCGCCGACGCTAACACCGCCCGGGGCGGGCGAGTGGTGATCTCGCGCACCAGTGGTTGAGCTGAACCTGACTTCAGGTTGCAGGATGGCAAGCATGACGCTGATCTTCACCGACCGGGAGGTTGCTGCCGCCCTGGACGCTTCGGCGACCGTCGCGGCGATGCGGGACGCGCTGCTGGCCGCCCACGCCGGCCGGCTCGTCGCCCCGCCCCGGGCGGCCGCCCCGCTGGACGGCGGGCGGATGGTGCTCACCGCCGGCCACCTCACCGGTGAGTGGTACGGCTTCCGGTCGTACGACACCTTCGGGTTGCCGGAGTCCGAGCAGCTGGTGGTGCTGCACGACGGGCGTACCGGGGCGGTGCGGGCGGTGGCGGTCGGCGAGGAGCTGGGCTCCCGGCGTACCGGGGGATTGGGTGGGGTCGCGGTGGACGCGCTGGCGCGGCCGGACGCGGCCACCCTCGGGGTGATCGGCTCCGGCCGGCAGGCCTGGACGCAGGTCTGGGCCGCCGCGGCGGTACGCCCGCTGCGCGAGGTGACGGTGCACAGCCGCTCGGCCGCCCGCCGGGAGGCGTTCGCGGCCCGGGTCCGCGCCGAGCTGGCGGTGCCGGCCCGCGCCGTGGACTCGCCCCGGGCGGCGGTTTGGGACCGGGACGTGGTGGTGCTCGCCACCACCAGCACGACGCCGGTGCTGGACGCCGCCGACCTCGCCCCGGGCACCCACGTCAACGCGGTCGGCTTCAAGCAGGCCGACCGGCACGAGTTCGGCCGCGACCTGCTGGACCTCGCCGATCTGCTGGTCACCGACTCGCCGGCCCAGGCGGGCGCCTACTCCCCGCCGATGCTGGCCGCCGTCGAGCCGTACGCGGGCCGGCTGCGCGACCTGGGCGCGGTGCTGGCCGGCGCGGTCCCCGGCCGGACCGGCGCGGACCAGGTCTCGCTCTTCTGCTCCACCGGCCTGGCCGGCACGGAGGTCTTCCTCCTCGACCGGCTGGTGCGGGTGGGCGCGGCGGCGGTCTGACCGGTCGCGGATGTGAGCCGGCCGATGCGGCGGCCCGCCGTTGCCGGCCCCCGCCCCGCCGCCCGGTACCCTCGGATGGTGTCTGCCACCTCCCCCTCTGCCTCCGACGGCCGCCGTGTCGCCCTGCTGACCCTGGGCTGTGCCCGCAACGAGGTCGACTCGGAGGAGCTGGCCGCCCGGCTGCACGCCGACGGCTGGCAGGTCACCACCGACGGCGAGGGCGCCGACGTGGTGGTCGTCAACACCTGCGGCTTCGTGGAGAAGGCCAAGCAGGACTCCATCCAGACCCTGCTCGCCGCCGCCGACACCGGCGCCAAGGTGGTCGCGGCCGGCTGCATGGCCGAGCGGTACGGGCGTGAGCTGGCCGACAGCCTCCCCGAGGCGCAGGCGGTGCTCAGCTTCGACGACTACCCGGAGATCTCCGCCCGGCTGAACGCGGTCGTCGCCGGCGAGGCGGTCGCCGCGCACACCCCGCGCGACCGGCGCGAGCTGCTGCCGCTCACCCCGGTCTCCCGCCGGGACAGCGCGGTCTCGCTGCCCGGGCACGGCACCCCCACCCGGGGCGTCACCGAGACCGACGAGCACACCCCGGCCCACCTGCGCCAGGTGCTGCGCCGCCGGCTCGACACCGGCCCGGTCGCCTCGCTGAAGCTGGCCAGCGGCTGCGACCGGCGCTGCGCGTTCTGCGCGATCCCCGCCTTCCGCGGCGCCTTCGTCTCGCGTACGCCCGACGAGCTGCTGGCCGAGGCGGAGTGGCTGGCCAAGACCGGCGTCCGTGAGCTGGTGCTGGTCAGCGAGAACTCCACCTCGTACGGCAAGGACCTGGGCGACCCCCGGGCGCTGGAGAAGCTGCTGCCGCAGCTGGCCGCCATCGACGGCATCGTCCGGGTGCGGGCGAGCTACCTCCAGCCCGCCGAGACCCGGCCCGGCCTGGTCGAGGCGATCGCCACCACGCCGGGCGTGGCGCCCTACTTCGACCTGTCCTTCCAGCACTCCAGCGAGCCGGTGCTGCGCCGGATGCGCCGTTTCGGCTCCACCGACCGGTTCCTGGAGCTGCTGGCGGGGGCCCGGTCCCTGGCGCCGGAGGCCGGCGCGCGGAGCAACTTCATCGTGGGCTTCCCCGGCGAGACCCGCGCCGACATCGACGAGCTGGTCCGGTTCCTGACCGAGGCGCGTCTCGACGCGATCGGCATGTTCGACTACAGCGACGAGGACGGCACCGAGGCCGCCGGCCTGCCCGGCAAGGTCTCCGCCGCCACCGTCAAGCGCCGCTACGACAAGCTCAGCGCGCTCGCCGACGAGCTCTGCTCGCAGCGGGCCGAGGAGCGGCTCTCCTCGACCGTCGAGGTGCTGGTCGACTCGGTCGACGGCGGCGTGGTCGAGGGGCGGGCGGCCCACCAGGCCCCCGAGGTCGACGGCTCGACCACGCTGGTCGCGCCGGTCGGCGGCGGGGTCGACCTGGCCGCGCTGCGCCCCGGCGACCTGGTCCGGGCGACGGTCACCGCGACCGAGGGTGTCGACCTGATCGCCGTGCCGGATGAGATGATCTCGGCGGCGCCCGGCGCGGAACGGTGACGGCGGGTCCGGAGGAAGCGGGGGAGCCACGTGGTGCGGTGCCTGGTACGCCCCGGCGGCCCGAACGGGGTGCGGCCGTGACCGGGGCGACGGAGTCGGCGCCGGTGGTCGCCCGGGTGCCGGTGCTCAACGCGGCCAACGCGCTGACCGCCCTGCGGCTTGTGCTGGTGCCGGTCTTCGCGGCGTCGGTGATCGTCTCCGGGACGACCCACGCCGGCTGGCAGATGGCCGCCTGTCTGATCTTCGTGGTCGCCTCGGCGACCGACCTGGTCGACGGCTGGATCGCCCGCCGGTTCAAGCTCGTCACCTCGGTCGGCAAGGTCGCCGACCCGATCGCCGACAAGGCGCTCACCGGGGCCGCCCTGGTGCTGCTCTCCTGGTACGACCGGCTGCCCTGGTGGGTGACGGCGGTGATCCTGGTGCGGGAGTGGGGCGTCACCGCGCTGCGCTTCTGGGTGATCCGGCGCGGCGTGATCGCGGCCAGCCGGGGCGGCAAGATCAAAACGGCGCTGCAGATCCTCGCGATCACCTGGTACCTCTGGCCGCTGCCGGCCGACCTCGCCGCCGTCGGCCCGTGGATCATGGCCGCCGCCGTGGTGGTCACCGTGGTCACCGGTTTCGACTACGTCGCCCAGGCGCTGCGCCTGCGCCGCCCCGCCCGCTGACCGCACCCCTGCCGACCTCGCCGTCGCCGGGGCGGGGTCCGGCGGGTCGCCGCAACAGCGTGACCAGCGCCTCCGGGCGGAGGATGAGTAGCCGCCGGCCGGCGGGGAAGGGGAGCGGGACATGGGGACGGATGCGAACAACGAGCGGCCCGCCGGGAGTCCGGCGGCGGCCGTGGTGCACAGCCTGCACGAGCGGCACGAGACGCTGGCCACCGTCGAGTCCCTGACCGGTGGGCTGCTCTCCGCCTCGATCGTGGAGATCGCCGGGGTCAGCGGGGTCTACCGGGGTGGCCTGGTCACGTACGCCACCGAGCTGAAGTCGGAGCTGGCCGGCGTACCGGCGGAGCTGCTGGCGGAGCGCGGGCCGGTCGACCCGGACGTGGCGCGGGCGCTCGCCGAGGGCGGGCGGCGGCGCTGCGGGGCGGACTGGGGGCTGGCCACCACCGGCGTCGCCGGGCCGGACCCGCAGGACGGCAAGCCGGTCGGGCTGGTCTACGTCGCGGCGGCCGGGCCGGCCGGCACGGTCGTCCGCCAGCTGGACCTCGACGGTGGCCGGGACCACATCCGCTCCGCCGCGGTGATCGAGGCGCTGCGGCTGCTGGTCGAGCGGATCCAGGCCGCCGACGACCCGGCCGGGGCGGACGTGGACGACGACGCCACCGCCGCGGCGGCCGGCCGGCGGTGACCGGAGATCGGATTTGACGGGCGGGGTGGGATGTCGGCGGGGCGGGCAACGGGTACGGTTGCGGGAAGGCTCCGGCGCGACGCCGGCGACGGCGCGGGTGACCGTGTGCGGCGCGGGCGGATGCCCGGGCGAGAGGGATTCCCGTCAGGGGGAGGTGCGATGATCCTGCTACGCCGCGTGATCGGCGACGCTCTGCGGGCGCGCCGACAGGGTCAGCACCGCACCCTGCGTGAGGTCTCGACCGCCGCCAACGTCAGCCTCGGCTACCTGTCCGAGATCGAACGCGGCCAGAAGGAGCCCTCCAGCGAGCTGCTGGCCGCGATCTGCGACGCCCTCGGCGCCCGGCTCTCCGAGCTGCTGCGCGAGGTCAGCGACACGGTGGCCCTCGCCGAGCAGATGCCGGGTGTGCTGGTGCCGATGCAGGACGAGCCGGCCGAGCCGACGCCGGCCCCGGTGGCCGTGCGCAAGGCCACCAACCGGGGCGTCCGCCAGGTCACCTCGGACGGCAAGGTGGCCGTCTCGGTCCGCCAGGACTCGCCGCTGAAGGCCACCCTGCGCAGCACCCGGGTCCGTCCCGCCGAGCGGGACGTGGTCTGCGCCGCCTGACCTGCCGCGCGTCGCGACGCATGGCCGGGTTCGCCCCCGCCGCGTAGGGTTGATCGCAGGCCGTACGGCGCACTCCCACGGTGCGGATGCCCGACTGGCGTCCGGCTGCCACGATGGGAGCACACCGCGTGGCCGGTCGGCCGGTCCGGCTCCGGTCGAGGCGCAGCGACGCTACTGAGGGGATACCGCGGAGATGGCGAACCCGTTCGTCAAGGGCTGGCACTACCTGATGGCGCTCTTCGGTGCCAAGATCGACGAGCACGCCGATCCGAAGGTGCAGATCCAGCAGGCCATCGAGGAGGCGCAGCGCCAGCACCAGGCGCTGGTCCAGCAGGCGGCCGCGGTGATCGGCAACCAGCGCCAGCTGGAGATGAAGCTCTCCCGGCAGATGTCCGAGGTCGAACGGCTCCAGGCCAACGCCCGGCAGGCGCTGGTCCTCGCCGACCAGGCCCGCGCCCGGGGCGACGAGACCGAGGCCGGCCGCTACGAGCAGTCCGCCCAGGTGCTGGCCACCCAGCTGGTCTCCGCCGAGCAGGCCACCGAGGACCTGAAGACCCTGCACGACCAGGCGCTCGGCGCCGCCGCCCAGGCCCGCCGCGCGGTCGAGAACAACTCGATGATCCTCCAGCAGAAGCTCGCCGAGCGCACCAAGCTGCTCAGCCAGCTGGAGCAGGCCAAGATGCAGGAGAGCGTGGCCCGCTCGCTGGAGTCGATGTCCGCGGTCACCGCCCCCGGCAACACCCCCTCGCTGGACGAGGTGCGCGACCGCATCGAGCGCCGCTACGCCAACGCGATGGGCCGTGCCGAGCTGGCCGGCAACTCCGTCGAGGGGCGGATGCTGGAGATCCAGAAGTCGACGCTGGACAGTGCCGGTTCGTCCCGGCTGGAGCAGATCCGCGCCAGCATGGCCGGTGACCAGCTCGGCAAGCAGGAACGACCGGGCGTGCAGCAGCAGACCCAGCCGGCCGCCCAGTCGGCCGCCCCGGCGGCCGACCCGGCCGCCGCCGCCCGGCTCGACGAGATCCGGGCGAGCATGACCCGCGACCGCGGCACGGGGGACACCACCGCCGCCGGCTGAGCGGACGGCACGAGGAGGTACGGGTGGCGGACGAGCGAGCACGACACTTCCGTCGGCTGCGCCGGTTGCGGCGTTCGGCCCGACGGTGGAGCGTCCTGGCCGGTGGGCTCGGCGGCGCGGCGGCGGTGCTGACCCCGTACGCGGGGCTCGGGCTGCCCGACGCGGCCTGGGCCGGCGCCGCGGGCAGCGCGGTGGCGCTGGCTGCCTGGCGCTGGGTCGACCTGCGGGCCCTCGCCGCCCGGCCGGCGCCGCCCGCCCTCGACCCGGCCGAGGCCGCCGCCCGGTCCCGGGCCCGGCTGGTCGCCGCCGTGGAGCGCCTTCCCGTCGGCCCGGGTGTGCTGGCCGAGGTGCGCCGGGTCCGGTCCCGGTTGGCGCTGCGCGGCACCACCGCCGCGCAGGCGTGGGCCCGGCTGGATCGGGCGGCGCTCACCCTCGCCGGGATGGCGCCCCGGCTGACCGGGCTGGCCGAGCCGGCGGTGCTGGAGGCCGCTGCGGCCGACCGCTCGCTGCGGGACCTGGCCGGCCGGGCGGCCAGCGTGGAACGCGCCCTCAAGCTGGCCCCGGCCGAGGCCCGGCCCCGCCTCGCCGAGGCGCACCGGACGCTGATCGGCCAGCTCGACAGCGGGGTGGCCGCGTACGAGGGGCTGGTGGCGGCGGCGGCCGGCTACGTCGCCGAGGACGCCCGCCCCAGCACCGAGCATCCGGCGGCCTCCCGGCTGACCGAGGCGACCGACCTGCTGCACGGCGTGGCGTCGGCCCTGGCCGAGCTGCGCGCCGTCGGCGAGCCACTGCGTTCTCCCAGCCGCTGACCGGCCCCGCCCGGGCAGACCGCTGCCCGGGCCGGCTCAGTCCGGCGTGGTGACCGGGATCGGGCCGGTGAACAGCGAGCTGCCGACCACGTTGAACGAGCGGATCCGGTAGTGGTAGGTCACGCCCCGGGCCAGCCCGGTGTTGGTGAAGCCGCGACCGGTGACGGTGAAGGTGGCCACCTCCCGGGTGAAGGACGGGTCGAGCGCCCGCTGCACGGTGAAGCCCGCGCCCGGCCCGTTCGGCGTACCCGCCGCCCAGTTCAGCACCACCGTGGCCGTGTCCGGCGCGGGGGCGCTCGGGGTGGCGGTCACCCCGGTCGGCACCGTCGGGGCCGGCGGGGTGGTCACCGTGGCCACCGTCGACCACGGCGACGCCGCGCCGAGGTACGTGGTGCGCACCCGGTAGTAGTACGTGGTGTCCGGGGCGACGGCCGGGTCGAGGTGGTTGTCCGCCACGCCGACCGCGGTGGTGGCCGGCCCGCTGGTGAAGGTGGGGTTGGTGGCCCGCTGCACGTCGATCCCGGTGGCGAAGGAGCGGTTCGTCCAGCGCAGCGCGATCCGCAGCGGCGCGGCCGGCGGGACGGCGGCGGCGATCCCGGTCGGCGCGCTGAGCCGTACCGACGCGGGGACGCTGTTGGACCAGGCCGAGCAGCTCACCGCGTTCTCCGCCCGGATCCGGTAGTGGTAGGTGACGCCGGGGGTGACCGTCGCGTCGGTGTACCGGGTGGCGGTGGCCGCCACCGTGATCGTGGTCAGCCCCTCGGTGAAGGCCGGGTCGGTGGCCCGCTGGAGCAGGTGGCTGCTGGCCGGCGGGCGGCTGCCGTTGCCGGTCCAGGCCAGGGCGATCGCCGGCAGCGCCGTCGCCGAGCCGGGCACCGGCGTCGCGGTGAGCCCGCTCGGCCCGCGGGGGGCGACCCGCAGCACCAGCGGCCGGCTCATCCCCAGGTCGCGGTGGCCGGCCGCGCCGCTGGACCAGCGGTACTCCCAGCCCAGGTTGACCAGCTGGTTGACCACCGTCGCCGGGCGCCCGTCCAGCGGGCTGACCGGGGTGGAGCCGACCCGGGCGCCGGCCGGGCGGGTCGGGTCGAGCAGCCGGAGACTGTCGCCGATCTTGAACGGCAGCGGGGGCACCACCGGGCGCAGCGCGACCACCACGTCCTCGGCCGGGTTCACCCGGATGGTCTCCTTCCAGCCCAGCTCCCCACCGTCCGGGGGCCGGACGGTGCCGTCCCAGCCGACCCGGTTGACCAGCTGCACGTCGCAGCCGCTGATCCGCACCACGTGCGTCTGCCGGCCGGTGCCGCTGATCCGCCACACCTGGGTGCCGTCGGCCGCCGCGCCCGGGAGCCCGTCCGGCTCGGCAGCGACCAGCACCTCGGTCGCCGGGTCGGCCGGACCCAGCGGCAGGGACGCCGGGCCGAGCGGCCCCGCGTGCGGGTGGGCGACGCCGAGCCGCCCGGCCTGCCGGCCGTGCCCCGGCTCGAAGACCTGCCCGACCGTCTTCACCTGGATCGGCAGGGTCACCGGGGCGGTGGCGCCGGCCGGCGTGAAGCTGACCGTGGTGGCGTGCACCGGCACCAGCGTCCGCCCGGCGGTACGGGTGCCGAAGGCCGCGTCGTACTCCGGCTGCGGCACGATCGGCGGTCGCTGGCTGGCCGCGTACGCCCCGGGCAGCCGTTCGACCAGGCGGCCCAGGTCGTACGGCTCGGCCGGGGTGCCGGCCACCCGGAACTGGAGCAGGGTGCGGGTGTTCGGGCCGTACCCGGGGCGGGTGCCGGCGACGCCGCCCTCGGCGCTGCGGTCCGGCGCGTCGCTGTGCTGGTCGTAGCGGGGATCGAAGCAGGGCAGCGGAGCCGGGGCGTCGTTGTAGAGGATCAGCGTGCCGCCGGGCGGGACGGTGGAGAAGTCCACCACCACATCGGCCCGTTCGCCGGGGGCGAGCAGCAGCGCGTGGGTGTCCACGTTGAGCACGGTCGGGTCGCGCCGGTCGTAGCGGTAGCCGACCGGCCGGTTCGGCACCACCACCGGCGCGGGGAGCAGGCCGCCCTCGTTGCCGATGCGGATCATGCGGGGCCCGGCCGCCCGGGGGTCGGGCACGCCACCCTCCCGCCCGTCGGTGGGCCAGTCGGTGGGCCGTCCCGAGGCGCGCATCGCCTCCGCCATCGGCACCTCGCCGGCCCCGGCGTCGGCCAGCGCGCCGTCCGGGTGCCACATGGCGGCGTCCGAGCGGGCCCGGTAGAGCGCCAGGTTGAGGCTGCGGTCGGTGCAGGCGTTGAGGATCCGGAACCGGTACGCCTTCGGCTGCACCTTCAGGTACGGGTACGCGGCCCCGTTGACCAGCGCGGTGTCCCCGTACGCCTCGGGCACCGCGCTCGGGTGCGGCAGGCCCGGCGCGCGGGGCGGCTCTTCCGGGGCGGCGACCGGGTCGTGGTGCGGGTTGTCCACCGGGCCGACCCAGAGTGGGTCGTCGCCGCCCGAACCGGGTACCCAGGGGCCGTAGTCCCACCGCCCGGTCGGGTTGCGCCCCGAGGTGACGTACGGGTTCTGCCGGGGCTGGTAGACGTGCGGGTGCCAGAGGTTGCCCCGGGCCCCCCACCGATCCCGGTCCCAGGTCGGGTCCTCGGCGGCGAGCTGGGCGTCGTCGGGGACGAACGTCTTGTCCTGGATCACCAGCGGGAACTGCTCGGCGGGCAGCACCCCGTCGGCCGCCAACCGCTCCTCGGCCGGGTCGGTGAGTAAATAGGGGGCCAGTTGTCCGGAGTAGACGGTCAGTCGGGACATCCCGAGGGTGTTGTCGTGCAGCCACATCAGCCGCCCGCTCTGCTCGTTCGGGAAGTAGAGCGTGGTGGCGCCCAGGCCGGGGGGCGGCATGTCCGGCACGTGGCTCAGCCCCGGCCCGTTCGGGTACGGGGTGATCTCGCCCGCCGGCGTCACCCACTGCCACGGGTTCCCGGCGCTGGTCCAGCCGGTCTGCGCGCCGGCCAGGTGCGGCACGGCCCGGTTCTGCGGGTACGGCGCCGGCCCGTCCAGCGGCCCGATGCCGGCACCGTCCAGGGTGGTGTCGACCGGAAGGAAGAGCTCGCCGGCCCGCCCGGTGGGCAGCTGGTTGATGAACTTGACCCGCACCGGCCGCCCCCGCCGCGCGACGATCATCGGCCCCAGGTGGTACGGCCGTTCCGGCGGGGCGACGGTGTTGTGCCCGTCGGGGTCGGTGCCGAGGTTGAGCTGCCGGTAGCCGCGCAGCCGGGTGGTGGGCAGGTCGCGGTGCAGCCGCTGGGTGTACTCGCAGAGCCCGATCTCGTAGTAGTCGCAGCCCGGGTAGCTGATGGTGTCCGGGACGGCCACCGGCAGGTGCGCGCCCAGCCCGTTGCGCCCGAGCGGACCGGGCAGCGGCAGCGCGTCGACGAACTTGCGGATGCCGGTGCCCGGCACCACCCGGCCGTGCCCGTCGAGCGCCGGCAGCGGGCTGTGCGCGAAGTTCGGTACCGGCCCGAAGCAGCGTGGGACGGCGGCCGGGTCCAGGCTGGCCGGCGCCGGTCCGGCCGGCTCGCCGGTACGCGCCGCCGGCACCGTCGGTCCACCGACGCGGTCGGTGCGGACGGCGCGGGCCGGCCAGCTGGAGCGCAGTCTGCGGAACAGGGCCATGGCTCTCCCCGGGGCCTGGGGGCACGAAGGCCGCCACCTCGACGTGGCGGGTGGTCGCGCCCGGCAGTGACGAGCGGTGAGCACTCAACCGCAGCATGCGACCTGGGAGGCCGGTTAGGAACTACCCAATCGTCCCAATCCGGTACGTGTCCCGTCGGACCGGCGTGTCGGGTCGGGCTGGGTCAGGGCTGTGTCGGGTCAGGGCTGTATCGGGTCAGGGCTCTGTGCCGGGTCGGGTGCCGGCTGGCACCTCGGGCACCAGTAGGTGACCCGCTCGCCCAGCTCCTCCTTGCGGATGGCGGTGCCGCAGCGCCGGCAGGGCTGCGCGCGCCGGCCGTAGACGTAGCTGGTCCCGCCCCGGTGCAGCGAGCCGGTGGTGCTCTGCGTCCAGCGGCCCCGGTTGGCCGCGAGCAGCCGCTGGGCCAGCGCCACCGTGCCGGCCAGGTCGGGCACCGCCCCGACCGGGGTCCACGGCGAGAGGCCGCGCAGGAAGAGCACCTCGCACTTGTAGAGGTTGCCCACCCCGGCGAGGTTGCGCTGGTCCAGCAGCGCCTCGCCGATGGTGGCCTCCGGGTGCGCGGCGAGCCGGCGGACCGCCTCGGCCGCATCCCAGTCCGGGCCGAGCAGGTCGGGGCCGAGGTGCCCCACCAGGGACTCCTCCTCAACCGTCGGCAGCAGGGCCAGCTCGTGCAGGTGGTAGCCGACGGCCACCGCGCTCGGGGCGCGCAGCACCACCCGGATCAGGTGCGCGGGCCGCGCCGCCCAGCGTTCCCCCGGCGCGTACGCCCGCCAGGCGCCGTCCATCCGCAGGTGCGAGTGCAGCGTCCAGTGCCGGACGTCCGACCGTTCCTCGGGCGCGGCCAGGCGCAGCAGCAGGTGCTTGCCGCGGCTGGCGGACTCGCGCACGGTCCATCCGGTGAGGTCGGTGGTGGCCAGCTGCGGCACCCGGAAGTCGCTGCCGGTCAGGGCAGCGCCGGCCAGCGCCCGGTGCAGGACGCGGGCGGTGTTCCAGACGGTGTCGCCTTCGGGCACCCCACCATCCTCCCTCGGCCGAGCTGAATTCGCATGTGTCGCTATTTGTACGGTGCTTCCCCTTCATGTCTTGACAACGCACTATCAGGAGGTTCTGAGGAGAATGCCGTGGACTGTCCCCCATCTCGTACCCTGTCTTCCCTGCTCGCGGGCGTGCTGACCGCCACCGCCGCCGCGAGTGTCGTCCCCGCCGCCGCGCTCGCCGCGCCCCGGACCGGTCCCACCGTCCCCGCCGCCACCGCCGCCGGGCCGGGCGCCGAGCGCTGGGCCGCCGACCTCGCCGTCGCCGGTGGCGACGACGTCAACGTCCGCTGGAGCGCCGGCCGGCTGCGGCTCGCCGACACCCGGCCGGCCGCCCGCACCCGGCCCGCCGCCGTCGGCGGGCCGGTCGCCGAGGGCGCCCTGCTGGCCGCGCCGCGCACCCTGGCCCGCCCGGCCACCCGGGTACGCGCCCAGGTCACCGCCGAGGTGGCGGGGGGCGGCGGGGTGCAGGCCCAGGTGCGGGGCTGGCGGGCCGCCGGCTGGACCGAGTGGCGGGAGGCCGCCGGCGCGGGCGCCGTCTTCGACCGGCCGGTCACCCGGGTCCAGACCCGGGTGCTGCTCACCGCCCGCGACCCCCGCGCCACCGCGTCGGTACGCGCCGTCGAGCTCACCGCCGACACCGTCGCCACCGTCTCGGCCGCCACCGCCGGCCTCGTCTACCGGGTCTTCGCCACCCGCGAGGGGTCGGTCGGCGGGCAGACCGCCAACGGCCGGATCATCCAGGCCCGGGACCACTTCGTGGCGCTGCCCAGCCGGCGCGCGCTCTCGCCGCTCAACACCGGCGACTACACGGTGCGGGTCTGCACCACCAGCGGCAGCCGCTGCGAGTACGCCCCGGTCTGGGACGTCGGGCCGTGGAACACCCGGGACGACTACTGGAACCCCAGCGCGGTCCGGGAGAACTGGAAGGACCTGCCGCAGGGGCGGCCGGAGGCACAGGCGGCGTACCAGTCGGGCTACAACGGCGGGCGGGACCAGTTCGGGCGCACCGTGCGCAACCCGGCCGGCATCGACCTGGCCGACGGCACATTCTGGGACGGGCTGCGGCTGACCGACAACGCCTGGGTCGACGTGGCGTACCTGTGGACCGGGACCGGACCCCGGGGCGTGGTCGGCGACGGGCCGCTCAACGTCCGTACCGGCCCCGGCACCGGGTACGGCGTGCGCGGGCTCGCCGCCAGGTACGCCAACGTGCCGATCCAGTGCTACGTCGTCGGGCAGACGGTGACCGGGCCGTACCGCACCACCAACCGATGGAACCGGCTGGCCGGCGGCCAGTACGTCAGCCACGCGTACATCTCCGCCGTCTACGGCGGGACCGTGTCGCTCTGCTGACCCGGCTCGGGACCGGCGGGGCGCGGACGTCCCGCCGGTCCGCGCGCTCCACTCGCCCGGTGCGGGTCGCCCGGTCAGGGCCGTGCGGTCAGGGCCGTGCGGTCAGGGCTGTGCGGTCAGCCCCTCCCGTCAGGGCCGCTCGTCCGGGCGGGGGGAGCGGACCATGTCCTGGTAGCGGGGGTGGCTGGCGCCGTAGACCGCGAAGTTCAGCCGGGCGTGGCTGAGGCTGAGGTCGCCGTTCGGGCCGCCGCGTACCACGTCGGCGTCCGCGTCGGCCTGGCCGTCGTCAGTCCAGAAGCAGACCGGGCAGGTGCCCCCGCCGGTCCGCGCGGCGCAGCAGGGACAGGCGACCGGTACCCATAGCTCACCCACGCCGAGCAGCATTCCACACCGGACGGCGCGGCGGCAGGGTCAGCGCCGCCCGCACACCGTGACCACGTCGCCCGGCGCCACCCCGAGCAGGTCCGCCGCCCGGCCGCCGTTCACCGCCACCGCCAGCAGGCCGGCGGAGTCCACGAAGAGCACCAGCGCCCCGGCCGGCGCGTCGGCGAAGGTCCGCCCGCGGACGGCGGCCCGCCCAGCCACCCGCGCGGTGGGAGGCACCGCGGCCAGCAGGTCGGCCCCGGCGGCGAGCTGGACGTTGCCGAAGTGGTCGACGGTCAGCACCTCGGCGGTGAATCCGTCGGCGTCCCGCCGCAGCACCGGTTCGGGCAGGCGGACCAGGGTGGCCGGGTCCACCGGTGGCCCCGCGTCGGCGGGCGGGGCGCCGAGGGCGAGCCGGGCCGCGACCGGGGCGAAGACGTCCCGGCCGTGAAAGGTGCGGGACACCTCCGGGGCCAGCCACTCCGGATTGGTCAGCTCCACCGCCGCGGTGAGCCCGCCCAGGGCCTCGGCGGCGGCCAGCAGCAGGCCGTTGTCCGGCCCGACCAGCAGCCCGCCCGGGGTGACCAGCGCGATCCCGCGCCGGGCGGTGCCGACACCCGGGTCGACAACGGCCACGTGCACCGCGTACGGCAGGGACGGCACCGTCTGCGCCAGCACCGCCGACCCGCGCCGTACGTCGCCTGCCGGCACCAGATGGGTCACGTCGACGACCCGCACCGCCGGGGCGAGCCGGGCGATCACCCCGTGGCAGGCGGCCACGAACCCGTCGGCGAGGCCGTAGTCGGTGGTCAGCGAGATCCAGATGGTCGGGGCCATGCGCAGCAGGCTAGCCGGTGTGTGGGCGGCGCTGACCGGAGAACGCCGGTCGGCCGACCGGCCGGTGCCGTCCGGTCACCGCGTTCGGCAGACTGCCGGGGTGACGAAACGCGCTCGTGTCCTCCCGGCCGCCGTGACGATCCTGCTCGCCCTCGGGCTTGCCGCCTGTGGCAGCGACCCCGAGCCCGGCGACCCCTCCTGGGCCAACGGTTCACCGAAGGCCGTCGCCACCAGCGAGGCGCCGCCGCCCGAGGACCCGGCCGCCCCGACGAACGGCAAGGCGCCCCGTACCCCGTCGGAGAGCCCGTCCACTCCGGCGATCCGGATGCCGACGAAGGCCGCCGGCACCCCGGGTGCCCGGAAGGTCGTCGACGCCTTCAAGGCGGCCGGCCTGAAGGTGACCAACCTGCGCAACCGGACGGTCGACTGTGGACCGGACGGTGCTGGCATCGGCTGCGCCGAGTTGCTGACCACCGACGCCGTCAAGGTGTACGTCTTCCCCACCGAGGCGAACGCGACCAACCAGATGGACGTCTGGGGGGCGGACGCCTTCCGCAAGGGTGCGGTCGTGCTCAGCTACCTGGACACGAAGACCGGGGCGGCGGAGCGCAAGCGCTACAACGACGTCCTCACCAAGCTGGGCTGACCGCCGCGCCGGGTGCCGGTCCGGGGCCGGACGCCCGGTTCCGGACGCCGGTGCCCGGCGAGGTCCGCGCCCTGCTCCTGGCGGTCGGTCCGCCTCGGACGCCGGTGAGCGGTCCGTTTCGGACGCTGGCGACCGGTCCGTTTCGGACGCTGGCGACCGGTCCGTTTCGGACGCCGGTGAGCGGTCCGCCCCGACGCTGGCGAGCGGTTCGAGCCTGCGCTGGCGCCGACCTGCTCTTGGCCGTCGGTCCGCTCCGGACGCCGGCAAGCGGTCGCCGGTCGCCGGTCGCCGGTCGTCGGTTCAAGGCTGCGCTGGCGGCGGACATCCCCGTGAGCGTGATACCTCAGAGGTATCGATATGCCTCTGAGGTATCACGTTCGCCGTGCCGACCGCCGCTGGCCGGGCGCGGTCGAGAAGCGCTGCGGTGACGGTGCCGCCCAGTAACGGTGTCGCCCAGCGTGTCGACCGCCGGCCCGGTCGGGCAGACCAGCGGCGGTGCGCCCCGCCCTTCGCACGCGGTGGTCCGCCGGCCCGGGCGAGCAGACCAGCGGCAGTGCGGCCCGCCCCGTCGCACCGCGGTGGTCCGCCGACGCGGGCGACCAGACCAGCGGCGGTGCGGCCCGCCCGTCGCACCGCGGTGGCAGGGCGGAACAGCCCGGGGTCAGCCGCGCAGCCGCAGCCCGCGTGGGGTGGCGCGGAAGCCGGCGGCGGTCAGCGCGTCGCGCAGCGGCGAGGACCGCACCGCCTCGCCGTCGGCCCGCTCCACCGACATCGCCCCCAGCGCGCCGGAGTGCACCGCGTCGGCGAGCGCCTTGCCGGCCGCGGCCAGTGCTTCGGCGTCGTCGGCGAACGACAGGATCGTCCGGCCGCCCCGCTCCACGTAGAGCACCAGGTCCCCGTCCACCAGCACCACCAGCGCACCGGCCTTGCGCCCGGCCCGGTGCCCGGTCGCCGGGGCGACCCCGTCCCCGGAGTCCACCACCCGTTCCGGCCAGGGCAGCGCCGCCCCGTACGGGTTGGCGGGGTCGGTGGCGGCGAGCACCACGGCCGGACCGCCCCGGCCCCGCGCCCCGTCGACCGGGTCGGCCAGGGCCCGGATCCGGTCCACCGCCCCGGGCACGGCGAACTGGGCCGCGCCCAGCCCCTCCACGAAGTAGCCGCGCCGGGCCGCGCCGCGCTCCTCCAGGGCGGAGAGCACCGGGTAGACCGCGGCGAAGCCGCCGACCACCTGCTCGGCCATCACCGCGCCCCGGGTCACCACCCCGTGCCGTTCGAGCAGCAGGTCGGCCAGCGCGGCGGAACGTCGGGTCGGGTCGGTGTCGCGCTCCGGCAGCCGGGACCAGCGCCCGGCCACGGTCGGCGGGCCACCCCGGGTGGGCAGCGCGACCCGGCCCGGGCGGCGGTAGCGGGTGCGCGGCGCGGACGGCCGGGACCGGTGCGCCCCGCCGCCGCCGAGCACGGCCCGCAGTGGGGCGAGGGTGTCGTTGGTGAGGTGACCGGCCCAGACCAGATCCCAGATCACACCGGTCAGCACCGCGTCGTCGGTGGCGCCGACCCGGTCCGACAGGGAGCGGAAGAAGAGCGCCTGCCCCTCGGCGAGGGCGTCGAGGACCGCCTCGTGCAGCGGGGTGAGGGTCAGCGCCTCGTCCGGCGGCGGCAGCAGCAGCGGCGCGGTGTCCGCGTACGCGAGGGTGACCCAGCCGTCGCCGCCGGAGATCGCCCCGGCGCCGGCCCAGACCACCTCGCCGCTGGCGCAGAGTTCGTCGAGCTGGGCGGGGGAGTAGTCGGCGACCCGGGCGGGCAGCACCAGCCGTTCCAGCGCGGACGCCGGCACCGCCGCCCCCTGCACCTGTTCGATGGTGGCGGCCAGCGCCTCCACGCCCCGCGCCGACGAGCCGACCTGCTGCCAGCGGGGCAGGAACGCCGCGAGGGCCCGGGGCGGCACCGGCTCGATCTCCCGGCGCAGCGCGGCCAGGCTCCGCCGGCGCAGCAGCCGCAGCACCTCGGCGTCGCACCACTGGGTGCCGACGGTGTCCGGGGCGAACTCCCCGGAGACCACCCGCCCGGTGGCGGCGAGCCGGCGCAGCGCCTGCTCCACCACGAACACCCCGAGCCCGAACCGGGCGGCGCAGGTCGCCGCCGCGAACGGCCCGTGGGTGCGGGCGTACCGGGCGACCAGGTCGCCGAGCGGGTCGGCCACCGGCGCCAGGTACGCCTCGGCCACCCCGACCGGCAGCGCCACGCCGAGCGCGTCGCGGAGCCGGGCGGCGTCCTCGACGACCACCCAGCGTTCCTCGCCGGCGACCCGGACCCGCAGCACCCGGCGGGCGGCCTCCAGCTCGGTCAGCCAGGGCAGCGGCGCGCCCCGCTCGGCCAGCTCCACCTCGGCGAGGTCGCCCACCACCCGGAGCAGTTCGACGACGTCCTCCGCGTCGCGGGGGCGGCGCTGCTCGGTGAGCCAGCGCAACTGCCGTTCGGTCTCGGCGAGCACCGCCGGGTCCAGCAGCTCGCGCAGGTCGACCCGGCCGAGCAGCTCGCCGAGCAGGGCCGAGTCGAGCGCCAGCGCGGCGGCCCGGCGCTCGGCGAGTGGGGCGTCGCCCTCGTAGAGGAAGGCGCCGACGTAGCCGAAGAGCAGTGAGCGGGCGAACGGCGACGGGCGGTCGGTCTCCACCTCGACCAGGCGCACCTTGCGGGCGGTCAGGTCGCGCATCAGCTCCGCCAGGGCCGGCTGGTCGAAGACGTCCTGGAGGCATTCCCGGGCGGCCTCCAGGGTGACCGGGAAGTCGGCGTACTCGCGGGCGACGTCGAGCAGTTGCGCGGCGCGCTGCCGCTGCTGCCAGAGCGGCTGGCGGCGGCGCGGGTCGCGGCGGGGCAGCAGCAGCGACCGGGCGGCGCACTCGCGGAACCGGGACGCGAAGAGCGCGGAGGTGCCGACGGACTCCTCGACCAGCTGGGCGATCTCGTCGGGCTCGAAGACCACCACGTCGGCGCCGGGCGGCTCCTCGGCGGTGTCGGGCAGCCGCACCACGATGCCGTCGTCCGCGGGCATGACCTGGGCGTCCATCCCGTACCGCTCGGCGAGCCGGCGGCCGATGGCCAGCGCCCAGGGCCCGTTGACCCTGGCGCCGAGCACGCTGTGCACGGCGAGCCGCCAGTCGCCCAGCTCGTCGCGGAACCGTTCGATCACCACCGTGCGGTCGTCCGGCAGCGAGCGGGTCGCGGCCTTCTGCTCGCGCAGGTACGCCATCAGGTTGCCGGCGGCCCAGTCGTCCAGCCCGCCGGCGCGCAGCGCGGCGACCGCGGTCTCGTCGCTCTGCCGCAGCAGGGCCCGCACCCGGGCGCCGATGGCCCGACCCAGCTCCACCGGCCGGCCGAGCTGGTCGCCCTTCCAGAACGGCATCCGGGCGGCCTGGCCGGGGGCGGGGGAGACCAGCACCCGGTCGGGGGTGATCTCCTCGATCCGCCAGGAGGAGGAGCCGAGCAGGAAGACGTCGCCGACCCGCGACTCGTAGACCATCTCCTCGTCCAGCTCGCCGACCCGGGCGGCGCGTTCCGCGCCGGCCAGGAAGACCCCGAACAGCCCTCGATCGGGAATGGTGCCGCCGCTGGTGACGGCCAGCCGCTGGGCCCCGGGCCGGCCGGTGAGCACGTCGGCGGCGCGGTCCCAGACCAGCCGGGGGCGCAGCTCGGCGAAGGCGGTGGACGGGTAGCGCCCGGAGAGCATGTCGAGGACGGCGTGCAGCGCGGAGTCGGGCAGCTCGGCGAAGGGGGCGGCCCGGCGGACCAGCACCGCCAGGTCGCCGACCCGCCACGGCTCCAGGGCCACCATCGCGACGACCTGCTGGGCCAGCACGTCCAGCGGGTTGCGCGGGTAGTGCAGCTCCTCGATGGCGCCCTCGGCCATCCGCTCGGCGACCACCGTGCAGGAGAGCAGGTCGCCCCGGTGCTTGGGGAAGACCACGCCCCGGGAGACCGCGCCGACCTGGTGCCCGGCCCGGCCGACCCGTTGCAGGCCGGCCGCGACGCTGGGCGGCGCCTCGATCTGCACCACCAGGTCGACCGCGCCCATGTCGATGCCGAGCTCCAGGCTGGAGGTGGCCACCACGGCGGGGAGCTGACCGGACTTGAGCGCCTCCTCGATGTGCTTGCGCTCCTCGCGCGACACGCTGCCGTGGTGGGCGCGGGCGATCACCGGCGGCGCGCCGACCGCCGCGCCCGACTGGGCCATCACCTCGGCCGGCGGCCGATTGGCCCGGAGCGGCCCGACCGGCCCGCCCCAGGCCTCGGACCCCGTTTCCGGCGTGCCGTCGGGGGCGCTCGCGGCCGCCAGTTCGTCGGCGGCGAGCTCGTTGAGGCGGGCGCAGAGCCGCTCGGCGCTGCGCCGGGAGTTGGTGAACACGATGGTCGACCGGTGCGCCCGGATCAGCGAGAAGACCCGTTCCTCGACGGCCGGCCAGATCGACGCCCGGCGCGGCCCCGGGCCGCCCAGGTCGTCCTCCGGCGGCTCCTGCTCGTCGAGGCGGGTCATGTCCTCCACCGGGACCTGGACGCTCACCTCGATGGTCTTGGTGCTGGCCGGCTGCACCACGTCGACCGGGCGGGCGCCGCCGAGGAACCGGGCGCACGCGTCGATCGGCCGGACGGTGGCGGAGAGGCCGATCCGCTGGGCGGGGGTCTCCAACAGCTCGTCGAGGCGTTCCAGGGAGAGCGCCAGGTGCGCGCCGCGTTTGGTGCCGGCGACCGCGTGCACCTCGTCGACGATCACCGTCTCGACGCCGCGCAGCGAATCCCGAGCGGCGGAGGTGAGCAGCAGGAACAACGACTCCGGCGTGGTGATCAGGATGTCCGGCGGGGTGCGGGCGAAGGCCCGCCGCTCGTCGGCGGGAGTGTCGCCGGTGCGCATCCCGACGGTGATCTCCGGGGGTGCGATGCCGAGTCGGGTGGCCGCCTGGCGGATGCCGGCGAGCGGGGCGCGCAGGTTGCGCTCGACGTCGACCGCGAGCGCCTTGAGCGGGCTGACGTAGAGCACCCGGCAGCGCTGCCGCACCTCGGCGGGCGGCGGCTCCTTGGCCAGCCGGTCCAGCGACCAGAGGAAGGCGGCGAGCGTCTTGCCGGAACCGGTCGGCGCGACCACCAGCGCGTTGCGCCCGGCGGCCACCGACCGCCAGGCGCCGGTCTGCGCCGGGGTGGGCGCGGCGAAGGCGGCCGTGAACCACTCCCGGGTCGCCGCGCCGAAGCCGGCCATCGCCCGCGCGCCGTCGGCCCCGCCCACCTGCTCTGTCACGCCTTCCATCCTGCCCGGTCGGTGTGACATCCGGCCGGGCGCGGACGCGGTCTGTCCGGCTGCGACTGCTTACGGGTCGGATGAGCGGCTTGACGTGTTAAGTCTTAACTAACTGCTTGCTTGTGACGCGCAACATAAAGTAACTTCACTCGCAACGCAGCGTCGGGTGGAGGGGATCGGATGACCGTCGAGGAGCCCGGCTTCGCGCCCGCCACCGACGTGCTCATCCGGAAGGTCGACAGTCACCTCGCCGCCGTCCGGGGCAGTCTGCGCGGCCCCGAGCTGGAGCTCGCCGAGCGGCTCGCCCGTTCGCTGCGCGAGCTGGTCGTCTCCACCGCCCAGGCCAGCGCGGCCGATCGGGGTCAGGTGCGGGCCGCCGTGCACTACTTCGTGCTGCGCCGGGAGAGCCGGGGCAACCTGCTCTCGGTCCGTTCGCTCGCCGCCGCCCAGCGCGTGGTCAACAAGGTCGTCGTCCAGCTCGGCCGCCCCGACCTGCTGGTCGAGACCCGGCGGGACCGGCCGCCCCGGGAGGCCGCCGTGCCGGCCGGCGACGTCGCGCTGCGCTGACCGGCCGAGCGGGTCAGCCGCGCGGCTGAGTCGTTCACGACATCAGCTCCACAGGAGCCAGCGGGGGTGCCTGCCACCCTCGCCCTGAAGCACGGCGACGGCGGGCGATTTCCGCAAAACGCCCCCTCGACCGGCGATCTGGCGTCTGATCGGTGCAGACCGGGACATTCCTCCCGGCGCGCGCCGCCAGCTCGACCGGGGGAGGACGCGTGCTCGTACTGCTGCTCCTCCACCTTGCGGCGGCTCTCGCCGCGCCGCTGCTGGTCCGGCGGTGGGGTCCGCGCGCCTGCTACCCGCTCGCGCTGGCGCCGGCCGCCGCGTTCGGCTGGGCGCTGACCCGTACGCCGACGGTCCGCGACGGCGGTGCGGTCGTCGAGACGTACCACTGGATCGACCAGCTCGACGTCGACGTGGCGCTGCGGCTGACCACGCTGTCCTGGCTGATGACCCTGCTGGTCGGCGGCGTCGGCGCGCTGGTGCTGATCTACTGCGGCCGGTACTTCGCCCCCGACTCCGCCGGCCTGGTCCGGTTCGTCGCGGTGCTGGTCGCCTTCGCCGGCGCGATGCTCGGCCTGGTCCTCGCCGACGACCTGCTGCTGCTGTACGTCTTCTGGGAGCTGACCACGGTCTTCTCCTACCTGCTGATCGGCCACAGCACCGAGCGGCGGGCCAGCCGCTGGGCGGCGGCCCAGGCGCTGACCGTCACCACCCTGGGCGGCCTGGCCATGCTGGTCGGCTTCCTGATCCTCGGCGAGCACGCGGGCAGCTACCGCTGGTCGGAGATCGCCGGCGCGCCGTTGCCCGGCGGCGCCGCGCTGGTCGTCGCGGTACTGCTGATCCTGACCGGCGCGCTCGCCAAGTCGGCGATCGTGCCGTTCAACGCCTGGCTGCCGGTGGCGATGGCCGCGCCCACACCGGTCAGCGCATACCTGCATGCGGCGGCCATGGTCAAGGCGGGGATCTACCTGATCGGAATGCTCGCCCCGGTGCTGGCCGGCGTCGGGCCGTGGCGACCGGTGGTGCTCACCCTCGGCCTGGTCACGATGATCGCCGGCGGCTGGGCGGCGCTGCGGCAGTGCGACCTGAAGCTGCTGCTGGCGTACGGCACGGTCAGCCAGCTCGGACTGCTGGCGGTGGTGCTCGGCGCCGGCAGCCCGGACGCCGCGCTCGCCGGGGTGGTGATGCTGCTGGCGCACGCCCTGTTCAAGGCGGCGCTCTTCCTTGTCGTGGGCATCATCGACCACGAGGTCGGCACCCGTGACCTGCGGGAGCTGTCCGGGCTGGGGCGACGGGCGCCGGTGCTCGCCGCGGTGGCCGCGCTCGCCGCCGCCTCCATGGCCGGGGTGCCGCCGCTGCTCGGCTTCGTCGGCAAGGAGGCGGTCTTCACCGCGCTGGCCGAGCGGCCGGTCGTCCTCGCCGGGCTGGTCGTCGGCACCACCCTCACCGTCGCGTACAGCATCCGGCTCCTCTGGGGCGCCTTCGCCACCCGGCCGGGCGTCGAGCCGACCGAGCCCGACCCGGTGCCCGTGCCGATGCTGCTGCCGCCGGCCCTGCTCGCCGTGGGCGGGCTCGTCGCCGGTCCCGCCGTGGCCGGGCTGGAGGGGCCGCTGCGCCCCTACGCGGAGCTGTTCGGCGCACCGCACGAGCACCTGGCGCTCTGGCACGGCCTGACCCCCGCGCTCGGCCTGTCGGCGGTGGCGCTGGCCGGCGGCTACGTGCTGCACGCGGTGCGCGGCCCGCTCGCGCCCGCGCTGGCCCGGCTGCGCGCGCCGGTCGGCGGCAACCAGGGGTACGAGTGGGTCACCCACCGCTTCGACCGGCTCGCCATCGAGGTCACCGGCGCCACCCAGCGCGGTTCCCTGCCGCAGTACCTGGGCGCGATGCTGCTCGCCCTGGTACTGGTGCCCGGCGCGACGCTGCTGGCCGCCCGCCCCTGGCGCGAGCGGATCGCGCTCTGGGACAGCCCGTTGCAACTGGTGGTCACCCTCGTCGTCGCGGTCGCGGCGCTGCTGGCGGTCCGCGCCCGCCGGCGGCTGACCGCGATGCTGCTGGTGGGGGTGACCGGCTACGGCACCGCGATGCTCTTCGTCCTCTACGGCGCGCCCGACCTGGCACTGACCCAGTTCCTGGTGGAGACGGCGACCATCGCCGTCTTCGTGCTGGTGCTGCGCCGGTTGCCGGAACGCTTCTCCGCCCGACCGCTGCGCCGCAGCCGGTGGGCGCGGCGGCTGGTCGGCGTCGGCGTCGGGGTGGTCCTCGCCGGCCTCGCCCTGGCCGCCGCCGGCTCCCGGACCGCCGCGCCGATCTCGCTGGCCTTCCCCGATCTCGCGGTGGTCGAGGGGTACGGCCGCAACGTCGTCAACGTGACCCTGGTCGACATCCGGGCCTGGGACACCATGGGCGAGCTCGCGGTGCTGGTGGTGGCCGCGACCGGGGTGGCCAGCCTGATCTTCGAGCGGTCCCGCACCGGCCCTCGACCGCGCCGGGGCGAACCGTCGCGGGCGCCCCGGCGGGACACCGGGCCGGTCTGGCTCAGCGGTGGCCCGACCCTGCACGAGCGGCGCCGCTCGATCGTCTTCGAGGTGGTCACCCGGTTGATCTTCCACACCATGGTGCTCTTCTCGTTCTTCCTGCTCTTCTCCGGCCACAACGCCCCCGGCGGCGGCTTCGCCGGCGGCCTGGTGGCGAGTCTGGCGCTGACCCTGCGCTACCTCGCCGGCGGCCGGTACGAGCTGGCCGAGGGTGCCCCGGTCGGCGCGGGCACGGTGCTCGGCGCCGGGCTGGCGATCTCCGTCGGCGGCGGTGTGGTGTCCCTGCTGACCACCGGCGACGTGCTGGAGAGCGCCAAGGTGAACCTGCCGCTGCCCTGGCTGGGCGAGCCGTACCTGGTCACCTCGCTCTTCTTCGACGTCGGCGTCTACCTGGTCGTGGTCGGGCTGGTGCTGGACATCCTGCGCAGCCTCGGCGCCGAGGTGGACCGGCACATCGAGGCGGCCGGCAGGTCCGAGCGGGGGCTCGTCGTCGAGCGGGAGGGGGAGTCGGGGTGAGGCAGGGCGGCGCGGGGCCGACCCTGGTGCTGGTGCTCGCCGTCGGCGTGCTCGCGGCCACCGGGGTGACCCTGCTGCTGGAGCGCAGCCTGACCCGGATCCTGCTCGGCGTCATCCTGCTCGGCAACGGGGTGAACCTGCTCATCCTGCTCGGCGGCCGGTCCGGCGCGGCGCCGGTGGTCGGCACCGCCGAGGTGGCGGAGTTCAGCGACCCGCTGGTCCAGGCCATGGTGCTCACCGCCATCGTGATCACCTTCGGGCTGACCGCGTTCCTCGCGGCGGTCGCCTACCGCAGCTGGTATCTCGGCGGCGACGACGAGGTGCAGGACGACCTGGAGGACCGCCAGATCGTGCAGCTCGCCGAGCGCAACGAGGTGCTCGACGCCGACCTCGGCGGGGAGGGGCCGAACGACGACCCGGAGCAGGTGGACCCGGGGCCCGCCCGACGCCGGCTGCGCCGACGGGGTGGGCGGCAGTGAACCGACTCCTGCCGCTGCCGGTGGTGGTGCCGCTGCTCGGCGCCGCGCTGACCCTGATCCTGGCCAACCTGCCCCGGGTGCAGCGCACGGTCAGCGTGGTCGCGCTCACCGGCAACCTGGTTCTCGCGGTGGCGCTGCTGGTGCAGGCGTACCGGCACGGGCCGGTGGTGACGCAGGTGGGCGGGTGGCCGGCGCCGGTGGGGATCGTGCTGGTCGCCGACCAGTTGGCCGCGCTGATGCTGGTGGTCTCTTCGGCGGTCACCCTCTGCGTGCTGATCTACTCCATCGGCCAGGGCCGCAGCGAGACCAGCGAATCCGCGCCGGTGAGCATCTACCACCCGACCTACCTGGTGCTGACCGCCGGTATCACCAACGCCTTCCTCGCCGGGGACCTGTTCAACCTCTTCGTCGGCTTCGAGATGCTGCTGGCCGCCAGCTTCGTACTGATCACCCTGGGCGGCACCGAGGCCCGGATCCGCACCGGCTCGACGTACGTCGTGGTCGGCATCCTCTCCTCGATGATCTTCCTGGTCGCGGTCAGCCTGGTGTACGCCGCCACCGGCACCCTCAACCTGGCCCAGCTCGCCACCCGCCTCGACGCGCTGCCGGACGGCGTACGGCTGGGGTTGCAGCTGATGCTGCTGCTCGCCTTCGGCATCAAGGCGGCGGTCTTTCCCGTTTCCGCCTGGCTGCCGGACAGCTACCCGACCGCGCCGGCCCCGGTGACCGCGGTCTTCGCCGGCCTGCTCACCAAGGTCGGCGTCTACGCGATCATCCGGACCGAGACGCTGCTCTTCCCCGGCGGGCAGGTCTCCGGCCTGCTCATGGTGGTGGCCGGGCTGACGATGGTGGTCGGCGTGCTCGGCGCGGTGGCGCAGTCGGACATGAAGCGGCTCTTCTCGTTCACGCTGGTCAGCCACATCGGCTACATGATCTACGGGGTGGCACTGAGCACCGCCGCCGCGCTCTCCGGCGCGATCTTCTACGTGGTGCACCACATCACCATCCAGACCACGCTCTTCCTCGTCGCCGGGCTGGTCGAGGAGCGCGCCGGCAGCACCGACCTGCGCCGGATCGGCGGCCTGGCCCGGATCGCCCCGCTGCTGGCGGTCCTCTTCTTCGTCCCGGCGATGAACCTCGCCGGCATCCCGCCCTTCTCCGGCTTCCTCGGCAAGGTCGGCCTGCTCCAGGCCGGCGTGGCGGTCGGCGGGCCGCTGCCCTGGGTGCTGGTCGCCGCCGGCACGACGACCAGCCTGCTCACCCTCTACGCCGCCTCCCGGGTGTGGAACATCGCGTTCTGGCGGGCGCCCCGGCTGGCCACCGACGAACCGGTGGTCCGGCTGCCGCAGCTGATGGTGGGCGCCACCGCCGCCCTGGTGGTGCTGGGCCTGACGTTCACGCTCGCCGCCGGTCCGCTGTTCCGCGTCACCGCCGACGCCGCGGCCGATCTGCGGCTGCGCACCCCGTACGTGCGGGCCGTGCTGCCCGACGGTGCCCCGTGACCGCCCCGGACACCACTGGGTCACCGCCTACGCGGCGCGGCGGCCGCCGCCGCGACCAGGCCATCGCCCTGGGCTGGCTGATCGCGGTCTGGAACCTGCTCTGGGGCGAGATCTCCTGGGGAAACCTGCTCGGCGGGGCACTGGTCGGCGTCGCGGTGCTGCTGTTCTTCCCGCTGCCGCCGGTCTCCTTCGGCGGCCGGCTGCGGCCCCGGGCGCTGCTGGTGCTGCTGACGACGTTCGTCGCCGAGCTGGTCGACGCCAGCGTGCACGTCGCCGCGATCGCCGTCCGCCCCGGCTACCGGCCGCGCGGGGCGATCATCGGAGTACGCCTGCGGGTGCGCACCGACCTCAACCTGGCGCTCACCGCCGAGCTGCTCTCGCTGGTCCCCGGCACCCTGATCCTCGAGATCGACCGGGACGCGGGCGTCCTCTACGTGCACGTCCTGGACGTCCGGCGTCCGGAGGACCTGTCCGACAGCCGGGACCGGGTCCTCGCCGTCGAGGAACGCGTCGTCCGGGCGATCGGCTCCGACGCCGAGGTGCGCCTGCTCGCCACCGATCCCGTCGACCGGAGGTCCACATGACCGTCGTCCTCACCGTCGTCCTCACCGTGCTGCTCTCGGTCACCGCGCTGCTGGCGCTGGCCCGGATCTACCGGGGCCCGTCGCTGCTGGACCGGGTGATCGCCGCCGACCTGCTGCTCGCGATCATGCTCGGCGCGGTCGGGGCGGAGGCCGCGATCAACCGGCACGCCACCACGCTGCCGGTGCTGGTGGTGCTCTCGCTGCTCGGGTTCGTCGGCTCGGTGGCCCTGGTCCGCTTCGCCGTCCGGGAGGAGGCGTGACGCGCCCGGCCCGGCTGCCCGCCGTCCCGGCCCGGCCGGCGCACGGCGGCGTCGCGAACGAAGAGGCTGCCCGGTGAGCGCGGGTACGGTCGCCGACTGGCTGGGGGCGATCGCCCTGGTGGCGGGGGCGCTGCTCAGCCTCGTCGCCGGGATCGGGGTGCTGCGCTTTCCGGACGTGCTGGACCGGATGCACGCCGCCACCAAGCCGCAGGTGCTCGGGGCGCTGCTCCTGCTGCTCGGGCTGGCGTTGCGGCTGCGCAGCCCCGCCGACCTCGGCATGATCGCGCTGGTCGCCGTCTTCCAACTGGCCACCGCGCCGGTGGCCGCGCAGATGATCGGCCGGGCCGCGTACCGGTCGGGGCGGGTGGACCGGACGCTGCTGGACCGGGACGAACTCGCCGAGCACCGGAAATAGGGGATGAGCAGCGGCTTTGTCCCCACCTTCAGCGGGCATTCAGCGACCACAGATAGAATTGCCGCATGATCGACTCCTCTGCCCAGGAGGGCAGCAGTAGCCAGCCGGGTTGTGCCCGGCATCCCCTCGCCCCGACGTCCCCGGGAGCCCTGAGCGACCCGTGCTGATCGTCGTCGGTCTCGTACTCATCATCGTTCTCACCGCCGCCACCGGCTACTTCGTGGCCCAGGAGTTCGGCTACGTCGCGGTGGACCGCGGCCGGCTCAAGCAACAGGCCGAGGAGGGTGACCAGGCGGCCGCCCGGGCCCTGGAGGTCACCGGCCGGCTCTCGTTCATGCTCTCCGGCGCCCAGCTCGGCATCACCGTGACCGCCCTGCTGGTCGGTTACGTCGCCGAGCCGTACCTGGGCGCCGGGCTGGCCGAACTGCTCGGCGGCGCCGGTGTCTCCACCGCAGTCAGCCTCCCGCTGTCGGTGGCGCTGGCCCTGCTCATCGCCACCGTGGTGCAGATGGTCCTCGGTGAACTCGCCCCGAAGAACCTGGCCATCGCCCGCGCCGAGCCGCTGGCCCGGGCGCTGAGCCGCTCCACCCTGATGTACCTGAAGGTCGCCGGCCCGCTGATCACGCTCTTCGACCGGGCGGCGGTGCGGCTGCTGCGCCGGGTCGGCATCGAGCCGATCGAGGAGCTGCCCAGCGGCGCCACCCCGGAGGACCTGGAACAGATCATCGCCGAGTCCCGGGAGGAGGGGCACCTCGACGCCGAGATGTCCGACCTGCTCGACCGGGGCCTCGACTTCCGGGAGCTGACCGCCGGGGAGGCCATGGTGCCCCGGGTCGACGTGCACACCGTACGGGCGCACGAGCCGGTCAGCCGGGTCGTCGAGCTGCTCGACACCGGCCACTCCCGCTTCCCGGTGCGCGGCGCCGAGGGCGTGGACGACCTGGTCGGCGTGGTCGGCATCGCCGACGTGCTCGGCGTACCCCCGGCGCGGCGCGCCACCACCCCGGTCAGCGCGGTGGCCGTACCCCCGTTGCTGGTGCCCGAGACGCTGCCGCTGCCGACGGTGCTGGACCGGCTGCGGTCCGGGCACCGGCAGCTGGCCTGCGTGGTCGACGAGTACGGCGGCTTCGCCGGGGTGATCTCGCTGGAGGACATCGCCGAGGAACTGGTCGGCCCGATCCGCGACGAGGACGACCCGCCGGAGCGCGCCCCCGCCCGGCAGGCGGACGGCTCCTGGGTGGTGCCGGCCCGCTGGCGGATCGACGAGGTCGCCGACAGCACCGGCATCGCGCTGCCCGAGGCCCCCGAGTACGACACCCTCTCCGGGCTGGTCATGCGGGAGCTGGGCCGGGTGCCCGAGGTGGGTGACCGGCTGGAGATCAGCCTGCCCGCCGACGGCGAGGCGCCACGCGAGCGCGCCCTGGTCGAGGTGCTCGTCGTGGACCGGCACGTGGCCGACTCGGTGCGGCTGCGGATGGCCGGCGAGGCCCCCGGCGGGGAGGTGGCGGCATGAGCCCCGGCGTCGCACTGCTGGTCTCGGCGCTGCTGCTGGCGCTCAACGGCTTCTTCGTGGCCGCCGAGTTCGCCCTGTTGGCGAGCAAGCGCTACCGCCTGGAGCAGGCGGCCGCCGGTGGCGGTCGGGCGGCGCGGGCGGCCCTGGACGGCGTCCGCGAGCTGTCGCTGATGCTGGCCGGCGCGCAGCTCGGCATCACGCTGTGCACCCTGGGGCTGGGCGCGCTGGCCGAGCCGGCGATCGAACACCTGCTCAGCCCGCTGCTGCACACGGTGGGGCTGCCCGACGCGGCCAGCCACGCCGTCGCGCTGGTCTTCGCGCTGGCGCTGGTGACCTTCCTGCACCTGGTCGTCGGGGAGATGGCCCCGAAATCGTGGGCGATCACCGATGCCGAGCGGTCGGCGCTGCTGCTGGCGCTGCCGTTCCGGGCCTTCGCCCGGGTGGCCCGGCCGGTGCTGTCGGCGCTCAACGCGCTGGCCAACGTGGTGCTGCGGCTGTTCGGGGTGCAGCAGCAGGACCAGCTCGCCCAGGTGCACGGCCCGGACGAGCTGCGCATCCTGCTGGAGCAGTCCCGCGAGCACGGGCTGCTCGGCGCCGAGCAGCACCACCTGCTGACCAGCATGCTGGAGTTGCAGGGCACCACCGTCCGGGACGTGATGGAGCCCTTCGACGAGATCGTCACGGTCCGCCGGGACGACACCGCGGACCGGATCGAGCAGGTCAGCCGGGACAGCGGCCGGTCCCGGCTCGCCGTGCTGGACCCGGGCGGCGAGGTCTGCGGCCTGGTCCACGTACGGGAGGCGGTGCGGGCGGTCACCACCGGCCGGCCGGCGACGGCGGGCGAGCTGATGACCCGGGCGTTCACCCTGCCGGCGACCTCCTCGGTCACCGAGGCGGTGGCCGCGATGCGCGCCGACCAGTCCCAGCTCGCGCTGGTCCGCAACGGTGGCGGCCCCACCCGTCCGATCGGCTTCGTGGCCCTCGAAGACCTGCTGGAGGAGGTCATCGGCGAGTTCGACGACGAGACCGACCCGGTCCCGCGCGGCCGACGCCTGCGCTGACGCCCACCCCACCTTCCGCCCGGCCGCCGGCTCCCCGTGACCCGGCGGCCGGCCTCGTCCCCACCCCCTTCCCCCCAAGACCCGCGCACCTTCGGAGAAAGCGTGGCCATCGGGCGGGAAATGGCCACTCTTTCCCCGAAAGTGCAAGTGCGTGGCGGGCTGCCGCTCGGGGCGCTCGGGAAGTGCGGCGGACCGCCGCGCGGGCGGGGAGTGCCGGGACGGGGGGTGGGAAAGCCCCGAGCGAGGCGAGGGGAGGGGAGCGCGGGCGTGCGGCTGACCGGGGTGGCGCGGGAGTCCGGGTGGACCGGGCTCTCGGTGAGCACCACGCTGACCAATCCGAGCACCCGGCCGGGGCTGCGGTTGCCGGGGCGGGTGACGCTCGCCGCCGGGCCGGACGACGTGCCGATCCGGCACGTCCGGCTGGGCCTGGTCGCCACCGCGGAATCGGACGATCCGCGCAGTCCACGGCGACTGGTGCAGTACCACCAGGTGCCCATCGGCGGCCGGTTCGTGGTGCCGGCGGGGCGACGCCGGGCGATCGACTTCGCCCTGCCGCTGCCCTGGGAGACCCCGGTGACGATCTTCGGCGGGGTGCCCCTGATGAGCATGCGCACCGGGCTCCGGACCGAGGTGTCGGTCGACCCCGAGCTGGACCAGGGGGCGATGGTGCCGGTCTTCGTCCATCCGCTCCCCACCCAGCAGCACATCCTCGCCGCACTGGACACGCTCGGCTTCCTGATCCGGCAGGCCGGCCTGTCGCACGGCCGGCTGCCCGGCGTCGAGCAGGCGCTGCCGGTGCACCAGCGAGTCGGCTACTGGGTGGGACCGCTCTACGCCGGCCCGATCACCGAGCTGGAGGTGATCTTCGTGGCGAACTCGGCCGGCCTGGAGGTGGTCCTCTGGCTGGACCGCCGGCTGTCGCTGACCGGGATCAGCCACCAGAGCATCAGCCGCTTCCGGATCTGGCACACCGGTGCCGACCAGCGGGACTGGGTGGCCGTCGTGGACGGGTGGCTGCGCGTGGCGATCAACCGGCACGCGGCGGCCGCCTCGCACGCCGACCGGTCCGCCAAGATCACCGAGTCCGCCCACGTCAGCCGCCATCCCGACGAACCGGTCGCGCCCGGCTACGGCCTCGGCGGCACCGCCGGGGGCGGGGGCATCGGCGGCGGTGGTGGCGACGGCACCTGATGCCCTGCGCCGGCGCCCGACCGAGGTGGGGGCGACGGCGGTTGATCGCCAGACCCCGGCGGGGGCGGCGGCACCCGGGGCGCCGCCGCCGACCGCGCCTCCCGCGACACCAACCGCCCGGCCGGGGTCAGACCGAGGCGGTGGCGAGCTTCAGGCTGAAGCCGAGGAAGAGCACCCCGACGCCGGTGGTCGCGCTCGCGGCCAGCCGCCGGCGGCGCCGGAACTGGGCGGCCAGGAAGGTGCCCATGAAGATCAACGCGGTCAGGTAGAGCGCGCTGGTGACCTGGGCGATCAGCCCGAGCAGCAGGAACGACAGCGCCGGCCAGGCGTACCCGGGGTCGACGAACTGGATGAAGAACGAGATGAAGAAGAGGATCGCCTTCGGGTTGAGCAGGCTGATCACCAACGCCTTGCGGAACGGGCTGCGCATCGCCGCCGGCTCCGCGGCGTCGATCAGCCGCGGCGCCGCCGGGTCGTTGCGGTCACGCCAGCGCCGCCAGGCGCCGCGCAGCATCGTCAGCCCGACATACCCGAGGTACGCCGCACCCGCGTACTTGATCACCAGGAAGAGCGGCGGGTACGCCTTGAGCAGCGACGCCACCCCGGCGGCGGAGAGGAACATCAGCACCCCGTCGCCGACGAACACCCCGCCCGCGGCCCGGTAGCCGGCCCCCACCCCCCGCTTGGCGGCGGTGGAGAGCACGAAGAGCGAGTTCGGCCCCGGCAGCAGAATGATCGCCACGGTCCCCAGCACGTACGTCCAGATGTCGGTGATGCCCAGCACGCCCGCCATCATCACGCCACGGGTGCCGTACGGCGAAGCCTTTCCCGGAGCCTGGCCTGTGCGTTCGGCCACTCGTCGACGGTCATCGCGTACTGCACGGTGTCCCGCCAGGAGCCGTCCGGGCGCTGCCGGTGCATCCGCAGCACGCCCTCCCGGGTGGCGCCCAGACGCTCGATCGCCGCCTGCGAGCGGGTGTTGCGGATGTCGGTGTGCCACGCCACCCGGACCGCGCCGAGCTCGTCGAAGGCACGGCTGAGCAGCAGCCGCTTGGCCTCGGTGTTGATCCCGCTGCGCCACCAGGGCCGGCCGAGCCAGGTGTGGCCGATGGCGACCGCCCGCCGCTCGGGGTCGATGTCGTAGTACGAGGTGGTGCCGACCACCGCGCCCGTCCGCGCGCAGCGCTGCACCCAGGGCACCCGTTCGCCCCGGTGCCCGGCCGCCAGCGCGCCCGCGACGATCTCCCTCATGGTGGCCGGGTCGGTGGGCAGCGGGTGGCTGAGGTGCGCCCAGACCTCCGGTTCGGCGGTGGCGGTGAAGAGCTCGTCGGCGTGGGCCAGGTCCAGCGGCTCCAGCAGCACGTGCTCGCCCCGCAGGGTCGCCGCCTCCCGCCACGGCGAACCGGCGGTCCGCAGTCCCGCCGGCACCGGCGCGGTGACGCCCGCGTCCGGTTCCGGCAGCCCGGCGGTCAGCCGCAGCGGCACCACCCCGGCCCAGTACGGCAGGTCGAGGTCGGCGGGGTCGTCGCGGACCCCACCGGTGCGGGACCGCAGCGACACCTCGCGCAGCGGCAGCGCCAGCACGGCCGTCTCGGCCAGCTCCCGGCGGCTCGGCGGGCGGCTGTCCGCGCTGCGACCGGCGGCGACCTTCTCCACCAGGGCGGTCAGCATCCGTGACTTCTCTGCGTCGTCGGTGACCAGGTGGGCGGTGCCGTGCGCGACCACCGACCGGTAGTTGGCGCTGTGGTGGAACTGTGAGCGGGCGTAGACCAGCCCGTCGAGCAGGGTGACGGTGACGCAGATCCGCAGTCCGTCGTCACCGCGGGCGGCGAGCAGCGGCCGGCTGCCGGTGGAGCCGTGCAGGTAGAGGGTGTCGCCGATGCGCACGTGCAGGGTGGGCAGCAGCCGGGGCTCGCCGTCGACGGTGAACCCGAGCACGCAGTGGTACGCCTCGTCGAGCACGGCGTGCACGGCGGCCGGGTCGTAGCTCATCCGGTCACGCGAGCGGCTGGCCGTGGTGCGCGGGGTCGGGGCGTACATGCGACATCCCACCTTTGTTCTAGTACAATCCGCTAACTGTGGCAGTACGTTATCAGATCAGTGGCAGTACGTCGGCCGCCATTTCGGCGAGCGTGGAAACCGGCATCCGGGCCGACGCGCTGGCCCCGGGCAGTCCGCTGCCCGCCGTCCGGGCGCTCGCCACCGAGTTGGGGGTCAGCCCGGCCACCGTCGCCCGGGCCTACCAGGAGCTGCGCCAGCGGGGTCTGGTCGTGACCGCCGGCCGCCACGGCACCCGGGTGCGCCCCCGGCCCCCGGTCACCGGCCGGCGCGCCGCGCTGCACCCGCCGCCCGCGCCCGGCACCCGCGACCTCTCCCAGGGGTACCCCGACCCTCGGCTGCTGCCCCCGCTCGGCCCGCACCTGGCCGCGCTGGCCGCCGAGATCGGCCCACCCGTCGGGTACGCCTCGACCGCCCTGCTTCCCGCGTTCGCCGAGGCGGCCCGGGACCGGCTCGCCGCCGACGGCGTACCGGCCGAGGAGATCACCGTGACCGGGGGCGCGCTGGACGGCATCGAGCGGCTGCTCGCCGCGCACCTGCGGCCCGGTGACGCGGTGGCGGTGGAGGACCCGGGCTGGGCCAACCTGCTCGACCTGGTCGCCGCGCTCGGGCTGCGGCCGATCGGCGTACCGGTGGACGACGACGGGCCCACCGAGGCCGGCGTGCGCGACGCCGTGGCCCTCGGCGCCCGGGCGTTGGTGGTGACCAGCCGCGCGCAGAACCCGACCGGCGCCGCGGTCTCCGCCGAGCGGGCCGGAGCCCTGCGGGAGCTGCTCGCCGGCCGCCCCGACCTGCTGCTGATCGAGGACGACCATGCCGCCGAGCTGGCCCGGGTGCCGCTGCACCCGCTCGCCGGGGCGACCCCGGCGTGGGCCTTCGTCCGCTCGGTGAGCAAGCCGTTCGGGCCCGACCTGCGGCTGGCGGTGCTGGCCGGCGACGAGGCCACGGTGTCCCGGGTCGCCGGCCGTGCCCGGGTCGGCGCCGGTTGGGTCTCCACCGTGCTGCAACGGCTCGTGCTCTCGCTCTGGCGTGACCCGGCCACCGCGGAGCTGGTCCGCCGCTCCGGCGAGGAGTACGAGCGGCGACGTACCGGGCTGCTGGCGGCGCTCGCCGCCCGGGGCCTGGCCGGGCGCGGTCGCAGCGGCATCAACATCTGGCTGCCGGTGCCGGACGAGACCAGTGTGGTCACCGCGCTGCGCGACGCCGGGTGGTCGGTGGCGCCCGGCGCGCTCTACCGGATCGGTGCCGAGCCCGGGGTCCGGATCACCGTCAGCGCGCTCGACGACGCCGACCTGGTGCCGGTCGCCGACGCGGTCGCGCGGGCGCTCCGGCCGGCCCCGCCGGGTCGGTTCACCGCGTGACCACGACTGGTCCTCGAGGCGCATGGTCGACATTCCGGAGGGTAAGTGGCCGCGCCACACCCGGCGTCGCCGGCGAATCCGGGATATAAAGTTCGCCATGGCCGAGACCGACGCGCCCGGTGCGCAGAAGTTCATCCCGCCGCAGGCCGACACCCTCGACGAGCTGCGCGCCGCGGCCGCCGGTTGCCGGGGCTGCGAGCTGTACCGCGACGCTTCGCAGACGGTCTTCGGCCGGGGTGACGAGAGCGCCCGGGTGGTCCTGGTCGGCGAGCAGCCCGGCGACATGGAAGATCAAAAAGGACTGCCCTTCGTCGGGCCGGCCGGCCGGCTGTTGCGGCGAGCGGTCGACGACGCCGGAATCGACCCAAAGCACATCTATTTGACGAATGCCGTAAAGCACTTCAGGTTCGAGCTGCGCGGGAAGCGGCGCATCCACCAGACGCCGGACCGGGTGCACATCACCGCCTGCCGGCCCTGGCTGGTCGCGGAGTTCTCCCGGTTGCGTCCGGATCTGGTGGTGGTGCTCGGCGCGACCGCCGCCAAGGCCCTGCTCGGCCCGGCGTTCCGGGTGACCAAGCAGCGCGGCGAGCTGCTGCCCTGGCCGGCCGCCGCGCAACGCCCGGAGGACTTCGTCCGGGTCCCGGTGGACAGCGCCGGGAAGGTGGCCGACGCGCCGGCCGCGCAGCTGCTGGCCACCATCCACCCGTCCGCCGTGCTGCGCGCCGACGACCAGGACGCCGCGTACGCGGGGCTGGTGCAGGACCTGACCGTCGGCGCCCGCGCACTGGCCGGGTAGCGCCCCGGGTGAGCCGCTGGCAACGCCTGCCACCGCCCCCTGGGCAGCGCGGGTGAGCGGTGCCACACTGGCCGCCATGGAGCAGCATCTGTACGAACCGGTCCACGAGGAGTTCCGCGACCTGTGCCGGGAGTTCCTGGCCCGCGAGGCGGTGCCGCACCACCCCCGGTGGGAGGCCGACGGCATCGTCGACCGCGAGGTGTGGCGCAAGGCCGGCGCGGCGGGGCTGCTCGGCATGGACGTCGACACCGACCACGGCGGCGGCGGGCAGCGCGACTTCCGGTTCAACGCGGTGCTGGACGAGGAGATCGTCGCGTCGGGCTGTTCGGGGCTCGGCTTCGGCCTGCACAACGACGTGGTGGCGCCGTACCTGACCGAGCTGACCACCGACGAGCAGCGCAAGCGCTGGCTGCCCGGGTTCTGCTCGGGTGACCTGGTCACCGCGATCGCGATGAGCGAACCGGGCGCCGGCAGCGACCTGGCCGGGATCCGCACCAGCGCGGTCCGCGACGGCGACGGGTGGCTGCTCAACGGGCAGAAGACGTTCATCACCAACGGCGAGATGGCCGACCTGGTGATCGTGGTGGTGCGTACCGCGCCGGACCAGGGCGCGCACGGGGTCAGCCTGGTCGCGGTGGAGACCGGTACCCCCGGCTTCACCCGGGGCCGGCGGCTGGCGAAGGTGGGCCTGAAGGCCAACGACACCGCCGAGCTCTTCTTCGACGACTGCCGGGTGCCGGCGGAGAACCTGATCGGCACCGAGAACCACGGCTTCTACCACCTGATGGCCAACCTGCCCCGGGAACGGCTCAGCATCGCCGTCGCGGCGGTGGCGGCGGCGGAGAAGCTGCTCGCGGTGACCCTCGACTACGCCCGCTCGCGGGAGGCGTTCGGCCGGCCGATCGGCAGGTTCCAGCACAACCGGTTCCTGCTGGCGGAGCTGGACACCGAGGTCACCATCGCGCGCACCTTCGTCAACCACTGCGTGGCCGAGTTCAACGCCGGCCGGCTCTCGGTCACCGACGCCGCGAAGGCCAAGTGGTGGACCACCGAGCTGCAGAACAAGGTCGCCGACCGCTGCGTGCAGCTGCACGGCGGCTACGGGTTCATGCTGGAGTACCCGGTGGCGAAGGCCTGGCTGGACGGGCGGGTGCAGACCATCTACGGCGGCACCACCGAGATCATGAAGGAGATCATCGGGCGCGGGCTCGGCCTTTAGCGAAACCGGGTCCCCCGGGGCGGGGCCGGTTTGCAAGGATGGGGCCGCGTCTGACCCCTTACCGAGGAGGCCGCATGGCCACCGACCTGACCGCGCCGACCCGTACCCGGCCGGACGTCGCGCCGATCCAGCGACGGACCCTGCGCCTGCTGTTCAGCACCCAGATCATCGGCGGGATCGGCGTCACCATCGGCATCTCGGTGGGGGCGCTGCTCGCCGCCCGGGTCGCCGGGACCGCCGTCGCCGGCCTGGCGCAGAGCGCCGCCGTGGTCGGCGGGGCGCTGCTCGCCGTCCCGGTCACCCGGATCATGAACGGGCACGGCCGGCGACCCGGGCTGGCCGTCGCCTACCTGTCCGGCGCCGTCGGCGCCGTGCTGGTGGTGCTCGCCACGGTCACCCGCTCCGTACCGCTGCTCTTCCTCGGCATGCTGCTCTTCGGCGGCGGCACCGCGGCGAACCTCCAGGCCCGCTACGCCGCGGTGGACCTCGCCGAGCCGGCCCGCCGGGGCCGCCAGCTGTCGCTGATCGTCTGGGCCACCACCATCGGCGCGGTGGCCGCGCCGAACTTCGCCGCGCTCGCCGACGGCACCACCAGCGGGTGGGGACTGCCACCGCTGGCCGGTCCGTTCGCGTTCAGCGCCGCCGCGTTCGTGCTCGCCGCCGTCGTACTCCTGGTGCTGCTGCGGCCCGACCCGCTGCTCACCGCGCGCCGGCTGGCGGCGGCCGACGCCCCGGTCGCGGCCGCCGTCGCGGACGTCACCCCGCCGGCCGAGGCCGTCGCCGCGCCGGCGCGGACCGCCCGGCGCGGTGCGGGGATGCGCGCGGCCTGGCAGGTGGTACGCGACCGCCCGGCGGCCCGGCTCGGCATCGCGGCGGTGGCGGTCGGCCACGTGGTGATGGTCGCGGTGATGTCGATGACGCCGGTACGCCTCGGCGAGTCGCACGGCGACGCCGACGTGCTGCGGGTGGTCGGCATCGTGCTGAGCCTGCACATCGCCGGCATGTACGCGCTCAGCCCGCTGGTGGGCTGGCTCACCGACCGGGTGGGACGGCGCGCGGTCGTCCTCGGCGGCGTCGGGCTGCTGCTGGCCGCGTGCGCGGTCGCCGGCACCGCCGGGCACCACACGCCCCGGCTCTCGGTCGGCCTGGCCCTGCTCGGGCTGGGTTGGTCCGGCACCATGGTGGCCGGCTCCACCCTGCTGTCGGAGTCGGTGCCGGCGGCGATCCGGCCGAGCGTGCAGGGTCTCTCCGACCTGACGATGGGGCTGGCCGGCGCCGGCGCCGCCGCCCTGAGCGGGTTTGTCATGCGGGCGGCGGGTTATCCGGTGCTGACCCTGCTGGCGGCGATCGCGGTGGTGCCCCTGGTGGCGCTAGCGTTGCGTCCGGTGCCGGTGGCGGCACCGGACGAGGAGGACTGATCACGTGCGGCTGACCGACTTCTGGGCCCGGCTGGACGAGGCCTTCGGGCCGGGCTACGCGGCCAGCATCGCCCGCGACCAGGTGTTGTCCCAGCTGGGCGGGCGGACCATCGAGCAGGCGCTCGCCTCGGGTGAGCAGACCCACGTGGTGTGGCGGGCCGTCGTCGCCGCCTACCCCGACCGGGTGCCCGCCCGGCTACGCTGAGCGGCGTTCTCGTCGCTCCCGCGTGTCGCTTGCCGACTCGTACACCTGTTCGGCTATTGTCCACAGCGGGGTGCTCGTCCACAGCTCACGGCCCGTCGGCTGGTTTTCTGTCGGACCCAGCGCCTAGCGTGTCCCGCGTGACGCGAAGCTCAGGAAAGACGCCGGCGAAGGCAGGGGTGGCAAACATGGCCGCAGGGCCCGATCGGGAGAAGGCACTCGACCTTGCTCTCGCTCAGATCGACAAGCAGTTCGGCAAGGGTTCGGTGATGCGGCTGGGGGAGCGGCCGGTCATCCAGACCTCGGTGATCCCCACCGGCTCGATCGCGCTCGACGTGGCGCTCGGCGTGGGCGGCCTGCCCCGCGGCCGGGTCGTCGAGATCTACGGTCCCGAGTCCAGCGGTAAGACCACGGTCGCCCTGCACGCGGTGGCCAACGCCCAGCGGGCCGGCGGCATCGCCGCCTTCATCGACGCCGAGCACGCGCTCGACCCGGACTACGCGAAGGCCCTCGGCGTCGACACCGACGCCCTGCTGGTCTCCCAGCCGGACACCGGCGAGCAGGCGCTGGAGATCACCGACATGCTGGTCCGCTCCGGCGCGATCGACATCGTCGTGATCGACTCGGTGGCCGCTCTGGTGCCGCGCGCCGAGATCGAGGGCGAGATGGGCGACAGCCACGTGGGCCTCCAGGCCCGGCTGATGAGCCAGGCGCTGCGGAAGATCACCGGTGTGCTCAACAACACCGGCACCACGGCGATCTTCATCAACCAGCTCCGCGAGAAGATCGGCGTGATGTTCGGCAGCCCGGAGACCACCACCGGTGGTCGGGCGCTGAAGTTCTACGCCTCGGTCCGACTCGACGTGCGCCGCATCGAGAGCCTGAAGGACGGCACCGACGTGGTCGGTAACCGCACCCGGGTCAAGGTCGTGAAGAACAAGGTCGCCGCGCCGTTCAAGCAGGCCGAGTTCGACATCATGTACGGCAAGGGCATCTCCCGCGAGGGCTCGCTGATCGACGTCGGCGTGGAGCAGGCGATCATCCGCAAGTCCGGCGCCTGGTACACCTACGACGGTGACCAGCTCGGCCAGGGCAAGGAGAAGGCCCGGGAGTTCCTCAAGGAGAACCCGGACGTCGCCGCCGAGATCGAGAAGAAGATCCTGGAGAAGCTCGGCGTCGGGGTCGGCGCGGGCGACGCCGCCGGCGGCCCGGAACTGCCGCCGGTCGACTTCTGATCGGCCGCCGGCTAAGTGGCAGGACGACGCGCCCGCACGGGGCGGGGCTGGGATGCCAGCCCGCCCCGAGCGGGTGACGGCACCACCCCACGGCCCCGTCGAGGTCGTCGTGGCCGGTCCGACGAGACCGAGCCGGAGGCGACCCCGACCCCACCGCGCGACGAGGCCGAGGTGGCCCGGGAGATCTGCCTGCGGCAGCTCGCGGTGCGCCCGCGTACCCGGGCCGAGCTGGCCGGCGCGCTGGCCAAGCGGGGCATCTCCGACGAGGTGTCGGCCGACGTGCTCGACCGGTACGACGAGGTCGGCATCATCGACGACGCCGCCTTCGCCCGCGCCTGGGTCTCCAGCCGGCACACCGGTCGGGGCCTGGCCCGCCGGGCGCTGGCCAACGAGCTGCGCCAGCGCGGCGTGGACGGCGACGTGGCCAGCGAGGCGCTCGGCGAGCTGGACGAGGAGACCGAGGCGGAGACCGCCCGCGCCCTGGTGGACCGGAAACTGCGCACCGCCCGAGGCGAACCGGACGCGGTGTTCCGCCGGCTGGTCGGGATGCTCGCCCGCAAGGGCTACCCGCCGGGCGTGGCGATCCGCGCCGTGAAGGACGCCCTCGCCGCGCAGAGCGCCGAGGCGGCCGAGTTCGCCGAGCAGATCGACGCTGACGCCCTGGCCGAGGCCGAGGGCGAACTGGACCGCGACACCCGCGCCACCGACTGACCAACGCCTCCCCGCGAGACGCCCGCGCACCGGCTGAGCGACGTCCCGCAGCGGGAAGCCCGCGCCGCTCCGCCCGGGTGCCGTCCATTGCGGCCCGGTGTCGCCCGGCATCCGCGAGACGGCCGGAGCTGATCATGCCGGTGGCGTCCGGGCGGGAGAGGATGATCCGGTGCTGAAGGCGTGTCTCAACGGCGGCCGGAGCCGCGACGAGCATCCCGGCGTGCCGGTCACCCCGGCCGAGCTGGCCGCCGACGCGGCCCGCTGTGCCGCCCTCGGCGTGGCCGCCGTGCACGTCCACCCCCGCGACGCCTCCGGCGTGGAGTCGATGGCGCCGGCGGTGATCGCCGACGCGGTGACCGCCGTCCGGGCCGCCCGTCCGGGGCTCCCCGTCGGGGTGAGCACCGGGGCGTGGATCGAGCCCGACCCGGCCGCCCGGGTCGCCGCCGTCCGGGCCTGGACGGTGCTGCCCGACTTCGCGTCGGTCAACGCGCACGAGGAGGGGGCGGAGGCGGTCGCCGCCGCACTGCACGAGCGGGGCGTACTGGTCGAGGCCGGCCTCTGGACCCCGCAGGCCGTCCGCGCCCAACGGGGGTGGCGGGTGCCGGTCGGGCGGGTCCTCGTCGAGTGCACCCCGGACGACCCGACCCGGGCGCTGGCCGACGCCGACGCCATGCTCGCGCTGCTCGCCCCGGCTGGCCCGCCGGTGCTGCTGCACGGCGAGGGTGCTGCCGCCTGGCCGGTGCTCGCCGAGGCGGTACGCCGGGGCCTGGACACCCGGATCGGCCTGGAGGACACCCTCGGCCTCCCGGACGGCGCTCCCGCCCCCGACAACGCCGCCCTGGTCGCCGCCGCCCGCGCCCTCGGCGCCTCCTGACCCGCGCGCTCGGCGCCTGCTGACCCCCCGCCCTCGGCGGCTCCAGATCCCGCGCTCCCAGTGGCCCCCGCCGGGGCCGTGAGCAGGTCCGGAAGGCGACGGGCACCCCGGATCGTCGGGGCGTTTGTCCGCTGCTGTCCGTCATGCCATCAGCAACGGGTGACGGCTCAACTTCGCTCCGTTCGGGGGGTTTGATCATGAGTTCTTGACCGAACGGCCCTCGGCGACCTAGCCTCGCCCTACAGGCTCACATTGCCCGACCAGCGCAGGCTAAGCGCACAACATAGATCGCGTAACAGAACAGCATCACTTTGGCCAGCTCCACCGGCCTTTGACGGTCGCTCCGGACAGCCGGTCCGGAGGCGATCCGACAACTGCACCCGGCGGTCGACGATGCCCTGCGGGGCACCGCCGACGGAGAGCTGTACCCGCGGCCAGCCGCTCGGTCGGGCGTCCAGGGCCGTGGAGGCGCGTGCCCACCGGCACGAACCTCCACGGTGTCGACGTTCAGGGGAGGCGGCCATGACGGGGCGGCACAGGGACCACGGGTCCCCAGGGGGTGTCGGCGGTCGGGGGTCCGCCGGTGGCGTAGAGCGGTCCGACCTCGCGCCCGGCAGTGACGGGGCGCCGAGATGAGCGGCGTCGAGGTGGTGCTGCTCGTCGCCGTGCTGCTGCTGGCGCTGGTCGTCGTGGGCGCGGTGCTCTTCGGCGTCCGGGCGATCCGCGGCTTCCGCGCGGCCCCGGCCCCGGAGGACCCGGCCTTCATCGCCGAAAAGGACCGCCAGGAGCAGTCCCTGGCGGCGCTGCGCAGCGCCGCCAACGAGGCGAACAGCACCATCGACGTGGCGAAGTCCGCCGCGGCCGCCGCCCGGACCGAGGCGGCCGCCGCGAAGGCGGAGGCGAAGTCGGCCCGGGCCGAGGCCCGCCGGGTGCTCGACGACGCCCGTGCCGAGGCGGACACCATCCTGGAGCGGGCCCACCGGCAGGCCGAGGCCGACGCCGAGCAGTTGCGGACCGCCGCCCGGCGCAGCGGTGAGCGGGAGGTGGCCGTCCTCGCCGCCACCACCCGCGAGCAGGCCGCCGAGGTGGAACGCCGGGCCGCCAGGATGGACGAGCGGGAGCGGCTGCACACCGAGGAGGTCGAGCGCCTGGCCGAGCGGGAACGGCAGCTCACCGCGGCCAGCGCCGAGCTGGCGCGGCGGGAGGCCGGGCTGGTGGAGCGGGAGACCGAGCTGGCCGCCGCCGAGGAGCAGCGCCGCCGTGAGCTGGAACGGGTCGCCGGGCTGACCGCCGACGCCGCGCGGGCGGAGCTGATCGAGGCGATCGAGACGCAGGCCAAGCGGGAGGCCGCGCTGCTGGTGCGGGACATCGAGTCCGACGCCCGCAACACCGCCGAGCAGCGCGCCCGGCACATCGTGGTGGACGCCATCCAGCGGGTGGCCAGCGAGCAGACCGCGGAGAGCGTGGTCAGCGTCCTGCACCTGCCGGGCGACGAGATGAAGGGGCGGATCATCGGCCGGGAGGGGCGCAACATCCGCGCCTTCGAGTCGGTCACCGGGGTCAACCTGATCATCGATGACACTCCCGAGGCGGTGCTGCTGTCCTGCTTCGACCCGGTACGCCGGGAGGTCGGCCGGCTCACCCTGGAGAAGCTGGTCCTCGACGGCCGGATCCACCCGCACCGGATCGAGGAGGTGCACGACCTGGCCCGCCAGGAGGTGGAGGAGCTCTGCCACCGGGCCGCCGAGGACGCCCTGGTCGAGGTCGGGATCACCGAGATCCACCCGGAGCTGGTCACCCTGCTCGGCCGGTTGCGCTACCGGACGTCGTACGGGCAGAACGTGCTCAAGCACCTGGTGGAGACCGCGCACATCGCCGGGATCATGGCCGCCGAGCTGCGGTTGGACATTCCCACCATCAAGCGGTGCGCGTTCCTGCACGACATCGGCAAGGCGCTCACCCACGAGGTGGAGGGCTCGCACGCCATCATCGGCGCCGACCTGGCCCGCAAGTACGGCGAGAGCGAGGACGTGGTGCACGCCATCGAGGCGCACCACAACGAGGTGCCGCCGCAGACCATCGAGGCGGTGCTCACCCAGGCCTCCGACGCCTGCTCGGGCGGGCGGCCGGGTGCCCGGCGGGAGAGCCTGGAGGCGTACGTCAAGCGGCTGGAGCGGATCGAGGAGATCGCGGCCGGCAAGCTCGGCGTGGAGAAGGTCTTCGCGATGCAGGCGGGCCGGGAGGTCCGGGTGATGGTCAAGCCGGAGGACGTCGACGACATCGGCGCGGCGGTCCTGGCCCGGGACGTGGCCAAGCAGATCGAGGAGGAGCTGACCTACCCGGGGCAGATCCGGGTGACCGTGGTCCGCGAGTCCCGAGTCACCGAGATCGCCCGCTGACGGTACGCAGACGAAGAGGGCCGGCCCGCGTGGGCCGGCCCTCTCGTCGTACGTCGGGTCAGAGGCCCGTACCGCTGCTCTCGCTCTGCGACATGAGCGCCGCGGGCGGCGGGTTCTGCGCCGGGGTGCCGGCGGTCTTGCGGCCCTGCGAGAGCCGGCGCTGAAGGTACTGCGCCAGCTTCGACAGCGAGTAGTTGACCACGATGAAGAGCACGGCGATCACGACGTAGACCTGGATCGGGTTGCCCAGCACGCCGATGATCTGCTTGCCGATGTTGAGCGTCTCCTCGTAGCTGATGATGAAGCCGAGCGAGGTGTCCTTGAGCACGACGACCAGCTGGCTGATCAGCGCCGGCAGCATGATCCGGAACGACTGCGGCAGCAGGATCATCCGGGTGGCCTGCATCGGCGAGAGGCCGATCGCGGCGGCGGCCTCGCCCTGGCCGCCGGGCAGCCCCTCCATGCCGGAGCGGAGGATCTCCGCGATGACCACCGAGTTGTAGATGGTCAGGCCGATCACCAGGTACCAGAGCGTGTCGAACGAGGCGCCGAACTCGGGGAACCCGCGGGCCACGAAGAAGATGGTGATGACCACGGGCAGGCCGCGGAACACCTCGACGCAGACCCGGGTGACCGCCGACAGCAGCAGGCTCAGCCCGCGCAGCAGGTACGCCACCGGCGTCGCCAGCCCGGTGAAGCGGCGCCGGGTCAGACTCTTGAGCTGGATGCGCAGCACGGCCAGCAGGGTCCCGATCAGCAACGACGCGACGATGGCCAGCGCCGCCGCGATCAGGGTGTTCTTGAAGCCGAGCCCGATCCGGTCCCAGACCAGGGAGAAGTTCTCGTTGGAGGGGTCGACCAGCGGCCCCCACAGCTCCATCGAGAACTGGCCCTTCTCGTCCAGCGGCCGGTAGATCAGGAAGTACGCCCCGACGAGCATGGCCACCCCGGCGATCACGCTGCTGATCAGGGTGATCCGCTGCTGGCGGGGGCCGGGGACGTCGTAGAGGACGCTGGTCTGCTGACTCATCGGGCCACCGCCTGTCGCTTCTCGATCCGGTCCAGCAGGGCGCCGAGCGGCACGGTCATGATCAGGTAGCCGATCGAGATGCCGATGGCGACCGGGATGAAGGCGTAGCCCTCGGCTCCGGTGAGCTGGTCGGCCGTGGCCGACAGATCGCCGACGACCCCGAAGAAGCCGGCCAGCGCGGAGTTCTTGATCATCGCGATGATGACCGAGCCGAGCGGCACCACCGAGGCCTTCCAGGACTGCGGCAGCACCACGTACCGCAGGTTCTGGCCGAAGGTCAGGCCGAGCGACCGCGCGGCCTCGGCCTGCCCGGCGGGCACCGCGTTCACCCCGGACCGCAGCGCCTCGCAGACGAACGCGGCGGTGTAGAGCACCAGGGCGATCAGGGCGAAGCGGAAGTACGGCAGGTCGGTGTCGAGCCGGCTGAACACCGCGTCCAGGCCGGGGATGCGCAGGAAGTCGGCGTTGGAGCCGAGCGCCGGCAGGCCGAAGGCGGCGAAGAACATCACCACGGTCAGCGGCATGTTCCGGAAGACGTTCACATACCCGGTGCCGACCGCGCGCAGCGGCGGCACCGGGGAGATGCGGAGTACCGCCACGACGGCGCCCAGGAGCAGGGCGCCGATCGCGGCGAGTACGCAGATCTGGAGGGTGAGCCAGAAACCACCCGCAAAGACGTCGAACTTGTCGATGAGCACGTTCACGGGTCGGTGTTCCTCCCCACCCTCGGCGATCGAAGGATCAGATCAGTAGCGGTTGACGGTCGGGGCGGTGCCCAGCTCCGCGCCGAACTTGCCGGCGGTGTCGTCCCAGGCCTTCTTCCAGCTGCCGTCGGCGAACGCCTTCTCCAGCGTGTCGTTGATGAAGGTGCGGAACGCGGCGTCCTCCTTCTTCACCCCGATGCCGTACGGCTCCTTGGTGAAGTTGTCGCCGGCGAGCTTGAAGGAACCCTCGTTCTTGGCGATGTAGCCGAGCAGGATCACGTTGTCCGTGGTGACCGCGTCGACCTGGCCGCCGTTGAGGGCGTCCCGGCACTTGTCGTAGGTGTCGAAGAGCACCAGCTGGGTGGCGACGTCCTTGACGTACTGCTTGATCGTCTCGGCCGGGGTCGAGCCGGTGACCGAGCAGACCTTCTTGGTGCCGTCCTTGAAGGAGTCCGGGCCGGTGATCGTGGTGTCGTCCTTCTTGACCAGGATGTTCTGGCCGGCCTCGTAGTACGGGCCTGCGAAGGCGATGCGCTCCTTGCGCTTGTCGTTGATCGTGTAGGTCGCCGCGACGAGGTCGACGGTGCCGTTGACGATGACGTCCTCACGGACCTTCGACGGCGTCTCGACGTACTCGATCTTGTCCTCGGGGATGCCGAGCTCCTTGACGATGATCTTGGCGATCTCGACGTCGAAGCCCTCCGGCTTGCCCGACAGGCCCTTCTGACCGAAGCCCGGCTGGTCGAACTTGGTGCCGATCTTGATCTTCTGGGCCTTGTTGAGCTTCTCCATGGTGCTGCCGGCGGCGAACGACTTGCTGCCGGCGCCGGTGCCCTCGTCGGAATCGCCGCCGCAGGCGGCCATGCCGAGCGCCAGGGTGGCGGCCGCCGCGAGCGCGGCTACGCGCTTGATACGCATACTCATCTCCTTCTTGGACGGAGCCCGCCGGAGGACGGCGTGCTCCACGTACGGACGCCTAGTGCGTGAGGATCTTGGAGAGGAAGTCCCTGGCCCGCTCGCTGCGCGGGTTCGCGAAGAACTCGGCCGGCGGGGCGTCCTCGACGAGCTGGCCGTCGGCCATGAAGATGACCCGGTTCGCGGCGTGCCGGGCGAAGCCCATCTCATGGGTGACCACGACCATGGTCATGCCGTCGCGGGCCAGCGAGGTCATCACGTCCAGCACCTCGCCGACCATCTCCGGGTCGAGCGCGCTGGTCGGCTCGTCGAAGAGCATCGCCTTGGGCTGCATGGCCAGTGCGCGGGCGATCGCGGCGCGCTGCTGCTGGCCGCCCGAGAGCTGAGCGGGGTACTTGTCGGCCTGGTTGGCGATGCCGACCCGGTCCAGCAGGGCCAGGCCGCGCTCGCGGGCGACGGCCGGCTTCTCCTTGCGCACCTTGATCGGGCCGATGGTGACGTTCTCCAGGATCGTCTTGTGCGCGAAGAGGTTGAACGACTGGAAGACCATGCCGACCTCGCTGCGCAGCTTCGCCAGCGCCCGACCCTCGGCGGGCAGCGGCTGCCCGTCGAAGGTGATGGTGCCGGAGTCGATGGGCTCCAGCCGGTTGATCGTCCGGCAGAGCGTCGACTTGCCGGAGCCGGACGGGCCGATCACCACGACCACTTCGCCCTTGCCGACGGAGAGCGACACGTCGTCCAACACGTGCAGCGGGCCGAAGTACTTGTTGACCCCGTCCAGCACGATGAGCGGTTCGCCCGTCGTCACGTCGTACACCGTCCCTGTCGTCTGTCCCGGAAGCGGGGTCGGTCGACCCCCGGTTGGGCAACTGTAGGCGGGGTGAAGTGGCGGAACGCAACCTGGTTGGTCACGGAGCGGTAACACCACTGCCGGCCGTGCCCAGGAGTCCGAATTCCGCCCCGCCGCGGGGGAGTCCGAGTGGCGGTGGTGGCGCTCCGCCGAGATCATGTGGGGATGACCGACCGGGTCCGCCTGACCGATTACGCCCGTGGCGGCGGCTGCGCCTGCAAGATCCCGCCCGGCGAGCTGGAGGCGATGGTGGCCGGGCTGGGCCGGGCCGCCGGCACCGCCGACCTGCTGGTCGGGCTGGACCACGGCGACGACGCCGCGGTGGTCCGCCTGGACGCGCGGACCGGGCTGGTCAGCACAGCCGACTTCTTCACCCCGGTGGTCGACGACCCGTACGACTGGGGCCGGATCGCCGCCGCCAACGCGCTGTCCGACGTGTACGCCATGGGCGGCACCCCGCTGGTCGCGTTGAACCTGCTCTGCTGGCCGCGCGAGGTGCTCCCGCTGGAGCTGGCCCGCGAGGTGCTGCGCGGCGGGCAGGACGTGACCCGGGAGGCCGGCTGCCACCTCGCCGGCGGGCACAGCGTCGACGACGACGGCCCCAAGTACGGCCTGGCCGTCACCGGCGTGGTCCGCCCCGAGGAGCTGATCACCCTGGACGCCGGCCGGGCCGGCCTGCCGCTGTCGCTGACCAAGCCGCTCGGCGTCGGGGTGCTCAACACCCGGCACAAGCGGACCGGCGAGCGGTTCGCCGAGGCGGTCGCCTCGATGGTCGCGCTCAACTCCGACGCCGCCCGCGCGGCGGTCGCGGCCGGCATCCGCTGCGGCACCGACGTCACCGGCTTCGGCCTGCTCGGGCACGCCGCGAAGCTGGCCCGGGCCAGCCGCCTCACGATCGCGATCGACACCGCCCGGGTGCCGTACCTGCCGGGCGCGCGGGAGGCCGTCCGGGACGGGTACGTCAGCGGCGGAACCCGGCGCAACCTGGACTGGGTGACCCCGTGGACCGACTTCGGGTCCACCGACGAGGCGGACCGGCTGCTGCTCGCCGACGCGCAGACCTCCGGCGGGCTGCTGGTCGCCGGCGAGGTCCCCGGTGGCACCGTGGTCGGCGAGCTGCTGCCCGCCGGCGAGCACCGCCTCGTGCTCCGCTGACCCGCCCGCCGGTCCACGGCGAGGAGGAGCCACGAGGCGCGAATCCGACACGAACCCGCCGGCCCCGGTTGCCCGGATCGGGCACCATACCCGATAAACTGTCATCTTCCCGCTACTCGGTGCAACGGCGCCCGAGGAAATTTTGCCCGTAATGGTCACAGACCGGTAACTTGCCCCCGGCTGAGGTCAAATGCACCCCACCATCGTCAGTAAGGCCCGATCCGGAGGCCGGTGGGACGAACGCAGCGAGGAGGCGGCATGACCGAGCTGTGGAACTGGAGAATCGACGGGGCGGCACCCGTGGAGGTGTATCCCGCGCTGGCCGAGGCGCTCGGTCGGGTGGTGATGCCCCTCGCCGTCGCCGACCCGGCCCGGCTGCCCACGTACGCGGTGATCTGCGACGTGTGGGAGGCGCCGGGGGAGTTCGGCACGGTGGTGGACTGCTACGGGGTGCCCGAGCGGCTGAACGAGCGCACCAGCATCGCCGCGCTGGCCCGGCTGCTGGACCGAAACTGCCTGCTGACCGACGACACCCTCGACGCCGGCCGGCACCTGCTGGTCGCGCCGGACGGCACGATCCGCCCGGTGCACTTCGACGTGACCGAGACCGACGACGGCGAGGTGCTCAGCAACCAGCGGCTCTGCACGCTGGCCCATCCCGGCTGCCGGGGCTGGTCCCGGTGCCACCGCTCGCGCTGGGCGCCCGACTCGGTCAACCCGGCCCTCGCCGCGGCCTGACCTCGCCGTGACCGCCCCCGCCGGGGCCGGCCCCCGCTCAGCCGGCCCCGACTGAGCCGGCCCGGGCTCAGCCGGCCCCCCGCTCAGCCGGCCCCCCGCTCAGCCGACCCGGGCTCAGCCGGCCCGCGCCGGGCGGGAGCCGCGGACCTGCAACTGGTCGAGCAGGGTCGCCGTGGCGGCGGCCACCGCGCGCACCGCCGCGTCGAACGCCTCGGCGTTGTGCGCGGCCGGGGCGCGGAAGCCGGAGATCTTGCGGACGTACTGCAACGCCGCCGCCTCGATGTCGGCCGGCGTCACCTCCGGCACGTACGGCTCACGCAGGGTCTTGATGCTTCGGCACATGGCTCCTCCTCGTTCGGGTCCACCCGGTCGGCCCGGATACGCTGTGCACGTCATGACTACCGCAGCCGCCAGCAGCCCGCGCACCTACCAGGTGCGCACCTACGGCTGCCAGATGAACGTGCACGACTCCGAGCGCATTTCCGGCCTGCTGGAGCAGGCCGGCTACGTGCGCGCCGCCGAGGTCGACGACAACCCGGACGTGGTGGTGTTCAACACCTGCGCCGTCCGGGAGAACGCCGACAACCGGCTCTACGGCAACCTGGGTCATCTGCGCCCCGTGAAGGACAAGCACCCCGGCATGCAGATCGCCGTCGGCGGCTGCCTGGCCCAGAAGGACCGCGGCGACATCGTCCGCAAGGCGCCCTGGGTCGACGTCGTCTTCGGCACGCACAACATCGGCTCGCTGCCGGTGCTGCTGGAGCGGGCGCGGCACAACACCGCCGCCGAGGTGGAGATCCTCGAATCCCTCGACGTCTTCCCGTCCACGCTGCCCACCCGGCGCGAGTCGACGTACGCCGGCTGGGTGTCGATCTCGGTGGGCTGCAACAACACCTGCACGTTCTGCATCGTGCCCTCCCTGCGGGGCAAGGAGAAGGATCGCCGCCCCGGCGACATCCTCTCCGAGGTGCGCGCCCTGGTCGACGAGGGCGTGCTGGAGGTGACCCTGCTCGGGCAGAACGTCAACTCCTACGGCGTGGAGTTCGGCGACCGGTACGCGTTCGGCAAGCTGCTGCGCGCCTGCGGTGACATCGACGGGCTGGAGCGGGTCCGGTTCACCAGCCCGCACCCGAAGGACTTCACCGACGACGTGATCGCCGCGATGGCCGAGACGCCGAACGTCTGCCACTCGCTGCACATGCCGTTGCAGTCCGGCTCCGACGACGTGCTGCGCGCGATGCGCCGCTCGTACCGGTCGGAGAAGTACCTGGGGATCATCGAGAAGGTCCGGGCGGCGATGCCGGACGCGGCGATCACCACCGACATCATCGTCGGCTTCCCCGGCGAGACCGAGGCCGACTTCCAGCGCACCCTGGACGTGGTCCGCGAGGCCCGGTTCTCCTCGGCGTTCACCTTCCAGTACTCCAAGCGCCCCGGCACGCCCGCGGCCACCATGGACGGCCAGCTGCCCAAGCAGGTCGTGCAGGAGCGCTACGAGCGGCTGATCGCCTGCGTGGAGGAAATCACCTGGGCGGAGAACAAGCGCCTGGTGGGGGAGACCGTCGAGGTGCTGGTCGCCGTCGGCGAGGGGCGCAAGGACGAGCGCACCGGCCGGATGTCCGGCCGGGCCCGCGACGGGCGGCTGGTCCACTTCGCCACCGGCGCAGCCGGAGCGAACGGCCAGCACGGCGACGCCGGTTCGCTCGTCGGGCAGATCCGTCCCGGCGACATCGTGCACACCACCGTGACGTACGCGGCCCCGCACCACCTCAACGCCGACGGCGAGCCGCTGTCGCACCGGCGTACCCGGGCCGGCGACGCCGCCGAGGCGGGGCGCTCCCCGCGTACCCCCGGGGTGCTGCTCGGGCTGCCCACGGTCGGCGCGCCGGCGGCCGCGCCCGCGCCGGCGACCGGCTGCGCCGCGCACTGACGCCACCGCCGACGGCCGGGACCTCCGCGGAGGCCCCGGCCCTCGGCGTGTCGGGGGCGGTCAGCAGGCGGTGCCGTTGAGCTTCACCGTGCCCGACGCGGACGCCGCGCCGTTGGCGGTGAAGCCGATCGTCACCGACGCCCCGGCCGCCAGGGACCGCGACCAGTCGGGCGCGGCGGCGGTGACCGTCGTGCCGGACTGGGTGACCGTGGCGTTCCAGCCGCTGGCCAGGCTCACCCCGGACGGCCAGGCCCAGGTCACCGACCAGGGGTTCACCGCGGCGGTGCCGGCGTTCTTCACCGTCAGCTCGCCCTGGAAGCCGCCCTGCCAGGCGTTGACCTGCTGGTAGCTGGCGGTGCAGCCGCCGGTCGGCGCCGGGGTGGTCGGCGTCGGGCCCGGGGTGGTCGGCGTCGGCGACGGGCCACCGCCGCCCACCGGCGGGATCAGGTACGGCTGGAGGATGGCCTGCTTGGTGGTGTTGATGTTCGTCCAGTCGTCCAGCGCGATGCCGCCGGTGTCACCGGAGTTCGGGTTCCAGGACCAGTAGGTGAAGGACATCCCGTTGACGCCGGTGCCGGTGTAGGCCATCAGGTTCTCCAGCCAGACCTTGTCCTTCGGGTCCGCGAGGGTGCTGCCGAACTCGCCCATCATGATCGGCGCGATGTTCTGCTTGTGCAGGTAACCCCAGTACTTGTCCCAGATCGCCGGCATGTTCGCCGGGTAGTCGGGGGCGTCGAACCAGGTCTGGCGGTAGACCGACGTGGCGTACTCGTGCGGCGAGTAGACCAGCCGGTTCGCCACGTTCAGCCGGACCGGGAAGTCCTTGGCCTTCGTGAGGTTGCCGCCCCACCAGCCGCAGTCCTCGTCGTTGCTGGGGTCGCCGTCCCAGACGTTCGACAGCCCGCCGCTGGGGCAGCTCACCCCCTCCACGAAGATCAGCCAGTTCGGCTGCACCCCGAGGATGGCATTGCCGGCCCGCTCGGCCGCCAGCCGCCAGTCCCGGGCGGTGTCCCCGCAGCCCCAGCAGGCGCCGGTGGCGGCCGGGTTGGTGCCCTCGGCGTGCGGCTCGTTGTGCAGGTCCGCGCCGATCACGGTCGGGTTGCCCGCGTACCGTTGGGCGAGCATCTTCCAGTCGTTGATCCAGGTAGCCTCGGAGACCGTCGAGGTGTACCAGAGCGGCGACTGCCCGGCCGCGGTCGGCCGGTGCCGGTCCAGGATGACCCGCATCCCCTTGCCGCCGGCGTAGTCGATCACCTTGTCGAGGATCTGCAACGGGGAGAGCCCGACCAGGTCGGGGTTGACGAAGTCGTTGATCCCGCTGGCGGTCGCCCCCGGCTTCAGCGCGTCGTTGGAGTAGGGGATGCGCAGCGTGTTGTAGCCGAGGCTGGCCATCTTGTCGAGCTGACCGCGCCACGGGTTGCTCGACCAGAGCCCGTGGAACGTCTTGTTGTCCGTCTCCATGCCGAACCAGTTGATGCCGGTGAGCCGGACCGTGGCGCCGGTGCTGTCGACGATCTTGTTGCCGCTGGTGTGCAGGTAGCCGGTGCCGGTGCCGCCGACGGCGGCGGCCGCCGGGGTGGTGCTGACGGCGGCGGCGACGAGGACGCCGGCCGCGGCGGTGGCGAGCGCGGTGAGCGCGCCGCCGAGGGCGGTGGGTCGGTGCATGCGAGCTCCACTTCGGATGCCCCGCCGCGCCGTGCTCAGGCGGCGCGAGGGGCGGAGGGCCAGGTGGGTGGCCGCGCTCTTCCGCGGGTACGCGGACAGCGCGCGGCGGACGGCGTCCCGCGGACGCCTCCACTCGCTACGGACACCGGCGACTCCCGACGGCGGTGTCCACCGTCGATGCCCTCGCGCCGGGGCCTGACCTGGCTCTGCCGCCCATTGTGATCAGCACACCTCGATGCGTCAACCGCCCCCACCAGGCCCACGCTCTCCCCACCCCCGGCCCACCCCCGGCCCACCGCGGGCGCACTTTCCCGGAAAGCGGGCCTATCCGTCGCGGAATGAGCCCGCTTTCTCTGTATGTGCGTCTTGGGGGGTGTGTGGGGTGGGGGCAGATGCGCGGGAGCCCCGGTCCCGTCGCGGGACCGGGGCTCCCGGAGCGTTACGGCGTCAGCCGGCCTGCTCGGCGAGCTGGAGGAACTGCCGCTTGGAGGCGAGCGCCTGCTCGGCCTCCTTGATCCGGCGGGCGTCCCCGGCGGCCTGCGCCCGGGCCAGCCGCTCCTCGGCCTCGGCCACCTGCGCCCGCATCTGGGCGAGCAGCGGGTTGTCCTCCTTGGTGGTCCGCCGCCAGGCCGAGTCCATGACCTCGCGGACCTTGTCGTCCACGGCCCGCAGCCGCCGCTCCAGCCCGGCGGCGGCCTCCCGCGGCACCCGGCCGGCCTCGTGCCACTGCGCCTGGATCTCCCGCAGCTTGGCCTGCGCGCCCTTCGGGTCGGCGTCGACGTCCAGCGCCTCGGCCTCGGCGATCAGGGCCTGCTTGCGCTCCAGGTTGGCCCGCTGCTCGTTGTCGCGGGCCGAGAAGACCTCGCTACGCCGGCTGAAGAAGGCGTCCTGGGCGGCCCGGAACCGTTCCCAGAGCTTCTGCTCGGCCTCCTTGGAGGCGCGCGGCGCGGCCTTCCACTGGTTCATCAGCTCCTTGAGCTGGTTGGCGGTGGCCGCCCAGTCGGTGGAGTCCTTCAGCTTCTCGGCCTCGGCGACCAGCTCCTCCTTGACCGTCTGCGCCTGCTTGCGCTGCTGGTCCAGGGTGGCGAAGTGGGCGCCCCGGCGGCGGGTGAACCCGTCGCGCGCGGCCGCGAACCGCTTCCACAGCTCACCGTCGGCCTTCTTGTCGACCCCGCGGATGGTCTTCCACTCGTCGAGGATCTCCTTGAGCCGGTCGCCAGCGGTCTTCCAGCCGGTCGACTCGGCGGCCAGCTTCTCCGCCTCCTCGACCAGCGCGGTCTTGCGGGCGAGCGCCTCGCCGCGGGCGGCGTCCCGGGCGGCCTTGGCCTCGCCGGCCTTCTCCTCGGCGACGGCGGCGAGCTTGTCCAGCCGTGCGGCGAGGGCGTCGATGTCGCCGACGACGTGCGCCTCGGCCAGCGAGGCGCGGATCCGGCGGATCGTGGTCAGGGAGTGGCCGGCGTCCGCCGCGCCCGAGTTGAGCCGGGCCTCGGTCAGGTCCACCTCGGTCACCAGGTCGGCGAAGCGTCGGGCGAAGTGGGCCAGCCCCTCCTCGGGGGCACCCGCCTGCCAGGATCCGACCACCCGCTCGCCCTCGGCGGTCTTGACGTACACGGTGCCGTCCGCGTCCACCCGTCCGAAGGCAGTCCAGTCGCTCATGTGCCCATCCTCGTTCTCCCGGCGTCGACGGGGCGGACCCCGCGAACGCCGCCACGGCGCAGCCAAGTTACTCCCGGCATTGTCACAGGTCCGCCCCCGTGAGTGTGAAGCGCCTGTCGTCGACCGTGACCATACGGTGTCCTACCGCTGCAATGACCGGATCGGCGCGGGGACGCACCGGCGCGTCCGGCTACCGTGAACCCGTGCCTCTGGTCGCCGCCGCCGTCTGCCCCCACCCGCCCCTGATCGTGCCCGAGCTGGCCGGCGCCGCCGCCGCTGAGCTGGACGACCTCCGCGCCGCCTGTGACGACGCCGTCACCAGGCTGCTCGCCGCCGCGCCGGACGTGGTCCTGCTGGTCGGCGACGGGCCGCGGACCACCACGTTCGACGCGGCGGACTTCGGCTCGCTGCGGGCGTACGGGTTGGACCGGCGCGTCCCGCTCTGGAAGACCAACTGCGCCGGTGGCGAGCGGCTGCCGCTGAGCCTGACCGTCGGCGCCTGGCTGATCGGCCGGTCGGGAACCGCGCTGCCCCGGCTGGCCCGGTCGGTGGCGACCGACCTGTCGCCGGCGGACTGCGCCGAGCTGGGGGCGGCACTCGCCGGCGAGCCCGATCGCCGGGTCGCGCTGCTGGTGCTGGGGGACGGGTCGGCGTGCCGAGGCCGGCAGGCGCCCGGCTACGACGACCCGCGCGCCGAGGCGTACGACGATGGGGTCGCCCGGGCCCTGGCCGACGCGGACGCCGACGCCCTGCTCCGCCTGGACCCGGTGCTGTCGGCAGAGCTGCGGGTGGCCGGGCGGGCGCCCTGGCAGGTGCTGGCCGGCGCGGCCCGCGCGGCCGGCGGCGACTGGCGGGGCGAGGTGCGCCACTACTCGGCGCCCTACGGCGTTGCCTACGTCGTGGCGTCCTGGGAGCCGGCGTGACCGGCACGGTGGTGGCGGTGGTCGGTCCGACCGCCGCCGGCAAGTCCGCGCTGAGCATCGCCCTGGCGCACGCGCTCGACGGTGAGGTGGTCAACGCCGACTCGATGCAGCTCTACCGGGGCATGGACATCGGCACGGCCAAGCTGACCCCGGCCGAGCGGGAGGGCGTGCCGCACCACCTGCTGGACATCTGGGACGTCACCGAGCCGGCCAGCGTCGCGGAGTACCAGCGGCTGGCCCGCGCGGCGGTCGACGACATCCTGGCCCGGGGCCGGGTGCCGCTGCTGGTCGGCGGCTCCGGGCTGTACGTGCGGGCGGTGCTGGAGCAGTTCGAGTTCCCCGGCACCGACCCGGCGGTGCGGCAGCGGCTGGAGGCGGAGCTGGCGGCGGTGGGGCCGGCCCCGCTGCACGCCCGGCTGGCGGAGGCCGACCCGGCCGCCGCGGCCGGCATCCTGCCCGGCAACGGCCGGCGGATCGTCCGGGCCCTCGAAGTGATCGAGCTGACCGGGGCGCCGTTCACCGCCTCGCTGCCCGAACCGACCCCGTACTACCCGTCGGTGCAGCTCGGCGTCGACCTGGACACCGCGCTGCTGGACGAGCGGATCGCGCTGCGGGTGGACCGGATGTGGGCCGACGGGCTGGTCGCCGAGACCCGCGAGCTGGTCGGCCACGGCCTCCCCGAGGGGCGGACGGCCAGCCGGGCGCTCGGCTACCAGCAGGTGCTGCGCTTCCTGGCCGGGGAGCTGACCGAGGTCGAGGCGCACGACGAGACGATCCGGGCCACCCGGCGCTTCGTCCGCCGGCAGCGCTCCTGGTTCCGTCGCGACCGGCGGATCCACTGGCTCGACTCGGCCTCGCCGGCGTTTGTCGACACTGCGCTGCGGATGGTCGGCGAGCATCGGGGATGATGGGGGCGTGGAGTTCACCAAGGGCCACGGCACCGGCAACGACTTCGTCATCCTGCCCGACCCGGACGGGGCGCTCGACCTGACGCCCGGGCTGGTCGCCGCGATCTGCGACCGGCGGCGCGGCGTCGGCGGCGACGGCGTGCTGCGGGTGGTGCGGGCGGCCAAGCATCCGGAGGGCGCCGCCCTGGCGGACGAGGCCGAGTGGTTCATGGACTACTGGAACTCCGACGGGTCGTTCGCGGAGATGTGCGGCAACGGCGCCCGGGTCTTCGTCCGCTACCTGCTGGAGAACGGGCTGGCCACCCCCGCCGGCGCGGCGCTGCCGGTGGCCACCCGGGCCGGCGTCGTGCGCGCGCGGGTCGAGGCCGACGCCATCGCCGTCGAGATGCGCCGCCCCCGGGTGTACGACGCCTCGACCGCCACCCTGGGCGGGCTGACCCTGCCCGGCGCGGCGGTGGACGTCGGCAACCCGCACCTGGTCTGCGCGCTGCCGGCCGGGCTGGGGCTGGCCACCCTCGACCTGACCCACGCGCCCGAGTACGACGCCGGCGTCTTCCCGGCCGGGGTGAACGTCGAGTTCATCACCTCGGGGGAGCCGGTCGCCGGCACCGACGGGCACGTGCTGATGCGGGTCTACGAGCGGGGCTCGGCCGAGACGCTCTCCTGCGGCACCGGCGCCTGCGCGGTGGCTGCGGTGGCCCTGCGCGACGCCGCCCGGGACACCGGCACGGTCGCGGTGGACGTCCCCGGCGGCCGCCTGACGGTCACCGTCACCGACGACTCCTGCTGGCTGGCCGGCCCGGCCGTCCTGGTGGCCACCGGCACCGTCACCCCCGCCACCCTGCTCCCCTGAGGCACCCGCCGACCCGCCAGGACGTGGCGCTGAGCCGACTCGTCCGTCCGGGGTCAGCGGGCGTACCCGCAGGCGGGCGTCAGGGGGTCGCGGAGGCGTTGGCGGCGATCTCGGGGAGGTCGGCCGGGCCCGAGTCGGCGGCCGGTCGCGGCGCGGTGGCCGGGTTCTGGGCGGCGGCGCGGACGGCGGCGGCGACCGCCGGGGCGACCCGGGAGTCGAAGACGCTGGGCACGATCACCGTCGGGTTGATCTTTTCCTCGCCGACCACGTCCGCGATGGCCCGGGCCGCGGCGAGCGCCATCTCCTCGGTGAACTCCTCGGCGTGCGCGTCGAGCATGCCCCGGAAGACGCCCGGGAAGGCGAGCACGTTGTTGATCTGGTTCGGCTGGTCCGAGCGGCCGGTGGCCACGACCGCGGCGTGCTTGCGCGCCTCCCGCGGGTCGACCTCCGGGTCCGGGTTGGCCAGCGCGAAGACGATCGAGTCCTTCGCCATGGTGGCGATGTCGTCGCCGGTGAGCAGGTTGGGCGCGCTCACCCCGATGAAGACGTCCGCGCCGCGGACCGCCCCGGGCAGGTCGCCGGCGTAGTTCTCCTTGTTGGTGTTCTCCGCCAGCCACTGCCAGGCCGGATTGAGCCCGGTCAGGCCGCGGTGCAGGGCACCCTGCCGGTCGTACGCGATGATGTCGCCCACGCCCTGGCGCAGCAGCAGCTTCATGATCGCGGTGCCGGCCGCGCCGGCTCCGGAGACGACCACCCGGACGTCCGGGAGCTGCTTGCCCACCACGCGCAGCGCGTTGGTCAGCGCGGCCAGCACGCAGATCGCGGTGCCGTGCTGGTCGTCGTGGAAGACCGGGATGTCCAGCGCCTCGCGCAGCCGGGCCTCGATCTCGAAGCAGCGCGGCGCGGCGATGTCCTCCAGGTTGATCCCGCCGTACGCGGGGGCGATCGCCTTGACGATCTGCACGATCTCGTCGGTGTCCTGGGTGTCCAGGACCACCGGCCAGGCGTCCACCCCGCCGAAGCGCTTGAACAGCGCCGCCTTGCCCTCCATCACCGGCAGCGAGGCGGCCGGCCCGAGGTTGCCCAGGCCGAGCACGGCCGAGCCGTCGCTGACCACCGCGACGGTGTTGCGCTTGATGGTCAGCCGGCGGGCGTCCGCCGGGTTCTCGGCGATCGCCATGCAGACCCGGGCCACCCCTGGGGTGTACGCGCGGGACAGCTCGTCGCGGGTGCGCAGCGCCACCTTCGGGCTGACCTCGATCTTGCCGCCGAGGTGCAGCAGGAACGTCCGGTCGGAGACCTTGCGCACGTCCACGCCGTCCAGCGCGGTCAGCGCGTCGACCACCTGGTCGGCGTGGCTGGCGTCGGCGGTGTCGCAGGTGAGGTCGACGATGACGCTGGTCGGGTCGGAGTCGACCACGTCGAGGGCGGTGACGATCGCGCCGGCCTCACCGACCGCGGTGGTCAGCCGGCCGATCGAAGAGGCGTCCGCGGGCACCGCGATCCGGATCGTGATCGAAAATCCGGCACTCGGTAGTCGGGTGATTGCCACGGGGTCCCTCCGTCGACGCTGAGCGGCTCGCCAGGCATTTCTACCCGCCTGCCGAGGTCGCCCGGCATCCGCCCCCGACTTTTGCCACCTCCGGGGCGGGCATATAGCAGGTGCGTCCGGCGTTGCCACATGTCAGGATTACTTTCCTTAGCGGCAAAAAACGGACAGGAGATCGGTTTGCGGAACCAGGAGAGCTTCGTGCCCTTCGAGGACGAGGAGCTCGATGTCACCACCGGCGAGATGGAACTGTCGGAGCGTCAGTCGCTGCGGCGCGTCCCCGGCCTCAGCACCGAACTCACCGACATCACCGAGGTCGAGTACCGGCAGCTGCGCCTGGAGCGGGTGGTCCTGGTGGGCGTCTGGACCGAGGGCACGCAGAACGACGCGGAGAACTCGCTGACCGAGCTGGCGGCGCTGGCCGAGACGGCCGGCTCGCAGGTGCTCGAGGGGCTGATCCAGCGGCGCAACCGCCCGGACCCGGCGACGTACATCGGCCGGGGCAAGGTCGACGACCTGGGCGCGATGGTTCTCGCCACCGGCGCCGACACCGTCATCTGCGACGGTGAGCTGTCGCCGTCCCAGCTGCGCAACCTGGAGCAGCGCACCAAGGTCAAGGTCGTCGACCGGACCGCGCTGATCCTCGACATCTTCGCCCAGCACGCCAAGAGCAAGGAGGGCAAGGCGCAGGTCGAGCTGGCCCAGCTCGAATACCTGCTGCCGCGCCTGCGCGGTTGGGGTGAGACGCTGTCCCGGCAGACCGGTGGTTCCGGTCGCGGTGGCGGCGCCGGCGGCGGCGTGGGTCTGCGTGGTCCCGGTGAGACCAAGCTGGAGACCGACCGGCGCCGGATCCGCACCCGCATCTCCCGGCTGCGCCGCGAGATCAAGGGCATGAAGACGGTACGCCAGACCAAGCGCGCCCGGCGCTCCCGTAACGCCGTGCCCGCGGTCGCCATCGCCGGCTACACCAACGCCGGTAAGTCGAGCCTGCTCAACCGGCTGACCGGCGCGGGCGTGCTGGTCGAGAACGCGCTCTTCGCCACCCTCGACCCGACCACCCGCAAGGCCACCACCTCCGACGGCCGGCTCTACACCCTCTCCGACACGGTCGGCTTCGTCCGGCACCTGCCGCACCAGATCGTCGAGGCGTTCCGCTCGACCCTCGAGGAGGTCGCCGAGGCGGACCTGGTGGTGCACGTCGTCGACGGCGCCCACCCGGACCCGGAGGAGCAGGTCCGCGCGGTCCGCGAGGTGCTCTCCGAGGTCGGCGCCGACCGGCTGCCCGAGCTGCTGGTGGTCAACAAGACCGACGCGGCCGACGAGGACACCCTGCTGCGGCTCAAGCGGCTCTGGCCGGACGCGATCTTCGTCTCCGCGCACAGCGGGCGCGGCATCGACGGGCTGCGACAGGCCGTCGAGGAGCGGCTGCCCCGCCCGGCGGTGGAGGTCCGCGCGGTGCTCCCGTACGACCGGGGTGACCTGGTGGCCCGGCTGCACCGGCAGGGCGAGGTGCTGAGCACCTCCCACCTGCCCGAGGGCACCCTGCTGCACGTGCGCGTCGGTACGGCGCTCGCCGCCGAGCTGGCGCCGTACGCCGCGGTGGAGGCGGTCGCCGGGGCGCGGTAGCGCTCCCGGCGTGACACGCCCGTTCACCGCGGCATGCGACACTGGCGCAATGCGCCGCGCTGTTTCCTCGGTCACGGTTGCCCTCGGTCTGCTGGGGGCCACCGTGGCGTCCACCGGTGTCGCCCTGGCGGCACCGGCGACCTCCGCTCCCGCCCCCAAGAAGCGCTGCACCGTGACCGACGAGCGGCTGCGCGAGATGTCCGGGCTGGTGGCCACCAGGAGCGGCTACATCGTGGTCAACGACAGCTCGCTGCAGGAGAGCCGCAAGCGGGTCTTCTACCTCGACACGAAGTGCCGGATCTCGAAGGAGCCGGTCCGCTACACCGGGGCCGGCCCCTTCGACACCGAGGACCTGGCCGTCTCGCCGGACGGCAAGACCCTCTGGATCGCCGACATCGGCGACAACCCGGGTAAGGACCGGCGCAGCCGGATCGCGGTGTGGACCATGCCGATCGGCGGGGGCAAGGAGCCGGTGCTGCACCGGCTGTCGTACCCGGAGGGGAAGCCGCACGACGCCGAGGCCCTGCTCGTCGGCGCCGACAACCTCCCCCTGGTGATCACCAAGGTGCCCAGCGGCAAGGCCGGGATCTACACGCCGACCGGAAAGCTGCGCAACGGCGACACCGAGCCGGTGCCGATGAAGAAGGTCGGCGAGATCGCGCTGCCGGAAACCACCACCGACAACCCGATGAACATCTTCGGCCGGGTGTCGATCACCGGGGCGGCGCGCTCGCCCGACGGCTCGAAGGTGGTGCTGCGCACCTACGCGGACGCCTTCGAGTACGACGTGACCGGCGACGACATCGTGGCGGCGCTGACCACCGGCAAGCCGCTGGTGACCCCGCTGGCCGACCCGTTCGGGGAGGCGATCTCCTACACCCCGGACGGGAAGACGTTCCTGACCGTCTCGGATGCCGGCACGCTCAGCCCCGACGACCAGATCGACATCCTCGCGTACACCCCGTCGACGACGGGGGCCGAGGCGCTCGCCCGTGCCGACGGCCTCCAGAAGCCGGTGGCCGAGAAGTCCTGGTACGACTCGCTCAGCCTGGACCAGATCACGTACCTGATCGGCGCGATCGGCGTGCTCGGCGCGCTGCTGGTCGGCGCGGGCATCGTCGGCATCCTGCGGTCCCGGCGCCGGCCCGCCCCGGCCGACGACAGCCGGGACGGCGACGACCCGTTCTCCTCCGGGGCGATCGACCGCGGCCCCGACGAGGGCTTCGGCCCCGGCGACCGGGACGGTCCGCGCGGTGGGGTCTACGGCGGCGCTCCCGCCGCCGGCGTCTACGGCGGCCCCGCGCCGGCCGGTGGCGCCCCGGGCCGCGCGCCCGGGGGCGGCGGCGTCTACGGCGGCGGCCACCCCGGTGGCCGTCCCGACGGGCCCGGGGTGCCGGCCGGCGGGCGTCCGGCCGGGCCGGGCGGGGGCCGTCCGGGTGGCGGTGTCTACGGCGGCGGTCGGCCGGCGGGCGGCGGTGTCTACGGTGGCGCCCCGGCGGGCGCTCCCCAGGGCGGGGGCGGCCCGCGTGGCGGTGGCCCGGGTGGCCCGCCCGGCGGCGCGCCGAACGGCGGTGGACCGCGCGGCGGCGGCGACCCACGAGGTGGCGGCGTCTACGGCGGTGGCGGACGCGCGGAACCTCCGCGTCGTCACCCCCGGGACCCGCGCTCCGGCCCGCGCCACGACGACGGGTACGACGACCGGCGGGGCGGCCAGTACGGGTACGGACAGCCGCCCGGCCGGGGTGAACGGTACTGAGACGAGCAGCACCGCGCTGACGTGACCGGCCGGGCACGCCGGCAGGTGGCCTGACGCGACGACGGGTGGCAGCCCCTGGGGGCGGCCACCCGTCGGGTGCGTGTGGGGTCAGATCCGGCGCAGCACCGCGACGACCCGGCCCATGATGGTGGCGTCGTCGCCGGGAATCGGGTCGAAGGCCGGGTTCTGCGGCATCAGCCAGACGTGCCCGTCCCGCCGCCGGTAGGTCTTGACGGTCGCCTCGCCGTCGAGCATGGCGGCCACGATCTCACCGGAGTCGGCGGTCGGCTGCTGCCGGACCACCACCCAGTCGCCGTCGCAGATCGCCGCGTCGAGCATCGAGTCGCCCTTGACCTGGAGCATGAAGACCTCGCCCTCGCCGACCAGCTCGCGCGGGAGGGGGAAGATGTCCTCCACCGCCTGCTCGGCCAGGATCGGCCCACCGGCGGCGATCCGGCCCAGCATCGGCACGTACGCCGGGGTGGGCCGCTGGGAGCGGCTCAGCTCGTCGTCGACGGCGTCGCTGGGGGCCCGGACGTCCACCGCGCGCGGCCGGTTGGGGTCGCGGCGCAGGAAGCCCTTCTTCTCCAGCTCCTTGAGCTGGTAGGCGACGCTCGACGGGGAGACCAGCCCGACCGCCTCGCCGATCTCGCGCACGCTCGGCGGGTAGCCCTGCCGCTCGACCCAGCTGCGGATGAACTCCAGGATCCGGCGCTGCCGGGCGGTGAGGTCGACCGTGGCCGGGTCGGGGAAGCTGCTGACCACCGGGGTGACCGCGCGCACGGCCGGCTGCCCCGTCCGACTGCGGGCGGGGCGGGGGCGCCGAGTGGCCGGCGGACCCGCCTCGGCGATCTGCTGCGGGTTCTTCGGCCGGCTGGCCCGGTCCTCGGTCACGTCCGTCCTCCCTGGTCGGCGCTGGGTGCCTTGGCGGCTCGTGGTGCGTGCGGGGGTGTTGCGGGCGCCGGGCCCGACGTCGTGCGACGCGCCCGGTTGTTCATGACCGTATAGGTGGGATCGGTCATTTTCAAACATCTGTACGACCTGCCGCCGGCGTGTCGGCACGGTAATGCTGGAAACTCGAACGCGCGTTCTGATAAATGGTACGTCGTCGTCGAACTCCTGTTCGACTCGCCAGGTGCTTTCGCGATGCCCGTCCGTTTCCCGTGTCCCGCCCGGACGGGCGGTAACCTCCCGCGTGCCGTGCCGTTGGGGATGTCGGCGGGCGGCGCGCAGGTGGTTTTTCAGGTGACGCGCCGGACACGCCGCCAACTTGACCACTGCTCGTCGGCGGCATACGGTCGACCCCTAGATGTAGTAGTCACACGGGCGTAAGTTGCCTACAGGTTGGGTTCGACTACCGACCGCACTCCCGTACCGTCGACGACGGCGACGGCCACCGACGGTGGTCCCGCCGGGCCGACGCGTGCCCGGAGACGGTCGGCGGGCGCCCACGGTCGATCAAGGAGGTCAGGTTATGCGGTGTCCGTACTGCCGACACGCCGACTCCCGAGTGGTCGACTCGCGGGAGGCCGACGACGGGCAGCTCATCCGTCGTCGCCGCTCCTGCCCGGAGTGCGGCAAGCGGTTCACCACGGTCGAGGAGGCCGTGCTCGCGGTGGTCAAGCGCAGCGGGGTGACCGAGCCGTTCAGCCGGACGAAGATCATCGGCGGGGTGCGCAAGGCGTGCCAGGGCCGGCCGGTCGACGAGGACTCGATCGCGCTGCTGGCGCAGAAGGTCGAGGAGACCGTGCGGGCGAAGGGGGCCGCCGAGATCCCGAGCCACGAGGTGGGGTTGGCGATCCTGGGCCCGCTGCGGGACCTGGACGAGGTGGCCTACCTCCGCTTCGCCAGCGTCTACCGGTCCTTCGACTCGCTCGCCGACTTCGAGCGCGAGATCGAGACGCTGCGGGCCGCCGCCCGCGCCCGCGCCGACGCGGTCGAGGCCGCCGGCCGGACCAGTTGATTTTCGAGTTTCTGACAGATGAACGACGCGCGGTGGGTGACCGCGCAGACGAGGGGGCGGATGAGATGGCGGGGGACGGCGTGACAGCCAGCCGGTCGCGGGCAGCGAAGAACGGCGCGGTGACCGGGCTCAAGGTGCAGCGGGTCTGGACGACCGAGGGCGTGCACCCCTACGACGAGGTGGCGTGGGAGCGCCGCGACGTCGTGATGACGAACTGGCGGGACGGCTCGATCAACTTCGAGCAGCGCGGGGTGGAGTTCCCCGAGTCCTGGAGCGTCAACGCGGCCAACATCGTGACCACCAAGTACTTCCGGGGCGCGGTGGGGACCCCGGAGCGCGAGTGGTCGCTCAAGCAGCTGATCGACCGGGTGGTCACCACGTACCGCAAGGCCGGTGAGGAGCACGGCTACTTCGCCACCGCGGCGGACGCCGAGGTCTTCGCGCACGAGCTGACCTGGATGCTGCTGCACCAGGTGTTCAGCTTCAACTCCCCGGTCTGGTTCAACGTCGGCACCCCGTCGCCGCAGCAGGTCAGCGCCTGCTTCATCCTCGCGGTCGACGACTCGATGGACTCCATCCTGGACTGGTACAAGGAGGAGGGGCTGATCTTCAAGGGCGGCTCCGGCTCCGGCGTCAACCTGTCCCGGATCCGTTCCTCCCGCGAGCTGCTCTCCTCCGGCGGCACCGCCTCCGGCCCGGTCAGCTTCATGCGCGGCGCCGACGCCTCCGCCGGGACCATCAAGTCCGGCGGCGCCACCCGGCGCGCGGCCAAGATGGTCATCCTCGACGTGGACCACCCGGACATCGAGGAGTTCGTGGTCACCAAGGCGCGCGAGGAGGACAAGATCCGCGCGCTGCGGGACGCCGGCTTCGACATGGACCTGGGCGGCGCCGACATCGTCAGCGTGCAGTACCAGAACGCCAACAACTCGGTCCGGGTCTCCGACGAGTTCATGACCGCGGTGGAGAACGGCGGCGGCTTCGACCTGCGCGGCCGGCTCGACGGGCAGACCATCGAGACGATCGACGCCAAGAAGCTGTTCCGCACCATCTCCCAGGCCGCCTGGGAGTGCGCCGACCCCGGCCTGCAGTACGACGACACCATCAACGACTGGCACACCTGCCCGGAGACCGGGCGGATCACCGCGTCGAACCCGTGCTCGGAGTACCTGCACCTGGACAACTCCTCGTGCAACCTGGCCTCGCTCAACCTGATGAAGTTCCTCCGCGCCGACGGCGGCTTCGAGGTGGAGAAGTTCGTCCGGTCGGTCGAGTTCGTCATCACCGCGATGGACATCTCGATCTGCTTCGCCGACTTCCCGACCGAGAAGATCGGCGAGACCACCCGCGCCTACCGGCAGCTCGGCATCGGCTACGCCAACCTGGGCGCGCTGCTGATGGCGTCGGGCCTGCCGTACGACTCGGAGCAGGGCCGGTCGGTCGCCGCGGCGATCACCTCGCTGATGACCGGCACCGCGTACCGCCGCTCGGCCGAGCTGGCCGGCATCGTCGGCGCGTACGAGGGCTACGCCCGCAACGCCGAGCCGCACAAGCGGGTCATGCGCAAGCACGCCGCGGCCAACGACGCGATCAAGCCGGCCGGCACGGTCGCCACCGCGATCCAGCGGGAGGCCACCAAGCAGTGGACCGAGGGCAACAAGGTCGGTGACAAGTTCGGCTGGCGCAACTCGCAGGCCAGCGTGCTCGCCCCGACCGGCACCATCGGCCTGATGATGGACTGCGACACCACCGGCGTCGAGCCGGACCTGGCGCTGGTCAAGTTCAAGAAGCTGGTCGGCGGCGGTTCCATGCAGATCGTCAACCAGACCGTGCCGCGCGCCCTGCGCAGCCTCGGGTACCCCGAGGAGCAGGTCGAGGCGATCGTCGAGCACATCGCCGACCACGGCCACGTGGTGGACGCCCCCGGCCTCAAGCCGGAGCACTACCCGGTCTTCGACTGCGCGATGGGCGAGCGCTCCATCGCCCCGATGGGACACGTGCGGATGATGGCGGCGGTCCAGCCGTTCATCTCCGGCGCCATCTCCAAGACGGTCAACATGCCGGAGCAGGCCACCGTCGAGGACGTCGAGAAGATCTACTTCGAGGGCTGGAAGCTCGGCCTCAAGGCCCTGGCGATCTACCGGGACAACTGCAAGGTCGGCCAGCCGCTGTCGGTGGCCAAGCCGAACAAGGCCGTCGAGTCGGCCCCGGCCGCCGTCGAGACCGCCGCCCCGGCGGTCGAGAAGGTCGTCGAGTACCGGCCGGTGCGCAAGCGGCTGCCGAAGAAGCGCCCGTCGGAGACGGTCAGCTTCTCCGTCGGCGGGGCCGAGGGCTACCTCACCGCGTCGTCCTACCCGGACGACGGCCTCGGCGAGGTCTTCCTCAAGATGTCCAAGCAGGGCTCGACCCTGGCCGGCGTGATGGACGCCTTCTCGGTGGCCATCTCGATCGGCCTCCAGTACGGCGTGCCGCTGGAGACGTTCGTCAGCAAGTTCACCAACATGCGCTTCGAGCCGGCCGGCATGACCGACGACCCGGACGTGCGGATGGCCGCCTCGGTGATGGACTACATCTTCCGTCGCCTGGCCCTGGACTTCCTGCCGTACGAGCGCCGCGCGGAGCTGGGCATCTTCACCGCCCAGGAGCGGGCCGCCCAGCTGCGGGCCGAGGCCGAGGCGGAGAGCGCCGGCACCGACCTCACCGCCATGGCGTCCTCCGCGCCGGTGGAGTCGCCGGAGACGAAGACCGGTCCGGTCGCCCAGCCGGCCCAGGAGGTCGCCGACGTCGCCGCCGCCAAGCCGGCGCCGGCGGTGGGCTCCTCCACCGAGCTGCTGGAGGCGGTGATCGGCAAGGCGGCCGACGCGCCGCTCTGCTTCACCTGCGGCACGAAGATGCGCCCCGCCGGTAGCTGCTACGTCTGCGAGGGCTGCGGCTCCACCAGCGGCTGCAGCTGACACCGGGAAGCTCATGCATGTCTTCGGTGAGTAACTCCTAAGAGGAATCACCGGTTGACTTCTCCCCTGGTGGGCTCTACAACGAATGCCTCCCGCCCGAATCCGGGCGGGAGGCATCTCGTCATTGGGCGTATGAGTGCAGCCGGAGAGGGGTAGGCGTGTCGGTGAACGTTGTCCCGCCCCGTTCCGTCGACCACGATCTGCTTGAGCCGGTGCTCGGCGAGCCGCCGCTGCACATCGAGACATCGACAGCCCGTCCATCCTGGTCGACGGCCGCGTGATGGACACGACCATCGCCCACGCCCGCCGACTTTCCGCCTGGATCGAGTACCGACGCGTCGGCTCGGCCGCGCTCATCCTGGCGAGGAATCCACGTGACCGATGACGGGCTGGCTCCGACGGACCGGCGATGGCGTTGGGACGAGCCGGTGACGCTTCGCTGGGTGCTGGTCGATGAAGGTTCCATGGGGGAGTCGGACGTGGCGGTCGCCATCTGCGCCGACATCGAAGGCGTGTTCGTCGATACGCCGTCTGCGGCACACAGCGACGCTGCTTGGATGCCTGCCCCAGCCATCGCTGCACCGTGCGCTGGACGCGTTGGCCCGAGGCGCCGGAAATCCCGGTGGCGCTTCCCACCGCCGCCGGATCACCGCCTCCCTCCACAGCGTGGCCGAGGACGGCGTCGCGACCCCCGTGATCGGTGCCCACCTCCAAGCGTCGGTGACAGGCGTCCGCCCCTCGACGCTGGGTCGCGGTCTGCTCGACGTCACCTTCGACACCGCAATCGTCGATCCCATGCCCAGCGGTGCGCGGCGGATCTGGGATCTCTGGCGTGCCGGCCGCCCAACCGAGCCGGGCCTGTGGGCAGGCTACGACCGCGAACTTCGGCACCAATGGTCCGGGGCGGCACTGGCCCATCACCGGCACGACCGCCCCGACAATCCGGCCGGCAGCACCTATCACCTCGACGGCCGCGACATCACCGACCTCGAAGGCTTCTACTGCGCCATCGGCGAGGCCATCAACCGTCCAGGCGGCTACTTCGGCTGGAACGCCGATGCGCTCTCCGAGTGTGTGACCGGCGGGTGGGGTGCCGTCTGGCCGTTTCGCCTCGTCTGGCACGACGCCGGAGTGGCGCGAACGCACTTGAACAGTGCCGCCGGCCAGGGCGAAGCGGCCGCGGCCACCTCGTTCGAGCAACTTCTCCGGTGGCTCACCGAGGATGGAATCGAGGTCGAACTGCGCTGACTCGCAGGCCTCCGGCCAAGACCGGCTTCCTGATGAGGCGCTTATGGAGAAGTGATTCCGCCGTTCGCGCCGACTCTTACGGCAGTGGGCGCCACCGCTGTCGCAGCTTCCCAAGCGGAAGGCGCTCGTTGGCTTTCCGCCGTAGGAACGTCCTGATCAGCGGTCTTCCTCGCCGTCGGTAGGGCGGGGTGGGCGGTTGTGGCGTGCCCACTCGTCCACCTCGTCGGCATCCCAGACGGTCATGCCGATCAAGCGGGCGACGGGCTCCGGGAAGCCAGGCCTGCGGGTGATCTGCAGAACCCGCTGACGCGACACACCGAACAGAGCGGCCAACTCGCCGGGTCCGTACAAGCGCGGTCGCCTCACGGGCTGAACGTAGGCGCGCCTTCTGCTGTACAATCGTCACTTACAGATTGACAACCCGTCCGAGGATGGTCGGAGATGCGGCGGCGCGTGTCGTACGACGAGTACCTGCTCGCGGTCGCCCTCACGCTGGCGCGTCGGCACCGTCCGGTGTGGTCGTGGCGGCGGTGGCGCCGCACCTGCGTTGCGGCGCGGAGTTGCCCTGCCGCACCAGGCACCGCATCCCGATTCGTCGAGGCCACTGGCCGGGGGAGGAACACCCATGACGGAGCGCCAGGTTGGCCGGATCCTGTCGGTGCACCTGCCCGGCGTCGACGGCCTGTGCGCCGGCTGCCGGTCGTGGTGGGCCCGGCTGGCTCCGTACCCCTGCTATCAGGCGGAATGGGCGGTCCGCTGGCGTGCACGCGTCGCCACCCGGCGCTTCCTGGACGGCCTGCCGTGACGACGCACGGCCCGATCCTGCCGATCTGGAGCTGCGGCGGCTGCGGCGGCCCGTGGCCCTGCGCGACGCGGCGCCGGGAGTTGCGCGCCGAGTTCGAGGGTGCTCCGGTGTCGCTCGCCCTGTACATGGGGTCCTACCTGGTGTGGGCGGCCGAGGACCTGACCTGGATGCCGGCCGGCCTGCTGCACCGGCGGTTCCTGGGCTGGGTCCGGTGAGCGTGATCCGGGGCGGCGACGAGCGGTTCCACTACAGCGACGGCTCGCACCGGTGGATCCCGCCGGAACCGGACGACGACCAGGAAGCCTGGGAGGCGATGGTCCGCCAGCATCAGGAGCGGCACCTCGACGAGCTGCGCAGCCGACGGAGGGAATCCAAGGCTCCTCGACCGAGCGGGTGAACCCGGCCGGAAGGCTCAGTCCGGCAACGCCGAGCACCCGTCGCACTTTCCGCACTGCGATCATCGGAACATGACCATCGCCGCGAGCTACGCCGAGTTCGCCGCGCGTGAGACGCGCGGGGTGTCGCCCGGGTACGAGCGCCTGGCCCTCGCCGTCTCGCGCGACGAGGAACTGCTCGCCCTGCTCGGCACGCTGCCGCCGGACAAGCGGCAGCCGAATCTGCTGTTCGGCGTCGTGCGGTGGCTCGGCGGGCCGGTCGCCGACCCGGCCGCGTTCCGCGACTTCACGGTGGCGAACTGGTCGGCGGTCGAGGCGGAGCTGCGCACCCGGGCCACTCAGACCAACGAGCCGGGGCGGTGTGCCGTGCTGCTGCCGGTGCTCGCCGCGTTGCCGCAGCCGCTCGCGCTGCTGGAGGTCGGCGCCTCTGCCGGGCTCTGTCTCTACCCCGACCGGTACGCCTACCGCTACGGCGAGCACCTGCTCGGCGCGGGCGAACCGGTCTGCGAGTGCGCGGCCACCGGAACGCCGCCGCCGAGCCGCCTACCGGAGGTGGTGTGGCGGGCCGGCCTGGACCTGAATCCGCTCGACGTGACCGATCCCGCCGACGTCGACTGGCTCGACGCCCTCATCTGGCCGGAGCACGAGCACCGCCGAGCCCGGCTCCGGTCGGCGGCGGCCGTCGCCGCGGCCGAGCCGCCGCTGCTGGTCCGCGGCGACCTGGTGGACGACCTGCCGGCGCTGGCAGCGTGGGCGCCGGCCGGGGCGACGCTGGTGGTGTTCCACACCTCCGTGCTCTACCAGGTGCCGGCCCCGCGGCGGCAGGCGTTCACCGAGCAGGTACGCGGGCTGCCCGGCCACTGGATCTCGAACGAGGCCCCGGAGGTGCTGGCCCACGACGGGCTGCCGGAGCCGCCGGGCGAGGCGCTGTACAACGTGCTGGCGCTCGACGGACGGCCGCTCGCCTGGACCCGCTCGCACGGACAGGCGATGACCTGGTTCGGCTGACCCGGACTCTCCGGGCCCCGCAGCGGCCGAATCCGGACGAGCGGGGCTGCCGCGTCGGTGCGGCAGCCCACGCCCCGTACGTCAGCGCTGCTTCTGCTGGCAGGGCACGCAGAAGCGGGCGTGCGGGAGCACCTCCAGGCGTTCCCGGGGGATCGGCCCGGCGCACCGCTCGCAGATCCCGTACCGGCCCTCGGCGATGCGCCGCAGCGCCCCGGTGATCTGTTCCAGGCTCTGCCGGGTCGCGGCGAGCAGCGCGTCCCGGGTGTGGGCCTCGGCCGGATCACCGGTGTCGGCGGTGAGTTCGGTCAGCCGGGCGGTGTGCATCTCGAAGTCGGACGTCAGGGTCGACCGCAGTTCGTCGATCCAGTTCTGCCGGCCCGGCTGGGTGTGCGTGGTCATGGCGTAGCTCCTCGGAAAAAGAAAAAAGGGCCGAAGCTGTGGAAGCTTCGCCCTGGTGGCCGTTCACGTGGTGTGTACCGGTCCAGGAGGGCTACGTCCGGCGGGGCTCGGCAGTCCGGGGGCGACCGAGCCGGCGCGCGACGGCGCGACGGCGACTCGCACGACGCGGGTCGCCACGGTGACTGCAAGGGCAGGCCGGCGGACAGCAGCAGGCGCCGCCGTCGTGCTGACGGCGGTCCTCTCCTGCTGCCCGGACAGACGCATCCGGCCACCATAGGCCGGGCCGACCGGAAAGCCAACGCCTTACCTGCGCCGCCCCCGCCGATGCGCAGTAGGTCCCGCCGGTGCCGCCGGCGGGCCTGGGCGCGCCGGTCGGCGTCAGTCCCGGGCGCGCTCGTGCCGCAGCAGGACGACGCCGTTGCCGAAGGTGCGGGTCCCGGTCAGGCGCAGCGGCTGCCGGTCGCCCGACGCGGGGAAGAGCTGGCGGCCGCCGCCGAGCACGACCGGGTGGACGTAGAGCCGGTACTCGTCGACCAGGTCGTGCCGCAGGAAGGTGCTGAGCAGGTCCGCCCCGCCGAGGGCCAGGTCGCCGCCCGGCTCGGCCTTGAGCCGCCGTACCTCGTCGGGTACGACGTCCCGGACCAGGGTGGCGTTCCAGTCGACCGTGTCCAGCGTCCGGGAGTAGACGATCTTCGGCATGTCCCGCCAGATGCCGGCGAACTCCACCACCGGGGCGGTGCTGGCCGGGTCCCGGTCGGCGGTCGGCCAGAATTCGGCCATCAGCTGGTAGCTGCGACGCCCGTTGAGGAAGCCGCCCATGGTGCGCAGCTCGGCGTTGAAGTGCCGGTGCAGCTCGTCGTCGACCTGGTGCCAGTCGAGGCTGCCGCCGGGGCCCTCGAAGAACCCGTCGAGCGACACGCTCAGGTGTACGACGATCTTCCGCATCTGCCGTCCTTCCACAGTCGAACCCCCGTCGGCGTCCAGCATTCCGCAGCCCTACGACACGATCGGTCAGGTCGGCCGGTATGTCCCGGGTCCACTCCCGTCGGGCGCTCGCCGGGACCGGACAACCGGGCAGGTGACCGTGCTGGCCCCGGCGGGTGACGCGTGCCGGAGGCGGCGGACGGCTCCGTAGACTGCGCCGGTGGGTGCAGAGCGGCGACCGTTGGCGGACCGATCGTTGACCGAGCCGCACCCGTCCCGGCTGCCGCCGGAGCACCCCGACCGGGAGCGGATCCTCGCGGCCCACGCCGCCGCGCTCGCCGCCGGTGAGGCCGGCTACCTCGACCCAGCCAGCGGGCTCTTCGTGCTCAGCGCCGGCTTCCTGGCCCGCCGGGGCACCTGCTGCGGGCGCGGCTGCCGGCACTGCCCGTACGTCGACGACTGACCGCCGGCCAGGCGATATTCGGGTGCCCGCACCGGTGGCGCCGCCTAGGTTGGGTCGGCCGAGCCGCCGGTTCGGTGCCGGCCTCGTGGGCCGTCCTGCCGCTGGAAAGTGGTGACCCGTGACTCGGCATCCGGAGGCCGCCACGCTGGTGCGGCCCCGCCCCGAGCCGCTCTGGCGCAGCCGGGACTTCGCCCTGCTCTGGGGCGGTCAGACGGTCAGCGAGGTCGGCACCCGGATCTCCGGGGTGGCGGTACCGCTGCTCGCCGCCGACACCCTGCGTGCGAGCGTGTTCCAGGTCTCCCTGCTGACCTTCCTGGCGTGGCTGCCGTACCTGATCTTCTCGCTCCCCGCCGGCCTGCTCGCGGACCGGGTCGACCCGCGGCGGCTGATGGTCGCCTGCGACCTCGGCCGCGCCGCGCTGCTGCTGTCGCTGCCGGTGGTCGCCCTGGTCGGCCGCCTCACCCTGCCCTTCCTGTACGTCGTGGTCGGGCTCTCCGGCGTGCTGACGGTGCTGTTCACCGTGGCGTACAAAAGCACCGTGCCCCGGCTCGTGCCGGCGGGCCAACTCGTCGAGGGCAACTCCCGGCTCGCCGTCAGCCAGGACGGGGCCCAACTGGTCGGGCCGATGGTCGGTGGGGCGCTGACCGGGCTCGTGGGCGCGGCGCGGACCTTCCTCGGCACCGCGCTGGCCTTCGTGGTCAGCGCGGTGACGCTGCTGCTGATCCGGCAGCCGACCGCCGCCCGACCCGCCACCGGCGATCGGGTGCCGGTGCGGGTCGCCCTCACCGAGGGGCTGGGGTTCGTCCGCCGGCAGCCGATCCTGGTACGGATCCTGGCCTGCTGCACCACGTCCAACTTCTTCGCCATGGCGACCAGTTCGCTGGAGGTCACCTACCTGGTGCGGGAGCTGGGCGCCGCCCCGGCGGTGGTCGGGTTGGTCTTCTCCCTCGGCGCGGTGGGCGGGCTGGTCAGCGGCGCGTTGGCCGACCGGCTCTCCCGGTGGATCGGCTCGGCGCGGGTGATCTGGGTCGCGATGGCGGCGCCGGGGCCGCTCTACCTGCTGGTGCCGCTGGCCCGGCCCGGGTGGGGCCTGGCGCTCTACGCCGTCGGCCTCGCCGCGTTCTCCGCCAACGCGGTGCTGTTCAACGTCGCCATCCTGTCGTACCGGCAGCGCATCACCCCGCCGGAACTGCTCGGCCGGGTCAACGCCTCGTTCCTGTGGATCTGCTTCGGGGTGGTGCCGCTCGGCGCGCTCTTCGGCGGGACGCTGGGCAGCCAGTGGGGGCTGCGACCGGCGCTGGTCGTGACGACGCTGGGGATGTGGAGCGCGGCGCTCTTCGTGGTCTGCTCCCCACTGCGGCGGATGCGCGACCTGCCTCCCGCCTGAAGAGTCGGCGTGACGTCGTGGTCGCGGACCGCGACCCTCGACGAGGGCCGGCCTCGGGTGCGCCCCGAAGGACTTTCGCGTCGGCACGGGTTGCCCGTACGGTGTCCGACGGATATCCGGCGGGCCCCCGCCGACGACCGCGGAGGTTCCCCGTGCACGCGCGGATCTGGCTCACCGCCTCAGCCGTCCTGCTGACCACCGGCTGCGGCGCCCAGCCCCGACCGGTGGCCGTGCCAGCGGTGGACCCGGTGACGGTGGAGGTGGCCGCCGCGTCATCGGGTGGCGCGTGCCGGCTGCTGGACTTCGCGGTGATCGAGGAGATCACCGGCGTCCGGTTCGACGTGGCCGCCGCCAGCGACAAGGGCGACACCCACACCTGCGTGGTCCGCGCCGAGGGGGCCACCCTGCCCGAGCTGACGCTGACCGTCACCGACACCTCGATCGACGTCGCCACCTTCAACGCGGACGTGCTGCCCGGGGGGACGACGAAGGTGTCGAAGCTGGGCCAGGTCGCCTACCGCCGCACCCTGGGCAAGACGGCGAAGCAGGGTCCGGTCGCCGAGGTCGGCTGGCTGGCCACCGAGGACCGGTTGGCCACCCTGCAGTGGACGTGTGAGCGTGGCGCACCGAAGGCCGAGGCCGAGGAGCTGACCGGCAAGCTGGTCGCCCTGGCGAAGAAGATCAACACCCGGGCCAGGTGAGGCTCGGGGCAGGGCGCGTCAGGGAAGCGGGCCGCCCGCGCGGACCGAGGCAGTCACCCCGGAGAGCAGGCGGCCCGAGCCGTCAGTACGCGGCGACGAAGACCCGCGAGGCGACCTCGCGGGGCAGCCGGACCCGCTCGCCCGAGCGGTCGATGAACACCCCGTCCCGCTCCTGCGCGACGGTGACCGTGGCGCCCGGGTCGACGCCGGCGGCGTGCAGCTGGCGCAGCACGTCGGCGTCGGTCTGCACGCTCTCGCAGATCCGGCGGACCACGACCGTCCCGGAGAGGCCGGGGAAGGCCAGGTTGCGCTCACCCTCGACCGTGTCGGCCTCGGGCTCCGGTGAGCCCAGCTCCTCCAGCCCCGGGATCGGGTTGCCGTACGGCGAGCGGGTGGGTCGGTTGAGCAGGTCGTAGACCCGCTTCTCCACGGCGTCGCTCATCACGTGCTCCCACCGGCAGGCCTCCTCGTGGGCCTCCTCGTAGGGCATCCCGATGACGTTGACCAGCAGCAGCTCGGCGAGGCGGTGCTTGCGCATCACGGACACGGCGCTGTTGCGACCCTGCGGGGTCAGCGTCAGGTGCCGGTCGCCCTCGACGGTGAGCAGCCCGTCGCGCTCCATCCGGGCGACGGTCTGGCTGACGGTGGGCCCGCTCTGGCGCAGCCGTTCGGCGATCCGCGCGCGCAGCGGCGGCACACCCTCCTCCTCGAGCTCGAGGATGGTGCGAAGGTACATCTCGGTCGTGTCGACCAAATCGTGTTTCACGTCAGCCCTCCGGTGCACGATGCTACCCCGCAGCCCCGACAATGGCCGGTGCCGAACCGCCAGGTCGCTGCCCGGATGGTGTTGACTGGTCGCCATGTCCGGAACTGAGGAGCCGCTGATCGAGGCCGAGCAGCTCGTCGCCGCGCTCGCCGAGCCCGACCCGCCCACCCTGCTCGACGTGCGCTGGCGGCTGACCGGGCCGCCCGGCCGCGAGGACTACGCCGCAGGTCACCTGCCCGGCGCGGTCTTCGTCGACCTGGACACCGCGCTCTGCGGGCCGCCCGGCGCCGCCGGCCGGCACCCGCTGCCCGACCCGGCCGCCCTGCAGGCCGTGCTGCGGGCCGCCGGCGTCCGCGCCGGTCACCCCGTCGTCGTGTACGACGGCGGCGACGGCATGGCCGCCGCCCGCGCCTGGTGGACCCTGCGCTGGGTCGGGCACCGACCGGTACGGCTGCTGCACGGCGGGTGGCCGGCCTGGCTCGCCGCCGGCCTGCCCATTTCCACCGAGGCGCCCGCCCCGCCCCCGGGTGACGTGACCGTCCGCCCCGGCGCGCTGCCGGTGCTGGACACCGCCGCCGCGGCGGCGCTCGCCGCCGCCGACGAAGGCGTCCTCCTCGACGTCCGGGCCGCGCCTCGCTACCGGGGCGAGACCGAGCCGATCGACCCCGTCGCCGGGCACGTGCCGGGCGCGGTGAACCTGCCCGCCCCGGAGTACGTCACCGAGGGGCGCTTCCCGGCCGCCGAGGCGCTGCGCGAGCGGTTCGCCGCCGCCGGGGTGACCGAGGGCACGCCGGTCGGGGCGTACTGCGGGTCGGGGGTGACCGCCGCCCAAGCGGTGCTCGCCCTGCACCTGGCGGGGCGACCGGACGCCGCGCTCTACGTCGGCTCGTGGAGCAACTGGGTGGCCGACCCGGACCGGCCGGTGGCCACCGGCGAGACACCACAGCGCTGAGCAGCGCGTGCGGTGGGCGGCGGGCGCTCGTGCGACGATAATCCCATGTCGGACGACACGGTGGTGGTGTGGGACGAGGCCCTGCTCGCCTACGACATGGGGGAGCACCCGCTCGACCCGGTGCGGGTCGAGCTGACCATGGCGCTGGCCCGGGAGTTGGGTGTCCTCGACCGGCCCGGGGTCCGCCTGGTCCGGCCGACGCCGGCCGACGACGCGCTGCTCACCCGGGTGCACCAGCCGGACTACCTGGACGCCGTCCGGGCCGCGCCGCGCGACCCGCTCTTCGCCGGCTACGGGCTGGGCACCTCCGACAATCCCGCCTTCGAGGGAATGCACGAGTCCAGCGCGCTGATCGCCGGGGCCAGCGTCGCCGCCGCCGAGGCGGTCTGGCGGGGTGAGGCCCGCCGCGCGGTGAACGTGGCCGGTGGGCTGCACCACGCCATGCCGGACCGGGCCGCCGGCTTCTGCGTCTACAACGACCCGGCGGTGGCCATCGCCCGCCTGCTCGACCTGGGCGCCGAGCGGATCGCGTACGTGGACGTGGACGTGCACCACGGCGACGGCGTGCAGGAGATGTTCTACCGGGACCCGCGGGTGCTCACGGTCAGCCTGCACGAGACCCCGCTGGCGCTCTTCCCCGGCACCGGTTTCCCCGACGAGACCGGCGGTCCGGGCGCGGAGGGCAGCGCGGTCAACGTGCCGCTGCCGCCCGGCATCGACGACGCCGGCTGGCAGCGCGCCTTCCACGCGATCGTGCCGTCGGTGCTGCGCGCGTTCCGGCCGCAGATCCTGGTGACCCAGTGCGGCGCGGACGGGCACCGGATGGACCCGCTGGCCGACCTGCACCTCACCGTCGACGGGCAGCGCGCCACCTACCTGGCCCTGCGGGCGCTCGCCGACGAGCTCTGCGAAGGTCGCTGGGTCGCCACCGGCGGCGGCGGGTACGCGCTGGCCGAGGTGGTGCCCCGGGCGTGGACCCACCTGCTGGCGATCGCCGGCGGCGACCCGATCGCGCCGGCCACCCTGACCCCGCCGGCCTGGCGGGAACTGGTCGCCAAGCGGCTGCCCGGCCGGGAGATCCCGCTGCGGATGACCGACGACGTCGACCCGGGGTACGAGCCGTGGCAGCCGACCGGCGAGCCGACCTCCGTGGACCGGGCGATCGCCGCCACCCGCAAGGCGGTCTTCCCGCTGCTCGGGCTCGACCCGCACGACCCGCGCGACTGAGCCGGTGGCCTGGGGAGGGGACCGACCGGTGACCACTGTCGACCAACCGGTGGACGTGCTGCTCAGCGACGGCAGCACCGGCCAGCTGCGTCCGATCCGCCCCGAGGACGGGCCGGCGATCGTGGCGATGCACTCGCGCTTCTCCGAGCGCACCCGCTACCTGCGCTACTTCTCCCCGTACCCGCGCATCCCCAACCGCGACCTGCAGCGCTTCGTCAACGTCGACCACCGCGACCGGGAGGCCTTCGTGGTGCTCGCCGGGGACCGGATCGTCGCCGTCGGCCGGTACGAGCGGCTCGGCCCGGAAGCCCCGGAGGCCGAGGTCGCGTTCGTGGTCGAGGACGCCTACCAGGGGCGGGGGATCGGCTCGGTGCTGCTGGAGCACCTCGCCGACGCGGCCAGGCGCGCCGGCATCGTGCACTTCGTGGCCGAGGTGCTCCCCGCCAACGGCGCGATGCTGCGGGTCTTCTCCGACTTCGGTTACCAGGTCCAGCGCCAGTTCGCCGACGGCGTGGTGCACCTGAGCTTCCCGATCGCCCCGACCGAGTCGACGCTGGAGGTGCAGCGCGGCCGGGAGCACCGCACCGAGGCCCGCTCGATCGCCCGGCTGCTCGCCCCGCGCGGCATCGCCGTCTACGGCGCCAGCGCCACCGGGCAGGGCGTCGGCGCGGCCGTGCTCGGGCACCTGCGTGACGGCGGCTACCCGGGCGCGATCGTGCCGGTGCACCCCAGTGCGGCCACCGTGGCCGGGCTGCCCGCGTACCCGTCCGCGGCCGACGCCGGTCTCGAGATCGACCTGGCGGTCGTCGCCGTGGCCCCCGACGCGGCGGCCCTGGTGGTGGCGGACGCCGCCGCCGCCGGCGCGCACGGCCTGGTGGTCATCTCCGCCGGCTTCGCCGAGGCCGGGGGCGAGGGCGCGGCGGCGCAGCGCGCGCTGGTCCGCGCCGCGCACGCCGCCGGCATGCGCGTGGTCGGCCCGAACTGCCTGGGCGTGGCCAACACCGACGAGAAGGTACGCCTCAACGCCACCCTCGCCCCCGTCCTGCCGGCTCCCGGCCGGGTCGGCCTGTTCAGCCAGTCCGGTGTGTTCGGCGTGGCGCTGCTCGCCGAGGCGCAGCGGCGCGGGCTGGGCCTGTCCAGCTTCGTCTCGGCCGGCAACCGGGCCGACGTCTCCGGCAACGACCTGCTCCAGTACTGGCAGGACGACCCGGGCACCGACGTGATCCTGCTCTACCTGGAGACCTTCGGGAACCCGCGCAAGTTCGCCCGGCTGGCCCGGCGGATCGGTCGGGACAAGCCGGTGGTCGCGCTCGCCTCGCTGGCCCGCCCGGCCGGGCTCGGCGCGGGGCCGGCGCTGGACGCCGCCGCGGTCAGCGCGCTGTTCGCCCAGTCCGGGGTGATCCGGGTGGACACGGTCGCCGAGCTGCTCGACGTCGGTCTGCTGCTGGCCCGCCAGCCGCTGCCCGTCGGCCCCCGGGTCGGCGTGGTCGGCAACTCCTCGGCGTTGACCGGGCTCGCCGCCACCGCCTGCGCCGCCCAGGGGCTCACCGTCGCCGACGGGTACCCGCGTGACGTCGGCCCGCGCGCGGGCACCGCCGAGTTCAGCACGGCACTGGCCGAGGCGACCGCGGACCCGGGGGTGGACGCGCTGGTCGCCGTCTTCGCCCCGCCGCTGCCCGGCCAGGTCACCATGGAGGAGGCGGACTTCACCGCCGCCCTGCCGACCGCGCTCGCCGCCGGGAAGCCCACCGTGGCGACGTTCCTGGCCGGGCGGGTGCCGGCCGGCGTGCCGGCGTACCCGAGCGTGGAAGAGGCGGTGCGGGCGCTGGCCCGGGTCACCACGTACGCGGCTTGGCTGCGCCGGGACCCGGGCACGCTGCCCGACCTGCCCCGGGTGGACCCCGTCGCCGGGCAGGCCGCGCTGCGCGCCGACGCCACCGACCCGGCCGGGCTGCTCGCCGCGTACGGGATCGACGTGGTCGGCTCCGCGCCGGCCGCCACGGCCGACGAGGCGGTCGCCGCCGCCGACCGGCTCGGCTGGCCGGTGGCGCTCAAGGCCGCCGCCGCCGGCCTGCGGCACCGGCTCGACCTCGGCGCGGTACGCCTCGACCTGGCCGACCCGGTCGCGCTGCGCCGCGCGTACGCCGAGATGGCCCCGGTCTTCGGCCCGGACGTGCTGGTCCAGCCGATGGTCCCGCCCGGCGTGGCATGCGTGGTGGAGCTGATGGAGGACCCGGCGTTCGGGCCGGTGGTCGGCTTCGGTCTGGGCGGCGTCGCCACCGAACTGCTCGGCGACCGGGCCTGGCGGGCGGTGCCGCTGACCGACCGGGACGCCGCCGAGCTGGTCGACGAGCCACGGGCCGCGCCGCTGCTGCGCGGGCACCGGGGTGCGGCGCCGGTGGACCGGGCGGCCCTGGTCGACCTGCTGCTGCGGGTCGGCCGGCTCGCCGACGAGCAGCCCCGGGTCCGGTCGCTGACGTTGAACCCGGTGCTGGCTCGGCCGGACGGCATCTCGGTGCTGCACGCCGGCGTCCGGATCGGCTCGGCGGGCGCCCGCCCGGACACCGGCCCCCGGCGCCTCTGAGTCGCGGCTCAGCCGCGGCTGGAGATCTGCTGCACGCCCCAGGCGTTGCCGTCCGGATCGGTGAAGAAGACGAAGCCCACATTGTCCAGCGGGTGCGGCACCGGCCGGGGATTCTCGCCCAACACCTGGATCTCGCTGACCTCCACGCCCCGCGCGACCAGCTCCGCGCGGGCCTTCTCCAGGTCGGGCACCACCAGTTGGAGGCCCTTGAGCGAGCCCGGCGGCATGTCGGGCACGGCGCCGCGGCCGATCACGACCGAGCAGCCGGAACCCGGGGGAGTGAGCTGCACGATGCGCACGTCGTCGCCGATGCGGGTGTCGTGGTCGACGGCGAAGCCGAGCCGGTCGGCGTAGAACTCCTTGGCCCGGTCCACGTCGCTGACCGGTACCACCACCACTTCCAGCGTCCAGTTCATCCGCCGAGCCTGCCCGAGGAGTACGACATCACCCGAGCGCCACACGGCGGAGGGCCCCGGCGAACCGCCGGGGCCCTCCGATCGGGGTCGGGTCAGCAGGCGTACGCCTCCAGCCGCTGTGCCCGCTCCGGCGCGCGCAGCTTGAGCAGCGTCACCTTCTCGATCTGCCGGATCCGCTCCCGGGACAGGCCGAACTCCTTGCCCACCTCGTCCAGGGTGCGCTGCCGGCCGTCGTCCAGGCCGAACCGCAGCCGGATCACCGCCTGCTCCCGCTGGGAGAGGGTGGCCAGCACGATGCTCACCTCGTTGCGCAGCTCACCGTTGGCGGCCGCGTCACCCGGCTCCTGGCGCGGGTCCACCGCGGCGACGAAGTCACCCAGCGCGCTCTCGCCGTCCTCGCCGACGGCCTGGTCCAGGCTGACCGGCTCCCGGTCGTACGAGATCAGCTCGATCACCTGGTACTCGGGGATCTCCAGGGCGACGGCCACCTCGGCCACGGTGGGCTCCCGGCCCAGCGAGACCGACAGCTCGCGGCGGACCCGGACCATCCGGTTGACCTGCTCGACCATGTGCACCGGGATGCGGATGGTGCGGGCCTGGTCGGCCATCGCCCGGGTGATCGCCTGCCGGATCCACCAGGTGGCGTACGTCGAGAACTTGTAGCCCTTGGCGTAGTCGAACTTCTCCACCGCGCGGATCAGGCCGAGGTTGCCCTCCTGGATCAGGTCCAGGAACGCCATCCCGCGCCCGGTGTAGCGCTTGGCGATGCTCACCACCAGCCGGAGGTTGGCCTCCAGCAGGTGGTCCTTGGCGGCGCGGCCCTGCGCCACGATCAGCTCCAGGTCACTCTTCAGCTCGGCGGAGACCGGGGTGCAGGCGGAGAGCTTCTCGTCGGCGAACAGCCCCGCCTCGATCCGCTTCGCCAGCTCGACCTCCTGCGCGGCGGTCAGCAGCTTCGTCCGGCCGATCCCGTTCAGGTACGCCCGGACGAGGTCGGTGGAGATGCCGCGCTCGTCGGTCGCGTCCAGGTCGGTCAGGGTCTCCGTGCCGTGCTCGGCGTCGATGGTGGCGGCCGGGCGCGTCTGGTTCTCGATCATCTGCAGGGCCATCTCAGTCTCTCCCCGTGTCCGCTTCTGTGCCGCGTACCGGCCCCAGTGGTGCCGGTGACAGACAGCTTTCCAACCGGGGCGTGAAACGGGAGTGAGGCGATCGGGGACCCGACAGCAATCCGGCCGGTTGCCGGGTGTCGTCGCCCGGTCCGCTTGCCAGCGACGGTTACCGTGCCAGCGGTCGGCCACCGGGGCTGACCGCAACAGGCGACGGAGGACGTGGTGGTCTTCAAGCGGCTCATGCAGGCGATGGGTGTGGGTGGTCCCTCGGTGGAAACCGTGCTGGCCAACCCGAACTGCCGTCCGGGCGGTCAACTGGAGGGACGGATCCAGGTGGCCGGCGGGGACCACCAGGTGGACGTCTCCTATGTGGCCCTCGGCCTGGTCACCCGGGTCGAGGTGGAGGGCGCCGACTCCGAGTACGACACCACGCAGGAGTTCGGCCGCCGCCAGGTCACCGGCCCGTTCCGGCTGGAGCCCGGCCAGCGGTACGACATCCCGTTCCGTTTCGACGTGCCCTGGGAGACCCCGCTGACCGACCTGTACGGGCAGCACCTGCACGGGATGACGATGGGTCTGCGTACCGAGCTGGAGGTGGCGCGGGCCGTCGACAAGGGCGACCTGGACCCGGTGGCGGTGCACCCGTTGCCGGCGCAGGAGCGGCTGCTGGAGGCGCTGCTGCGGCTGGGCTTCCGGTTCGCCCGGGCCGACGTCGAGCGGGGGCACATCTACGGCGTACGGCAGAGCCTGCCGTTCTACCAGGAGATCGAGTTCCACCCGGCGCCGCAGTACGCCCGCGCAATCAACCAGCTGGAGCTGACCTTCATCAGCGACCCGCAGCAGACCCAGGTGGTGCTGGAGATGGACAAGCGGGGCGGCATCCTCACCGAGGGCCGCGACGCCTTCGGCCGCTTCATCGTCGACCACGCCACCCTGGAGCGCACCGACTGGGCCGCCCAGCTCGACGGCTGGCTCCGCCAGTCCATCCAACGCCGCGGCCTCTTCTTCTGACCCCCACCCCCGGCCCGCCCGGTGCCGGTGATCAAGAAGCTTGCGTCAGAAAAGCCGGCTCGGCTGACGCAAACTTCTTGATCAACTAGGTGGCAGCGGGGGCGGGGTTCAGAGGTCGAGGAGGAGGGTGCGGGGGCCGATGTTGACGCTCTCCACCAGCATGTGGGCGCGGAAGCGGCCCGTCTCGACCTTGGCGCCGCGGTCGCGGAGCGCCTCCACCACCGCCGTCACCAGGGGTTCGGCGAGCTCCGCCGGGGCGGCGGCGGTCCAGCTCGGACGCCTGCCCTTGCGGGCATCGCCGTAGAGGGTGAACTGGCTGACCACCAGGATCGGGGCGCCGGTGTCGGCGGCGCTGCGATCGTCGTCGAGGATGCGCAGCTCGTGGATCTTGCGGGCCATCGTCTCCGCCACCTGCGGCGTGTCGGCGTGCGTCACGCCGAGCAGCACCAGCAGCCCGTCGTCGATCTGGCCGACCACCGCGCCGTCGACGGTCACGCTCGCCCGGCCGACCGTCTGCACCACCGCCTGCATCAGCGGACCCCCCTTCGGCCGCCTCCCGGCATTGCCGGCGCGACCCGCGTCACGGCGTCACCGGCTGGATGATGCCGCGTTCGATCAGGTGCGCCACGATCGGGCCGGCCGCCTCGGCCAGCTCCTGCGGGGTGACGTCGTGCGCGGCGGCCAGCAGGGCGAGCTGGTCGCGCAGCGCCAGCCGGCCGTCGCAGCCGCCGACCAGCGCCAGCACCAGCGGGTCGACCTCCTCGCTCCAGCGCAGCCCGTGCGGCATCGTGAGGACCTGCCGGTCCACCGCCCACCCCTCGTCGCCCATGGTGGCCTCCTGGCGCAGCTGGAGCCCCTCGGCGGCCCGGTAGCGCTCGGCGAGCAGCCCGTCGGTGTCGCGTACCCGGAGGAAGTCCTGGCGGTCGAACCAGATGGCTACCTGGTCGCCCATCGGCGGTTCCACCCGCTGGCGCAGGTCCTCGACCCGGACCACCGGGTCGGCGTGCCCGGACCGGCGCAGCGACACGATGCCGAAGCCGATCGCCTCCACCTTGTGCGCGTCGAACCAGTCCAGCCAGGCCGCCATCCGCTGCGGGTCGGTCGCCTCGCCGACGTCGGTGAGCCAGAGGTTGACGTACGCCATCGGGTCGGCCACCTCGCGCTGGATCACCCAGGCGTCCAGGCCGGTACCCGCGAACCAGCCGGTCACCCGCTCGTGCCACTCCTCGCCGGCCACGTGCACCCAGTTCGCCAGGTACTGCATGGTGCCGCCCTCGGTGAGCAGGCCCGGCGCGGCGGCGGCCAGCTCGGCGCCGATCGCGTCGCCGACCCGCCCGGAGTCGCGGTAGACGTGGGTGGTGGTGCCCGGGCCGACCACGAACGGTGGATTGCTCACCACCAGGTCGAAGCGGCGTCCGGCGACCGGGGCGACCAGGTCGCCGCGGAGCAGCTCCCAGTCCTGGCCGTTGAGCGCGGCGGTGGTGGCGGCGAAGCGCAGCGCCCGCTCGGAGACGTCGGTGGCGGTGACCCGGCGGGCGTGGGTGGCCAGGTGCAGCGCCTGGACGCCGGAGCCGGTGCCCAGGTCCAGCGCGGTCTGCACCGGCCGCCGGACGGTGGCGCCGATCAGCGTCTGGGTGGCGCCGCCGATGCCGAGCACGTGTTCGCTGTGCAGCGGCCGGCCGGGGCGGGCGCTGGCCGGCACGTCGGCGAGGACCCACCAGTCGTCCCCGTACGGTTCCAGGTCGACGCCGGCGCGCAGGCCGTCGCCGTGCCGTTCGACCAGCCCGCCGGCGAGCGCCTCGGCGAGGTCCAGCGGGGCGAGCGCGGCGGCGACCGCCGCCTCGGGCTCGGTCTGGTCGCAGATGAAGACCCGGATCAGCGTGGCGAGCGGATCGCGGTCCTCGGTGGCGCGCAGGGCGGCGCGGAAGTCGTTGCGGGCCACCCCGCCGGTGGCCTGCGCGCCGAGCCGGCCGGCGATCCCGTTCGAGGTGAAGTCCGCCCGGGTCAGCGCGGTGCGCAGCGCCTCGACGCCGGCGGGGGAGAGCAGCATGTCGTGTCGTTCCACGTCGCCATCCTGCCCCCCGACGGCGGTCGATCGGCCGGCACCCGCGACATCCATACCGCGAGCTGTATTGATTGGTCGTTATCTCTTTTATGGCCATCAATGTATGGCTAGCATCTGCCCCAACATCCGTCGATGGGCGTCCCGGCGGCCACCAGCCTGCCCGGGGCGCACCGGTAGGGAGTCAGACGATGTCAGCTCTGCCCGTCCCCCGGCGCCGCGCGATCCGCGCCCTCGCCGTCACGGCCGCCGCGGCGGCGCTCTCCGTCGCCGCGTCCACCCCCGCCCTCGCCGCCCCCACCGGGGAGGTCCGCGGCGCGTCCGCGCCCGGCGCGATCAGCGGCAGCTACCTGGTCGTGCTGCGGACCGACGCGGTCGGCGCCGCGAACACCCTCGCCGCCCGCACCGCCGTGCCGGACCGCGCCGCCACCCTCGCCAAGCGGTACGGCGGCAGCGTCGCCGACGTCTACAGCGCCGCCCTCACCGGCTTCAGCGCGAAGATGAGCGCCGGCCAGGCCCGCCGGCTCGCCGCCGACCCGACCGTCGCCTACGTCGAGCAGGACCGGGTGGTCACCGTCCAGGGCACCCAGGCCAACCCGCCGTGGGGCCTGGACCGGATCGACCAGCGCAGCCTGCCGCTCAACGCCAGCTACACGTACCCGAACACGGCCTCCAACGTCCGGGCGTACATCATCGACACCGGGATCCGGACCACCCATACCGACTTCGGTGGCCGGGCCAGCTGGGGCACCAACACCGTCGACAGCAACAACACCGACTGCAACGGCCACGGCACCCACGTCGCCGGCACCGTCGGCGGCAACCGGTACGGCGTGGCGAAGGCCGTCCGCCTGATCGCGGTGAAGGTGCTCAACTGCTCGGGCAGCGGCAGCACCACCGGCGTGGTGAGCGGCATCAACTGGGTGACCGCCAACGCGGTCAAGCCGGCGGTGGCCAACATGAGCCTCGGCGGCGGCGCCAGCTCCGCCATCGACAACGCGGTGACCAACTCGGTCAACTCGGGCGTCACGTACGCGGTGGCGGCCGGCAACTCCAGCGCCAACGCCTGCGGCTACTCGCCCGCCCGGGCCGCCGCCGCGATCACCGTCGGCGCCACCACCAGCAGCGACGCCCGCGCGTCCTACTCCAACTACGGCTCCTGCGTGGACATCTTCGCGCCGGGGTCGAGCATCCTGTCCGCCTGGCGGACCAGCGACACCGCCTCCAACACCATCAGCGGCACCTCGATGGCCTCGCCGCACGTGGCCGGCGCCGCGGCGCTGGTGCTCTCGGCCAACCCGTCGTACACCCCGGCGCAGGTGGCCAGCTACCTGACCACCAACGCCACCACCGGCAGGGTGACCAACCCGGGCACGGGCTCGCCGAACCGGCTGCTCTTCGTCGTCAACTGACGGCACCGTCCGGCGCGGTCCGGTGGACCCCACCCCTGTCCACCGGGCCGCGTCCCGTGCGCCAGGGCCTGTGTCGAAGTCGGTCACAGCCACTCGTTGATCACGGCCCCTCGCCATATGCCGATCTTCGACACGCCGAACGATCACTCCGGTTCGGGCACCACGGCCGACTCGACAAGCCCTAGCATCGCCGGCATGGCAACGCGGCTGGTTCAAATCAACATGAAGGCTCGGGACGACTCCGCGCTGGGCGGATTCTGGGCGGAGGCGCTCGGCTGGGGAGTCTCCAGCGAGGGACCCGGCGTGACCAACCTCGAACCCGAGGGCTTCGTCTACCCCGACCCCGTCGCTGTCTGCCTCGACCTCATCGTCTCCCCGGAACCCAAGACGGTGAAGAACCGCGTGCACGTCGACCTCGCCACCACCTCGGCGGCCCATCAGGCGGAGCTGGTCACGCGCCTGAAGGATCTCGGCGCAACACCTGCCGACGTAGGCCAGGGCGACGTCCCATGGACGGTCATGGCCGACCCGGAGGGCAACGAGTTCTGCGTGCTGGACCCCCGACCGCTCTACCGAGACACCGGACCGATCGCCGCGGTAGTGGTCGACTGCGCGGATCCGCGAGCCATGGCCCGCTTCTGGGGCGAGGCCATGGACTGGGCCCTGCACGAGGTGACCGACCACAGGGCGGTACTGCGCTCCGCCAAGGGCGTCGGCCCATATCTGCAGTTCCTCCGCACACCCGACGTGAAGACCGGGTGGAACCGCGTCCATCTCGACGTCCGCCCATACCCAGGTGACGACCTGGAGGCCGAGGCGGCCAGACTGCGGACGCTCGGCGCCACCGCCATCGACCTGGACCACGATGTCCCGTGGACCGTCCTCGCAGACCCGGAAGGCAACGAGTTCTGCCTCCTCACCCCAGGCTGACCCGAACCCTCGTCAGCCGCTCACCACGGCCACCAGCCCGGACTCTGCGACGCGCGCTAGGCGACCGGATGCACGGGACGCGGGTCCGCCACCGCGGCCGGGGCCGGCACCGGCGTCGCCGGCCAGGCCCGGACCGTCCCGTCGACGCGGACCGCCACCTCGGCGCCGACCTCGACGGGGTCGGTCCCGTCAAAGACCCGGGCGGTGACCCGGGTGTCGTCGGCCAGCCGGAGGGCGACCAGCGCGTCGTGACCGTGGAAGTCGTGCCGCAGCACGGTGGCGGTCACCGCGTCGGTGCCCGACGCGGGAGCCAGGCGCAGTTGCTCCGGACGGACCAGCACGGTGACCGGGCCGTCGGCCGTCGGGCCGGCGATCGGCAGCGTGCCCAGCGGCGTGCGGGCAGCCCCGGCGGCGGCGACCGCCGGCAGCAGCACCGCGTCGCCGACGAACCCGGCCACCCACTGGTCGGCCGGCTCCCGGTAGAGCGTGCCCGGCGCGGCGGACTGCACCACCCGCCCGGACCGCAGCACCACCACCCGGTCCGCCACCGACAGGGCCTCGCCCTGGTCGTGGGTGACCAGCACGGCGGTCGCCCCGTCGGCCCGCAGCGCCTCCCGGACGTCGTGCCGCAGCCCGGCGCGCAGCCCGGCGTCGAGCGCGCTGAACGGCTCGTCGAGCAGCACCAGCGACGGGCGCGGCGCCAGCGCCCGGGCCACCGCGACCCGCTGCTGCTGGCCGCCGGAGAGCTGGTGCGGCATCCGATCGCCGTACCCGGCGAGCCCGACCAGGGCCAGCACCTCGTCGACCCGGTCGCCCCGCCGGTCGGCGCGGTCCAGCCCGTAGGAGATGTTCGCCGCGACGGTGAGGTGCGGGAAGAGGGCGCCCTCCTGCGGCACCACGGCGATCCGGCGGCGGTGCGCCGGCAGGTGCCGACCGGGGCCGGCCACTTCGCGCCCGTCCACCCGGATCGCTCCCGCGTCCAGGCGTTCGAAGCCGGCCAGGCAGCGCAGCAGGGTGGTCTTGCCACAGCCGGACGGGCCGAGGACGGCGGTCAGCGCGCCCGCCGGGACGGTCAGGTCCACGCCGTCCAGCGCGGTCACCGGGCCGTACCGCTTGACGACGCCGGTCAGCACCACCTCGCTCATCGGTCCTCCTTGTCGAGCAGGCCGCCCCGGGCGACCAGCCACCAGGTGGGCAGCGCCGAGATGACCACCAGCAGCGCCGCGTAGGGGGCGGCGGCCGCGTACGCCCCGACGGAGGTCGCCGTCCACAGCTCGGTGGCCAGGGTGTCGGTGCCGGTGGGGCGCAGCAGCAGGGTGGCCGGAAGTTCCTTCATGCCGGTGAGGAAGACCAGCGCCGCCCCCGCCCCGATCCCGGGCAGGGTCAGCGGCAGGGTGACCGTGCGCAGCACGGCCAGCGGCCCGCGCCCCAGCGAGCGGGCCACCTCCTCCAGGGCGGGTGGGGCCTGGGCGGCGGCACCGGCCACCGCGCCGACGGCCAGCGGCAGGAAGAGCGTCGCGTAGGCCAGCGCCAGCAGCCACGGGGTCTGGTACAGCGGATATGCGACGCTGATGCCGAAGAAGATCAGCGACAGCCCGATCACCACGCCGGGCAGGGCGTGGGCCAGGTAGGCGAGCCGGTCCAGCACGGTGGCCAGCGGGCCGGGGGCGCGTGCGGTGAGCAGCCCCAGCGGCAGGGCCAGCAGCATGGTCAGCGCGGCGCCGGCCAGCGACAGCCAGAGCGAGTTGCCGGCGGCCGTGGCGACCTCGCCGAGCGCGCCGGGCCGGGACACCCCGCTGACCAACCGACGGGCCAGGCTGAGCGCCGGCACGCCGAGCGCCAGCGCGGCCACCGCGAGCAGCGCGGCGAGCGCGGGCCGGCGGGCCGGACCGAGGCGCAGCCGGGCGGCGGGGCGGCGAGCGCCGCCGAGCCGGGCGTACCGGGCGCCGCGCCGGCGGGTGGCGGTCTCCCCGGCCAGCAGCAGCACGGTCAGCGCCACCAGCACGCTGGAGAGCACCAGCGCGCCGGTGCGGTCGAAGCCCAGGTCGAAGGCGATGAAGATGGCCCGGGTGAAGGTGTCGGCGCGCAGGATCGACACCGCGCCGAAGTCGGCCAGCACGTAGAGCGCGACCAGCAGCGCCCCGGCGGCGGTCGCCGGCCGGATCTGGCGCAGCGTGACGTCGGTGAAGGTGCGCCAGCCGCCCCGGCCCAGCGAGCGGGAGACCTCCTCCTGCGCCGGGTCGGCGCCGCGCAGCGCCGCCGCGACCGGCAGGAAGACGTACGGGTACGAGCAGAGGGTCAGCACCAGCGCGGCCGGCCAGAAGCCCTCCAGCCGGTCGAACAGCGAGACCCAGGCGAACGCGGCGATGTAGGTGGGCACGGCCAGCGGCAGCGCGGCGAGCACCGCGAAGGCGCGCCGGCCGGGCAGGTCGGTCCGGGTCACCAGCCAGGCGGCGCCGACGCCGAGCAGCACGCAGGCGGTGGTGACCACGGCGGCCAGAGCGAGGCTGCGGAGCGCCAGCAGCCCGACCCGCTCGGTCCACAGCTCGGCGACGACCCGGTCGGCGCCCGCCTCCCCCGTGCGTACCGCGAGGTAGACCAGGGGGATCAGGGCCACGGCGACCGCGGCGGTCGAGGCCGCGAGCAGCGCCGGGCGCGGCGCCAGCCGGCGCAACGACCCCGGTACGCCGAAGCGGGCCGGCCCGGAACGGGCCGGCCCTGCCTCGGGCGTGGTGGTCGGGGCGGTCAGGGTACGAGCCCCGAGTCCTTGATCAGGCCGATCGTGGCGTCCAGGGTGTCCAGGTCGTTCAGATCGATGTCCGGGGTGTCCAGCTCCGCCAGCGGCGGCACGCCGGCCGGGGTGCCGGCCCCGGTGACCACCGGGTACTCGAAGGTCTGCTCGGCGAAGTACTGCTGCGACTCCGGGCCGAGCAGGAAGTCCACAAAGGCCTTGGTGTCCGGGTCCTCGGCGGACCGCTTGAGCACACCGACGCCGGCGACGTTGACCAGGGCGCCGGTGTCGCCGCCGGGGAAGAAGTGCAGCTTGGCCTTGAGCGCGTCCGGGGTGGTGCCCTTCTCCTTGGCCACCTCGCCCAGGTAGTAGTGGTTCACCAGGCCGACCTGGATGCTGCCCTTGTCGATCTCCTCGACGATCTTGATGTTGTTGTCCCGGATCTGCGGCTCGTTGGCCTTGAGGCCGGCGAGGAAGTCCTTCGCCTTCTGGTCGCCGTGCTGCACCCGGATCGCGGTGACGAACGCCTGGAACGAGGCGTTGGTCGGGGCGACGCCGATCTTGCCCTTCCACTTCGGGTCGGTCAGCGCGAAGACCGACGTCGGCAGCTCGGCGGCGGGCACGCTGTCGGCGTTGTACGCAAGTACCCGGGCGCGGGCGCTGACGCCCACCCACTGGCCGGTGCGGGCCCGGTAGCTCTGCGGCACCCTGTCCAGTGCGGCGGCGGGCAGCGGGGCGAACATGTCCCGCTTGGCGACCGCGCCGAGGGCGCCGGCGTCCTGGGCGAAGAACGCGTCGGCCGGCGACTTGCCGCCCTCCTCGACCAGCTGGGCGGCGAGCTGGGCGGTGGTGGCGTAGCGGGTCTTGATGGTGATGCCGGTCTGCTGGCTGAACTTGTCGAGCAGCGGCTTGACCAGGGCCTCGTTGCGGCCGCTGTAGACGGTGATGGTCTTGTCGCCGGGCTTGCCCGGGTCGGCGGCGTCGTCCTCGCCGGACCCGCAGGCGACCAGGCCGAACGAGAGCAGGCCGGCGGCGACGGTGACCGCGAGGGACCTGCGGGCGGGAACGGGCACGGCGGCACTCCTTCGGCTCCGGCCGGCGGGCCCTCCGCCGACGCGAAGAAGTTAGCACAGGCTAACCTTGGTGTCCCTGTGGGTCCGGCGCCCGCTCGGGGAGTCGGCAACGCGCCCGTCGCGCCGACCGGCAGGATGGGCGCATGACGCTCTCGCTGCCCATCGACCCCGAGGCCAACCGGCTGCTGGAGCGCAGCCCGCTGGCCCTGCTGACCGGCATGGTCCTCGACCAGCAGATCCCGCTCGAGAAGGCGTTCACCTCGCCGTACGTGCTGGCGCAGCGGCTGGGGCACGAGCCGGACGCCCGGGAGCTGGCCGGGTACGACCCCGAGGCGCTGGTCGAGATCTTCGCCCGGCCACCGGCGCTGCACCGCTTCCCGAAGGCGATGGCGGGCCGGGTCCAGCAGGTGTGCCAGGTGCTCGTCGACCGGTACGACGGCGACGCCGCCCGGCTCTGGTCGGACGCCGCCGACGGGCGGGAGCTGCTGCGCCGCATCGGCGAGCTGCCCGGTTTCGGCAAGCAGAAGGCGCAGATCTTCGTCGCCCTGCTCGGCAAGCGGTACGACGTGCGCCCGGACGGCTGGCGGGAGGCCGCCGGCGGGTACGGCGAACCGGACGCGTACCGGTCGGTGGCCGACATCACCGACCCGGAGTCGCTGCGCCGGGTGCGCGAGTTCAAGCAGCAGATGAAGGCGGCGGCCAAGGGGGCCAAAACCTGACCCGGCCGTCCTTCCGTGCGCCATCGTGAGTGCGTCGGGCGACGACGGCGGGCGGGGGATGGCGGCGCAACCGGGGAAGCAGTTCCTCCGCGGCGAGGAGACCTCGCCGCGGGCGACCTTCCTGGAGCTTTTCTTCGACGTCGCCTTCGTCTTCGCGCTCACCCGGGTGTCGAACCGGCTGGTCAACGACTTCACGGTGGAGCGGCGGCTCTTCCTGCCCGAGGCGGGGCAGACGCTGCTGCTCCTGCTCGCCCTCTGGTTCGTGTGGTCGCTGACCACGTGGACGACGAGCCGCTACAACCCCGATCTGCCGGCTCTCCAGCTGGTCGTGGCCGGTTCGATGTTCGGCAGCATGGTGATGGCGGTGTCGCTGCCGGAGGCGTTCGACACCCGTGGTCTCTCCTTCGCGGTCGGCTACGTCGCCGTCCAGGTGGGCCGCCCGCTCGTCCTCACCGTGGTGATGCGGGGTCATCGGGAGCGGCACGTCGCCGGGCGCATCCTCGCCTGGTCGGTGGTGGCGGGGGTGCCGTGGATCGCCGGAGCGATCCTGCACGACGACGCCCGCGGAGCGCTGTGGACCGTCGCGGTGATCATCGACTACGGTGCGGGGCGGCTGGGCTGGCCGCTGCCGGGACGCGGCCGTTTGCCCGCCTCCTCCTGGACGGTCACCGGTGAGCATCTGGCCGAGCGCTACCAGCAGTTCATCATCATCGCGCTGGGGGAGATGATCCTCATCAGCGGATTCACGCTGAGCGGGAGCGAGTTCACCTCAGCGCGGTGGGTCGCCTTCGCCATCACGTTCGCCACCACGGCGCTGCTCTGGCGCATCTACTTCTACCGGGCCGGTACGGTGCTGGCGGACGCGGTGGCCGGGTCGGCCCGGCCGGGGCGGCTCGCCGAGTCGGCGACGTACACCCACCTGGTCATGGTGGCCGGCATCGTCGCCTCCGCCGTCGGCTACGAGCTCGTCATCGCCCACCCCGGCGGGCACACCGACCCGGCCTGGCTCACCGTGATCATCGGCGGCCCGGCGCTCTTCGTGGTCGGTCGGGCGCGCTTCGAGTACGAGGTGTTCGGACGGGTGTCCCGGTCCCGGCTGCTGGGGCTGGTCGTGCTGGTGGCGATGGTGCCGCTGATGACGCGGCTGCCCCCGCTGGCGGTCGCCGCGGCCACCTCGACGGTGGTGGCGGGAATCGCGCTGGCAGACGCGCTGCGGGCGCGCGGCCGTCCGCCCGAGCAGCCCTCGCCGCCACCGTTGTGACGGACGGTCAGGCGGCGGTCGGGCGGGACAGCGAGGCCAGTGCCCGCCGTACGTCGGCGAGGGAGACGGTGGCGGAGTCGTCCAGGTCCGCCAGCCCGGCCTCGATCCACTGCCGCATCAGCGTGGTGACGCCGATGCCCCGGGCCTCGGCGGCCGCCCGGACCCGCTCGTAGGTCTCCAGCGGCAGGCGTACCGAGCGGCTGACCATCGGCACGTCGCTGTCGGGGGTGGGCAGCTCCACCGGCTGGCTCTCGTCGATCAGCTCGGCGAACGCGTCGTCGCCACCGTGGAACCGCTTGGTCGCGTCGTCACGGTTCATCGTGACCGCCTCCTCATCGGCGATCCCTCCGCACGGCCTCGTCGTAGCGCTTGGTCTCGACGTCGCTCAGGTCGCGGGCGGAGAGGATGTCCCAGTCGTTGTCGGTGCCGTCGGCCTCGGCGAGCAGCACGGCCAGCCGCCTGCCGCGGCGGTTCGCCGCGTAGACGACCATGACGTCGTCGCCCAGGTGCCGGATCACCCGGCGGGTGCTGTGCAGGGCTTCCCAGACTTCCCCGGGTGTGACGTCGTAGACCCGCAGGTTGGTCAACGCCTCGTCGGTGAAGCTGAAGCGGTTGCCCACGGGCGGAGCGTACCACGGGCGTAACACGCACTGGGACGAGTCGATTTTCGCTGATCACGGCCCGGGAGTGACAGGATGGGTCGTAATCCCCTCGAGGAGGTCCGTGGTGAAGCGTCAGGCGTACCAGCCGATTCTGATCACCGACGCCTCGCGCAGCCAGGACGACCAGCTCACCAGTCGGCAGAAGCGGTACGTGCTGATGATGGGCATCCGGGTGGCCTGCGTGATCGCCGGTGCGATCCTGGTCGGCGCGAAGGCCCCGCTGCTCTGGCTCTGGCTGCCGCTGTGCGCCGTCGGGATGGTGCTCATCCCGTGGCTGGCGGTGCTGCTGGCCAACGACCGCCCGCCGAAGGAGCAGCACCGGCTGGCGGGGAAGTTCCAGCCCAGGATGCGCGACGAGACCCCGCCGATGAGCCTGACCGCCGAGGAGCGGCCGCACAAGATCATCGACGTCGAACCCTGACCGTCGGGCGCCGGACCCGGCAGATCCGGCGCCCCCTGCCGGTGCGTTCGGGTCAGCCCGTCGGGCGGGCGCCCACCGTCGAGACGGCCAGCGCCCCGAGATCGCCGGCCCGGCCCAGCGCCGCCCGCGGCTCCGCGCCGCCCAGCCAGGCGGTCAGCAGGCCCGCCGCGAAGGCGTCCCCGGCGCCGGTGACGTCGACCACCGCGACCCGCCGGGCGGGCGCCACGCTCACCGTCGCGCTCCGGTCGACCCAGACCGCCCCGGCCTCGCCCCGCTTCACCACCACCCGCCGGGCCGACACCGACAGCGCCCGCGCCTGCGCCCCCGGGTCCAGCCCGCCGGCGAGCACCCCGGCCTCGTCCGCGTTGACCAGGAGCAGGTCGACGTCGCGTACCCAGGACAGGAAGGCCGCCGCGCCGACCCGCCGCAGCGGCGCCGCGGACGCCGCGTCGACGCTGGTGGTGAGCCCGCGCGCGCGGGCGGCGGCCAACGCCGCCAGCCCGGCCGGCCGCGACGCGGCGTCCAGCAGGCAGTACCCGGACAGGTGCAGGTGCGCGGCGTCCGGCGCCGCGGCCAGCGTCCGCTCGACGTGCTCGACGGTCAGCCGCAGGTTCGCGCCGCGTTCGGTGACCATCGTGCGTTCCCCGGCGGTGGCCAGCACGATCACCGTGCCGGTGGCGCAGCCCGGATGCACCTCGACGGCGCACTCCACGCCGACCCGCTCCAGCTCGGCCACCCGGTCCCGCCCGGCGCTGTCGTCGCCGACCGCGCCCACCAGCGTCACCGGCACGCCCTGTGCCGCGATCCACGCCGCGGTGTTGGCCGCCTGGCCACCCCCGCTGACCTGGATCGTCGCCGGGGTGTCCGAGCCGGTGGCCAGCGGCCCGGCCAGCACCGCCACCACATCGGTGATCAGGTCACCGACCACGACCACCCGGGACGGGCCGGTCATGCCGGCGCGTCGGTGCGCAGGGCGGCCGCGGCGACGGCGATCCGGGCGGCCAGGTCGGCGTTGCGCAGGATGATCCGCACGTTCACCGCCAGGCTGGCGCCCTCGGTGGCCGAGTGGAAGTGGGCCAGCAGGAACGGGGTCACCGCCTTGCCGGTCACCCCCTCGCGGCCCAGCCGGGCGAGGCCCTCGGCGAGGGTCCGGTCGTGCAGCGCCGGGTCGAGCTGCTCGTCGGTCGGGAGCGGGTTGGCCACGATCAGCCCGCCGCCGTGCACCCCCTGCTGCTCCCGGGCGGCCAGCACGTCCGCCACCTGCTCTGGGGAGTCCACCGACCAGTCCAGGTCGAAGCCGGCGTCGGTGAGGTAGAAGCCGGGGAACCGCCGGGTGCGGTAGCCGACCACGCCCACGCCGAGGGTCTCCAGTCGCTCCAGCGTCGCGCCCACGTCGAGGATCGACTTCACCCCGGCGCAGACCACCGCGATCGGCGTCCGGGCCAGGGTCACCAGGTCGGCGGACTCGTCGAAGGTCTGCGCCGCCTCCCGGTGCACGCCGCCCAGCCCGCCGGTGGCGAAGACACCGATCCCGGCCGCCGCGGCGACCGCGCTGGTGGCGGCCACCGTGGTGGCGCCGTCCGCGCCGGTGGCGGCGGCCACCGCCAGATCGCGTACGGAGAGTTTGCTCACTCCGTCGACGGTGGCGAGCCGGGTGAGCTGGGCGTCGTCGAGCCCCACCACCAGTTCGCCGCCGACCATTCCGATGGTGGCCGGGACCGCGCCGGCCTCCCGTACGGCCCGCTCGATCTGGCGGGCCACTCGCAGGTTGTCCGGTCGGGGCAGACCGTGCGAGACGATGGTGCTCTCCAGGGCGACGACCGGTCGACCGTCACGCAGGGCGTCGGCGACCTCAGCGCCGAGACGGGTGTGAAAGTTGGTCACCTCCGTTACCGTACGGGCCGCCCTCGGGTGGGCTGCGGTGGACCGTCCCCAACCGACCTGCCAAACTAAAAAGTTGGAGGTGTCAACAGTGAGCACACAGATTCTCGAACGCCCGGAGCTGAAGGACGCGGACACCGGTCCGGAGATGTTCCACTACGTCCGCAAGGAGAAGATCGCCGAAAGTGCCGTCATGGGCACCTACGTGGTGGCGCTCTGCGGCGAGACGTTCCCGGTGACCAAGGCCGCCAAGCCCGGCTCGCCGGTCTGCCCGAAGTGCAAGGAGATCTACGACTCGTACGGTGAGTGATCCGCGGCGGCCGGCCCGGCCGCCCCCGTACCCTTCGGCGGTGTGACGACCTCCACCGCCCTGCTCTTCGCCGACCTGACCGGGGTGGCCGTCTTCGCCGCCTCCGGGGCCTCCGCGGCGGTGGCCAAACGGCTCGACCTCTTCGGCGTCGTCTTCGTCGGCTTCGTGGCCGCCCTCGGCGGCGGGATCTTCCGTGACCTGGCCATCGACGAGGTGCCCCCGCTGGCCTTCGCCGACTGGCGGTACGCCACCACCGCCGCGGTGACCGCCGCCGCCGTCTTCTGGCTGCACCCGCAGCTGGCCCGGCTGCGCACCACCGTGCTGGTGCTGGACGCGGCGGGCCTGGCGCTGTTCACCGTCACCGGCACGCTCAAGGCACTCGACGCCCACGTGCCGCCGGTCGGCGCCTGCGTGATCGGCATGCTCACCGCCATCGGCGGCGGGCTGGGCCGGGACCTGCTCACCGCCGAGATCCCGGTGGTGCTGCGCCGGGAGATCTACGCGGTGGCCGCGCTGGCCGGCGCGGTCGCGGTGGCCCTGCTCGACGCCACCGGACGCGCCGGCACGGCGCCGCTGACCGCCGCCGCCCTGCTGGTCTTCGCGCTGCGGCTGGTGGCGCTGCGGCGGCGCTGGTCGGCCCCGGTGGCCACGGTGCGATCCCCGAAGACCGGGGTCCGCGGCCCCCAGACCTGACCACCCGCTCGCGCCTCCCTTTCACCCTCGCCCCGCCCCGCGCGCTTTGCGGCGTGTCGGGGTGTCCCCGGGCCGGGATGCCGCGACATGCCGCAAACCGCGTCGGACTGGCCTCGCCGCCGGTGCCGGACAGCGAGTCGCGCCCCGGCCGCTCGGTTTGCGGCGGGTCGGGGTGTCCCCGGATCGGGACGGCGCGACACGCCGCAAACCGCGTCGGGCGGGGAACGGGCGGGGGTGGCGGATGTGACCAGCGTGGCGTCGAGTGGGGCGAGCGGCGTGGGCTGGTTATGCTGAGTCGGCCTTCGCGGCATCTTCTGCGCGGAGGCGTTTTCATGGGCGGCGGTACCCGTGGCCCTCGGCCGGGGTCCGCCATGGTGCGGTCGGAGAGGAGCCTCGCGTGGCAGCCCGGTTGCCGGCGCTAGAGACGTTCCCGCCCCTGCGTGCCTGGCAGCGCAAGGCGATGGTGGAGTACCTGCGCCGCCGCACCGACGACTTCACCGCGGTCGCCACGCCCGGCGCCGGCAAGACCACCTTCGCCCTGCGGATCGCCGCCGAGCTGCTCGTGGACGGCACCGTCGAGGCGGTCACCGTGGTCGCCCCGACCGAGCACCTGAAGACCCAGTGGGCGAGCGCCGCCGCCCGGGTCGGCATCCAGCTCGACGCCGCGTTCCGCAACGCCGACGTGCACTCCTCCGCCGACTTCCACGGCGCGGTCGTCACCTACGCGCAGGTCGGCATGGCCCCGCAGGTGCACCGGCGGCGCACCATGACCCGGCGCACGCTGGTCATCCTCGACGAGATCCACCACGCCGGCGACTCCCGGTCCTGGGGCGACGGGGTCAAGGCCGCCTTCGAGCCCGCGGTACGCCGGCTGATGCTCACCGGTACGCCGTTCCGCTCCGACGACAACCCCATCCCGTTCGTCACCTACGAGCGCGGCGGCGACGGGCTGTTGCGCTCCCGCGCCGACTCGGTCTACGGCTACTCCGACGCGCTGCGCGACGGCGTGGTCCGGCCGGTGCTCTTCCTGGCGTACTCGGGGGAGACCCGGTGGCGCACCAACGCCGGTGACGAGCTGGCGGCGCGGCTGGGCGAGCCGATGACGCAGGACCTGGTGGCGCAGGCCTGGCGGACCGCCCTGGACCCGGCCGGGGACTGGATGCCGCAGGTGCTCCGGGCCGCCGACGCCCGGCTGACCGTGCTGCGCAACGCCGGCATGCCGGACGCGGGTGGCCTGATCATCGCCAGCGACCAGCAGAACGCCCGCTCGTACGCGAAGCTGATCGAGCAGGTGACCGGCGAGAGGGCAGCGGTGGTGCTCTCCGACGACGTGGGGGCCTCCGCGCGGATCGCGACGTTCGCGGCGTCCGAGCAGCGCTGGCTGGTCGCGGTCCGGATGGTGTCCGAGGGAGTCGACATTCCCCGGCTGGCGGTCGGCGTCTACGCCACCAGCGCCAGCACGCCGCTCTACTTCGCCCAGGCGATCGGGCGTTTCGTGCGGGCCCGCCGGCCGGGGGAGACCGCCTCGGTCTTCGTGCCCAGCGTGCCGCACCTGCTCGGGCTGGCCAGCGAGATGGAGGCCGAGCGGGACCACGTGCTCGGCAAGCCCAAGGAGTCCGACGGCCTCGACGACGACCTGCTGGAGCGCGCCCAACGCGACGACCAGGCCAGCGGTGAGCTGGAGAAGCGCTTCACCGCGCTCTCCGCGACCGCCGAGCTGGACCAGGTCATCTTCGACGGCGCGTCCTTCGGCACCGCCGCCCAGGCCGGCACCCCCGAGGAGGAGGAATACCTCGGCCTGCCCGGTCTGCTCACCGCCGACCAGGTCTCCATGCTGCTCACCAAGCGGCAGGCCGAACAGCTCGCCGCGCAGCGCCGGCGGGCGGCCACGCAGACCGCTGAGCCGGCCGCTGACGCCCCCGCGGCGCCGGCCGTACCGATGAGTGCCGCCCAGCGTCGGGTGGCCCTGCGCCGCCAGTTGAACGCCCTGGTGGCCGCCCGGCACCACCGCACCGGCCAGCCGCACGGCAAGATCCACGCCGAGCTGCGCCGCCTCTGCGGCGGCCCGCCCAGCGCCCAGGCGACGATCGAGCAGCTCGAAGAGCGCATCGCCACCGTCCAAACCCTCTGACCCATCCGCCCCGGGCGTCCCGGCCGTCAGGATCCCTGCACTTTCCCGGAAAGTGTGGCTGTTCGGCGGCGCGGAATGGCCACGCTTTCCGTGAGAGTGCGCGGATCTTGGGCGCGGGGCGCGGGGCGCGGCGGGGGAGTGAGCGCAGACGAAGCCGGCCGGGAGCCCCTTGGGGCTCCCGGCCGGCTATGTCGTCGTTATGTGGTTGCGGATTCAGTTCGCCATCAGATCGGCGCCACGCCAGCTGAACTCCGGGTCCGTCGCGTACTTTACGGTGATCTTCACGAGATCCTCCGCGTACTTGTTCGCGTGGTGCCCACAGAACACCAGCTCGCTCCCACCCGCCAGAGTGATCCGGAGCTTGCCGGCAGCATTGCAGCGGTCGCACCGTTCATCGGCGGCCGGGGGGGCCACCGTCTCGGGCGGCGGCGTGAGGGTCGGGGTCATCGCCTTCCTCCTCTGGTCGTCACCGATGAACACTCTCTTCGGTCGTTGCTCACCCATCGTGCAACACCCTCGTCGGGCCCTGCCTTCCCTGTGTGCCCGCGGGCGACCGAGGTCACACCTGGCAGGGAGACAGTGTGCCGTGTGTCAAGGGTGCCACGTCAACGATCACAAACAGGCAACCGACCGATCACCTTTGAGTGTTCTACGGCTAGTGGTCAAACCGACACGGCTGGTTGACGTGAAGGGGTCAGTCCAGGTAGTCGCGGAGCACCTGGGAACGGGACGGGTGACGCAGCTTGGACATGGTCTTGGACTCGATCTGCCGGATCCGCTCCCGGGTCACCCCGTACACCTGGCCGATCTCGTCCAGGGTGCGCGGCTGACCGTCGGTCAGGCCGAAGCGCAGGCGTACCACGCCTGCCTCACGCTCGGAGAGCGTCTGCAGCACCTGCTGGAGCTGGTCCTGCAGCAGCGAGAAGGAGACGGCGTCGACCGCGACGACGGCCTCGGAGTCCTCGATGAAGTCACCGAGCTGGCTGTCGCCCTCGTCGCCGATGGTCTGGTCCAGCGAGATGGGCTCCCGGGCGTACTGCTGGATCTCCAGCACCTTCTCCGGTGTGATGTCCATCTCCTTGGCCAGCTCCTCCGGGGTGGGCTCGCGGCCCAGGTCCTGGAGCAGCTCGCGCTGGATCCGGCCGAGCTTGTTGATCACCTCGACCATGTGCACCGGGATGCGGATGGTGCGGGCCTGGTCGGCCATCGCCCGGGTGATCGCCTGCCGGATCCACCAGGTGGCGTACGTGGAGAACTTGTAGCCCTTGGTGTAGTCGAACTTCTCGACCGCGCGGATCAGACCGAGGTTGCCCTCCTGGATCAGGTCCAGGAAGGCCATGCCGCGGCCGGTGTAGCGCTTGGCCAGCGAGACGACCAGTCGGAGGTTGGCCTCCAGCAGGTGGTTCTTGGCGCGCTCGCCGTCGCGGGAGATCCAGCCCAGGTCCCGCTGCATGTCGCGGGTGAGCTTCTCCTCGCCCTCCTCGGCCGCGCGCAGCCGCTCGGCGGCGTAGAGCCCGGCCTCGATCCGCTTGGCGAGCTCCACCTCCTGCTCCGCGTTGAGCAGCGGGACCTTGCCGATCTGCTTGAGGTACGCCCGGACGGAGTCGGCCGAGGCGGTGAGCTCGGCGTCGCGGCGCGCCTGCTTGAGCGCCTCGGACTCCTCGTCGTCCCACTCGAAGTCGTTGTCCGTGGCGGAGCTGGCCGCATCGGCCTCGGCGGCCTTGGTCAGCTCGGCCGGCTCCTCGACCACCACGTCCTCGATCGCGGCCGCGAGCTCCTCGGGGTCGATCTCGCCCTCGGCACCCTCGGCGCCCTCGCCCTTGGCCTTGCCGGCGGCGGCCTTGGTGGCCTTGCCGGCCGCGGCCACCGTCGCCTTGGTGGCGCGGGTGGACTTGGTCGCCTTGGCGGCCGGCGCGGCGGCCTTGGCGGCCACGTCGGCGGTGGTGGCGGCGGCCTTGCGCGGCGCCGCCTTGCGCGGGGCGGGCGCCGGGGCCTCGTCGGCGGCGGGCGCCTGCTTGGGGGCGGGCGCGGCGGCCTTCTTGGTGGTCTTGGCGGTGGTGGCACGCGAGGCCGGGGTGGCGGACCGGGCCGCGGCGACCCGGCGACGGGTGCTGGCCGAGCCGTCCACGACCACGGTCACCCCCGCCTCGGAGAGCGCCCGCAGGATCTTCTTGGCCTGGGCCGGGGTCACCTCAGCGGACTCGACGGTGCGCGCGAGCTGGGCCGACGTCAACTGGCCGCCGGCGCTCTGCGCGTGGGCGATCAGGGTGTCGGTGAGCGAGCGAACGTCGGCGCCGGTCTGGCGGGGTTCTGTCACGAATGACCTTCCGGAGGCGAAGAGCGGGCACGGCCGGGTCGTCCGGCGCAGCGTGGGGCGACCGTGCCGGGCGATGTCGTTGAGGGACCCCCGTGTCCCGGGCCGGCCGTCCGGCGGCGGTCCGTGGCGCGTGGGCAGGGTGAATTGTAACGCCGTCTGCGGCGATCATCCTGCGGCGCACGGCGTACCGGCGGCGGGGACCGCCGATTCGGCGCAGATGTGGACTTTGTAAGGATGATACCCGCGCGCACGGCGGGGCGTCCCGATCGTGCGGGAAGGGGACGAACCATGACTCATTCGGCGCCGGCACCGGCCGAACTGCTCGCGATCGCGATCGAGGTCGCCCGGCAGGCCGCGGCCACCGCGCACCGGATGCGCGCCGAGGGGGTGTCCGTCGCCGCGACCAAGAGCACCGTCACGGACGTCGTCACCGCCGCGGACCGCGCCGTCGAGCGCCAGGTCCTCGACGCGCTGCACCGGGTACGCCCCGACGACGCCGTCCTCGGCGAGGAGTACGGCGCCGGGGCGGCCGACGGCGGTGCGGCCAGCGGGGTGCGCTGGATCATCGACCCGATCGACGGCACGGTGAACTACCTCTACGGACTGCCGTACTGCGCGGTGTCGCTGGCCGCCGAGGTCGACGGCGAGGTGGTCGCCGGGGTGGTGCGCAACGTGTTCACCGGCGAGGAGTGGACCGCCACCGCGGGCGGCGGCGCCTGGCGTGACGGCCGACGGCTGAGCTGCTCCACCGAGGCCGACCTGGGGCAGGCGCTGGTCGCCACCGGGTTCGGCTACGACCCGGCGCGCCGCTCGCACCAGGCCCGGGTGATCGCCGAGCTGATCCCGCACGTCCGCGACATCCGCCGGCTCGGCGCCGCCGCGCTGGACCTCTGCCTGGCCGCCGAGGGGCGGGTGGACGCCTACTACGAGAAGGGGCTGGCCGCCTGGGACCTGGCGGCCGGCGGCCTGGTCGCCGCCGAGGCGGGGCTGCGGGTCTCCGGCCTGCGCGGCCTGCCGGCCGGCCCGGACCTGGTGATCGCCGCGCCGCCGGCGCTGTACGCGCCGCTGCACGACCGGCTCGCCGACCTCGACGCTTCCGGCGGCCCCTGACCGCCCGGACCCCGGCCGACGCGCCGGGGCCTCCGGCGGCCCCTGACCACCCGGACCCCGGCCGACGCGCCGGGGCCTCCGGCGGCCCTTGACCACCCGGCCGACGCGGCCGGTCCGCTCTGCGACCGGAGCCGGGACGGCGGTCACGGCGACCGGCGCGAACGGGCCGAATCTCCGACAGCGAAATGGCGGTGTCCCCGGGGACACCGCCATTTCGGTCAGATCAGTCCGGTCGGTCCGCCGGCCCGGCCCGGCGGAACGGTCACTTCTCGACCGGCATGGGGCAGGAGCCGGCCGGCGCCTCGGGCGCGCCCAGGTCGCCCAGGGACTGGTTCACCTCGGTGGTGGTGGCCAGCTGCTGGAAGCCGTTGCCCAGCACGACGTCGACGGTGTCGTCCTTGCGCTTGGCGTCGTACACGGGCTCGGCGTTGTTCAGGAAATAGGCCCGCAGCAGGTGCGCGGAGCCGACGCCCTTGGGGCCGTAGCGCAGCAGTGCCACCTCGTCGACGCCCTTCGGCGCGGTGGCCGTCTTCTTCACCTGGAACTTCCGGTTGCGGAAGTCGTCGGCGATGTTGCCGGCCAGACCGATCTGGTCGGTGGCGTTGAAGACGTTGATCTTCACGTCCTTCGGCTCGCGCAGGGTGATGTCAGCGAGCGGCCAGCCCTCGGGGCAGCCCCCGGCGGCGCCCGCCTCGCCCTGCGTGTCCCGCACCATGGCGACGACGACGAAGACCAGGGCGACCACCGCCAGCAGACCGACGACAACGAGTGCTCGCACTCGCGCAAAACTCATCTGGGCGCTCCCGGACAGTGATGGGTGGCGGCGGCCAGCCGGTGGTCGGGCCGCCCCGCCGGCCGTCGAGTACGCCGCTGAGGTTAACGGTTGTCCGACCGTCGCGTGGAAACAGTCCGACATGCCGGCGCGCCATCCAGGAAGCGGGTACTACTACCCCTATCTTCGTGTCGCCTGAGTCACATTGGGAACAACTCGGGGTGCTGGGGCGTACATCTCAGCCACGAGGGCGGTATACATGCCTCGCCCGAGGGGGGTAAGGTTCCGCGCTCGCTGGGGGAGGCCCCTGTCGGCCTCCGGCCAGAGCGGCCGGCGGTCGGGTGACCGACACAAAGGGTGGCCGGCCAGTGGGAACCGAAACAACGTCGTCCGGCGTTACAACCGGAAGCGACAATATCGATATGGGAGAGTGAACCGATGGCCACCGACTACGACGCCCCGCGTCGCGACGAGGTCGACCTCGGCGAGGACAGCCTGGAAGAGCTCAAGGCCCGGCGGGTCGACTCACAGTCGGGCGCCGTGGACGTCGACGAGGCCGAGGTGGCCGAGAGCTTCGAGCTGCCCGGCGCTGACCTGGCCGACGAGGAGCTGACCGTCAAGGTCCTGCCGATGCAGCAGGACGAGTTCCGTTGCGGCCGCTGCTTCCTGGTCCACCACCGGAGCCAGCTGGCGGTCGAGCGCAACGGCGAGCTGATCTGCCGCGAGTGCGTCTGACCCTGAACCGCACATCGGCGGCGGCCGCCACGATGGGGCCGCCGCTGCCCGAGCTGCCGTGCGGGGGCGGCGGGGAGCTGCTTGACTCGTAACGGGCGGTGACCACGCCGCCGGGAGCACGGGAGGTCGGGCGGCATGAGCGAACGCGACGAGCGGGCCGGTGGGTCGGCGGGGGGTACGCCGACCGGGCCGCGCCCCGGCGCCGGGGCGGACGCCCCGGCGCAGCCGGGAGCCACGACGCGTCCGGAGTCAGATGCCACCCACCGCCCGGACGTCGCCGGCGACCCGCGCACCGGGGCCACCGGTGCCCGGGAGACGGCACCGCCCGGCGCCGACCGGACGTCCGGTGGCGCGGCCGGAGCGGCCGGCGGCTCCGTCGACGTGCCGTCCGGCACGCCGGAATCGGCCGACCGGGCCGCTGAGGAACTCGATGCCACCGGCGCCGCGCTGACCGCCGACGACATCGAGCCGGCTCGCCGCCGCCAACTGCTCACCCGGCTGGACGGGCTGGCGCGCGCCCGCGGGGTGGCCGACCGGATCAAGCCGAAGGCCGCGCTGCGCAGGATGACCGACACGATCGCCGACCGGACGTCCGGTGGCGCGGCCGGAGCGGCCGGCGGCCCCGTCGACGTGCCGTCCGGCACACCGGAGCCGGCCGACCGGGCCGCTGAGGAGCTTGGTGCCACCGTCGCCGCGCTGACCGCCGACGACATCGAGCCGGCCCGCCGCCGCCAACTGCTCACCCGGCTGGTCGGGCTGGCGCGCGCCCGCGGGCTGGCCGACCTGTTCAAGCCGAAGGCCGCGCTGCGCTGGATGACCGACACGGTCTCCGACGTGGCGCCGCACATCCCCGTCCGGGACCTGGCCACGCTGCGCCGGCACTTCCCCGGGCTGGACGACGAGGCGCTCGCCGACCGGCTGGTGCGCAACGCCGCCCGGGCCACCGCCGGGGTGGGTGCGGCCGGGGGCGGCGTCGCCGCCGTGGAGTGGGTGGCCACCCCGACCCTGCTCTCGGCGCCCGTGCTGCTGGCCGCCGAGACCGTCGCCGTGGTGGCGATCGAGTTGAAGCTCATCGGCGAGCTGCACGAGGTCTACCACGTGCCGCTGCCCACCGGCGGCAGCCAGCGGGCGATCGCCCTGGTGCAGTCCTGGGCCAACCAACGCGGGATCAACCCGATGACGCCCGGGGTGGGCGTCGGTGCGGTGCTCGGCACCGCGGCCCGCAGGGAGCTGCGGGACACCATGCTCAAGCGGTTCGGGCGCAACCTGACCACGCTGGGGCCGTTCCTCACCGGCGCGGCCGTGGCCAGCTACCTCAACCGGCGGGCCACCAGGACCCTCGCCGACGAGATCCGCCGGGACCTGCGCCGCAAGGGCGGGGCGCTGCCCGGTGGCCGGCGGGCCCTGCCCTGAGGAGTCAGGCCGCGTCGCGGGCGGCCATGACCGCGCGGGCCAGCTCGACCGGGTGACGGGTGCTGACCACCCAGAACGGGGTCGGGTCGGCGGGATCGTCCAGCACCACCTGCACCGCGCCGCCGATCCAGGGCCGCTGCACCACGAAGGCCAGCGGATCGGCGCCCACGCCGAGGACCTCGCGCCGCCCGGCGGCGTCCAACGGGACCACGTCCGCCACGTACCGCACCGGCAGGTGGGCGTCGTCCACGAACAGCTCGCCGTCGCGCACCGCCACCCGGACCCGGCCCAGCCACCACAGCGCGACCGCCGTGGCCGGCGGGAGGACCACGAAGGGCAGCCAGGCCCGCACCCCGGGGGCGCCCATCCACACCTCGGCGGCCAGCAGCCCGGACAGGGCCAGCCCGACCACCCAGAGCCACCAGGGCAGACTCAGCCGTTCGGAGTGCTCCACGGCCGCCGCGGTGCGCGGGGCCGGCGAGGACGGGGAAGGCGACACGCTCACACCTGCGAGGGTACGGCGCGCGGTGACCGTCCGACCCGGCAGGATGGCAGGGCCACCCCCACGAACCCGACGGAAGAGGGAGCACCGTGACCCACGTCGTACCCGTGCCCGTGCGGCAGCTCGACCCGGAGCTGCCGCTGCCCGCGTACGCCCATCCCGGTGACGCCGGCGCCGACCTGGTGGCCGCCGCGGACGTCGAGCTGCCTCCCGGCGGCCGGGCCCTGGTCCCGACCGGGGTGGCGCTGGCGTTGCCGGAGGGGTACGTCGGCCTGGTGCACCCGCGCTCCGGCCTGGCCGCCAGGCTCGGCGTGACGGTGCTCAACGCGCCCGGTACGGTCGACGCCGGCTACCGGGGTGAGATCCTGGTCAACCTGATCAACCATGATCGGGACACGCCGGCGAAGATCTCCCGTGGCGATCGCATCGCGCAGCTCGTTGTCCAGCGGGTGGAGCGGGCGGATTTCCAGCCGGTGGCCGAGCTGCCCGGGTCGCGGCGCGGGGCCGGTGGACACGGCTCGACCGGCGGACACGCCGGTCTGGTGCCGCCGCCCGCGACCGGTCGACGGGAAGATCCCGACCGGGCGGGCGGACAGACGGAAGAGGTGGCAGGGTGAGTGCGAACAGCGGAGGGTGGGCGCAGTGATCTTCAGCCGGAAGCGGGCCGACGGCGGGCGGGGTGCCCGTGACGAGCGGGCTGCCGAGGTCCTCGACTCGTACGACGCCGAGCCGACGGGTCCCTCGCGCGGCCCGTACGACAGCTCGGAGGCGCCGGACGGCGTGGAGCGGCTCGACCTGGGCAGCCTGCACATCCCGGCGGTGCCCGGCGTCGAGGTGCGCGTGCAGGCCGACCCGCAGGGCGTGATCCAGCAGGTCGTGCTGGTGCACGGGGAGAACGCCCTCCAGCTCGGGGTCTTCGCCGCGCCCCGCTCCGAGGGCATCTGGGACGAGGTGCGTGAGGAGATCCGCCAGTCCCTCTTCACCGACGGCGCCGCCGCCCAGGAGGTCGAGGGCGAGTACGGCACCGAGCTGCGCGCCCGGGTACGCACCCCGGACGGCCTGACCGACCTGCGTTTCGTCGGCATCGACGGGCCGCGCTGGATGGTCCGCGGCGTCTACCAGGGCGCCGCCGCCACCGACCCGGTCGCGGCCGGGCCGCTGGCCGAGTGCCTGGACGGCCTGGTCGTCGACCGGGGGCAGGAGGCGAAGCCGGTGCGCGAGCCGCTGCCGCTGCGCCTGCCCCGCGAGGTCGCCGAGCAGGCCGAGGGGGGCGATGGCGGCGAGGGCGGCGCTCCGGCACCCGCCCCGCGCGAGGCCTGACCGGCACGGCAACGACCACTCACCGGGCCCGGCACCGTCCACCGACGGAGCCGGGCCCGGTGCCGTGTCCGGCCGCCCCTGACACACACGACGGCGCACCCGGGCCGGTCCCGCCCGGCTCCGCCCGCCCCGGGCGGGCCCGCCCGTCGCCGGGGGCCGGTGGATCGGGTCCGGCCGGCTCCGCCCGGCCGCCCGCCGTGGCGGGTACGCCGGACCGGTCCGGCCGGCGGGATCGGCGTACGCTGGCGGGACGGTTCCGGCATCGGCGGGGCCGGGCCAGTGCCGGCGCGGGCCGGTCAGCGTGGAGAGGGTGGCGCGGAGGTCATGACGACCGACGAGGGCCGGGTGTCGCTGCGGCGCATCCTGCGGCGGCTCACCGCGAGCGAGGCCGAGATCGAGGCGCAGGAGCTGCAGCGGGAGAGCGCCGAGTGCGGCGGGGTGCCGGCCCGGCAGTGCACGCGCGGCCAGGTGGTCTCGGTCACCGGCCGGCTCCGCACGGTGGTCTACACCCCGCGGACCAACCTGCCCACCCTGGAGGCGGACCTCTACGACGGCAGCGACGTGGTGACCCTGGTCTGGCTGGGCCGGCGGCACATCGCCGGCATCGAGCCGGGGCGGCACCTCACCGCCCGCGGCCGGGTGGCTGTCCGGGACGACCGCAAGGTCATCTACAACCCGTACTACGAGCTGGAGTCGCCGAAGTGACGACGGGACAGCAGCCGGCCACCGCGCCGCACCCGGAGGACGACGGGCAGCTGCCCAGCCTCGCCGAGCAGATGGCCGACCAGCTCGGCGGCTGGCGGGGCCTGGTCGAGTCCAGCATCCCCGTGCTGGTCTTCGTGCTCGCCAACATGGTGGGCGACCTGCGGCCCGCCGTGATCGCCTCGGTCGGGGTGGCGGTGCTGATCGCCGTCGCGCGGCTGGCCCAGCGGCGTCCGGTCCGGCACGCGGTCAACGGCCTCGTCGGCATCGGCATCGGCGCGTTCATCGCCTGGCGTACCGGCGACGAGCGGGACTTCTACCTCCCCGGCATCCTCTACGGCATCGCCTACGGGGTGGCCCTGCTGATCTCGGCGGCGATCCGCCAGCCGCTGGTCGGCTGGATCTGGTCGGTGCTGGTCGCCAAGGGGCGCTCCGAGTGGCGCGACGATCCCCGGCTGGTGCGCACCTTCACCCAGCTCACCGTGCTCTGGGGCGTGGTCTGGCTGGCCAAGGTCGGCGTGCAGGCCGGGCTCTACCTGGCCCATCAGGACACCGCGCTGGGCGTGGCCCGGCTGGCGCTGGGCTACCCGCCGTACGCGCTGCTGCTGCTGATCACCGTCTGGGCGGTCCGCCGGGTGACCCGGGAGGGCGCGCCGCTGCCCGGCGCCTGAGCCCGTCCGGCCACCTGTCCGGGCGGCGGGCTCGGCCGGTCTGCCCGGCCGTCCCTGCCCCCGCTGGGCGCCCGGCTGAACGCCGGCCGGCTCAGCCCTTGCCGCGGGTCCGCTCGACGCTGTCGGGGCCGAGGATCACCGCGCGGACCTGGTCCTCCACCTCGGCGGTGCAGACGAAGATCAGCTCGTCGCCGGCCTCGATCGGGTCGTCCGGGCTGGGCACCAGCACCCGCTTGCCGCGCAGGATCGCCACCAGCGCGGCGTCCCGGGGGATCGGCACCGCGTGGATCGGCTGGCCGACGTAGGGCGCGGTCGGCGGCAGGGTGATCTCGACCAGGTTCGCCTCGCCCTGCCGGAAGGTCATCAGCCGGACCAGGTCGCCGACGGTGACCGCCTCCTCGACCAGCGCGGCCATCACCCGCGGCTTGCTGACCGCCACGTCGACGCCCCACTGCTCGGTGAAGAGCCACTCGTTCTCGGCCCGGTTGACCCGGGCGACCACCCGGGGCACCGCGAACTCGGTCTTGGCCAGCAGCGACACCACCAGGTTGACCTTGTCGTCGCCGGTCGCCGCGACGACCACGTCGCAGCCGGCGACGTTGGCCTCCTCCAGGCTGGTCAGCTCGCACGCGTCGGCCAGCACCCAGTCGGCGGCCGGCACCCGGTCCGGGCGCAGCATCCGGGGCTGGCGCTCGATCAGCATCACCTGGTGGCCGTTGTCGATCAGCTCCTGGGCGATCGACCGGCCGACGTTGCCGGCACCGGCGATGGCGATCCGCATGCTCAGAGCCCTCCTTCGGGCGGCGCCGCGGCCACCGCGGTGACCGAGGCGGCGATGTCGTCGGTGACCAGCACGTAGAGCTGGTCACCCTCCTGCACGACGGTGGAGGTGGTGGGCAGCGTGCCGATGCCGAAGCGGATCAGGTACGCCACCCGCGCGCCGGCCGCCTCCTCCAGCTGGTGCAGCGGTCGCCCGACCCACTCCTTGTGCACCGGCACCTCGACGATCGAGACGGTGCTGGTGGGGTCGCGGAAGATCTCGATGTTGCCCTCGGGGACCAGGTGCCGAAGCATCCGGTCGGCCGTCCACCGGACGGTGGCCACGGTGGGGATGCCGAGCCGCTCGTAGACCTGCGCCCGGCGCTGGTCGTAGATGCGGGCGGCGACCCGGGAGACGCCGAACGTCTCGCGGGCCAGGCGGGCCGAGATGATGTTGGAGTTGTCGCCGCTGGAGACGGCGGCGAAGGCGTCCGCCCGCTCGATGCCGGCCTGGCGCAGCACCTCGCCGTCGAAGCCGGCGCCGGTGACGGTGATGCCGGCGAAGTCGGGCCCGAGGCGGCGGAACGCGTCGGCGTCCTGGTCGATCACCGCCACCGAGTGACCCCGGGACTCCAGGCTGTGGGCGAGGGTCGAGCCGACCCGGCCACAGCCCATGATCACGACATGCACTGGTGTCCCTCCCAAAGGTGCCGCCCGTTCGGCGGACGGCGGCGCTCTCTGCGAGCGTGCCACGTCCGCCGAGCCGACGGGGGACCGACCGTACCGCGCGGGTGCGCGGGGTGGTGATCAGGCACCCCCGACGTTCGGCGTGCGGTGGTCGTACCCTTAGCGCTTGTGGCCAGTCCCACCTCGCTGCTGAAGCGACTCCTCGTCGGTCGACCCTTCCGGTCCGACCGGCTCCAGCACACCCTCCTTCCCAAGCGCATCGCCCTGCCGGTCTTCGCCTCCGACGCCCTCTCCAGCGTGGCGTACGCGCCGGACGAGATCCTGCTGACGCTGTCGATCGCCGGGGCGTCGGCGTTCCTCTTCTCGCCGTGGATCGCCCTCGCGGTGGTCGTGGTGATGCTCACCGTGGTCGCCAGCTACCGGCAGAACGTGCACGCCTACCCGTCGGGCGGCGGCGACTACGAGGTGGCCACCGTCAACCTCGGGCCGCGGGCCGGTCTGGCCGTGGGCAGCGCGCTGATGGTCGACTACGTGCTCACCGTCGCGGTGTCGGTCTCCTCCGGGGTGGCGAACCTGGGCTCGGTGGTGCCCTTCGTGGCCACCCACAAGGTGCTCATCGCCGTCGTCGCGGTGGTGCTGCTCACCGCGATGAACCTGCGCGGTCTTCGCGAGTCGGGCACCGCCTTCGCGATCCCCACCTACGGTTTCATCATCGTGATGGTCGGGATGATCCTCACCGGGCTGGTCCGGATCTTCGTGCTCGGCGACGACCTGCTGGCGCCCAGCGCCGGGCTGGAGATCCAGGCCGAGCACAGCGTGACCGGGTTCGCCCTGATCTTCCTGCTGCTGCGGACCTTCTCCTCGGGCTGCGCCGCGCTCACCGGTGTGGAGGCCATCTCCAACGGGGTGCCCGCGTTCAAGGCGCCCAAGAGCCGCAACGCGGCGACCACCCTGCTGCTGCTCGGCACCATCGCGGTCGCCATGCTGGTCGGCATCATCTGGCTGTCCCGGCTGACCGGCCTGCAGTTCGTGGAGAACCCGGAGCTGCAGATCGTCTCCGGCCCCGAGGGCTACGTGCAGAAGACCGTCACCACCCAGCTCGGTGAGACCGTCTTCGGCTCCGGCTCGATCCTGCTCTACGTGGTGGCCGGGGCGACCGCGCTGATCCTCTTCCTGGCGGCGAACACCGCGTTCAACGGCTTCCCGGTGCTCGGCTCGATCCTGGCCCAGGACCGCTACCTGCCCCGACAGTTCCACACCCGGGGCGACCGGCTGGCCTTCTCCAACGGCATCGTCTTCCTCGCCGTCTTCGCCATCGTGCTGATCGTCGGCTTCCAGGCCGAGGTCACCAAGCTGATCCAGCTCTACATCGTCGGGGTGTTCGTCTCGTTCACGCTCTCCCAGGCCGGCATGATCCGGCACTGGAACCGGCACCTGCGCACCGAGCGGGACCCGGAGGCGCGGCGGCGGATGATCCGGTCCCGGGCGATCAACACCTTCGGCATGGTGATGACCGGCACCGTCCTGGTCATCGTGCTGCTCACCAAGTTCCTGCTCGGCGCCTGGATCGCGATCGCCGCGATGGCGGTGATCTACCTGGTGATGCTCGCCATCCGCCGGCACTACGACCGGGTCGCCGCCGAGCTGGAGCCGACCGAGGTCCGGGGCGTGCTGCCCGCCCGCAACCACGCCATCGTGCTGGTCAGCAAGCTGCACCAGCCGACCCTGCGGGCCATCGCGTACGCCCGGGCCACCCGGCCGGACACGCTGACCGCGGTGACGGTGAACGTCGACGAGAAGGACACCCGCCAGCTCCAGGCCGAGTGGGAGCAGCGCGAGGTGCCCGTCCCGCTCACCGTGGTCGACTCGCCGTACCGGGAGATCACCCGGCCGATCCTCAACTTCGTGGCCAACACCCGCCGGGAGTCGCCCCGCGACGTGGTCACCGTCTTCATCCCGGAGTACGTCGTCGGCCGCTGGTGGGAGAACCTGCTGCACAACCAGAGCGCGCTGCGCCTCAAGGGGCGGCTGCTCTTCGAGCCGGGCGTGATGGTGACCAGCGTGCCCTGGCAGCTCGCCTCGACCGCCAGCAAGAACCTGGACCGCCTCGACGCCACGCTGAGCCGGACCCCGGCCCGCGGGCCGCGGGTGGCCCCGCGCAGCACCCTGCCGCCGAGCGTCCCGCCCGTCGTCTCCGCCCCGCCGGGCGAGAGCGGCCCGTCGAGCGGGGACCGGCCGTGACCGGCCCGACCGGCGGCGGGCCGGGCACGGAGGAGCGGCGCGGGCTGGAGGAGGCCGAGCGGGTCGAGCTGACCGTCGGCGCGGTCGCCCCCGGCGGGCACTGCGTGGCCCGGGTCGACGGCCAGGTGGTCTTCGTCCGGCACGCGCTGCCCGGCGAGCGGGTGATCGCCGAGGTCACCGAGCTGCACAAGGGCTTCGCCCGCGCCGACGCGGTGGAGATCCTGACCGCCTCCCCGGACCGGGTCGAGCAGCCCTGCCCGTGGGCGAAACCCGGCCGCTGCGGAGGCTGTGACCTGCAACACGTCACCCCCGCCGCCCAGCTGGACTGGAAGACCGCCGTGGTGCGCGAGCAGCTCACCCGCCTGGGCGGGCTCACCGACGCCGAGGTGGACGCGCTCGGGGTGGCCGTCGAGGCGCTGCCCGGCGGGCCGCTCGGTTGGCGCTCCCGGGTCCGGTACGCCGTCGACGCCGCCGGCCGGGCCGGGCTGCTCAAGCACCGCTCGCACGAGGTGGTGCCGATCGACTGGTGCCGGATCGCCCACCCGGCGATCCGGGAGCTGCCGGTGCTCACCCCGTCCGGCGCGCGCTGGCCGGACGCCGAGGCGGTCGAGACCGTCGCCTCCACCGGCGGGGACGTCAGCGTCGCCGCCGTCACCGAGGGGGTGGCCACTGGAGTCAGCGGGCCGCAGACCGTCCGCGAGGTGGCTGCCGGCCGGGACTGGACGCTGCCCGCCGCCGGGTTCTGGCAGGTGCACCCGGCCGCCGCCGACACCCTCGTCGGGGCGGTGCTCGACCTGCTCGACCCGCGCCCCGGCGAGTCCGCCTGGGACTTGTACGGCGGGGCCGGCCTCTTCGCCGCCGCCCTCGCCGGCCGGGTCGGCCCGCAGGCGCGGATCACCCTGGTCGAGTCCTCCGCGCAGGGGGTCGCCGCCGCCCGGGAGAACCTGGCCGACCTGCCCCGGGTGGAGGTGGTGGCCGCCCGGGTGGAGACCGCGCTGGCCCGCCGCCGGGTCACCGGCCCGGTCGACCTGGTGGTGCTCGACCCGCCCCGCTCCGGCGCCGGCGCGCCGGTGGTGCGGGACGTGGTCGCCGCCCGGCCGCGCGCCGTCGCGTACGTGGCCTGCGACCCGGCCGCCTTCGCCCGGGACGTGCGCACCTTCGCCGGGCTCGGCTGGCGGCTCGCCGGGCTGCGCGGGTACGACCTGTTCCCGATGACCCAGCACGTCGAGCTGGTCGGGTTGCTCCTGCCGCCCGCACGGTGACAGCCTGACCCGATGAAGATCGTCGGGTTGATGTCCGGCACCTCGTACGACGGGGTGGACGTGGTCGCCGCGGAGTTCACCACCGACGGCGACACCCTGCGGATGCGTCCGCTCGGGCACCGGGGGCTGGACTACGACGACGCCCTGCGCGAGTCGATCGGCGCGCTGCTGCCCCCGGCGGCCACCACGATCGAGGCGGTCTGCCGGCTGGACAACGCCCTCGGCGAGGTCTTCGCCGCCGCCGCCGCGCTCGGCGTCGAGCTGGCCGGCGGGCGCGCCGACCTGGTGGTCTCGCCCGGCCAGACCGTCTTCCACTGGGTCGAGGGCGGCGCCACCCGGGGCACCCTCCAGCTCGGCGCGCCGGCGCGGGTGGCCGCCCGGGTCGGCGTACCCGTGCTGGCAGACCTGCGCTCGGCGGACGTCGCTGCCGGCGGTCAGGGCGCGCCGCTGGTCCCGGCCTTCGACGCGCTGCTGCTCGACGCGGCCGGCGGGCCCCGGGCCGCGCTCAACCTCGGCGGCATCGCCAACCTCACCGTCGTCGCCCCGGGCGCGCCGGTCCTCGGGTACGACGTCGGTCCGGCCAACGCGCTGCTCGACGCGGCGGCCCGGCGGCTCCTCGGCCGCCCCTGCGACCTCGACGGCGCCCGCGCGGCCGCCGGCCGGGTGCACGCCGGCCTGCTGGACGCGCTGCTCGCCGAGCCGTACTACGCCGCGCCGCCCCCCAAGTCCACCGGCAAGGAGCTCTTCCACGCCGGCTACCTGGCCGACCGGCTGACCGCGCTGGGCGAGCCGGTGGCCCCGGACGACGTGCTGGCCACCCTGACCGAGCTGACCGCCCGCACGGTCGCCGCCGCGTGCGACCGGCACCGGGTCACCGAGGTGGTCGCCGCCGGCGGGGGAGTGCGCAACCCCACCCTGCTGGGCCGGCTGACCGCCCTCGGGGCCGGGCGCTGGCGGCTGCGCACCACCGACGAGCTGGGTGTCCCCGTTCAGGCCAAGGAGGCGTACGCGTTCGCCCTGCTCGGCTGGCTCTCCTGGCACGGCCTGCCCGGGGCGATCCCCTCGGTCACCGGCGCCCGCCGGGCCGCCGTGCTGGGCGCCTGGACGCCGGCCGGGCCGCCGCACGGCGCCACCCCGCCCACGCCGCCGCGGCGGCTGGTCGTCGTGGGCTGAACCTGGGAACCAGCTGGGATGATCCACGGCCGAGCTGCGGTGCGGCGGGCGGCCGATAGACTCTTCGCTCATGAGTGTTGAAGAGGGCACGGCCAACCACGGTCGGCTGCTGGGCGCCGTCCGCGGTCCGCAGGACGTCAAGCGGATGACCGCCGAGCAGCTGGACATCCTCGCCGCCGAGATCCGTGACTTCCTGATCGCCAAGGTCTCCCGCACCGGCGGGCACGTCGGCCCCAACCTGGGCGTGGTGGAACTCACCCTGGCGATGCACCGGGTCTTCGACTCTCCCCGCGACCGGCTCCTGTTCGACACCGGCCACCAGTCGTACGTGCACAAGATCCTCACCGGGCGGCAGGACGGCTTCGACAAGCTGCGCCAGCGCGGTGGGCTCTCCGGCTACCCCAGCCAGGCCGAGAGCGAGCACGACCTGATCGAGAACTCGCACGCCTCCACCGCCCTGTCGTACGCCGACGGGCTGGCCAAGGCGTACGCCCTGCGCGGCGAGCAGCGCAGCGTGGTCGCCGTCGTCGGCGACGGCGCGCTCACCGGCGGCATGTGCTGGGAGGCGCTGAACAACATCGCCACCGCCGGCAACCCCCTCGTCATCGTGGTCAACGACAACGGCCGGTCCTACTCGCCGACCATCGGCGGCCTCGCCGACCACCTCTCCTCGCTGCGGCTCAACCCCGGCTACGAGAAGGTCCTCGACACCGTCAAGGACGCCCTCGGCTCCACCCCGCTGGTCGGCAAGCCGATGTACGAGGTGCTGCACGCGGTCAAGAAGGGCATCAAGGACGCGGTCGCCCCGCAGGCGATGTTCGAGGACCTCGGCATCAAGTACGTCGGCCCGGTCGACGGGCACGACATCGCCGCCGTCGAGTCGTCGCTGCGCGCCGCGAAGAACTTCGGCGGCCCGGTGATCGTGCACGCGGTCACCCGCAAGGGCTACGGCTACCGCCCCGCCGAGGAGGACGAGGCGGACTGCCTGCACGGCCCGGGCGCCTTCGACGCCGAGACCGGCAAGCTGCTCGCCGCCCCGTCGGTGAAGTGGACCCAGGTCTTCGCCGACGAGCTGGTGGCCATCGCCGACGAGCGCCCCGACGTGGTCGGCATCACCGCCGCCATGGCCGAGCCCACCGGCATCGCCACCCTGGCCCGCAAGCACCCCGAGCGGGTGTACGACGTCGGCATCGCCGAGCAGCACGCCGCCACCTCGGCCGCCGGCCTGGCGATGGGCGGCCTGCACCCGGTGGTGGCGGTCTACGCGACCTTCCTCAACCGCGCCTTCGACCAGGTCCTGCTGGACGTGGCGATGCACAAGCTGCCGGTGACCTTCGTGCTCGACCGGGCCGGCATCACCGGCCCGGACGGGCCGAGCCACTACGGCATCTGGGACATGTCCGTCTTCGGCGTGGTGCCTGGGCTGCGCATCGCCGCCCCCCGGGACGCCGGCAGCCTCCGCGAGGAGCTGCGCGAGGCGGTCGCCGTCGACGACGGCCCGACCATCATCCGCTTCCCGACCGGCACCGTCGCCGCCGACCTGCCGGCCGTACGCCGGATCGGCAGCGTGGACGTGCTGGCCGAGTCGGCGCGTACCGATGTGCTGCTGGTCGCGGTCGGCTCCTTCGGCCAGCTGGGCATGGAGGTCGCCGCCCGCCTCGCCGAGCAGGGCTACGGCGTGACCGTGGTGGACCCGCGCTGGGTCCGCCCGGTCCCGGCCGAGCTGGTCGAGCTGGCCGCCGGGCACCGGCTCGTGGTCACCGTCGAGGACGGCGTCCGGGTCGGCGGCGTCGGCGACGCGCTCGCCCAGTCGATGCGGGACGCCGACGTCCGGGTGCCGCTGCGCGACCTCGGCGTGCCCGCCGGCTGGCACCCGCACGGCACCCGCGCGCAGATCCTCAGCGACCTGGGGCTCACCGCCCAGGACGTGGCGCGCAACGTCATCGGCTGGATCTCCGGCCTGGACGCGGAGCCGGTGGAGCCGGTCCGGCTGCCGGCCAGCGAGGCCAGCTCCAACTGAGGACAGGACCCCGCCGACGGGCGGTCCCGGTGCCCGGGGCCGCCCGTCGGCGCGTCCGGGTACCGGCGGGAGCCCGGGAGCCGGCAGGGTGCCTCCGGCTTCCTGTCGAGCTGATGTCGTGGACGAATCGGCGACGCCCGGCGCATGGGCAAGCTCGGCGTTGAGTCGGTGACGACATCAGCTCCACAGGAGGTGGAGGTCCACCCCGGTCCCGACGGCTCTCCCGCCGTGCGGTGCCCCCGGAGAGGCGCGCCCCAGCGGGTCAGCGGCCGCCGACGGAGCGGTAGTAGGTCTTCTCCGCGCCGGCCAGGCTGAAGGTCTGCTTCGCCGCCGGCATCGGCACCACCGCCAGGCCGGGGCGGTCCACCAGCCGGGGCGTGCCCGGCGGCACCGAGAGCGAGGCGTCCCGGGTGCCCCGCCAGGTCAGCACCACCAGCGGCTGCCCGGGCACCGGCAGCACGTACGTCTGCAGGGGGTTGGACCGGTCCGCCGGGGAGACCACCGGGGTGCCGCCGTCGGCGGGCCGGTAGACCACCGCGGTCATCGTGCCGGCGTCCGTCTCCCAGGTGAGCTGCTCCAGGTCGCCCGGGTCGCCGCCGCCCAGCGCCATCTCGCCGATCGCCCGGACGCTCACCTTCTCCATCGGCCACGACTCGGGGGCCGAGCGGGGCGCGTCCCGGTCGCCGATGCGGCGCGGGACGCTGCCGAACGGTCCCCGCTCGTCGGCGAGCACGCAGGTGTCCAGCCCGTCCAGGGCCCGGCGGCCGGAGCCGGTCTCGTCCCGGACCAGCGGGTAGCGCGGCTCGGCGGTGGCGGTGCCGAGGTCGAGCAGGCGCTCGGCGGCGCGACCGCGCGGCAGCGACTCGGTGGCCCGCAGCGTCGCGGTGACCGGCACGGCCGCGCAGGCCGGCACGCGCACCGGGCGGCTCAGCCCGTCGGAGAGCACCAGCGCCCGGCCGTTCGGGCCGAGCAGGCGTTCCACCCGCCCGGAGGTGAGGTAGCGCCGGCCGTCGGCCAGCTGCACCGGCAGGACGTCGGCGTAGGCGAGGTAGCCGGGGTCGGAGTACTCGCTGGCCCGGGTCACCGTGTACCGGCCGCCGTCGCCGGTGAGCTGGAGCAGCCAGGACGCGCCCTCGCCGGGCACGTCGGCGGCGACCAGGGCCAGCCGGGTGCCGTCGACCTCCCCGGAGAAGAGGATGCCGGAGGAGGGCAGGTGGGCGCGGTCGTCGATCGGCGACCGCCAGGCGCGTACCGCCTCGGTGACCGCCCGCGTCGCCGCGGCGTCCCCGGCGAGCGAGCCGCGCGGCGGCCAGACCGGCAGCGTGCCGTCCAGGCTGTCGTAGCCGACCCGCAGCTCGCGGGCCCCCCGGTCGGCGACCGGGCCGCAGGCGGTCACGGCCAGCACCATGGTGAGCAGTGCGGTGGCCGTCGTGCCGCGGCGGCGGACTGAAGCCACCTGTACGCCTCCCGATCGCCTCGCCGTCGTTGCCGGAAGCCCACATGGTACGCAACGGTCGGGGAGCGCCTCGCGGCCGTGTCCGACGGCCACAAGGGACAGCAGTGTGAATTTCGGGCTATTCTCCGGCTCCGGTAGACTCCGCCGACTGTGACGTCTGTCGAGCCCCGTGGCGCCTCCGCACCGGACCCCGACGCCTCTCCGGGCTCCGCCCGCGGCGCCACGGCGACCGCGACCGCGTTCCCGGCGCGGGTCCTCGACACACCGGCGGCGAAGGCACCCGCTGCCACCGCGCCGACCGGGAGTGCTCCGATCGTGGACACACCGGCCGGCCGAGCGCCGACCGTGGACGCACCGGCCGTGGACACACCCGCCCCGACGGCACCGACCGTGGACACACCTGCCCCGACGGCACCGGCCGTGGACGCGCCCGCCCCGACGGCGCCGGCCGTCGGCGCGCCGGCGCGGGGCGTACCCGGGAAGCGGCCGGCGACGGCGGACGGCGACGGTGCGGCGGCGCCCGCGCGGCGCTGGCGCTGGACGGCCCGGCGCAAGGACCTCGCCGTCTACGGGATCTTCCTGCTCGTCGCGCTCTGGGTGACCAGCCAGCTCTGGGTCGACCCGGCCGGCCGGGTCGCCTCGCTCTACAGCAGCGACCCAGCCCAGGTGCAGTTCTTCCTCGCCCACTCGGTACGCGTGGTGCTGCACGGCGAGTTCCCGTTCTTCACCGACCAGTTCAACTACCCCGACGGCGTCAACCTGATGGCCAACACGGCCGTGCTGGCGCTGGGCATCCCGATGGTGCCGGTCACCCTGCTCTTCGGACCGGCCGTGTCCTTCGTGGTGCTGGTCACCCTGGGTCTCGGCGGCACCGCCGCCGCCTGGTACCACGTGTTCTCCCGGCACCTGGTCCGCCGGCGGCTGGCCGCCGCGGTGGGCGCCTGGTTCTGCGGGTTCTCACCGGCGATGCTGTCGCACGCCAACTGGCACCCCAACATCATCTCCCAGTTCCTGCTGCCGTTCATCGTCTGGCGGGTGATGGTGCTGACCCGCTCCACCCGGCCGGTGCGCGACGGCGCGCTGCTGGCGCTGCTGGTCACCGTGCAGGCGTTCATCAACGAGGAGATCCTGCTCTTCACCGCGCTGGCCTGCGGCGTCTTCCTGACCGCGATGGTGGTGCAGCGCCCGGCGCTGTGGTCGGTGGCCTGGCGTCCGCTGGCCAAGGGGCTGCCGGTGTGCACGGTGCTGGCCGGGGCGCTGCTGGCGTACCCGCTCTACATCCAGTTCGCCGGGCCGATGGCGTACCACGGGCTCAGCGACGCGGTCCGCGACTACGGCAACGACATCGCCGCCTTCTTCGCCCCAGGCTCGCCGACCTTCGGCGGCAACGAGCGGGCGAACGTCAACCTGGCCCCGAACTACTCCGAGGAGAACGCCTTCTTCGGCTGGAGCCTGTCGCTGCTCGCCGTCGGCATCGTGGTCTGGCTGCGCCGCGAGGTGCTGGTCCGGGCGCTCGCCGCGACCGGGTTCTTCTTCGCCGGGCTCTCGCTGGGCGAGCGGGTGTCCTGGTGGGACCGGGACCTCTTCACCGGACCGTGGGACCTGCTGGTCCGGCTGCCGCTGCTCGACGCGGTGGTGCCGACCCGGTTCGCCCTGATCACCAGCGTGGTGATCGGCATGCTGCTGGCGCTGGCCGTGCAGCGGGCATGGACGCTGCGCGGGATCGAGTGGCGGCACGCGAAGACGGTCACCGTCGGCGCCCTGGTGCTCGCGCTGCTGCCGATCGTGCCGATGCCGTTGAAGGTGACCTCCCGCCCGCCGGTGCCGACCTTCATCACCGCCGACCGCTGGCGGCAGTACGTCGGCCCGGACCAGACGCTGGTGCCGGTGCCCGTGCCGAGCATGGGCAACACGCACGGGATGCGGTGGGCGGCCTCCACCAACCTCGACTTCAAGATCCCCGGCGGCTACTTCCTCGCCCCGCGCAACGGCAACACCGGCGACCCTGGTCGCTTCGGCGGCCGGCCCAGCGGCATCGGCGAGCTGCTCGACGAGGTCGCCACCACCGGGCGTACGCCCAAGCTGGACGACCGGCAGCGCCGCCGCTGCCTGGACGAGCTGCGCCACTGGAACGCGGCGGTCCTGGTGCTGCCGGCAGGCCACCAGCACGCCGAGCCGCTGCGGCGCACCGTCGAGCAGCTGGTCGGCCCGGCGAAGCGGGAGCTGGACGTCTGGGTCTGGGACGTCCGGCCGCTGACCGCCCGTACCGCCTGACCTCCCCGCCCTCGGCGGGCCGGGTGGGCGGTCAGCCGACCAGCGGGCGCACGTCCCAGAGCCACACGTCGTCGACCCGCTGCGCCGGCCCGATCAGGCCGGTCATCAGCTCGCGCAGCACCGCCTCGCGCGGGTGTGCGCCGAGCACCACCACCGAGGCCTTCCAGTAGCGCAGGTCCTCGACCGCCTGGCGGCGGTTCTCCTCGGTCAGGGCCGGCACGGTGCCGGTGTCCATGCTGGCGTAGATCAGGGTGCTGGTGGGCCGGTTCGGCGCGCCGAAGACCCCCTCACCATCGAGGTTGGGCCCGATGAAGTAGCCGCCCGGCACCGGAAACTCGTGCCCGGTCAGCGCGCTCCAGCGCAGCGTGGGCAGGCCGTGCACGTTGCTCGGGATCGGCACCGGCACCAGGGTCCGGCCCGCCGGGACGTACGGGCGCCAGCCGCCGGCGGTGATGAAGTGCGGCGGCGGGTCGACCGGCTGCGCCGGCAGCGGGCGCGGGAACAGCGGCAGCACGGCGAGCGTGATCGCCGCGTACCCGACCGGCCGGACCCAGCGCCGCCGGGCCGGCGTGGCTCTCGCCGCCGTCGTGCCGGCGTCGTCGGCCGCCGCGCGGGGCGCGGGGACCCGGGCGCGGCCGTAACCCGCCGCCGCGTCCCAGGCGAGCGCGAGCAGGACGCCGACCGCCGCGGCCACCACCAGGGCCAGCCGGGTCGGCATCATCATCTCCACCAGCGGCAGGTCGTCCGGGATGTACGCCCACGGGCCGTCGACCGTCGTCTCCACCCCGTCGAAGCGCACCTTCGGGCCGATCGCGGCGACGGTGAAGACCAGCACCAGCACGCCGGCGATCCGGGCCGGCAGCGAGCGACGCCAGAGCAGCACCAGGGCGACCAGCGCCACCAGCACCAGCGGCCAGCCGAACCAGGTGTTCTGCTCGGTCAGGCCGATGGTCTTCTCCACCGCCTCGTCACCGGCCACGGTGTCCCGGGCGAAGGTGACGAAGGCCATCAGGTCCTCGCCCCAGTTGTGGAAGATCCCACCCTGCAAGCCTCGGTAGGACTGCGGGCCGTTGAACTGGTACCAGATCGGGTAGGCGGTCAGCAGCAGGGCCAGCCCGCCGCCGAGGCCGAGCGCGGCCAGGAAACCGCCCGCCCGGGCCCGCGCCGCGCGGGGCCGCTGCACCACGTACGCCAGCACCGCCACCAGGCAGGCCAGCGCGGTGAGCAGCAGCATCTCCTCGTTGATGAAGATCTGGTACGCCACCAGCAGCCCCAGCACGACCCCGTCGCGCCGCCACCGGCCCGGCTCGCCCAGGCGCAGCACCCGGGCCACGATCACCGGCAGCAGGAAGTTGGAGACGAAGTTCGGCTGCCCGTTGGCGTGGTGCACGATGCCCGGCGCGAAGCCGAGGAAGGCGCCGCCGACGAAGGCCGCCGCCCGCGAGCGCACCAGGTGGCGCGACAGCATCCAGTACGAGGTGCCCGCGGTCGCGGCCAGCGCGCCGCCCAGGTAGAGCGCGTACGTCACCTGCGGACCGAAGAGGAGGGTGACCGGCGCCAGCGGCAGGGTCATGCCCAGCAGCGAGGTGTTGGCCATCATGTTCACCCCGTCCGGGGCGTTCTGCCGGGCGCTGAACAGCGGGTTCTCCAGGTGGCGCACCGAGTACGCGCCGTGCTGGAAGAGCCACTCGAACCAGCTGTGGTCGGTCGGCAGGTGCGACGAGACCCGGTGCTGCACGTCCATCCAGTAGTTCAGGCACACGAGAACGCCGAGCAGCACATAGGCTCCGATGGCCAGCACGTCGGCCCGGCTCGGGCGCCGACGGGGCCGCCGTGCCGGATCGGCCGCGACGGGCTCGACCGCCTCGGGCGCGGACGTCTGGTTCAACGAGGGATCTACCACCGGCACAGCCACGACGGGCCATCGTACAGGCGGTGACCCGGCGTACCCGCCGGGCCGGTGGGGCGTCCCGCAGGGTGCGCTGCGGCCGGCAGCCGGTGGTCGGGGGGTGGTCGGGCGTGGCGCTCATTGATCTGGGTGACGTCCGCGAGGAGCCCGTGCCGGAACCGGGCCGACGTCGGCCGCATACCGTCGGGCGGCCGGCGCGGGTGGCGGCGGCCCTCGTGCTCACCCTGGTCTCGCTGGCCGGAGCGGCCCCGGTGACGGCGCCGGCCAGCTTCACCGTCCCGGCCCGGTCCACCACCACGGCCTACCTCCAGGGCGACCGGCTGTTCCTGCTGGAGCCGGCGGACGCACCCGCCGGGCGGGGCGGGCAGTTGACCGCGTACGCCGTCCCGGAAGCGGGCGACGGTCCACTCGCGCCGCTGTGGCGCACGCCGCTGCCGGCCGCCGGCACCGACGGTGCGGTCATCGTCCACCGGGACGTGGTGCTGGTCACCGGCGGCTCGGTCGAGGGCGGGCCGCGCCGCGCCCTCGCGTTCGACCTGGGCACCGGGCGGCTGCGTTGGGAGCGGCCAGGGCACGTCGCACCCGCCGGGGACGCGTTGCTGGCGGTGGAGAACGAGGGTGAGGAGCCGGGGCGGGTCAGCTCCGTCGACCCGGCCACCGGGCGGGTCGACTGGTCGGTGGCGACGCCGGTGGAGGCCACCACCTACCGGTTCCGGCCCGACGGTGTCGACCGGATCGTGGCCAGCCCCTCCTCCGGGCAGGTCGAGGTCTGGGACGCCCGCAGCGGGGTGCGGCTGCGCAGCGTCGACCTCCGCCCCGGCGAACTCCCCGTCCACCAGCGGAGCCAGTCGGTCGACGAGCTGCTGCTGATGCTTCGGGACAACGCCGCCCTGGTGACCGCGTACGGCCTGGACGAGCTGGACCGGCGCTGGGAGATCCGGCTGGGACTGGTGGCCTACTTCGCCGCCTGCGGGCCGCTGCTCTGCGCGTACGGGCAGACCGGCGGGATGTGGGCGCTGGACCGGGCCACCGGGGACGTCCGGTGGCGGGCCACCCGCTGGCACGAGACGCTCGTCGAGCGGGAGGGCCGGATGCTGGTCAGAGGCCCGGGCAGCGGCGCGCAGGACTCCTTCGCGGTCCTCGACACGGCCACCGGGCGGGCCGTCGCCGACCTGGGCACCTGGGAGGTCTCCGGCCGGGCTCCGGCCGAGGACCGCCCGATCGGGGTACGGCCCGCCGACGGCGACCTGCTGTTCGTCGCCGAACTGGACGTCGCCGGCGGCCGGACCCGAGTCCTCGAGGTGCTCGCCGGGGTGACCGGCGACTGCCAGGCCGGCACGCGACTGCTGCTGTGTCGCCGCAGCGGCGGTGGCTTCGGCATCTGGCGGCTGAACCGATGACCGTCATCGACCTGGGCGAGGTGGGCCATTTCGTCGAACCGGTCCGCCCGCCCCGCTGATCACCAGTTCGGCTGGGCGGGCGGCGCGGGCAGCGGCACCGACGCCGGGTGGACCACGTACGTCGCCCCGCCGCTGCCGTCCTGCCAGGCCGCCTCGAAGCGCGCCCGGTCCACGGTCCGGCGCACCGACGCGTCGTCCGGCGCGTACGGGTCGTTGAGCACCGGGTCGCCGGCCTCGGTGAAGCCGACCAGCACCATCAGGTGCCCACGGGTGTCGTAGTCCAACCCGGGCACCTGGCCGGCGCGGAACGCCGCGGAGACCACCAGCGGCACGCCGGCGGCCACGAACGCCTCCGCCTCGGCCAGCGAGCGCAGCCGGGTGACGAACGCCTCCACCCCGTGCAGCCCGGCGTACGCGGTGTTGAACGCCCAGTTGCCGGCCCCGGCGTACGCGTGGTCGTAGCAGTGCCGGGCGGCGTGCACCACCACCGGGCGGGGGCCGGGCGGCTCGACCCAGGCGTACCGCTCGGCCGGCGGCCCGGCGCCCCAGAAGGCCAGCACCATGGACATGCAGGTGGGGCTGCACCAGGAGTCCCCGCCGCCGCCCCAGCGCGACTCGCCCCCGATGGCGTGCCGGCGCTGGGAGTAGCGGGGCACGGCCAGCACCACGCCCCGCGCGCCGGCCACACCCGCGCCCGCCGCCGGCCCGTGAGCGGCCGCGCCGGCGTTTGGCCCGGTCGCGGACTCGTCGGTCTGTCCGTTCGTTCCGTGCGGGGGCTGGCCGGTCGGGTCGGCCGCCGGGCGGCGGGCCGGTCCCGAGGCGACCGCGCCGACCGTGCGCAGCACCGGGCCGGTCGTCGCGCCCACCGGGCGCAGCAGGGTCACCCGGACCTGCCAGCCGGTCACCGTGGCCTCGCCGACCACCAGCGTGTCGGTGTCCACCCGGGCGTCGGGGTCCCGCTGGCCCGGCACCGAGGTGCGGCGTACCGGCTCCTCGCCCTCCGCCCAGCGGGCCAGCGTGTACCAGCCGGTGGTCGGGGCGTCCGCGTGCCAGCCGCGCAGCTCCACCTCGGCCCAGCAGCCGGGCGGCGTCCGGGCCGTCCAGGACGGCACCAGCTCCGCGACGGCGAAGCCGGCCGGCACCGGGGGAGAGGTCCAGCTCCCGACCTCGTACGTCCCGCCGTCGTGCGCGCGCCGGTCGACCGGGTCGGTCAGCTCCAGCCCGCCGGCGTGCGGCCGGACGCCGACGCCGGTGCCGAGGCGCGCGTCGACGGCGAGGCGGAAGCCCCGGTAGGCGATGTCCCGCCCGGTCGGTGTCGCGGTCACGGCCCGTCCCCCTGTAGATCAGCGCCGAAAGCATCCCGTACCCCGGAGGTTTCTTGCAACGACCCGGGCGGGCGGTGACGCCGGTTTGGCGGCCGGCACTAGGTTGTCGGGCAGGTCGGCGAGGAGGTCGGGATGCGGGTGCTGGTGGTCGAGGACGAGCGGAATCTCGCCGACGCGATCGCGCGCGGGCTGCGCAAGCGCGGCATGGCGGTCGACGTGGCGTACGACGGCGACACCGGCCACGAGGCCGCCTTCGTCACCCGGTACGACGTGGTGGTCCTCGACCGGGACCTGCCCGGCGTGCACGGCGACCAGATCTGCGCCGACCTGGCCGCCTCCGGCACCCTGACCCGGGTGCTGATGCTGACCGCCAGCGACAGCGTCGCCGACCGGGTGGAGGGGCTCGGCCTGGGCGCCGACGACTACCTGCCCAAGCCGTTCGCCTTCGACGAACTCGTCGCCCGGGTGCAGGCGCTCGGCCGGCGGGCCACCCCGGCCGCCCCGCCGGTGCTGGAGGTCGGCGACGTGGTGATCGACCCGGCCCGCCGGGTGGTCACCCGGGGCGGGGCGCCGGTCGACCTGACCAACAAGGAGTTCGGCGTCCTCTGCGAGCTGGTCAAGGCGCGCGGCGCGGTGGTCTCCAGCGAGGAGCTGCTGGAGCGGGTCTGGGACGCCAACACCGACCCGTTCACCACCATCGTCCGGGTGACCGTGATGACCCTGCGCAAGAAACTCGGCGACCCGCCACTGATCGAGACGGTCGTCGGCGCTGGCTACCGGACGGCCGAGGTGAGCGCGTGACCCGGCGGCTGCGTCCGACCCTGCGGCTGCGGCTGACCCTGCTCAACGGGGTGCTGCTGGTCGGCGCCGGGGCGGTCCTGGTGGTACTGGCCTGGCTGCTGGTCCGCGACGCGCTGCGCCCGAGCGACGAGCTGCGGCCGGGCACCACCGTGCTGCTGGCCGACGGCCGGTCGCTGGACGCCGCCGACTGGCAGCGCCAGCTCGTCGACGCCGCCTCGCAGGAGCTGCTGCTCAAGGGGCTCGTCGCGCTGCTGGCGATCAGCGTGGTCGGGGTGGCCGGGGCCTACCTGGTGGCCGGCCGGGCGCTGCGCCCGTTGCACCAGGTCACCGCCACCGCGCAGCGGCTCGGCGAGGCCACCCTCGACCAGCGGATCGGCTGGTCCGGGGCGGACGACGAGGTGGCCGAGCTGGCGCGCACCTTCGACGCGATGCTCGACCGGATCGCCGCCGCGTTCGAGTCGCAGAAACGCTTCGTGGCCAACGCCTCGCACGAGCTGCGCACGCCGCTGGCCGTGATGCGTACCGAGATCGACGTGACGCTCAGCGACGACGACGCGGACACCGCCGAGTACCGCAGGATGGCCACCGTGGTGCGCGACGCCTCGGAGCGGGCCAACGGACTGGTGGACGCGCTGCTGGTGCTGGCCCGCAGCGAGGCGCAGACCGGCCGCCGGCTGGCCCGGCGTACCGAGTGCGACCTCGCCACCGGCACCGCCAACGCGCTGTCCGCGATGGCCCGGGAGGTGGAGCGGATCGGGCTGCGCGTGCAGACCTCGCTGCGGCCCGCCCCGGTGGTCGGCGACCCGGGGCTGCTGGACCGGCTGGCCGGCAACCTGATCGAGAACGCGGTCCGCTACAACCACCTGCACGGGCGGCTCTGGGTGCGCACCGACTCCGACGGGCGGACGTCCCGGCTGGTGGTGGGGAACACCGGGTTCGAGGTGGACCAGGCCGACGTGCCGGGGCTGTTCGAGCCGTTCCGGCGGGGCGGACGGGAACGGACCGGGGCGCGCGGCTCCGGGCTGGGGCTCTCCATCGTCCGGGCGGTCTGCGACGCGCACGGGGGCACCGTGACGGTGCTCGCCCGCCCCGGTGGCGGCCTGGAGGTGACCGTCGCGCTGCCGGCCGCCGACGTCGACTGCCCGGCGACCCCGGCCCGCTCCGGCGGCGCCGCGCCGGCCCTCCGGTCGGAGCCGCACCGGAGGCGGTGACGCCGGCCCGCCCGGGCGTCCGTACGCTGCCCAGGTGCTCGCCGCCTTCGTACCCATCTGGGTGCTCACCGGGCTCGGCTGGCTGACCGGACGACGCGGACTGCTGGGCGGTGCGGCCGAGCGGGTGCTCGGCGGCTTCGTCTTCCACCTGGCGATGCCCGCCGCGCTGTTCACCGCGCTGTCCCGCACCGAGCTGGACGTGCGCCTGCCCGCACTTGGCGCCTTCGCGGCGAGCACCGCCGCCACCATGGCGCTGGCGTTCGTCCTCTGCGCGGTGACTCGCCGCCGTGCGGGCGGCGAGGCGACGATCGGGGCGATGGCGGCCGGCTACGTCAACTCGGCAAACCTGGGCATCCCGGTGGCGCTGCAGGTGCTGGGCGACGCCACCTTCCTCACCGGGGTGCTGCTCTTCCAGGTGCTGGTGGTCACCCCGGTGGTGCTGGTCCTGCTGGACCGGTCCGCCGGGCGGGCGTGGCGGCCCGGGCGGCTGCTGACCCTGCCGCTACGCAATCCGGTGATCGCGGGGCCGGCCCTGGGCGCGCTCTGCGCGGCCCTGCACTGGCGGCCGCCGGAGCTGATCGGCGCTCCGCTCGCCCTGCTCGGCGCCGCGGCCGTGCCGACCGCGCTGGTCACGCTCGGCCTCTCGCTCACCGCCGGCTCGCGCGCCGCCGGGCCGCCTGCCGGCGACCGGCCGGTTCCCCACGCCGGACCGCCCGTCGGCACGGGACCGCACGCGGCCGGCCCCCCGGCCTCCGGCGGTGTCGCCGCCACCGGCGCCGTCGTGGCAGTGCGTGCGGCGCCGGCGGTCGACGGCGCGGCGGGCAGCACCGTCGGCGAGGTCACCGAGGGCGTCCCGGCGGCCGGCGGTCGGTCGCGCGGGGGCGGCGCGAAGATGGAGGTGGCCCTGCTCTCCGGCCTGAAGCTGCTGGTCCAACCGATGATCGCCTGGTCGGTCGGGCGGCTGGTCGGGGTCGCCGGCACGGACCTGCTGGCCCTGGTGGTCTGCGCCGCGCTGCCCACCGCCCAGAACACCTACATCTTCGCCCGCGAGTACGGGCGGGCCGAGGTGGTTGCCCGGGAGACGGTGGTGGTGACCACCGCGTGCGCGATGGGGACGCTGGCGCTGATCGGCGCGCTGCTGGGCTGACCCGGGTTGTCAGCCCCGGGCCGGGATGACAAGATCGTCGCGTCGGCCCGACGGGCGGAAGGGGGTGCGCAGATGTCCATCACGATCAATGCCGCGCCCCACCCCGTTCACCGCTGACATTCCACGCACCCGGGGCGCGTCCATCCACTGCGGAGGAACACCGTGAGTGCACGGATCCACAACATCGGCATCGACTGCCGCGACACGTACGCCCTGGCCGGATTCTGGGCCCAGGTCTTCGAGTGCCCCCGCCAGCCGGACGACTTCCCCGGCGACCCGGAGGCGATGCTGCTGCCCCCGGGCGGGCCGGAGGTGCTCTTCCTGGCCGTGCCCGACGAGAAGGTGGTGAAGAACCGCCTGCACCTCGACCTCGAGCCCACCGACCGGACCCGGGACGAGGAGGTGCAGCGCCTGCTCGGCATCGGCGCGGTCCAGGTCGCCGACCACCGCCGACCGGACGGCTCCGGCTGGGTGGTGCTGGCCGACCCGGAAGGTAACGAGTTCTGCGTGCTGCGCAGCGCCGCCGAGCGGGCCGCCACGGCCGGCTGAGCCGACGAAGGCCCCGTCCACCTCGGTGGACGGGGCCTTCCTCAGGTCGTACGGGTCAGGACTTCTGCTCGATCTGCCCGCGCATGGTGGGCAGTTCGGCGGCGGCCTCGTCACCGGACTTGAAGTAGACGATGATCATGCCCAGGCTGCCCTTGTCGCTCCACACGCAGACGCCGAGCGGCACGTTGGCGGCCTCGGCGTCGCCGCACTTGGCCTCCCCGCCCAGCGGTCCGGCGTCGACCTTCTTCATCTCGCCGAGCTGCACGTCGCTCTGGCCGGCGCCCTTGATGGTGTCGTCCATCGTCTTGGTCGGGTTGGTGTTCAGGCCGGAGGCGGCGGCGATCATCACCAGGTTCTTCTTGGCCGCCGTGCCGTAGAACGCGCCGACCGTGCTGGTGGCGTCCGGAAGGGAGCTCTTCAGCTCCGTCTCGAGCTGCTTGGCGCCGTTGAGCAGGGCCGGGTCGGTCGACTTGGCTCGACCGGCGAGCGTCGCCGGGGCGACCACCCGGGTCTTGGTGGCGTCGACGGTCTCCTTGACCTCGTCCTTGACCGCGAAGAACGTGATCGCGGCGCCGCCCAGGCAGAGCACCAGCACCACGGCGAGCGAGATCAGCACGATCTTGCCGACGTTGGACTTCTTCTTGGCCGGCGGCAGGCTCGGGTCGCCGTACGGCTGGCCGCCCTGGGCCGGGAAGGCGCCCTGCTGCTGCGGTGCCGGGTAACCGCCCTGCTGCTGCGGCGGCGGGTAGCCGCCGGGCTGCTGCTGCGGCGGGGGATAGCCGCCGGGCTGCTGCGGTGCCGGGTAGCCGCCCGGCTGCTGCGGCGGCGGGTACGAGCCGTAGGGCGCGCCGCTTCCCGGCTGCGACTGATAGGGATCGGACGGCGGCTGCGACATGAGGTCAGCTCCAGATCGTCAGGTGAGGACGCGTGATATTAGCCAGCTCACCCGGCACCCGCTGCCCCGTCCGCACCGGGCACCCCCGGTCGGTCCGAGGTCGACGGTCGCGGTGGCCGGTGCCGCCCGAGCGGGGCGTCCGGCCACCGTGACCTGCGCTTTCCGTCTCAGGAGCGCTTCTCGACCTGACCCCGGATGGTGGCGAACTCGGCCTTGGCCTTGGTCGCCGAAGAGAAGAACATCACGATCAGGCCGACGCTGCCCTCGTCGGCCCAGGTGCACACCCCGAGCGCGATGCCGGAGCTCTTGCCGGCGCCGCACTTGGCCACGCCGCCGAGCGGGCCGGGGTTGACCGTGGACATCTTCTTGACCGCCAGCGACGAGGACAGCCCGGCGACGGCGTCGTCCAGCTCCTTCTCGGGGAAGAGCACCGGGCCGGAGGCGCCGGCCACCATCACCAGGTTGCGCTTGCCGGCGCTGCCGTAGAAGGCGCCGACCGCGCCGGTCTCGTTGCGTACCCCGGACTTCATGTCCCGGACCATCTCGTCGGCGATCCGGCGCAGCTGCGGCTCGGTGTTCCTCGGCCGGCCGGCCAGCGTCTTCGGCGTGACCAGCCGGATGTCCGGGGCCGGCTCGGCCTCCTCCTCCGACGGGCTCGGCTCGGCGGCCGCCGAGGTCGGGGCGGCGGAGACGCCGGGGCTGGAGCTGGCCTTCGGGTCCGGGTCGTCGTCGGAGAGCGCCACGTAGGCCAGGCCGCCGCCGCCCGCGCAGAGCACCAGCAACCCGGCAAGGACCAGCGACAGGATCAGACCGAGCCGGGACTTCTTCGCCGGCGGCGCCGGCGGCAGGCCGTACGCCGGGGCGCCGGCGAAGCCGTCCGGCTGCCCGCCCGGGTACCCGCCCGGCTGCGCAGGCGGGTGGACCCCCGCCTGCCCCGACTGGTACGCGGGGTACGGCTGGGTGGGCTGCGGATCGGCCGGCCGGCCGTACGGCTGGGTGGCGTCGGGGTGGCCGCCCTGCTGCGGCACGTGCGGCCAGGCCTGGGTCGGCCCGGTGCCCGGGGGCGCTGGTGGCTGGTGCGGAGGCGGGTACGAGCCGGGCTCCGGCTGCGTGGACCAGGGGTCGACCGGCGGTGTGGACATGCATCAGCTCCAGGCGAGGGTGAGAACGCGTGATGTTAGCGAGCCGTGGACCGGCCGCGCTGCCCCGTCCGAGTCTGACCGGGCCGGGCAAGTGGCGTCCGGGCTGGCCCGCACCGGTGCCCCAGACGCGACCGCGGTGGCCGGCGACGCCCTGTGACGGGCGTGCCGACCACCGCGATCGCGGTACAGCGGGAGGGATCAGCCGCGCAGGCTGGCGACCCCGCGCGGCAGGAACCGCTTGCCGGTGACCTTCTCGGAGGTGCCGGTCCGGTCCAGGTACGGCGTGACGCCACCCAGGTGGAACGGCCAGCCGGCGCCGAGGATCATGCACAGGTCGATGTCCTGCGCCTCGGCGACGACGCCCTCGTCGAGCATCAGCCGGATCTCCTGCGCCAGCGCGTCCAGCGCGTTCTGGCGTACCTGCTCGGCGGTCAGCGGCTGGTCGCCGACCACGAGCAGCTTGGCGACCTCGTCGTTGATCTGGTCGTCGACCACGATCGGCTGGCCGGAGTCGGCGATCCGCTTGAGGTTCTCGCTGACGCCGAACCGGTCCGGGAAGGCGGCGTGCAGGGTGCCGCCCACGTGGTACGCCACGGCCGGCCCGACCAGCTGGAGCAGGGCGAGCGGGCGCATCGGCAGACCCAGCGGGTCCAGCGCGCTGTTCGCCACGTCCAGCGGGGTGCCCGCGTCGACGGCGGCGAAGACCGTGCCGAGGAAGCGGGTGAGCAGCCGGTTGACCACGAACGCCGGGGCGTCGGAGACCAGCACGGAGGACTTCCGGAGCTGCTTGCCGACCGCGAACGCGGTGGCCAGCGTGGCGTCGTCGGTCCGCCCGCCGCGGACGATCTCCAGCAGCGGCAGCACCGCGACCGGGTTGAAGAAGTGGAAGCCGACGACCCGCTCGGGGTGCTCCAGCTCCTCGGCCATCGCGGTGATCGACAGCGACGAGGTGTTGGTGGCGAGCACCGCCTCCGGCTTGACGATCTTCTCCAGCTCGGCCCAGACCTGCTTCTTGACGTTCAGGTCCTCGAAGACCGCCTCGATGACGAAGTCGGCGTCGGCGAAGACGCCCTTGTCGACCGAGCCGCTGACCAGGCCGTACAGCTTGGCGGCGGTGCCCTTGTCCATCCGGCCCTTACTGACGGCCTTCTCGATCTGGGTGTGCACGTAGCCGACGCCCTTGTCCACCCGGGCCTGGTCCAGGTCGGTCATGACGACCGGCACCTGGAGGCGGCGGGCGAAGAGCAGGGCGAGCTGGCTGGCCATCAGGCCGGCGCCCACGATGCCCACCTTGGTGACCGGCCGGGCCAGGCCCTTGTCCGGCGCGCCGGCCGGCCGCTTGGCCCGCCGCTGCACCAGGTCGAAGGCGTACAGGCCGCTGCGCAGCTCCTCGGAGAAGACCAGGTCGGCCAGCGCCTCGTCCTCGGCGGCGGTGCCGGTGGCGAAGTCGGCGTCCTTCGCCGTCTCCAGCAGGTCCAGCGCCTTGTACGCGGCCGGGACCGCGCCGTGCAGCCGCTGGTCCAGGGTCTGCCGGGCGAAGTAGAGCACGCCGCCCCACATGTCCTTGTCGACCTCGGGCCGGGTCACGGTGACCTCGCCCCGCACGACGCCGGCGGCCCACTCCAGGGACCGCTCCAGGAAGTCGGCCGGCTCCAGCAGTACGTCCGCGATGCCCATCTCGGCAGCCTGCTTCGGCTTGAGCATCTTGTTCTGCATCAGCGGGTTCTGGATGATCACCTGGGTCGCCGCCGGGATGCCGATCAGGTTCGGCAGCAGCTGGGTGCCGCCCCAGCCGGGGACCAGGCCGAGCGAGACCTCGGGCAGCGCCAGCGCCGCCGCGCCGCCGGAGAGGGTCCGGTAGTGGCAGTGCAGGGCCAGCTCCAGGCCGCCGCCCATCGCCGCGCCGTTGACGAAGGCGAAGGTCGGGATCGGGCTGTCCTTGAGCCGGGCGAAGACCCGGTGGCCGAGCCGGCCGATCTCCAGCGCCTGCTCGCGGTCGGCCAGCGCCGGCAGGCCGACGATGTCGGCGCCGACGCAGAAGATGTACGGCTTGCCGGTGACCGCGATGAACGCCGGGTCGGCGGCCAGCGCGGCGGTGATCGCCTCGTCCAGGCTGGTCAGACCGGCCGGGCCGAAGGTGTTCGGCTTGGTGTGGTCGAAGCCGTTGTCGAGGGTGATCAGGGCGGCCGGCTTGTCCAGCCCCGGCACTCGTACCGCGCGCAGCAGCGCCTTGGTGACGACCTCGTTCGGTGCGGCGAGCGCGCTCACTTGTTGCCCTCCCAGTGCGGGTTCTCCCAGATCACGGTGCCGCCCATGCCGATGCCGATGCACATGGCGGTGAGGCCGTAGCGGACCTCGGGGTGCTCGGCGAACTGGCGGGCCAGCTGGGTCATCAGCCGTACGCCGGAGGACGCGAGCGGGTGGCCGATGGCGATCGCCCCGCCCCACGGGTTGACCCGCGGGTCGTCGTCGGCGATGCCGAAGTGGTCGAGGAAGGCGAGCACCTGCACGGCGAACGCCTCGTTCAGCTCGAACAGGCCGATGTCGTCGATGGTGAGGCCGGCGATGCGCAGCGCCTTCTCCGTCGAGGGGATCGGGCCGACGCCCATCACCTCGGGCTCGACGCCCACGAAGCCGTACGACACCAGGCGCATGGCGATCGGCAGGCCCAGCTCGCGGGCGGTGGCTTCGTCGGCGAGCAGGCTGGCGGTGGCGCCGTCGTTCAGGCCGGCCGCGTTGCCCGCGGTGACCTTGCCGTGCGGGCGGAACGGGGTCTTCAGGGTGGCGAGCTTTTCCAGCGAGGTCTCCCGGGGAGCCTCGTCGGTGGTGGCCAGGCCCCAGCCGCCGTCTTCGTCGCGGATCGCGACCGGCACCAGGTCGTCCTGGAGCTTGCCGTTGGCGTACGCCTTGGCGGTCTTCTGCTGCGAGGCGAGCGCGAACGCGTCGGTGCGCTCCTTGGTGATGTGCGGGACCCGGTCGTGCAGGTTCTCCGCGGTGGCGCCCATGACCAGCGCGGACGGGTCGACCAGCTTCTCCGCGATGATCCGCGGGTTGGGGTCGACGCCCTCGCCCATCGGGTGCCGGCCCATGTGCTCGACGCCGCCGGCGATGGCGATGTCGTACGCGCCCATGGCGATGCCGCCGGCCACGGCGGTGACGGCGGTCATCGCGCCGGCGCACATCCGGTCGATGGCGAAGCCGGGCACGGTCTTGGGCAGGCCGGACAGCAGGGCGGCGGTGCGGCCGATGGTCAGACCCTGGTCGCCGATCTGGGTCGTGGCGGCGATGGCGACTTCCTCGACCCGCTCCGGCGGCAGCTGCGGGTTCCGGCGCAGCAGCTCGCGGATGCAGCGGATCACCAGGTCGTCGGCGCGGGTGTTGGCGTACATGCCACCCGCCTTGCCGAACGGGGTACGGACGCCGTCGACGAAGACGACATCCCGAACTTCACGGGGCACTTGGAGCCTCCTCTTCGACCATGATTCGGCCTTCGCGCCGCTAGGCGGCGCTACGGACCGAATGAGGGTCGGCCGGCGCGGGCGTGTTCCCCCGGATGCTACTCGCCAGTAACCAACCCCGACAGCACCCCCCATGTGGCCCACCCCACACCCGGCCGCGCCCGCCCGAGCGCCGTCGATCATGAAGTTATCGCCCCGACACGCTGAGTGGGAGGGCGACAACTTCATGATCAACGAAGGGCGGGGTGGTCAGGAGGTGGGGAGGGCCTCGGTGAGGGCGGGAACCAGGAGGGTGAGCTGCCACTCGCGGGCGCCGTAGCCGCGCAGGGTCTCGGCGACGGTGGCCTCGGTGATCTCGTCCGGGGGCACCCAGGCCAGGCGGCGTACGGAGTCGGGGGCGATCAGGTTCTCCGCGGGCAGGTTGTGCTCCGCGGCCACCCGGACCACCACCTCGCGGCAGCGGGCCAGCCGGCCGGCGGCCACCGGGTCCCGCTCCGCCCAGCGGTGCGGCGGCGGCGGACCCTCGACCGCCGGGGTGACCGGCAGCGCGTCGTCCGGCAGCTGCCGGGCGTCGTCCAGCGCCGCCAGCCAGGTGCGGGCCAGCCGGCGCACCGAACGGCCGCCGAACCCCGGCAGGGTCAGCAGCGTCCTCTCGTCCTTCGGGTCCAGCTCGGCGGCGGCGACGATCGCCGAGTCCGGCAGTACCCGACCCGGGGCGGCGTCCCGGCGGGCGGCGATCTGGTCCCGGGCGTACCACAGGGAGCGGACCCGGGCCTGGGCGCGCGCTCCCCGTACCCGGTGGATGCCGGAGGTGCGCCGCCACGGCTCGGCGCGGACCCGGGGCGGGCGGGCGCCGTTGCGGATCAGCGCGGCGAACTCCTCCGCCGCCCACTCCGACTTGCCTTGCCGCTTCAGCTCCTCGTCGAGGGCGTCGCGCAGGTCGACCAGCATCTCGACGTCCAGGGCGGCGTAGGTCAGCCAGGACTCGGGCAGCGGCCGGCTGGACCAGTCGGCCGCCGAGTGGTGCTTCTCCAGCGTGTAGCCGAGCAGCTGCTCGGTGAGGGCGGCCAGGCCGACCCGTTCGAAGTTGGCCAGCCGGGCGGCCAGCTCGGTGTCGAAGAGCCGGCGCGGGCGCAGCCCCACCTCGGCCAGACAGGCCAGGTCCTGGCTGGCGGCGTGCAGCACCCACTCCGCCCCGCCGATCGCCTCGTCGAGCGCGGTCAGGTCGGGCAGCGGCAGCGGGTCGATCAACGCCGTCCCGGCGCCCTCCCGGCGCAGCTGCACCAGGTAGGCGCGCTGGCTGTAGCGGTAGCCGGAGGCGCGTTCGGCGTCCAGGGCCACCGGGCCGTCGCCCGCGGCGAAGCGGGCCACGACCTCGTCGAGTTCGCTCGGGGTGGCCACCGGCTGGGGCGTGCCGTCGCGGGGAGCGGTCAGCGGAACGGGTCCGCCGTTGGGCTGGTCGGTCCCCACGTCCTCCGGCTCCGGCGCGGCCGAGGGCTGGTCGTCTCCCGTACGGCTTTCGGCGGCCCGACGGCGCAGGGGTGGTTCGTCGGTCACCTGACAACCCTAGTGCGCCGCGCGATCCGGTGTGTGCAGCCGGTCCGGCGTGTGTCGGCGAAGCGGCCGGACGGTGTCGCGAAAGGCCGGACAACGTGGGAGACAAAGCGCGTACGCGCAGGTACGGTCCATCGGGCGTCGCGCCGGTCGAAGTGCCCGAGGTGGCGCCACACGGGGGCGACGGGAAGGGCGGGGGCCACCATGACGACTGGGTACGGGCCGGGCGGCGGGACACCGAGGCAGGGCACGGAAGAGCGCGGGCCGCAGGCGGCCGGCGACGACCGCCCCGGACCGCTGGCACCCCGGATCGAGCGGCCCTGGCCGTCGGCGTACCCGCCGCCGAACGCACCCGGCCAGCCGACCCCGCCGTCGGCGGCCGGCGCCGAGCATCCCGGCCTCGCGGGGCAGCCGACCATCGACATCGCGCCGGCCGGGGCCCACCCGCCGCCCAGCGGCACCTGGTCCCCGCCGCCGCAGCCCGGCCAGTGGGGCGCTGCGGCGCCCGCCGCGCCGGCCTACCCGGGCACACCCGGGCCGTTCCCCGGTACGCCGGCTCTCGGCCCCTTCCCGCCCGCGGCGCTGCCGCCGCCCGGCCCGTCGGCGCCGCACCGGGGGCGTGGGCTCACCGTGTCCGCCCTCGTGCTCGCGGGCGTGCTGGCGGTGGTCACGGGGGTCCAGGCGTACCAGATCGACCGGCTCTCCGACCGCGTCGCCGCCACCGACGGTCGGCTCGCCGCGGCGCGGGAGGGCGCCGAGGTCCGGCTCGACGGCCTCGAGCAGCGGGCCGGGGCGCTGGAGAAGCAGGCGGGCGCCGCCTTTAGCCCGGAGGCCATCGCCAGCGCCGTGCTGCCCAGCGTCTTCCGCGTCCGGGCGGGCCAGTTCACCGGCACCGCCTTCGTCGTCGGCAAGCCCGCCGCCGGGGGCGCGGCGAACCTCTTCACCAACTTCCACGTGGTGGAGTCGGTCTGGGAGGGCGGCGGTCGGCAGGTCTTCCTGGAGCGGACCGACCAGCGCTTCCCGGCCACCATCGTCAAGGTCGACAAGGACAACGACATCGCCCATCTGCGGGCCACCGGCAGGTTCAGCGGCCTGACCACCGCGCCCAGCCCGGTGAAGTCCGGGCAGCAGATCGTCGTGGTCGGCGCCCCGCTCGGGCTGGCGGACAGCGTCACCACCGGTGTGGTGAGCGCCTTCCGCAAGAACGAGGACGGCCCCGGACAGGTGATCCAGTTCGACGCCCCGATCAATCCCGGCAACTCGGGCGGGCCGGTGATCAACGGCGCGAAACAGGTCGTCGGCATCGCCACGGCCAAGGCCCGCGACGCCGAGGGCATCGGGCTCGCCGTGCCGATCAAGACCGCCTGCGACGGATTCCGGATCTGCTGATCCCCGCCCCGGGTCGGCGCTGCGCCCGGCTCCGGCCGGTGTCCACCGACCGCCCCTCCTTCCCGCCGACCGTTCCCGGCCGGCCCCGCCGACACCCTGTCGGCCATCGACCCAGCTCATCCCCGGTCCGTCGCGGCGCATCGCGGCGGACCAGTCACCTGGAGGAAGAACAGATGTCCCAGCCACCGACCGGGCCGGAGGGCTTCCGGCCGGCGTACCCGCCGCAGCCGCCGACCGTCCCCGGTCAGCAGCCGCCGGCGGCCCCCCATGCCGCCGCCGCGCCGAGCGCGCCGCACCCGGGCGGGCCGGTCTCCGCGCCCCCGGTCCCCGGCCAGTACGCGCCCGCCCCGCCGGTCTCCGGGCCCGTGTACGGCCAGCCGATGTCGGCTCCGCCGGTCTCCGGGCCCGCGTACGGGCAGCCGATGTCGGCTCCGCCGGTCTCCGGGCCCGTGTACGGGCAGCCGATGTCCGCCCCGCCGGTGTCGGGGCCCGTGTACGGGCAGCCGATGTCCGCCCCGCCCGGATCGGCGCCCCCGTTCGGCGTGCCCGCCCCGGGTGCCGGCAAGGGCCGGACGGTGCTGATCCTGGCCCTCGTTGCCGGGCTGCTCTTCGTGCTGAGCGGCGTGATGACCGGCCTGTTCGTCGTGAAGAGCAGCGAGCTGGCCAGCACCGAGCGGCGGCTGTCGGGTCAGGTGAGCGAGCGGGACGGCACCATCGCCGCCAACACCAAGGAGATGGAGAAGCTCCGGGTCGACCTGCAGAGCGCCCAGGACAAGCTGGCGGACACCGAGCAGGACCTCACCGGCACCCGGAACGACCGGGACGAGCAGGCCCGGCAGAAGAAGGTCATCGCCACCTGCCTGGACAAGCTGACCACGGCGCTCGGCGCGGCGGCGGCCGGCAACCGCAGCGCCTTCGACAAGGCCAGCAAGGGTATGAACAAGGTCTGCGACGAGGCCGAGAACTACCTCTGAGCGTCCTCGCCAGGGGTCAGGCCGCGCCGGCCGAGCGGCGCTCGGAGAGCGCGGTCACCCCGGGCGGCGGCAGCCCCGCCGTCGAGGCGAGCAGCGCGCACCACGCCTCCAGGTGCGGGGCGAGGTCGTCGCCGAGCGGCGTCCAGGAGGCGCGGATCTCGACGTCCCCGGCGGCGGGCGGGCCGGCCAGCTCGCCGAACCGGGTCGACATCGTCTGGGTGACGGTGCCGCCGGCCGCCCGGTAGCGCGCGTCGTGCGCCTCCAGGGCGTCGACCAGCCAGGTCCAGCCCACCCCGGGCAGCAGCGGGTCGGCGGCCAGGTCGACCTCCAGCTCCGCGGTGACGTAGGTGACCAGCCGCAGGGTGCCCTGCCACGCCTCGTGACCGGCCGGGTCGTGCAGCAGGATCAGCCGCCCGGTGGCCACCTCGTCCTCGTCGCGCAGCACGGCGGCGGAGAGCGCGAAGGCGTACGGGGCGAGCCGCTGGGGGGCGCCGACCTCCTCCAGCGCGATCTCCGCCCGAGGGGTCACCGACCGCAGCCCGGCGACCGCGCGGGCGAAGGTCTCCGGGAGCGCGATCGGGGGGGCCATGACCGGCAGCCTATGCCGCGCCCCGCCCGCCCGCGCGGACGGCGCGCCGAACGCCGGGACCACGGTGGGGGGCCGCAGCGATGCGGCGCGGCGGACCGGCGGCACGGTTCCGCCCGTCCGCACCAGGGCCGGAGGGCCCGGCGGGCGCGGGTCACAAAAGCCGGCGCTGCCCGCTGGGGTCCTCCCCGCGCGTGGCACGATTGCCGCGATGACCACCGACACCACGGGCACTGCCGCCCGAGACGGAGCACCCCGCCCCGGCGGACCGGCCGACTCGCCCTTCGTCCGGGCCTGTCGCCGCGAGCCCGTCCCGCACACCCCGGTCTGGTTCATGCGCCAGGCCGGCCGGTCGCTGCCGGAGTACCGGGAGATCCGGGCCAACGTCGGGATGCTGGAGTCCTGCCGCCGCCCGGACCTGGTGGCCGAGATCACCCTCCAGCCGGTGCGCCGGCACGGGGTCGACGCGGCGATCCTGTTCAGCGACATCGTGGTGCCGGTCGCCGCGGCCGGGGTCGACCTGGACATCGTTCCGGGCACCGGGCCGGTGGTGGCCGAGCCGGTGCGCACGGCCGAGGACGTCGAGCGGATCCGCCCGATCGGCCGCGACGACGTGTCCTACGTGGACGAGGCGGTCCGGCTGCTGGTGGCCGAGTTGGGCGCCACCCCGCTGATCGGGTTCGCCGGCGCGCCGTTCACCCTTGCCAGTTACCTGGTCGAGGGCGGCCCGTCGCGGACCCACGCGAAGACCAAGGCCCTGATGTACGGCCAGCCGGAGCTCTGGCACGCGCTCTGCGCCCGCCTGGCCGAGGTGACGCTGTCCTTCCTGCGGGTGCAGATCGGGGCCGGGGTTTCCGCGGTGCAGCTCTTCGACTCCTGGGCCGGCGCGCTCTCCGAGGCCGACTACCGCCGCTATGTGCTGCCGCACTCGACGACCGTGCTGTCCGGGCTGGCCGACGCCGGCGTGCCCCGGATCCACTTCGGGGTGGGCACCGCCGAACTGCTCGGCGCGATGGGCGAGGCCGGCGCCGACGTGGTCGGCGTGGACTGGCGCACCCCGCTGGACGTCGCCACCCGCCGGATCGGCCCGGACCGGGCGGTGCAGGGCAACCTCGACCCCACCGTGCTGCTCGCCCCCTGGTCGGTGGTGGAGACCGAGGTCCGGCGGATCGTCAAGCAGGGCCGCGCGGCCCCCGGCCACGTGTTCAACCTCGGCCACGGCGTCCTGCCGGAGACCGACCCCGAGGTGCTGACCCGGGTGGTCGCGCTGGTGCACGAGGTGTCCGCGCGCCGGGCCGAGCAGGGCTGAGGCGTCGTGTCGCGGCCGTGGCGGGTGGCGGTGGTCGGCGGCGGGATCGCCGGGCTGGCTGCCGCCGTCCGGTTGCGCGACCGCGCCCCCGCCGGCACCGAGATCACCGTGTACGAGCAGTCCGGCGCGCTCGGCGGCAAGCTGCGCACCGGTGAGCTGGCCGGGCAGCCGGTCGAGTTCGGCGCCGAGTCGTTCCTGATGCGCGACCCGGCCGGCGGGGAGTCCGCCGCCGTCACGCTGATCCGCCGGCTCGGCCTGGCCGAGAGGATCGTCCACCCCACCGTCGGGCAGGCCGCGCTCGCCGTCGACGGCGGGTTGCGCCCGGTGCCGGGCGGCACGCTGGTGGGCGTACCCGGGGATCTGGAGCGGGTGGCGACGGTCGCCCGGCCGGCGGCGGACGCCGACCGCGACGGCGGCCGGCCGCTGCTCGGGCCGGACGAGGACGTCGCGGTCGGGACGCTGGTCCGGGCCCGCCTCGGGGATGAGGTGGTGGACCGGCTGGTCGACCCGATGCTCGGCGGCGTCTACGCCGGCCGGGCCGACGACCTGTCGCTGGTCACCACGATGCCGGCGCTGGCCCGCGCGGCCCGCGTCGAGCACACCCTCACCGGGGCGGTCCGCGCCGCCCAGGCCGCCGCGCCGCGCGCGCCGGGCGCGCCGGTCTTCGGCACCCTGGCCGGCGGGCTCTCCACCCTGGTCGAGGCCGCGGCGACGGCCAGCGGCGCGACCGTCCGGCTCCACGCCGCGGTCCGCGAGCTGACGCCCACCGCGGAAGGTTGGCGGCTGACCGTCGGCCCGACCCGCGCCCCGGAGCTGGTCGAGGCGGACGCGGTGGTGCTCGCCCTGCCGGCCCGGCCCGCCGCCCGGCTGCTCGCCCCGGTCACCTCCGAGGTGGCCACGACGATCGGCGGGCTCGACTACGCCAGCGTCGCGCTGGTCACCCTGGCCCTGCCCGACCCGGAGCTGCCGGCGCTCTCCGGCTTCCTGGTGCCGGTCACCGAGGGCCTGCTGATCAAGGCGTCCACGTTCTTCACCATTAAGTGGGGGCACCTGGCCCGGCCGGACGGGATCGCCCTGGTCCGCGCCTCCGTCGGCCGGTACGGCGACGAGACGTCCCTGCACCTGGCGGACCCCGACCTGGTGGCCACCGTGCACCGGGAACTGTCCGGCGTGCTCGGGGTGGCGCTGCCCGCGCCGCTCGCCAGCCACGTGCAGCGCTGGGGCGGGGCGCTGCCGCAGTACGCCCCGGGTCACGGCGACCGGGTCGCCGCCGCCCGGACGGCGCTGCGCGCGGCCCACCCGACGCTGGTCCTGGCCGGCGCCGGCCTCGACGGGGTCGGCATTCCGGTCTGTGTCCGCTCCGGCGAGACGGCGGCCGGAGAGATCATCGAAGCACTGGGAGGATCGGGTTCATGACCGAGCAGACCAACGCGGCGCGGCTCAGGGAGCTCAACGCGAGCATCCGCTACACCATGTGGTCGGTGTTCCGGGCCACCAGCCCGCTGCCGTCCCTGCGGGAGAACGTCACCGGCGAGGTCGAGGCGCTCTTCGAGGAGCTGGCCGGCAAGGACGTCGTGGTCCGTGGCCTGTACGACGTGGCCGGCCTGCGCGCCGACGCCGACCTGCTGATCTGGTGGCACTCCTCCTCCAGCGACGCCCTCCAGGACGCCTACCTGCGGTTCCGCCGGACCACCCTGGGTCGGGCGCTCACCCCGGTGTGGTCGCAGATGGCCCTGCACCGGCCGGCGGAGTTCAACAAGAGCCACATCCCGGCGTTCCTCGCCAACGAGGAGCCCCGCCCCTACCTCTGCGTCTACCCGTTCGTCCGCTCGTACGAGTGGTACCTGCTGCCCGACGCCGAGCGGCGCGAGATGCTGGCCGAGCACGGCAAGATGGCGCGCGGCTACCCCGACGTCCGGGCCAACACGGTCGCCTCGTTCGCCCTCGGCGACTACGAGTGGATGCTCGCCTTCGAGGCCGACGAGCTGCACCGGATCGTCGACCTGATGCGCGACCTGCGCGGCTCCGGCGCCCGTCGGCACGTCCGCGAGGAGGTCCCGTTCTACACCGGTCGGCGCCGCTCGGTCGCCGACATCGTCAACTGCCTGGTGTGACGGGCTCGCCGGGATTGCGCACCCCCGGTAACGTGTCAGATCCATCACGGTAACTGTCGCTGCCGTGCGGATCCGTCTGGAGGCCCGGTGTCGCAGCTCGTCGAGTTCCCGCTGGACGGCGGTGGCGCGGTCCGGGTCGAGATCGCCGACGAGGAGGGCGTGGTCCCGGTCGGCCGGGCCGGCGAGGTGGTGGCGCGGGCGCACCAGACGCTGGAGTCCGCCCTGACCCAGTTGCGGCCGGTGACCGACGCCGTACTGCGCAACCTGCGCGACGCCGCCGAGCCGCCGGACCGGGTCTGCGTGGAGTTCGGCGTGAAGCTGGCGGCCAAGGGTGGGCTCGTCGTGGCCAGCGGCACCTCGGAAGCCAACCTCAAGGTGCAGCTCGAATGGAACCGCGCCGACCCCGCCGCCTGAGCCGGCGGCGCCGGACCACCGCGTGATGCCCGGCGCGACGGGGCGTCCACCGCAGCGGCCCGCGCGCCCCGTGCCCGGCGAGGCGACGCTGGCGGTGGCGGCCGTGCACGACCGGGCCGGGAACGTCGTCGGCGCGGCCTTCCTGATCGACTCCGCCCGCCTGCTGACCTGCGCCCACGTCGTGCAGGCGGCACTGGGTCCGGAACCGGTGGCGCCCGGGCCGGCCGACGCCGTCGTGGTGTCGGTGAGCTTCCCCCTGGTGGCGCCGGGGCGCCGCCTCGCCGCGCTGGTCCTGCCGCAGCACTGGCAGCCGGGGCGGCCGGACGGCTCGGGCGACTACGCCGTCCTCCAGCTCGTCGCGCCGGCGCCGGTCGGGGCCCGGCCGGTCCGGCTGGCCCGCCCCGGCCAGGCCGGCACCCGGGACCGGGTCTGCCGGGTCTTCGGCTTCCCCCGCGCGCTGCCCGAGGGCCGCTGGTTCGAGGGGTGGGTGGTCGGGCCGATCGGCGGCGGCTGGATCCAGCTCGCCAACCGCAGCGACTCCGGCTACCAGATCGAGCCCGGATTCTCCGGAGCCCCGGTGTGGGACAGCCGACTGCGCTGCGTCATCGGCATGATCGTCGCGGTCGACCAGGTGGTCCGGCCGCAGCCGGCCCGCCCGGCCGCCTTCATGATCCCGATCCGCCGGCTGCCGGTGGCCGACCAGTACGGCCGGCCCCGGGTGCTGCCCCGCTGGCGGCAGCCGTTCAGCCGGTGGCGCACCGGCCCCGCCCCGGCCGCCGCCCGCTGGTCGACTCGGGTCCGGGCCCGGGTGGCGGCGCTCCTGGTGGCGCTGCTGGCGGTCGGCCTCGCCGCCGTGCCCGAGCCGCTGGGCGGCTGCGCCGGGCCGGTCGAGCTGCGGGTCGCCGCCGCCCCGGACGACCTGGTGACCTACCAGGCGGTGGCCGCCGCGTACGAGTCGTGGACGGCGGCCCGCGCCGGGGGCTGCCGGACGACGAACGTCTTCGTCTACCCCGCCGCGCCGCGCGAGGTGGCCCAGGGTCTCCAGCTCGGCTGGTCGGAGTCCGCCGGCCGGCCGGCGACAGAGGGGGACCCGGGCACGCCCGGCTGGTACCCGGCCGACGTCGGCCCGCGCCCGGACGTGTGGTTGCCGGGCGCCGAGATGCCGTCGCAGCAGGTGCTGAACCTGACCACCGTCCGGGACTACCTGACGGTGGCCCGCTCGCCGCTGGTGCTGGCGGTGCCGCGCGCCCTCGTCGATCCCGCCCGCGACGACGCCGACCGGCAGCGTTCGCTGTCCTGGCCCGAGCTGTTCGCCAAGGCCAGCCGGAGCCCGGGGGAGACCCCGACGGCCACCGCCTCGGGCCGGCGGGTGACCGGCACCGGGTGGCAGGTCGTCCGCCCCGATCCGGCGGTGTCCCCCGAGGCCCGGATGGTCGACGTGGCGCTGTACGACGGTGCACCCGACACGGCGTGGATCCGCCAGCAGGTGGAGCAGCGCCTGGAGGCCGCCCAGGACGAGCGCGGCTTCCCGCTGGGCAGCCTCGCCGCCGTGCTGTGCCGGCAGCGGCAGCTCGCCGCCGACCCGGCCGCCCCGGCGCCGCCCGCGGTGGTCACCACCGAGCAGGCGCTGGTCCAGTTCAACCTCGGCGAGCGGCTCGGCGACGGCTGCGTCGAGCGCGGCCGTCCCGCGCCGGGCCGGGCGCTGGTGGCCTTCTATCCGGAGCTGACCCCGGGGGTGGACCACCGCCTGGTCCTGCTGCGCTGGCCGGATTCCGTGCAGAGCCCCGCCGCCCGGGCCGCCGCGGACGACCTGCGCCGCTGGTTGACCGGGCCGGGGCGGGACGAGCTGCTGGCCCGGGGCTTCCGGGTGCCCGGCCGGGACGGGACCGGCCCGGCGCTGACCGAGGAGAACGGCGTGCTGCCGGGCTGGCTGCTGGACAACCCGCAGTGGGAACTCGTCGACGGCTCCGACGCGCTCGCCCTGAACACCGCCGACCAGCGCTACCGGGAGGCCCGGCGGCCGGCCCGGGTGCTGCTGGCGCTGGACACGTCCGGCTCGATGCTGGCGCAGGCGGGCCGGGGCACCCGGTTCGACGTGGCGGTGGACGGCATCGCCGCCTCGCTGCGCCGCCTCGGCGGCCGGGACGAGGTCGGGGTGTGGGCGTTCTCCACCGCCTACCGGGGTAACGCCGGGCGGCTGCGGGAGGTCGGGCGGGCCGACCGGGCGCGGGACGAGGCGCTGGTCGCCCGCCTGCGGCGGACCGTGCCGGCGGGGGACACGCCGCTGTACCGGACCATCGACGCCGCGATCGGCGAGGTGCGCCGGCGGGGCGGCGGGGACGACCACCTGCGGGCCGTCGTGGTCCTCACCGACGGGCGGGACACCGCCAGCGGCGGCCTGGTGCCCCGGGTCGAGGGCGACCCCCCGGTACGCCTCTACGTGATCGCCGTCGGCGAGGCGAGCTGCGACGACCGGGTGCGGACCCGCACCCTGCGGCAGACCGCCCGGGCCAGCGGCGGGCAGTGCCTCCAGGCCGAGGCGAGCACCGTGGACCGGGCGCTGACCGGGCTGTTCCGTCAACTCTGGGAGAAGGGGGCCGGCCAGTGACCGACCGGAAGCCGCACGGTGCGTCCGGGACTCCTCGTCGCCGGCGCCGGGTGCCGGCGTCGTTCCTGCTCGGGGTGGCCGTCGGCACGGTGGTCGGTGTCGTCGCCACGCTGGGCTGGTACGTCGCCACCCGGGAGGAGCCGCTGGAGCGCGGCGAGCTGGTGATCCTCAGCGGCAAGGACACCAGCTCCGGCGGGCAGCGGGAGGAACTGGTCAAGCTCTGGAACGTGCTGCACCCGCAGAGCCCGGCCCGGATCCGGGAGGCGCCGGTCACCACCGACCAGCAGCACAGCGAGATGGTGGGGATCGCCCAGGCGCAGGCGGCGGGCGGCGGCGACGACCCGGACGACGCCGTGGACATCTACAACCTCGACGTCACCTTCACCGCGGAGTTCGCCGCCGCCGGTCACCTGCGCCCGATCGACGAGGCGCGGCTGGCCCCCGGGCACCTCGACGCGTTCGTGCCGGAGGTGCTGGACAGCTGCCGCTACCGGGGCTCGCTCTGGGCGCTGCCCTTCAACACCGACGCCGGCCTGCTCTTCTACCGGTCGGACCTGGTGACCGGCGGGACGCCGGCCGCCCCCGGCGAGGCGCCCCGCTTCGACTGGGACGCCATCATCGACCGGAGCGCGGCGCTGACCGGCGCGGGCGGCGCGACGCAGCGGCCCGCCGCCGGGTACGTCGGGCAGTTCGGCCCGTATGAGGGGCTGACCGTCAACGGGATGGAACTGCTCTGGGCCGGCGGCGTCGACCGGCTCGTCGACGAGACCGAGAACCGGGTGGTCTTCCAGCGGGAGCGGTGGGAGCGCCGGCTGCGCGACGTCGCCGCGGCCCGGCGCGACGGCCTGCTGGTGGGCGACGCCTTCACCGTCCCCGGCGACGAGGCGCGCAGCCTGCGGGACTTCCAGGAGGGCCGGGCGCTGTTCATGCGCAACTGGCCGGTCAACTACCGGTCGCTGGCCGACACCGACACGCCGGGGCCCCGGGTGCCGTTCGAGGTGACCCGGCTGCCCGGCCCGTCGGCGCTGGGTGGCCAGAACCTCGCCATCGCCAAGCAGAGTCGGCAGCCGCGCGCCGCCCAGGCGCTGATCGAGTTCCTGACCCGGGAGGAGGCCCAGCGCACCCTGTTCACGGTGGGCGGCTTCGCCCCGACCCGGACGGACGTCTACGCCGACGCGGCGCTGCGGCAGCGGTTCCCGTACCTCGCGCTGCTCGGCGAGGCGGTCCGGGAGGCCCGGGTACGGCCCCGGGTGCCGCACTACTTCCAGTTCAGCCGGGTGTTCCGGGAGGGCGTCCGGACCGCCCTGGAGGGGGACGGCACGCTGCCGGAGGACTTCGAGTCCCGGCTCAACCGGGCGCTGCGGGGTGGCTGACGCCGGCCGGGTTCGTGACCCGGCGCTCGCCGTCGACGCGGTCGGGGACGGCCGTGACCCGGCTGGCTGCCGGGTCACGGCCGTTTGCGGATCAGAGCGTCGCGGTGCAGGTCGGGGTCGGGTTGGCCCCGCTGCCGGAGCCGAGGAAGCCGAAGGACGTCCTCGCCCCGGCGGCCAGTGACCCGTTGTAGCTGACGTTCCGGGCGGTGACGGCGGACCCGCTGCTCGTCACCGTCGCGTTCCACGCCTGGCTGACCTGCTGGCCGCCGGCGAACGTCCAGGTCACGGTCCAGCCCTTGACCGCGGTGGCGCCGGCGGTCACCTCCACCTCACCCTGGAAGCCGCCGGACCACTGCGCGGTGACCCGGTAGCTGGCGGTGCAGGCCCCGGCCGGCGGCGGCGTCGTCGGCGGCGGGGTGGTCGGCGGCGGGCTGGTGGGCGGCGGCGTCGTGGTGGGCGGCGTACCGGGCCCGCCCCCGAAGTCGACGTCGCTGCACAGGTAGTACGACTGGTCCAGGTGGCTGGCCTGCCAGATCGTGTAGACGATGTGCCGGCCGGTGCGCCCCGGCGCGTTCGCCGGCACCTGGATCGACACCCCCGGGGCCTCCGGGGTCCACTGGGCCGCCGGGGTGTTGCCGATCTGGCCGACCAGTTCCAGGTCGCTCCAGGCCAGCGGCTTGGTCAGGGCGTTGAAGCCCTGCTTCGTCACGTACACCCGGATGTAGTCGGCGCCGTGACTGGCCTGGTCGTACAGCTTGATCCTGAAGTTGGTCGTGGTCGGCACGGTCTTCCAGGCGCCGACCGCGTCCAGCGCGTTGTAGCGGCCGCTGGCGGTGTGCCCGGCACTGCACAACTGGCCGTCCGGGATGGCGCCCTGGTGGTTGCCGGCGACGCCCTCGCGGAACAGGCCGTTCCAGTTCCACATGGCATTCGGGTCGGCCTGCCAGGCCTGCCAGCACATCGGGTCCTCGGTGGCCATCTTCGGGTTCTGGAAGTCGCTGCCCCAGCGTTGCCAGCAGCCGTAGTTGCGCGACGCCGGGTCCACCACCGATCCGTGGGCGGAGGCGGACCGGGCCAGGGCGGTGGTGAGCAGCAGCGCGACGATCGCGCCGACGGTGAGCAGCGCCGCCACCAGTGGGGTGGGGCGTCTGCGCAGCAGGACGGACATGGAGCCTCCGGGGTCTGGAGTGTCGGTCGACGACGCCCGGACGGCCGGGAGTTGCCCCCTCCCGAACCCCTGCGTGGCTCCCGCGACGGCTCTGCCTCGCAGGCTCCCACGGGAAAACGCTATTCGTCAATGTCTCCCGGGTGACCGGGTCGGCTCTGCCGGCGCATCGGGACGTGCGGGATGCCGTCCTCGACGTACTCCGGGCCGGTCACCGCGAAGCCGTGCCGGGCGTAGAAGTCGACCAGGTAGGACTGCGCCTCCAGCACACATGGCCGGTCGCCGACCAGCCGCAGCGCCTCAATCATCAGCCGGCCGGCGTGCCCGCCGCCGCGCGCCGTCGGCGCCACCACCACCCGGCCGATCCGCGCCGAGCCGTCCGGGTCGGCCAGGATCCGCAGGTACGCCAGCACGGCGCCGTCGCGCTCCAGCCAGAGGTGCCGGGTGCCGGGCTCGACGTCCCGGCCGTCCAGCTCCGGGTACGGGCAGTGCTGCTCGACCACGAACACGTCGATGCGCAGCCGGAGCAGGTCGTGGAAGGTGCGGGCGTCCAGGTCGGCGAAGGCGGCGACCCGGACCTGGGTGGTCTGCGGCGGCATCCCGCGATGGTAGGCCGGGCGGTGGCGCGTACTCCGGAGAGCCCCGGCCCGGTGCGGGGCCGGGGCGCGCGGTCAGGCCGGGCGGGCGCCGACCGCGTCGCGGATCTCGGCGCCCTGGGCCTCCTCGGCGCGGGCGCAGTGCGCGCAGCAGAAGAACCGGCCGCCGACCTCCACGCCGTGGCCGAGGATCTTGACCTCGCAGTGCTCGCAGATCGGCGCCAGCTTCTGCGCCGCGCACTCGAAGCAGTCGAAGGTGTGCGTGTCACCGCTGACTGTGCGCACCTCGAACGCCATCCAGTACTCGTTGCCGCAGACCTCACAGGTAGCCACGATCAAAAACCCCCCGAATCAGGACATGTGACATCAGGGTGCGCCAGGGCGGGGCCGTTGGGGGCGAAATGCCGCGAGTGGATCCGGCCGGACGGCGTTTCGCCCCCGGCGTGTCGCGCGTTGGGCCTGGTGAACCGCCTCGACCCCGGAGGACCACGTGATCAAGCGCAACAAGCTCTTCGGCAACCAGACCCGGGTCACCTTCTGCCTGCCCCGGGACACCCCGCCCGGCCCGGTCAGCGTCGTCGGCTGCTTCAACGGCTGGGAGCCCGGCCGGCACGAGCTGGTCGCCCGCCGCGACGGCACCCGGACGGTGACGGTGAAGCTCGGCCCCGGCGAGTACCGCTTCCGGTACCTCGCCAGCGGGGGCGTCTGGCTGGACGACGACTCCGCCGACCGGGTCGACGAGAAGGGCAGCCTGCTGCGGCTCTGAGCGGAGGCCAGGAGCATCATGGACGTCGATGTTTTTATTGACAGGAGTCTTTACTGTTAACAAGGTTTAAATTATGTTGGTGGCACCTTCAGCAGGCCGAAGCCGAGGAGTTGCCATCATGCGTCGAAGAGTCACCGTCCCGGTCCTGGCGGCGGGCGCCGTCGTGTCCTCGCTCGCCGTCGCCGCCCCCGCCCAGGCGCACGGCTACGTCTCCGGACCACCCAGCCGCCAGGCGCTCTGCGCGCAGAACCGGGTGCCCGACTGCGGGCAGATCAAGTACGAGCCGCAGAGCGTGGAGGGCCCGAAGGGGCTGCGCAACTGCCACGCCAACATCGCCCACTTCGCCGTCCTGAACGACGACAGCCGGGGCTGGCCGGCCACCTCGGTCGGCAGCTCGGTGACGTTCACCTGGACCAACACCGCCCGGCACGCCACCAGCAACTGGGAGTACTTCATCGGCGGCACCCGGGTGGGCGTCTTCAACGGGGGCGGCCAGCAGCCCGGCGCCACCGTGTCGCACACCGTGAACCTCGGCGGCTTCTCCGGCCGGCAGAAGATCCTCGCGGTGTGGAACATCGCGGACACCGCCAACGCGTTCTACTCCTGCGTGGACGTGCAGATCGGTGGCGGCGGCGGTCCGGCTCCCAGCCCGACGCCGACCCCCACCAGCTCGCCCACCCCGACGCCGCCGGCTCCCACCACGCCGCCCGCCCCGAGCGGCAGCTGGACCGCCGGTCGCGCCTACCAGGTGGGTGACCAGGTCACCTACAACGGGCTGAGCTACCGGTGCCGGCAGGCGCACACCGCGATCCCGGGCTGGGAACCGCCGAACGTGCCGGCGCTGTGGTCGCAGGTCTGACCGGACGGGTACGGCCCGTGCCGGTGCGGGCCGCATCCGCCCCTCGGCGCTACCCGGTCGGGAGCGGCGTGGCGCGGGTCTCGGCGCTCGCCGGGCTCGCCACCCTGCTGCTGGCCGCCGGCTGCGTCGACGCCCCGTCCCCGCAGGCGACCCCTGCCGCGACCGCGGGCCCGACGGACACCGCGCTCGGCACCCTCGACGTGCTGTACCTGACCATGATGGTGGCCCACACCGAGCAGACGATGGAGATCGTCCGGCTGGGGCGCGACCGGGTGACCGACCCCGAGCTGCGCACCCTGGTCGCCGCCATCGAGGTGACCGAGGCCGACGAGCTGACCACCATGCGCGCCTGGCTGCGCGACGCCGGTCCGGCCGCGACCGCCGGGCGGCACGACCACAGCGGGCACCTCGCCGCCCCGGCCGACCTCGCCCGCCTGCGCAACGCCCCCGCCGGCCAGGTCGACACCGTGCTGCGCGAGCTGCTCGGCAGCCACCAGCGGGAGGCCGCCGACCTGTCCCGGGCGCACCTGGCGACCGCGACCGATCCACGGGTACGCGAACTGGCCCGGCGGGTGGAGCAGTCCCGCACCGCCGAGGTGCGGCTCCTGACGACGGCCGCCGGGCGGTAGGCGACGACGCGCCGACCCCCCCGGCGGCGCCCGGCGGGTCAGGCGTCGGTACGTGGCTCCAGCCGGATCGACAGCGAGTTGACGCAGTGTCGGGTGTCCTTCGGGGTGAAGCCCTCGCCGTGGAAGACGTGCCCGAGGTGGCTGTCGCAGCGCGCGCAGCGGATCTCGGTGCGGCTCATGCCCAGGGTGCGGTCCTCGATCTCCTTGACCCGGCCGGGGATGGCATCGTCGAAGCTCGGCCAGCCGCAGTGCGAGTCGAACTTGGTGTCACTGGAGAAGAGTTCCAGGCCACAGGCCCGGCAGTGGTAGACGCCGGGGGTCTTGGTGTCGACGTACTCGCCCGTCCACGGTGGCTCGGTGCCGGCCTCGCGCAGCACCCGGAACTCCTGCGGGCTCAACCGGACCCGCCACTCTTCCTCGGTGCGGGGCAGCTCGTTCTCGTCAAGACTCACCCGCCAACGGTACGTCGGATGTCGGGGGCGTCGCATATGGTCGCGGAATGGGCGGCTCCTCGAAGGCGACGGTGACCGAGATCGAGGTCGCCGGGCACACCGTCCGGCTGAGCAGTCCCGACCGGGTGATCTTCCCCGGCCGCGGCTTCACCAAGGCGGACGTCTTCCACTACTACCTGGCGGTGGGCGACGGGATCATGCGCGCCCTGCGGGACCGCCCCACCACGCTCCAGCGCTTCCCGGAGGGCATCGAGGGGGAGATGTTCTTCCAGAAGCGGGTGCCGACCCGGGGTGTCCCGCCGTGGGTGCGCACGGCGAAGATCAGCTTCCCCAGTGGGCGCAGCGCCGACGAGCTGTGCCCGGCCGACCTGGCCCACGTGGCCTGGGCCGCCCAGATGGGCACCATCGTCTTCCACCCCTGGCCGGTGCGGGCCGCCGACGTCGACCGCCCCGACGAGCTGCGCGTCGACCTCGACCCGCAGCCCGGCACCGACTTCGCCGACGCGGCGACCGCGGCCGGCGAGCTGCGCGCGCTCCTGGCCGAGCTGGGTGCGACCGGCTGGCCGAAGACCTCGGGCGGCCGGGGCGTGCACGTCTACCTGCGCATCGAGCCCCGCTGGACGTTCACCGAGGTGCGCCGGGCCACCATCGCGCTCGGCCGCGAGCTGGAGCGCCGCCGTCCCGACCTGGTCACCACCGCCTGGTGGAAGGAGGAGCGGGGCCGGCGGGTGTTCGTCGACTACAACCAGATGGCCCGGGACCGCACCATCGCCTGCGCCTACTCGCTGCGCGCCAATGCCCGGGCCACCGTCTCCACCCCGGTCACCTGGGACGAGCTGCCCGACGTCGATCCGGACGACTTCGACCTGCGCAGCGTGCCGGCCCGGCTCGCCGAGCGGGGCGACCCGCACGCCGGCATCGACGACGCCCCGTTCGACATCACCCCGCTGCTTCAGTGGGCCGAGCGGGACGCGGCCGCCGGCCAGGGCGACATGCCGTACCCGCCGGACCACCCGAAGATGCCGGGGGAGCCGAAGCGGGTGCAGCCGAGCCGGGCGAAGCGCGAGGCCGACGAGACCGCCTGAACGGGCGGCAGCGCGGCTCGTCGACTACCTCCGCCGCCGGGCCGTCCAGGCCAGAAACCGGTCGAACAGGTCGGCTGGTGACGGCGCCGGGTGAGGGTTGAGGCGGATCAGGTCGGCGGTGGCGTCGAAGAGGCAGCCCGCCATGTAGACGGAGAGCGCCACCGGGTCCCGGCGGTACTCCATGCCCAGCAGCAGCCGTGCCGGCGGGCACGGCCAGGCGGCGGCGCACACCCGACACAGCCACAGCGGTCGCATCGGCACGTGCGGGCGGACCGCCCGCTGCTGACGGTCGGGTACGGCGGAGGCGTGCGGCATGGCCATGCACCCATGCTGGCTGATGCCATTGTCTACGTCAATAGACACCGTAGTTGTCGGCGTATGGCGACTGCGCCGCTGTCATCGTCAACGTGTGGAGCTTGTCGGCGTGTCGGAAATTCGGGAGATGCTCGGTGGCGTCTCCCGGCAGCGCGCGTCCGTGATCGCCAATCAACGGAACTTCCCGGAGCCGATCGCCGTCCTCGCCATGGGCAAGGTCTGGCGGAAGTCTGACGTCGAGAAGTGGATCAAGCAGCACCGGCCGGACTCGCGGGACTGAGCACCCGCCGACAACTCGTCAGCGGTGCGGATCGGCGTCCGGCACACTGGCCGGCATGACCTCCACCTCGGGCGTGATCCGGCGACTGGTCGGCGTCTACCACGCCGACGGCGGACTGCGCGGCGAACTGGCGTACCTGGTCGGCAAGGTCCGGGGGACCGCCTCGTGCGCGCTGTGTGACGTCACCCACCACGGTCTGGGCCGCAAGCGGGAGTGGCGCGACCTCCAGCCCGAGCTGGGGGTGCCGATGGAGCTGGTGCACCTCAACGAGCGCAGCCCGGCGGTCCGGACGGCCAGCGAGGGCCGTACCCCCTGTGTGCTGGCGGTGACCGACGGCGGCCTGGTGGTGCTGCTCGGCCCGGACGAGCTGGCCGCCCTCAACGGCAGCGTGGCCCGCTTCGCCGAGGCGCTGCGCGCGGCCGCTACGCTGGCCGGTCTGCGTTGGGACGACGTCGGATAACGATCATGTAAAGGGCGCGAACCTTTTCCGGACCGTACCCGCTCTACCTGGTCACCGGCCCAGCGAGGGCCCCGGGGGAGGCGTACGGATGAAGCTGGTGTGGAGGCGGGCCTACGAGGCGCGGGGCCTGCTGGCGGCGGCGGCGGTCGCCGCGTTGGTCGCCGTCGCGCTGGTCACCGGGTTGTCCGACTACAACCAGCGGGCGATCGACGCCGGGCAGCGGGCGATGTTGGCGGCGGCGCCCGCCGCCGAGCGCAGCTTGCTGATCAGCGGGTCCGGTGGCCGGGACGCGGCCGAGGCCGCCGGCCGGGACCGGGCCGTCCGGGACAGCGTCGCCGGCGGGTTGGGCGGGGCGAGGATCGTCGTCTCCGCTGCCCGCCACGGCACCGGCCGGGAGCTGACCGGCGACCTCGGCGCGGCCCGCACCGACGACGACCCGGTCTTCGCCGACCTGGCCACCCTCGACGACCTCGCCGCGCACGCCGAGCTGGTCGGCGGATCCTGGCCCGCCGCCGGGGCGAACCCCACCCAGGTCACCGTCCCCGAACGGGTCGCCGGCGCGCTGCGGCTCACCCCCGGCACCCGGGTGCCGATGACCGACCGCAGCTCCGGACGGGCCACCGACGTGGTGGTCGCCGGGATCTTCCGGCCCCGCGACCCGGCCGCGGCGTACTGGCAGCTCGCCCCCGGTGTGAGCGGCGGCGGTGACACCGGCGACTCGTACGGCCCGTTCGCCCTCGACCCGGCCGACTTCGCCCGCACCTTCCCCGGCTCCACCTCGATCTCCTGGGTGGTCGAGCCGGACCTGCGCAGCGTCGCGTCGAGCCGGCTGCCGGAGGTCAAGGAGGCCGTCGCGACTGCCGCCGTCGAGGTGCCCGAGAAGGCCGGTCTCGGCTCGTCCGCGCAGAGCGTCACCGGCCTGGACCGGCTGATCGACCGGCTCGGCCGCGCCGACCTGGTGGGCCGCTCGGCGCTGCTCACCCCGCTGCTGCTGATCGTGGTGCTCGGCGGCTACGCGTTGGTGCTGGTCGCCGCACTGCTCAACGAGGACCGGCGGGCGCAGACCGCGCTGCTGCGCGCCCGGGGAGCGGCCCGTAACCAGCTCGCCAACCTCGCCGTACGGGAGGCGACGCTGGTGGTGCTGCCGGCCGCGCTGCTCGCGCCGCCGCTGGCCGGCGTGGCGCTGCGCGGGATCAGCGGCGGCGAGGGTACGGGCGGCCTGCGGCTGGACAGCGGCGGCGCCGGGGCGGTCTGGGCGGTCGCCCTCGCCGCGGCGGTGGGCTGCCTGCTCGCCATGGTGCTGCCGGCCCTGCGTCGCGCCGGCAGCTACGTCGCTGACATGGCCGCCCGGTCCCGCCCGACCCGGGCCGCCACCGTGCAGCGGGCCGGGGTGGACCTGGCCCTGGTGCTGCTCGCCCTGCTCGCCTGGACGCAGCTCCGGCAGTACTCCTCGCCGCTGGCCGGCGCGGGCGGCCGGCTCGGCATCGACCCGCTGCTCGCCGTCGCGCCCACCCTCGGCGTGCTGGCCGGGGCGGTGCTCGCCCTGCGGCTGCTGCCCCCGGCCACCCGGTTCGCGGAACGGTTCGTCGACCGGCGACCGTGGACGGCCACCATGTTCGGCATGTGGCAGGCGGGCCGCCGTCCGCACGCCGGGCCGGTGCTGCTGCTCACGCTCGCCGTCGGCGGCAGCACCCTGGCCTGGTCACTGGTCAGCACCTGGGAGCGGTCGCAGCGCGACCAGGCCGACCACAGCGTCGGCGCCGACCTGCGGGTGACGGAGCGCGGCGGTGCCGCGCCGGTGGACCGGGCCGCCGACCTGGCCGGCCTGCCGGGGGTCCGGGCCGTGCTGCCAACCTGGCGGGACGAGGTGCGGCTGGGCCGCGACAGCCTGCCGGCCACCGTGCTCGCCCTGGACGCCGGCGCGGCACCGGACGTGGCCCTGATCGCGGACCGGCTCGCCGACCGGCCACCGGGCGAGCTGCTCGGCCGGCTGGCCCGGGACCGGGGCGCGCCGGCCGGTGTCCCGCTGCCCGCCGACGCCCGCCAACTCACCGGCACCCTCCGCACCCCGGTCCGCGAGCCGGTGACCGGCCAGCGGATCCAGGCGTCGGTGCTGCTCACCCGGGCCGACGGGCTGGCCCTGCAACTGCCGCTGGCCACCACCGACTCCCTGGTCGACCGCCCGGTGCCCTTCGCGGTCGACCTGCCCGCCGGCGCCGCCTGGCGGGTGGCCGGCTTCCAGGCCGAGGCAGGCGACGCGGCGGCCCGCGGTTACGGCCTGCGGATCGACGGGCTGCGGGTGACCGACGCGGCGGGCACCGCCCAGCCGGTCGCGCTGACCGGCGAGTGGTCGATGGTCGACGCGGTCGGCGAGGCGCCGGTGCCGACGAGCGCCGTCACCCCCGGCGGGGTGGACGCCGACTACGACATCGCGCTGACCGAGGGCGGCCGCTTCGCCCGGCAGCCGACGGTCCGCTTCGCCGTCGTACCGGCGGGGCCGAACACGCCGGTGCCGGCGCTGGTCACCCCGCAGGTGCTGGCCGCGCTGAACGTCCGGCCCGGCGACGTCGTGCCGCTCGCCCTCTCCGGGGCGTCCGTGCCGGTGCGGGTGGTCGGCGAACTGGACGCGGTGCCGGGTGCCACCGAGGCCGGCGGCGCGCTGCTGATCGACCTGCCGGCCGCCACGGACTGGCTGGTGCGGCACCGGGCCGCCGTTCGGCCGGTGCCGGAGTGGTGGTTGCGTACCGACGACGGCGGGCACGCCGCCGCGGCGGCGGCGATCCGGGAGCTGCCCGGCGTGACCGTCCTCGACCGGCGGGCGGCGGCCGAGGAGGCCGCCGGCGACCCGTACTGGCGGGGCGCGCGGACCGGGCTGCTCGCCGCGGCCCTCGGCTCGGTGCTGCTCGCCCTGGTCGGCCTCGCCGTGGACGTGTGGGCCACCGCCCGGCACCGGCTCGCCGAGTTCGCCGTCCTGCACACCCTCGGCGCCGGACCGCCCCTGCTGGCCCGCGCGATGCTGGCCGAACAGACCTTCCTGGCCGGCATCGGGGTCGCCGTCGGCCTGCTGGTGGGCGCGGGGGTGGGCGCTACCATGGCCCCACTGGTGATCCTCACCCCGAGCGCCGGCCGGCCCGTGCCGGAGGCGGCCTTCACCCTGCCCTGGACGCCGATCGGCCTGACCGCGCTCGGGCTGCTGCTGGCCGCGCTCGCGTGCAGCGCCGTCCTGGCCACCGGCATTCGGCAACGTGTCGCGGCGGCCCAGCTGCGGATCGGGGGAGAACGATGAGCGTGCTGGCCGTGCTGCGCAGGGTGCGCGCGTACGGGGGGCACTTCCTGCTCCTCGCGGTGCTCACACTGGTCACCGCGCTGCTGGTCACCGGGATGCCGCGGGTGGCGGACCGGCTGTCCGGCCAGGGGCTGCGCGAGCAGCTGGCCGACCTGCCGGGTCTCCGCCGCGACGTGCTCTACCAACGGCCGGCGGAGCCGCAGTTCGGCACGAGCAGGGTGGCCGCCACCCACCGGGCCAACCTGGACTCGCTGCTGGCGGGGATGCCCGCGCCGGTACGCGAGGTGGTGGGCGAGCGCTGGTACGTCGCCGACACCGAGTTCGGTCGGCTGACGGGACCAGAGCTCACGGCCGACAAGGGGCTGTTCGACCTGAGCCTGCGCACCATGACCGGGCTGCGGGAGTCGGCCACCCTGGTCGACGGCCGCTGGCCGGGGGAGGGGGCGGACCGGGCCGCGCCGGTCGAGACCGTGCTCGCCGAACCGGTCGCCCGGCAACTCGGCCTGCGCGCCGGCAGCCGGCTGCGCCTGGCGCTGCTCGATTCCGACGGTCGGGAGTTCTCCGCCACCACCGTCGCGGTGGTCGGCCTGTTCCGACCGGTCGACGCCGGCGGCGGTGCGTGGGACGCGCTCCCCTCGGCGCTGCGGCTCACCCCGCCGGTCGGCGACGGCGAGCCCTTCCAGATGGTGGGGCTGACCGACGACGCCGGCTTCGACGACCGGGCGGCGGCCGGCTGGGCGGTCGGCTTCGGCTGGCGCTACCGGGTCGACCCCGGGCGGCTCACCCCGGGTCGCCTAGACGCGGTGCTCGACGGCATCGCCCAACTGGACCGGGAGCGCCCCGCCGGGCTGCTGCTCGCCCAGGGCGTCGACATTCCGCTGCGGCAGTACGCGGATTCGCTCGCCGCCGCCCGTACGCTGCTGACCATCATCGCCGCCGGGGTGCTCGCCACCCTCGCCGGCCTCACCGTGCTCGCCGCCCGGCTGGCCGTGCGCCGCCGCCGCGACGAGTACCTGCTGCTGCGCGCCCGGGGCGGCTCGACCACCACCGTGGTCCGGCGCGGCCTGGCCGAGTCGCTGCTGGTGGTGCCGGTCGCCGCGGTTGCGGGGTGGCTGCTCGGCGGCCTGCTCCCCGCCGACCCGCTGGGCGCCGGCACACCCGACGCGGCGAGCCGGCTGACCGTGGCGGCGGCGGTACTGGCCACGCTGGCGCTGCCGGTGGCGGTGCTGACCGGCCAGCGGGGCGGCGGTGGCCGGCGGGACCTGCTGCGCGCCCGGGGTGGCGCGAGCCGGCTCACCGTCGAGGTCACCGTGGTCGGCCTGGCCGCGCTGGCCGCGTTCCTGCTGCGCCGCCGGGGACTCGCCCTCGGCGACGAGGTGGACCCGCTGCTGGTGTCGGTGCCGGTGCTGCTCGCGGTCGCCGCCGCGCTGCTGGCGCTACGCGCGTACCCGTGGCCGTTGCGGCTGTTCAGCCGGCTGGCCGCCCGGGCGCGCGGCGCGGTCGCCTTCCTCGGCACCGCCCGCGCCGGTCGGGTCGGAGTGGCCGCGCCGCTGGTGGTGGTCGTGCTGGCGATCGCCACGGCGGCCTTCTGCGGGGTCGTCGCCGTCGGTATCGAGGACGGGCGGGACCGGGCGGCGACCCGGACGGTGCCGGCCGACGCGCTGGTCAGCGGCGACCGGTTCGCCCCGGACACGGCGACCGAGCTGGCCGGGCTGCCCGGGATCAGGGCGGTCACCCCCGTGCTGGCCACCCCCGGGCAGCGGCTCTACGCCGACTCGGAGGGCAGCCCCGGCGGGGCCGGCGAGGCGTACGTGCTGCTGGTGGAGCCCGCCGGTTTCGCGGAGGTGGCCCGGCGCTCCGGGCTCGACCCGGCGGTGCCCGCCGCGCTGCGGGCCGGCGGGGACGCCGCGACGGCGCTGCCCGCGCTGGTGTCGCCGGACTTCGCCGCCGCCCTCGCCGACGCGGAGCTCGCCGACGGCGCGGGCCGCCGGCCCGGCTGGGTGGACGTGCAGGGCAACCGGCTGCCGTTCCGGATCGCCGGCACGGCGGAGGAGTTCCCGCTGATCCCGGGCGGGACGGGACGGTTCCTGGTGCTGCCCTGGCCGGGGCTGCCCGCCAACGCCCCGCACCCGCTCGCGCCGACCGGGTTCCTGCTCGCCGCGGGGGACGCCACGGTCGACCCGGCGGCGCTGGGGCGGGTCGCCGAGGAGGGACAGACCCGCTACCAGACCAGCGGTGCGGTGACCGGCGGGAAGCGACCGCTGCCCCCGCAGGTGACGACCTGGGCGGCCGAGCGGGAGCGGCTGGGCGGCAGCGGGGTCAACGGGCTGCTCGTCTTCGGCTTCGCCACCGGCGCGGCCGGCGGCGGCGTCCTGGGCCTGCTCGCGCTGGCGTTCGCGGTGCTCGCGGGCGCCCGCGGCCGGGCGCAGGTGCTGTCCCGGCTGCGCACGATGGGGCTGTCCCGCCGGCAGTGGCGGGGCCTGCTGCTGGTGGAACTCGCCCCGCTGGTGGTGGTCTCGGTGCTGACCGGCGCCGTGGTGGGCGCCCTGCTGCCGCTGCTGCTGAACCCGGTGCTGGGGCTGTCCGCGTTCACCGGCGGGGCGCCGGTGACGGTGCGTTTCGAACCCGGCCTGGTGGCCGGGGTGCTCGGGCTGGCCCTGCTGGCGCTGGCCTTCGCCGTCGCGGTCGAGGCCGTGAACAACCGTCGGATGCGCCTCGGCGAGGTGCTCCGGCTCGGAGAGGAGAGCTGAGATGACGGCTACCGCCGAGACGTCCGCCGTACCGGATCTCGCCGCGTTGCAGCGGCGGGCCGCGCAGCGCGCGGCCGAGCGGGCCGGCGGGCAGGACCGCCTGCGCGGGCACATCGTCTGCGACGGCCTGGTCCGGATCTTCAAGACCGAGGGGGTGGAGGTGGTCGCCCTGCAGGGGCTCGACCTGGTCATCGACCGGGGCGAGCTGGTGGCGATCGTCGGCGCGTCCGGCTCCGGGAAGTCGACGCTGCTCAACATCCTGTCCGGGCTGGACACCCCGACCGCCGGGATCGCCCGGGTCGCCGACTACGACCTGCTCGCCCTCTCCAACCGGCGACGGTTGAGCTACCGGCGGGACGTGGTCGGCTTCGTCTGGCAGCAGACCGGCCGGAACCTGCTGCCGTACCTGACCGCGCGGGAGAACGTCGAGCTGCCGATGAAGCTGGCCGGCCGGGCCGGCGGCGGGCGGGCCCGGCGGCGGCGGGCCGAGGAGCTGCTGGACCTGGTCGGGGTGGGTTACTGCGCCGACCGGCGTCCCGGCCAGCTCAGCGGCGGTGAGCAGCAGCGCTGCGCGGTGGCGGTGGCGGTGGCGAACGACCCGGAGGTGCTCTTCGCCGACGAGCCGACCGGTGAACTGGACGAGGCCACCGGCGTGGAGGTCTTCGCGGCGCTGCGCACCATCAACGCCGAGTTGGGCGTGACGATCGTGGTGGTCACTCACGACCAGGCCGTGGCCACCCAGGTCCGCCGGACCGTCGCGATCCGCGACGGCCGGACCGCCTCGGAGGTACGCCGGACGGCGCGGATCGGCGCCGACGGCAGCACCGAGCTGGTCAGCGAGGAGTACGCCGTGCTCGACCGGGCCGGCCGGATGCAGCTGCCGGCGTCCTTCGTCGACGCGTTGGCGCTGCGCGACCGGGTCCGCCTCAACCTCGAACCGGACCACGTCGAGGTCCGCCCCGGCGACCGTACGCCGGATGTGAACGGGAGTGACGCATGAGCGAGCAGGTTTCCGCCGGCCGGGCCGGTGCCGCGGCCGTCGTCGACGAGGTGGTCCGGGTGGAGGGGGTGAGCCGGACCTTCGGCCGGGGTGAGCACGCCGTGCACGCGGTGCGCGACGTCTCCTTCGTGGCCGGCCGGGGTGAGCTGGTGGCCGTCCGGGGTCGTTCGGGCGCCGGCAAGACCACGCTGCTGAACCTGGTCGGCGGGCTGGACCGGCCGGACAGTGGCCGGGTGCGGGTGGCCGGGCACGACGTGACCGCCGCCGGTGAGGCCGAGCTGCTGCGGCTGCGCCGGGGCACGGTGGGCTTCGTGTTCCAGACCTTCGGGCTGGTGCCGATCCTCTCCGCCGCGGAGAACGTCGGCGTGCCGCTGCGGCTGGCCCGGGTGCCGGCCGCGGAACGGGAGGAGCGGGTGGCCGTGCTGCTGGAGCTGGTCGGGCTGGGTGGGCACGCCGCGCAGCGGCCGTACGAGCTCTCCGGCGGGCAGCAGCAGCGGGTGGCGGTGGCCCGGGCCCTGGCCAACGAGCCGGCCCTGCTGATCGCCGACGAGCCGACCGGCCAGCTCGATTCGGAGACCGGGCGCTCGATCATGGACCTGCTGCGCGCGGTGGTGCACGCCCGGGGCATGACGGCCCTGGTCGCCACGCACGACCCGGCCCTCATCGAGCTGGCCGACCGCACCCTCACCCTGCGCGACGGCCACCTGGTGGACGCCTGAGCGGCGCCGCTGCGCCGGCACGGTTCGGGGACGATGCCGGCGGGGTCTGGCTTGGTCGGGCCGCTGCGCCGGGGTGGCCGGGGTGGCCGCTGCGCCGGGGTGGCGCTGCGCCGGGGTGGTGCTCCGCCTCTGGAAGGGGGTGGTCGGTCGCTTTGGAGCTGATGTCGTAAACGGATCAGCCCGGGGCGACGCCGGTTGGCCTTCGACCGGGATGCCTCCCGACGTCGCGCCGGAGCGGCCGCGGGAACGGGTCGGGGGGCTTTCGGCGACCTGCCGGTGAATCGTTTACGACATCAGCTCCAAAGGGCGCCGATGTCATCCGGTCGGGCCGCGCCGCGTCGGGCCGGGCGGTCGCGTCGGCGGCTGGCGCCTCAGAGGGGGAGTTTCATGCCCTCGTGGCTGGCGACGAAGCCCAGGCTGCGGTAGAAGCGGTGGGCGTCGGCGCGGGTCTTGTCGGTGGTGAGCTGGACCAGGGCGCAGCCCCGCTGCCGGGCCTGGTCGACGGCCCACTCCATCATCCGTCGGCCCAGCCCCCGCCCGCGCAGGTCGGAGCGGACCCGTACCGACTCGATCAGGGAGCGCTCGGCGCCGTGCCGGCCCAGCCCCGGGATGTACGTGATCTGCATGCAGCCGACCAGCTCGCCCGCCTCGTCGGCGACGATCAGGTGGTTGCGCGGGTCGGCGGTGATGTCGGCGAAGGCCCGCTCGTACGCCTCGTCGACCTCGGTGAAGTCCCGCGCCTTGCCGAGCACGTCGTCGGCGAGCAGGGCGATGACGGCGGGCAGGTCCGCCCGGACCGCCTCCCGGAAGATCACATCGGTCATGGCCGCAGCCTGCCACAGCGACACTCGACGATGTGCGGGCGTGGGTTGCCCGGAGCGGGCAGCATGGTGCGGCATGGAGCCCCTGCTGCAGCCCTTCCGGTGGATCTACCGGGGACTGGTCTGGTTCGCGAACTCGCCGCGCACGCTGATCATCTCTTACCTGCTCATGATCGTGGTGGCCGGCGTCATCTACGCCCAGGTGGAGAACGCCAGCGCCGCCGACGCGGTCTGGTGGGCCGTCGTCACCGCCTCCACCGTCGGGTACGGCGACATCTCGCCGACCACCTGGGCGGGACGCTTCCTCGCCGCCCTGCTCATCTCGACGATGGTGCTGCTGGTCATCCCGCTGATCACCGCGCACTTCGCCAGCCGACTCATCGTCGACGACGACGCCTTCGAGCACGACGAGCAGGAGGAGCTGAAGCACGACGTCCGCCGGATGCGGGCGCTGTTGGAGGAGCTGGCCACGCGGTACGACATCGACCTGCCCGAGCCGGAGCGGCGTCAGCCGCTCAACGCGCCGGACAGCGAAGTCCCTCTCTGGGAACGGTCAAAGAGATCAGGTAAGCGTCCACCGCGTTCGTGACGCAGGTCGTCTGCGGGTAGGCGGTGTGCCCCTCGCCCTCCCAGGTCAGCACCCGCCCCACGCCGAGCATCGAGGCCAGCCGCGGAGTCTGCTCGTACGGGGTGGCCGGGTCGCCGGTGGTGCCGACCACCAGGATCGGCGGCGCGCCGACGGCCTTGCCGGTCGGGTACGGATCCCGCTGCCCCGGCCACTGGGCGCAGCCCAGCATCCCGACCGCCAGGGCCGGCCCGAACAGCGGGTACTTCTGCCGCCACTGCGACTGCATCTGCCGGATCTGCTCCAGGCTCGGCTTCTCGGTCTCGTCCGCGCAGTTGATGGTCAGGTTGGCGTCGAAGAGGTTCGAGTAGCGCCCGTCCTCCTCCCGGCCGGCGTACGCGTCGGCGAGCCGGAACACGTCGGCCGGGTCGCCGCCCTCCAGCTTGTCGATCGCCCGGCCCAGTTCCTCCCAGCCCGACTCGGTGTAGAGCGAGGAGATGACCGCGTAGAAGACCCAGCCGGAGGTGGCCTCGCGCCCGCCGGCGCCGCGCACCGGCGAGGCCTTCGCCTTGTCGATCGCGGCGGTCACCGCCGCCCGGGCGTCCGGTGCGATCGGGCAGCGGCCGGCGTTGGCCGCGCACCAGCGGGTGAAGTTGCCGAACGCCCGCTCGAACCCCTTGGCCTGGCTCTCCGAGCCGGCCATCAGCTTCTGCTGCGGGTCGACCGCGCCGTCGAGCACCAGCGCGCGCACCCGCTGCGGGTAGAGCTGGGCGTACGTGGCGCCGAGCAGGGTGCCGTACGAGTAGCCCAGGTAGGTCAGCTTCTCGTCGCCGACCGCCGCGCGTACCGCGTCCATGTCCCGGGCGGCCTGCTCGGTGCCGTAGAGCGGCAACTGGTCGCCGTACTTGTCGCCGCAGCCGGTGCCGATCTTCCGGTTCAGCGCGACGTAGTCGTCGAACAACTCCTGGCTGGCCGGGTCGGGGTCGAAGCCGAAGCTGGTGTCGAGGTCGGCGTCGGAGATGCACTTGACCGGGCTGGACCGGGCCACCCCGCGCGGGTCGAACCCGACGATGTCGAACCGGTCGGTGATCGAGGCGGGCAGCCCGCCGAACGCCTGCCCGAAGGAGAGGTAGACAGCGGTGTCCACGCCGGACCCACCCGGGCCGCCCGGGTTGATCACGAGGGAACCGATCCGGTTCCGCTGCTTCGACGAGCGGGCCCGCAGCAGCGAGATCTCGAAGGTCTCCCCGCCGCCCGGGCCGGCGGTCGCGCCGCCGCCGGTGCCCCAGTTGCGCGGTACGGCGATCTTCGCGCAGTCGTACCGCATCCCCGGCGCGCCCCGCCCCACCAGGTCCTCCGCGACCTCCGGGCAGCCCCGCCAGGTCGGGGTGCTGCCCGGCGCCGCGGCTTCGCCCTGCGTCTCGGTGCGCGGCGCGAGGGCCGGCAGCGTGCACCCGGCGGCGAGCAGCGCCGCCGCGGCGAGCCCGGCGACGGTGAGCCGGACCCGGCGGACGAGGTGGGGAGTGCGGATCACCAGCGAGCCTCCATGATCGTGTCGACGGCCAGGCTACGCGGGGCCGGCGGCGGCCGGCTCCACGGTGGCCGTCGGGTCGCCGCGCAGGACCTGGTCCACGTCGAAGCGGACCGGCCGGTCGAGCTGGTCGTAGCGGCAGGACCGGGGGTCGCGGTCGGGTCGCCAGCGGACGAACCGGGCGGTGTGCCGGAACCGGTCGCCCTCCATCGCGTCGTAGCCCACCTCGACCACCAGCTCGGGGCGCAGCGGCTCCCATTCGAGGTTCTTGGTGCCGGTCCAGCGGCTCACCCCGCCCGGGATGCGCTGGCCACGCTCGTGGTCGCCGTGCACCCACGGGTGCTCGTCGCCGATGTCCCGGTAGGGGGCCAGTTCCTCCAGCAGCTCCGCGCGCCGGGCCATGGTGAAGGAGGCGCTCACCCCGACATGGTGCAGCACCCCGGCGTCGTCGTAGAGGCCGAGCAGGAGCGAGCCGACCACCGGGCCGGACTTGTGCCAGCGGAAGCCGGCCACCACCACGTCGGCCGTCCGGGCGTGCTTGACCTTGAACATCGACCGCTTGCCGGGCTCGTACGGCAGCTCGGCCGGCTTGACGATCAACCCGTCCAGCCCGGCGCCCTCGAACACGTCGAACCAGCGGCGGGCCGTCTCCGGGTCGGTGGTCACCTGGGTGACGTGCACCGGCGGGCGGACGCCGGCCAGCGCCTGCTCCAGCCGGGCCCGGCGGCGCGGGTACGGCTCGTCGAGCAGCAGGTCGTCGCCGAGGGCGAGCAGGTCGAAGGCGACGAAGTCGGCCGGGGTCGTCTCGGCCAGCAGCTTCACCCGGGAGGCCGCCGGGTGGATGCGCTGGGCGAGCAGCTCGAAGTCGAGCCGGGGCTGGCCGCCCGGGCCGTCCCGGCGGATCACGATCAGCTCACCGTCGACGGCGCACCGCTCGGGCAGCTGCCGGCGGGCCTGCTCGACCACCTCGGGGAAGTATCGCGTCATCATCTTGCCGCCCCGGCTGGCCAGCTCGACCTCGTCGCCGTCGCGGAACACGATGCACCGGAAACCGTCCCACTTCGGCTCGTACGTCAGGCCGGGGTCGGTGGGCAGCTTGGCCACGCTCTTGGCCAGCATCGGCTCCACTGGGGGATTGATCGGCAGGTCCACGGCGACCAGTCAATCAGACGGTGCCGACAGTCGTGAGGCAGATCACCGGCGGTGGCGGTGCGGCCTGTCCCCGTCCGTCCCGCCCGTCCTTCCCGTACGAATCACGTTTGCGCAGGTCAGAGCTACCGTCGCCGGGTGGAGTGGGTGTGCTGCTGCTGCGGGCGGTGGCGGGTCAGCGTGGAGCTGATCCGGGGCCGGCAGCGCTATCGGCTGGTCCGCCGCTACCCGGCCGAGTTCGGCGGCGGCAAGGACGTGCTCGGCGAGGTCGGTACCGTGACCGAGCTGGAGGAGCTGCTGCGCCGGCGTACCCCGCTCGACCTGGCCGACCTCCGCGAAGCCGCCTGACCCCCGCCCCCGCACCGAGGCGGGCCGCTCGCGCCGCCCCCGGCGGGCGTCCACCGGCGGGACCTAGGCTGGACGGGTGTCCGAGCTGACGTACCAGGAGGTCGGGGCGACCCGGGACGGGCGGCTGCCGGCCGGCTGGCACCACGTGCGCCACCGGTACCGGCTGCCCGAGGGGTGCTACGCCATCGCCGCCGAGGCGGTGCTGACCTGGCGGCTGCACCGGACGGCCGGCTTCCGGATGCGCACCGACGCGCCGCGCGCCACCCCGGGCGTCCGGGTCACCACGGGCCTGGGGGTGGGGCCGCTGCGGGTCTGGGGCCCGTGCGAGGTCATCTGGGTCTCCGACGACGAGCGCAGCGCGGGATTCGGCTACGGCACCCTGCCCGGGCACCCGGCGCGCGGCGAGGAGGCCTTCCTGGTCACCCGCGACGACGCCGGCGCGGTCTGGTTCGAGGTGACCGCGTTCAGCCGGCCGGACCGCTGGTTCATGCGCGCCGCCGGGCCCGCCGGCCGCGTCGTCCAGCACGGGTACGCGCACTGGCTCGCCCGCACCCTGCGCCGCCTCTGCGCCCGGCGCTGACGCCGGCCGCCACGGCCGGGCGCCCGCCCGCCCGAGGCCGGAGACGGCCCGGATCAGAAGCGGGCGAAGGAGCGGATCGGCGCGCGCGGCCCGAACTTCGGCGCCTGGATCCCGGCGGCCTCCAGCAGCCCGCAGACCCGCCCCCGATGCCCCCGGAACGGCTCCAGCAGGGTCAGCATCCGGGCGTCGTCGCCGCGCGCCTCACCGGCCAGCGCCCAGGCGACCGTGTTCGGCACGTGGTAGTCGCCGACGCTGACCGCGTCCGGGTCGCCGTACGCGATCCGGACCACCTCGGCGGCGGTCCACGGGCCGATGCCCGCGATCGCGGTCAACCGCCGGGTCGCCTCGGTGCTGTCCGCGCAGCGTTCCAGTCGGTCGGCGACGGCGGCGGCCCGGCGCAGCGTGTCGGCCCGGCGCTGCTCCACCCCGAACGGGTGGAAGACCCAGTACGGCGCGGCGGCCACCACCTCCGGCCCGGGCGGCAGCAGCAGCGGCTGCATCGGCCCCGGCGCCGGCTCGCCGAAGTGCCGGACCGTCGCCGCGTACGCCCGGTACGCCTCCTTACCGGTCACCTTCTGCTCGAAGATGGCCCGCAGCAGCCGGGGGAAGACCTGGCCGGTGGTCGGCATCCGCCGCCCCCGGTGCTGGGCGGCCAGGCGGGCCACCAGCGGGTGCGCGGCGGCCAGTTCGGCGAATCCGGTGAGGTCGTCGCGCAGCCCGGCGATCGCGTCGGCGCGCTCGACCACCCAGTCGGCCCCGGGGCCGTACCCCTCGGCCAGCAGGTCCCCGCCGCCGGAGCGCAGCGCGAGGGTGGCCGGCCCGGCCGGGGTGCGGGTGGCGTACCAGAAGGTGTCGGCCGCGATCCGCGCGCACGGGTCGTACGGGCTGAAGGTGAGCGACCGGACGGAGGCGGCCAGCCGGTAGTCGGCGGGCGGGCGCAGCGCCCGGCGCGCGGCGGGCTCGGTCCAGGTCACCAGCCCACTCTGCCACCTCTGTCGTCGGCAGTCGGAAGAGGTACGTGCCGACGGTCCGGCGGGAGAGCTCAGCGGACAATTTCCGCCTGCCCGTCCTGGTGCGGCTCCACCACCTGAACGGCCAGGATTTTTCCGGCAAGTGCTACAAATCCATATATCTCCAACATGCGAGCATGCCGTTCCGCCCCCTTCCGCCGATTCGTTGGTTTCTCGCCGGTGAACTCGCTGCTAACGTGCCATCTGCGCTGGCCGGAGACCCGCCTCGGGAGACGGCCGCCGGTACGGATCGCGAGGGTCACACCTGACCGGGAGACGGCTCACCGCCCATCCCTGTCCGACCGTCCGGCAGCGCAACGGGGGCTCTGCAGAGAGGCATGCGGTGATGACTGCTCGTGCGGTTGTTCGGCCGGGGCAGGTCGGGTGCGGCGTTTCGTCCCGCCACCAGCAGCACTGACGATGGTCACCGACGAGGTGGCCGTCCGACCGGAACGGCCAGCAGCATGATCGCCCTGCGCGTCTACCGCCTCCTCCCGCCCGCCGCTCGGCGCCGGCTGCTCGGCCTGCTTCCCGCGCACCGGCGGCTCCGCCTCGTGCGCACCTTCACCCGCCCGCGCGGCGGTGACACGGTGCACCCGGTCGGCGCTCGGGTGACCGTCGCCGACGGCGGCGTCCGCACCAAAGCAGAGGTGGTCGCCAGGGCGACACCGCTGGAGATGTGGCACCGCAACCTGGTGGCCGTCACGTCCACGCTGGAGTCGGCCGGGATCGAATACCACTGCCTGCGCAACGACGACTACCTGCGTAGCTCCGTGGCCATCCTGGTCGGCCAGCGGGACGCGGTGCGTCGCCTGGTCCGGTCCGCACCGGAGTTGTCGGGCGCGCACGTGCGCACTGTCGAGGTGCAGCCCGGGCGGAACCAGCCGGACCTCGCCCCGGCCGAGGTGATCCAGGTGTGGTTCCCGGTGACCGACGCCCGGGCGGGCGTGGTCCTGGGGGCCCAGTTCGCCTGCGAGATCGAGTTCTGGACCCGGGTGGGTGACGTCGTCCGGGCACCCCGGCACAACGCGGTGATCGACGAGGCGCCGGCCCGGGCCGAGCCGGTACGCGTGGCCGCGGCTCTGCTCAGCCACTTCGTTCCTGAGGCGGACGACAACACCTACGGCACCCGCCGCGATCTCACCGTCCGCGCCCCGGACCGGGTGGGCTTCCCGATCGACGCCGTCTACACCTGGGTGGACGGCTCGGATCCGGAATGGCTCAAGCGCAAGATGGCCGCGCTCCGTGCTCCCGACGCGCCGCGGCACGCGGTGGCGGCAAACTCGTCGCGCTACCACAACCGGGACGAACTGCGGTATTCCATGCGGTCGCTGCACGGCTTCGCGCCCTGGCTGCGACGGATCTTCCTGGTCACCGACAGCCAGCTGCCGAGCTGGCTCGACCCGACCCACCCGATGATCACCGTCGTCACGCACGCCGAACTCTTCGCCGATCTCGGCGGCCGGTCGTCGTTCAACTCGCACGCCATCGAGTCCCGGCTGCACCGCATCGAGGGCCTGGCGGAACACTTCCTCTACGTCAACGACGACGTCTTCCTCGGCCGGCCGCTGCTGCCGACCCACTTCTTCCATGCCAACGGGATCGCGAAGTTCTTCCTCTCCCCGGCGCAGTTCGGGCTGGGCGAGGCGAGGGCCACTGACCCGCCGGTGAACGCGGCCGGCAAGAACAACCGCCGGCACATCCAGCGGCTCTTCGGCGTGACCATCACGCAGAAGATGAAGCACACTCCGTTCGCCCTGCGGCGCAGCATCATGCACCAGATCGAGCAGATGTTGCACGCGGACGTGACCGAGACGGCACGGCACCAGTTCCGCCACCACGGCGACCTGTCGATTCCGTCCTCGCTGCACCAGTACTGGGCGTACCTGACCGGGCAGGCGGTGCCGGGCGACATCGAGTACGAGTACGCGGACCTCGGTCATCCCTCGACGCCCGCCCGCCTCTCCGAGCTGCTGACCCGTCGGCACCGCGACGTGTTCTGCCTCAACGACACCGACTCGGATCCCGAGGCCTTCGCCGAGCAGGAGCGGATGCTGGCCGACTTCCTGTCCCGCTACCTGCCGTTCCCCGCCCCGTTCGAGCTGCCCGACGACGTGGTCGCCGAGCGGCGGAAGCTGGGCGCCAGCGCGCTGTGGCGGCAGTCGCGCGGCGCGGATCGGTACGGCCGGCAGGTGGATGCCCCGACCACGCCCGCCCTCGGCCGGCAGGTGGCCGCACATACCGCGCCCCCGCTGCGGGTCGGTCCGCGACTGGACGCGCCCACGCTGCCCTCGATGCGCATCGCCGCCACCCGCGAGGCGCAGGAGGACATCGTGTCGCCCGGCTGGTGGGGGACGTACCCCGCCGAGCGGCCCGATGCCTGAACCTGATTCCCGTCGCACCTTACGCTTCGACCAGCTCGTCAACATCTCTGCGAACCCCCAGTGGAGCCCAGTGTGGTAGGCCCTGCCCCCCAGGTCACGATCATCGTCCCGGTCTACAACGTCGAGGACTACCTGCCCGAGACGCTCGAATCGATCGCGGCGCAGACCGTGTTCGCGCAGTGCAACGTCATCCTGGTTGACGACGGCAGCACCGACGGTTCGGTGATCCTGGCGAAGCAGTTCGCTGCGGAGCACCCGAACGTGACCGCGATCCAGCAGGAGAACAGCGGACCGGGCGCGGCCCGGAACCTGGCGCTGGACATGGCTGACACGCCGTACGTCGCGTTCGTCGACTCCGACGACATCCTGCCGCCGCGTGCCATCGAGGTGCTGCTCAACGCGATCGTGGCGAACAAGGCGAGCATGGCCGTCGGCGACATGGACACGTTCCCCAAGCCCACCCCCTTCCTCTGGAAGAAGCCCTTCGGCAAGGGCGACCGCCTGCTGGAGACGGTGGTCGACGCGCCCGACCTGATCTTCGACGCCGGCCCGTGCCACAAGCTCTACGACCTTGCCCAGCTCCGGGCGCACGGCCTGCGGTTCCGCGAGGGGGTCCACTTCGAGGACGCCTTCCTGGCCATCCCCATGCTGCTCAAGGCGGAGCGCATCGCACTGGTCGACGAGGTGGTCTACAAGTACCGCAAGCGGGCGGTCAGCAGCTCCATCATGGACAATCTGTTCGTCCGGGAACAGAACTTCTGGGACCATCTGGAACTCTGCGAGACCCTCGCGGAGCTTCGTTCCGAGCTGGACGTGTTCCGCCGCGAGGTGCTCGAACGCTTTCTCGTTCGCAGCTACCAGGGCTTCGCCATGCGCGCGCACGACCTCTTCGAGGACGCCGACCTGTGGAAGATCTTCGACCGGTGCAGTCGGATCTACCACGACATCGACCCGTCCTTCATCGCGCGTTGGACGCTGGACACCCGGCACCGGGTGGCGTACCTGGCCTTCAAGTCGTACGACTTCGAGCTGTTCGCCCGGCCCTGGGAGCGGTTGCGAGGTGTCGTCGCATGCGGCGGTGACCTGCACCTCGACTACCCGGTCACACCGGCGTTGCTGCCGCTGACCAAGGTGACCGCCGTGGGGGCGCGGCTGGAGCAGGTGCTTCTCTCGCCCTCCGGGGACACGCTCAAGGTGTCCGGGCACATGGTGATCAACGGGCTGCCGATGCGGGCCCCGATGGCCACGCCGCTCGGGCTGCGGGTGCGGGGCAGCAACCTGACCGCGCCGGTCACCGTCGAGAGACGGGCCGACCTCAAGGCGGGCGACGACAACCGGGAGTGGAGCGGCTTCTCGGCCGAGCTCCCGGTGGACAAGCTCCGCAGGGGGCAGCACCACCTCCGGCTCGTGTTCCTGACCGAGACCGGCCAGGCCTCCCGGCAGTGCCTGATCTCCGCCGCCTTCCTGCGTGACGCCACGACGAAGGTGGCTGGCGACACCCGGATCCTGCCCACCTTCACCGGGCGGGAGAACGCGGCGCTGCTGGTGCAGCGGGGAGGCGGGACCGCGGGGCGGCGGCGGTGGCGGCGACTCATGGCGCGCAAGGACCTGCGGCACATCGCCTCGCGGGCCCCCTTCTGGAAGCAGCGCCTGCTCCGCCTGCTCACGGCTCCGCTGATGAGCCGGCGCGACGTATGGCTGATCGGCGAGCGCAGGGACACGGCGCAGGACAACTCCGCGCACCTGTTCCGGCACCTCCGCCAGGTGGAGCGCAGGCGGAACGTCTACTACCTGCTGGCGAAGGAGAGCGCTGACCGTCAGCGGCTGCGAGGGCTGGGCAACGTCGTCACCCACGGCTCCTTCCGGCACAAGTTCCTGATGCTGCACGCCACCAAGCTGATCAACTCGTATGACATCGACGCCTACATGTTGCCGGAGCGTTGGGAGCGGTCGCCGTTCCTGAAGCACCTGAACTGGCGGATCGCCTCGTCCCGGGTCTTCCTCCAGCACGGCGTGACCGAGAAGGACGTGAGCGCCGGTCTGCACCGGGGCCGGGGTTCGTTCGACCTCTTCGTGGCCTCGGCGCACCGGGAGGCCGAGTACGTGGCGAAGGAGCTCGACTACGGGGACATGGTGAAGACCACCGGCATGCCCCGGTTCGACGCGCTGGTACCGGACCGGGGCAGGCGGAGGATCCTGTTCATGCCCACCTGGCGCACGTACCTGGTGACCCCGTCGTACAACAGCTCCGCCCGACCTCGGGTCGCCTTCGACGGATCGGCCTACCAGGTCTTCATCGCCGAGCTGTTCGGCAGCGAGCGGCTGCGGCAGGCGCTGCGCCGGCACGGCTACGTGCTGGAGTTCCTTCCGCACTACGAGATGCGCTCGCTGCTGACCGATGTCGTCCCGGCAGACGACTGCTTCGCCATGGCGGACCAGACGACCCGCACGGTGCAGGACGCGCTGCGCCAGTGTGACCTGTTCATCACGGACTACTCGTCCACCGCCTTCGACGTCGCCTACCTCGGCACCCCGCTGATCTATGCGCAGTTCGACGAGGAGGAGTTCTTCACCGTCGGCGGTTACAAGAAGGGCTACTTCGAGGCCCGGGAGGACGGGTTCGGCCCGGTCTGCGAGACCGCGGAGGAGACCGTGAACGCGATCATCAGGTACCTGGAGAACGGGTGCGTCCGCGAGGAGGAGTACTCGCGCCGGGCGGCCGATTTCTTCGCCGTCCAGGACCGCAACAACTGCCAACGGGTCGCCGACGCCATCGCCGCGCTGCCCGGGCCCCAGCAGTGATCCGGCGACACGTCCCCGTACGGCGGTCGGCGGCCGGGGCGGGCGGACCAGGAGGACACCCGTGACCGAGCCCGGGCCGAGGCCGTCCGAGACCCCGCCGGCGCTCGCGGAGCCGTCGGGGCTCGTCGACGTGTACCGCCGGGTGCTGAGCCCGCAGACACGCCGCGCCATCGCGACCAAGGTGAGTCCGCGGACCCGGCACCAGTTGAAGCAGTGGGTCGCCCGAGCGTCGGGCAAGGGCGTGGCCCCCGGACGCCGGGGCGAACGGATCGCGAGGCGGCAGCCGCAGTTGCTGGCCGAAGGCGACCGGGCGGTCGTCACCGCCGACCGCGCACCCCGCATCGCCCAGGTCGACGCCGCCCTCACCCCGCTGCGCGCCCGGGAGGGGAACCTCACCGCCGTCACGGCGGCACTTCACGAGGCCGGCGTGGACCACTTCCGAGTGCGCGGCAGGGCGGACGTCGCATCGGTGGTCGGCGTCGACGACGCGGACCGGGAACGGGTGTACGCCGCACTCGCCGCCGCCTGCGCCCGGGTTCCCGGCTATGTCACCGTGCCGCGTACCCACGCGGAGCGACCTCCGGCGGCCGGCTTCGAGCCGCGCACCTGGGAACGCCTGGCAGACGCTCCGGTCGTCCGGCTCACCTGGTACCGCACCGACCCCCGGCACCGGCTCGTGCTCGGCCAGGCGTACGGGTGCGAGGTCGAGTTCTGGACCAGGCAGGGCGACGAGCTCATCGCTCCCCGCCCGAACCCGGTGGCCGAGCGGGTCCAGGTGTCGGCGCCGCCGGTGCTGACCTCGGAGTCGCTCTTCACCGGCCTGGTGTCGCCGACCGTCACGACGACGGCGCGAACCCGGCACGAGTTCGCCGGACGGCAGCCCGAAGACGTCGCCTTTCCGGTCGACGTCGTCTACACCTGGGTGGACGGTGCGGACCCGGAGTGGCTGCGCCGCCGCGCCGAGATCGCCGGCGTCCCGTACCACGCCGAGGCGGCGAGCGCGGCGCGCTTCCTCAGCCGCGACGAACTGCGTTACTCGCTGCGGTCGCTGCACCAGTTCGCGCCCTGGGTACGCCAGGTCTACCTGGTGACCGACGACCAGGTGCCGGAGTGGTTGGACCGGTCGGCGCCGGGGATCCGGGTGGTCAGCCACCGGGAGATCTTCGCCGACCCGTCCGTGCTACCGACCTACAACTCGCACGCCATCGAGAGCCAGCTGCACCACATCGACGGGCTCTCCGAGCACTTCCTCTACCTGAACGACGACGTCTTCTTCGGCACCGAGGTGCTGCCCCGGGACTTCTTCCTGGCCAACGGCATCTCCCGGTTCTTCCCGTCGCCGGCTCTGGTGCCGCCGGGTGCCCCGACCGCGGAGGACATCCCCTCCTCGGCGGCCGGGAAGAACAACCGTGCCCTGATCGCCGAGCGCTTCGGCACGGTGCTCACCCGGAAGATGAAGCACATGCCCCACGCGCTGCGACGCAGCGTGCTGTACGAGATCGAGGAAACCTTCGCGGCCTCGCACCGGGTCACCGCCGGCAGCCGTTTCCGCAGCATGTCGGACATCTCGATCGCCTCGTCACTGCACCACTACTATGCGTTCCACACGGGCCGGGCGGTGCCGGGGGACCTGCGCTACACCATCGCTGAGTTGTCCCACCCCGACACGCCGGCACGCCTGGCGCACCTGCTCGCCCGCCGGGACCGGCACGTCTTCTGTCTGAACGACGCGTTCTCCACCGAGGAAGACCTGGCGGCCCAGCTTTCGGTCCTCACGCCCTTCCTGGACACCTACTTCCCGGTGCCCAGCCCGTGGGAGAAGGGCTGACCCTGCGTACGCGCAGCGGCGCCGGCCCGCCTCCGGGCGGGCGCCGTTGCGGGCTCTGCGGATCGTGGCGCGCACCCGCAGCAGTCGTTCCAGGTGGAACGGTGATCCCTCACTCCGAGGAGTCCAGGCCTACCTCCGGGAGCGCCTCGACTCGATCCTGCAGCAATCGTCTGGGGCCGTCGAGGTCATGCCGGTCCGGTCCGGATCGGCTTGCGGAGGTCAGGCGCCGGTCGGGTTGGGGTAGAGGTGGTAGCGCGCCGCCAGCAACCGGTGGTCGGAGAGCGGCGCCTGGATCGCATCGCAGCCGAGCGGCTTGAGGCCGGGTCCGGAGAACAGGTAGTCGATCTTGACCTTGCCGAACGTCGCCTGCATCCTGCCCAGGTCGCAGTCGACGCTCTGGTCGTACAGCGGTTGCAGGACGAGCTGGCGCCTGCCGGTCACCGTCGCGGCCGGGGTGGTGTTGAAGTCGCCGCCCACGATGGTCAGATATCCCTGTGCGCGGCCGCGGCGCGCCTCGGCGGCGAGCCGCGCGGCCTGCGCGGCCCGAATCCCACCGTCGGGATCCTGCTCCGGCGTTGACAGGTGGGTGCCACAGACCTGGAGCCGGGGCACGCGCAACCGGACGCACACCGCGAACCGCTGCTCCATCCACCTGCTGTTCCTGGGTTTGGGTGACGGGAGCTGAACCAGCCACGACGCCTGGACGGGCGATGCCGCACGGGCGCCCCGCTCGACCGCCGCCCGCACCGCCACCGCCTGGCCGTACCGGTCTCCGTTGGCCCCGCAGGTGGTCGGTCGGCTGACCCTCGTGCCGCGCTTGACTGCGGCCGTCGTGGCCTGGCGGAAGTGCACCGTCCAGTCAGTGCCGAGGCTGCTCCCCAGCGCGGGCAGCAGGTCGGCGCACATCTCCTGCAGCAGCACCACGTCGGCCGAGCGATTCCGTGCCGCCTGACCAATGGCGGCGGCGAGCTGCCGGTGCCGGCTGGCGGCGGGACAGCGCTGTTTGGCGTTGGCGCACGCGTTCCAGGTGAGCACCGTCAACGGAACCAGCGCGGGCGGTGCGGGAGCCGGCGAGGTGGACTGGGTGGGTGCCGCGATCGCGGGGCGGTCGTCGTCCACGGGCCACCGCGCGGCTGCCGTCGCGCCGATGGCGCCGATGAGGGAGCAGGCCAGCGCGAGCACCACCGGCAGGGGTGTTCGGCTCCGCTTCGGCGCCATGCCGCCCCTCTTCCCCGGATATCGGCGGTGCCGTGCTGTCGACCGTGGACAACCATGTCGCAGCCGCCGCTGGGCTGCCAGATTAGCGGTCGGCGGGCCCGGTGGCGGAGGCAGGGGCCATGCCGGACGAGAGGTGCTACCGGTACGACGGCGTACATGACGATGGCCGGCCGCGCCCTCCCCGGCTGCGACCGGCCACCGTGTCCGAGTGGCGGCGGGAGATCAGTACGAGTAGCCGGAGCCGCCCGCGTCCGCGCCGCCCGAGTCGCCGGCCGCCGGCGGAGCGACCGCCTTCGGGGTGCCGGTCGGCAGGCAGGTCAGGTTCTTCTTGCCGTTCGGGTCCACCACGAACCAGGTGCCGCCGACGCCCTGGCCCTTCCACTGGCCCGGCTTCTTGTCACCGATGTAGCGGTAGACCGGCCAGCCGCCGATGGTGATCTGCCGGGTGCCGTCCTGGCGGGTGACGGTGCCGACCTTGTCGTCGGAGACGCCCTGCAGCTGCGGGTTGCCGTCGGTCAGCGCGGGCGGCCACACCTGGGCGCACTTGTCCACGCAGTTCGACGACGGCGGATCGTCGGAGTCCTTGTCGAAGCGGTAGAGGATCCAGCCGTCCTGGTCGGTGACCACGTTGCCCATCCGGGCGACCTTCTTGCCGACCAGCTCGTCGGTCAGGCGCACGTCGGCGGGGGGCGGCGCCTGCTCGGCGGCGGGCGCCTCGGCGGAGGCGGAGGCCTCCGGTTCGACCGCCGCGGTGGGCTCGGCCGCGGCGACGGCGACCGGCTCGGCAGCGCTGGAGTTCGCCCCGTCGTAACCCGCGGGAGCGCAGGCCGTAAGTGCGACCATCGCGCTCGCGACGATGACGGTTCGCTTCATCTGTGCCACGTGCCCTCCTCATTCTTGGCAGTTCACCGAGTAGTACGGAGGGTCCACTGTCAAGGTTGAACGATTGACAGTGGGCAATTTCACTCAAGCCCGTTGAACCGTTCCGGGTCCCCGTACGTGTGCAGGCACGTCGGCGTCGCCGCGGCCAAAGCCGAAACGGCGCCGGCCCATGCGGGCCGGCGCCGATCGGGAGTTCGCCGGTCAGGGAACGACGGTCACCAGCGGGCTGGCCACCCCGTTCGCGTCGACCGACTGCACCTGGACCTTGGCGATGTCGCTGGGCGACGCCGAGGTGGACGCCTCCAGCTGGAGGTCCTGCGGGTTCAGGTTGGTGCCGTAGCCGGTGCCCGGCACCGACCAGGTGGAGACCACCTCGGTGGTGGAGTTCTTGCGGAGCACCACCAGCCGGCAGGTGCGCGGACCGGGCAGCCGGGTCAGGTTGAACCCGATCCAGGTGCCGTACTCCTTGCGGGCCAGCCACATGGTGGCCTTCACCCCGGTGCTCGGGTCGGTGGCGTCGTGCTGCTCGCCCTCGATCTCGTTGCCGCCGACGGCCGGCCCGGAGCGGGTCGGCTGCGGGCTCGCCGGCCCGTCCACCGTCGCGGTCACCGTCGGCTCGGCGATCACCTGGTCGCCGCCGCCGTTGCCGTCGAGGACGGCCACCCCCAGGCCGCTCAGCGCGCCGACCGCCACCACCGCGGCGGCGGTGGCGAAGACCCGCCGCAACTGGGCGCGACGCCGGTGGGTGCGGACCGCGACCAACGTACGGTCCAGCAGGGCCGGGTCGGTGGCGGTGTGCTCCATCGCCATCATCGTCTCGCCGTCGATGTCGGAGAGCAGCCCCACCACCGGGACCATCGTCTCCAGCTCCGCGGCGCAGGCCCAGCACGTGGCGAGGTGCTCCTCGAACCGTTCGGTGTCCTGCTCGTCCAGCACGCCGAGCGCGTACGCGGCAACGTCCATGTGGTCTGCCCGGCTCATTCCGTCACCCCCCTCTCCTGCAGAGCCGTGCGCAGCGCGCGCAGCGCGTAGTAGACCCGCGACTTGGCGGTGCCGAGCGGAAGGCCCAGCTCCTCGGCCGCCTCCGGCACAGTGCGACCCCGGAAGTACGTGGCCACCAGGATCTCCCGGTGCGACTGGCTCAGCGTACGCAGCGCGTCGGCCACGGTCATGGTGCGCAGCACCCGGTCGGTGCTGTCCGCCTCGGCGAACGCGGTCAGGTCCCGGTCGTACGTCTCCGCCGGCCGGGCCTGCTCACTGCGGTGCTCGTCGATGGCGATCCTCCGGGCCACGGTCACCAACCAGGGCCGAAGCGAACCCTGGCCCTGCACGCCGAGGCGGTGCGCGTTGCGCCAGGCCCGCAGCAGGGTCTCCTGCACGATGTCCTCGGCGCGCTGCCGGTCACCGCCGGTCAGCCGCATCACGAACATCAGCAGCGGCCCGGCGTGCTCGGCGTAGAGCAGCCGGACGAGCTGGTCGGAATGGCTGGCCTCGGGGGACGCCGCCTGGTGGCGTCCGGGCGCCGGTCGCGGCGTCACCGGGCCATTCTGGCGATCGGTGGGGCCCGCGTCGACCCCCCGGCCCGACCTCGAGGCACGGGACTGGGGCTGGGCCCGGGCGAACATCCACCCTGGCCTGGCCATCTCGCCGTGCAAGCCGGCCGCGACCGCGTGCATGCAGACCTCCTGGTGTCCAACGACATCAGCCGGCCCACGGGGAGGGCCGCCCCGTGATACGTGCGGGTCGGCCCGGCGGATCAACGACGTACCGAAAAAATTCCCGGCGGCGGCGGGGTGGAGTCGGTCGCGTCGGCGTCGCACACCACCGGCGCGCCCCCGGCGAACCGGTCGAGTTCCGCGCCGGCTACCACCCGCCCGGGGAACCAGTCCCCGGCGGCGCGCCGGGTCAGCTCCGGCACCGGCGGCTCGACCCGGCCCGCGACCAGCACCAGGTTGCCGTAGCGGCGCCCGCGCAGCACCGCCGCGTCGCCGACCAGGCAGGCCCGGGGCAGCACCGTGCGGACCGTGGCCACCTGGGCCCGGGCGTGCCGCAGCGGCGGACCGTCGGCGAGATTGGCCAGGTACCAGCCGGACGGGGCCAGCACCCGGGCCACCTCGGCGGCGTACTCGACCGAGGTGAGGTGCGCCGGGGTACGCGCGCCGGCGAAGACGTCGGCCACCACCACGTCGTACGCGGCGTCCCGGGTGGACGCGAGGGTCGCGCGGGCGTCGGCGACCCGCACCTTCAGCCGGGGGTCGGCGGGCCAGGGCAGCGCCCGCCGCACCAGCTCGACGAGCGCGGCGTCCACCTCGGACACCCGTTGGGTGGAGCCGGGGCGGGTGGCCTGCACGTAGCGGGGCAGGGTCAGCGCGCCGCCGCCCAGGTGCAGCACCCGCAGCGGCGCGCCGGCCGGGGCGAGCAGGTCGAGCGCCGCGCCGATCCGGCGGACGTACTCGAACTCCAGGTGGGTCGGGTCGGCCAGGTCCACGTGCGACTGCGGGGCGCCGTCGAGCAGCAGGGTCCACGAGCGGGGCCGGTCCGGGTCCGGCACCAGCTCGACCTCGCCGGTGTCGACCGGCGCCACGACCCGGTCGTCGCCACGGCGGCGCCCCATCAGCGGCCCGCCACGCCGGCCCGGGTGGCCATGGTCAGCGCCCGGTGCAGCAGTCGGGCGTCGCCGAGCAGCCCGCGCAGCCGCCGCTCCAGCCCGGCGATCGGCACCAGGTTCTGCGGGGCGCGCGGATCCTTGTACGGCGAGGAGGCGAACCGGGGCAGCGTCACCAGCGACAGGTCGGCCAGCGCGATCGCCTCCTCCGGTGGCAGCTCCGCCGAGCACTCCATCCGAACGATGCCGGCCCAGGGCGCGCCGAGCGCCACCGGCAGCCGCAGGTACCAGGACCAGCCGCCCCAGGCGGTGCCGAGCCGGAACACCGGGGACCGCTCGCCCGGCGCGAGCCCGGTGACCACCGCGGTGAGCCGGGCGTCGAGGTACTGGCTGTGCTGCGTCTTGATGTAGCCCAGGGTGCGCGGCAGCTGCCGCCGGCTGCGCAGCGGCCCGTCCACCACCAGCAGGTCGCCGTCCACCCGCGCGGCGTCGGAGACCGCCACCTCCAGCGCGGTCAGTGGCGCCTGCACCGCCGCGGGGAGCTTGCTCAGCTCGCCCGTGCCGCCCACCCGGTGCACCGGGTAGCGGACCCGCCCGCAGACCACCTCCTGCGCCGACGGGCTGGCGGTGAACAGCCCGCGCCCGACCTGCGCGCCGGCCAGCTCCGCCGCGCCCCGCTCCAGGTCGCAGCGGACCACCCCGGCCGCGTACGAGGCGGCGATGCCGGGGAACGAGGCGCCGTCGTCCTCGGCCGTCCAGACGCTGGCGTCGATCCGGCGTACCCCGTCGACGAGCAGCACCACGTCCGGCGCGCGCAGGCCCGGGCGGGGGCCGATCGCCCGCCAGTCCACGGCCGGCAGCTCGACGTCCGCCTCGACCTGGGCGCTGCTCTGCGCCGCCGGCCCACCCACCGAGGCCTCGAAGGAGGCCCCGTACGACGGGTCCCAGGCGTCGACGAAGAGCCGCGGCCCGGTCACGCCACGCACCTCGCGCTCACAGGCCGGTCCGTTCGACGCGGGCCGTGCGGGCGTCCTTGCGGACCTCGTAGCGCACCGGGATCCGCTCGGCCAGCGCCGGCACGTGGGTCACCACGCCGACCATCCGGTCGCCCCGGGCGGCCAGGCTCTCCAGGGTGGCGGCCACCGTGTCCAGGGTCGCCGCGTCGAGGGTGCCGAAGCCCTCGTCCAGCACGATCGACTCCAGGCTGGCCGCGGTGGTGGACATCCCGGCGAGCTGCTCGGACAGCGCCAGCGCCAGGGCCAGCGACGCCTGGAACGTCTCCCCGCCGGAGAGGGTGCGCACGCCCCGGCGCAGCCCCGCGTCGTGGTGGTCGACCACGGCGAACTCGCCCTTGTCGTGGACCAGGTCGTACTGGCCGTTGGAGAGGTCGCGCAGGATCCGGGAGGCGCCGTCGACCAGCAGGTCGAGCGCCTCGGCGAGCAGCCACCGCTCGAAGTTGTTGGCCCGCAGGTGACCGGCGAGCGCCCGCGCGACACGGGCCTGCCGCTCGTGCTCGTCCCGCTGCCGGCGCAGCTCACCGGCCTGCTCGCGGCGTTCCTCGATCCGGCGCCGGTCCGCCTCGGCCCGCTCGGCGGCGACCGCGACCGCGTGGACCGGGTCGTCGGCGGGCGGCAGCCCGGCGGCCGACAGCAAAGCGGCCAGCCGTTCCTCCACCGCCTCGGCCGCCGCCTGTGCCTCGGTCACCGCCTCGGCCAGCCCGACCCGTTCCGCCCGCCGCCGCTGCGCCTGCCCGGCCGCCCAGTCGACCAGGGTGGCCCAGGCGGCGGCGACGTCGTCCCGGTCGGTGGCCGGTGGCCCGAAGGGGGCCAGCCCGTCCCGCGCGGCGTCGAAGCCGCGCCAGGCGGCGCGCAGCCGCTCCTGCGCCGCGTCCAGCGCGCCACGGGCCCGCCGGGCGGCGTCCCGGCCGGCGCGTACCGCCCCCGCCGCCTCGTCGAGGGCCCGGCGCAGCCGGGCGTGCTCGTCCAGCGCCGCGCGCAGTGCCGTCGGCGTCGCCGCGTCGGCGAGCTGGACGTCCAGTTCGGACAGTCGGGCCGCGAGCTGGTCGTGCCGGGCGCGGGCGTGCACCAGCACCCGCTCCAGGTCGCGGGCCGCCGCGTCGCGCTCCTGCACCAGCGCCTGGGCCGCCTTGCTGGCCGCCCGCGCCGCCTTGCCGGCGGCGGTGGCCGCGGCCACCGCCGAGCCGGCCGGCACCGCCGGCACCCGGGCCACGGTCTGCTCGCACACCGGGCAGGTGCCGCCGTCGGCCAGGTGCGCCCGCAGGGCGACCGCCTGGTCGGTGGCCTTGGCCTCCTCGTGGGCGCGGAACGCCGCCTCCAGCTCGGCCTCGGCCCGGGTCGACGCGTCCCGCGCCGCGGTCAGGGCCGCCACCGCCGCGTCGTGCTCCCGCTGCGCCTCGGCGACCGCCGCGCGGACCGTCTCGGCCTCGCCGGTCAGCCGTTCCCGATCGGTGTACGCCCGCAGCAGCAGCCGCAGCGTGCTCTCGTCGCCGGCCCCGGCCAGCTCGCCGCGCAGCTTCTCCTCGCGCTCCTCGGCCAGCGTCACCGCGGCCGCCGCCTCGTCGGCCGCCGCCCGGGCGGTGGTCACGGCCCGGGCCACCTCGGCCACCCCGTCCGGCGCCCGCACCCCGCTCAGCCCGGCCAGATCCGCGTCGAGGTCGGCCAGCGCCGCCGTCGCCGCCCGGGCCGCCGCCCGCGCGCTCTCCCGCTCGGGTACGGCCGATCCGACCGCCTGAGACAGCTCACGCATCCGGTCGACCTGCGCGGTCGCGGCGGCCAGCGCCGCGTCGTCGACGTCGGTCAGCCCGGCGAGCACCTTGTCCACCGCGGCCAATCCCGCCTCGGCCTGGCCGGCCCGTTCGGTGGCGCGTTTCTGCACCTCCTCGTAGACGCCGAGGCCGAGCAGGTTGACCAGGATCTGCTGCCGGGTGGCCGGCTTGGCGTGCAGGAAGTCGGCGAACTGCCCCTGCGGCAGCAGCACGCAGGAGGTGAACTGCTCGTACGGCAGCCCGACCGCCGCCAGCACCGCCAGCTCCATCTCGGCCGGCGTCCCGGCGACCACCTCGCCCAGGTCCTCCGGGCTCAGCCCGGTGTCCAGCTTGGTGACGTCGAAGCCGGCCGGCATGAGCTGCAACCCGGCGTTGGCCGTCTTGACGTTGCCCCGGCCGTCCCGGCGGACCACCCGGGTGGCCACGTAGCGGGAACCGGCGGATTCGAAGACCAGCCGGACCCGCGCCTCGGTGGCCGACGGGGCGAGCGCGTTCGCCAGGCCCCGCGTGCCGCCCCAGCGGGGCACCGTGCCGTAGAGGGCGAAGCAGATCGCGTCCAGCACCGTCGACTTGCCCGAGCCGGTCGGGCCGACCAGCGCGAAGAAGTCGGCGTCGGTGAAGTCGACCGTGGTCTCGTCCCGGAAGACGGTGAAGCCCGCCATGTCCAGCCGCATCGGACGCATCAGCGGTCGACCTCCTCGAAGAGCTCGTCGAAGAGCTCCCGCACGCCGTCGTCGTCGTGGCCCCGGCTGTCCAGGTAGTCGGCGAACAGCTCCCGGGGGGAGCGGCCGGCCCGCTGGGCGACCCGGGTGCCGCTGCCCGGGGCCGGGACCAGCTCCGGGTCGATCCGGATCTCCAGCGCCCGGGGGAGCAGCTCCTGCACCTCCTCGCGCAGGCCGGCCCGCGGCTGCTCGCGGACGAACACCCGCAGCCAGCCCTCGGGCGGGGTCAGCTCGGCCAGTTGGGCGAGGGTGCCCCGCACCGTGCGCAGCGGCACCGCCGCCGGCACCGGCACCTCGCGGACCTTGGCGGCGGTCTGCGCGGTGACCTCCACCAGTGTCACCGAGGGGACGTTCTCCTGCTCGCCGAAGTCGACCGCCAGCGGGCTGCCGCTGTAGCGGATCGGGCAGGGCCCGATCACCCGCTGCGAGCGGTGCAGGTGGCCCAGCGCCACGTAGTGGGCGTTGCCGGGGAAGACCGTCGCCGGCACGGCGTAGCCGAGCACGGTGTGCGCGTCCCGCTCGCCGCCGCCGGTGGTCGCGCCGACCACGGTGACGTGGGCGGTGACCAGGTGCACCCGGTCCGGCTCGGTGAAGCCCTCGGTGAGTCGGGCGAGGACCCGGCCCAGGTGGTCGGCGTACGTCTGGGTGGCCTCGGCGGCGGTCAGCTCGTACATCTCCACCGCGCGGACGGCGTACCGCTGGGAGAGGAAGGGCAGCGCGGCGAGCTGCCAGCGCTCGCCGTCACGGGTGGTGCCCTCGATCACGTGCTCGGCCGGGTTCTCCCGGACGCCGCCGCGCAGCGTGATGCCGGCCGCCTCGGCCCACGGGCGCAGCGCGTCCAGGGCCTGCCCGTTGTCGTGGTTGCCGCCGATCGCCACCACGTCGGCGCCGGTGCGCCGCAGCGCGGTCAGCGCCCGGGTGACCAGTCGGGTCGCCTCGGGGCTGGGGGCGGCGGTGTCGTAGAGGTCGCCGGCGACGATCACCAGGTCGGGGCGCTCGTCGCGGGCGATCTCGATGACCCCGGCCAGCACCTGCTTGTGCTCGTCGGCGCGGGACTGCCCCTTGAGCACCTTGCCGACGTGCCAGTCCGAGGTGTGCAGGATCTTCATGGGTGCGCGCTCCCTAGAACGGGATGTCGTCGTCGCCGGCGCCCGAGCCGACCACCGCGAACGGGTCGGCCGACTGGGTGATCGAGCGCAGCGTCTGCGAGGGGGGCCGGCCCGCCTCGGAGACCCGGGTCGCCCAGGCCGGGAAGGGGAACTCCAGGCAGAGCGGGACCGGGATGTCGGGCTGGTTGACGAACATGGTGCCCGGCTTGGCCAGCAGCGCCCGCTGGCGCTGGGCCGGCGGGAGGAAGCCGTACTCGGGGCGGGACGCCTCGGCGGGGTCGAGCCGGCCGACCACCCGGATCGCCGAGTTGGTGACGATCCGCCGTTCCACCTCGCTCGCCGTCTGCTGCGCGCCGATCAGGATCACCCCGAGCGAGCGGCCCCGCTCGGCGATGTCGAGCAGCACCTCCTTGATCGGGGAGGAGCCCTCGCGCGGGGCGTACTTGTTGAGCTCGTCGAGGACGACGAAGAGCAGCGGCTTGGCGGTGCCGGACTTCTCCTTGCGCTCGAACTCGCTCTTGAGCGTCACACCGACCACGAAGCGCTGCGCGCGGTCCGGCAGGTTGTGCAGGTCGACCACGGTGACCTGGGCGCTCTCGGCGGTGTTGATGCTGTGCGGGCGGCGGGTGGCCAGGTCGCCCCGGATCAGCCGGCCCAGGTCCTTCTTGCTGCCGATCAACCGGCGGGCGAAGGCGTTGACCGTGCCGAGGCCGACCGCGCTGCCCGCCCAGTCGCCCCGGGTCTCGTCGTCGTTGAGCTGCTCGACGATGTGGTCGACCAGGTCGCCGTACGAGCCCAGCCGGACCCCGTCGACGCTCACCCCGCCGTCGGCGGGCTGGGCGTACCGGGCCAGGTGGGCGGCGACCGAGTGGACCACCATCGTGTACTGCTGGCGCTCGTCGTCGGCGTCGGCGAAGACGTACGGCAGGAGCCGGTCGGCGCAGAACTCGCTCAGCGTCCAGTAGAAGCTGTCCACGCCAGTGAGCCGGCTGCTCACGTCCGGCGTGCCGGAGGCGTCGCCGACCCGGGGCGGGGCGTAGACCCGCACGTCGGGGAAGGCCCCGGCGTCCAGCCCGAGCTTCGCGTACGCGGCCCGGGTCGGGTCGTCGAGCCGGGCGTTGGGGTGGTCGAGGAAGAGCAGGTCCTCGCCCTTGACGTTGAAGATCAGCGCCTTGGCGTTGACCGCGTCGCCGCCGAGCACCCCGGAGCGGAAGACCGAGTAGAGCAGGAAGGTGGCGAAGCTGGTCTTGGTGGCCACGCCGGAGATGCCGGAGATGGAGACGTGCGCGCCCCGGCTGCCGTCGAGGAAGTCGGCGTTGAGGTAGACCGGCACGCCGTCGCGGCCCATGCCCATCGGGATGCGCCGCTCCATCCGGTCGAAGTGCAGCGCCCGCGCCCGGGCGTCGCCCTCGGCCCGGTAGACCGCCGCGCCCGGCGCGGGCGGCACGTAGAACTCCGGGTCGACCCGGGTCGTGGTGATTTCAGCGGCCTCCTGCACCTGGGCGGGGAGGGTGCCGTCGGCGATGGCGAACACGTCCGAGTCGAACTGGGCGCCCTCGTGCCGGGCCCGGACCTGGGTGACCACCCCGGCGATGGTGACCGGCTCCCGGTCGGGCAGCTCACGGCGGGTGACGACCACGTCGTCGAGCTGGAGGTAGCTGTCGGGGGAGACGGCGGTCCAGAACTGCAGCGGGGTGGCGTCGGCGGTGCCGAGCACCCGGCCGACCGGCTGGCCCGGGCCGTCGAGCAGGTCGTCGGTCATCGGGGGACTCCGGTCAGCTGCTCGTCTGGGTCAGGGCGCACGCCCTGCATCCTGCCCGAGGAGTACGACACGTTGCCACGCGACGCGGCGGACGCCACGCGTCGTCGTCGCGGGCCGTCGCGCTGCGGGACGGCGCGACCACGGTGCGTCCCTCTCGTCCGTGCGATTCCGCCACCGAGGGGCGGGATACGCGAGAGCATCGGAGGGCCGCGAGAGCGAGGAGTGCCGTGGGGACGACACGAGGCCGACTGGTGGGGCTGCTCGGTCTCGCCGCGCTGCCCCCGGTGCTGGAGGAGGCGCTGCTGGTCGGCGTCGGCCTGCACGCCGCCCGGGGCCTGGCCCCGCAGGTCACCGCCGTGTGGCCGTACGACTCGTACCACGACCTGCGCTGGCTGCTGGTCTACCACAACTCCTGGGAGATGTTCCTGGTCGGCCTGCTGCTGCTGACCGTGCTCCGGGGCGTGCTCTCCGCCGGGCTGACCGCGCTGGCCTGGCCCGCCGGGGTGCCCCGGCCCTCCTGGCGCTGGCTGATCCGGCGCAACCTGGAGGTCGCGGTGCTCGCCGCGGTGGTCATCTCGCCGTGGGCCGCGCTCTCCGTCGCCTTCTCGGCGGTGGCGTTGTCGTGGTACCTGTTCGCCTCGCTCGGCCCGATGCTGGTGCTCGCCCCCTTCCTGGTCCGGGCCGGAGTGGTGAGCCGGTGGTGGAAGGGGCTGCCGACCATCGAGCTGTTCGGCTGGGCGTCGCTGAACTTCGTGGTGCTGACCCTGGCCGGCGCGGCGATCTCCACCGCCCCCGGCTGGTGGGCGGTCGTGATGGCCGGCCTGGCCGGCGCGGTGAACGGGCTGCTCTGGCAGCGGACCGTGGCCGCCGCGGCGGCGCCGGTCCGGCGCTGGGGGCGGGTGCCGGTCGGCCCGATCGCGATCGCGCTCACCCTGGCCGGCTCCATCTGGGCCCAGGCGTTCATCGGGTTCGCGGCCGGTGGGGGGCAGGGGCAGTGGCGGCCACCGGTGCTCACCCAGCGGTTGCCCGACCGGGTGCCGCACGCGGTGATCGTCCTGGGCGGGCACAACTCGAGCTGGGACGGGACTCCTGCCGCCGACCCGCGGGTCGAGCGCTTCTCCTACCGTGGCCTGGACGCGCAGGGCCGGCCCCTGCCGTACCCGCCCGAGGCGACCCACCGGTCACTGGACTCCAGCAGCGCCCTGCTCGCCGACCAGGTCGAGTCGGTGCACCGGCGCACCGGACGCCCGGTGGCCCTGGTGGGGCAGAGCGAGGGTTCCATGGTGGCCCGCACCTACCTGGAACGGCTTCCGCGCGGCCCGGTGACCACGGTGGTGATGTTCAGTCCGCTGGTGCAGGCCGGCCGGACCTACTACCCGCCGCCCGGGCACGCCGGCTGGGGAGTGGCGGCCGGTTGGGAGCTGCGCGTCATGTTCTGGCTGGCGAACCTGCCCCTGGCGGTGAAGGACCACCCCGACAGTTCGTTCGTGCGGTCGGTGCTGAGCAACGCGCCGTTCTACCGCAACCGCACCCTCTGCCCGGTACCCGGCGTCCGGATGATCGCCTTCCTGCCGACGATCAGCGCCGCGGAGGCGCCGCCCGGGGAGTACAGCCACGTCCCGGTCTACCAGCAGCCCGCGCTGCACGGCGGCCTGGTGGGCGAGCGGGCGGTGGCGGACCGGGTGGTCGCCTTCCTGGCGGGCGAGCCGGTGGAGATGCCCCGGCGGGAGTACGGCCTGCTCCAACGGCTGGGCGCGGCCTGGCAGGCCCCGCCGCTGGCCCTCATGCTCAATCCGATCTGGTCGGCGACCAGGGAGGGGGATCCGGCGATGACGGGCCGGGTCTGCGAGGCCCGCTGAGCCCATCCGTGACCCGGCCCGTGCGACGGTGTCGCAGCAGCAGTCGCAGGACCGCGGCGTCGAGCCCCACCACCAGCAGCGCGGGGACCGGCGCGTACGGGAACAGCAGCAGGTCGACGGCGGCGCTCACGGTGGCGCAGCCGAGGGCGACCGCCGTCGTGCCCCGGCGTCCGGTGGCCGCGGCCAGGCCGGCGAGCGTGACCGCCGCGCCGATCGCGACGTGCAGCCAGGCCCAGCCGGTGATGTCGACGAGGTACATGCCCCGGGCGGTCTGCACGACGAACGGGTCGTCGGTCGTGTTGGCCCACGAGGACAGCAGGTCCACCAGGCCGCTGGTGGTCAGCAGGGCGCCGGCCAGCAGCGGTGGTCCGGATCGCTGCGCCCGGGCGGTGTCGACCGGCTGCGGAAAGCCCATCTGCCCAGGTTAGGGCCGGCACGTGAGTTCGCCGCCGCGAACGGCAGGGACCCGCGCCCGTCGTCGTGGCCGGGGCGGACTGTCCGCGTACCCCCGTTGGTGGCGGCCGGGGGACGGCCCGGCGCGGCCGGGGCGCGCCCGATGGCCGGCGGACCCGGCAGTTCAGGGCGGCCGCTAGGCGGGCGGGGCGGCTCCGGCGGGCGGCGGCGCGGCGGCGTCCCGGGCGTGGCGCAGCATCAGCACGCCGTCGTCGGCGGCGAGCACGTGCCGCAGCGGCAGCTCCCGGGGCGCGCCCGGGTCGCCGGCGGTGATCCGGCCGGGACCCGCCCCGGCGAGCAGCGGGGCGACGGTCAGGCAGAGCTCGTCGACCAGGTCGGCGGCGGTGAGCGCGCCGAACAGGTGCGGGCCGCCCTCGCAGAGCAGCTGGCCCAGCCCCCGCCGGCGCAGCTCGGCCAGGCCGGCGGCGACGTCCACCCGCTCGTCGCCGCAGCGGACCAGCTCGGCGACGTCGGTCAGCCCCGGGGGCGGCGCGGCGCCGGCGTGGGTCAGCACGACGGGTCGCACCGGCGCGTCGGCGAACGCGGCCTGCGCCGGGTCGAGGTCCAGCGACCCGGAGACGACCACCAGGGTGGGGTACTCGGGCAGCCCCCGCTCGCGCCGCCAGGCCCGGCGCGGCTCGCTCAGCCGCACCGCGCGGTAGCCCTCGTGCCGCAGCGTGCCGGCGGCCACCAGCAACCCGTCGCAGAGCATCCGGAGCAGCCCGAAGACCCGCTTGTCGGGCCCGCCCGACAGCCCGGCGGAGTAGCCGTCCAGGGTGACCGCGCCGTCGAGGCTGGCCACGAAGTTGACCCGCAGGTGCGGGCGGTCGGCGCGACCGTAGAGCGCGGTCAGCTCGGCGTCGTTCAGGGGCGGGGTGGCCGGCGTCGGCCAGATCCGGCGGATCGGGATTCCGACGGTCATTCGCCGGCCGGACCGGTGACCGGAGGGATGGGTCCGGGGGTACGGTGCTGGCAGTCGCACCACTTCCGGCCGGGACAGTCGTCGTGCCGCCGCTCCCGGCAGGCTCGGCAGATCATGTCGGCAGCCTATGCGGTGGGAGGAGGGGGCAGCATGCCACGTCAGATCTTCCAGCTGAAGATGTCCCTCGCCGGGGTCCGCCCGCCGGTCTGGCGGCGGGTGCTGGTGCCCGGTGGTTACACCCTGGACCGGCTGCACCGCGTGGTGCAGCACGCGATGGGCTGGCGCGACTGCCACCTGCACTCGTTCGAGATCGACGGGGTGCAGTACGGCGAGCCGGACCCGGACGGCGAGCTGTCGCTCCGCGACGAGCTGGACGTCCGGCTCGACGCGGTCCTCGGCAAGGGCAGCAGGTTCCGCTACACCTACGACTTCGGCGACTGGTGGGAGCACGACCTGGTGGTGGAGGACGCCTTCACCGCCGACCCGGTGGAGCGGTACCCGTCCTGCCTGGACGGCGAGCGCGCCTGCCCGCCGGAGGACGTCGGCGGCCCGTCCGGCTACCTGCTCCTGCTCGCCGCGCTCGCCGACCCGCGGCACCGCGAGCACGCGGCGATGCGGGAGTGGGCGGGCGGCGGCTTCGATCCCACCCGGTTCGACCCGGGGCGGGCCAGCACGCTGCTGCGTCGCCTCTGCTGATCGCCTCCGTCCGGTGAGGACCGGTCGAGGGCATCGGCCGTAACGATCTGGGAACGCTCCCATCGGTCTATTGACACCCCTGACACCTCCCGGCAATCTCATGGGAGCGTTCCCAGAGCGTGGCGCGGATCACCACGGCACACCGCCCGGGCCGACCCGGTACGCCGGCCGGCGGGAGCGCGCAGATCACCCCCCACCACACCCAAACCCAGCCTCACCACTGAAAGAGGGGTCAGGATGAGCGTCACCACGCGGCGTACCCGCCTCGCGGCTGCCGCCCTGGCCGCGGTGACCGCACTCGGCGGTCTCGCGGCCTGCGGCAAGGACGACGACGACGCCACGGCGTCCGGCGGGAAGCCCGCCAAGCTGGTCGTGGACACCTTCGGCGAATTCGGCTACGACGAGATCGTCAAGCAGTACGAGAAGGACACCGGCATCAAGGTCGAGCTGCGCAAGACCGCGCAGCTCAACGAGTACCGGCCGAAGATCGTCCGGGCGCTGGCCACCGGCAAGGGCGCCGCCGACGTGGTCGCCCTGGAGGAGGGCATCCTCAACGAGTTCAAGGCGAACCCGGCGAACTGGGCCGACCTCGGCAAGCTGGTCGCCAAGGACCACAGCGGCGAGTACCTGCCCTGGAAGTGGGAGCTGGGCAAGGCGCCGGACGGCCGGCTGATCGGCCTGCCCACCGACGTCGGCAGCCTCGCCGTCTGCTACCGGCGGGACCTCTTCCAGGCCGCCAAGCTGCCCGTCGAGCGCGACCAGGTCGCGGCCCTCTGGCCGGACTGGAACGCCTTCATCGAGACCGGCAAGAAGTATCGGGCCGCCACCGGCAAGGGCATGCTCGACTCGGTGACCACCGCCTCCAGCGCGGTGATGTTCCAGCAGGGCGGCGACCTGTTCTACGACAAGGACGACAACGTCGTCGCCGACAGCAGCGCCTCGGTGAAGAGCGCCTGGGACACCGCGATCGCGATGGCCGACGCCAACATCACCGCCGAGACGGCCACCTGGTCGCCGGAGTGGTCGGCCGGCTTCAAGCAGGGCACCTTCGCCGCGACCTTCTGCCCGTCCTGGATGCTCGGCATCGTGCAGGAGAACTCCGGCCCGGAGAACAAGGGCAAATGGGACGTGGCGCCGGTCCCCGGCGGCGCGGGCAACTGGGGCGGCTCCTGGCTCGCCGTGCCGACCCAGAGCAAGTACCCCAAGGAGGCGGCGAAGCTCGCCGAGTACCTGACCAACGCGCAGAGCCAGGTGGCGGCCTTCAAGGCCAAGGGCCCGCTGCCGACCAACCTGGAGGCGCTGAAGAACCCGGAGTTCCTCGCCTACACCAACGAGTACTTCAACAACGCCCCGACCGGCAAGATCTTCGGTGACAGCGTCTCCAAGATCCAGCCGCTGCACCTCGGTCCGAAGCACCAGGCCGTGAAGGAGAACGCCTTCGAGCCGGCGCTGCGGTCGTACGAGAGCGGGCAGTCGACCAAGGACAAGGCCTGGGAGCAGTACGTCAAGGACGCCAAGACCCAGGGCGCCTTCTGAGCACTGACCCACCACGGCGGGTGGCGTCCGGGTCTCCCGGGCGCCACCGGCCGCGTCCCGTTGCACGTACCGCCCGCCTCACCGGCCCCGCCGGCGCCGGGAAAGGATCCCGCATGAGCCTGTCGGCCACGACCGCGCCGCCGTCACCCACGGCGTCGCCGCCCCCACCCACCCGGCGCCGCAGCCGGGCGCTGTCGCTCAACCGCCTCGACCTCAAGCTCTCCCCGTACCTCTACATCGCCCCGTTCTTCGTCATCTTCGGCATCTTCGGGTTCTACCCGATGCTGCGCACCGCGTGGATGTCGCTGCACGACTGGAACCTGATCGGCGAGCACAGCTTCATCGGCGTGGACAACTACACCCGGCTGTTCACCGACGAGTACTTCTGGAACGCCACGGTCAACACCTTCGGCATCTTCCTGCTCTCGACGATCCCGCAGCTGCTGCTCGCGCTCTTCCTGGCGACCCTGCTCAACCGCACGTTCCTGCGCGCCCGGACGTTCTTCCGGATGGCCATCTTCATGCCGAACGTGGTGTCGGTCGCCGCCGTGGCGATCGTCTTCGGCATGCTCTTCCAGCGCGACTTCGGGCTGATCAACTGGTTGCTCGGCCTGGTCGGGATCGACGCGGTGGACTGGGACGCGCAGCGGTGGAGCTCCTGGACCGCCATCGCCTCCATGGTCAACTGGCGGTGGACCGGCTACAACACGCTCATCCTGCTGGCCGGCATGCAGGCCATCCCCAAGGACCTCTACGAGGCGGCGGCCATCGACGGCGCCAACCAGTGGAAGCAGTTCTGGCGGATCACCCTGCCGATGCTCACGCCGACCTTCGTCTTCGTGGTCACCCTCTCCACCATCGGCGGGCTCCAGCTCTTCACCGAGCCGCTCGTCTTCGCCAACGGCAACATCATCGGTGGCGACCAGCGCGAGTTCCAGACCCTGGCCATGTACATGTACGAACTGGGTATCGAGAACCTCAACACCGCCGGGTACGGCGCCGCCGTGGCCTGGGCGATGTTCGTGATGATCGCCCTGGTCTCGCTGGTCAACTTCCTGCTCGTCCGCCGTACGGTCAAGTGAGGAGCGACCGAGTGAACTCCGCGTCCCAGCGCCTCTGGCGCACCAGCCCGCTGATGTACGTCGCCCTCGTGCTGGCGGTGCTCTTCTCGATCTACCCCTTCTACTACATGGTCGTCATCGCCACCCGCAGCCTTGACTCGATCAACGACGTGCCGCCGCCGGTCACCCCGGGCGGCTCGTTCGGCGACAACTTCGACCGGGTGCTCGCCAACGACGCGGCGAACTTCCTCACCGGCCTGCTCAACTCGGTGATCGTGTCCGGCGTGGTGACCGTCTCGGTGGTGATCACCGGGTCGCTGGCCGGCTTCGCCTTCGCCAAGCTGCGCTTCCGGGGCCGCAACGTCCTGCTGCTGTCGATCATCGTGACCATGATGATCCCGACCCAGCTGGGCCTCATCCCGCTCTGGGGCATGATCCAGGACCTCGGCTGGTACGACACCCTCTACGCGGTGACCGTGCCCTTCCTGGTCAGCGCCTTCGGCGTGTTCATGATGCGGCAGTACGCCACCCAGGCCATCTCCGACGAGCTGATCGAGGCCGGCCGGGTCGACGGGGCCAGCACCTTCCGGATCTACTGGAACATCGTGCTGCCCGCGCTGCGCCCGGCCGCGGCCGTGCTCGGCCTGCTCACCTTCATGGAGACCTGGAACTCCTACCTGTGGCCGTACGCCGTGCTCACCCCGGAGAATCCGACCCTGCAGGTGTCCCTGGCGTTCCTCTCGTACGCCTACTACACCGACTACTCGCAGGTGTTCGCCGCGACCGCCATCGGTACCGTGCCGTTGGTGCTCGTGTTCGCCCTGTTCGGCCGCCAGATCATTGGCGGGATCATGGAAGGTGCCGTCAAGTCGTGAGCAACCCAGACCACCCGCCCGCAGTCGGCGTACTCGACCAGGGGCCGGAACTGATCTTCCCGCCCGGCTTCCTGTGGGGCGCGGCGACCGCCGCGTACCAGATCGAGGGGGCGGCCACCGAGGGTGGCCGGACCCCGTCGATCTGGGACACGTTCAGCCACACCGAGGGGCGGGTGGTCGCCGGGCACACCGGTGACGTGGCCTGCGACCACTACCACCGGATGCCGTCGGACGTCCGGCTGATGGCCGAGCTGGGCCTGAGGTCGTACCGGTTCTCGGTGTCCTGGCCGCGGGTGCAGCCGGGCGGCTCGGGCCCGGCCAACGCCGCGGGCCTGGACTTCTACCGGCGGCTCGTCGACGAGCTGCTGGGGCACGGCATCGAGCCCTGGCTGACCCTCTACCACTGGGACCTGCCCCAGCCGCTGGAGGACGCCGGCGGCTGGCCGGCCCGGGACACCGCCGGGCGGTTCGCCGACTACGCCGAACTCGTCGCGGACGCCCTCGGCGACCGGGTGACGTACTGGACGACGCTGAACGAGCCCTGGTGCTCGGCGTTCCTCGGCTACGGCTCGGGCGTGCACGCGCCCGGCCGCTCCGACGGGGCGGACGCCGTCCGCGCCGGGCACCACCTGATGCTGGGCCACGGGCTGGCGGTGCAGGCGCTGCGGGCGTCCCGGCCGCAGGCCCAGCTCGGCATCACCGTCAACCTCTACCCGGTCACCCCGGCCAGCGACGCGCCCGCCGACGTCGACGCGGCCCGGCGGATCGACGCGCTGGCCAACCGGTTCTTCCTCGACCCGGTGCTGCGCGGGTCGTACCCGACCGACCTCGCCGCCGACCTGCGCGAGGTCACCGACTTCGGGCACGTGCGCGACGGCGACCTCGCGGTCATCTCCACCCCGCTGGACCTGGTCGGCGTCAACTACTACAGCCGGCACGTGGTCGCCGCCCCGGTCGAGGGCGCCGAGCCGGAGCCGTACTGGCGGGCGCCGTCGTGCTGGCCGGGCAGCGAGGACGTCCGGTTCGTCACCCGGGGCGTGCCGGTCACCGACATGAACTGGGAGATCGACGCCCCCGGCCTGACCGAGACGCTGCGCCGGGTCCACGAGGAGTACACCGACCTGCCGCTCTACGTCACCGAGAACGGCTCCGCCTTCGTCGACGCGGTGGTCGACGGGCAGGTCGACGACGTCGACCGGCTGGCGTACTTCGACGCCCACCTGCGGGCGGCGCACGAGGCGATCAACGCCGGGGTGCCCCTGCGCGGCTACTTCGCCTGGTCGCTGATGGATAATTTCGAATGGGCCTGGGGCTACACCAAGCGGTTCGGGATGGTCTGGATCGACTACGACAGCCAGGCCCGTATCCCCAAGTCCAGCGCCAGGTGGTACGCCGAGGTGATCCGACGTAACGGTCTGGCCGCACAATAGGCGAAGGCCAGCCAGTTCTCGGGCGGCTCCGCGCCCACCCGCTCCCCACGGGTGGCGCGGATCCGCCCGACGTCGGAGGAGCAGACGATGACAACGCAGCGCACCCGGTCGCTCGGGCGCCCGACCCTCGACGCGGTCGCCGCCCGCGCGGGCGTCGGGCGCGGCACGGTCTCCCGGGTCGTCAACGGCTCGCCGCAGGTCAGTCCGGAGGCCCGGGCCGCCGTCCAGCAGGCCATCGCGGAACTGGGGTACGTGCCGAACCGGGCCGCCCGGGCGCTGGTCACCCAGCGGACCGACTCGGTGGCCCTGGTGGTCTCCGAGTCCGGCGACCGGGTCTTCACCGAGCCGTTCTTCGCCGGCATCGTCCGGGGCGTCAGCTCCGGGCTGCTGGAGACGCCGTTGCAGCTCTGGCTGGCCATGGTGCAGTCCCCGATCGAGCGGGAACGGGTCGAGCACCACCTGACCAACCAGCACGTGGACGGGGTGCTGCTGCTGTCGCTGCACGACTCCGACCCGCTGCCCACGCTGCTCGAGGAGCGCGAGCTGCCGACCGTGCTCGGCGGCCGGCCCGCGCGGATGCTCCAGCCCGGGGCGCGGCCGTCCTGGTTCGTCGACGTGGACAACGTCGGCGGCGCCCGGCAGGCGGTGGAGCACCTGGCCCAGCGGGGCCGGCGCCGGATCGCCACCATCGCCGGCCCGCAGGACATGGGTGCCGGCCTGGCCCGTCTCGCCGGCTACCGGGACGCCGTCCGGGCCGCCGGGGCCGAGGTCGACCCCCGCATGATCGCGTACGGGGACTTCAGCGAGGGCAGCGGCGCGGCGGGGATGCGCCGGCTGCTGGAGGTCTGCCCCGACCTGGACGCGGTCTTCGTCGCCTCCGACCTGATGGCGTTCGGCGCGCTGCGTACCCTGCGCGAGGCGGGGCGTCGGGTGCCCGAGGACGTGGCCGTCATCGGCTTCGACGACGCCCCGATCGCCCGGCAGGCCGACCCGCCGCTGACCACCGTCTTCCAGCCGGTCGAGGAGATGGGCCGCCAGATGGCGCGGCTGCTGGTCGCCCGTATCCGCGGCGATGAGATCCCCGCCCCCCACATCCTCCTCGACACCCAACTCATCCACCGCGCCTCCGCCTGACCCACCCCCGGCGCTCCGCGCCCCCCACCATCCGACCCCGCCCCGTCACCCGCGCGCCGCACTTCCTACCTGCGGGCACTTTCAGAGAAAGCGTGGCTGTTCGGCCGTGAATAGCCACGCTTTCTCTGAAGTTGCAGGCGCGTGGCGCGTGGCGCTGGCGCGGGGCGCGGGTGACGCGGGGTGGGGGAATGCGGGGCTCCGGTGGCCGAGCTTGCCGCTTGGTGCGGGATGTCCCGGGGGCCTCGTCGGGGCGGTCGTGCAGGCGGAGCTGCGGCCTGGGCCGGCGTCCGGCGGCTCGGCGGGGCGGGCGGCGAACCCGCCGTCGTCACCTCTCGCGGGCTGCGCGTAGGCCGTGCGCTACCAGCGGGGCCACCATGTCGCCGATGCGGTCGAAGCCGGGGCCGAGCGTCTGCCCGAGGGTGTGCCGGTAGTGGATGCCCTCGCAGATCACCGCGAGCTTGAAGCAGCCGAGCGCGACGTGCCAGTGCAGCGGCCCGACGTCGACGTCGCTGCGGCCGGCGTACCGCTCGATCAGCTCGGCGCCGGTGGGGAAGCCGGCGCGCGGGCCGAGGCCGTCGGCGACCGGGTTGCCGGCGGCGAGGTCGCTGTCGCCCAGCACGTCCCAGTAGGTCAGCAGCAGGCCGAGGTCGGCCAGCGGGTCGCCGAGGGTGGCCATCTCCCAGTCGAGCACGGCGCGCACCGACACCGGGTCGACGGTGGCGAGGAGGTTGTCCAGCCGGTAGTCGCCGTGCACGATCCGCCCGGCGTTGGCGCCCTCCGGAACGGTGCCGCCGAGCAGGTCGCGCAGCTCGTCGATGCCGGGCAGCGGACGGCTGCGGGACCGGTCGAGCTGGCCGGCCCAGCGGCGTACCTGCCGGCCGAGGTAGCCCTCGGGGCGGCCGAAGTCGGCCAGCCCGACCGTGGCCGGGTCGACGGTGTGCAGGGCGGCGAGGGTGTCCATCATCGCCAGGGCCAGCTCGCGCCGCTGCTCGGGGCGGAGCGGGTCGGTCTGGGCGCGGCTGCGGAACACCTCGCCGCGGACCCGCTCCATCAGGTAGAACGGCGCGCCGAGCACGTCGGTGTCGGCGCAGTGCAGCAGCGCCGCCGGGACCGGCACGTCGGTGGGCGCGAGGGCGGAGATCACCCGGAACTCGCGGGCCATGTCGTGCGCGGTGGCCAGCACGTGCCCCAGCGGGGGTCGGCGCAGCACCAGCTCCCGCTCGCCGACGCGCAGCAGGTAGGTCAGGTTCGACTTGCCCCCGGCGATCAGGGTGGCCGACAGCGGCGCGTCGGCCAGCTCGGGCCGGTGGGTGGCCAGGTAGCCGGCGAGCCGGTCGAGGTCCAGCCCCCGGGGGGACCCGTTCCGTGCGGCGGCGGTGGGCGGGGTATCGGGGGCAGCCGGAGAACTTCCCGGCCGGAGCGCGTCGACGGCCGGATCGGTCATCCGAATAGTTGATGGCAGCTCAGCTTTCTTGTCAAGCCGGGGATTTCCCCCTGGGACATGCCGCTGCAACAGGGGCGAAATGGTCAACCGGCAGGCTGGTGCCCAGCCTGCCGGCCGCCACGGTCGGCCCGCCGAGCGGAGGGACAGACATGTTGCTGAGAGTTCGGGTGACCCTGCCGGACCGTCCCGGCACGCTCGGCCAGGTGGCCCGGACGCTCGGCGTCTCCGGCGCCGACATCGTCCAGGTGGTCGTCCTGGAACGGCTCGGCGGGCGGGCGGTGGACGACTTCACCGTGGTCTGGCCGGGCGCCGCCCGGCTGGAGCGGTTGATGGCGGGTCTGGCCGCCATCCCGGGGGTACGGGTGGACGGGGTCTGGCGGGCGATCGGCGCGCCGACCACCACCGGCCAGGACGCCGAGCTGCTGGCCCAGGTCGCCGCGAACCCCGCCGACGGGGTGGCCACCCTGGTCGACGCGGTGCCCGGGCTGCTCGCCGCCGACTGGGCGGTGGCCGCGGTCGTCCCGATGGACTGGGCCTCGCGGGCCGGCGGAGGGACGGCGACGGTGGGGCACGCGAGCTGGCGGGCGCCCCAGCCGCCGCTGCTGCCCGAGGTGACCCCGCTCCGGGCGCGGGCACTGACCGGCGCCGACGGCAGCCACTACGCGATCGCGCCGTTCGGCCGCAACGGCCTGGTGCTGGTGGTCGCGCGCGAGCACACCGAGCCGCTCACCGCGGCCGCCTTCCACTCCACCGAGGTGGACCGGCTGGCCCAGCTGGTCCGGGCCAGCGCGGTGATCCTCGGCGACCGGCTCGACCTGGTCGGGGCGCCCTCGGTGACCAGCGTCACCTGATCACGCGCAACGGTTCCCGGGGTGTCACCGCCGGGCAACGGCGTGGCAACAGCCCTCCGGCAGTCTCATAGGTGGGGAAGGGAGCAGACATGGTGCTGTGGCGGATTCGAGCCACCGTGGACGACCGGCCGGGCTACCTGTCGGTGCTCACGGCGAGTCTCGCGTTGCGGGGGGTCAACATCCTCACCGTGCAGGTGCACACGACCGAGGCCGGGGCGGTCGACGACTTCCTCGTCGACGCGCCGGCCGCGGTGGGCGAGGCGGAGCTGGTGGCCGCCGTGGAACGGGGCCGGGGACGGGACTGCTGGGTGGCCCGCAGCGAGGCGCGGGGCCTGGTGGACCAGCCGACCCGGGTGCTCGGGCTGGCCACCCGGCTGGTCCGGGACCCGGACGCGACCGGGGAGATGCTGCGTGCCCTGCTCGGCGCGGACGAGGTGACCTGGCGACCGGCGCCGGCCGTCCCGCACGGCGGTGTCGGCGCGGCGAGCATGCTGGTGGCCGACCCGTGCGGCGGGTCGTACGAGCTGCGCCGGCGGGCGCCCAGCTTCACCCCGGCGGAGTACGCCCGGGCGCAGGCGCTGGTCGAGCTGGCGGCCACCGCGGCCCGCCGGGCGGCCGACCGGGTGACCCTGGTGCTGCCCGACGGCGGGGAGCTGGTGGTTCGCCCGGCCACCGTCGACGACCTGGCCGGCGTGGTGGACCTGCACGAGGCGTGCTCGGCGCGCAGCCGCCAGCGCCGCTATCTCGGTGGGGGCGCGTTGCCGTCGCCGAGCCGGATGCGCCGGCTGCTGGAGCCGAGGCGGGGGACCACGCTGGTGGCGACGACCGGCTCCGGTGCGGGGGAGTCGGTGGTCGCGATGGCCAACCTGCTCGGTGAGGGCGACGAGGCCGAGGTGGCCCTGCTGGTGCGCGACGACTGGCAGCACCGTGGCCTCGGGTCGGCGCTGCTGCGCCGGCTGCTCGGGCAGGCCGGCCGGTCCGGGTACGCGGCCGTGGTGCTGCACGTCCAGGCGGAGAACACCCCGATGCTGCGCACCGTACGCCGGCTCGGGCGGCCGACGCCGATCGAGCGGGACGGTGCGCTGCTCACCGTGACGGTGCCGCTGGCCGCCCGCCCCGCGGGGCCGGCGCGGCATGCCCTGCCCCGGCAGGCGGACGCGACCACCCGCCGAGACCGGGCGGGCTGAGACAACGGTCGTGGCCGCGCCGGCCCGGGTGCCAGCACCCGGCGGCGGCGCGGGGCGACCCTCACCGGCGCCGGGTGGCGTACCCACGTCGCCCGGCGCCACCGGGCCGACCTCCGGTGCGGAGGACGGTGAATCGGCAGGGCCCCCGGTGCGGGGGCCCTGCCCATTTCCGGCGGTCGGCGGCGGCCCCGCCACGGCAACCCAGGGACGCCGTCACGGCGGGCCGTACAGGAACTGTCACGGCGGGCCGTACAGGAACGCCGTCACGGCGGGCCGCACAGGACGGCCGCTACGGCGAGCCGCGGAGGAACCCGCCACGGCGAGCCGCGGAGGAACCGCCGCGGCGAGCCGCACAGGAACGGCGTCAGGGTCAGCCGAAGAAGAACCCGGCCCGGCGGTGACCCGAGACGCAGAACCGGTTCCCCTCGGTGTCGGCGAGCACGACGTAGGGCAGCTGGCCCGGTTCCGGCTCGGCCGGGTAGTGCCGCCAGTCGACCCGTTGCGCGCCGAGCGCGACCAGCCGCGCCACCTCGTCGTCGAGGTCGCGGTCCCCCGCGTCCAGGTCGAGGTGGACGCGGGGGAAGTCGGCCACCGGGCTGTCGCTGACGTCCATCGCGATCGCCGCGCCGGAGACTCCGGGTGGCGGCTCGACCACGATCCAGTCGTCGCCGTCGTGGCGCGGCGGTCGACGCACGTAGCCCAGGGCCGCCGCCCAGAACCGGCCGGCGCGGCGGTCGTCGGTCACGCCCAGCGAGATCTGCTCGATCCGTGCCATCGACCGAGGCTGGCGTCGCCTCAGGTGGCCGGGTAGCTGCTGTAGTCCGGGAAGTTGCCGTAGAGCCGCCCGTCGCCGCCCTGGGTGACCGCCTGCACCAGCAGGTCGCCGCCGACGAAGGCGCCCTTCCAGGAGGCGCCCCGGCCGCCGAACGGCTCCTCCCGGTCGCCCCGGGACCGCGGCTTGTTGATGCCCACCTTGAACGCCTGGAGGTCCACCGCGAGCTTGCCGGCCAGTTCCTCGTCGTCGCAGGCCAGCGAGGCCACCAGTGCGCCGTTGGAGGCGTTCATCGCGGCCAGCAGTTCGTCGGTGGTGTCCACCACGACGATGGTGTCGACCGGGCCGAACGGCTCGGCGTGCATCAGCCGGGACCGGCCGGGCGGGGCGAGCAGCACCGCCGGCGCCACGTACGCGGAGGTGTCCTGCCCGTCGAGGAAGGGCGCGCCGTCGAGCTTGCCGCGGTGCAGCGGCACGGCGCCGCCGCGTACCGCCTCGTCGACCTTGCGGCGCAGCTCGTCAGCCTTGGCGCCGCTGATCAGCGGGCCGAAGTCCAGCTCCGGCAGCGGGTCGCCGGCCTGCCAGGTCTCGTCCACCGCGAGCGGGTGTCCGAACCGGACGGAGCGGACCACCGGCAGGTACATGTCGAGGAACTCGTCGACCAGGTCACGCTGGACCACGAACCGCGGGTACGCGGTGCAGCGCTGCTTGCCGTACTCGAAGCCCTTCTTCAGGTGCGCGGCGAGCAGGTCCCACTGGGAGAAGTTCCAGACGCCCCAGGCGTTGAGGCCCTCCTGCTCGATGAAGTGCCGCTTGTCGGTGTCGAGCAGCGCGGCGGCCACCTTGCCGCCGTTGGACCGCCCGCCGACGAACGCGACGGCGCCGATCTCGGGCGCCCGGACGAGCACCTCGGAGAGTTCCTCGCCGCTGCCGGAGAGGAGGGTGGCGGGAAGCCCGGCGCGGCGCATCAGGGCGTGCGCCACGGTCAGGCAGACCGCGCCGCCCTGCGACGGGGTCTTGGCGATGACCGCGTTGCCGGCGAGCAGCTGCACCAGCTCCGCGTGGACCAGCACGCTCATCGGGTAGTTCCAGGAGGCGATGTTGCTGACCGGGCCGGGCAGCGGCTCGCGGCCGCCGGCCAGCATCCGATCGATCTCCTCGACGTACCAGCGGACGCCGTCCAGCGCGCGGTCGACGTCGGCGCAGGCGAGCCGCCAGGGCTTGCCGATCTCCCAGACCAGCAGCATGGCCAGCAGGTCGCGGTGCGCGGTGAGGGCGTCGACCGCCTCGCCGACCCGCGCCTTGCGCTCGGCGAGCGGGGTCGCCGCCCAGTCGCGGTGCGCGGTGGCGGCGTGGGCGACCGCCGCGCGCGCGGTGTCGGCGTCCAACCGGGGCAGGTTGACCAGCACGGTGTTGTCGACCGGCGTGCGTACGGCGCTCGGCGTACCGACCGCCTGCCACTGCCCGGAGACCAGGTTGTGCAGGGTGGTGACGCCGTCGACCTCGGGCCCGAAGGCCTCCGGTGCGGCGGCTGCCGCGCGGGCGAGCGTGTCGGACCAGGCGGTTCCGTCGGCGAGTCGTAGAGCCATCGCATTCTCCTCAGGGTCGACCGGGGGAGCGGCGGCGTCGACGGCACCGCTGGTGTGGCGTACTGTCCCGCGCCGGAAAGCGGCGCGGCAACAGTACGTTCGTATGGCGGAACGCGAGGCCCGCGCCGGACCGGTCCTGACGCGACCGTCCGGCCCGCGCAGCGGGCCTTGACCTGCGCGTACGCGGACAATGCATTCACATGTCTCGATGATGTGATGAATCTCCGGGCGACGTCGACCGGGTTACCCGTCAGTACGCGCGGACGCCTCGGACGGATCAACGCCCGGCGGAACCGGTGCGTAAACGGCGACCGGCCGCCGGACGAGGAGTCCGGCGGCCGGTCGGGCGCTGAATGAGATCAGCTGGTGAAGGTGATGTTGTCGCGTCGGCGGCGCAGCATCAGCAGCACGCCGCCACCGATCAGGACGAGGCCGCCCAGCGCGATGCTGCCGGTGGCCACGCCGGTCATCGGCAGGCTGCCCCCGTTGCTGCCGCCGCTGCCGCCCGTGCCCTCCGACGGGGAGCCGGAGGTCGACGGCGAGCCCGACTCCGACGGGGAGCCCGACTCCGTCGGGGTGACCGAGCTGGTCGGCGAGGTCGACTCCGACGGCGAGCCCGACGGCTGCGGCGACTCGGAGGTCGTCGGCGAGGGGCTCGGCGACTGCGTCGGGGCGGTGCCGGCGCAGGCGTGGCTCAGGTTGAACTGGTCGGCCTCGCCGCTGATCGTGGCGCTGCCGTCGACCAGCGTCCACCCGGCCGGGGTGAAGAGGTAGGCGTGGATCATCCGGTCGGTGTTCCCGGCCGGGTAGAGGTGGTCCGGGTAGGCGTCGGTGCTGTCGGGCACCTTCACCGTCACCGTGTTGGTGCCGTCGCTGAAGGTCAGGGTCAGCGTCTCGAAGCCGCCGGACTCGGCGCCGCCGGGAAGCACGAAGTGCCAGCCGTCCTGCCCGGACGTCCGGCCGGCAAAGCGCTCGTCCTTGCACTGCTGCTCGGCATCGGCCGCCGTCGAGCCCTTGTGGGCGGGGTTGAGCGGGGCCGTGCTGCTCGCCCAGGCCGGGGTGGCGAAGGCGAGGCAGGCCGTGGCGGCAGTCGCGGTGAGAGCCGCGCGCGCCACGTACCGACGCTGGGGCATGAGTATTCCTCCGGGATCGGTAGAGGGGACGGCACATGATCTCATGCACGGCATCGAAGTGCGACATCGGGCGAACGGTCTGAGCTGGGACGACGTGGCGGATCGGATTCGGGAATCCGGCCAAACGGCGGGGATTTCGCGGCGTGTCGATGTAACGCGGACGAGACTGTGGACGCTCCGCCTGCCGCCGTCCGGCCTTCCCAAGGACCTGACCGGCAGTTTACATTGTCGATCATCCATGGGAGCGCTCCCACGCCCTCGATGGCCACCCCACCACCACAGCCGCCGGCGGCGCCCACAACCCCCGACACCCGTCCCCGTCGGGCGTGCGCCGCCGGTGGCGCCCACCGACAGGAGTACCGCCATGCAGCACCCGTACCGGCCCCGCCGGCCGGTCCGCGGCCGGCTCCGCCGCCTGCTCGCCGTCGGCGCCGCGCTGAGCACCGGGCTGGCCCTGGCCGTCGGCGCACCGGCACCCGCCCCGTCCGCCGCCGCGCCGCTCGGCCCGGACGCCGCCGCGCCGCCTCCAACTACGGCGCGGCCCCCGCCGGCGCGGACGTGCGGACCAGGAGCCTCGCCGCCGCGCCCGCCTTCAACTATTCCGAGGCGTTGCAGAAGTCGCTGTTCTTCTACGAGGCGCAGCAGTCCGGGAGGAAGCCGTCCTGGAACCGGGTCTCCTGGCGGGGCGACTCCGCCCTCACCGACGCCGCCGACGTCGGCCTGGACCTCACCGGCGGCTGGTACGACGCGGGCGACCACGTGAAGTTCGGCTTCCCGATGGCGTTCAGCGCCACCATGCTCGCCTGGGGTGCGGTCGAGTACCGCGACGGCTACGTCGCCTCCGGCCAGCTCCCGCACCTGCTGAACAACCTGCGCTTCGTCAACGACTGGTTCGTCAAGGCGCACCCCGCGCCGAACGTCCTCTACGGACAGGTCGGCAAGGGCGACGACGACCACACGTGGTGGGGTCCGGCCGAGGTCATGCCGATGGCGCGGCCCGCGTACAAAATCGATGCGAGCTGTGGCGGCGCGGACCTGGCGGGGGAGACGGCGGCCGCGATGGCCGCGTCGTCGATGGTCTTCCGGCCCACCGACGCCGCCTACGCCGACAAGCTGCTCGGCCACGCGAAGCAGCTCTACACGTTCGCCGACACGGTGCGGAAGAGCTACCACGAGTGCATCACCGACGCGACCAGCTTCTACCGCTCCTGGAGCGGGTGGCAGGACGAGCTGGTCTGGGCCGCGATCTGGCTGCACCGGGCCACCGGCGACCCCGCCTACCTGGCCAAGGCCGAGAGCGAGTACGACCGGCTCGGCACCGAGAACCAGAGCACCACCCGCTCCTACCGGTGGACCATCGCCTGGGACAACAAGCAGTTCGGCGCGTACGTGCTGCTGGCCAACCTGACCGGCAAGCAGAAGTACGTCGACGACGCCAACCGCTGGCTCGACTACTGGACGGTCGGCGTCAACGGGCAGCGGGTGCCCTACTCGCCGGGCGGGATGGCGGTGCTCGACTCCTGGGGCGCCCTGCGCTACGCCGCCAACACCGCGTTCGCCGCGCTGGTCTACGGCGACCGGACCACCGACGCGACCCGCAAGGCGCGCTACCACGACTTCGCCGTCCGGCAGATCAACTACGCGCTGGGCGACAACCCGCGCAACTCCAGCTACGTCATCGGGTTCGGCGCCAATTCACCACGGAATCCGCACCACCGCACCGCGCACGGCTCCTGGTGGGACAGCCAGACGGTGCCCACCGAGACCCGGCACGTGCTCTACGGCGCGCTGGTCGGCGGCCCGTCGTCGGCCAACGACGCCTACACCGACAATCGGTCGGACTACGTGATGAACGAGGTCGCCACCGACTACAACGCCGGCTTCACCTCCGCGCTGGCCCGGCTCGCCAAGGAGTACGGCGGCAGCCCGCTCGCCGGCTTCCCGGTCGCCGAACAACCCGACCTGGACGAGCTGACCGTGGAGACCACGGTGATGCAGCCCGAGCCGCGCGCCACCGGGCTGAAGGCGATCGTCTACAACAGGTCGGCGTTCCCGGCCCGCGCGCTGACGACCGCGAAGTTCCGCTACTACTTCCGCCCCGACGGCACCGCCCCGGTGCAGGTCACCCCCGGCTACACCCAGGGCTGCCCGGCACCGGCCACCGCGAAGCAGTTCTCCGGCGACATCTGGTACGTCGAGGTCGACTGCACCGGGTACACCATCGCCCCGGCCGGGCAGTCGCAGCACCGGATGGAGGTCCAGTTCAAGATCGGCGTACCGGAGGGTGGCACCTGGGACCCGACGAACGACCCGTCGTACCAGCCGACTGCCGGGCCGAACCGGAAGGTGCCGCTCTACTCCGCCGGCACCCGGGTCTGGGGTGAGGAACCCGGACCGGCCACCCCGGACACGACCGCGCCGACCACCCCCGGCACCCCGGTCGCCTCGGCGGTCACCTCGACCGGGTTGACCCTCGCCTGGGGACCGGCCACCGACCACGTCGGGGTTACCGGGTACCGGGTGTACCGGGAGGCCGGAGCGACCGACGCGCTGGTCGGCTCGCCCGCCGGCGCCACGCTCACCCTCACCGGGCTGACCGCGTCGACCGCGTACACCTTCTACGTCGTCGCGGTGGACGCGGCCGGCAACGTCTCCGCGGCGTCCGCGCCGATCACCGTGACCACCGCGGACCCGCCCGCCGCCGGGGCCTGCACGGTCGGGTACGTCACCAGCGACTGGAGCACCGGCTTCACCGCGAACATCACCATCACCAACACCGGTACGAGCACCCTGACCGGCTGGACGCTCGGGTTCAGCTTCCCGTCCAGCGGGCAGCAGGTCGGCCAGGGCTGGTCGGCGACGTACCGCCAGACCGGCACGGCGGTGACCGCGACGAACCTCTCCTACAACGGCACGCTGGCGCCCGGGGCGTCGACCAGCCTCGGCTTCAACGGCACCCACACCGGCAGCAACCCCAGGCCCGCCACCTTCACCCTCAACGGCGTCACCTGCGCGACCGCCTGACGGCTGCCGCGTGTCGAGATCTTGGACAGTTGCCGTTCGCACCGGACGGCAACTGTCCAAGATTCATCTCGGCGGACGCCAGCCGGCGGCGGTCAGTGCGCGGTGGAGAGTGGCGGCGACCTCGTCGGGGCGGGCGCGGACCAGCCACGCCGGGAAGCGCAGGATGCGATCGCCGGACGCCCAGACGTCGTTCTGCCGCGCCATGTCCGCCGCCCAGTGCCGGACATCCATGTGGTGCGACCCGTCGACCTCGACGTGCACCCCCCACTCCCGCCAGTACGCGTCCAGCCAGCGGGCCCGTCCGGCCGCGTCCTTGCGACGATGTTGCAGCTCGGGTCGGGGGAGGCCGTACCGGCGGCAGAGCCGGAGGAAGTCGATCTCCGACAGCGCCTCCGCCCCACCGGCGATGTCGGCGACGGTCTCCCGGATCAGTTGCCGACGCGGGGTGCGGGGCAGGGCGTCGACCACCGCCCGGATCTCCTCCGGAGTGACCCGGCGCTGCTGGCAGCCGGCGGCCAGCGTCGACTGCGCCTCGTCGACGTCACGCGCCCAGCCGGCCGCGTCCACCAGGGCCCGGGCGGTGGTGGTGCGGGTGGGGCGGGCGAGTTGCAGATGCGCGTCGGGCAGCACCGACGTGCGGTGCACGATGACTGCGGCCATGTCGATGGGCAGCCGTCGCCGCACCGTCCGGGCGGCGCGGCGCGCTGCGGGGACCAGTACGTGCAGAGGCTCTCGGCGTAGCCCCCGCACGCCCGCTTCGGTGGCGGCGGTCGCACCGGCCAGCACCGCGCCCGGGCCGGCGGCGAGCACGGCCACCCACAACTGCTGGTCCCGCGTCAGCCGGCCGTTGCCGGTGAGCAGAACGCCTCGGCAGATGGGCCGCCAGCGTCCCGACCGGACCATGCCGCGTACCACGCCCTCGGTGAGCAGCCGGGTCGCCTGGGCGGTGGTGACGACGCCGGCCTGCTCGAAGGTGAGCCAGTCCAGCGCGTCGGCCTCGTCGCCAGGAAAAGTGAGCACCACCCCACCGACCCTGTCCGGCGAGCCGGGACCACGCCACCAGATCTTGGACACTTACCGTTCGGTCCGAACGGTAACTGTCCAAGATTCAGAGCCGGCGGCGGCTCCGGGTGAACCGCTCCGCCGGGCGGAAGGGGCTGGCTAGGCTCGACGGCGTGCGGGCCGCGGAACGCAGTGACACCGTGCTCTTCGTCGTCTACGACGGGGTACGGCTGCTCGACGTCACCGGGCCGCTGGAGGTCTTCACCGTCGCCAACGAGCACGGCGGGACGTACCGGCTGGTGCTCGCCTCCCCCGACGGCCAGGACGTGGTGAGCAGCGCCGGGGTCCGGCTCGGCGCCGACGTGGCGCTGCCGGAGGTGACCGGGCCGATCGGCACGCTGGTGGTGCCCGGTGCGCCGGACTGGCAGGCCACGGCCGCCGACCGTCCCTTGCTCGACCAGGTCCGCCGGCTGGCGGCCGGCTCGTCGCGCACCGCGTCGGTCTGCGCGGGGGCGTTCACCCTCGCCGCCGCCGGGCTCCTCGACGGCCGCCGGGTGACCACCCACTGGGACCTGGCCGACCAGCTCGCCGCGCACTTCCCGGCGGTCACCGTCGACGCCGACCCGATCTTCATCGCCGACGGGCGGGTGATCACCTCGGCCGGCATCACCGCCGGCATCGACCTGACCCTCGCCCTGGTCGAGGCGGACCTCGGGCCGGAGACGGCACGCACGGTCGCCCGGCAGCTCGTCGTCTTCATGCAGCGCCCCGGCGGGCAGTCCCAGTTCAGCGTCCGGGCCGCCACCCCGAGCACCCGGCACGACCTGCTGCGGCGGGTGCTGGACACCATCGCCGCCGACCCGGCGCAGCCGTACGACCTGCCGGGGCTGGCAGCCCTGGCTGGGGTGAGCCCGCGTCACCTGGGCCGGTTGTTCCGCACCGAGCTGGGCACCACACCGGCCGGGTACCTCGACCGGGTCCGGGTGGAGGCGGCCCAGGGGCTGCTGGAACGCGGTGACGACACCCTCGACGTGGTGGCCCGCCGGGTCGGCTTCGGCTCGCCGGAGACGATGCGCCGGACGTTCCTGCGGGAGCTGGGCATCACCCCGGGCGCCTACCGGTCCCGCTTCCGCACCACCGGGATCGACGAGCAGCGGTCACCGCCCGTCACCGGCGGGCGGGTCGTCCCCGACGACGTCGCGTCGGGGACGGCCCCCGCCTGACCCGGTCGCTACGGGGCCGGCCCGCGCGTGACCGGGCCCGGTCAGCGGCCGGCGGCCGACGCCGGCTCGGCGCTGCCCGACCCGACGGCCAGCGCCGGCTCGGCGGTGCCCGGCGCGGCAGCCGGGGCGGGGTCGCGCTGGCGCAACGCGACCAGCCCGGCGGCGGCGAGCAGCCCGACCGACAGCCAGAGCCCGACCTCCACCCCGCCGGAGTCGGCGAGCAGGCCCGAGAGCAGCGGGCCGACCGCCTGGCCCACCGAGAAGGCCACCGTCAGCAGGGCGATGCCGGCGGTCCAGCCGCTCGCCGGCAGGGCCCGGCGGGCGAGCATCGTGGCCGCCGTCGGACCGGCCATGAAGGAGCTGCCGAAGACCACCGCCGACACCACCGCCGCGGGCAGCCCGGCCGGCAGCAGCAGCACCGGCAGCACGCCGAGCAGCACCAGCAGGGAGACCAGCGCCGGGGCCCGGCCGCCCGCCAGCCGGCCGACCACCCGCCCCCACACGGTGAGGGTGGCGACCGCCGAGGCGAGACCCAACACCACGAAGAACGTGGCGACGCCGGGGGTGCCGAGGCCCCGGTCGCGCAGCAGCGCGATGACGAAGGTCAGGTAGCTCACGTAGCCGGCGCCGAAGAGGACGTACCAGCCGAACGTCGGGGCGAGCCGGGCCAGGTCCGCGCGGGGCAGCCCGGCCCGGGTGATCCCGGTCACCGGCGCGACCCGCCGCACCGCGAACAGCGCCGGGCCGACCGCCAGCACCGCGACCACGCCCAGCAGCAGCCAGCCGGACCGCCAGCCGGCGTCCCCGACCACGGTGAGCGCCGCCGGCACCAGCAGCCCCGAGAGCGCCACGCCGACGCCCACCCCGGCCATGTAGATCGCGACCAGCAGCGCGCCCCGGCGCTGCCCGTCGCCGGTGGCGATCCGGGCGGCCAGCGCCGAGCCGAGGACGAAGGCGACCGCGGTGGTCACGCCGCCGACGAACCGCAGGAGGTTCAACACCGGGTAGTCGGCGGTGGTCGCGGTGAGCAGCAGGGCCAGCGCGCCCACCGCCAGGGTGCCGACGAAGGCGGCGCGGTCACCGAACCGGCGGGCCCAGAACACCGCCGTGCCGGCGCCGATGACGTAACCCGCGGCGTTCGCCGTGTTCAGGCCCCCGGCCTGGGCGTACGTCCAGTGCAGGTCGTCGCGCATGGCCGGCAGCAGCAGCGCGTACGCGAAGCGGGTGAAGCCGAGCGCGACGACCGGCCCGGCGGCCAGGCCGAGCGCGGTCAGCGGGTCCCGCCAGCGCGGGGATCGGGACATGGTTCCTCCTTGGTCGGCGGGCTCGTCGACCCGCTGATCAGGTGGAACCGGGTGGGGTGGGTGGGTGATGGCCGGCGTTGCGGACAGCCGACCCTCGGATCGGGACATGCCGGGTCGCGGCCCGGATGACCGGAATGTGGCTCAGTCGGCCAGTTCGTCGGCGAGCAGCTCCATCAGCAGCGCGTCGTGCCAGGTGCCGTCCTCGCCGCGCTCGTACCGGCGCATGATGCCGACCGGCCGGAAACCGACCTTCGCGTACGCCCGGATCGCGGCGGTGTTCGCCGCCGCCGGGTCGATGGTGAGCCGGTGGTGGCCGTGCGCGGCGACCAGGTGCCGGGCCAGGGTGCGGATCGCGTCCCCGCCCAACCCCGAGCCGTGCACCGCCGGGTCGAGGTAGATGTCCAGCGCGGCGTGCCGGTAGTCCGGGTCCGGCTCGGCGTAGTACTGGACCAGGCCGACCACCCGCCCGTCGTGCTCGACGGCGTACGCGATCAGGTCGTCGTCGGCCAGCTCGGCGCGGACCGCCGCGGCCAGGTCGTCGCCGCCGCGCCACCACCGGCGCACCTCGGCGGTGGCCCGGATCGCCGCGAGGGCGGGCACGTCCGCGTCCGTCACCGGTCGCAGGATCACGCTCCGCCCCCGCAGCATCGCCTCAGCCCCGGATCTCGCCGTGCTCGACGCAGGTCGCCGACCAGCCGACCGGCAGCACCTGCACCTTCATCCGGCGGCGGCAGCGCGCGCAGTAGCGCGGCGGCTCCAGCGCCCGGGCCGCCGCGCAGGCCGCGTGCGGACCGGCCGTGGCGTCCTCGCCGCAGCGGTCGCACCAGGTCACCGCCGGCTGCACAACGTCGGTCACGGTCGGCCTCACAGCGTGGCGGAGAGCGCCTTGACGGGCATCTTCAGGTCGTCGAGCAGCTGCAGGTCGGCGGTCGCCGGCCGGCCCAGGGTGGTCAGGTAGTTGCCGACGATCACCGCGTTGATGCCGCCCAGCAGGCCGTCCCGGGTGCCCAGGTCACCGAGGGTGATCTCGCGGCCGCCCGCGTACCGGAGGATGGTGCGCGGCATGGCCAGCCGGAACGCGGCGATGGCCCGCAGCGCGTCCTTGCCCTCCACCACCGGCCGGTCACCCAGCGGGGTGCCGGGGCGGGGGTTGAGGAAGTTCAGCGGCACCTCGTGCGGGTCCAGCTCGGCGAGCTGCGCGGCGAACTCGGCCCGCTGCTCCACCGTCTCGCCCAGGCCCAGGATGCCGCCGCAGCAGACCTCCATGCCGGATTCGCGGACCATCCGCAGCGTCTCCCAGCGCTCCTCCCAGGAGTGCGTGGTGACCACGTTCGGGAAGTAGGAGCGGCAGGTCTCCAGGTTGTGGTTGTAGCGGTGCACGCCCATGTCGACCAGCTCGTCGACCTGCTCCTGGCTGAGCATGCCGAGCGACGCGGCGACCTGGATGTCGACCTCCGCCTTGATGGCGGCGACACCCTCGCGCATCTGCTTCATCAGTCGGGCGTCCGGGCCGCGTACGGCGGCCACGATGCAGAACTCCGTCGCCCCGGTCGCCGCGGTCTGCTTCGCCGCCTCGACCAGCGAGGGGATGTCCAGCCAGACCGACCGGACCGGCGAGGTGAACAGACCGGACTGCGAGCAGAAGTGGCAGTCCTCCGGGCAGCCGCCGGTCTTCAGCGACACGATGCCCTCGACCTCGACCTCCGGGCCGCACCAGCGCATCCGCACCTCGTGGGCGAGCTGGAGGGCGGCGGGCAGGTGCTCGTCGGGCAGGTTCAGCACGGCGAGGACTCCGGCCTCGTCGAGGCCGACGCCGTTCTCCAGCACCTGAGTACGGGCCTGGTCGAGGATCTCTGGCATGGCTCGTACCCTACAAGGCCGCCCCGGGGCGGAAAAATGACCGAGGTCGCACCCTCGCCGAGCGTCACCGGCACCGCGGTGCGGCGGCCCGCGCCACGCCGGTGCCGGCCGGGCGGGTGGTAATTTCGCCCGGCGGCGCGTTGCTCGCCGACGACCTCCTCCGCGTCGGATGCCGGGGGAGGCGAGCTGCGCGGCGGAGGGAGACGGTGACGGTGGCGGACTGGCTGGCGGCCCTGGAGCGCCGCGCCGAGCTGCGGGCCAAGGCGGGGCTCACCCGCACGCTGCGCCCGCGCGCCGCCGACGACGCCGTGGTCGACCTCGCCGGCAACGACTACCTCGGCCTGGCCACCCACCCCGAGGTCACCACCGCCGCCGCGCGGGCGCTGTCCGCGTACGGGCTGGGCGCCACCGGGTCGCGGCTGGTGCGCGGCTCCACCGACGCCCACCACGCGCTGGAGGACACCCTCGCCGAGTGGCTCGGCACCGACCGGGCGCTGGTCTTCTCCTCCGGCTACCTGGCCAACCTCGGCGCGGTCCGGGCCCTGGTGCAGCCCCGTACGCTGCTCGTCTCCGACGCCCACAACCACGCCTCGCTGATCGACGGCTGCCGGATCTCCGGCGCCGAGACGGTGGTGACCCCGCACGCCGACGTCGACGCGGTGGCCGCCGCGCTCGCCGCCGCCCCCGGCCGCCCGGCCGTCGTGGTGACCGAATCGGTCTTCTCCGTCGACGGTGATTTCGCCCCGCTGGCCCGGCTGCACGCCGTCGCCCGGGCGCACGGCGCACTGCTGCTGGTCGACGACGCGCACGCGCTCGGCGTCACCGGCCCGGGCGGCGCCGGCGGGGTGGCCGCCGCCGGCCTGGCCGGCCAGCCGGACGTAGTGATCACCGCCACCCTGTCCAAGGCGCTCGGCGGGTCCGGCGGGGTGGTCGCCGGCCCGGCCGAGTTCGTCCGGCACCTGGTCGAGACCGGACGCACGTTCATCTTCGACACCGCGCTGCCCCCGGCGGTGGCGGCCGGCGTGCGGGCCGCCGTGACGCTGGCCCGCGCCGGCGACGACCTGCGGGCGGAACTGGCCGACCGGGCCGCGCTGGCGGTCCGCCGGCTCGGCGCGGCGGGGCTGACCGTCTCCGCCCCCGACGCGGCCGTGGTGTCGGTGACCGCCCCCGGCCCGGAGGCCGCCACCACCTGGGCCGCCGACTGCCGCGACCGCGGCGTCGCGGTCGGCTGCTTCCGGCCGCCCTCCACCCCGGACAGCCGCTCCCGGCTGCGGCTCACCATCTCCGCCGGGGTGCCGCGAGCGGACTTCGAACGGGCCCTGGAGGTCATCGTGGAGTGTGCGCCTTGACCGAACCGTGGAAGGGCGCGGTGCTGGTCACCGGCACCGACACCGAGGTGGGCAAGACGGTGGTGACCGCGGCGGTCACGGCCGCCGCGCAGGCCGCCGGCCTGCGGGTCGCGGTGGTCAAGCCCGGCCAGACGGGTACGGCCACCGGCGAGCCCGGCGACGTCGACTCGGTGACCCGGCTGGCCGCCCCGCTGACCGGGCGGACCCTGGCCAGCTACCCGGACCCGCTCGCCCCGCTCGCCGCGGCCCGGGTCGCCGAGCTGGAGCCGCTGGAGCTGTACACCGCCGTCGACGCCATCCGCGAGGAGGTCGACAAGCACGACCTGGTGCTCATCGAGGGGGCCGGCGGGCTGCTCGTACCGATGGGGTTGCGGCCCTCCGGCGAGCCGTGGACGGTCGCGGACCTCGCGGTCTCCCTCGGCGCTCCGGCGGTGGTGGTGGCCCGGGCCGGCCTCGGCACGCTCAACCACACCGCGCTGACCCTCGAGGCGCTGGAGCGGCGCGCCATCCCGGCCGGCGTGGTGATCGGCGCCTGGCCGACGGAGCCGGAGCTGGTGCACTGGGCCAACCTCACCGACCTGGTGCCGCACCTGCTCGGCGCGCTGCCGGCCGGCGCCGGGGCGATGGACCCAGGCGTCTTCCGCCGCTCCGCCCCCGGCTGGCTCACCCCCGCCCTCTACGGGGTGCTGGACGACTGGCGCGCCTGGGCCGAGGACATCAGCTGACCACCTGACCTTCGTCGGTGCCCGGGGCCGCCGGGCGTCGGTAGCCTGGCCGACGTGCGCGAACGCGAGATCTGGCGCCGGGTGGACCGCCGGGTGGCCGGCGACGTGGCGCTCTGGGCCGGGCTCGCCGCCCCGGTGGCGTACGCCCGGCTGACCCCGCCCTACGAGCGGTACGTCGTACCCCTGCTGGTCGGCTCGGTGCTGCTGCTGGCCGCAGCGGTGGTGGTGGGCCGGCGGTTGCCGGCCGTGGCCGTGCTGCTGGTGCTGCTCGGCTCGGTGGTGGACGGTAACTTCGTCTTCGCCCTGCTGGTGTTCAGCTATCTGGCCGGGCGGCGCGGGGAACGAGCCGCCCCCGCCGGGGTGCTCTTCGCCGTGGTGGCGGCCGGTGGCACGGTGCTGCACCTGGTGCTGCTGGACACCGGCATGGCGACCTGGTTCCTGCTCAGCTGCGTGCTGCTGGGCGCCGGGGTGTTCCCCTGGCTGGTGGGCCGCTACCGGCGGCAGCAGCAGGCGCTGGTGCTGGCCGGCTGGGAGCACGCCGAGGCGGTGCAACGCGAGCAGCGGGGCGCCGCCGAGCGGATCCGGCTGCGGGAACGGGCCCGGATCGCCCAGGAGATGCACGACTCCCTCGGCCACGAGCTGAGCCTGATCGCACTCCGTGCCGCCGCCCTGGAGGTCGCCGGTGACCTGGACCCGCGGCACCGGGTGGCGGCCGGCGAGCTGCGGGCCAGCGTGGCGGGGGCCACCGAGCGGCTGCACCGGATCATCGGGGTGCTCCGCGAGGCGGACGTCCCGGCCAGCACCCGCCCCGCTGGCGAAAGCGTCGCCGACCTGGTCGACGGCGCCCGCGAGGCGGGGATGGCGGTGCGCCTGCACCACTCGCCGGACGCCGCCGACCTGCCGGAGCTGACCGCGCACGCCGCGCACCGGGTGGTCCGCGAGACGCTGACCAACGCCGCCCGGTACGCCCCCGGCGCCCCGGTCACCGTCACCCTCACCGGCCTCGGCGACCGGGTCGAGGTGCGGGTGGTCAACGCGCCGCCCCCGGCCGGTCCGCTGCCCGGGCCGCCGTCGCACGGCTCGGGCCTGCTGGCGCTCCGCGAACGGGTCCGGCTGGCCGGCGGCGTCCTCGACGCCGGCCCGACCGACGACGGGGGATTCGCCGTGGTGGCCCGGCTGCCGGTGGCCGACGCCGCCCCGCGCCCCGACCACGGCGACGGCGGACGGGCCGGGGAGCCCGTGCGGCTGCGCGACGCCCGGCGCGGGGTGCGGCGCAGCCTGCTCGCCGCGCTCGCCGCGCCGCCGGCCGTCGCGCTGCTGCTGTCGCTGGTCTACTACCCGGTCGTCACCACCGGCGCGGTGCTGGACGGCCCGGCGTTCGACCGGATGCGGATCGGCACGCCCCGCTCCGAGCTGACCGGGCTGCCCCGCCGCCAGGTCGAGCCGCCGCTCGACGCGCCGGCCGCGACCGCCGGCGTGATCTGCGAGTACTACACCGACGGCAACTTCCCGCTCGCCCAGCCGACCTGGCGGCTCTGCTTCGCCGACGGCCGCCTGACCAGCAAGGGACGGACCACGACGTGACCGCCGACGACGTGCCGCTGACGGTGCTGCTCGCCGACGACGAGGCGATGGTCCGGGCCGGGGTGCGGGCCATCCTCGCCGCCGACCCCGGCATCGAGGTGGTCGCCGAGGCCGGCGACGGCCGGGCCGCGGTGGAGTTGACCCGGGCGCACCGGCCCCGGGTCGCGCTGCTCGACATCAGGATGCCGAAGCTGGACGGGCTCGCCGCCGCCGCCGAGATCCGCCGGCTGGTGCCGGCGACGGCCACCGTCATGCTCACCACGTTCGGCGAGGACGAGCACGTGGCCCGGGCGCTCGGCCACGGCGCCAGCGGCTTCCTGCTCAAGGCCGGTGACCCCCGCGAGCTGCTCGCCGGGGTGCGGGCCGTCGCCGAGGGCGGGGCGTACCTGTCGCCGCGGGTGGCCCGCCGGGTGATCGAACTCAACGGCGACCGGATGGCCCGGGTGCCGGCGGCCCGGGACCGTACGGCCGGGCTGACCGACCGGGAGCGGGAGGTGCTCGGCCTGGTCGGGGCGGGGCTGTCCAACGCGGAGATCGCTCGCCGGCTCTTCCTCACCGAGGGCACCGTGAAGGGCTACCTGACCAGCATCTTCACCCGGCTGGACGTGCGCAACCGGGTGCAGGCGGCGATCATCGCGTACGAGGCGGGGCTGGCCGGCTGACCGGCCCGCCCCGCCCCGGGCCGCTCAGGCGTCGCGACGGCGCAGCGCGGCCCGGCCGACCGCCAGAGCCGCGCCGGCCCAGCCGGCCAGCAGCATCAGACCCACCACCGGCGGGTACGGGTCGGTGTCCCCGGCCAGGAAGTGCCCGCCGGCCACCCCCGGGAACGCGTCGGAGATCCGGGTGAGCAGGGTGATGTCCGGCTCCCGCAACGACAGCGGCACGATCATCAGCACGGCGAAGAGCACGGTGAGGGTCAGCACCGCGTTGCGCAGCGCCGCCCCCAGACCCAGGGCCAGCACCCCCACCAGCGCCAGGTACGTCGCCGTCGCCAGCACGTCGCCGAGCGTTCCGGCCAGCGGCGCCCGCCCCCACTCGCCGAGCAGGGGCCGGGCCGCGAGCACCCCGACCAGGCCGAGCAGCAGCCCGAAGGCGAACGTCACCGCGCCGGCCACCACCGCCTTGGCCAGCAGCACCCGGCCCCGCGACGGGGTGCCCTGCAGGGTGGTGCGGATGGTGCCGGTGGCGTACTCGCCGGTGATGGCGAGCAGGCCGAGCGCCAGCACCGCGTACTGGGTGAGTTCCAGCGCGCCGACCAGCACGCTGCCGGCGGTGACCACGCCCCGGTCGTCGGCCGGGTCGTCGTTGGTGTTGGCGTTGGCCGCGTAGATCGCCAGTTGGGCCGAGGTGGCGGCCATCAGCAGCACCCCGGCCAGCAGGGTCCACCAGGTGGCCCGCACCGACCAGAGCCGGGTCCACTCGGCGGCCACCGCGCCGGCGAGACCACCGCCCCGGGCGGCCGGGCGGGTGGGGGAGAGGGCGGTCACCGGCCACCTCCCGCGGCGTACTCGACCGCGTCGCCGGTCAACCGCATGAACGCCTGTTCCAGCGTCACGGCCACCGGGCTCAGCTCGTGCAGCGACACCCCCAGCTCGTACGCCAGGTCGCCGACCCGGTCGGCGGTGGCCCCGGTGACGGCCAGGCGGCGCGGGCCCTCGGCCGTGACCGCGTACCCCTCGGCGGTGAGCCGTCCGGCCAGCGCGGCCAGCCCCTCCGGGTGCGGCCCGCGGACCCGCACGGCGGCGGTGGCGCCCGTGGCGAGCACCTCCGTGACGGGCGCGTCGGCGATCAGCCGGCCCTTGCCGATCACCACCAGGTGGGCGGCGGTCTGCTCCATCTCGCTCATCAGGTGGCTGGAGAGCAGCACGGTCCGTCCCTCGGCGGCGAGGCCGGCGGTGAGCTGCCTGATCCAGCGCACCCCGTCCGGGTCGAGGCCGTTGACCGGTTCGTCGAACATCAGCACCGGCGGGTCGCCGAGCAGCGCGGCGGCGATGCCGAGCCGCTGCGCCATGCCGAGCGACAGGGTCCGTCCCGGCTTGGCGGCGGCCCGGTCGTCCAGGCCGGCCACGGCGAGCACCTCGTCGACCCGCCGGGCCGAGATGCCGTTGCTGCGGGCCATCGCCAGCAGGTGCGCCCGGCCCGCCCGCGCCGGGTGGATCGCCCGCGCGTCGAGCAGCGCCCCCACCTCCCGCAGCGGATGGCGCAGCTCCCGGTACGCCCGCCCGGCGACCAGGGCCCGGCCGGCGGTGGGCCGGTCCAGGCCGAGCACCATCCGCATGGTGGTGGACTTGCCCGCGCCGTTGGGGCCGAGGAACCCGGTGACCCGCCCGGGTGCGATGTCGACGGTCAGATCGTCGACGGCCGTCACCGCCCCGAACCGCTTCGTCAACCCACGTAATGTGATCATGCGTTGACGGTAGGAACCGACGGGCCGGTGCCGCCGCTGCCGATCGGCGTCCGCCGGACCCGACCTTCGTCAGGTACTCCGGCCGTTTTCGCCGTGCGCCCGCGCGGTGAAGTCGCGGTCGCGGAGCGGTCCGCCATCCCCGTCGGCCGTGGTGCTCATGCGCTGTCGAGCTGATGTCACAAACGACTCATGGGCCGGGGCGGGGCAGCCTGAATCGTTTGCGACATCAGGTCGACAGGACGCGGGGGAGGTGGTGTGGGGCTCGGCCACGGGCGCGGCACCGGACCCGAGCCGCCCGGCTGGCCGACGGAGGCGACCCTACGAGCCGGCCACGACACCAGCCCCGGGGGACGTGGTGCGGGCCCGGCCACGAGCGCGGCACCGGACCGAATGGCTCGGCTGGCCGACGGAGGCGACCCTGTGCGCCGGCTGCGACAGCAGCCCCAAGGGACGTGGGAGGTGGTGCCGGCCCCGGTCACGAACGCGGCAACCGAGTCGACCGCCGGGGCCGGCGCGGCCATCCCGTCAGCCGGCCGCGTCGCCCCGTGGGAGGGCGTGGAGGTCAGGACCGGCGGACCATGAACGCGTCCGGCATCCGGAAGGTCAGGTTGTCCGGGCACCAGGGCGGGCGGACCACGGTCACCCCGTCGAGCAGCGGGGCCGCCTCGGCCACCACCACCGCCGCCTCCATCCGGGCCAGCTGCGCGCCGACGCAGCGGTGCGCACCCGCGCCGAAGGCCAGGTGCCGGCGCGACCCGCGCTGCCCGGGCCGGAACGCCTCCGGTGCGGCCACCACCGCCGGATCGCGTCCCGCGCGGGCCAGCCAGAGCACCACGCTGGTGCCCGCCGCCACCGCCGTCCCGCCCAGCGTGGTGTCCACGGCCGCCACCCGTCGCCAGGTCACGATCGGCGGTTCCAGCCGCAGCCCCTCCTCCACCACGTCGGCGACCGCGACCGTGCCGGCGCGCAGCCCGGCGCGTACCTCGGGCTCGGCGGTGAGCCGGTGCAGCAGCAGGGTGAGGAACTGCGAGGTGGTCTCCTGGCCGGCCACCAGCAGGAAGAACAGCGCGCCGACCACCACGTCGGGGGAGTGCCCGTCGGCGCGCAGCGCGGCGGCCAGCCCGCCGCCGGTGGCGGCGAAGTCGCGCAGCACGGTGTGGAACCGGCCCACCTCGGCGGCGAGGGTGAGCTGACGGTCGGCGTCCAGCGGCGCCCAGAACAGCTCCAGCGCGGCCCGGGCGAAGTCCTTCACCGCGCCGACCGGGGCGTCCGGCAGCTCGACGAGCCGGGCCAGCACCAGCAGCGGCAGGTCGGCGGCGAGCTCGGCGTACAGGTCGACCGGTTCACCCGCGTCGAGCGCGGCGGCCAGCCCGGTCACCCGCCGCCGGACCAGCCCGGTCAGCCAGGGCTGCTGCGCGGCCACCCGGGTCGGGTGCAGGGCCTCCGCCACGATTCCCCGGATCGCCGGGTGGCTGGGGGTGGAGTTGTTCGCCAGCGTCGGCGGCAACCGGAACCGGTGCCCGGCGAGCACCCGCAGCGCGGCCACCGGGACCGGGGTCACCGCGTCCAGGGCGTTGTCCGGCCGCCAGGTGTCCGGGTCGGCGAGGACCTGCCGCACCAGCGCGTGCCGGGTGACCACCAGGTGGTCCACGCCGACGTGGTCGACGACGGTGGCCAGGTCCGGCCACCGCTCGTCGACGGACTCCCCCCAGCCCCGGAACAGCACGCCGACACGCTAGCGGGCGGCTCCCGGCGGGGCCGGGTCCAGCTCCCAGACGGTGGTGCGCTTCACCCGTACGCTCTCCAGCGCCTTCGGCACCGGCACGTCGTAGACGGCCAGCTCGCGGAACCGCTCGCGGGGCAGGAAGGCCCGCCCCGGGTCGCCGACCAGCACCCGGGCACCGGAGCGGGCGGCCCGCAGCAGGAAGCGCAGCACCCGCCGGGCCATCGCCTCGCTGTAGAAGACGTCCCCGGCGAGCACCACCTCGGCGTCCCCGGCGTCGGCGTCGAGGATGTCGCCGAACTCGGCGTCGACGCGTACCCCGTTGGCCTCGGCGTTGAGCGCGACGGCGGCCACCGCCCGCTCGTCGACCTCGACGGCGCGGACGGTGGTCGCGCCGGCCCGGGCGGCGGCGATGGCGACCAGGCCGGAGCCCGACGCCAGGTCCAGCACCCGGCGGCCGGCCACCAGCTCCGGATGGTCGGTGACGTAGCGGGCCAGCGCCTGCCCACCCGCCCAGGCGAAGGCCCAGAACGGCGGCGGCTGGGAGCTGCGGAACTCGCCCTCGGTCAGTTCCCAGAGCCCGATCGGCTCGTCGGCCTGGTGCAGCCGCACCTCCGGGACGAAGGCCACCGGGGTGAGGCGGGCGTGCAGCCGGACGAAGGCCGCGGAGAGATCCGACACCCGGGAATTGTCTCCCGGGGCGGTTCCCGGGCGTGTCGCGGGTCGGGCGTGACCGGTTCACCACCCAGCGTGATAACCCGACCTGTACTTCACGATTCGTGCGAACACGCCCGTCTACCGGCTACCCGGCACCCCTCATAGCGTTGCCAGGTGGATGCGACCGACGGGAGGGCGAGGCGGTGGTGACGGTGTGGCGGAACGCGCTGCGGGCCGGGGTGATGCTGGCCTGCCTGTCCACGGTGGGGCTGGCCGCGCCCACGCCGGCCTCGGCGGCGGCCGGCTTCGCCACCGAGCTGAGCGGCCTGCCGGACGAGTTCAGCGCCGGCGACCAGGTGAGCACCCTCTCCGCGGTGGTGTCGCGCAACGACGGCGGCCGGTGCGTGAAGGTCCGCTGGTCGATGGTGCTCAGCGTGCGGGGCCTGCGGCTGGACCAGGTGAAGGTGGACCGGGTGGAGGACTCGGGCAGCTTCCCGTTGCAGATCCAGACCGAGGGGGACATCGCCCGGCTCACCGACCGTCAGCTCGACCCGGGCACGCTCTGCCCGGACCGGACGGTCACCGCCCGCTACCGGGTGGCCTTCGCCGAGGACGTCGACCGGGGACGGGTCACGCTGGCTGCCGAGGCGTACGACGCCGACCTGCGGCTGCTCGCCCGGCAGAGCGCCACCCGCGACGTGGTCGGCCTGCTCGCCGCCGAGGCGTCCGCCACGCCGGAGCCGAGCGGCTCGGCCGTGGCCGTCGACCCGACCGAGCCCGTCGACGCGTCGACCGAACCGACCGAGGAGGCGGTCGCGGAGGTGCCGCCGGCGGCCGGGCGTCCGGTGGCCGGTGCCACCCGAGGGGGATTCGGTCTGGTGCAGGCCGCCTTCCTCCTCGGCGGGCTGCTGCTCTTCCTCGGCGCCGGGCTGCTGCTCAGGTTGCGGCAGCTGACCCGCGCGGCACGCGGGGGCGAAGCGGACCGCGGCGGGCCGGCGTACGAACGGGCCCGCCGGACCGGGCGCTGGGCGGCGACGCGTCGCTGATCGGGGGCCGCCGGGGCCGGGCGGCGACGCCACCCGACCCCGGCGGGGTTCACTTCGAGAACACCTGGAACTCGGCGATCCGGACCTGGTCGCGCGCCGGGCTGGCGGTCGCGCAGTCGGTGCTGGTGGCCGGGTCGTCGTCCTGCTCACCGGCGTACGCCGGACCGCCGGTGCACTGGCTGGCCAGCACCTCCAGCCGCACGTGGGTGGCGAGCGTGGTCGGCACCGGGAACGACCGCAGGTTGATGTCCCGGGTGTACGCCCGGTACTTCCCACCCGGGAACGCGTCGCCGGCGCTGGTGTAGATCCGCTCCCAGCGCGCCGGGTCGGCGCAGTCGGTGGTGGTCGCGTTGCAGGTGAGCACGGCGAAGGATCGCAGTGCGGTCAACGCGTTCTGCCCGCCCGCGTCAGGGTCCCCGGCGATCGCCGGGCGCAGCATGGCGCTGACGTTGACCCGCTTGACCACCTGCGGGGTGCCACCTGGCAGCGCCACCGTGACGCCCCGGCCGGCCACCCCGGTCAGCGACGCCCAGTTGGTGCTCTCGGTGTCGTCGCCGATCCGCTGCAGGTTCACCCCGTCGCCGGTGATGACCGCGCCGGAGGTGGTGGACGCCAGGTTGCGGCTCAGCCGCAGGTCGACGTACCCCTCCTGGCCGGCGCGGGCGACGACGCTGAGCCGCTGGTGGCCGAAGCCGGGCGCCACCGCGAGCAGCTGGTGCGTACCGGCGACCGCCTCGAAGGTGTCCGGCAGGGCGGTGGCCGGGTCGGTGTCGGCGATCGGGGTGGCCCGGGCCTCGTAGTCGCCCACGTACAGCCGGATCGGCGCCTCGGCGCTGTCCCCCTTCGGCCGCAGGGTGAGCGTGGCGTTGTCGCCGTACGGGCTGGCGAAGCTCGGCGTCGGGTCGGTGTCGGTGGCGCCGTTGGTGGCGGCGTCCCGGCCCATCCCGGAGCGGGCGAACTCGGCCCAGATCAGCTCCTGGTTGGCCCCGCCGAAGCGGAGCCGGTCGGCGGTGAGCAGGTTGTCCCGCATGTCGAGCATGCTGACCTGGCTGGCCGCCTGGAGCAGGAACGAGTCGAAGACCAGCTGCGCCCAGCGCCGGTTGCCCGGGCAGCTGTCCGCGGCGACCTTCCCCTGCGCGCAGTCGAGCTGCCGCTGCGGGGTGCCCGACCCGTACCGCTGCACCAGCGCGGAGCGGATCCGGTAGTTGGTGGCGCTCCAGATCTCCCCGTCGGCGTGCACCGCCGGGCCGGCGGTGTTGTAGCCGACGTCGGAGTAGTTGAGCGGGCTGCGGCTGAAGTCGTGGTTGCGGATGCCGCTGATCAGGTTGCCGGTGACGTACCCGCCGGTGACGAAGGGCGTCTGGCCGGGGGCGCGCAGGTTGTGCTCGTAGAGGTACTCGGCGGCGAGCAGGTCGCTCCACGACTCACCCATCGCGCCGCCCTGGTGGCCGCCGATGCCGCTGTCCGGGCCGGCGATCATGCGGTTGGTGATGGCGTGCGTGTACTCGTGCCCGATCACCGTCATGTCGTAGTCGCCGTCCACGCACGGCGGGTACGGCCCGCCGGCCTGCGGCTGCCACAGGTACATGTTGGTGGTGGGCGGCAGGCCGTCGCGCGGCGTGCCCTGGTTGGCGTTGTTCCGGTTGCCGGAGAGCGCGCCCTGCTGGGCGCGGCCCTGCTCGGCGTCGCCGCCGAGGCCGGCCCCGCTCACGTTGACCGCCTGAAGGTTCCAGGTGGCCTCGGTGAAGCCGAGGTGCCAGGCCCAGTCGTGCATCCGGTTGTGCATGGCGAAGAGGTTGGCGATGGCGGCGTCGGCGTCGTTGCGCTGCGCGGAGGTGAACACCGCCGGGTTGCAGCGGGCCTGGTGCCACTGGTCGGTGAACGGGTACTCGTAGCGGCGCTCCGGGCTGGCGGTGGCCGGCAGCAGCGGGCTGCCCGCGCCCCAGGAGACCACCGTGTTGGCGGAGTTGCCGCGCGAGGTGCCGGTCGGCAGGCCGGTGGCTTTGTCGACGTCCCAGGCGTTGCCGGTGGCCGGGTCGCGGAACGCGGCGGCGCAGCCTGGAGCGGGGTCGGCGCACCAGCGCACCCGGGGGTCCTGCCCGGGGGCGAGGTCCTGCGGCGGGGTGGCCGGGTAGACCGCCCAGCTCGGGTTGTCCGAGTCGAAGTCGACGAGGTCCTCGCGGACCAGCACCGCACCGGTGATGCCGTCGACATAGGTGGTGAAGGCGGCCGGATGGTCGCTGTCCGCGCCGATCAGGGTCACCTCGTACGCGGCCCGCGTGCCGTCGAGCGGGGTGGGCACCGCGACCGGGCGGACACTGTGGCTGGCCACCCGGGCGGAGTCCAGGCCGGCGTCGGCGAGCGCGGCCGCGTACGCCTGCTCGCCGCTGAGGGTGGCGGGGGCGGGCGCGGCGGCGTCCCGGGCCAGCGAGGAGCTGACCGAGATGACGGCGCCGTCGGCGACCGCCACGGTGACCAGCCCGTCGTGGCCGGCGGGCAGGTCGCCGAAGCGCTGCCGCAGGGTGACCACCGCGCCGTCGCCGATCGGCCGGACCAGCAGCCGGTCCATCGCGGCGACGGAGGCGGCGTCGAGGCCGAACAGGTCCCGGTTGTCGGTGAGGTAGCGCCGGGCGGCCGCCTCCGGGTCGGCGGGCAGGCCGGTGGCGAGCGGCGTCCGGGTCGGGCCGAGCGCGTGCGGGGTGCCGAGCCGGTTCCACCGCACGTCGGCGTCGACCCGTCGGGCGAGGCCGCGCTGCCGGGCGTCGGGCGCGGCCGTACCGGTGCGGTTGTCGAGGTCGGCGGCCTGGTGGCTGTCGTCGGCGAACGAGCCGGAGCGGCCCGGTGTCGCGGTCGCGGCGTCGCCCGGCGCGGCGGCGGTGGCGCCGCCGGGCAGCAGGGCGGCGACCACGGCGGCGGTCGCCAGTACGGGGACGAGCCGGCGGCGGGGCCGGCTCGTCGGAAGTGTCCACTCCGGTCTGGGCACGGGACCTCCTCGTGGGAGCGGGGGCCGACGCTGCGCCGGCCCGGTGCAGGCGCTGTTACGCATGCGCATCTGTGAATACCAGGCAGATCGGGCGAGGGCAAGGTCATCCGTGACGGTGGGTGCGGTGGCGATCACCGTGGTCGCTTTACAAAAACTTGCCTCTTGTAAAAAGGAGTGGCCGGTGCCACAGTCAGGACAGCCCGCGAGATCGGAGGTCGGCGATGGCCATCAGCCCCGACGCGACGGTTCCTCCCGTCGCCTGGCGCGACACCCGCAAGCCGCTCTGGCCGCTGGCCCTGCTCGTCCCGGTGCTGCCCTTCCTGGGCTGGCTGGGCTGGCGGGACGGCGGCGGCGCCTGGGCCTGGTGGCTCACCCCGGTGGTGGTCTTCGGGCTCATCCCGGTGGTGGACCTGCTGATCGGCGACGACCGGCGCAACCCGCCCGAGGAGGCGGTGCCCCGGCTGTCCGCCGACGGCTACTACCGCTGGCTCACCTACCTCTACCTGCCCACCCAGTACGCCGCCCTGGTGCTCTGCTGCGCCGTCTGGGCGCGCGGCGACCTGTCCTGGGTGGCCGCGGCCGGGCTGGTCGCCACCGTCGGGGTGGTCAACGGCATCGCCATCAACACCGCCCACGAACTGGGCCACAAGCGGGAGACCGCGGAGCGCTGGCTCTCCAAGGTCGCCCTCGCGCCGACCGGCTACGGGCACTTCTACGTGGAGCACAACCGGGGCCACCACACCCGGGTGGCCACCCCGGAGGACCCGGCCAGCTCACGGCTGGGGGAGAGCTTCTGGGCGTTCTGGCCGCGTACCGTCTGGGGCAGCCTGCGGTCGGCCTGGCGGCTGGAGACCAGCCGGTTCCGGCTCCGGGGCCGCAGCCCGTGGACGTGGCGCAACGACATCCTCAACGCCTGGGCGATGACGGTGGGTCTCTACGCCGCGCTGATGCTCGCCTTCGGTCCCGGCGTACTGGTGTTCCTGCTGCTCCAGGCGGTGGTCGGCTTCAGCCTGCTCGAGGTGGTCAACTACCTGGAGCACTACGGGCTGGCCCGGCAGCGCACCGCCGCCGGCCGCTACGAGAAGGTCGACCCCCGGCACAGCTGGAACAGCGACCGCACGGTCACCAACGTCTTCCTCTTCCAGCTCCAGCGGCACAGCGACCACCACGCCAACCCGCTGCGCCGCTACCAGACGCTGCGCAGCTTCGACACCTCGCCGCAGCTGCCGGCCGGCTACGCCACCATGGTGGTCGCCGCGCTGGTGCCCCCGCTCTGGCGACGGGTGATGGACCACCGGGTGCTCGCCCACTACGGCGGCGACCTCGACCTGGCCAACGTCCACCCGCCGGCCCGGCGCCGGCTGCGGGAGCGCCAGCGCCGTCGCCCCGCGGCCCCCGGGCAGGGGCACGCCGGCTGACCCCGCTGCCCGCGTCGGTCGGACGCCGGATCCCCCTCGGCGCCGGCGCACCCCCTCGACCGCGCCGGGTCGTTCCGGACCGACACCCTGCGCCAACTCCTGACCGGTAACGCGGTCCGGTCGTCCGCCGGCCCCGGTGACCGGTCAGGCCGGCGGCGTCCAGTCCGGGTCGCGGCCGAAGGCGGCGATCAGCCGATCCTGCGCGTCGGCGCCGGCCCGCACGTCGAGCCCGGGCCGGACCAGGTCGCCGCTGCGGTGGTCGGCGACGCGGGCGTCGAACCACCGGGTGCAGGCGGCGACCACGTCGCCGTCCAGGCGCGGGTCCGCCCCGATCGCCACCGCCAGGTCCCATCCGTGTACGAGGTGCTCGGCGACGAGCTGGTACAGGTACTCACCCGCCGGTGTCTCCCCGGCCGTGAGGTGCACCACGGTGTCGAGCGCACCCGGATGGCTGGCCGCCACCTCGGCCTGGGACGCCACCTGCCGGACCGCCCCGACCGGGTCGTCGCCGAGCTGGTCACCGTCGAACCGGTCGCCGATCTCCTCGACGGTCCGGCCGGCGAGCAGCGGCGCGGTCCACCGGTCCTCGGTGACCACGTGGTTGACCAGCGCGCGGACGTCCCAGTCGGGGCAGGGCGTCGGGTCCGACCACTGCCCGGGCGCGACCTGCTCGACCCGGTCGACGAACTCGGCCAGGCTCCGTCGGTACGTCTCCAGCAGGTCCATGCCGCCGATTGTCGCGGCTGTCCGTGGCGGGCCGGGCGGTTTTGCCCGGTCGTCCGGCCCTCGGGCGGCCGGTGCCGCGGCTCCCGGGTCGCTGCCCCCTGGCCACCGGGTCGGCCCCGGGCGGGGTAGGGCGGTCAGTCGAGCTGGGCGGGGTCGAGGCCCAGCTCCCGGGCGGTGATCAGCCGGATCCAGTCGGCGAACTGCCGCCGGGTGATCACCCGCTCGTGCACCGCGAGCTGGACGGCCAGCCCGTCCATCACCGCGTTGATCCGCCAGGCGGCGGCCGTCGGGTCGGCGCAGACGAAGGTGCCGTCGGTCACCCCGTCGGCGATCACCGCGGCGAGGTCCTGCCGCCACCGCAGGTCGAGCCGGCGGGAGACCCGCTCCAACTCCGGGGTGCGCAGCGACTCGGCCCAGCCGTCGATCCACATGGACCAGGAGATCGACCGCCCGGGCGGGGTGTAGAGGCGCAGCAGCTTGCGCAGCTTGGTCAGCGGTGGGGCGGAGGAGCGGACCACCACGTCCAGCCGGGCCAGGTCCTGCTCCACCGCGTACGCGAAGGCCTGTGCCAGCAGGCGTTCCTTGGTGGCGAAGTGGTAGAAGACGAGCGCCTGGCTGACCCCGGCGGCCTGCGCCACGTCGGCCGTCCGGGTGTTGGCGAGCCCCCGCTCGACGATCACGTCGCAGGCTGTACGCAGCAGGGAATCCAGGCGGACATCGGCGGCACGTCTCGTCACGCGGTTACCGTAACCCATCGATATGAGCACAGCGCGTTACCGAGCCGGCCGGTCGGGCGTGCCACAGTCGGAACCCGGACAGCTCTTCTTCGGCGCGTCGCGTCGCCCCCGACCTGGCCCTTCGGCTGACCCCCCCGCAATCCCTTCGACCACCCCACCCAGTCTCCTAGGAAGCTTTAGGGGGAGCCCCCGGTTTCTCGCCCGGGAACCCGCCAGGGACGCGCCGAGGGCACCCCCGAGTTGGCAACTCTTCCGAGCCTCGGCTAAAGTTCTCATCCGTCACCGGGAACGCCGGAGACAAGCGGACGTAGCGCAGCTGGTAGCGCATCACCTTGCCAAGGTGAGGGTCGCGGGTTCGAATCCCGTCGTCCGCTCGGAGCTGCCGCCACGCATGACGGGGGCAACCTCGGTGGGGTGGCCGAGAGGCGAGGCAACGGCCTGCAAAGCCGTGTACGCGGGTTCAAATCCCGTCCCCACCTCGGTATGAGCACGGGCGATTGGCGCAGTGGGAGCGCGCTTCCTTGACACGGAAGAGGTCACTGGTTCAAACCCAGTATCGCCCACAGAATGATCAGGCTGGTCACCGGAACTTCGGTGGCCAGCCTTTTCGTTTCCCCGCCCTTCCTGGCTCTGCATGCGAAGGCGCCGGCCACCCGTGGGTGACCGGCGCCCCGTCGTACGCCCGCGACCGATCAGCCCCGTCGGCCGGGTAGTGATGCGCCCTACAGCGGCGGAGCGATGTCCCGGCGCTCCTCCACCCGCCGGTACTCGACCGGCTCGGTGGTGGTGACCACCTGGCGGCGGCGACCCCAGACCAGCGCGGTCATGATGAGACCGAGCAGGCCGGCCGCCATCAGGATCCAGCCGATCACGTCCAGGTCGACGCCGCCGACGCTCGCGTCCAGGGCGAAGGTCAGGATCGCGCCGGCGGCGAGCAGGAAAATACTCGTTCCGATACCCACGACAGCCTCCTTCAGGGGATGCGGTGTGCTGTCGAGGTGAATCAGTACCCCGTGGGTGACCAGCGCAATCACCGGCGGTGGAGCGGGCGGGGCGGGGCGGCGGAGTAGGCGATCTTGCCATCGGGTAGAGTTCAACCTGTCGCCGGGGAGACCGGGTGGCACGCGGACGTAGCGCAGCTGGTAGCGCATCACCTTGCCAAGGTGAGGGTCGCGGGTTCGAATCCCGTCGTCCGCTCTCGACCACGGGCGATTGGCGCAGTGGGAGCGCGCTTCCTTGACACGGAAGAGGTCACTGGTTCAAACCCAGTATCGCCCACCAGGCATTTGCTCGACGTACGGAGCCCCGGCTGATGAGCCGGGGCTTCTGCCGTTCTTCCCCCTGCGGCTGCTGCTTTCTGGTCTGCCGCTTTCCTTGACCGCGCCGGTGTCTCTTGCTGTCGGTCCGTGGGTTGCGCTGGTCGGTGGTGGGGTGTGGCCCGCCGTGCCCGGCTCCGGGCGGTCAGGCTTGATCCCTGCGCCGGTCACGGCGGGCCACACCCC